>NZ_JAANOZ010000004.1:0-267500 GCF_011320115.1 Croceibacterium segetis | reverse complement strand
TACGTCCGCGAAATGCGTCGCCAGGGCCTTCCGGCGAACGACCCCGATCAGGCGATCGAGAGCCGCGTGCTGTTTTCACCCAAGCACGCACTGCGCGTTCCCACCGCCCCTGTCGCCCCGGCCGCACCGCACATTGCCGGAGCCGTGGCCGCCGCCGTGTCGATCGGCCTAGACGGGCTCGTCGCCCGCGGCGCCGACGGTTCGCGGGTGTCCGTCAGCCGCGCCGGCCTGAGCGCACGGGGCGCCGACGGCTCGAGCGTGGCGATCGGCGCTCCGCCGGGCGACCGCGACAAGAACTGACCGCTTAGCCGCTCGTCCCTTCAACGACTGCCGATTGCCTCCCGCGTGCCGGGACACGCCACCGGCTTGCCTGCGAAATCGAGGAGAACGACCATGATCCGCACACCGATTCTCGCCGCCCTGACCCTCTTTGCCGCGGCGCCGATCCTGCCCCAGGCGGCCACCCTTTCGGCTGCGGAAGCGCCTCCCCGGGCCTACGCGGCGATCAATCCGATCGACTGGACCTATCGTGACGACGACGGCGCCAGCCGGACGCGGCAATTGCGGTTCTCCCATAACGGAATGATGACCAGCTTCTCGCCCGACGAGGCGGCCGGCATCATGGGAGAGCTCGCGACCGCCTCGCTCGCCAGTCCCGGCGAGGCGGTTACCTTCACCCTCGTCCGCGAGGCCGGCGCGCTCGCTTGCAGCGGCCGCGTCGAACGCGCCGAGGCCGCCTCGGGCACCTGCCGCTTCGAGCCCGACAAGCGCTTCACCGACGCGCTCACCCATCGCGGCCTGCCGCCCGAGGACAGCGACGACGTGCTCGCGCTGGCCCTGGTCGATGCTCGGATTGCGTTGGTCGATGGCCTGCTCGACCAGGGATACCGTTTCGGCGACGCCGACGACCTGATTGCGGTCGCGGCGCTCGATGTCAGCCCGGCCTATGCGGGGGAATTGCGCGGCGCCGGATTGAAGGTCGACCAGCTCGACGATCTCGTCGCCGCGCGCGCGCTGCACATCGATGCCGCCTGGCTCGGCGAGATGGCGCAAGCGGGATATCCGCGCCTCAAGTTCGACCAGGCGATTCAGATGCGCGCGCTCGGGGTCACGCCGGATTACGCCAAACGAATGTCGCGCGTGCTAAATGCACTGGGAGAGATTGAGTGAATTCTACGAGGGTCGCCGCCAGCGCCATGGCGCTGGCGACTTGTTTGTGTTCGATTTCGGCTGAGGCCCAGGTCCTGACGGGCGACATGCCGCCGCCGGTCGGCGCGGAGGTCCCGGCGCCGGGCGCCGCGACGGGCAAGCGCGTCTATGCCCCCGCCGACTTCGCGCGCTTCGCGCCCAAGACGGCCTACGACATGCTGACGCAGGTGCCCGGTTTTACCATCCACAGCGCCGGCCAGGAGCGCGGGCTTGGCCAGGCCTCGGAAAATGTGCTGATCGACGGCAAGCGGATCGCCAACAAGTCGGGCGGCGCGGTCGACGAATTGCAGCGGATCGCTGCCGGCAATGTCGACCGGATCGAGATCGTCGATGCAGCCAGCTTGGGAATTGCCGGACTGTCCGGCGAGGTGGCGAACGTCGTGCTCAGCGAAAAAAGGACGTCGAGCGGTCAGTTCGAGTGGCACCCGGACATCCGTGCGCATTACTCGAAGCCCAACTTGTTCCGCGGCTCGGTCAGCTATTCGGGCAAGACCGGCTGGCTGGATTACACGCTGTCGGTCAAGGACCAGACGGGGCGCGGCGCCTTCGGCGGACCCATCGTCATCACCGACGCGATGGGCGCGGTGACCGAACGGCGGCAGCAGCGCTATCACTCGGAAAGCGACCTCGTCACCTTCCAGACCAAGCTCGGGATCGACGGCCCGGGCAGTTCGGTCGGCAACCTTACGCTGGCCTACACCCCCTACTGGGCGCCGGAGTTCGTCCATGACGTGCGCACTCCCGTCAGCGGGCCGGTCGACGATCGGCTCACCAGGCAGACGCTCGATGGCTATTACGTCGATTTCAACGGCGACTACACCTTCGCGCTTGGCCCTGGGCGGCTCAAGCTGATCGGCCTGCGGCATTTCGATCACGAGCCGATCGACACCCGGCAGATCGACAGGTTTCCCAGCGGCGCCCCCGACCAGGGGATTCGCTTTCTTCGCGACAGCCGCATCGCGGAAACGGTCGGTCGGGTCGAATACGCCTGGAAAGGCGGCAAGAACGATTGGGAGCTCTCGCTGGAACGGGCCTACAACTCGCTCGACCAGCGCGGCGCGCTGTTCACGCTCGGCACCGACGGCGAGTTCGATCCAGTCAACTTTCCCCAGGGCAGCGGCCACGTCGTCGAGACGCGTTACGAAAGCATCGTGACCTGGAGCCGTCCGTTGAGCGACAAGGTCGACCTGCAGGTCGACGGCGGTGGCGAGATATCGAAGCTCGCCCGGGTCGACGGCGACGTCAAGCCGCGGCATTTCCTTCGGCCCAAGGGAAGCGTGACGCTCGGCTGGCAGCCGAACGACCAGTGGGAGCTCAGCGTGAAGCTGCGCCGCCGCGTCGGCCAGATCAGCTTCTACGATTTTCTCGCTCAGCCGAACCTCCAGCAGGAACGCGAAAACAGCGGCAATCCCGACCTCGTCCCCCCGCAAAGCTGGGAAGTGGAGGCAGAGGCCGGCAAGACCCTCGGGCCCTGGGGTAAGACGCGGCTCAGGCTCTACGCCCACTTCATCGAGGACATCATCGACATCATTCCCGTCGTCGCCGCCGATGGCAGCGAGGGCGAAGCGGTCGGCAACCTGCCGCAGGCCAAGCGGCTCGGCTTCGAGTGGACCAGCACGTTCCAGTTCGATCCGATCGGCTGGAAGGGCGCCAAGCTCGATCTGACCGCACAGGTGGAACATTCGAGCGTGCGCGATCCCCTGTCGGGCGAAACGCGGCCGATCAGCAACAACCTCCTGCGCAACATTTCGGCCGACTTCCGCTACGACATTCCGATGAGCGACTGGGCCACTGGCTTTGGCGCCAGCCACTTCCGCCAGACGAAAGGCTACTACCTGACCGAGATCGATAACAGTTGGGAAGGACCGGCGTTCGATTACCTCTACGTCGAGAACAAGGACGTGTTCGGCCTCACCGTGCGCGCCCAGGTTGCCAACCTGCTCAACGCCCGCCACCGCTTCGAGCGGACGGTCTACGACGGACGCCGGTTGCGCGATCCGGTGCTTTACAACCAGGCCAACAACCAGCTGATCGGACCAATCTTCTCGATCTTGGTGAAGGGCAACTTCTAACGCGTTGGCCCGCGCCGCCGGACCCGCTAGGCAGGCGGGATGAGCGGGAAGGGTGAATTCGACAGCTGGGCGATGCGTTTCGGCGAGTTCTATGCCGAGGGCTCGCGAGCCGAGCTCGAGTTCCGCTTCTCGCGCCTGCTGATCCTCGCCGCCAGGCGCTGGAGCAGCTACATCGACGAGGCGATCCGCGAGAAGACCGGGCAGCCGCGGGCGCGCTGGCAGACGCTGGCGGCGCTCGCCTTCTCCGACGGCCCGATCGCGACGATCGAGCTCGCCGAGCGGATGGCAGTGCAATGGCCGAGCCTGATCCGCACGCTCGACGGGCTCGAGGCAGAGGGGCTGGTCGAACGGCGGATCAACCCGGCCGACAAGCGCAGCCGCCGGGTCACCATCACCGACAAAGGGCTCGCCGTGTTCCGCGAAGTCAAAGCGGTGCTCGATCCGACCCGTGCGGCGCTGCTCGAGGGCTTTTCGGAGGCTGAGCTCGGCGCCGCCGAGCGGATGCTCGACCGCTTCTTCACGGCCATCGGCGAAGGCTAGGCCGTCGCCTGGAGCGCCGCTGGCGCACCCCGGGACATTTGCGGAGCGAAGCGCCTGTCGCGCAAGCGTACACCGGCGATCATGCCATCGAATTGCCTTGACCCGCGTCCGGCCGCAGATTGGCTCGCCGATGCCCAGCGTTACGAGCAATGGGCGGCGCGAACCGACTGGAACAAGGAAGTGAGCGCCCGTTTTCGCCGGCTCGCCGCAGAAGCGCGCGCCAGGGCTGAGGCCTGCCGGAATTAATGCGTGGGTTCGTCCCACCGCGGCGGGGTTGCGGCTTCGAGAGCCTCACGCTCGGCGGCGCGGCGCGCGCTGCGCTCGGCATCCGCCTTCACCCGTTCGGCGTCGATCTTGAGCTGACGATCGGCCATCTCGCGCCACGCGCGGGCCGAGCGCAGTTCGCGCTCGCGGACGTTGGCCAGGGTCGACTTATCGGCTTCCGCTTCCGCCGCGTTGGCACGCTGGTCGTAGAAATCGAAGGTCTGGGTCATCGGGGATTCCAGTTGGGGGTTCGACAGGGCCGTTGGCACCAGGCGAAGGCCAGCGGGCGCGCCCGGGCTCGAACCGAGCGGAGGGCGCGCCCGAGGATCAGAGATCAGGCTTGCTGCAGGTTGACCGCGGCTTCCTTGCCATTGCGACCGCGCTCGACGTCGTAAGACAGGCGCTGGTCCTTGTTCAGCGTCTGCATTCCGGCGGCCTGGACGGCGCTGATGTGGACGAAGCTGTCGGCCCCGCCGTCTTCCGGCGCGATGAAGCCATAGCCCTTGTCGGTGTTGAAGAATTTGACTGTGCCGATAGGCATATTGCGTTCCTTTCGAGAACGTCGGCCCCTCGGCGAATTTGCCGCGAGGCCTTTCAGGGTGCCCGCCGCAAACGGCGGCGGACGGTCGTGCGTCAAGTCGTCTATCGAAAGGAAGTCGTCGTCAGGGCCGGGGCCATCCGCAAGCGGAGGGCAGAGGTCTTGGCACCGAAGTCCGTCGCAAAGTTCGACGTCAGCGGGGGAAGCGTAGCACGGGTCTGCGGAAAAGCCTAATCGGGCGCCGATTTTCGGCCGGTCGCGAGGCTCGCGGGCACGGCCGCGATCCGAAAATGCGACGAACAACGCCGGCCTTCCCTTACAAATAAGCCATGCACGACCTACATGGGCCGTACCGGAGGCAATCGCTGTTGTAGGCGCCTGCGGCTGAGAGATCCGACGCGCTCCCGCTTACAACGAGGAGAAGCGCGTGGATCTCAATCGGCTCTATTTCGATCACCAGATGTCGTTGATGCGGGCCACGCGCTCGGCGACTTGCGACGATCGGCGCCATCACGCCTCGCGCGCATCGCGGATCGCAGGGCGGATCGGCATAGCCCAAAGGGCGCTCGGCGCGTCGGCCGCGACGGGCTGGGAATTTCAGGCACGCCCGCTTCCCTCCGCGGCCGATTGCGGGCGCGAAGCTGGTTTGGCGAGCGCCTCATGACCGACAGGGAACTGATCGCCTATGCGCTGATGATCATGATGGCCGCCGCCTTTGCCGCGATCGTCTGGTGGCGGCGCTATCAGTCGTACCCGCGAAGCGATGCGCGCCGGCAGGAGAGGCGGCGCAAGCTGAGCGAAGCCCGCGCGCTGACCCAGCTGGCGGCGGACGAATCCGAGGACGGGTCGTGATCGATTTCGGCTTCCTCATCTACGGCTTCTTGCTGGCGGCGATGCTCGGCCTTGCGGTGCTCGCCGACGCACGTCGCAGAGCGCGCAGGCGTATCTCCGACGCCACACCGTTTTCAACCAAGTTCCCGCTTTAAAAGGATGAGTCTATGACCGACGTCACGCTGAAACCGTTCCTGATCGCCAAGGATGAGGACGGCCAAGTTCGCTTGACCGTGCGCGAGACGCGCCACAACAGCCAGGGCTATCCCCTGGTCACCAAGAAGCTCGTCGAGGAGTGCTTCAAGACGAGCGCCGCCGCGCGCGCCTATGCGGTCGAGGAATTCGGCGCCAAGGCCGGCGAGTTTTCGACCCGCTAGCACCGCAGCAAGAGCTTCCGGAACCTCCGTTGCCTCCGCGCGCTGACTCCTCCGCACGCAAGGAGGCACGCATCGATGGCAGCACGCGCTTACTGGCAAGGTCAGATCAGGCTGGCGCTCGTCTCGATCCCGGTCGAGGTCTATTCGGCCACGAAGAGCGGGGCGGCGATCCAGTTCCACCAGATCCACGAGCCGAGCGGCAAGCGGATCAACTACGAGAAGGTCGTCCAGGGCATCGGCCCGGTTGACCGCGACGAGATCGTCAAGGGATACGAGGTCTCGAAGGGCAACTATGTGCTGCTCGACGAGGACGAGATCGAGGCCGCCAAGGTCGAGAGCCGGCGCACGCTCGACCTGGTGCAGTTCGTCGATGCCAGCGAAGTTGACGTGTTCTACTTCGACAAGCCCTATTACGTCGTGCCCGCGGACGACCTCGCCGAAGAGGCCTATGTCGTGCTGCGCGAGGCGCTCAAGGAGGCGAAGAAGGTCGCGCTCGGCCAGCTTTCGGTGCGCGGGCGCGAATACCTTGTTTCGCTGAAGCCGTGCGGCAAGGGGATCGTGCTCGAAACGCTGCGCTACGAGGACGAGGTCCGCAAGGCGCAGAGCTACTTCAAGGACATTCCCACCGCCAAGCCGAGCAAGGACATGCTCGACCTTGCGAAGACCCTGATCGACCAGAAAACCGCGCCTTTCGACGCGGGCGAGTTCCACGACCGCTATGTCGAGGCGCTCGAGGACCTGATCGCCAAGAAGCGCAAGGCCAAGGGCAAGAAGATCCTCGAGGACGTCGAGGAGCCTGAAGCCGCGCGCGGCAGCAACGTGATCGACCTGATGGCGGCGCTGAAGAAGTCGGTCGGCGGGAAGGAGGAAAAGCCTGCAGCCAAGAAGGCGCCGGCGAAGAAGGCGCACGCGAAAAAGCACGCGCCGGCGAAAGCGAGGAAGCGCGCGTAGATGGCCCGGTCAGACCCTCTCGCCGAATACAACCGCAAGCGCGACTTCAGGAAGACCGCCGAGCCGTCGGGCAAGATCGCCCACAGCGAGGGTGGCAACCGCTTCATCGTCCAGAAGCACGAGGCAACGCGGCTGCACTGGGATTTCCGCCTCGAGGCCGATGGCGTCTTGAAGTCGTGGGCAGTGACCAAAGGGCCGTCGCCCGATCCCGAGATCAAGCGGCTGGCGGTGCGCACCGAGGACCACCCGCTGTCTTACGCCGAATTCGAGGGGATCATCCCCGAAGGCGAGTACGGCGGCGGCAATGTCATGCTGTGGGACAAGGGCACCTGGGAGCCGGTGCCGGGCAAGAGCTGGAAAGACCTCGAGAAAGGCCACCTCCACTTTGTCCTCCATGGCGAGCGAATGAAGGGCGAGTGGCTGCTCATCCGCCTCAAGAAGAAGCCCGGCGAGAAGCGCGAGAACTGGCTCTTGCGCAAGCTCGACGATGCGTACGCTGAGCCCGGCGATCCGCTGGTCGAGCAGGGCCTGACCAGCGTGCTTACCGGCCGCACGATGGCCGAGATCGCCGGCGACAAGAAGGGCGAATTCTCGCTCTCGGGCAAGAGCGACAAGGCCTCCAGGGCGCAAATGGCCAAGGCGGCCGAGCGCAACAAGGCGGTGACCAAGGCGCCGGCAAAAGCGAAAAGGGTTGGCGCACCGCCCCGGTTCCGCGCGCCGCAGCTGGCAACGCTGGTCGACGACGTCCCTGCCGGCAACGGCTGGATGCACGAGATCAAATTCGACGGCTACCGCACGCTGGTCGCTTGCGCGGGCGACAAGGTGAGGATCTACACTCGCAAGGGGCTCGACTGGAGCGACAAGTTCGCGCCGCTGGTCGCGCGGTTCCAGGCGCTCGACCTGCCGAGCTGTTTGATCGACGGCGAGGTCGTCGCCTACGACAAGGACGGCAACCCCGATTTCTCGAGCCTGCAGAACGTGCTCAAGCGCGGTCACGGCGCGCAGAGCAAGGCCGACCACCTCACCTATCACGCCTTCGACCTGCTCGAAGTCAACGGCGAGGACCTGACCAAGCTGACCAACATCGAGCGCAAGGAGCGGCTCGAAGCGCTGCTGGCCGAAGCGAAGCCGCCGATCCACGTCGCGGACCACCTGATAGGGGCGGGCGAAAAGCTCTACCGGACGATGTGCGACGCCGGGCAGGAAGGGATCATCTCGAAGAAGATCGACGCCAAATATTCCGTCGGCAAGCGGACCAAGGCCTGGGTCAAGGTCAAGTGCACCCGGCGGCAGGAATTCGTCGTCATCGGCTGGAAGAAATCGAGCGCGCGCGGGCGGCCGTTCTCGAGCCTGCTGCTGGCGCAGCACGAAGGTGGCAAGCTGGTCTACAAGGGCAATGTCGGCACCGGCTTCAACCAGGATGCTCTGCAGGAGCTCGCTGCGAAATTCGCCAGACTCGAGCGCAAGACCGCGCCCGCCGAGGTCGGCCGTTCGGAGAGCCGCGGGGTCACCTGGCTCAGGCCTGAGCTGGTCGCGGAAATCGCCTTCAGCGAATTCACCGCCGATGGTAACGTGCGCCACGGCAGCTATCTCGGCTTGCGCGGCGACAAGAAGGCGGAAGAAGTGACCCCCGAAGTCGCACAGGAAACGCCGGAAGACGATCCCGCGGCGGAGGTGAAGATCTCCAACCGCAGCCGGGTGATCTTCCCCGAAAGCGGCCAGACCAAGGGCCAGCTCGCCGATTACTACGAAGCCGTCGCGCCGCTGATGCTGCCGTGGCTCGCCGGGCGCCCGATCAGCCTCGTGCGCTGTCCGCAGGGCCGGGCCAAGAAGTGCTTCTTCCAGAAGCACGACAGCGGCTCGTTCGGGCCCTCGGTCCACCACGTTCCCGTCCGTGAGAAGCGCGGAAACGTCGAGGATTACCTCTATGTCGACGATGCCGCGGGGCTGCTTACCTGCGTGCAGATGGGCACGATCGAGTTCCACGGCTGGGGCAGCAAGGCGAGCGACGTCGAGGCGCCCGACCGGATGGTGTTCGACCTCGATCCCGACGTCGGGCTCGATTTCGAGGACGTGAAAAGCGCCGCCCGCGACATCCACAAGAAGCTCGCCGACATCGGCCTGACCAGCTTTGCGATGCTCTCGGGCGGCAAGGGCGTACATGTCGTGGTGCCGCTGACGCCGGGGCATTCATGGGAGGCGCACAAGGACTTCTCGAAGCGCTTCGCCGAGGCGCTCAGCATGGCCGAGCCCGAACGCTTCATCGCCAACATGAGCAAGGCCAAGCGCGTGGGTAAGATCTTCGTCGACTACTTGCGCAACCAGCGCGGGGCGACCGCGGTGCTGCCCTATTCGGCTCGTGCCCGCCCGGACGCGCCGGTGGCGTCGCCGATCGCCTGGGGCGAGCTCAAGGATTTCAAGGACGCGCACCCGTTCTCGATCGGCGACGCCAGGCAGCTGATCGACCGCGCCGCGAGCAAGTCCCTGGCGGGGTGGGGCTTTGCCGAGCAGGCGCTGCCCGAGTTCTAGTCGCCGCCGGCGGCGCTGGCCTCGGTGGGCTCTTGCTCTTTCCTGCGCAGGCGCCGGAAGTGACTCGGCCGCCGCAATCCCTTGTCGGACCAATGGCCGAGCCCCGGCCACTTGCGCTTGGCGCGCACGTAGAGCCGCTTGGCGACCTGGCTGCTCTGCAGGGTGACGGCGACGCCGGCGAGCAGCACAAGCAGCCCGCCAGGACCCGGGATCAAGCCGACGACCGGTGACAGGACGATCAACGCCGGGCCGAGCGCGAGCATGAAGAGACGCTTGCCGGTGCGAGGCGGCTTGTCCTTGCGTGCGTCTTCATTCGGCCTGGGCATTGGACCAGACTTGGGAAGCCCGCGCCGGTGCGACAAGTCGCGCCGTGCGAAATCGTTACGCCGTCATGGCCGCCATTGCGGCGAGAGCCTCTCCGCCGGGAGCTGGATGCTGACCCCTTTGCCGAGATCGCGCGAGCTGTGCGCGGCGCTGAACGTGTAGCCGCCCGGCACACGCGACCAGCCCGGCACGCTGGTGTCCCAAACCGACAGCAGCCGCGGATCGACGGCGATGCTGACGCGGGTGCTGTGGCCGGGCCACAGCACGACCTTGGCGAACCCGGCGAGGCGCTTGGGGGCTTCCCACCCGGAATCCGGCGGCGCCGAGACATAAAGCTGGACTGCGTCGGCGCCTGCCCGCTCGCCGCTGTTGGTGACCGTCAGCGTGGCCACGACGCCCGCGTCGGTGCGCGTTACCGCGAGGTCGCTGTAGGTGAACCTGGTGTACGAAAGCCCGTGGCCGAACGGGAATTGCGGCGAGAGGCCCTTGGCGTCGAACCACTTGTAGCCGACCGTTGCCCCTTCGCTGTAGGTCGCTTCCTTCTTGCGCGGCTCGCCGGGGTAGGGGAGCTGGTCGAGCGACCTGGGGAAGGTCATCGGCAGGTGCCCGGAGGGGTTGATCTTGCCGGTGAGAATGTTGGCGATCGCCGCGCCGCCCATCCGCCCGGGATACCAGGCCTCGACGATCGCCGGGACCTTGCCGGCCCAGGGCATCAGCACCGGGCCTCCGGTCTGGAGGACCACGACAGTGTTCCGGTTTGCCGCCGCGACCGTGTCGATCAGAGCATCCTGCGCACCGTCGAGATGCAGCGGCACGTCGATGCTCTCGCTCGCCCATTGCGTGCCGAAAACGATGACGAGGTCGGCGCCTCTGGCGAGCTTCGCAGCGGCCGCGGGATCGTCGCCGCTGGCGTAATCGATCCGCGTGCCCGGCAGTAGCTTGCGCAAGGCGTCAAGCGGGGAGGAGGGATTAAAGACCACCGGCCCGGGCCAGCCGGTCGGCTTGAGCCCGGGCACCGCATTCTCGCCATCGGGATAGACCTGGCTGGATCCGCCGCCGGAGATCACGCCCTTGTCGGCATGTCCGCCGATCACCGCGATCCGCTTCGCCCCGGCGGCGATTGGCAGCCGGTTGCCGTCGTTTTTCAGCAGCACGATCCCCGCCTCGGCGTCGGCCTGCGCGACCGCCTGGTTAGCGGCGACGTCGATCGCGCCGGTGCCGGTCACCGGATCGTCGATCAGCCCATGCGCGAACATCGCCGCGAGAATGCGCCCTGCCATCAAGTCGATCCGCGCCGGGTCAAGCTCGCCTTTGGCGAGCGCCGCGGTGAGCTTGTCGGGCCCAAACCACGCGTCGCTCTGCAGCCCGAAGCCGGATTCCTGATCGAGCCCGGCGTTGGCCGAGGCGGCGGTCGAGTGCGCCGCGCCCCAGTCGCTCATCACGTAGCCGTGCCAGCCCCAGTCGCGCCGCAGCACGTCGGTCAGCAGGAACGGGCTCTCGCAGGCATGCAGGCCGTTGACGAGGTTATAGGCGCACATCGCCGATCCGGGATGGCCGCGCTCGATCGCCAGCTCGAACGTCAGCAGGTCGCTCATCCGGAAGGCCGCCTCATCGATGATGAAGTTGCCGGTGCCGCGGTCGGTTTCCTGGTCGTTGAGCGCGTAGTGCTTGACGGTGCTGATCACCCGGTTCGACTGCACCCCGGCGATCTCGGCGCCGACGATAGCGCCGGCAAGCAGCGGATCCTCGCCGGCATATTCGAAGTTCCGCCCGTTCCTCGGCTCGCGCAGCAGGTTGACCGCGCCGCCGAGCATGACGTTGAAGCCATAGGCGCGCGCCTCGCGGCCGATCATCCGGCCGCCGGCGTAGGCCAGCTCGGGATCGAAAGTCGCCGCCGTCGCCGGCCCCGAAGGCAGCGCGGTGGCCGCGCGCTTCTGCTTCGCGCCGCCTTGCGAGGCCACGCCGAGGCCGGCGTCCGTCTGCCACTGGGGCGGAATGCCGAGACGGGGAATGCCGGGGACGTAGCCCGCCGAACCCTCGCGCGCGGCCGGCGGCATGGTGAAATTGGCCGGAGCGAAGTCGGTGCCGAAGTAACCTTCCAGCAGGGTCAGCTTCTCCGCCTGGGTCATCTGCGCCAGCATGGCCGCGGCGCGTTCCGCCGGGCTTCCCGTGGTGTCCCTGGCGAGCGTCACCGAGGCGGCGACTTGCGCCGCCGCGGGCCCGCTCAGGGCCATGCCCATCAACACCCCCGCGATTGCCGCCTTGCGCTTCGCTACCCTCGCCATCGATGAGCTCTCCCTTCTGTCCCCGCCCGTAGCAGCGCCCGGGCGCACCCGCCAAGCGGCATTGGTTTCGCCCCTTAAAGTGGAGTTAAAGTGGTTTGGCCTGGCGCTGGAACAATCTGCCGGTTGGCGGTTTTAAGCGGTAGTCGCGGCCCCCAGGTCGCTCAAACATCTCCGCGCGGTCTCGCCGCACTGAGGTCTAGCCAACCCGTTCGGGGCGGCGTCCAGTTGAGGGAATACACGATGAAAAAGAACTTCAGCCATTTCCGCAAAGCCGTTCTCGCAGCCAGCGTAGCGGCCTGTGCGATTGCCGTTCCGGCGCAGGCGCGCGATGGTGAGGGCTACGTCGGGCTCGACGCCGGCATCGTCATTCCGCAGGATACCAAGATCGACGTCCGCACGTTCAACAACTCGATCATCGTCGACAACAAGAAGGGCTACGACGTCGACGTCAAGCTCGGTTACGACTGGGGCATGATCCGCACCGAGGCGGAAATCGCCCGCAAGCAATGGAAAGCCAATTCGCTCGATGTCGTTGCCCCCGGCATTCCCAACCCCGCCGGTGCAGGCGTGGTCGTCGGCACGTTCGGTGACCCCGGCGGCAGGACGACCATCACCACCGCGATGGCCAACGCGCTGCTCGACTTCGGCGGAAACGGCGGCGTCGGCTTCTCGGTCGGCGTCGGTGCCGGGCGCGCGTGGGCCAACACCCGCCTGGCTGCCACGTCGGGTGGAACCCGCTTCCTTGCCGACAAGGACAGCGCATGGGCCTGGCAAGGCATCGCCGAACTGCGGTTCCCGGTCAGCGACAATGTCGAACTCGGGCTCAAGTACCGGTACCTCAACACGCACCCGTTCGTGATGACCGATTCCCTGGGCCGGACCAACCAGTTCGACGCCAGATCGCATTCGCTGATGGCGAGCATTCTGGTGAACTTCGGCGGTGCGGCTCCGCCGCCGCCGCCGCCGCCGCCTCCGCCGCCCCCGCCGCCTCCGCCGCCCCCGCCGCCGCCTCCGCCGCAGACCAAGACCTGCCCGGACGGCTCGACGGTCGGCGTGTACGACAACTGCCCGGTGCCTCCGCCGCCGGTGGTCGCTCCGCAGGGCGAACGCGGCTAAGTCAGGTCAAGCCTGGAAAATGGGGCCGGAGGAGCAATCCTCCGGCCCTTCTTTACGAATTCAGCCAAAACGTCCCCAAAAGTAATGAGTGGCATTTTCGCAACAGCGAAATCGTCGCGTACAAAAGTGGCGGAACATTCCGCCCGTTGGCGGCTTTAAGCGGCAGTTGCGGCCCTTCGGGGTCGTTGACGACCCGCCGAGCGGACTGCCGCACGGAGGTTTCGCCAATCCACTCGGGGGGCGGCGTCCAGATGAGGGAATACTAGATGAAAAAGAACTTCAGCCATTTCCGCAAGGCCGCGCTGGCGGTCAGCGTAGCGGCCTGTGCGATTGCCGTTCCGGCGCAGGCGCGAGATGGCGAGGGCTACGTCGGGCTCGACGCAGGCCTCGTTATTCCGCAGGACACCAAGATCGATGTCAGCACCGTCAACAACGCGATCGTCGTCGACAACAAGAAGCGCTTCGATGTCGATGTCGTGGTCGGGTATGACTGGGGCATGATCCGTACCGAGGCCGAATTCGGCCACAAGGAATGGGGTCCCAAATCGCTCACCGTCTCCGGGCTGGCTAACCCCGCCGTCGGAACCTATGCCAATGCCGACGGTGAGATGAAGGTCAACACGGCGATGGCCAACGCGCTGCTCGACTTCGGCGGCAACGGCGGTGTCGGCTTCTCGGTCGGCGTCGGTGCCGGCCGCGCTTGGGCCAATACCCATTTTGCAACCAGCCCCACGGCGGTCAGCTTCCTCGACGACGATGACAGCGCCTGGGCGTGGCAGGGCATTGCCGCCCTTCGGGTACCCCTCAGCGATTCGGTGGAGGTGGGCCTCAAGTACAAGTACTTGAATACCCATCCGTTTGTGATGACCGATGCGTTCGGCCGCACGGACCAGTTCGATGCCCGTACCCATTCACTGATGGCGAGCATTCTGGTGAACTTCGGCGGTGCGGCTCCGCCGCCTCCGCCGCCTCCGCCGCCGCCGCCCCCGCCGCCCCCGCCGCCCCCGCCGCCGCCTCCGCCGCAGACCAAGACCTGCCCGGACGGCTCGACGGTCGGCGTGTACGACAACTGCCCGGTGCCTCCGCCGCCGGTGGTCGCTCCGCAGGGCGAACGCGGCTAAGTCAGGTCAAGCCTGGAAAATGGGGCCGGAGGAGCAATCCTCCGGCCTTTTTTTTTGCGCGCCGCGATGGCGCTCAAAGAGAAGGAATCAAGCCAGCATCTTGACCGCGGAAACCACCAGCATCGCCGCGAGAGCGTATCGCACGATGTTGTCGTTGACCTTGCCGGCGATCAGCGAACCGAGAACGATGCCGGGGATCGATCCGATCAGCAGGCTGCCGAGCAGCCAGCCGTCGACATTGCCGAGCCAGCTGTGCCCCAGCGCCGCGACCAGCGTCAGGGGGATCGCGTGGATGATGTCGGTACCGACGATCGACTTGGCATCGAGCCGCAGGGGATAGATCAGCGCCAGCATCACCGCGATGAGCGCGCCGGCGCCGACCGAGGTCAGCGTCACCAGCGCCCCGACGAACGCCCCGCCGAGCACCGTCATGACGATCTGGCTGAAGCGCACCCGGCGCAAGGTCTGCTCGAGCGCGACATGGGCCACGCGAAGCGGCCGGGCGATCCGGTTGCGGAACAGCATCAGCGCGGCCGTGATCAGCAGCGCGACGCCGAGCAGGTCCATGAGGACCTTGGATTCAAGATGCCCGTGATGATAGTTGGCGAGCCACCACAAGGTCACCACCGCGGCGGGCAGGCTGCCGGCGGCGAGGCGCCCGACGGTCTTCCAGTCGGGCGAGCCGAGATGATGGTGGACCACGCCGCCCACGGCCTTGGTCAGGCAGGCGAACCAGAGGTCGGTGCCGACCGCGACCGCGGGGCTGAAGCCCAGCAGGATCAGAATGGGAGCCATCAACGAGCCGCCGCCGACTCCGGTCAACCCGACCATGAAGCCGACGAAGGCGCCTGCCAGCGAATAGGCGAGTTTGAGGTGATCCATTCTATCCGGCCGAAGCCATGGCCTCGAGCGCGCCGAGCACCGGCTCGGCCCATTCCGGCCGGCAGATCAGCAGGTCGGGCAGGTAAGTGTCGCGCCGGTTGTAGACGAGGGGGCTGCCGTCGATGCGGCTGGCATGCAGGCCGTGCGCTCGGGCGACCGCCACCGGGGCGCAGCTGTCCCATTCGTACTGCCCGCCGGAGTGGAGGTAGATTTCAGCCTCGCCGCGGACCACCGCCATCGCCTTGGCCCCCGCCGAACCGAGCGGCACCAGCTCGGCGCCGAGCCTCTCGGCGACCGCGAGCGCTTCGGCCGCGGGCCGGGTGCGGCTGACGAGCATCCGCGGCGGACCGGAATGCCCGACCAGTTCGCTGGGTCGATCGCTGCGCAGGACCAGGCCCTCATCGAGTCCCGGCAGCGCCACGGCGCCGATCTCCGCCACGCCCTCGATCGCCAGGCCGACATGGACCGCCCAGTCGCCTCGCTCCTCGCCGTATTCGCGGGTGCCGTCGACCGGGTCGACGATCCACACGCGCGATTTGCCCAGGCGCTCCTCGGTGTCCTTGCTTTCCTCGGACAGCAGCCCGTCGTCGGGCCGCGCGGCGCGCAGCGCGTGGACGAGAAACTGGTTGGCGACCTGGTCGCCCGCGAGCCCGAGCGCCTTGCCCTCGAACAGGCGGCTCGCGCGCACTTCGATGAGGATGCGTCCGGCGCACGCTGCGAGGTGCGCCGCCAGCTCGCCGTCGGTCATCGTTGTCGGCCCCATCCGCTTTTCGTTAGCCCACGACCTTGTCGACAATAAGATCGGCCGCCTGCTCCGGCGTCATCGCCGTGGTGTCGATGCGGATTTCCGGCCGTTCGGGCTCCTGGTAGGGGCTGTCGATGCCGGTGAAGTTCTTGAGCTCGCCGGCGCGGGCCTTCTTGTACAGGCCCTTCACGTCGCGCGCTTCGGCGAGGGCGAGCGGCGTGTCGATGTGCACCTCGACGAACTCGCCTTCGGGCAGCATCTTGCGAACCATCTCGCGTTCGGCACGGAACGGGCTGATGAACGCGGTGATGACGATCAGCCCGGCGTCGGCCATCAGCTTGGCGACTTCGCCGACGCGGCGAATGTTCTCGATCCGGTCGGCTTCGGTGAAGCCGAGGTCCTTGTTGAGCCCGTGGCGGACGTTGTCGCCGTCGAGCAGGAAGGTGTGCCGGTTCATCCGGTGAAGCTTCTTCTCGACGAGGTTGGCGATGGTCGACTTGCCCGAGCCGGAAAGGCCGGTGAACCACAGCACCGCGGGCTTCTGGTTCTTGAGCCGGGCGTGCTGCTCGCGGCTGATCTCGAGCGCCTGCCAATGGACGTTCTGCGCGCGGCGCAGGCTGAAGTGGATCATGCCCGCCGCGACGGTGGCGTTGGTCAGCTTGTCGACCAGGATAAAGCCGCCGAGCTGGCGCGACGTTTCGTAAGGCTCGAACACGATCGGCTTGTCGGTGGTGACCTCCGCCACGCCGATGGCGTTGAGGGCGAGCGTCTTGACCGCGAGGTGCTCCATCGTGTTGACGTTCACTTCGTACTTCGGCTCATGCACGGTCGCGTTGACGGTCTGCGTCGCCAGCTTGAGCCAGTAGCCGCGCCCGGGGATCAGCGGCTCGTCGCTCATCCACACCAGCGCCGCCTCGAACTGATCGGCGGCCTCGGGCGGGGCGTCGGCGGCGGCGATGACGTCGCCGCGGCTGCAGTCGATCTCGTCGGCGAGGGTCAGGGTGACCGACTGCCCGGCGACCGCCTCGTCGAGGTCGCCGTCGAGGGTGACGATGCGGGCGACCGTGCTGGTCTTGCCCGAAGGCACCACGCGCACCGCGTCGCCCGGCTTGACCGTGCCCTCGGCGATCAGCCCGGCGAAGCCGCGGAAGTCGAGATTGGGGCGGTTGACCCACTGCACCGCCAGGCGCAGCGGCCCGGCCTGGTCGGCCTCGTTCGCGATCTCGACGGTCTCGAGGTGATGGATCAGGCTCGACCCGCCGTACCACGGCGTGTTCGCCGAGGGTGCCTGCGTGATGTTGTCGCCCTTGAAGCCCGAGATCGGAATCGCGGTGAAGGCCTCGATGCCGATGCTGCGAGCGAAATGACCGTAGTCCTCGACGATCTTGTCGAACGTGGCCTGGTCGTAGTCGACGAGGTCCATCTTGTTCACCGCCAGCACCAGGTGGCGGATGCCCAGCAGGTGCGCGAGATACGAGTGGCGGCGGGTCTGCACCAGCACGCCCTTCCTCGCATCGATCAGGATCACGGCGAGGTCGGCGGTGCTCGCGCCGGTGACCATGTTGCGGGTGTACTGCTCGTGCCCGGGCGTGTCGGCGACGATGAACTTGCGTTTCTCGGTCGAGAAGAAGCGGTAGGCGACGTCGATGGTGATGCCCTGCTCGCGCTCGGCGGCGAGGCCGTCGACGAGCAGCGCGAAGTCGATCTCCTGCCCTTGCGTGCCGACGCGCTTGCTGTCGGCTTCGAGCGCGGCGAGCTGGTCCTCGAAGATCATCTTCGAATCGTACAGCAGCCGCCCGATCAGCGTGGACTTGCCATCGTCGACGCTGCCGCAGGTGATGAAGCGCAGCAGCCCCTTGTGCTGGTGCAGCGCGAGGTAGGCCTCGATGTCCTCGGCGATGAGGGCGTCGGTGACGTAGGCGGGCTCGGGAGAAGCCTGGTCGGCCATCAGAAATAGCCCTCCTGCTTCTTCTTCTCCATGCCGGCGCCGCCGGCGTCCTTGTCGATCGCCCGGCCCTGGCGCTCACTGGTGGTGGTCAGAAGCATTTCCTGGACCACCTCGGGCAGCGTCGCCGCCTCGCTCTCGATCGCGCCGGTCAACGGGTAGCAGCCGAGCGTGCGGAAGCGGATCGAGCGCATCACCGGCTCCTCGCCGGGCTCCAATGGGAAGCGGTCGTCGTCGACCATCAGCAGCAGGCCGTCGCGCTCCACGGTGGGCCGTTTGGCGGCCATGTACAGCGGCACGATCTCGATGTTCTCGGCCATGATGTATTGCCAGATGTCGAGCTCGGTCCAGTTGGAGAGCGGGAACACGCGGATGCTCTCGCCCTTGGCTTTCCTTGCGTTGTAGAGGTTCCACAGCTCGGGCCGCTGGTTCTTCGGGTCCCACCCGTGGCTGTTGGTGCGGAAGCTGAAGATTCGTTCCTTGGCGCGGCTCTTCTCCTCGTCGCGCCGGGCGCCGCCGAACGCGGCATCGAAGCCGTATTGGTCGAGCGCCTGCTTGAGCCCCTCGGTCTTCCACATGTCGGTGTGCAGCGGCCCGTGGTCGAACGGGTTGATCCCGCGCTCCTTGGCCTCGGGGTTCTGGTAGACCAGCAGCTCCATCCCCGCGTCTTTCGCCGCCTTGTCGCGCAGCGCGTACATGTCCCGGAACTTCCAGGTGGTGTCGACGTGGAGCAGCGGGAAGGGGGGCGGGGCGGGGTAGAACGCCTTCTTGGCGAGGTGCAGCATCACCGCGCTGTCCTTGCCGACCGAATAGAGCATCACCGGATTGGACGCCTCGGCGACGACTTCGCGCATGATATGGATGCTCTCCGCCTCGAGACGCTGGAGATGGGTCAGGCGCTGCATGGCGAGCGAATTGCCCATCGCGGCGGTGAACCGCAAGGGAAACCGCGCGGAGATTTTCTTTGCGCTGGCTAAGCGGGGAAGGGCGACCACTCCTCGCCCGCCGGAAGCGGAGCGAAGATTTCGTCGAGCGCTTCGGCCGTAACCCCTTCGGGCGCGGCGGGATTCCACCGTGGCGCGTTGTCCTTGTCGATCAGCACCGCGCGCACCCCCTCGGCGAAATCGGACCGCAGCATCATCCGCGCGGCGAGGCGGTATTCGGCGCGCATTTCCTCCGCGAAGTCGGTCCGGGGCGCGCCTTCGGCGAATTCGCGCAGGGCGACCTTGGCGGTGGTCGGGCACTTGGTGGTAACGGCCTTGAGCTCCTTCGCCGCCCAGTCCGACGGATCGCCTTCGAGTGCGGCAATGATCTCTTCGAGGCTGTCCGACGCGAACAACCGGTCGATCCGTTCGGCATTGCCCGCGATGCGCGCTGCTGGCGGTTCGGCGGATAGTTCGGCGAGGATCGCGGCGATTTCGCTCGGCCTGTCGGCGATCCGCGCCTTCGCCTCGGCGAGCCGCTCGCTCTGCAGGTAATGCGTCGCCAGGCCTGCCCAGAGGCATTCCGCCCCGTCGAGCCGCGCGCCGGTCAGCGCCATGAATGCCCCGGCGCGGCCCTTGAGCCGCGGCAGGTACCAGCCCGCGCCGACGTCGGGAAACAGCCCGATCGCCCCTTCGGGCATCGCGAACAGCGTGTTCTCGGTCGCCACGCGGTACTTCGCCGGCTGCGAGATGCCGACGCCGCCGCCCATCGTCATCCCGTCCATGAAGGCGGCGACCGGCTTGGGGTAGGTGAACAGCAGGTGGTTGAGGCGGTATTCGGCGAAGAAGAACGCCCGCCCCGCCGCGCCGCCGTCCTCGAGCGCCGAGCGCCGCACCAGCGCCACGTCGCCGCCGGCGCAGAAGCCGCGGCCTTCGGCATGGTCGATCAGCACCGCTTCGATTTGCGGGTCGTCGCGCCAGCCGAGCAGCGCCTCGCTCATGGCCTCGCACATCGCCTGCGTCAGCGCGTGCAGCGCCTTGGGGCGAGCGAGCGAGACGTGGCCGACGCGGCCGTGGGTGTGGAGGTGAACTTCGGCGGTCATGCGCGGAGTCCTTCGAGACGGGCCTTCGACAAGCTCAGTCCCTCCTCAGGATGAGCGGAAAGGGAAGATGGCCGCTCATCCTGAGGAGCGGCTGAGGAGCCGCGCAGCGGCGTCGCGAAGACGCGTCTCGAAGGATCACTGCCGCAGCAAGTCCCGCCCGACGATCATCCGCATGATCTGGTTGGTCCCCTCGAGGATCGAATGCACCCTGAGATCGCGCCAGAAGCGCTCGATCGGGTAATCCTGCAGGTAGCCGTAGCCGCCGTGGAGCTGCAGCGCCTTGTCGACGATCGCGCTCCCCGCGTCGGTGGCGAAGCGCTTGGCCATCGCAGCGAAACGGGTCTTGTCAGGCGCGTTCTCGGTCACCTTGACCGCCGCGCGGTAAAGCAGCGCGCGGGCCGCTTCGAGGTCGGTGGCCATGTCGGCGAGGGTGAACTGGGTGTTCTGGAAGTCGGCGATGGCACGTCCGAACTGCTGGCGTTCCTTGGTATACTTGACCGCTTCGTCGAGGCAGCGCTGCGCGCCCCCGAGCGAGCAGGCGCCAATGTTGAGCCGCCCGCCGTCGAGCCCCATCATCGCGATGCGGAAGCCTTCGCCGAGGCCGCCGACCATGTTTTCCGCCGGCACGCGGACGTTGTCGAGGTTGAGCGCGGCGGTCGGCTGCGAGTGCCAGCCGAGCTTCTTCTCCTGCGCTCCGAAGCTGACGCCGGGCATGTCCTTCTCGATCACCACGCACGAGATGCCTTTCGGCCCGTCCTCGCCGGTGCGGACCATCGTCACGTAGATCTCGTTCTCGCCGCCGCCCGAAATGAACTGCTTGGTGCCGGTGACCAGCCAGTCGTCGCCGTCCTTGACCGCCTTGCTCTTCAAAGCCGCCGCGTCCGAGCCGGAACTGGGCTCGGTCAGGCAGTAGCTGGCGAACTGCTCCATGCCGATCAGGCGCGGCAGGTACTTGTCCTTGACCGCCTGCGACCCGAACCGGTCGATCATCCACGCGGCCATGTTGTGGATCGAAATGAACGCGGATGTGGAGGGGCAGCCATACGCCATCGCCTCCATGATCAGCGCCGCCTCGAGCCGGCCGAGGCCGATCCCGCCGCTCTCTTCGCTGACGTAGATCGAGCCGAAGCCGAGCTCGGCCGCCGCGCGGATCGTGGCGCGGGGGAAGGTGTGCTTCTCGTCCCACTCGGCCGCGTGCGGGGTGATCGCGTCGGCGGTGAAGCGCTGCGCCATCTCCTGGATGGCGAGCTGGTCGTCGGTGAGTTCGAACTGTCCGCTCATTGCCCGCTTCCGACCACGGCCTCGGCCTCGATCTCGACCTTGAACGCGGGCCCGGCGAGCGCGGCGACGGCGACCAGCGTGCCCGCCGGCCGGGCATGGCCCACCGCATGGGTGAAGGCGGCGGTCACCGCCTCGGCATCCTTGATGTCGGTGACGAACATGCGCACCCGCACAACGTCGCCCGAATGGCCGCCGAGTTGGCCGATGTAATCGAGGATCTGCTCGAAGCAGCGTTCCGCCTGGCGCCCGGCGTCGGGCGAGATCGTTCCGTCCGCCTCGCTGCCGATGTTGCCCGAGACGATGATCCGGTCGCCGACGCGGATCGCGCGGGTGAACTGGGCCTGCTCCTCGAAGCGCGAAAGCGGCGGGATGCGCTGGCGTCCGTCCTGCGGTTCGGGCACGATCTTGTCCTCTCCCATTGCGGATGGCCGCTCCCTATGGCGCTCGATTGGGGCGAGCAACCGGTTTCTTATGCAACCGCCTCAGGTGCAGGAGACCTTCGTGACGACCAGATCGTCGTCAAAGCTCACCGTGAGCCGCGACGGACTGAAGTCCATCGTCACGGCGGTGCGCGGGGGAACCCAGCGCAGGACCGTGGCGCCCGTCGCCGCGAGCATTTCGCGGCCGAGCGCGCCGCTCGCTTTCATGCCGATGAACCGCTGGCCGGGCTCGCGCTGGCAAGTGCCTTTGACGTCGCGGGCCGGCGGGGTCTCGCCCGCCGGTGGCGTCGTGGCGGCGCAGCTGGCCAGCAGCGCTGCGATGGCGGGGCTCGAAACGCGTCTCATGCCTGGTCTCCCATGCGGTCTCTCCCGGCCACCCGGCACCTATAGCGCGCTCCCGAGCGGCCGTGCTAGGGCCTCCCTTCGAGGAGGCAAGCCATGGCCGGATTGTGGTTCGAGGAATTCGAGGTCGGGCGGCTGTTCGACCACCCGTTGCGCCGCACGGTGACCGAGACCGACAACCTGCTGATGAGCACGCTGACGCACAACCCCGCGCCGCTGCACCTCGACGCCGAGTACATGAAATCGACCGAATACGGGCAGATCCTCGTCAACTCGTGCTTCACACTCGGGCTGATGGTCGGGATCTCGGTCAACGACACGACGCAAGGCACCGCGGTCGCCAACCTCGGTTGGGACGAGGTGCGCTTCCCCGCGCCGATCTTCGTCGGCGACACCTTGCGGATCGAGACCGAAGTGCTCGAGGTGCGCGAAAGCCGGAGCCGGCCCAACCAGGGCATCGTCACCTTTGCCCACCGCGCCTACAACCAGCACGGCGAGCTCGTGGCTCACTGCAAGCGCGCCTCGCTGCAGCGCAAGCGCCCGGCGTAGCGCCAAGATTTCGCTTTCCTACAGGGGCATGGGTTTGGCACGGTCATGCCGTTGCCGAGTCGCTGCCCGATGAAATCGTGTTGGAGAAGTGTCACCCTGTCGCCCAGACCGAAACCCGCGGAAATGCGTTGTTTCTCGGGCGACGCTTGGGTGACAGGGTCCGTAAGGTGTCACCCGGTCGTGGCCGCGGCCCAAGTGGCGCGACGGCGGGCCGAGGGTCTTCAAATTCGGCCGCGAATGCGTTATGTAGCATGATACGTAATTTTGTTGGAGAGTCGCAATGCCGCTCAAAGTCGAACCGATCCTGCCGCGCTTCGGCGCCGTCTGCTCGGGGCTCGATCTGACCCGCAAATTGACCGAGGACGAGGTCAGGCAAGTCACCGACGCGATGGACACCTGGGGCGTTACCGTGTGGCGCGACACCCACATGTCCGACGCCGACCACGTCGAGTTCAGCCGCAATTTCGGCTATCTCGAGCGGGTGCCGCGGCGCGAGGGCGTCAAGTTCCGCCTGCCGTTTCCCGAGCTGTTCGACGCCAGCAACCTCAACGTCGATGGCGAAGTTACCCAGGACCCGGCGGCGATCCAGTACCGCAAGGGCGACCGCCTGTGGCACACCGACAGCGCGTTCATGGAAAAGCGCACCAGCTATTCGCTGCTGCTCGCCCACGAAGTCCCGCCCGAAGGCGGCGAGACGTCGTTCGCCGATACCCGCAGCGCCTACGAGGACCTGCCGCAGGAGATGAAGGACTTCCTCGAGGACAAGGTCGGCATCAACTCGCTGTGGTGGAGCCGCAAGATGGCCGGCGCCGACATTCCCGACGAGGAGATCGAGGAGCGCCCGCGGGCTAAGCATCCGCTGGTCCACGTCCACAAGGGCTCCGGCCGCAAGGCGCTGTTCATCGCCGCGCACACGATGGACGTCGAAGGCATGCCCAGGGAGGAAGGCCGCGCGCTGATCCGCCAGCTGATCGAGCACTGCACCCAGCCGCAGTACACCTTCAGCGTGAAGTGGAACGCCGGCGACATGGTCATCTGGGACAACCTGTGCTCGATGCACCGCGGCGGCGAATACGCCTACGACACCTACAAGCGCGACATGCGCCGCACCACCGTGCGCGAAGGCACCGAGCCGCACACGATGGACATGGGCGATGATCCCTTCAGCCAGCTCTTCGCCAAGAGCCCCCGCGTGGTCGACATCCAGGGGGCGAGGGTCGCCGGGCGCTAGGCGCGGGGCCCGGGACGCGCGCGGAGGAGGGCGAGAAAGAAGTCGCCGTAACGGTCGACACCGAGACGCCGCGGCATCTCAGGCTTCGAGCCGGTACCCAATGGCCGCCATGCGGTCATTCTTGGCCGATTGCCGCGCTTTTGGACGCTCTGGCGGCCAACGCCGCCAGAATAAGTGGTGCCCGGAAGAGGACTCGAACCTCCACGCCCTTTCGAGCGCCGCCACCTGAAGACGGTGCGTCTACCAATTCCGCCATCCGGGCACTTGGGCCGCGCGGCGCCGAAGCCGTGCGGCGGGTAGGGCCGGGCCGATAGCGAAGCTGCTGCGGGATTGTCAACGACTCTGCGCCGTCTTCGCGGCAAGGCGCGCGCGGCGCGCGCGCTTTGGGTCGACCGCCGGCAGAACCCTGTGGCAGTCGACCGGCCCGCACGGGTGGGTAGCTCAAGGGCAGAGCAGAAGCTTCTCAAACTATTGTTTCTATTTGTTTTCTGCGCGTTTCGCTATTAACTCTCGCGAAATCATGCCGATGAATTCAGCAACTTGGCAAACCACTGTAAACTCGACCAACATTGTTGGCCCGGCGCCATCTTCCGTCTCTACGGCGGGATCCCTCCCGATTGGACATCATCCCTTCGAGATCACAAGGCAACGGATCATGACGACTTCCTTCGGGCCGCAGCCCCGCCTCAAGAAAGAAGTTGCCTTAGCGAGGTCGTCTGCAATCGGTTGCAAATGTGCGTGAGCCGTCATAGCATCGACCGGGACGAAGATAGCCAGTGGAGGGGCCCCAGGCAGATGAGTGGGAATGCAGGGGGATCTGGTGGAGTCGAACGGCGGCGCTTCCTATTCGCCTCCGCTGGACTCATCGCGGCCGCCGGCGCAGGCCCTGCATTGGCGCAAGCCACCTCCGCCGAGGCGCTGGCCCAATGGAACGCTGCGGCCACCATACCGTTGTGGAGCGGCGCTGCGCCGAATGGCGGTTTCCGCCCACAGACGCTGCCCGCGGGTTCGCCGCCGGTCTTCCTACGCAACATCGAGCAGCCCTATCTTCGGGTGTTCCGTCCGGCGCGCCCGAACGGGCGGAGCCTGCTGTCGATCCCGGGCGGGGCCTACACGTTCGTGTCGATCGCCAACGAAGGCGTCGACATCGCGCGCGAGATGACCGCGCGCGGCTATACGGTGTTGGTGCTCGTCTATCGGCTGCCGGGAGAAGGTTGGGCCGGCCGAGCCGACGTGCCGTTGCAGGACGCCCAGCGCGCAGTACGCTTGATCCGGGCTCATTCGGGCGAATACGGCTGCGATCCGGCGAAGCTTTACGCGGTAGGATTTTCGGCGGGCGGACATCTCGCTGCGAGCTTGGCGACAGATTTCGCCCAGCCGGTTTATCCCGGCGCCGATAAGGCCGATGCCCAAAGCGCGCGGCCTCGCGCCGTGGGGTTGATCTATCCGGTCATCAGCCATGAGCCTGGTGTGGGCCACGCAGAAAGCTCGCTCCGCCTTCTTGGCGAGAGCCCGTCGGCCGATCTCGTAGCCCGCCGATCGCCCGCGCTTCACGTGACCGCCGAGACCCCACCCACATTCCTGGTGCACGCGATGGATGATCCCGCGGTCCCGGTCGACAACAGTTTCATCATGCTCCGTGCGCTGCGCGCAGCCAAGCGTCCGGTCGAGGCGCATTTCTTCGAGGAAGGCGGGCACGGCTTCGGTCTGGGCCCGCCCGACAAGCCGGTGAGAAGCTGGATCGAGCTGCTAGCCAACTGGATCGAACGCCAGGAGGCGATCGCCGCCAAGGCTGCTTAGGGGAGAACGACGCATGCCGGGGATGGATCGGCGCGATTTCGCTAGGCTGGCCGGCGCAGCGGTGGTTGCGGGCCTGGCCGTGCGCAGCGGTGTGGGCTTCGCGCAGAAGGCCGATCCCCATCTCGCCGCGCTCAGCCACGTCGATCCTGAACTGCGCCCTGCGGCCCGGCAGGTGCTCGCCACGTCAGGCCAGACCGGCAGCTTTTCGGCCGCGACCCTCCGCGCGATGCGGGCTGGAACGCCGCCCTCGGCGCCGTTGCTGGCCGACGTGCCCACCGCCGAAGATCGCGTGCCCGCGCAAGGCGCGCATCCGGCGGTGACGGTCTATGTCATCAATTCCCAACCGGGGGCGCACCGGCCGGCGATTCTCCACACTCACGGCGGCGGTTACATCCTCGGCTCGGCGAAGTCCGAGCAGCGCTACCTGCAGGAAACCGCCAAGGCGCTCGACTGCACCATCGTCACGGTTGAATACCGGCTCGCCCCAGAGACACGCTTCACCGGCTCGGTCGAAGACAATTATGCCGGCCTGCTGTGGCTCCACCGGAATGCCGAGAAGTTGGGCGTCGATCGGTCGCGGATCGCACTTTTGGGGGAGAGCGCCGGAGGCGGCCATGCAGCGCTGCTGGCGATCGCGGCGCGCGACCGCGGCGAAGTCCCGCTGGTGTTGCAGGCGCTGATCTATCCGATGCTCGACGACCGCACGGGCAGCACGCGGCCGGTGCCGCCCTACATCGGCGCGATCGGCTGGGACCCGCCGGCCAACCGCTTCGGTTGGCGCTCGTTCCTCGGCGTTGAACCGGGGAGCGCGCATGTGCCGGTGGCGGGCGTGCCGGCGCGGCTGAAGAGCCTCGCCGGGCTCGCGCCGGCGTACATCGCGGTCGGCGGCGTCGATTTGTTTGTCGGCGAGGACATCGAATACGCGCGGCGTATGACCGAGGCCGGCGTTCCCACCGAAATGCTGCTGATCCCCGGCGCCTTCCATGGCTTCGACCGCGTCGCGCCGGAAACCCGGCTCGCCCGCGAGTTCACCGCGGCCAAGCATGAGGCGCTGCGGCGCGCGTTCGGAATGGCTCCAGCCCGTCAAACGGACGCGTAGTCAGCCTCGTTGCGCGCGGCCAATCGCGGGCCGACTGGGTCCGCGAGGCGATTGGCCCAGCACCCGGCTGCCAGCGCGGTCGCGAGCAAAGCACCGATGACCACGCTGTAGACGCTGTCGCCCAGCATATCGCTGACGGCAGCCATCAGCATCGGCGCGAACACCGCGCTCAGGCAGGTAAAGAACAGCAGCAGCCCGGCGATGGCGCCGTGCTGCGCCTTGTCGAAGCAGCTGATCCCGGTCGAGTTGATCGTCGGATAGAGCACCGACATGAACAGCCCGGTGGCGGGCAGTGCATAGATCGCCGCCTCCCGGCCGCCGGCGACAGACACCCAAAACAGCAAAGCCATCGCGCTGCTGCATAACGCAAGGACCGCCGACCACTTGTAGCGCCCGAGCAGCCAGGCGCCGAGGAAGCGCCCCGCCGCTCGCAGGACGAAGAAGATCGAGACGACGTAGGCGGCCAGCCAGGGGTTCGGGCCGGCGTACCCGCTGAGGTAGGTCGGCGCCCAGACGTAAACCGCCGCCTCCGCGCCTACGTAGAGCATCAGGCCCAGCCCGAAGTAGAGCGCCACGGGATCGCGCAGCATACGCAACGACTCCGCGGCGCTGGCCTCCTGCGGGCGAAGACGGCGGCTGGCCGGAAAACGGGTCGTCCAGGTGCCGATGATCAGCAGCCCGCACAAGGCCGCGGCGGCGACGTAGACCCATTTCCAGCTCGAGCCATGCTGGAGCAGGTACGCGACGAGCGCGGGGCCGATGATCGCCCCGACGCCGAAGAAGCCCTCGACGAGGTTCATTGTCGCGGCGTGTTCGCGGGTCGAGCGCGACAGGTCGCCGATCACCGCCAGCGCGGCGGACTTGAAAATGCCGATGCCAAGCCCGGCGACGAACAGCAGCGTGACGAAGAAGCCGAACGCGTGACCCGCGGCGAACAGGGCGGATGCCCCGCCGAACAGGGCGAGGCCGAACAGGATCGTGGTCTTGTGGCCATAGCGGTCGGCGAGGAAGCCGAGGCCGATGGCGGCAATGCCGATCCCGGACATAGAGGCGTACTGGAACGAGCCGGCGGCGGTGAGACTGAGGTGAAACTCCTGGATTATCGCGGGGATCACGCCCCCGACCGAGTCGCTGGTCATCGCGAACATCGCGAACATCAGGAACACGAGCGCCTTGAGCAGCCCCGCGCTATGCCGCGCTTGTGTAACCGACGCGTTCAAATCCTCGCTCCCCCTATTTGCCGAGATGCCGGTCGAAGAATCGGACCATCACGTCAAAGGCATCGCGCGATTCGGGCACATCGGGGTTGTAGTAGAACCCGTGGAACAGTCCCTCCCACACGTGCAGTTCGGCGTCGACGCCGGCCTTGACCAGCGCTTCATGGGTATAGATCGCCGAACTGTATTCGAACCCGCGGGTGCCGGTAATGATCAACGTCGGTGGGAACTTCGCCAGGACCGCGGGCGACGACGCCGGTGCGACAAGCGGGTCCGTCGGGTCGGCGCCGGTCAGATAGCCGAGCGGCGGGGCCAAAGCCTTTGCCCCAGGCGGTGCTGGAGGCGGAGGCATGCGCGCCTCGCCGAGCGGCAAGGCAGTGTACGTGGCGTCGCCGCCGAAACCGGCCGAGGCGAGTGTCCCGCCCGCACAGAAGATGCCCGCCGCGCCGGGGCGAGGGAGCCCTTGCTTTTGGAACCATGCCAACGACATGCCGGTGAGGATCCCTCCGGCCGAGCAGCCATAGATGCCGATGTCCTCCGGCCGGTAGGTCTTGAGCAGTTGGCGATAGACGGCTGCGACGTCCTCGCTCGCCGCGGGGAAGCGATACTCCGGCCCTTGACGATAATCGAGGCTGACGACCTTGATCCTCATCAGGGCCGCAATCGGGATCGATTCGAGCTCCGCACAGCCGGGGAAGCATTCGCGAAAGCCGCCGCCGTGCAAGTTGATAAGGACCCGCTTGCGGTTCTTCGCCGCGATGCCGCCGGCCGGCGTGTAAACGTAGGCCTTAACTCCGGCGATCACGGCGTCTTCACGATGGGTGTGGTACCGCGCCTTCATCCGGGGGATGTAGGGCGCAATCAGCGGCGGGACCGGACTGGGCGGAGCACTCGGGTCGAGCTTGGCCACCGCGAGCAGGTGTTCGACGACGTAAGCTCGCGCTTCCGGGCTGAGAAATTCGGAAACCGGGGCCGACATCGCCGGCACTTCCACCGTGCCATCTTCGGCAACCGGCAGGGGAGCGCGGCCGCTTTGAGCCTGGGCGGCACAAGCCGCGGCGAGGGCAACCCCCGCCATCCAGCGCCGAACCGTCGCGAATCCCCACATATCAGCACCCTTTACCTCGCCAGTTGCCGGTAGACTATCATCACCGCAATCGATTGCAAGCAAAGCAAAGGCAACTATGCTGTGCGCTCCGCTCGCAGTTGCAATCGGCTGGCGTTACGCCGATGAACGCGCCGACCAGGGGCGGTGGGCGAGGGTGGCATTGAGCAGCAAGAAGGTACGTACGATCTACGACCTCGCCGAGCTTGCCGGCGTGTCTGCGGCGACGGTTTCGCGGGCGCTCGCCGGCAAGTCGCTGGTCAGCTCCGCGACGGCGGAACGCATCCAACGCTTGGCGGAGGAGCATGGCTTTCGGCCAAGCTCCCTCGCACGCAACCTGCGCACTCGCCGGAAAGGCGCGATCGGCGTCGTCATCCCATTGGGGCACGAAACGACGCAGCACATATCTGATCCGTTCTTCATGACGATGATCGGTTTCCTTGCCGACGAATTGACCGAGCGCGGTTTCGACCTCGTGCTGTCGCGGGTCATTCCCAAGAAGGACGATTGGCTCGAGAAGATGATTTCAGCCGATCGGGTCGACGGATTCATCATCATCGGACAATCCGACCAGTCGGCGGTGCTCGACAAGATGGCGCGGGATTACCTGCCGATGGTCGCATGGGGCGCGCATCTGCGAGGTCAGATCCACTGCTCGGTCGGTACCGACAACTATCTTGGCGGACTCGCAGCGACGGCACACTTGATGGACCGGGGCTGCCGGCGGATTGCGTTTTTCGGCAATCCCCAGGCAGTCGAGATCCGCCAGCGCCTCGATGGTGCGCGGGCCGCGGTTTCGGCAAGGCGCCCTGGCGCCGAGCTGATCGAAACACCGACGCACCTGGCCGGCGAGCTGACCGCCGAAGATATCGCGCACTTCCTCGATCACGCGGGAACGCCGCCCGACGGGATCTTCGCCGCCTCGGACCTGATCGCGATCACTGCGATGCAAGTGCTGCACAGCCGCGGACTGACCGTGCCCGGTGACGTCAAGGTGGTCGGTTATGACGATCTGCCCTTCGCGCGCACGTCGGTTCCTCCGCTGACGACGATCCGCCAGGACATCGCCACTGGGGCTCGCCAGATGGTCGAGCTCCTGCTCAAGCGTATCGACGGAGAGGCGACCGGCTCGGTTGTGCTCAATCCGGAGCTCGTCATCCGTTCCTCGACGTAAAGCGCCTCGTGCAATCGATTGCGAATAGGCGACTTTCGATTTAAGGCGCTTCGAATGACGATCGCAGCCGAGGCCTGATTTGAGCGACACCGAAATCTCCATTCCCGGCCGCAGGAGCGATTTCGAAACGCCGTCGCGCTGGACGGCTGCGCATGTCGCGGGCATCGCGGCGCAAAAGGTCAATCATGCGCCGGTTATCGATGCGCTCGCCGCAAAGCCGGTTTCCAGCCTCGGCCTGTGGGACGCGTGGCCGGTGCAGCGAGCGGATGGTCGGCCCGCCCTTCTCGACGGTGGCGACACGCTGTGGATGGCGCTGGCCGCACCGCGTTTCGCCGATCCCGATGAGCGTCATAGCCATGCAAGGATCTATCTGCTGCTGAGAAACGCGCAAGGTTGGACAATGCTCGGGCCCGCGATGCCCGAAGGTTTCTCGCCCGGGAGTCGTGAATGGTCGGGGTCCGCGATTCTGGATCCCGCGACGGGTGCTGTGACGGTCTATTTCACGAGCGCCGGACGTCGCAACGAGCGGCTTGTCAGCTACGAGCAGCGCATCTTCGAGGCGAACGCCCACCTTGGGCGCGACGATGCCGGGTATCGACTGAACGAGTGGAGCGGGCTGCGAGAAATCATTGAACCCGACCCGGCGTTCTACATGGCCACCAACCGCGGCGGGGCGCCGGGGACGATCAAGGCATTTCGCGATCCCTTTCCCTTCCTGGACCCGGCGAACGGAACATGGACCATGGTATTCGCCGGCTCGGCAGCGGGGTCGAGTTCGCCCTACAACGGCGTGATCGGCGCAGCATCCGCGGTGGACGAACAGCGCTCCGCGTGGCGCCTGCTGCCGCCGATCCTGAGCGCGGACGGGCTGAACAACGAACTCGAACGGCCCCACATCGTCCACCACGCAGGCTTGTATTATCTGTTCTGGTCGACGCAGGATCAGGTGTTCGATCCGGCAGGGCCGATCGGGCCCACAGGTCTCTACGGAATGGTTTCGCCGCAACTCTGCGAACAATGGGAGCCGCTCAACGGCACCGGCCTGGTCTTCTGCAATCCGCCAGAGGCTCCGCGGCAGGCTTACGGGTGGCTCGTCCTGCCGGACCGGTCGGTGATCAGTTTCGTCGACGACTGGCGAGGCGGGACACAACCTGAGGGCCGCCGATTCGGGGGAACGTTCGCGCCCACCCTGCGGCTTGCTCTCAACGGTTCGCGGGCGCAGCTTGTAGGGGGATGACCAGCGAAGAACCTGTGGTCGCCGGCGTCGAGCTCGGCGGTACCAAAGCGGTGCTTGTGCTTGCCCGCGGCGCCGAAGTGATCGAGCAGCACACTATCCCGACCACCTCGCCTGAAGAGACGTTGGGAAAATCTCGCGCCCAGCTCCTTCAATGGATGAACGACCAGCCGTTTGCAGCACTCGGGATTGCCGCCTTCGGTCCGCTCGATCTCGATCCGGGGTCGCCGGGGTTCGGCAAACTGTTCACCACGCCCAAGCCGGGCTGGGCCAACTTCGACGTCGCCAAGGCGCTGACGTCTGGCCTCGGGTGCCCTTGGACAATCGAAACCGACGTCAACGCGGCCGCGCTGGCAGAGCTGCGGTGGGGTGCGGCGCAAGGGTGCGGCGATGTCTGCTACGTCACGGTCGGTACCGGCGTCGGCGGCGGATTGCTGGTCAACGGGCAGGCCGTGCATGGCGCGATGCACCCGGAGATCGGCCACTTGCGCCTCCGCCGGGCTCCTGGCGATGATTTTGCCGGGACTTGCCCGTTCCATGGTGATTGCACCGAAGGACTGATCTCGGGCACCGCCCTGCGCGCGAGGTTCGGGCGCGACCCCGCATCGCTTTCCGACGCCGATCCGCGCTGGCAGCTCGTCGCCAGCGACCTTGCCGAACTGGTTGCCGCAATCCTGCTGATGACCTCGGTCCAGCGGGTGCTTCTGGGTGGCACGGTCATGCTGTCGCGGCCCCATCTCCTGTCCGGTGCGCGAGGCGCTGTCCTGGAGCGCGTGGGCGGTTACCTCCCGAAGGTAAACAGCGGATCGGTCGAGCAAGTGGTGCGCATGGCCGGATTGGGAACCCAGGCGGGTCCGCTCGGGGCGATTGCCGTGGGTCGGTGCGCGCTGGCGGCGATCGCGACAAATTCCTGATACCGATTGCACTTAAGGCGGACCAACTCTCAGCATTCGTGGCATTCGGTCCGGAAAGGCATGGTCGTTGGCCCTGGAATTCCGTCGAAAAACGAACTCGCTGTACATTGGACCATATTGCAATCGATTGCAGAACGTCGTATCAGCACTCCCGTGAGTCGGGCGCGAAGCCCGCGACTTGGCGAGGGAGAGAAGGCGATGAGGCGGATGGATTCGAGGCTCGTGTCGGTGACGGCTTTGGGTTGGGCAATTGCCGCTCTGGCAGCTCCGGCGGCGGCACAATCCGCCAGCGATCTGCAAGCTCCGGCGACCGAACAGACCGGCGATGAACAGCAAGCTTCGGCGGACGATCGCAATAGCGGCTTGAAGGAGATCGTCGTCACCGCGGAAAAGCGCGAGGAGAACCTGCAGAAGGTGCCCGCGGCCGCAACCGCCCTCACCGGTGACGACCTCGACAAGAAGGCGGTCGAACGCGTGGCGGACCTGCAATATGCCGCGCCCTCGCTCTCGATCACCGATCAGGGCCTCACCCAGTCGGTCAACATTCGCGGTATCGGTCTGTCCAGCGGCTCCCCAGCCGTGTCGAACGGTGTCGCCACTTATTACGACAACATCTTCCAGCCGCCGATCCTGACGACCGGCTTGTTCTACGACATCGGCACCATCGAGGTGCTGCGCGGCCCGCAAGGAACGTTCGTCGGCTCGAACTCCACCGGCGGCGCCATTTTCATCAACACCGCCAATCCATCGCTGAGCGGCGTGTCCGGCTACGCCAAGGCCAGCTACGGCAACTACGATGCGCTCGGCGGCGAAGGAGCGGTGAACGTCCCCCTGTCGAGCACTCTGGCAGTCCGTGCAGCCGGCACCTTCCAGCGGCGCGACAGCTACTTCACCGACATCGGACCGTACGACAACCACCCTGACCGGTTGAATGAGAAGGCAGGGCGGCTGAGCGTGCTGTTCCAGCCGGCGAAGTTCCGGGCCGTTGCAAAGGTGGAATGGGTCGATCGCAACACCGGGGGCTTCGCTTATCGGCCGATCGAAGGGACGACGTTCGCCTACGACCGACAGCCCGATATTCGCACTTTGACGTACAACGCTCCGACCAAAGTGCACGAACGCGGCTTTCAGTCGAGCCTGGAGATGCGGTACGAATTCGACGGCGGCGTCGTGCTCCGCTCGGTCAGCGGCTACGTCAACAAGCGGATGAACAATCTCTACGATATGGACGCGGCCATGACCCAGCTGACGCCCACGCCGCAGAATCCCGCTCCAGCCAGCGCGACCCAGACGCAGGACCAGTTTGTTCGCGAGCGCGAGTGGGTCCAGGAGGTCAACATCATCTCCCCCACCGACGGGGCCTTCAACTGGATCGTTGGCGGATACTTCCAGAAGAACAAGATCGACGTCGCCATCCAGCAGACCAGCAGTAACCCGATTGCCTTCAATCCTGCCGATCCGACCGACATCCAGATCGGCCAGAACAAGACCACGACTGGCGTGTTCGCCCAGGCGGGTTACAAGATCCTGCCGGAGCTCGAGCTGCAGGTCGGCGGACGCTATTCGCACTTCAAAGCCGACAGCGCCGGCAGTGTCGTTATTGGCAATGGCTCACCATTCTTCCCGCCTGGCGGCCTGCAAGTGGCCGATCTGGGCGGCAGCCACGGGGACGGCCGTTTCACCGGCAAGGTCGGGCTCAACTGGACGCCCGACGAGGATAACCTGGTCTACGCGTTCGCCGCACGCGGCTACAAACCTGGCGGGTCAAACGGGGCAACTTCTGGCTTTCGCCCGGAAACGGTGTGGGACTACGAAGCCGGCTGGAAGTCTTCCTTCCTCGACAATCACGTGCGCACGCAGGTCGGCGCATTTTACATGCAATACAAGGACTTCCAGATCGACTCGATCGAGCCTTCGACGGGCCAGGGCGGCGTTCACAACGTCGCCAACGCGACGATCAAAGGTTTGGAAGCGCAAGTGCAGGCAAAGATCGGCGGCTTCGGTTTCGATGGCGGGATCGCCTATGTCGACTCCAAGCTCGATCAGTTCCAGTTCGTGAACCAGCGCCTGTTGCCGACCGGCCTCAACCTGGGGCCGCAGTGTGCGGCGGGCGTACCGTCAAACCCGCCGACCTGCTTCGACTACGGTCCCTTCACGACAACCGCTGGCGGCGGTCCGAACCTGTACTCGCCCAAATGGTCATACAACTTCGGCGTGCAGTACCAGGCCGATCTCGGCTCCGACCTGACGCTCACTCCTCGGCTGAATTATGCCTATATCGGTGCGCGCTGGACCAACCTGCTGTTCAACCCGGTGACCGATTACTTGTCGGGTCGTGGCCTGCTCTCGGCGTTGCTCACGCTCCAGAAGGGCGATTGGACGATAGAGGGCTATGGCACGAACCTGACCAACAAGAAGTACGTCAGCGGCCAGTTCATCAACAACGAGTTCTACGGCGCGCCGCGCGAGTACGGAGTTCGTGCGTCGGTGAGGTTCTGACATGAAGATCGACGCCCGTTTGCTCGGGAACACCGCCGCGCTCTTGCTCCTCCCGGCATGCAGCGCGGCCTCGGGCCTTTCTCCGGCTGGGGCGCCAGGTGCCTCAGCCGGGGATTTTTCTTCCCGTTGCGCCGCTCTCGCCCAGCAGATGAAGGGTGCGTGGCCTGAGGCGGACACGCGGATCGACACCGCCGAGTACCTCGCCGCCGGCACGCAAGCCCCCGCGGGGCCGCCCGGCGTTTCCGCACCGGCCGTAACCTTGCCGGCCCACTGCGAAATCGTCGGCAGCATGCGCCACCGTAAGGGCGTCGACGGACAGAACTATGCCCTGCGCTTCCACGTGCGCCTGCCGGAGCAGTGGAACGGGCGGCTGCTCTTCGAAGGAGGCGGCGGGCTTGACGGCAACCTCGGGTCGGCGCTGGGGATGATCGGATTCACCAAGCCGCCGGCAATCAGCGAAGGCTTCGCCGTGGTCTCTCAAGACAGCGGGCACGATGCCAGGGCGAACAACGATCCCGCGCATGGCGGCGACGCTGCCTTCGGTTTCGACCCGCAGGCGCGGGCCGATTACGGCGGCGCTTCCATCAAGCCGGTGGCGCTAGCGGCCAAGGCTCTCGCAGAGCGGTTCTATGGGAACGGGCCGCGCTACAGTTACTTCGTCGGCTGCTCCAAAGGCGGGCAAGAGGGCATGATGGCGGCGCAGCGCTATCCGACGCTGTTCGACGGCATCGTTTCGGGAGCGCCGGGTTTCTCGTTGCCGCGCGCGGCGCTGGCCGAAGCGTGGGACACACAGCAGTTCGCCGCGGTCGTTCGCGCCAAAGGTGAGCAAGTCACTCCAGCAACACTGACACGCAGCTTCAGCGGGGCCGATCTCGACCTTGTACGCGGTGCCGTTCTTGCTTCGTGCGACGCCGATGACGGACTGCGTGACGGGATTGTCGGCGCTTTCCGCCAATGCACGTCGGCCAAGGTACTCCCAGAGCTCAAGCGGCTCACCTGCGGTGGGGCTAAGCAGTCAGGCTGCCTGATCCCGGCACAGGTCGAGGCGCTGGAGCGGATTCACGATGGGCCGCGCAACAGCCGGGGTGAGCCCCTTTACGCCGGGTTTCCCTGGGACGGAGGTTGGTCCGGCCGCGATTGGCGTGGCTGGAAAATCGGCGCGGCCGACGGCTCCATGCCGTCGCTCAACGTGGCGATGGGGTCGATAGCCCTGGCAGCCGTATTCTCAACGCCCCCGACCGCGCCGCAGGACCGCCTGGCGTACGATCTCGGATTCGATTTCGATCGCGATGCCCCGAAGATCTACGCGACTGGCGGTGCCTTCAGGCGCTCGGCCTGGCAGGACATCGGCGCACGTTCCGCGGACCTGTCCGCCTTCCGCCGGCGCGGAGGGCGGATGATCGTCTATCAGGGTGCGTCCGATCCGGTGTTTTCGGTCACCGATACGCTGAACTGGTGGGACGAGGTGAACGCGCGCGAGAATGGCAACGCCGCGCAGGTCGTTCGAGTCTTCCCGGTCGCGGGCATGAACCACTGCGGGGGAGGCCCTTCGACCGATCAGTTCGACGCCTTCACCGCACTTCTCGGCTGGGTCGAGCATGGCCAGGCGCCGGATCGCATAGTCGCCGCCTCCGCTCCCGGCAGCCCATGGCCGGGTCGGACGCGGCCCCTTTGTCCCTATCCGTCGATCGCGCGTCCCAAGTCGCCAGACGCCGATCCGGAGAACGCCGAATCGTTCAAATGCGTGCGAAGCTGAGGGATTTTGGTGATCGGATAGTTGGCGATCGCTCGCAGACACGCCTTCGCGGCGAGATCGGCGCCATTCACACGTGACACCGCGCCCACCATGATCTTCGATGACCAGGTGCGACTGGCGCTCAGCCCCGACCGATCCGAACAGGAAATCGTCGCCGGGGCCACCTGAAGCCAGCGGAAAACGATCTACGCGGCACGTTTTGCACCAAACCGCTCAAGGCAGGTCTCACCGATGAGCAGGTCGCCGATGTCATGAGCTGGTCGCCAGACCAGGCCCGCAGCATCGGGCGCGTTTGTGTTGACCAAGGGCAGATCGCTATGGCAATCGGCGAGCGTTTGCGGGACGGGCTGTAAACCCGACTGCAAACCTTTTCGGGCTTGGCGATAAAAACAACGGTTTTCCAAGCTTTTGCGGGCGTAGCTCAATGGCAGAGCAGAAGCTTCCCAAGCTTACGACGAGGGTTCGATTCCCTTCGCCCGCTCCACTTTCCCGCCATAGCTGGTAAAGCGCGGCCATGCCGGCGCTTTTCCTCGCCCTGCTGACTTCGGCGCTGGCCATGCTTGGCGGCCGCTCGACGCGGATGACGGCGGGGATGGCGGGAATCCTGGGACAAAGCGCCGGGCTGCTCGTCGTCGGCTGGTTCGCGGCGATCGCGACGTCAGCGCTGGCGGCATGGGCGGGGGCGCTGCTCGCGCCAAAGATGGCGCCGGCGGGCAAGGCGATGTTCGTTGCCCTGGCGCTGGCGCTGGCGGCGATCGAGCTGCTCGTCGCGCGTGGTCGCGCCGTTCCGGCCGAGCCGACCCGCTCGCTCGGCGCCATCTCGCTGGTGTTGTTTGCGGGACAACTGACCGACGCGGCGAGGTTCTTCGTGCTGGCGCTGGCGGTGGCGACCGGCACTCCCGTGCTGGCGGCAGCGGGTGGGGCGCTCGGCAGCGGCGCGGTGCTCAGCGCGGCATGGGCGCTGGGCGGGGAATGGGACTTGCGGCTGCCGCTGCGGGCGGTTCGCCTCGGCGTGGGGGCGCTATTTGGCCTCGCAGCGGTCGTCGTGGCGATGGGCGCGCGCGGCTTGACCGGCTGACAGGGAGCCAGCAGCCGTCTAGGCTGGCGCGATGATTGAGCTGATTGCAGGCGCCGACGATGCGCAGGCGGCCGAATGGCTGCATGGCCGGCTCGCGGCCGCGCTGGGCCGGAGCGAGGCGCCGATCGCGATCACCGTTCCCGGCGGCTCGACACCATTTCCGATCCTCGAGCGCCTGACGGCGATGCCGCTCGCGTGGCGGCGGGTGACCGTGTGGCCGGGCGACGACCGCGAGGTGCCCGAGGACCACCCGGCGAGCAACACCGGCAAGATCCGCGCGCTGCTCGAGCCCGCAGGCGCCGAGGTCGTCGCGCTCAGCGTCATGGAGCAGGTCCCGCACTTCGCGCTCGCCTGGCTGGGGATGGGCGCCGACGGACACATTGCCTCCCTGTTCCCCAACACCGATCCGCGCGCCGACGATCCGCTCAAGGTGCGCATGATCACGCCCGATCCAATGCCGCCCGAGGCGCCGTATCCCCGGATAACTTTGACCATTCCGGCGCTGCTCGATTCGGATGAGTTGATGTTCGTCATTCGCGGGGAAGAAAAGCGCGCGCTATTCGAGGCGGCGGGGCGCGGCGAGAACGACCTGCCGGTCGCCCGCCTGCTCGGCGCTGCGCGGCAGCCGGTGACATGCTTCACCTGATTCCTGCCCCGCTGCACCGCGCGTTGCTGCGGCTCGCCCACCGGCTGCGCAAGCGGTGGCGGCGGCTGGCGAAAAGGGAAACGGCGGGGGTTTCGGTGATCGCCGTGGACGACGCAGGCCGCGTCTTCCTGGTCCGCCACGGCTATGGCTCGGGACGCTGGTCGCTCCCCGGAGGAGGGCTCGGCCGGGCCGAGGACCCGCAAGCCTGCGCGCAGCGCGAGATACGCGAGGAACTGGGCTGCGCGCTCGAACAGTTGACTCTGGCGGCTCGGTTCGACGAGGTGCTCGACGGCGCGCCGCACCGCGCATTCGTGTTTACCGCGCGTTTTGCCGCGGAACCGCGCGTCGATGGCCGCGAGGTGATCGACGGCGGCTGGTTCGCGCTCGACGCGCTCCCGGGAGAGCTGATCAGCTTTGCCCGCTATCGCCTCGAGGTTGCGTTTCCCGATCGCTAGAGCAGCGACAACTGCGCAGTGTCCGGCGCCCGTTCGTCGCCTTGCTCGCCCTCGAGGTTCGACAGCGTCAGGCCGATAAGCCGCACCGGCATCGGCAGCGGTAGAGCTTCGTCGAGAATCTCGCGGGACAGGCGGGCAAATTCCGCCTTGCTGTCGATCGCGCGCGAGAGCGACTTGGCGCGGGTCATCAGCTGGAAATCGGTGAATTTGAGCTTGAGCGTCACCGTGCGCCCGCGGGTGTCGTGCTCGGCGATGCGCTCCCAGACGATCTCGATAATGTCGTCGAGCGCGACGCGGAGGGCTGAGCCGCTCGAGATGTCCTCGTTGTAGGTGCGCTCGCCGCCCAATGACTTGCGGATGCGGTTGGCGCGCACCGGTCTGAGGTCGATCGCGCGCGCGGCGCGGTAGAGGTAATCGGCGAAGCTGCCGAAGTTGGCGCGCAGCCAGGCGATGTCCTTGGCGGCAAGGTCGGCGCCGGTCTCGATGCCGAGCCGGGCCATCTTTTCGGCTCCGCGCGGGCCGACGCCGTGGAACCGGCGCACCGGCAGCCTGGCGACGAACTGCGCGCCCTGGCCGGGCTTGATCACGCAGATCCCGTCGGGCTTGTTCTGGTCGCTGGCGAGCTTGGCGAGGAACTTGTTGTAGGACACGCCCGCACTGGCGGTGAGCCGGGTCTGCTGGCGAATGCGCTGGCGGATCAGCTCGGCGATGCGCGTGGCGCTGCCGATCCCGCGAATGTCCTCGGTCACGTCGAGATAGGCCTCGTCGAGGCTCAGCGGCTCCACGTGCGGGGTGAAGTCGCGGAAGATCGCGCGGATCTGCTGGCTGACCTCGTGATAGACCTCGAAGCGGTGGCGCACGAAGATCAGGTCGGGGCACAAGCGCCGTGCGGTCATCCCCGGCATGGCGGAATGGACGCCGAACTTGCGTGCCTCGTAACTGGCCGCAGCCACGACTCCGCGGCTGCCGCTTCCGCCGACAGCGACCGGCTTGCCGCGCAGCTCGGGGTTGTCGCGCTGTTCGACGCTGGCAAAGAAGGCATCCATGTCGATGTGGATGATCTTGCGCAGGCCGAGATCGGGTTCGTCCTCCTCCATCGTCTTGCTTTAGTCCGGCGAAGACGAAGGGGCTATACCGCACTGCAACATGGGGCTAGGGCCTTGCGTCCCATGTCCACCGCGGCCACCCCCCATCAGCCGATTTCGATCGGCCAGCGCGAGTTGATCGTGCTGATCGCGCTGTTGATGAGCCTCAACGCGCTGTGCATCGACGGCATGCTGCCGGCGCTCGACGACATCGCGCGCGAGCTGGGCGCGGAAGCCGGCAACCAGCGGCAATTGATCGTCGGGGTGTACCTGCTTGCCAACGGCCTCGGCTGTCTCTTGCCCGGCTCGTTCGCCGACCGCTTCGGGCGCAAGCCGGTGATCATGGTCGCGCTGGCCGGTTACGCGCTGTTCTCGCTGATCGTGGCGACGGTCGACAGCTTTGCCGTGCTCCTGGTCGCCCGCGGCTTGCAAGGTCTTCTGTGCGCCGGCCTGATGGTCGCCCCGGTGGCGATCGTCCGCGACCAGTTCGAAGGCGACAAGATGGCACGGACGATGAGCATGGTCTCGGCGGTGTTCATCACCGTGCCGGTGATCGCGCCGAGCCTCGGCCAGGCCGTGCTGCTGATTGCCGGCTGGCGGTGGATATTCGTCGGCCTGGCGTGCCTTGCCGGCCTCGCCGCGCTGTGGACCTGGCTGCGGCTGCCTGAAACGCTGCGCCCCGAATATAGCCAGAAGATCGAGATAAGGGCGATCCTCGGCAACATGCGCGTGGCGCTCTTCAATCGCATCTCGATCGGTTACGTGCTCGGCACGGCGCTGCTGATTGGAGCGGTGTTCGGCTACGTGAACAGCGCACAGCAGCTGATCGGCGAGCATTTCCGCGCAGGGCGTTGGTTCCCGGTGGTGTTCGGCGGCACCGCGGCGATGATGGCGGTCTCCAACATCGTCAACAGCCGCATCGTCGAGCGCTTCGGCGCGCGGCGGGTGTCGCATGTCGGCGTCATCGTCTTCATCGGCGTGAGCGCGGCGCAAGTCTGGGCGGCGATCTATCGCGACGGCCAGCTCGCCTGGTTCCTGCCGTTGATGGCGACCAACCTCGCGCTGCTCGGCTTCCTCGGCGCCAACTTCAGCTCGATCGCCATGCAGCCGTTCGCCAAGATCGCCGGGGCGGCGAGCAGCGTGCAGACCTTCTTCCGCATGTTCGGCGCGGCCGTGGTCGGCATCGTCATCGGCCAGAGCTACGACGGGACCGCGCGCCCGTTCGCCTTTGCGCTGCTGTTCGGTTCGAGCTCGGCGCTGCTCCTCGTGCTGTTCAGCGAGCGCGGCCGGCTGTTCCGGCGGCTCAACGCGCCGGGCGGGCCGGGCGTGGCGCTGGTCGAGGCGGACTGACCGCGCGCTAGCTTACGTGATCGATCCGCCGGCGGAAGGTCTCCGGCAGCCACAGCAGCCCGACCACCAGCGTCAGCACGGCCACCCCGACCGGGTACCACAGCCCGGCGTAGATATTGCCGGTCGCCGCCACGGTGGCGAAGGCGATCGTCGGCAGGAAACCGCCGAACCAGCCGTTGCCGATGTGGTAGGGCAGGCTCATCGCGGTGTAGCGGATGCGCGCCGGGAACAGCTCGACCAGCAGCGCGGCGATCGGCCCGTAGACCATCGTCACCAGCAGCACGAGCGCGGTGAGAATGGCGATGACCAGCGGGGTGTTGGTCTGGGCGGGGTCGGCCTTGGCCGGGTAGCCGGCGTCCGCGAGCAAGGCGGGCAGGGCGGCATCGAAGCTGGCCTTGTCGGTTATCGGGACCTGGGCGTCGCCGATGCGGATTATCGGATCGCCCGGGGTCGCCTCGTTGGCGTAGGGGATTCCCGCCTTGGCCAGGGCCGACTTGCCGATGTCGCAGCCGCTCTTGTCGAACTTGGTCTTGCCGATGGGATCGAACTGCACTGAGCAGCTCGCCGGATCGGCGACGACTGTCACCGGATTGCGCGCCGTCGCGTGCGCCAGCGCCGGGTTGGCCGCTTCGGTCAGCGCGCCGAACAACGGGAAGTAAGTGACCGCCGCCAGCGCGCACCCGGCCATGATGATCGGCTTGCGGCCGATCTTGTCGCTGAGCCAGCCGAACACCACGAAGAACGGCGTGCCGATCGCCAGCGCCACGGCAATCAGGATGTTGGCGGTCGCGCCGTCGACCTTGAGAATCTTCTCGAGGTAGAACAGCGCGTAGAACTGCCCGGTGTACCAGACCACCGCCTGCCCGGCGACGGCGCCGAGCAGAGCGACCAGCACCAGGCGGGCGCTCCTCCAGTTGCCGAAAGCCTCGGTCAGCGGCGCCTTGGTGGTCGCCCCGGCGTCCTTCATCTGCTGGTAGACCGGGCTTTCGGCGAGTTGCAGGCGGATCCACAGCGAGACGCAAAGCAGGGCCGCCGAGGCGAAGAAGGGCAGCCGCCAGCCCCAGGTCGCGAACGCCTCCTCGCCCAGCCAGGTACGCGTGCCGATGACGATCAGCAGCGCGGCGAACAGGCCGAGCGTGGCGGTCGTCTGGATGAAGCTGGTGTAGAATCCGCGTTTGCCCTCGGGCGCGTGCTCGGCAACGTAAGTCGCCGCACCACCGTATTGTCCGCCGAGCGCGAGGCCCTGCAGCATGCGCAAGGCGACGAGCATCAACGGCGCGGCCACGCCCACAGAGGCGTAGCTCGGCAGCAGCCCGACCGCGAAGGTCGAGGCGCCCATGATGCCCATCGTCACCAGGAAGGTGTACTTGCGTCCGACAAGGTCGCCGATCCGCCCGAACACGAGTGCTCCGAACGGCCGCACCGCGAAGCCGGCGGCGAAGGCGGCGAGGGCGAGGATGAAGGCGGTGCTGTCGTTGACACCGGAGAAGAACTGCGCCGAGATGATCGTCGCCAGGAGGCCGTAGAGGTAGAAATCGTACCACTCGAACACCGTGCCGAGCGACGATGCGGCGATCACCTTGACTTGCGACACGCGCAGCGGCGCATCCTCGGCGGCTAGCGTGGCCATTCCTGTCTCCCCTTGAACCCGGGCGGTAGACTGCCGGAGGCGAGGGCGAGTCACAAGCGCAAAGGGAGCGCTACCATCCTCCCGGGTGTGGGAGGAATTAGTTCTCGGCCTTCTCCACCCGCGCCAGCAGCGCCTCGACCTGGACCTGCTGGCCTTCGTGCGCCGCCAGCTCGGCGACGGTCCCGGCGAACGGCGCGGTGAGCGCGTGCTCCATCTTCATCGCCTCGAGCACCATCAGCCGCTGCCCGGCCTCGACCACCTGGCCCTCGGTGACATCGACGGCGATGACCTTGCCGGGCATTGGCGAGCGGATGTCGCCATCGGTGGCGGAAGCATGGCCGGAACCACGCACCTCATAAGGTCCGATGCGATAAGCGAAGCCTTGATCAAACTTTATGAGTCCTTCCGATGATCTGAATGCGCGGCCGAAATAGTTCGCCTGATCGGACGGTTCAGGCCAATGTTCGACCCGCACCGGCTCGCCATCTACGGAAAGAAGAGCGTGATGAATTGGCGTCGCGTTCAGGCGAAAGCCCGACTGCAGCAGGTTTTCGTCGGTTGGCGGCGAGCCAAGTACGAGGACGGCGGCAGCATCGAGGCCGTCCTCGGTCAACGGTGGTTTCGCAACCAAGCGTTCCTGATTTGCTTCGATGTATCCCGTGTCGAATCTGCCTTCCAAAAACGCCCGCTCTTCCGTCAGAGCCGTAAGAAGGCCCGCATTGGTCCTGACAGGCCAGATATCGGCGTTGCGGCACATCACGTTTATATCGCAGCATGCATCGTCGCGGGTTTCCCCGTGCGCCACGAGCTTTGCTATCATCGAGTCATAAAATGGCGAAACCTGGTCCCCGGCTTCGTAACCCGTCTCCACGCGCACACCTGTTTGGAGTTGGAAATACTCCAACCGCCCCGTGCTCGGCAAAAACCCCTTCGCCGGGTCCTCCGCATAAAGCCGCGCCTCAATGGCGTGACCGTTGATGCTCAGCTCCTCTTGGCGGAGCGGCAGCGGCTCCCCGCTCGCCACGCGCAGTTGCCATTCGACCAGGTCGACGCCGGTGATCTCTTCGGTCACCGGGTGTTCGACCTGGAGGCGGGTGTTCATTTCCATGAAGAACACGCGGTCGGCGCGCAGGCCCGCGCTGGCGTCTGCGATGAACTCGATCGTGCCGGCGCCGACGTAATCGACCGCCTTCGCCGCGCGCACCGCCGCGCTGCAGATCGCTTCGCGGGTGGCCGCGTCCATGCCCGGCGCGGGGGCTTCCTCGATCACCTTCTGGTGGCGCCGCTGGAGGCTGCAATCGCGCTCGAACAAGTGGACCACGTCGCCGTGGGTGTCGCCGAACACCTGCACTTCGATGTGCCGCGGCGAGGTGATCCATTTTTCGAGCAGGACCTCGTCGTTACCAAAGCTCGACTTAGCTTCACGTTTGCAGGATTCGAGCGCGGCGAGGAAATCGGCCGGCTCCTCGACCTTGCGCATGCCCTTGCCGCCCCCACCTGCGACAGCTTTGATAAGTACCGGATAACCGATTGAATCAGCTTCGTTTTGCAGCGTCTCGGTCGCTTGACTCTCACCGTCGTAACCGGGGGTCACGGGCACTCCGGCGGCGCGCATCAGCTTCTTGGCCGCATCCTTGAGGCCCATCGCCTCGATGCTCTCGGGGCTGGGGCCGACCCAGATCAGGCCGGCCTCGGCGACGGCGCGGGCGAAGTCGGCGTTCTCGCTGAGGAAGCCATAGCCGGGGTGAATCGCTTCGGCTCCGGTGGCCTTCGCCGCCTCAATGATCTTGTCACCGCACAAGTAACTTTCGGTCGCCGGCGAGGGGCCGATGTGGACCGCCTCGTCGGCCTGGCGCACATGCAGCGCCTTGGCGTCGGCGTCGGAATAGACCGCCACGGTGCGCACTCCGAGCGCCCGCGCGGTGCGCATCACGCGGCAGGCAATCTCGCCCCGGTTGGCGATGAGCAGGCTTCGTATCATGCGAAACCGGTTAGCCGATGTCCTCGCCTCACACCACCTCGTCCGGCAGCGGGGTTTGCGGCATCGGCGCGATCGGGCCGGCCATGCGGGCGATCGTCATCAGCTCACCGCGAGTCCAGCGCGGCATGGGATCGGGCTGCGGCGCGCTTCCGAAGGCTTCGCGCAAAGCCTGCCAGGTGAGCGTGAGCTTACTCAAGAACCCCACGCGAACGCGATGATCCCACGCGTGCGGACCCAACGCGCGAACCTCGTTGCGGATCGCGCCGTGAATATTCGCCGCCGCCAGCACCGCCCAGCGCTGGCGCAAGCGCAGCCCGTTCGCGCCCCAGCGCGCCGCCGCCTCGTGTTCGTCGGCCAGGTCGAGCAGGCGCGACACGAGCGCGACCAGTTGCTCGCGAAACTCGGGGCGCATGTGCTCGCCCGGCGGGATGTCGCCTTCGGCGAGCCATTCCTGCGGGAGATAGCAGCGCCCCGCCGCATCGTCCTCGCACAAGTCGCGGGCGATATTGGTGAGCTGGAAGGCGAGGCCGAGATCGAATGCGCGGTCGAGCATCGCGTGATCGTCGGTCGGAATGCCCATCACCCGCGCCATCATGACGCCAACCGCGCCGGCGACGTGGAAGGCGTAGCGCATCAGGTCGGCCTCGCTGCGCGGGCGCCAGCCATCGGCGTCGAGCGCGAAGCCGTCGATCACATCGTCGGTCATTTCCTCCGTCAGCCCCGCTTCGAGCGCCACCTGGCCGAGCGCGTCGAACGCTTCCTCGGCCGTCGGTTGGCCTTCGAGGGCGCGGCGGGTGAGCACGCGGATCGCCTCGATCCGGCGCTGCGCGGTGGCTTCGTCTAGGTTCAGCGTGCCGCCGTGATCCTGCCCGTCGGCGATGTCGTCGCAGCGGCGGCACCACGCGTAGAGCAGCCAGGCCTTTTCGCGCGTGGGCTTGTCGAACAGCCGGCTGGCGAGGGCGAAGCTCTTGCTGCCTTGGCGGATCGATTTCCGCGCCAGTTCCACCAGTTCCTCACGCTCGCGCCCGCCGCCGACCTGGCGCGGCGTCGTGCGCAGGATGCGTGACGGCGCCAGCGGGCGAGGGCGGAAGGGACGCGGCGGCTTCAAAGCTCCTCGGCTTTCATCCGGAAGATCGGCGTATGCGGGCGATAGGCGGCCATCTTGTCGAGTAACGCGCCAAGCTCGTTTTCGGCGATGATGATGCCCTGGTGCACCGGACGCACGAAACCGACCTCGACCATGTGCGCGTTGAATTCGATGAGCCCGTCGTAGAAGCCGAAGGCGTTGAGCAGCCCGACGGGCTTTTCGTGGTAGCCGAGCTGCGCCCAGCTGACCGCTTCCCACAGTTCGTCCATCGTGCCGACTCCGCCCGGGAGGGTGAGGAAGCCGTCGGAAAGGTCGGTGAAGGCGGCCTTGCGCTCGTGCATCGTCTTGACGATCCGCAGTTCGGTGCAGGCGAGATTGGCGACCTCGGCCTTGACCATGGCATCCGGGATCACCCCGATCACCTCGCCGCCGGCCGTGAGCGCGCCGTCGGCCAGCGCGCCCATCAGGCCCAGCTTGCCGCCGCCGTAGACGACGCCGATCCCCCGCCGAGCGAGGATCTCGCCGACCTCGCGCGCCAAGGCGACATAGCGCGGGTCCTCGGGCGTGGCGGAGCCGCAATAGACGGCCAGGCGGTTCATCGGCAAAGATCCTCCAGCATAAGTCCGGCGGTCGCCATGGCGCTGGCGACTACTCCGGGAATCCCGGCGCCGGGATGGGTTCCCGCGCCGACGAGGTAGAAGTTGGCGATAACGGTGTCGCGATTATGCACGCGGAACCAGGCGCTTTGGCTCAGCGTCGGCTCGAGCGAGAAGGCGCTGCCGAGGTGAGCATTGAGGTCGAGCGCGAAGTCGCGCGGGGTGTAGTGGAAGCTCGTCACGAGGCGGTCGTCGAGGTCGGGGATCAGCCGCCGGGCGACCTCGTCGAGCACGCGCCTCTCGAGCATCGGGCCGACTTGCTCCCAGTCGATCGCCAGCTTGCCGAGGTGGGCCACCGGGACCATCGCCGAGAACGCGCTCTTGCCCTCCGGCGCCATGCTCGGGTCGGTAACCGAGGGGTGGTGCAGATAGATCATCAGATCGCGCGGCAGCACGCCGTGGTCGTAAATGTCGGTGAGCAGCCCCTCGTAGCGGGGACCGAACAGGACGGTGTGATGTGGGATACCCGGCCAGCTGCCCTCGATCCCGAAATGGACGACGAACGCGCTCGGGCTGAAGCGCTTCTTCGCCAGCTTGCGCGCCATCTGCGGCCCGCGCGAACTGGCGCGGAGAAGATCGCGGTACGTGTGGATTACGTCGGCGTTGCTGGCGACGGCGTTGAACCGCTCGCGCCAGCCGCTTTGTGTCTCGACCTCGGTCGCCCGTGTGCCGAGCGTGTGGACCTGGACCACCGGATCGCCCAGCCGCAACGTGCCGCCGAGGCGTTCGAACTGGCGCACCATCCCGGCAACGAGACGATTGGTCCCGCCGCGTGCCCACCACACGCCGGCATCTTGCTCCAGCTTGCCGGCCTGTGCCTGGATGGCGCTGGTGGTGAACGGGTTGCCGCCGATCAGTAGCGCATGGAAGCTGAGAGCCTCGCGCAATTTCTCGTTGCCGACGAACCTCGCGATCGTGGCGTAAAGCGCACGCCAGGCCTGGTGCTTGATCAGCGCCGGGGCTGCCTCGATCATGCTGCGCAAGTCGAGGAACGGCTTCGCGGTGTAGCCTTCGCGGCCCACCTCGGCTGCATAGGCCATGAATTCTTCGTACCCGGCGAGATCGGCGGGATCGAGCCGGGCAACCTCCGCCCTGAGCGCGCGCGGATCGTTCGAATAGTCGAACACCGCTCCGTCGGGCCAGCTGAAGCGGCAGAACGGGCTTACGGGCATCAATTCGACGTCGTCGGCAATGTCGTGCGCGGTCAGTTCCCACAGTTCGCGCAGGCTCGCCGGATCGGTGATCATGGTCGGCCCGGCATCGAAGGTGAAATCGTCCCGGCGCCAGTGGTAGGCGCAGCCGCCCGGCTGGTCGCGCGCTTCGATCAAGGTGGTGGCGACCCCGGCCGATTGCAGCCGGATCGCCAGGGCGAGGCCGCCGAAACCGGCCCCGATCACGCATGCCCGCTTGCCTTCCGCCGTCATTCCTCCTCCAGCAGCGGCGCCCTTTGGGTCACGAGCGCCCGCAATGCGCGGAGCAGGGGAACCGGCGGCTTGCCGCACGCGATCCGCAGCCGGTCGAGGCCGGTCGCGCGCGCGGCGAAGAAGCGCTCGATGCGGGCCGAAGGCAGGTGGTAGAAACGTTCGAACACTTTCCAGCGCTTGCTGGCGCGGGCGGCACCGAACAGCATCGATGCGACCCGCCGGTAGTAGCCCGTGGCTTTCCAGTGCGCCTGCGCGCGTTCGTCGAGCATCTCCGCCAGCGCGGGCCCTGAAAGGTCCTTCGCATGAGCGATGGCGAGCGCGGTTTCGACCGCGAACGGCACGGTGTAGCCGGTCAAGGGGTGTACGAACCCAGCATGGACGCCGATGCGTCCGACGCCGTCGATCCGCCGTTCGTCCTGCCAGGCGGCGAAGTCGCCGCCGGCGATCACCGGCAGGATTCCGCTTTCGCTGCCGGACATCTCGCCGTTCCAACCCCGGCGGCCAGCATAGCGGTCGAGCCGGCGGGTGGCCGCGTCATGGTCGAGCACCGGACTGTCCTGGTAATAAGCGTCCTCGATGAACAGCTCGCATTCGCCGAGTGGCAGCACCTGGACGAAGCGGAAGCTGCGGCTCTGCCCGACCGTCGCGTCCACGATCACCGGGCGCTTGACCTTGTGCGGCCGGGTGGTGCGCAGATAGCGGCCACCGGGCTGTTGACCAGAATCGTGCCGGCCGGAAGCATCGCCGTCAGGCCGGCCGCGAAGTCCTCCGGCGACAGCGAGCGGTAGCGGGTGCGGACATGACGGCGGTAATCCGGAAAGGCCGCGTCGTAGCCTTCGTTCCAGCGCTTGAGCAGCGCCTTGCCCTCGCGCGAAACGTCGGTCCCGAACCAGCCCCAGCGATGGCTGCCGCCCGGCATCGGCCCGGCCTCGATCAGCCGCACTGAAACGCCTGGCCGCTTTTCGGCCAGCGCGAGGGCAGTCAACCCCCCGGCAAGCCCGCCGCCGACAATCGCAATGTCGCAATCGCGCTCGCTCATGCCGACGCCTTAGCGGCTTGGGCCGGGGGCGCAATCCCGCCCCGCCTTGCCAATCGCCGGCGCGCGCTGCATCCATTGCCGGCGAGGGGAAGGAATACGGATGAGCAGAGCCGGCGCACGATCGCTGTTGCCCCACGGCCGCGCGGTGTTCGCGACCTTTGCGATCGTGGTTTCGGCGGTCGTGATCCTCCTGGCGATGGGCCGGGTGCCGATCTGCACGTGCGGCACGGTCAAGCTGTGGCACGGCGTGGTGCAATCGGCCGAGAACTCGCAGCAGCTGACCGACTGGTATTCGCTCAGCCACTTCATCCACGGCCTGATCATGTACTTCGTCGCCTGGCTGCTGTGGAGCAAATGGCGGCTGCTCGGCGGTCGTCCGGCGCGCTGGGCGCTGCCGATCGCGGTGCTGGTCGAAGCGGCGTGGGAAGTCAGCGAGAACACCCCGATGGTGATCGATCGCTACCGCGCGGTGACGGTCAGCTTCGGCTACACCGGCGACAGCGTGCTCAATTCGATGGGCGACATCGGTTGCATGGTGATCGGCTTCCTGTTCGCCTCGCGCCTGCCGTGGAAGGTGAGCCTGGCCGTCGCGATCGTGTTCGAGCTGCTGACGCTCTACGTCATCCGCGACAACCTGGCGCTGAACGTGATCATGCTGTTCTGGCCGATCGAGGCGATCCGTCAATGGCAGGCGGGCGGCTGATGCGCTCGGCCCCCTAGGAACACTCCCGAGTCCCCTTCGTTTGAAACGCAAGTCACACAGGGGTTCATGATGAGGCGCGCTATCTTCATTGCCGGTTTGCTGGCGCTCGGCTTTGCCGGCCCGGTCGCCGCGCAGGACTCAGGCAGCCAGCCGTCGGCGCTGGACGGCGACTACCTGAGCGTCGGCGTCGGCGCCGGCTACGGGCCGAGCTATGAAGGCTCGAACGACTACAGGGTCTTCCCGGTGCCGCTGGTGCAAGGCAGGCTCGGCGGTATCGGCATCGGTCCGCGGGCCGCCGGCGTCGCGCTCGACTTTATCCCCGACCCGCCCGACCGCGTCGGCTTCAACCTCGGCATTGCCGCGAAGGCGCGGCTGAATCGCACGCGCAAGACCGGCGATTCGGTGGTCGACAGCCTCGGCAAGCTCGAGACCGCGGTCGAGGTCGGCCCGACGGTAGGATTGACCTTCCCCCATGTGCTCAATCGATACGACAGCTTTTCGGTGACCGCGGATGTGTTGTGGGACGTCGCCGGCGCCCACAAGGGCATGGTGATCGATCCGCTCGTCAGTTACACCACGCCGCTCAGCCGGGGAATTCTCGCCAACCTGGCGTTCAATGCCGAATACGGAAACCGCAAGTTCGCCGATTACAATTATTCGGTAACCCCGGCGGGTTCGATCGCCAGCGGACTGCCGGTGTTCACCGCCCGGGGCGGCTTCAACAAGGCCGGCAGCCGGCTGCTGCTCGGCTTCGACCTCGACGGCGACCTCACCGACGGCGGTCCGGCCATTTTCGTCCTCGGAGGCTACACGCGGATGCTCGGCGACGCGAAGCGCACCCCGCTCACCAGCATCCGCGGCAGCGCCAGCCAGTGGCTGGGGGCGGTCGGCTTCGGGTACACCTTCTAGGGGCTACTCGGCGGCGATCGCCTGCTCGGCGCTGGCGACCAGCGCCTGCAGCGCGCGCATGTGCGCGGCGAAGGCCTTGCGCCCGGCGCGGGTGAAGCTGGCCCAGGTCCGCTGGCGGCCGTCGAGCGCGCTCTTGGTCAGCCGGACGTAGCCCGCCTCGACCAGGGCCGAGAGATGTTTCGAGAGCACCGAGTCGCTCACCCCGGTGATCTCGCGCAAGCGGGAGAACTCGGCGCTGTCGGCATTGGCCAGCACGGTGGCGATCTGCAGCCTCGCCGGCGCGTGGAGCTGGGCGTCGAGCACGATCGGAGTCATGCGCCCAGCTCGCGGCGGAACACGCGCGCCCACCAGACGCTGCCGGCGACCGCAACGGCGAAGGCCACGCCCGCCACGGCGACCGGCACCCAGGCCTCGACGCCTTGCTCGCGCAAGCGGACCTGCACGACGATGAGCAACAGCATCGCTACCAGCAGGGCCGCAGTTACCGGCCGCGTCGCCCCCCTGCGATAGCCGTTGATGAACATGCCGTAGCGCCTGCGGTCGTGGACGACGATCACCACCATCAGGCCCATCGCCAGGCACAAGCTGGCGACCTGGATGGTCAGCGGATAGCCGAGCCCGAGGATCAGCAGCCCCATGACCGCGCCGAACGCGGCGTGGCGCCAGGGCGGGCACAGACCCATGGCCGCGATCTGCGCGCGCGTTGCGCCGACGCTTTCGAGCGCGGCGCGCGCTTCGGCGGGAGACATCGTTTCTCTGGTCATCGAACGGGTCCTTCACTTTCCAAGATGGAAAGCGATTAGCCGTGACTTTCCGATTCGGCAAGTGATAATTTTCCAACTTGGAAAGTGAGGCTGAACCGCTAATCGCTGGGATCGACGGCAGTGGCCCTGTTTTCCCGGCGGACCAGGCCGCTGAGGGCCAGCGCCCAACCGATCACGAACGAAATCCAGGAGGGCGCGGTGAACCACGCGCCCTCGCGCCCGAGCGCGATGCCGACGGTGCCGAGCACGACCAGAACCATTCCGGTCCAGCGCAGCAACCGCGCGACGAGGCGCAGTTCGTGGCGATAGGCGCGGCGCTCCTCGGCTTCCTTGTCGGTTGATTGGGCCACGATGCGACAATCCCCGCCCCGCCGGGGCGTTCCGGGCTTGTTACCAGTTGAGCGTCAGGCCGGCGTCGGCCGGGACCGTGAAAACCAGCTTCCCGTCCTTGCGTTTGCCCTTGCGCCGGCGTCCGTCCGCCAGCGTCAGCGAAATCGCGGCCATGCCGTCGCGCTGGACGGGGATCAGCACGAGCATCGCCTCGTTCGCCGACGAACCGCCCAGCGTCAGCTGCGCGGAGCGAGGCGTCGGCCGTTCCCAGCCGAACACGAAGCTGTCACAGAAGAGCGCGAACGGCGCTTCCTCGACACGGTGGAACGCCTGCTTGGCGAAGATGAACGCCGCGCCGCCGCCGTAAATCTCCTGACCGACCTGGCCCGCCTGCTGCCCGTCGACGTAGAGGTCCTCGACGGGGAACGACAATTCGCGGTCGATTCGCCCGTTGCGCGGGCTCTCGGCGATCGCGTCGGGGGGCAGCGTATCGGGAAAGTAGAACCACGCGCGGTCGAGCGCGTAACGGCAATATTCGTCGATCAGCAGCCGCGCCCCGGCATGCAGGTCCGGGCCGCTGTCGCGCAGGTAGCTCTGGAACGCGAGGAAGCTCTCGCTGCATTCCAGCAGCGCCATGTACGGTGCATCGTGCAGCGCCGTCGCGCCCAGGAAGTTGTGATAGTGCCGCGCGTGGCCGATGTCGGATTCCCACGCCGAGCAGTTGTGCAGGAAGCTGGCGAGATAGATGTAGCTCAGACGCCGCCAGTCTTCGTTGGCGGTCACCCGCCACAGCCGCACCGCTGCCGCCGCGCCCCATGCGGTGAGGTTGGCCTGGTAGTTGAGGTCGAAACGAAGCCCGCGCGCCGCGTCCATCGCTGCACGCGCTTCGTCGAGGAAACGGTCCTCGCCGGTGAGATCGAAGCCCAGCAGCATGACGTAGGCGTAGAGCCCGGCGACGTCGGTCTGCCCGTATTCCTCGTCTCCTCGCGTCTTGGTGATGATCTTGAAGCTGTTGATGTCGAACTTGATCGGGAAGCGGTATTTGAAATGCTGCGCCGCCTTGATCGCGAAATCGACCGAGCGCAGGTAGAGCTCGCGAGCCCGCTCGTTGCCGTTGCGGCCCAACCGCGCGAGGCCGAGCAACGGGTAGTAGAGGTACCAGCTGTCGACTTCGTCGCAGTTCTTTTCCTCCCCAACATTGGGGAGATATCGCCGCAATGCGCCGAGCTCGGGATCGAAGAAGCGAACGATGCCGGCTTCCAGTTGTCCCGTCAGCGGCAGCGGTTCGCCGTGCATCGGCTCCCACTCGCGCAGTGCGGTGACGAGGGTGACCTGGGTCATCGAATCGGGGACTTCGGCCTCGTGGTAGGGACGGACGTACGTGTGGCCGTAGTGCCGCACCGTGGCGCCCGGCGCCTCGGTGATGTCGCGCGCGGTGCGCTCGGCGCGGCCGGGCCAGTCGCGGAACTCGGCGGCCGGCTTCTCGAGCAACGGATAGATCGCCGCCGACAGGGTCAGGAAATGCATCGCCAGAGCGCTTTCGTCGCCCGCTTCGCCCTGGTGCAGCGCCACCAGCGCGCGCGAGATCGTGGTCGGGCGTCCGGGTGGAAGAGGCTTGGGGTATTCGACTTGCGGTTGCGCGGCCGTCGGCAGGCGAAAGCCCAGCTCGGGCCACTCGCCGCCGACCACCCCGTCGGGCTTGGTCTCCGTGGCGGCGAAGTAGGGATTGAGCGCGGTCAGATCCTGCCAGTAGAGCAGGCTCGCCGGGCCCGGCGCTTCGAGCCGCACGAAGCAAAGCGCGCTGTTCATGCCGCGTTGTCCCGCCTCGACCCGGCCTTGGCCGCCGGGCAGGCCGTTCTCGTCGAGAATGTACAAGTCGCGCGGCAGGAACGGGATCGCGATCGCCTGCGCGGGGGTAACCGTGCAGGTCAGCTCGAGCACCGGCGTTGCCCCTTCATGACCGCGCAGGACGACGTCCTGCTGCCCGACCAGGCTTTCGACCGCGAAGCGCATCGTTTCGCCGCGCCGCAGCCGCCGCCGTTTCACCTTTCCGCGCCCCGCCATGAAGCTGCACGCCCGCAGGGCGTACGCGTGGGTCGGCCCACGCACCCGCAGCCACAAGTGCTCGCGGCCGGCGATCGCTTCGATCGCGTGGCCACCGAATTCTGCTCGCCCCACGTCGCGGCCGTCGCGCAAGTCCTCGGCGAGCGAAAGAGCGATAGGGGAGAGGTTGAGTTCACGATTGGCCAGCATCGACGGGCTCCTTCGGCGCCGTAACGCCGGGCGGACAGCTGGTTTCCCGGATTTAACTTATATGGACGAGATGGGCGGGCAAGCGTAGCATCCGGCGAAGGAGAGCCCGATGTCCCAGCCCGCCGACATACCCGCCTGGGTCGCGATGTTCCTCGGCCTCTACGCGCTCGCCGCCGGCGCCGGCGAGTTTCGCGCGCCCGGCGGGTGGAACGCCATGCTGCTCGATTTCGAGCGCAGCCCGGGCCTGCGCTACCTTACCGGCATGGCCTGCATGGCGCTCGGTGCGGCGATCTATCTCGCGGTGCCATGGGTGGCCGGCGATTGGCTGGCGATCGCGGTCAACGTGCTCGGCGGCATCGCCCTGGCCGAGGGCCTGCTGGTCCTCGCCGCCGGCGACCGCTTCCTCGCGCTCGCCCGACGCATGCTCGGCAACGCCTGGGGCGTATGGGCCGGCGCGTCGGTGCTGTTCGGACTTGCCGCGATCGTCGCGGGCGGCACGCGGCTGGGGTAGCCTGCCGGGCTGGGCCGCCGCGCATTTTGACCTTGGCAAGAAGGGGGACTCCGGCACACTATGGCCACGCGGTCGATTCGACGGCCGGGGAGGGGAGACACGCCGATGCGCCTGCCGGTCCTGAGACTCGTGGCCGGGTTCGCCCTATGCGCCGCGGCGACGACGACCACGCTCGCGCAAACGGCCGATCAGCCGATAACACCTGCGCGCGATTTCTCCGGCGTGTGGACGACCTATCGCGATCCCGGCGCGGCGCCGACCGCCGGGGGGCCGATCGCTGCGCCGCCGACGATTCCCTTCACGCCCGAGGGTGAGCGGCGCAAGGCGGAATATGCCAAGCTCACCGGCGCGGATGTCCCCGCGTCCGGCTCGTTCAGCGGCGATAACCCGGCGGCGCATTGCGTGCCTTACGGCATGCCGACGATGATGCAGTCGGCCGGCGGCTATCCGATCGAGTTCATCCTGCGCCCCGAGCAACTGACGATGATCTACGAGGTCGAGAGCGAGACCCGCCGCGTCTACATGCCGGGCCACGGCGTGCCGCCCGAAAAGCGCCTGCCGGTGCGCCAGGGTTACTCCGAAGGGCACTGGGACGGCGACACGCTGGTGGTTGAGACGACCGACATGTCCGACGGGCTCGACCAGCGGACCTACCCGCACAGCGAAGAGGCGAAGATCGTCGAACGCTTCCACCTCGTGCCCGACGCGCGGGTCGGCAAGATCCTCGAGTACGAAATGACCATGACCGATCCGGTCTACTACACCGAGCCGGTCCACTTCACCCGCAAGTGGATGCCGCTGAAGGACGGGCACATCATGGCCTACAACTGCACCGAAGAGCCGTGGCTGCGGCTGCTCGACGCGCGCCGCAAGCAGCTCGAGGCGGGCCAGCCGGTGACCGCGCAAATGAAGGACGTGATCGACGTCTACAACTGAGCCGACGGGAGAGACCTCGCCATGAACCGATCGTTCCTCGTGCTTGCCGGAGTGGCCGCGATCGCCGCGGCCGGACCGGCGGTGGCGCATCATTCCGCCGCGATGTTCGACTTCCGCCACCCGGTCACCGTCAAGGGCACGGTCAAGGCGATCCAGGTGATCAATCCGCACACCCACATGCAGATGACGATCACCGACAAGAAGGGCACCCGCGAGTGGGACTTCGAGGGCCACAGCGCGTCGAACTTCTACCGCGCCGGCTATAATCGCGGGGCGGTCAACGCGGGCGACGTGATCTCGATAACCTACGCTCCGATGCGCGACGGCGGCGACGGCGGTTACATCGTCGCCTTCACCACGGCCAAGGGCGACAAGGTCGGCTTCCCGCCTCCCTAGGCTGACGCAACCGCCAGCGAACCTGCCGGCAAAGGCCCGACGAAATCGGCAGCCACGCCGCCCGGCTGCAGCCAGGCGAAGCAATCCGCGGGGCTGAGCACCACCACCTGGCGGTTGTGGTAGGGCGCGACGTCGGGGCCGGGCTCGCAGGTGAGCATCGTCCAGGCCTCGCCGACCTTGGGATCGCTCCGCCAGATGCCGGCGATGCCGAACCATTCGTGGCCCGGCCAGGTGAACAGCCAGCGGTCCTTCTTCTTCGCCTTCGGGACGCCCGGCGTTTCTGGCGGCGCGGTAAACTCGTAGAACCCGTCGCAGAGGATCACGCAGCGCTCCTCGGGCGGGAACCGGCGCCCCTCGCCGCGGAAGTTGAACACCGGCTTGCCTGTGGGGGCAGGCCAGCTCCAGCGCCGCTCGACCAGCTCGAGATCCGCGCTCCGGCGCAGGATCGGCGCCCGCTCGGTGATCCGCACATCGCGCGGCTGGGCGTTCGGCACGCCCTCGGGGAACAAGACCTGCTGCCCAAGCTCGCGCGCCAGCGCGACGATCGCGTCGGGCGCCTTCTCCATGCGGTAGAGGTTGCACATCGGTGGCGGTGTAGCCGGGAAATCGCCGAAGTGAACCTCCTGGGCGATCCGCCAGCTTTTGCGAGGCGCGAGGCGAGCCGCTGGGCAGCCTTCGCGGCGCATGATAACCATCCCCAACCGTGGTGAAGGGGGACCGCCGTGTTGAGAACCGCCATCGTGCCGCTTGCCGTTTTGCTGGTAGCGGCGACTCCGCCGCCACCTTCACCAGAAGAAAAGGCGCAGCTCACTGCTGGTTACAAGCAGATCGTCCAGGCACAAGTTCAGGTGAGCCAGTGCAGGCGGGACACGAACGGCATGTTGCTGCCGATCGCAGCGGCGTTGTGGCAACTCGAAGATATCGCGCGGGTCCGTTTCGGCGAAGCGAGTGCCAAGGCACTGCCCGCGATACCCAAGCCTGCCGCGCTGCCATGCGGCGGTCCGGAGGACGTCAAGCAACGTATCGCCGCCGATCAAATCGCCTTCGAATACCTGACCCGGCTCGCCACGGTGATGCAGGCCAGCGGCTCGCCCGGCTGGGCACAGAAGATTGCCGACGTTCCGGCGCTTCCGACGCAGCTCGAAGGCTTCCGCACCCAACTCGGTAACATCCTGGTGCAGGCCTACGGCGAGCAACAGGTCCGTCAGATGGTCCAGCAGATCGGTTCCGAGACAGCGACCGACCTCGCGTTCGTGTGCGACGCGCGCAAGACGGTCCGTTCGGCCACGCCGCGCGCCTGCCCGGCGATCCCCGCCGAGGCGGCCGCCATGCGACCGCTCGGCGCGGCGCGGATCGCCAACCTCGAGCTGATGGCCCAGCGGTTCGTGCAGTTCGGCGACAATCCCTTCGGCCCCGCCTATCGCCAGGTCACGCAACTCGGCTCGCTGGCCGAGCTTCGGCCGTGCGAGGGCTCGACAATGGTGGTTTATCTCAAGGATCCCGCGGCGGTGGTCAAAGGCCGGCAGATCACGCTGCCCCTGCGCAGCTATGGCAACGGCTCGGCGAGCCAGACAGTCACCCTCAACTTGCCGGCGACCGACTCCGAGGCCGTACTGAAGGCGGTCGATGATCCGGACGCGGCGTTCGATCAGGAATACCACCTCTGCTACGAAGGGTAACGTCTCCAGCCTTGCGGCTGCCCGCTTAGGCTCCTACCGTCCGATTCATCCCCGGGGAGCCGCCCCCGCCGAGCTCTTGCGAAGGCGTGGAAACAAAAGGCTGAGAGGGACGCATGGCAGCGTCCGACCCGTCGAACCTGAACCCGTTAGCACGGGCGGAGGGAGTGGCCGGTCGTTGTTCCAGTCGCTCTCCCGTCCGAGGAGAGTCTTTTCATGGCCGACATCCCCAGCCACATCGAAATCGGCGTCACCACCGGGCCGATCCGCGGATCGAAGAAGGTCTACGTGGGACCGCGCAAGGTGGCGATGCGCGAGATTGCCCTTGAAGGCGGGGAAGACCCGGTGCGGGTCTACGACACCTCGGGCCCCTACACCGACCCCGACATGCGGATCGACATCGCCGCCGGCCTGCCGCCGCTGCGCCGCGAGTGGCAGCTCGAGCGCGGCGACGTCGAGGAATACGCCCCGCGCGACGTGCGCCCGGAAGACAACGGCCAGCTCGGGCCCGATCGCTCGGGCGGCGTCCCGCCGTTCCCGACCGCGCTGCGCCGCCCGCTGCGGGCGAAAGCCGGCGGCAATATCAGCCAGATGCACTACGCCCGCCAAGGCATCATCACCCCCGAGATGGAATACGTCGCCGAGCGGGAGAACCTCGGCCGCGCGCAGATCGCCCACGAGCGTGACGGGCACGACTGGGGCGCCAGCATCCCCGACTACGTCACCCCCGAGTTCGTCCGCGACGAGGTTGCCCGCGGCCGGGCGATCATCCCCTCCAACGTCAACCACCCGGAAGCCGAACCGATGGCGATCGGCCGCAACTTCCTCGTCAAGATCAACGCCAACATCGGCAACTCCGCCGTCGCCAGCGACGTCGCCAGCGAAGTCGACAAGATGGTCTGGTCGATACGCTGGGGCGCCGACACGGTGATGGACCTCAGCACCGGCCGCAACATCCACGACACCCGCGAATGGATCATCCGCAACAGCCCCGTCCCCATCGGCACCGTGCCGATCTACCAGGCGCTCGAGAAAGTCGGCGGCGTCGCCGAGGACCTCACCTGGGAGATCTTCCGCGACACACTGGTCGAGCAGGCCGAGCAGGGCGTCGACTACTTCACCATCCACGCCGGCGTGCGCCTGCCGTACATTCCGATGACCGCCAAGCGCGTCACCGGCATCGTCAGCCGCGGCGGCTCGATCATGGCCAAGTGGTGCCTCGCGCATCACAAGGAATCGTTCCTCTACGAACGCTTCGACGAGATCAGCGAGATCATGAAGGCCTACGACATCGCCTATTCGCTGGGCGACGGCCTGCGCCCGGGCAGCATCGCCGACGCCAACGACGAGGCCCAGTTCGCCGAGCTCTACACCCTCGGCGAGCTGACCAAGCGCGCTTGGGCGCAGGACGTGCAGGTGATGATCGAAGGCCCCGGCCACGTGCCGATGCACAAGATCAAGGCCAACATGGACAAGCAGCTCGCCGCCTGCGGCGAGGCGCCGTTCTACACCCTCGGGCCGCTCGTCACCGACATCGCCCCGGGCTACGACCACATCACCAGCGGCATCGGCGCGGCGATGATCGGCTGGTTCGGCACGGCGATGCTCTGCTACGTCACCCCCAAGGAGCACCTCGGCCTGCCCGACCGCGACGACGTGAAGGTGGGCGTGGTCACCTACAAGCTCGCCGCCCACGCCGCCGACCTCGCCAAGGGCCACCCGGCGGCCAAAGTGCGCGACGACGCGCTCAGCCGCGCCCGCTTCGAATTCCGCTGGCGCGACCAGTTCAACTTGAGCCTCGACCCCGACACCGCCGAGCAATACCACGACCAGACCCTCCCGGCCGAAGGCGCCAAGACCGCGCACTTCTGCTCGATGTGCGGGCCCAAGTTCTGCTCGATGAAGATCACCCAGGAAGTGCGCGAGTTTGCGGCGAAGCAGAACTCGGACAGCTATCTCGCGGCTACAGCGCCGGTTGAGGGGGCTGAGGAGGGGATGGAGCGAATGAGCGAGCTTTACCGCGAAAAGGGAGAGCACCTATACCTGCCAGATGCCTGAGGATGAAAGCGTGACAGTAAAACTAGGAGAACCTTTCAAAATCGGGCCTCCAAACTTTGAGAAGCTTGATTTTGAGCTCGCGCTGAAACGCGTCCGAAATGATCTGAAAACGGACTTCATTTACGCGCCTCATCTGGGGCTCATCTATGCTCGCGCTGGCGCGCATCTAATCCAAGCCCTGACGGCTGACCTAAAAGCAAACGGTTAGCACCTCGCACAACCGAGAGACCTTTGCGCCCCATTTGTTCTGCGCAGTTTGCGCCATTCCGGTTTGGGCAAGAGTATGGGTCAAACCATTCCGGTAGAATAGAACCGCGCACAACAAGAACTTAAACGCACGTCTGCGGGGTTGCGCCGAGTCAAGTCTGTATATTTCACATTTTTTACATCAGCACCCTTGCGCTGCGGCGCTGGGCGGATGCAGACTCACATGGCCACGCAAGATGTTGTGGTAGAACGGTGGGCGCAGCCGGGGCCTCGAACCTTTCGGACTTCGCCTCTCATCTGGGCGATGGCCCACCGTTCATTTCCTACAATGCCGAACGCGAGAAGCGCTCGCAACCGCGTTCTGCTGCCGAGAGTCATTTGCGCGAGCGAGATTGCGGTGACAGGACGCTAATCTCCGTCCCCCCCTCACCGCTTCCTTACAAACTCCGCCCGCAGCACCAGGCCCTTGATGCCTTCGTACTTGCAATCGATTTCCTGCGGGTCGCCGGTCAGGCGGATCGACTTGATCAGCGTGCCCTGCTTGAGCGTCTGGCCCGCACCCTTGACGGTGAGGTCCTTGATCAGCGTCACCTGGTCGCCGTCGGCCAGCAGGTTGCCGACCGCGTCGCGCACCTCGACCTTGTCGGCCGCCGCCTTTTTCGCCGCCAATTCCGATGCCGGCAGCCATTCGCCGGTGTCCTCGTCGTACACGTAGTCTTCGTCGGGCATTGTCTCTCTCTTTCTCGGTCCTATCGCTACGCTACCTGAGGACGGGCTTTCTGTCCTATCGCTGTCGCTACCTGAGGACGGGTGTCCTATCGCTGTGCTACTTGAGGACCGGGCGATCCTCGCCCCGTTCGAAGGACCGCATATCACATTCATCCCCGCCGACGGCACGATACCCGCGCGGGCGCGTTTGCGCTCTATGGTCTCCGCCCCCCGCGCCCGGCGCATCGCCCCGTTCGTCCTGCTCGCCGCGCTGGCCTTGGCGCCGGGAGCCGATGCCGCGCCCCCTCCGGCGGCGGGTTTCGACCCGGTGGCGTTCTTTGCCGGGCGGACCACCGGGGAAGGGCGGCTCAAGAAGGCCTTCTCCGCCGCGCAGGCGACCCACGTGGTCAGCCTGGGCAAGGTCGCCGCGGACGGCGCGCTGGTGCTCGACCAGACGGTGCGGATCGACGGCGAGGCGGTGCGCAATCGCGAGTGGCGGCTGCGCAAGGTCTCGCCGGGCCGCTACGAAGGCACGCTGACCGACGCCCGCGGGCCGGTCGTGGCGACGCTGCAGGGCGCGGTGCTGCACGTCGCCTATGCCAACAAGGACGGCTACGCCTTCCGCCAGCAGCTGACGCTCGAGCCCGGCGGGCGGCAGGCGCACAACGCGATGAAGGTGCGCCGCTTCGGCCTGACCGTCGCCACCGCGGACGAGACCATCACCCGTGATTGAGCGCCGGCCATGAAACCCGCCGTCCCGGTCGTCCTCGCGCTGGCGCTCGCCGGGTGCGTCACCCCGGTGGCGAGCAGCCCGCTCGGCGGTAGCTGGGGTGGGCGCGGCGTCGGGCTGACGCTCGATGCCGGTGGCGGCCGCCTCGAATACGACTGCGCGGCCGGGACCATCGAGGGACCGGTGCTGCCCGATGCCGCCGGCCGCTTCGTCGCCGGCGGCGCGCACAGTCCCGGCCACGGCGGGCCCGAGCGGATCGACCGGCCGCCCGAGTCCTTGCCGGCGCGCTACAGCGGCACCGTCCACGGCGGCGAGATGCGGCTGGAAGTGGACGTCCCCTCGCGCGGCTTGCATCTCGGCCCGTTCACGCTGCGGCGGGGCGCGCAGCCGGTGCTGCTGCGCTGCCTCTGAAACCGGCGCCGCGTCGGCGCCAGGGACGCCCTCGTCCGTTTCATTCAGAAAACACCGTACAAATATGAACAATCGCTGCCAACCTCGTGCTGACCCCGTTCAACCGGGGTGTTCCATAACGGCGCCGATGCTTCGCTGCGTACGGCAATCTCGCCGGCCGCTCCGGGCAGCGGAGAAGACCCGTGAAGACATTCAAGAAGATCATCCTCGGCACCGCGCTGGCGGCCACCTCGCTGACCGTTGCCGCGCCGGCCTCGGCGCAGGACTACAACCGCTATCACCGCCACGGCGGCGATGATGCCACCGCGGCCATCGTCGGCGGCGTGATCGGCCTCGCCCTCGGCGCGGCGATCGTCTCGTCGAGCAACCGCGGCTACGACAGCTACAACTACCGCAACGGCACCTGGTACGAAGGCTACTACTACCGCAACGGCGGGTTCTACGATCGCCAGGGCTATCGCCGCTACGACCGCAACACCTGGCAGCGTCGCCATCACCAGGCCTATCGCCAGGACGGCTACCGCAGCGGCTACGAGCAGCGCGACGGCTACGACCAGCGCGACGGCTACGACCAGCGCGATCGCGACGGGGACCGCGACGATTACCGCGGCCAGTACGGCAACGGCTACGACACGCAGGGTTACAATGGCGGCAGCTACAACAGCGGCGGCTACTACGGCGGCGGCAATTACCCCCGCGGCTACTAAGCCACTCGACACTCGAAGCAGGCGCCGGGTCCGCAAGGGCCCGGCGTTTGCGCGTCGGGTTCCGCCGCGCAGGCGATTTCCAACAAAATGCACCGGAACAAAGAAAGAACTTTCCTACATCCCGCCTCTTGTGCCTTACACTGCCGGATGAACGACCTGACCCCCCTCCCGCCCGCCTGTTCGTCCGCCGAGGCCGACGACGCCTTCCCCATCGCCCCCGATCCGGACGAGCCCGCCGGCCCGCAGTGGACCGCGCCGAAGATGGCCGCGTTCCTGCGCATACTCAGCGGCACGCATTCGGTCAGCGCCGCCGCGCGCGCCGTGGGGATGAGCCGGCAATCGGCCTACAAGCTGCGCACGCGGCTGAAGGGGCAGCCGTTCGACCTCGCCTGGCGCTGCGCCTTCCGGCGGCAGTACGATGCGCTGGCCGAGGCGGCGCTCGACCGTGCGCTCAACGGCGTCGAGGTGCCGCACTTCCACAAGGGCGAGCTGGTCCACACCTCGCGCCGCTACGACGAGCGGCTGACCGTGGCCCTGCTGGCGATGCGCCTCAACCTGGCGCCGGCCCCCGGCACGCGCGAATACAACGTCGAGCAGCTCGCGCCCGACGATTTCGAGGAGCTCGTCGACCGGGTGGAGAATGGGCCCGAGACCTGGATAAGGCACGGTTAGCCCGCGCCCGGCGGGGGCGGGGGGCGTTTCGTGTAGGCGAAGTGTCACCCTGTCGCCCCGCCCGAAACCCGCGGAAATGCGTGGTTTCCAGGGCGACACCCGGGTGACAGGGTCCGTAAAGTGTCACCCGGCCGAAGGCCGCGGCCGGGCGGCCGGGGCAGGCGGAACTCTTCGGATGTCCCGCTCGTTTGTCCGGGTAATACCTGCCGGGCGAGGGGGCGAACGTCCAGGAGAGAGACAATGAAGACGATGCTCGCGGCGCTCGCCGCCGCCACCACCCTCGCAACGCTCGGCGGTTGCACGACCACCGGCTACGGCGACAACCCCTACGGCTACTACGACCGCACCTACTACAGCCAGTATGGCCGGTACGACTACAATAACCCCGATCCGCGCTACAACGGCTATTACGCCGACCGCTACTACCGCGAGGATCCGCGCTACCGGCCTTACCGGCTGAGCCCCAACGACCGGGTCTACCGCGGCAACGACGGGCGCTATTACTGCCGCCGCTCGGACGGCACGACCGGGCTGATCGTCGGCGGCATCGCCGGCGGGGTGCTCGGCAACATCATCGCCCCGGGCGACTCGAAGACGATCGGCACGATCCTCGGCGCGCTGGCCGGCGGAGCTGCGGGCGCGGCGATCGACACCAACAACGTGACCTGCAGGTAAGCCTGTCGCCCGGCGCCACTTGGGGCTAGGGATCGCGCCATGGCCGATCTCTACCTCAAGGCGCTCGAGTCAGAGCGCAAGGCGCTGTGGGCGACATGCCGGCTGAAGGGGCTCGCCAAAGGCACCCCGGAACGGCAGCGAATCGCTCAGCTCGACGAGCTGATCGCGGCGCACAAGGAACGCCCGAAGCGCTGAACGGGCGTTACTTGTTCTTCATGTTCTCCAGCCCCTTGATCCCGCCGGGCTTGAGGCTCGGCTGCGAGGCATTCTGCTTGGGGCCCTTGTCGGCCTTCGGCTTGCGGATTTCACGGTTCGACTTCTTCTGGCTCTTGGCCATGGCGATTTCCTGTCGGGACGGCATGTCCCGTCGGGCAGCCTAGGCGCAAAGACGAAGGCGAGATAGGGCGTCTCGCCGCGTTCGATGGAAGCTGGGACAATTGCGGAGTGCTTCGCGCCGCCCGGCAAAAGATGATAGACAGCATGAGTTCAACTGCGGAAGCGCACGACGCACGGCGTCTGCTGCCGGACAAGACTGATGCAACAGAGCCAGCCGATCTCGAATCCACGCGCGCCGGCGCTGGCGCGCAAGCCGCGCATCGCGCTGTTCTCCGGTAACTACAATTGCCTTCCCGACGGCGCCAACCAGGCGCTCAACCGCCTGGTCGCCTTCCTCGAGAGCGACGGTTTCGCGGTGCGGGTCTATTCGCCGGTGGTGCCGTATCCGGCGTTTGAGCCGGCGGGCGAGCTGGTCGGAGTGCGCTCGATTCCGTTTCCCGGCCGCGGCGAGTACCGCGTCGCAGTCGGCCTGCCCGCGGAAACGCGGCGCGATCTCGATGCCTTCGCGCCCGATATCGTCCACGTCTCCGCACCCGACCCGCTCGGCCGCGCCGCACAGCGCTATGCCGCGGATCGGCGCATCCCCATCGTCGCCAGCCTGCATACGCGTTTCGAAACCTACTTCGAGTTCTACGGCCTCGGCTTCGTCCGCGGAATGATCGAGCGCTATCTTCAGCGCTTCTACCGCCGCTGCGACCTCGTATTCGCGCCCAACCGGCCGATGGCCGAGATGCTGGTCGATGACGGAGTCGATCCGGCGCGGATTGCCATCTGGAGTCGCGGGGTCGATCGGCAGAAGTTCGATCCGGCGCGCCGCAGCCTTGCCTGGCGCGCCGCGCATGGCATCGCCGACAGCGACCTGGCGGTGCTGTTCTTCGGCCGGCTGGTGCGCGAGAAGGGCATCGCCGATTTTGCTGCCACCCTCGCTCGCGCGGCGTTGCCGAATGTTCGTCCGGTGGTCGTCGGCGAAGGGCCTGCCCACGGCGAGTTCGCCCGCTGCCTGCCCGGGGCGGTGTTCACCGGACATCTCAGCGGCAATGCTCTGGGCGAAGCGGTGGCCAGCGCCGACGTGCTGCTCAATCCCAGCGCCACCGAAGCGTTCGGCAACGTCAATCTCGAGGCAATGGCGGCGGGCCTGGCGGTGATCAGCGCCGATGCGCCGAGCGGCCGGGCGCTGATCGAGCCGGGCCGCACCGGGCTGCTCGTGGCGCCGGGCGACATCGACGGTTATGCCGCCGCGCTCACCACGCTCGCCGACAACAAGGCGTTCAGGACGCGGCTGGGCCAAGCGGCGCGCGAGGAAAGCGCACGTTACGACTGGGACGCCGCGTCGGCCGATGTCGCCGCGGGCTATTTCGAGGTGATCCGGCCGAAGCCGGCGAAGGCAGCGATCTCCCGCCGGCGGCGTCAAGGCCTGAGTGCGGCCTAGTCCCAACTCGCCGGCTCGAGGGCGACGGTGGCGGCTTCTTCGAGCGGCCGCCAACCCGTTTGGGCGATGACATGGTTGCTTTCGACTGCCTCACGGCCAGGGCCGAGCGACCAGGTAATGTGATAGGTTCCCCCGGTGGGCCTGTCGGAGCCGCCGCCGAGGGACACCACCATCGCCTCGACGCCCGCGCCATCGTCGGCGCGGCCGATCAGCTCGGCTCGCATGTGCACGGGAAGTTTGTCCGGCGGGACGCGGCCGTAGGTCACGTGATCGGCGACGACATGCGCGTACCGCGGAGGAAAGCGCCGGAGCAGGGCCTCGCGTTCGCCGCGATCCAGGCGCCAGCCGGCGATGGTTTCGGCCACCGCGCTACCAGATCGCCGGAAGCTTGCCGTCGGCGGTACGCGGCTCGGAGCCGGGATCGACGGGAGCGAGCGCCACTTGCGCCGGCTGTTGGGGTAGATCCATCCCGGTTGGTCCGGTTTCGTATGCGGGAGCCGAGACCGCGAATTCGACGTCAGGATCGGCCAGCAACTCGGCCTGCCGCGCGTCGAGCTCGGCGATTGCCGGCAAGGGCGCGCGGCTGTCGTTCCATTCCGCTTCATCGTATGGCTTCGACCAGTCGCTTGGCTCGGGCGGATAGCTGTACCCGCCGACATAGGTCATCGGCCCTTGCGGCTGGACCGGGTAGTCTGCCGTGCCGTACTGCTGCGCGCGCGTGCCGAAGATCGACTGCCAAGGCTCGACGGCGCGGTCCTGCATCACCGGCCGCGCCAGATGCCCGCCGATCATGCCGAGGACCAGTCCGGCCGGAACGATCAGCGCCAGGGGCTTCCACATCTGCATCGCCGTGCTTCCACTCGCGAAACCTATTCAAGCCAATGCGTCGGGCCGGCCCGTGTTCCGGCTCCGCCGCCGACGCGGGGCTTTCGCGCGGCGGACGGCGCGACTAGATAGCGGCGCATGAATCACCTCGGTCGCGCCATCGGTCTCGTGGCCTGCGTTCTCGTCGCTGCCTGCAGCAGCGGCACGAGCCCCCCTTCGCCTGCACCTTCCTCCTCGCCGACCGTCGCGACAGCCGCGGATACCGCGCGCTATTCGGGGATTGCCGCCGACGAGAAGGTGCATTTTACCGGCACCGAACCGTTCTGGGGCGGCGAGGTCTCGACCGGCGTGCTGACCTACACGACTCCGGAAAACCAGGCTGGCGAGACGGTCGCTGTCGATCGCTTCGATGGCCGCAACGGCATTTCATTCTCCGGCGAGCTTGCCGACATGCCATTCGTGCTGGCGGTCACACCGGGCCGGTGCAGCGACGGAATGAGCGATCGCAGCTATCCTTTCACTGTCACGCTGCAGGTCAAGGGTGAGCAGCGTAACGGCTGTGCCTGGACCGACCGGCAGCCGTTCACCGGTCCCAAGAACCCGTGAGCGACATCGCGGCGACCTTGCGACAGCCCGCGCTGTTCATCCCGCACGGCGGCGGCCCGTGCTTCTTCATGCCCGACCCGCGCGGCACCTGGCGCGGGATGGAAGCCTACCTCAAGGGTCTGGCCGCGAGCCTGCCGGCAAAGCCGCGCGCGATCCTGGTGATCTCAGGACACTGGGAAGCGCCTTCCTTCGCATTCACCGGCTCCGCCGAGCATCCCGGCCTGATCTTCGACTATTACGGATTTCCGCCCGAGACCTACCAGCTGGCCTGGCCCGCGCCGGGCGCACCCTGGCTGGCGGAGCGGGGCCGCGCGCTGATCGAGGCTGCCGGGTTGCCGGCCGCGATCGACCCGCAGCGCGGTTTCGACCACGGCGTATTCGTACCCCTGAAGGTCGCGTTCCCGCAAGTGGACATCCCAGTCGTGCAGATGTCGCTTCATGCTTCGCTCGACCCGGCGCTGCATCTCGCGGCCGGCCATGCGCTCGCGCCGCTGAGGGACGAAGGCGTGCTGATCGTCGGTTCGGGGATGAGCTTTCACAACTTGCGTGCCTACGGCGATCCGCGGGTGCGCGAGCCGGCGGCGGAGTTCGACCGCTGGCTGGTTCATGCCGCTGAGGCCCCTGGTCCGAAGCGGGCCGAGTTGTTGGCGGATTGGCAGGCCGCGCCGTGGGCCCGGCTGTGCCATCCGCGCGAGGAGCACTTGCTTCCGCTGATGGTCGCCGCCGGTGCCTCGGACGAGCGAGGAAGCCACGATTTCGGAGAGGAAGTCCTCAACGGCGCGGTCTCCGGCTTTCGTTTCGCCTAAGCTATTCCATCAGCACGAGAGGCTGCGGCAACTTGGCGAGCAACTCATCGCTAAATTCGGCGGCGATATGGAAGAAGGCCATCTTCGTGATCTCGTTCGAGCGGTTTTCCCAGGCATGGTCGGTGCCGCGCTGGACGACCACCGCGCCGGGTCCGAGTACCGTCTCGCCGTCATCGAGGATCAGCACCACCTCCCCTTCGATGACGACGGCATAATCGAGAGTCCGGGTGCGGTGCATCACCGTGCGATGGCCGCCCATGCGCGGCGGGTATGTCTCGATCACGCGCATGATGTGGCCGCTTGCCGGCATGATCGCGAACGGCCGGGCGGTAGGCTCTTCGTCGGGTTGCGAGGTCAGCGTCGGAACAGTCTCCGGCGTGTTCCAGATTTCGATGAAATCCGCGCCGATGGCCCCGCCTTGCATCGAATGATCCTGCGGCGGGATTCCGTCCGACAGTTTGACCGATTTGCCATCCGCATCGTGGCCGGTGACCACGCGCCTTGCCTGTGCCGTCACGTGCTTGCTCCCCCGCTTAAGAGAACTTCGCGATAGGCCCCCGTGCCCTGGGCGACAACGGCGGAGAGCTCAGTGCCGCTTGAAGAACTGCACGTCCTTTTCGTGCTCCTTCGCGGCTTCCTTGTTGCCGAACGTTCCCAGGTTGCGGCGCTTGCCGGTCTTGGGGTCCTTCTTCTTCGAGTAGAGGCGGTATTCGCCTGAGGCGAGCTTGCGGATCATGCGGGCGAAATGCCCTTCGGCGGGCTGCCGTTCCCGCACAGCCGGTCAGCGCCGCACCAGCCGCGTCATGATCGCGAAGAAGAACGCCGTCGACCAGCCGAGCAGGATCACCCCATTGATCGCCTCGATCGCCGCGACCAGCTGCCAGGAGGGGGCGAATCCTTGGTCGTCATAGCCGACCGTCGAGTAGGTGATGGTTGAAAAGAACACCGCCGTCTCGAGGTTCGGCAACGCCCCGAGGCCCAGGTAAAGGATGGCATAAGCCCAGATTTCCACCCCATGCAGCGCGAACAAGCCGAGCGCGAGCGCCAGGACGAACGCCAGCGTTCGCGCCGAGAAGGCCCGAAGGTGCATCGTCGCTTCTTCGTGAAGCTCGATCCGCAACAGGCGCATGAGCATCAGAAGCCCCGCGCCGTGGATCATGACGGTGAGCAGCACCATGATGGTGGCGATTGCGAGCTGATGGAGCATTCCCGCATGATGCCCGGGCTACAGCGCTGGTCAATGGCTCGGCGAAACTTCTGCGGAGGAAGGGCGGTTGCGAAGGCGGGCCTCGCCACCTAGGCTCTTGGCAAAGGAGAACGCGAAGCATGCTCGAACACGTCCCCGCTTGGCTCGGCAAGGCGCTGAAGACGATCCGCCCCGGTCACGCCAATCTCACGGTTGCGCGGGTCGGCGGCGAAGACGTGCTGAACAAGGGCGGCTTTCGGCTCACCTCGCCGGCGTTCCGCGACGGCGAGGCGCTTGACCCGTGTTTCACCGCCCACGAGGAGGATGCAGTGGCGCCGCCGCTCGAGTGGACCGCGCCGCCTCCGGGGACGCAGGAACTGGCGATCGTCGTCGAGGACCCCGACGCGCCGGGTCCGCAGCCGTTCTGCCACTGGCTCGTCTGGGGCCTTGCTCCGCAGGCGGGCAAGCTGCTCGAGGGTGAAACCCCTCCGCGCACGGGGAAGAACTCTTTCGGCAACTCCGAATGGCTGCTGCCCGATCCGCCGACAGGGCACGGGCCGCACGACTACGTATTCCAGATTTTCGCCCTCGATTTGCCTCTGGCGCTGATGCCGGGCGCAGGCCGAAGCGAGCTCGTCGATGCCATGGAGGGACACGTCCTCGGTGCCGCCGTAATTACGGCAACTTACGAACGAAACGAAAATGGGGATGATTTCGGAGAAGAGTGGGACGAGAGCGCTGATTTGGATTAAGAGGACGACACCGAATCTCTAGCCTGGAAAGGATGGGCCCATGGCCAAGAACAATGCACTGCAAAAACCGGTCAACTTGTCGCCGGAACTCGAGGCGGTGGTGGGCAAGGGCCCACTGACCCGCGCACAGGTTACCAGCAAGGTGTGGGATCACATCAAGGCCAACAACCTGCAAGACAGCAAGGACCGCCGGATGATCAACCCCGACGCCAAGCTCGGCGCGGTGACCGGCAAGGACCAGATCTCGATGTTCAAGATGACGGGCGCCGTCTCGAAGCACATGAGCTGAGCGCAGCCGGGCCAGCTGGCCCGGTGATGACGCGATTTACGGCGGGCGAGGCAGCGGAGAGGCTGCCTCGCCCGCTTTCGTTCGGATACGTGAAAAGTTCACGAATCTGGAAATTGACTTGTCGCAAGGCGTTCCTCCGTGGCAAGATGCAAAGCAGATGGGCGCCAGCGCGCGCGGCGCGCCCGCACGAGAGGAAAGACCCGCACCATGGCCACTATCGTCGGCGGCATCGCCACGTCGCACACTCCCACCATCGCCTTCGCCAAGGACGCGAACAAGTTCGACGACCCGGTGTGGAAGCCGATCTTCGAAGGCTATGAGCCGGTCCAAGCCTGGTTCCGCGACAAGCAGCCCGACGTGCTGGTCTACATCTACAACGACCACATGACCGCGTTCTTCGAGCACTACAGCCACTTCGCCCTCGGCGTCGGCGAGCAGTTCGGGGCGGCCGACGAAGGCGGAGGGCCGCGCGACATCCCGGCGATCAAGGGCGACCCCAAGTTCGCCCAGCACGTTGCCAAGGCGATGGTGGCCGACGAGTTCGACCTCTCCTATTTCCAGGGCCGCAACCTCGATCACGGCGCGTTCTCGCCGCTCTCGGTGATGGTCGACTACAATGAAGAGGGCTGGGCGACCAAGCTGCTGCCGATCGTGTGCGGCGTGCTCACCGTGCCGCTGCCCTCGGCGCGGCGCTTCTGGAAGTTCGGCCGCTCCTTGCGCCGAGCCATTCAGAGCTACCCCGAAGACATCAAGGTGGCGATCGCCGGCACCGGCGGCCTCAGCCACCAGGTTCACGGCGAGCGCAATGGTTTCAACAACACCGAGTGGGACATGGAGTTCATGGACCGCCTCGTCTCCCACCCCGAAGGGCTGCTCGACTACCCCATCCACGAGCTCGCCCGCCTCGGCGGCTGGGAAGGCGCGGAAGTCGTCATGTGGCTGATGATGCGCGGCGCCCTCTCCGAAGAAGTCGAGTGCACCCACCAGGCCTATTTCCTCCCGTCGATGACGCCGATCGCGACGATGATCCTCGAGGAAAAGCCCGAGCCGGCGCCGCCGGAAAGCGATGAGGCTTTCCGCCAGCGGATGGAATGGGACTGGCAGGGCGCCAGCGCGCTCGAAGGTACATATCCCTTCACCATCGAGCGCAGCGTGAAGGGCTTCCGCATCAACCATTTCCTCCACTCGTTGACCGATCCCAACGTACGCAAGGCCTTCCGCGACGACGAGGAAGCCTGCCTTGCCGCCGCCGACCTCAGCGACGAGGAGCGCGACCTGATCCGCCGCCGGGACTGGATCGGGATGATCCGTTACGGAGTGATCTTCTTCATGCTCGAAAAGCTCGGCGCGGTGACCGGTGTCGGCAACATCCACATCTACGCGGCAATGAAGGGTATGAGCGTCGAGGACTTCCAGAAGACCCGCAACGCCGCGATTACCTACGGCGTGGCCGGCAAGGAGAAGTAAGCTTCGCTCCTCGCGAGCCGGTCAGGGCCTCAAAGGGTCCGGGTAAGACTTGTCGCTCGCTGCCGTTTCCTCGGGAGCCCCGACGATAATCGAAAGCGTCCCGTCGGGGGCTATCTCGATCCGGTAGGATTGCAGGCCCGCCTGTTCGGCAGCGGCGACAAGCCGCTTTACGTCCGATTGCCGCCAACGCGCCCTGGCGCTTGCCTGGGCTTCGCTCGACGACGAAGGGTCCGCTTCGGCGCGCGGCTCGAAAATCCCGAGAGCGGTCGCCGGCTCGAGCTGCGACTGCCGCAGGATTTGCGCCTTGATGTGGAATGGAGCCATTCGCCTCCCCGATCGGCAAGTCCGGGCAGCTATTGCCTTCCCGAACCCGCTTGCCAGGTGCCGGTTACCGGTCTGCCTGGCCGTTTCTCCCCTTCTGAAAGCAGCATGCGCGCGGTCGGTGATGCAGGCAAGAGCAGAGCGAGACAATTTGCGACATTTTACAGTTTGAAGTGCGACCGGCTTAGTTTTCTAGCTAACGATCGTTAGGAAAATCCGGCCGATCACGTGACGTTACCCCCGAGCAAGAGCGGCGAAACGGATCGCGACGTTGCCGCATTGCGGCTGGTCCAGCAGTTCCAGCAGGCACTCCTGCGAAAAGACCGCGCACAGATCGTCGACAGCCTGCGCCAGCTGATCGAGCTGGCCGCGCCGATGGCCGGGCAGTGGTTGCAGCTCGCGCCGATGGCGGCCGATCTGGGCGAGTTCGGACTCGCCCGCAAAGCGATCGACTTGTTCGTCGACTCCTCCGGGCGAGGACCCGACGCGCTGATCAGGAAGGTGGACCTGCTCGCGTACATCGGCGCCATCGACGAGGCTCTGGCGCTGCTGCGAACTCTTCCGCCGAATGTCCCCGACCCGTTCTCCCATGCCCTCTCGCACGGTGCCTTGGCGTCGGCCGCCGGCGAATCGGAAGAGGCGCGTTTGTGGCTCGAAAAGGCACTGCGGTTGCGCCCTCAATCCGGTCAGGCGTGGCATTTGCTCGCCATGGTGGTCGACTTTGCCGGCGAACCGGACCTGGCCGAGCGGCTCTTTGCCGCCGAGCGCGATATGCAGGCCGCACCGCGGGTAGAGCGGGCGTATTACTATTACGCGCTCGGCAAGGCGCGTGCCGATCGCGGCGACCACGCCCGCGCCTTTGCCGCCGTGGCGCGCGCCGGCGGCGAAACGAGGGCGGAATATCCGTATGACCGGGTCCAGGAGCGCCAGAGCGCGCTCGAGGCGGTGCGCGGTTACGACGCCGACCGGATCGCCAACATCGCCCGCCAGCAGACCGAGCCGACCGACCGCTCGATCTTCGTGATGGGCTTGCCGCGTTCGGGCACGACCCTGGTCCAGCAGGTCCTGACCAGCCACAGCCAGGTATCCGAAGGCGGCGAGATCAACCTCCTGCGCTGGCTGGTGCGTGAGACGGGCGACGCGTCCCATCCGGCTCTCGACGGCTACGTGCAAAAGGCCGGCGCGCCGTCGCTTGCCCGGCTCTGGCACCACTTGCTTGATCAGCGTTTCCCGCGGCCCGGGCGCGTCGTCGACAAGACGACGAACACCACCCGCAAGCTCGGCGTGGTGGCCGCGCTGCTGCCCGAGGCGCCGCTGATATGGCTCAGGCGCGACCCGCTCGATTGCGCATGGTCGTGCTTTCGCACCTGCTTCATGGAGAACATCCACTGGAGCAACGATCTGGGCGACATAGCCTTTTTCTTCCGGCTCGAAGACCAGTTGCTTGAGCAATGGCAGGCGATCCTCGGCGATCGCTTGCTGGTGGTTCCGTTCGAGGAGCTGGCGACCGAACCGGAGCCCTGGATTCGTCGCATCGTTGGGCATTGCGGGCTTGCAGTGGAACCCGAGGTGTTCGCGCCGCACGAAAATCGCCGGCCGGTCATTACGCCGAGCGTGATGCAGGTCCGCCGCCCGATCAATCGCACCGGAATCGGTTCGGCCGAGCCTTACCGGAAGTTCCTCGAGCCGTTCGTCGAGGCGTATTCCGGAAGCTAAGAGCCCGGCCGCCACTCTGGCGGGGCGAGGGTAAAGCCGGAAAACTTGAAGCCCGGCGTCACCACGCAGCTTACCAGCGTATAGCCCGCGGTGCCCGGCAAGGGCACGGCGGCTTGCCACTCGTGTGCGCCGATGACCGCCTGCGGGTGATCGCCGGCAATCACGTCGGGGCCGAGGCGGATTTCGCGCACCGGACCCTTGGGCGAAACGCTGTGCGAGAGCAGCAACGGATCGCCGGCGTGCCACAGCCAGATCTCGGCCGCGTCGACCTTGTGCCAGTGGCTGCGCTGGTGCGCTTCGAGGAGGAAGTAGATCGCCGAGGCCCTTTCGCGCTCGTCGCCCTCGGCGGGCGCGCGCCATACCTCGCCATACCAGCCACCTTCCGGATGGGGCGAGAGGCGCAACTCCTCGATCAGGGTCTTGGCCGGGCTCATCCGTCCCACCCGCTCTTGGTGCCGTAAGGAAGGAACGCGCCCATCGCCTCGACCGAGACGATCTTGCCGTCGACGATCTTGAATATCTCGCCGGCCTGCATGTTCGACGACGAGCGGCCCAGCGGAAGGCTGTCGACGCCCGGCACGCCGACGATCCGCACCGGGGCGGTCATCCCCGGGTGCTGGAACATCGGGAAGGCGAAGACTAGGCCCTTCTGTTCGTCGACCACTTCGTAGCGGCGGGGCCAGAGCCGGCCGATGTAGTCCATCACGTGGGTGTCGAGCTGGGCATCGCAATTCAGCGAGCCGATGTACTTCATCGCCTCGTCGGCTTCCTTGGAGCCGAGCGGCACCGGCCACGGTGCCGGGGGCGAGTTGGACGTGGTCTGCATGCCGTTCTCGTGCCGCACGCAATGCGCCGCGAACGGGGCGAGGCTGCCTTGCGCGCGCTCGGCGGCCTCGAAGTAGGCGTCGGCGATATTGATCAGCCGCTGGCGATCGGAGCGCTGGCCGGCAGGGACGTCCGCGAGCAGCTCCGGCCGCGGGGTGGCCAGATTGGCCAGCGACGCCGGGCGCAGCGCGTTGGTGGTGAGGACATGCTCGATCTCGGTGATCCGTCCGTTGACCAGTTTCAGCCGCACGGAAACCAGCACGGGATTGCCCCACGCCTTCATCAAGGCCATCGTCCCGACCGCGCCACCGGGGACATCGACGACGTCGATCCTGAAGCCCGTCGGCGGCTCGCTGGCGGCGACCCACAGCCCTTCCTTGCCGATCTTGAGCGGCATCGTGTTCTCGGTGAAGCGGGCATCCCGATCAAAAGGCACGCCGGCAGCGTCGTGCCGCGCCAGTGCCGAAAGATACCGGTCCATCGTTTGGGTGAGGCAGGCGCGGTCGCATTCGGGGGCGACCGCCGTGACGGCCGGAGCGGCCCCGGCAGCCGCAACGGTCGTCGCCAGCGCGAATGCGATCGAGGCCATCAAGACCCGAACGTTCCGCTTATCTGCCATCGCCGTGCCCCCGGTTCGGCCGCAAGTCCTACTCGATTCGCGCCGATTGGCGAAGGCCCGCTCATGCTTCGACGATTTCGACGCCGTGCCAGAAGGCGATGCGGTCGCGTATCTGTTCGGCTGCCGGCTTGGGATCGGGATAGTACCACGCGGCGTCCTGGTTGCGCTCGCCGTCGAGATCGATGGTGTAATAGTACGCGGTGCCCTTCCACGGGCACTCAGAAGTGGTGGCGCTCTTTTCGAGAACCGAGGTGTCGACGTCGGCGCGCGGGAAGTAATGGTTGCCCTCGACGATCACCGTCTCGTCGCTGTGAGCGATGACCTGGTCGTTCCAGAGCGCCTCGACGGCCACGCGAAATTCCTTTCGTCGCTCTTCTGGCGCGAACAACCCGAGAAAACGGGGTTCGGTTCCTTCGGTCAAGCGGCTAGGCTCGGGACATGACAATTCGCACGGGAATCGGCGGGTGGACCTATCCCGAGTGGCGCAAGGGGGTCTTCTACCCCGAAGATCTGGTCCAGAAGCGCGAACTCGAATGGGCCTCGCGCCGGCTCGGCACGATCGAGATCAACGGCACCTATCACAGCCTGCAGAAGCCGGAGAGCTTCCGCAAATGGCGCGAGGCGACGCCCGAAGGGTTCGTGTTCGCGGTCAAGGGCTCGTCGTATATCAGCAACCGCAAGGTCCTGGCCGACACCGGCGAGGCGATGAAGAGGTTCTTCGCCCAGGGCCTCGATGAGCTTGGCGACAAGCTCGGGCCGATTCTCTGGCAGCTGATGGCGACCAAGCGCTTCGAGGCGAACGACGTTGCGGCGTTCTTCGATCTGTTGCCGCGCCAGTTGAACGGCCAGCCGCTGCGCTATGCGATCGAGGCCGGGCACGAGAGCTTCGACTGCCCGGAGTTCCTCGAGATCGCTCGCAAGGCCAACGTGGCGGTGGTCTATCTCGAACAGGAAGGCCGCGCGTGCATCGCCGAGCGGACCGCCGACTTCGCCTATCTGCGCTGCAAGAGCCTCGTCTCCGCCGAACCTACCGGCTATTCGCCCCAGGATATCGAACGGATCGCCGGCTTGTGCCGCGAGTGGGGCCAGCAGGGCGAGGTGTTCGCGTTCATGATCAACGGCGCCAAGGAGCGCGCCCCGGCCGCGGCGATGGCGCTGGCGGACCGATTGGAGGCAAATCGATGAAGCGTCTGATCCTGCCGCTTGCGGCGCTCCTGCTGGCGGCGCCGCTAACGGCCAAGACCCCTGAGGAGGTCGCTGCCGCGGCGCTCGATGCGGCGCCGGTCTGGGATGGGCACAACGACGTTCCCGAGCAGCTGCGCTCGCGCCGGGCCGACGTGATCGCGGGGTTCGATTTCAACGACACCACGCACGAGCCCGACGGCAAGGGCGGCACCAAGACTATGCACACCGACTTGCCGCGGCTGGCAAAAGGCCACGTCGGCGCGCAGTTCTGGTCGGTCTACGTTTCGGCCGATCTTCCCGAGCCGCAGGCAACGGTGGCGACGCTCGAGCAGATCGATGTGACGAAGCGGCTGATCGCCCGCTATCCTGATCGCCTCGAGCTCGCCCTCACTTCATCGGACGTCGAACGGGCGATGAAAGCCGGCAAGATCGCCTCGTTGCTGGGCATGGAAGGCGGCCATTCGATCGACGGCAGTCTCGCCGTGCTGCGGCAGATGTATGCGCTCGGCGCGCGCTACATGACCCTGACCCACACCAAGAACATCGCGTGGGCCGACAGCGCCACGGCCGCGCCAGCCCATGACGGCCTGACCGATTTCGGCAAGGATGTGGTCCGCGAAATGCAGCGGCTCGGAATGCTGGTCGACCTGAGTCATGTCAGCGAAGCGACGATGATGGACGCGCTCGACACCGCCCGAGCGCCTGTGATCTTCAGTCATTCGGGTGCCCGCGCGGTCGAGCCGCACGTCCGCAACGTGCCCGACGCGGTGCTCGCGCGACTGAAGGACAACGGCGGCATCGTCATGCAGGTAGCCTACCCGTCCTACGTCAGCGAGGCTCGCAGGCAGTGGGGCGCGGCGCTCGAAGCCGAGAGCAAGCGCCAGGAAACGCTCTATCCGGCGGATTCGGCCGCGGTGACCAAGGAGATCACGGCGTGGAAGCTGGCGAATCCCGAGCCGAAAGCGACCATCGCGCAAGTCGCCGACCAGATCGATCACATTCGAGCCGTGGCGGGAATCGACCACATCGGCCTGGGTGGTGACTACGACGGAATGGACACCGGGCCGGCTGGAATGGAGGACGTCTCGGGCTATCCGGCGCTGTTCGCCGAGCTCGCCCGGCGCGGCTATTCGCAAGCCGATCTCGAGAAGATCGCAAGCCGCAACATGATGCGCGTGCTCAAGGCTGCCGAGGCGTATGCCGCGGCGCACCGCAACGACCCGCCGATCGAGTACCCGGTCGCGAAGGCGGGCTGAACTAACCCAGCGTCAGTTCAAGCGTCAGCGGATCGCGCTCGCCGTGATTGAAGGCGGCGAGCGCGCGGGCGAAGCGGTTGTCGTCTTGCGCCACCGCGTCGAACAGGGTCATCGAGCTGACGAACTTCATTGCGTCGACCGGGCCGAGGATCGCTTCGGCAGTCTTGCGTCCGGCCCAGCCGAGCATGGCGTCGGTGCATTCGCGAAGGCGCGTGCCCAGGATCGGATGGCTCAGGTAAGCCACTGCTTCCACGGCATCGGCGATCGCGTAGAACCGGGCCGTCGAACTGAGGCCCAATCCGGCGATCTGCGGAAAGACGAACCACATCCAGTGGCTCTGCTTGGCGCCGGCGTGCAATTCGGCGAGCGCCCGGTCATAAGTCGAGCGTTGCGCGTCGACGAACCGGTCAAGCCCGCCCGCCGTCAATCGCCGACGTGCTCCGGTTTACCCTTGCGCTTGGTATGCGCGAATTCCTCGAGCTGCTTCTCGGACATGGATTCGTACATCCCCTTGGAAGCGCCCTGGAGTTCCGATTTCTTCGTGTCGCCGCGCTTGGCGGATAGGGCCGCGCCCGCAGCCTTTTGCTGTGCTTTCGACTTGGCTGGCATCGTGTTGCTCCTCGCTTTCTCCTATTGCCCTGCGTTCTTGTTCGGGATGTTCTGCGGGTCCTGGCTCTCACCCGGTTTCGCCGCGTCGATCCGGTCCGCCTTGTCGCTGACGATGCTGTCGTTCTGGCCGCCCCGCTCCGCGGCGCGGATCCGGGCATCGGCGGTCTGGTTGTTCTGGTCGCTCGACCAGGCGCCGATCACCCAGATCGCCGTCAGCAGGACGATTGTGGCGAGCAGGCTGATCAGGAGCACCCAGCGCACGACATTGGGAGTGGATCCCGCGCGCGCCTCGTCGACGTCCGCGTGAACTTCTTCGCCGCTGGTCTGCATGCGCGCACTCCCGTTGAGCGGCACCGTTGCGCAGGTGCCGTAAATCTACGGTCGTGCGGGGCGAATGTTCCGCTTCGCGCAGTGCGGCTCAGTCGCGCAGCAGCTCGTTGATTCCAGTCTTGGCGCGCGTTTGCGCATCGACCGTCTTGACGATGACCGCGCAGTACAATGACGGGCCAGGGCTGCCGTCGGGAAGGGGCTTGCCGGGCAGCGCGCCGGGGACGACCACCGCGTAAGGCGGAACCTCGCCGCGATGCACTTCGCCTGTCGCGCGGTCGACGATCTTGGTCGAGGCGCCGAGATAGACGCCCATCGACAGCACCGCGCCTTCGCCCACTCGCACGCCCTCGGCCACTTCGGCGCGGGCGCCGATGAAGGCGCCGTCGCCGATGATCACCGGACCCGCCTGGAGAGGCTCGAGCACTCCGCCGATCCCGGCGCCGCCGGAGATGTGCACATTCTTGCCGATCTGCGCGCACGAGCCGACTGTCGCCCAGGTGTCGACCATCGTGCCTTCGCCGACGTAGGCGCCGATGTTGACAAAGCTCGGCATCAGCACCGCGTTACGGCCGATGAAGCTGCCGCGGCGCACGACCGCACCGGGCACGACACGAAAGCCCGCCTCGCGGAAGCGATTCTCGCCCCAGCCGGCAAACTTCGAGGGGACCTTGTCGAACGCCGGTGCACCGGCCGCGGCATACTCGACCACCGAGTTGTCATTGAGGCGGAACGACAGCAGCACCGCCTTCTTGAGCCATTGGTTGACTTGCCAGCCACCGGCGCCGTCAGGTGCCGCGACCCGCGCCCCGCCGCTGTCGAGCAGTTCGAGCGCCGCTTCGACCGCCTCGCGAACATCGCTGCTGCCCGGATTGACCGCGTCGCGCGATTCCCAGGCGGCTTCGATCACGGCTTCGAGGCTGTCGCTCATCAGTCATTCCTTAACCAAGCTGCAGTTCACTGCAGGTTCAACCCGAGGGGGCGACAGGCCGGTAGACCGCCGCCCGCCCTCGGGCAAGGCGTGTTGCGCCGTCTCCAGCCCGGGATTAGGCTGGCGCGGGAGAATGGGTCGCCCGACAGGTCGCACTGGTCAGGCGAATGCCCTTGGGGATCGATAGGATGGGTCGCAGCAATCTTCGTTGGGGCGCCGCGTTGACGGCGCTGGTGCTCTTGTCTGCCTGCGGTGGCGGTGGTGGAGGAGGGGTGAACAGCACGCCGCCGCCGAGCCCGGCGCCTACGCCCACGCCCACGCCCACGCCCACGCCCACGCCGGTTCCTGCGCCGACGCCTACACCCACACCTACGCCTACTCCGGCGCCTGCTCCAAGCCCGACGCCGGCGCCGGTGGCGAGCCAGTTCAACACCTCCGAATTCCGCCGCTCCGATGGGCCGTTGCAACACAACGCCGCCACTGCATGGGCGGCCGCCTGGACCGGGCAGGGCGTGACCATCGCGGTCGTCGACACCGGCATCGACATCGACAGCCCGGAGTTCGCCGGACGCATCTCCTCGGCTTCGCGCGACATGTTCAGCGCATCGACCAACCGCGGCTACAACGCCACCGACGATCACGGCACCGACGTCGCGATGGTCGCCGCGGCAGCGCGCGACAGCACCGGAATCCTCGGGATCGCCTGGGGCGCCTCGATCATGGCGCTGCGCTCCGACGACCCCAATTCGTGCGTCAGCGACAGCGGCTCCACCGATCCCGACGCGGACTGCCAATTCGCCGACGACACGATCGCCTCGGCGATCGACTACGCCGCCGCGCACGGCGCCAAGGTGATCAACCTGTCACTTGGCGGCGATCCGCCCTCGGCGCTGGTCACCTCGGCCGTCTCGAGAGCGGCCGCGGCCGGCGTGTTCATCGTCGTGGCGGCCGGCAACGATGGGAATGCCAACCCTGACGCGTTCGGCGCGGGCGTCGACACCGCCGGCAGCGGGGCGGTGATCATCGCCGGTTCGGTCGACGAGAACGGGGTGATCTCCGATTTCAGCGACCGCGCGGGCAATCAGCCCGATCATTTCCTCACCGCGCGCGGTGAGGCAGTTTGCTGCCAGTACCGCGACGGCAAGATGTACATCGATGGCGACGGCTACGTTTACCTGTTTTCGGGCACCAGCTTCGCGGCCCCGCAGATCGCCGGCGCGGCGGCCTTGCTGGCGCAGGCCTTCCCGAACCTCACCGGCAAGCAGATCGCCGACATCCTGCTGCGCTCGGCCTTCGATGCCGGGGTAACGGGGACCGATACCGTTTACGGGCGCGGCATCCTCGACATCGCCAAGGCATTCCAGCCGATTGGCACTACCAGCCTCGCCGGAAGCACCACCTCGCTGCCACTGTCCGACAGCAGCGGAGTGACCTCGGCGGCGATGGGCGATGCCACGGCGCGCGCTTCGCTGCAGACCGTCGTCCTCGACGAATACAAGCGCGCGTATGGCGTCGACCTGGGGCCGACCCTGCGCGGAGCGGTGGTCAGCCAGCCCCTGCACGGCTCGGTCGGCGCCGGGCAGCGCCATGTCAGCGCCGGCAACGAGAAGGCCGCGGTCGCCTTCACCATCGACGCCAGTCGGGAGCGCGGCGAAATGCCGTTCACCGGCCTGCTGCGCCTGAGCCGCGAGGATGCCGAGCAGGCACGGGTGCTGGCCGGGCGCGTCGCGCTACAGCTGGCGCCGTACACCCAGGTCGCCTTCGGTTTCGCCGAAAGCGGCGACGGGCTCGTCGCCCAGCTGCAGGGCGAGGACCGGCCGGCGTTCATGATCGCCGGCGGATCGGTCGGCGATCCAGGGCTTTACCGCACCACCGACGCGTCGTTCGCGCTGCGCCGTCAACTGGGCCGCTGGGGCCTGACGCTCAGCGCCGACAGCGGGAAGACATGGAGCGCGGCCTACATGCACCGCGCGGCGGAGCTGCGCGGACAGCGCGACCGCAGCGGCGTGAGCGACTTCGGCTTCGCCCTCGATCGCCGGTTCGGCGACATCACCACCTCGCTGGGGCTCGACTGGATGCGCGAGGATGCGACCATGCTCGGCGCCGAGTTCCACGACGCTTTCGGGCTTGCTGGGGCCGACACGCTGTTTCTCGACGCCAGGGCCGGGTGGCAATTCGCGCGCAATTGGCGGCTCGGCGGGGCGCTGCGCAACGGCTGGACTGCCGCGCACGGCGGCGGCGCGGTCGCCCGCGGCTCGCGCCTGACGAGCCGCGCGTGGTCGCTCGACCTTGCCCGCAGCGGGGTGTTCGCCAGCGGCGATAGCCTCGCATTTCGGGTCTCGCAGCCGCTCAGGGTCGAAAGCGGCGGGCTCAATCTCGAGCTGCCTATCGACTACAGCTACGCCACACTCAGCCCGACCTACGGCATCCGCACGCTGTCGCTGACACCGCAAGGCCGTGAGCTCGATGCCGAGCTGGCCTGGAACGGACGGCTGCTGATGGGCGATGCCGCGGCGAGCCTGTTCATCCGCAAGGACCCCGGCCACTATGCCGACTTGCCGCTGGACGAGGGGGTGGCCGTCCGCTGGGCGACCGGCTTCTAGCTCAGCGCATCAGGTCGCGGGTGAAGTCGACCAGCCCGGTCTGCCGGGCGCGGCGCAGCCGCTCGGCGCGCAGGATGCCGTGGACCTGCTCGAAGCAGGCATCCATGTCGTCGTTGACGACGACGTAGTCGTAGCCGTCCCAGTGGCTGATCTCGGCGCGCGAGCGGGCCATGCGGTCGCGGATCACCTCTTCGCTGTCGGTCCCGCGCGAGCGCAGCCGAGCCTCGAGCGCCTCGATGCTCGGCGGCAGCAGGAAAACCCGGACGACGTCGGTCTCCATCCGCTGGTAGAGCTGCTGGGTGCCTTGCCAGTCGATGTCGAACAGGAAGTCCTGCCCTTCCTTGAGGCCGGCCCTGATCTGCGCCTTCGGGGTGCCGTAGAGATGGCCGAAGACCTCGGCCCATTCGAGGAACTCGCCGGCTTCGATCATCGCTTCGAACCCGGCGCGGTCGGTGAAGCGGTAATCGAGTCCGTCGGTCTCGCCGGGGCGGATCGGCCGGGTGGTCACCGAGATCGACATGGCGATCTCGAGGTCGTCCTCGAGCAGGCGGTGGGCGATCGTCGTCTTGCCGGCGCCCGAAGGGGACGAAAGCACGAACATCAGCCCGCGGCGCTTGAGCGAGTTGCTTGCCATGCGCGCTCCTGCCGCAGGCGAGGGCGCAAAATCAAGCCCCGCGCGCAGGCTATGCTCAGAGCTTGAGGTCGTCGGCCTGGGCTTCCTGCTCGGCGAGCGCCTTCTCGCCGCGCCGCTGCGCCTGGCGGCGCGAGATGCTGCGGTCGAACAGGGTTTTCGCCAACAGACCCCCGCCGACCAGCAGCGCGCCGGGCACCGAGCGGGTCGCCACGCGGGCGACCGTGGTGGTCACCAGCGTGTGCGCGAGCCCGCGGCCTTCAATGATCGCGACGGCCTGCTCGCGCTCGAAACGCGCCTTGAGCATGCCCTTTTCCAACGCCCGGCGCGCCAGCCGTCCGGCGCTGCGGACGAGGATTTCGGCGATCAGCACGTTGGTGGCGGGGTTGGGGCTCGGCCCGGGAACTTTCTCGACCCCGCTGCGGGTCTTCGCGAGCGCCTTCCTGACCGCACGGCCACCCTTGCGAGTCAGGCGGTCGGGAAGCTTCTTGCTGTCGGCCATCGCCTCTCGGCTACTTCTTGCGGCCGAAATCGACCGTGACGACATTGGAACCATCGTCGGCAACGTCCGCTTTCGCGCCGCGTTCCTTGCTCGAGCCGTCGTTCTCGGCATCCTCGTGCGCCGGCGGCGCGGCATCCGCGGCGACGGCCTGGAACTGCAGCCCGAAATCGACCGCCGGATCGACGAACGCGGTGATCGCTGCGAACGGGATGTCGAGCTTGGAGGGGATCTGGTTGAACGACAGACCGACCGAGAAGCCGTCCTCGTCCACCTTCAGGTCCCAGAACTTGTTCTGCAAGACGATGGTCATCTCGTCGGGAAACCGCTCGCGCAGGCTCTTCGGGATCGAGACGCCGGCAGCGCCGGTCTTGAAGGTGATGTAGAAGTGGTGATTGCCTGGCAGCTCGCCGCCGCCGCGCTCGACCTCGCCGAGCACGCGGCCGACCACCGCGCGCAGCGCTTCCTGGACGATCTCGTCGTACGGTATCAGGCTGTCGGGCGCTTCGTCGCTCATATCATCAGGATAGGTGGCGAGGCGGCGGCGCGGGGTCAACCGGTAACTTACCGAAGGCGTTGCGTGAGCCACAATTGCCGATATAGCGCGTGGCCATGCGCAAGGGCCGGATCAGCCGCGACACCAGCGAGACGAAAATCCTCGTCGAGGTCGATCTCGACGGGAACGGCACGTACGATGTCGCCACCGGGATCGGGTTCCTCGATCACATGGTCGAGCAGTTCAGCCGCCATTCGCTGATCGACGTCACGATGAAGGTCGACGGCGACCTCCACATCGACCAGCACCACACGACCGAAGACAGCGCGATCGCGCTCGGCCAGGCGATTTCCCAGGCGCTCGGCGACAAGGGCGGGATCGGCCGTTACGGCCACGCCTATTCGCCGATGGACGAGACTCTGGCGCGCGTGGCGCTCGACATTTCGGGCCGGCCGTTCCTGGTGTGGAAGGCGCATTTCACGCAGGAGAAGCTGGGTGAGTGGGATACCGAGCTGATCGAGCACTGGTTCCACTCGGTGGCGCAGGCCGCCGGGATCACGCTGCACGTCCAGCTGCTCTACGGGCAGAACAACCACCACGTGTGCGAGGCGATCTTCAAGGGCTTTGCCCGCGCCATGCGCGCCGCGGTCGAGCTCGATCCGCGCAAGGGCGGGGCGATACCTTCGACCAAGGGGCAGCTCGGTGGCTGATGCCATTGCGCTGATCGATTACGGCGCGGGCAACCTTCACTCGGTCCACAACGCGCTGAAAGCCGCCGGGGCGGTACGGATCGCGGTCACCGCCGATCCCATGATCGTCCGCGGCGCGCGAAGGATCGTGCTGCCCGGCGTCGGTTCGTTCAAGGCCTGCATGGACGGGTTGAGCGCGATCCCCGGCATGGTCGAAGCGCTGGAGAAGCGCGTGCTCGACGACGCTGTGCCGTTCCTCGGCGTGTGCGTCGGCATGCAGCTGATGGCCACGAGCGGGCTGGAGTTCGGCGAAACCCCGGGGCTCGGCTGGATCGAGGGCCAGGTCGAGCGGATCGAGCGGACCGATCCCGCGATCAAGATCCCGCACATGGGTTGGAACGACGTTTCGCCGCTGCCGCACAAGAACGGCGCGCAGCTGATCGAACCGGGCGAAGCCTATTTCCTCCACTCCTATCACCTCGTTCCCGATAACGGCCACGAAATCGCGGCGATGACCGACCACGGCGGCGGCCTCGTCGCCGCGGTCGCACGCGACAACCTGCTCGGCGTGCAGTTCCATCCCGAGAAGAGTCAGGCTTACGGGATAGCGCTCCTGGCGCGGTTTCTCGACTGGCGGCCGTGAAAGGGAACTGCGTCGGGCCCCGTCCGTCTCCCCCGCAAAGGAGAGGCTGAGGAATGAGCTTTCCCGAGGACCGGCTGGTCCTCACACCCGACGACATCGATCTGGCGAGATCGCCGCTCGCCGGTCAGATCGACGCCGAGACTTACGTCCTCGGCGCCTTCAACCCCGGCATGGCCCGTCTGGCGAACGGCAACCTGCTGCTGATGGTCCGCGTGGCGGAGGCGCTCAGGCAGCCGATCTTCGACGGGAAGGTCCACGCGATCCGCTGGGACAGCCAGCAGGGCTACGTGCTCGATGGGTGGCCGCTCGAGCACTGCGACACCGCCGACCCGCGCAAGTTCGAACTGCGCGACTACGGCTGGAAAGTCATGGCGTTAACCTCGCTTTCGTGGCTGCTGCCGGTCGAGGTGACGCCCGACGGCCTGGAAGTGGTCGCGATCCACTACGACAGGATCCTCGCTCCGGCGGGCAGCTGGCAATGCTACGGCATCGAGGACGCGCGGATCAGCCAGGTCGGCGACAAGTACCTGATGACCACCTGCTCGGTCAGCCCGGAGCGGCATTCGACCACGCTCTACAGCTCGGCCAACGCGCTCGACTGGACCTTCGAGGGCATCGTCCTCGATCACCAGAACAAGGACATGCTCATCTTCGAAGGCCTGATCGCGGGCGAGTACTGGGCGCAGACCCGGCCTCTCGGGGCGCTGTTCTTCGCCTATCCGCCAGGCAGCCCGTGGCACGCGGGGCCGTCGATCAATCTCGCCACCAGCCCCGACGCGCGGCACTGGCAGCCGCACATTCAGCCGGGTATCCGCCCCCACGCCGGGACGCCCGCGACCGCGCGGATCGGCGGCGGCACTCCGCCGATACTCACCGAGATCGCCGGCCAGCGCGGCTGGCTCACCCTGTGGCACGGCGTCGAGCCGAAGGAGATCGTCGGCATCTACCGCACCTACTGGTCCCTGCTCGATCCCGACGAGCCGTGGAAGGTGCTCGCCACCAGCCACGCGCCGCTGCTCGAAGCCAATCCCGAGCTGACCCGCCCGCTCGAGGACCAGATGTACGTCCGCGACGTGGTTTTCTCGACCGGGCTCGCCGATGCCGGCGACCACTTCATCGTCGCCAACGGCGAGGCCGACCTCGCGTGCCGCATCACGCACGTGCCGAAGGACGTGTTCGTTCCTTCCTAGATCCATCCCAAACTTGCTCCGAAACGATCAAGAAACTTCTTTCCTACAGACCCGGGTTTGTGCCTTATACTGCCCGATGAGCCCGCTTCGTCCTCGACACTCTCGTCCGCCCGAACGGCGCGCCCGCGCGACCATTGCGAAGCCCGAGCGCCAGGCGGTTTCGTTCGTTCTCACGCCCGACGTGTCACCCTGTCGCCTTGGCCAGAAACGGCGCATTCCTGCGGTTTTCGTGGGCGACAGCCGGGTGACACCTGGTGGGATCCGTAACCCGCTTGTAAACTTCGCTGCCCGATGCCGGCCGCGAAGATCGGAGATGGGATGACGAATCCCGCAACCGGTGATAGCGGCGCGGCATGATCGTCTTTCCCGCCATCGACCTCAAGCAGGGCCAGGTCGTGCGCCTGGCCGAAGGCGATATGGAACGCGCCACCGTTTACGGCGACGACCCGGCGGCGCAGGCGCTGCTATTCGCCGAGGCCGGCGCCGAGCACCTCCACGTGGTCGACCTCGACGGCTCGTTCGCCGGCCAGGCGGAGAACCGCGCGGCGGTTGAGGCGATCGTCGAGGCCTTTCCCGGCTACGTCCAGCTCGGCGGCGGCATCCGCAACCGCGAGGCGGTCGAAGGCTGGTTCGACCTCGGCGTGGCGCGCGTGGTCATGGGCACCGCGGCGCTGAAGGACCCGCAATTCGTCAAGGACATGGCCCGCGAGTTTCCCGGCGGCGTGGTCGTCGCGGTCGACGCGCGCGACGGGATGGTGGCGACCGAGGGCTGGGCGGAGGTTTCCGACGTGCCGGTCCACGACATGGCCCGCCGCTTCGAAGACGCCGGCGTCGCCAGCCTGCTGTTCACCGACATCGGCCGCGACGGCATGCTCAAGGGCTGCAACATCGAAGCGACCGTCGACCTCGCCCGCCGCACCGACCTGCCGGTGATCGCCAGCGGCGGCGTGAAGGGCCTCGACGACATCCGCATGCTCGCGCTGCACGCCGACGAGGGCATCGAAGGCGTCATCACCGGGCGGGCGCTCTACGACGGCCGGCTCGACCTGGCGACGGCGATCCAGATGGCGGGGCGGGCGTGATCGGTTACGCCATAATCCTGTTCTTTTTCGCCCTGCTGACCGTCGGGCAAGGTCGCGTTACCCTGCGCGACCTCAGAACAGGCAGGGCAGGTTGGGGCGATGCCCAGTATGAAAAGGACAGCAATCGAACTGGTTACTGGACGATGACGGTGATTGACGCCGCACTGTTTGGGTATCTTTGCTTCGCGTGGATCAATGGCGGGATAGAGTTGCTCCGATGACTGTCCGCATCCGCGTCATCCCCTGCCTCGATGTCGCCGAGGGGCGCGTGGTCAAGGGCGTGAATTTCGTCGATCTCAAGGACGCCGGCGATCCGGTGGAGCAGGCCCAGGCTTACGATGCCGCCGAGGCCGACGAGCTGTGCTTTCTCGACATCTCGGCGAGCCACGAGGGGCGCGGGACGCTGCTCGACATCGTTCGCCGCACCGCCGAGGTGTGCTTCATGCCGCTGACCGTCGGCGGCGGAGTTCGCTCGGTCGAGGATGCGCGGGCGCTGCTGCTCGCCGGGGCGGACAAGGTCGCGGTCAACAGCGCAGCGGTGGCGCGGCCGGAAGTGGTGTCGGACATCGCCGCGCGAATGGGCAGCCAGTGCGTGGTCGCTTCGGTCGATGCCCGCTGGGTCCACGACCACTGGGAGATATTCACTCACGGCGGGCGCAGAGAGACTGGCATCAATGCCGTCGAACACGCTGTAAAGCTTGCGGAATTGGGTGCCGGGGAGCTGCTGGTGACCTCGATGGACGGCGACGGCACCCAGCGCGGTTACGACCTCAAGTTAACTAGAGCTATCGCCGACGCGGTGTCGATCCCGGTCGTTGCCAGCGGCGGGGTCGGCACGCTGCAGCACCTCGTCGAGGGCGTGACCGAGGGCCACGCCAGCGCCGTGCTGGCCGCGTCGATCTTCCATTTCGGCACTTACAGCATTGCCGACGCCCACGCGGCGCTGCGCGCGGCCGGGTTACCCGCGCGCGGCTGAGCGTCCCCGCGCGGGACGTTAACCTCTCCCCCGTTGCGCGCCGCCCGGAGAGTGGCACCAGTGGCGAATGGTTGCTCGGCTTTTCATGGGCTTATCGCTCCTCGCTACCCCTGCGGCGGCGGTGGCGTCGGCCGGGGTGCCCGTCCCCGAAGGCTCGCAATTCACGCTCTTCGCGCTCGGCCTGCTCGGCGTGATCGTCGGCCGCCGCGCCTCGATGCATCCGCCCGGCGACGACCCCAAGCAGGATTGACGCCGCGCGCCCGGGTGCGCCATGCCGCGCGCATGGACACGCTCGCCCGCCTCGAAGCCACGATCAAGCAGCGCCTCGGCGCCTCGCCCGATGAAAGCTACGTCGCCAAGCTTCACGCGCGGGGCCTTCCGGTGATCGCCCGCAAGCTGGGCGAGGAAGCGGTCGAGGCAATCACCGCGGCGCTCTCGGGCTCACCCGAGGAGCTGACCGGCGAGGCGGCCGACGTGCTGTTCCACCTGCTCGTGCTGCTCGCCGAGAAGGATATCCCGCTAGCCGACGTGCTGGGCGAACTCGAGCGGCGCGAAGGGGTCTCGGGCCTCGACGAGAAGGCCGCGAGGCAGCCGTGAGCGTCGATCCGCGCGAGCCCTACGACGACCAGAACGTCTTCGCGAAAATCCTCCGCGGCGAGCTGCCGTGCACCAAGGTCTACGAGGATGAGTGGACGCTGGCGTTCCTCGACATCGCCCGGCTGGCGCCGGTCCACATCCTGGTGATCCCCAAGGGCCCCTACGTCAGCTGGGACGACTTCACCGCCAAGGCGAGCGACGCCGAGATCACCGGCTTCGTCCGGGCGATCGGCCGGATTGCCCGCGACAACGACCTCGTCGACGAGGGCTTCCGCCTGCTCGCCAACACCGGGCGCAACAGCGGGCCTGAAATCCCGCACCTCCACGTGCACATCTTCGGCGGACGTCCGCTCGGACCGATGCTGGCCCGCTGAGCGGCCGGTCATTCATCGCCGCCAGCGCACGTTCCGACTCTTGCAAGGTTGTCAGCCGAGTCGCGGTGCGGCTAAGGCCTCCCGCGATGGCCATCGATCTCACCCCGCCGGGCGGCCGCCTCGACGGAACGGCGCACTATTTCCCGGTGCGCGTGTACTATGAGGACACCGACCTCTCGGGGATCGTCTACCACACGAACTACCTCAAGTGGTTCGAACGGGCGCGCTCCGACCTCCTGCGCCTGCTCGGGATCGACCAACGCGCCGCGCAGGAAGCGGGCGAGGGCACTTATGCAGTGGCCGAGCTGAGGATCCGCTACGCCGCGCCCGCCAAGCTCGACGACGCGGTCGTCGTCGAAAGCCGCGCGACCGAGCTGCGCGCTGCCTCGTGCCGCCTGCACCAGGTCGCCTGGCGCGGCGGCGACCTCCTCACCGAGGCACATTTGCGCGTCGGCTTCGTTGGAGCCGACGGACGTCCCCGCCGCCAGCCCGACGCCTGGCGCTCCGCCTTCGCAACCCTGATGGAAGACAAGACAGCCGCATGACGATCGATATCCTCGCCGCGCTCCAGGACGCCACGGCTACCTCGCCCAACCGCCTCAATCCGCTGCGGCTGTTCCTCGATGCCGACATCGTGGTCCAGGTGGTCATGGTCGGCCTGATTCTGGCCAGCGTGTGGACCTGGGCGATCATCGTCAGCTTCTCGCTGCGGATGGGCAAGGTCACTCGCGGCAGCAAGGCTTTCGAGCGCGACTTCCTCAAGGCCCAGCATCCCGAAACGTTAGTGGAGGGGCGGAAGCACCAGGAGACTCCTTCCGCGACGGTTGCCGCCGCTGGGCTGGCCGAACTTCAACGCTCGACCGCGCCAGGCGGCAAGGTTGCCGACCGCGAGGCGACCCGCGCGCGTGTCGCCTTGGCCATGGAAGGACAAGTCGCGGCGGAAGCGGATTCGCTCGCCGAGCGGCTCAACTTCCTCGCCACCACCGGTGCGGTGGCGCCGTTCGTCGGTCTGTTCGGCACCGTCTGGGGGATCATGAACAGCTTCTTCCAGATCGGCCAGCAGCAGAACTCCTCGCTCGCCGTGGTCGCCCCGGGCATCTCCGAAGCGCTGTTCGCCACCGCCATCGGCCTGTTCGCGGCGATCCCCTCGGTGATCGCCTACAACCGTTTCAGCCACCGGGTGAACGCCTACGAGGCGCGCCTGCAGCGCTTCGCCGACCGGGTCAGCTCGCACATCGGCCGCGAGCTGGAGGGCATCTAGCATGGCCATGGGCCTCAACGGTTCGTCGCGCGGACGAGGGCGCGGCAAACGCCGCGCGCCGATGGCAGAGATCAACGTCACGCCGCTGGTCGACGTCATGCTGGTGCTGCTGATCATCTTCATGGTCACCGCTCCGCTGCTAACCAGCGGCGTGCCCATCGAGCTGCCCGACAGCCGCGCCAATCCGCTCGACCAGGAGCCCGACCAGGTGACCATTTCGCTCGATCGCCAGGGCGCCGTGTTCATCGACGACGACCGCGTACCCGAGGGCGGACTGGCCGAGCGTCTGGCGGCGCTGCACCACGGCGGCAAGCCCCCGCTGGTCACCCTGCGCGCCGACCGCGGAATCGACTACGGCCGGGTCATGGCGGTGATGGGTGAGCTCAACCACGCCGGATTCAACAGCATTTCACTGGTCACCAACGGTTCAGGGGAGGCTCCATAGCGCTTTGCCCATGGCCGCACTCTCTCACCTTCGGCGCGAAGAAAAGCTCGGTCTCGGCATCGCCGTCGTGGCCCACATCGCCCTGGTCGCCGCGCTGGTGATCGAGGCGCGGCGCGAGGTGCCGGTGATCCCGCCAGCCGAGAGAATGACAGTCAGCCTGTCCGACAACGTCAGCCCGGAATCTACCGCGCCCAACCCTTCGCAGGATGCCCAAGCCGCGGTCGCGCCGGTGCTCGCGCCGGAATCCGAGCCGCTCCCCGCCCCTGTGGCCACGCCGGTTCCGCGCCAGCTCGACACGCCTCCGCCGCGGCAGGCCAGCAAGGCGCAACCAAAGCCGGCACCGCCGCCCAAGCCCAGTCAGAAAAGCGGGGGCGGCAGCCGCATCGGCGACGATTTCCTCAAGGGGCTCAGCTCGGGCGACAAGGCCGCGGCCGGCACGCCCGCCGCGACCTTCGGACCCGCCGAAGCCGCGTCGCTGCGCCAGGCGATCGCGCGGCAGATCAAGCCGCACTGGGCCGCCCCTGAGGGCGTCGACGTCGAGAAGCTGGTCACCGTCGTCCGTTTCCGGCTCGACAAGGACGGCAGGTTGATCGGCAATCCGATGGTCGTCAGCCAGAGCGGCATAACGCCCAGCAACGAGGCGCAGAAGGGCCGCCATGCCGAACAGGCGATCCGGGCGATCCGGCTCGCCGCGCCATTCGATCTTCCAGCGGAGTTCTACGACCAGTGGAAGGTTGTGAACTCGCAATTCGACAGAAGGCTTTCCCAATGATGGTTCGCACCGCAACGATGCTTGCGCTTCTCCTTGCCGCCGCGCCGGTGGCCGCGCAGGTGCAGGCGCCTCCACCGGCCCCGGTGGCCGCGCCGGCGCAGGACGAGGGGCTTTCGGTCACCGTAACCGACGAGAGCGCCTGGCAGGACCTGCAGGTCGCGATTCCCGCCTTCGCGACCGATCGCGAGCAGCCGACGCCGGCCAATTCGCAAGGAACCACCGCGCTCGGGCTCGAGCTGGCGCGGGTGATCTACAATGACCTCAAGAACAACGCGCTGTTCCGCCCGACCGGGCCGGATTCGCTGCCCAAGCCGGGCTATTCCGAAATTACCGCGCCGGCCTTCGGCACCTGGCGCGGGCGCTCGGCCGAGGACCTGGTACAGGGCTTCGTCCGTGCGGGCGCCGACGGGCGGCTGACGGTCGGCTGCTACCTCTACGACGTCGCGCTGGGCGAAGAACTGACGCGCGGCGGCTGGGTTGTCCAGCCGTCCGACTGGCGCCGCGCCGCGCACAAGTGCGCCGACCTGGTCTACTCACGCCTCTCGGGCGAAAGCCCGTTCTTCGATTCGAAAATCGCCTACATCGCCGAGACCGGCCCCAAGGATCACCGCGTCAAGCGGCTGGCGATCATGGATTCGGACGGCGCCAACCACCGCTTCATCACCAACGGCCAGGCCACCGCCCTGACGCCCCGCTATTCGCCCGACTATTCGAAGATCGCCTACGTGAGCTTCCTCAACGGCTATTCGCGAATCTACGTCTACGACATCGGTAGCGGCCGGCAGACTCTGGTGACGCAGAGCACCAATCCCACGTTCGCCCCCCGCTGGTCGCCCGACGGGCGGACGATCCTTTATTCCATGGCGATCGGCGGCAACACCGACATCTACTCGGTCTCGGCGAGCGGCGGCGGGACGCCGCGGCGCCTGACCGACAGCCCGGGGATCGACGTCGGGGGCTCGTTCTCGCCCGACGGCTCGAAGGTGGTGTTTGAAAGCGACCGCTCGGGCAACCAGCAGATCTACGTGATGAACGCCGACGGCACCAATCAGCGCCGGATCAGCTTCTTCGGTGGTCGCGCGGCGACGCCGGAATGGAGCCCGCGCGGCGACCTGATCGCCTTCACCCACATCGTTGGCGACTTGCGCGTGGCGGTGATGACGCCCAGCGGCGGCGGCCTGCGCTATCTCACTAACGACTGGCAGGACGAGGCCCCGACATGGAGCCCGAACGGCCGCATCGTGCAATTCTTCCGCACCGCCCGAGGCTCGGGCCAGGCGTCGATCTGGCAAGTCGACCTGACGGGTAAGAACCTGCGGCGCCTGCCCACTCCGGTGGGCGCGTCCGACCCGGCCTGGGGACCGGTTTTGCCTTGATCCCGTTGTTCCCCTAAGCGGCTTCAGGGAGCCGACTGCGAAGACATTGTAGACAGGAGAAACGAATGAACCGTCTAGCCATCACCCTTGCGGCCGCGAGCGCCCTGGCCCTGACCGCCTGCGCCAAGAAGCCGCCGGCGCAGTTGCCGCCGCCTCCGCAGGATACCTCCACGCCGACCGACAACGGCCCGGTGGCGAACAACGGCCCAATTCCCGGTAGCGAAGAGCATTTCAAGTCGGTCATGAACGGGCGCGACGTGATCTACTTCGACACCGACAAGTACGACATCGACAGCGAAGACGCCGCGGCGCTGCGCCAGCAGGCGCAATACCTGCTGCAGTATTCCAACATTCGCGCCACCGTCGAAGGCCACTGCGACGAGCGCGGTACGCGCGAATACAACTTGGCGCTCGGTGAGCGGCGGGCCAACGCGGCGAAGAACTATCTCGTCAGCCTGGGCGTGCCCGCCGCCCGGCTGACCACGGTCAGCTACGGCAAGGAACGTCCGGTGGCGCTCGGCTCGAACGAGCAGGCGTGGGCGCAGAATCGCCGCGCGGTCACCATAGTGCTGCAGTAAAAGAAGGTTTGCTGGGCTCAGAAGCCCGGCAGGAGAACCTTGAACGCGGGCGCGGCGGCGGAGGCCGGCGCGCCCGTTTCGTTGAAGCGCGAGGGCAGTGGCGCGGCAGACAACGCAAAGGCTGCCATGGCGAGCACGGCGAACGACGCGGAAATGGACAATTGCTTGCTCACGGACGAATCTCCTGCGAGCGCCATATGATGTGCACCTGCGATATTGCAATGCAGCATTTGTCTTAAAGTGTCGCTTACTTGGCGAGCGTGCGCATCAGCGCCGCCAGCGCCGGCGAGCCGTTCGCATCGAGCGCGTCGGCGATCGCGGCCCGATCCTCGGCCGACTTGTTCTGCGACAGCTTGACGGTCGGGCGCCACGCGCGCACTTCCAATTCGAAGCCGACGATTCCGCGCAGAAGCGAAGCGATTTTCGCCGGATCGATCTGGTCGCGCTTCCACGGCTCGCCGGCGATCCGCTCTTCATGGCGCTCGGCGATCGCGTCGAGCAGGCCGAGCAGGCCCTCTTCGTCCATCTTTCGCACCGGCCCCTGCAACTCGAGCGCGACGTAATCCCACGTCGGAACGGTCTTCGGGTCGGCATACCATCGCGGTGTGACGTAGGCATCGGGCCCGTTGATCAGGACCAGCGCCTCTTGTCCGACGAGGTAGCGCGTGAGCGCGTTACCGCGCGCGAGGTGGAACTGAACCCCGCCGTCGCCGGTCGAGACGATCGGCGTGTGCGCCACTCGCGGGCCGTCGCTGGTCTGGGCGAAAACCATTCCGAAGCCGACTTCCTCGATGAGCGTTTCGTGCAGCGCGCGGTCGTCGTTGCGGAACAGCGCGTTGGGATGCATCAGCGCCGCCCGCCCGTAGGCTTCTTGGGTTTGGCGGGACCGCGCGAGCGCCGCTCGCCGCGCCGCGCCTTGCGCAGCTGCTTGGCATGAGCCTTGGCCGCCTGCTTCTTCGCCGCGGGAGTGGGCGGGGGCGGGCCCTGCTCGGGCGCCGCGTCACTCAGCGCCGGATCGAATCCGAGCTGTTCCATGCTCGCCGCGAAGTGCTCGGGCAGCTCCGCGGTCACGTCGAGCTTGCCGCCGCCCGGCTGGTCGATGATCAGCCGCCGCGCGTGGAGGTGCATCTTGCGGCTGATCGAGCCGGTCAGGAACGCGTCCTGCCCGCCGTACTTCCCGTCGCCGACGATCGGGTGGCCGATCGCCGCGCAATGGACGCGCAACTGATGGGTCCGTCCGGTCAGCGGCTCGAGCTCGAGCCACGCGGCGCTGTTGCCGGCGCGGTCGATCATCCGGTACTTGGTCTTCGCCGGCTGGCCGTTTTCCTCGTCGACATGCATCTTTTCGCCGCCGGTGCCCGGCTGCTTGGTGATCGCCGCTTCGATCATGCCTTCGGCGATGTCGGGAACGCCGACCACCAGCGCCCAGTAGACTTTCTTCGCGCTCCGCCCCGAAAAGCGTTTCGAGAAGAACGCCGCGCTGCCCGGCGTGCGGGCGACCAGCAGGACGCCGCTGGTATCCTTGTCGAGCCGGTGAACCAGGCGCGGGCGGGGTTCGTCCTCGCCGGCATAGGCATCGAGCAAGCCGTCGACGTGGTTGAAGGTCTTCGTCCCGCCTTGCGTGGCGAGGCCGGGCGGCTTGTTGAGCACCAGTGCGGCATCGGTCTTGAGGACCAGCATCGCTTCGGCCTCGGCGCGTTGCTCGTCCGTTAGGGGGCGGGCTTCGCGCTTCTTCGGCGCGCTGTCGCCGCCCGGCGGTACGCGGAGCACCTGGCCCGCCGAAAGCCGGTCTTCGGGCTTGGCCCGCTTCCCGTCGACCCGCAGCTGTCCGGTCCGGGCCCACTTCGAGACCATGCCGAAGCTGACCTGCGGCAAATGACGCTTGAACCAGCGGTCGAGCCGGATGTCGTTGTCGTCGGCGCCGACGGTGAACTGGCGAACTTCGGTGCTCATCCCGCGATACGCATGGCGATGAGGCCGATATAAAGCGCCGTCAGCCCCGCGAGCACCGAGACGAGGACATAAGTCAGCGCCTGGAACGGCTGGCCGCGCTCGATCAGCAGCATCATCTCGAGGCTGAAGCTGGAAAAGGTCGTGAACCCGCCGAGCACGCCGACGCCGATGAACAGGCGCCACTGCTCGCCGCCTTGCCCGTGGCGGGCGAGGAAGCCGGCGAGGGCGCCCATAAGCAGGCTGCCGATCACGTTGACCGTCAGCGTCGCCCACGGGAAAGCCGTGACCGCCTGCGCTCCCAGCCAATGGGTCATCCATCGGCCCGTCTGATAGCGCAGCAAGGCGCCGGTGGCCCCGCCGAGCGCGACATAGGAAGAGGCCAGGACTTGCGAGGGAGGGTTCATCCGCCGGGCTTTAGCTGCCGTGCGTCCGGGTTGGAAGGCGTGTCGGCCCGAAATCCTTGCCTTTCGCGGCGCATTCGCTTATCGGGCGCCTCGTTGAGCCGGTCCGGTGAGGATTCGGCCGTTTTTCATTGGTTTTATCAAGGTGCATCCCCGCGCCGATCTCGCGGGCTCTCACCGGTTTGATGCTAGAGGTGGCTTAGATTTATGCAGATCATGGTTCGCGATAACAATGTCGAGCAGGCCCTGCGCGCGCTCAAGAAGAAGCTGCAGCGTGAAGGCGTCTATCGCGAAATGAAGCTGCGCCGCCATTACGAGAAGCCGAGCGAGAAGCGCGCCCGCGAAAAGGCGGCCGCCATTCGCCGCGCTCGCAAGCTCGATCGCAAGCGGGCGGAGCGCGACGGCTCGGCCAAGTAACCCGCGCTTGTCAGCATACAAGCGATAAGCCAAAGGGGCGCGGGGTCATTTCCCGCGCCCTTTTCGCATCCAGGAACTGTCATGGTCGAACCCACCCGCGTCCCGCTGCAGCCGATCCGCAAGGGCTCGCTCACCAAGTTGTGGGCCGGCGTCATCGTCGTGCTGCTGATCGCGGCCGGAGTCGCCTGGCTCAACGTGCCGCACGCGAAGAAGCTGGCCGGCGGAGTGACCATCGAGACGCTGGAGGCGGGCAAGGGCCCGAGCCCGACGACCACCGACATCGCGCTGATCAACTACAAGGGCATGCTCGGCGACGGCAAGGTGTTCGACAAGAGCGAAGGCGTGCCGATGCCGGTTACCGGCGTCGTGCCCGGGTTCTCGACCGCGCTGCAGGCGATGCAGGCCGGCGGCAAGTACCGTATCCGCATCCCCGCCGCGCAAGCCTATGGCGCCGAGGAAAAGCGCAACCAGCAGACCGGCGAAGTGGTCATTCCGGCGAACAGCGACCTGACTTTCGACGTCGATCTGATCGAATTCCGCAGTCAGGAAGAGGTTCTGCGGATGATGCAGCAACAGCAGATGATGCAGCAGCTCCAGCAGCAGGGCGGCGCCGGCGGCGCTCCGGGTGCCCCGGCACCGGCGCCCGGGCAGTAAGCGGCCGTTCCAGGAGTGGCCCGTCGCGGCCATTCCTCACATTTTGCTCATGCTTTTGCCGGCGATCGGGGCCATTCTGCTGCTGAACTCGCGGTGGGGAGGGCAGCATGAGCGACGAATTCACGCATGACGGAGCGGAGCAATCGGCCGCCCCCGAGTGGCCGCTGCGCCCATGGCTGCTCGCCGGGCTGCTAGGCCTCGGCGGCTTGCTGATCCACTTGCTCACGCACGAGAACGACGACGTGCCATGGCAAGTCGCGGCGGCGGCGTTCGTGTTCTTCGGCTCGCTGGCCAGCGCCTTCACGCTCGAGGAGAGGCGCTGGAAAGAGCCTGCGATCTTTGCGCTGGTGATCGGCCTGGTGATGGCCGGGCTCGCCTGGCGCGCCGTTCGTTACGGCGACCACTTGCCCGACGAGCAGTACGGCTTTGCCGCCGGGGTTGTCGCAACGGCGCTGGCGCTGCCGCTGTTCCAGGCGGGATTCCTCAGGCGCCGGCTGGCAACACCTTATGCCGACATCTACCACCACATCTGGACCGACGCGATCAGCGCGGCCGGTTCGCTCGCCTTCACGGGAATATCTTGGGTGGCGCTGGCGATCCTCGCCAAGCTATTCCAGCTGCTCAAGATCGATTTCCTTCACGACGTGATGAACGACGGCTGGTTCGGCTGGACTTACTCCGGCCTCGCCTTCGGTGCCGCGCTCGGCACTTTGCGCAACCAGTTGAAGATCCTCGCGACGCTGCAATCGGTCGTGCTGCTGGTGCTGTCGCTGCTGGCGGTGCCGCTGGCCGTCGGCCTGGTGATATTCCTGCTGGCGAGCGCGATTTCGGGCCCGCAAGTGCTGTGGGAAGCGACGCGCAACGCCACGCCGACCCTGCTGGCTTGCGCCGCGGGCGCGTTCGTCCTCGCCAGCGTGATCCTGCGGCAGAGCGACGAGGCGATGACCGGCAATCGCGTGATGCGCATCGCCGCGTTTGCGCTCGCCGTCGTCATCCTGCCGCTGGCGGTGTTCGCCGCCGTCTCGCTCGGCCTCCGGCTCAACCAGTACGGCCTGGCGCCCGAGCGGCTGTGGGCATTGGTGACGGTGCTCGTCGCCTGCGCCTGGGGCCTGGGTTACTGGGTCGCGCTGGTTCGCGGCGGCAAGGCTCGCTGGACGCGTCGCTTGCGGGAGGCGAACTTCGTCCTGGCGCTCGGCGCCTGCGTGCTGGCGCTGCTGCTCGCGCTGCCGCTGCTCGACTTCGGTCGCATCTCGGCGGGCAACCAGTTGCACCGGCTCGAAAGCGGCAAGGTTTCGCCAGAGGAGTTCGACTTCGCGGCGCTCAGGTGGGACTTCGGCGACGCCGGCAAGCGGGCGTTGGCGCGACTAGCCAAAAGCCCGCGCGCGGCGATCGCCGAACGCGCGCAAATTGCGTTGCGCCAGACCGAGCACGTCTACGGCCCGCAACCGGAGATCCGCACTGCCGACGAAGTGCCGGTGACGGTGCAGCCAAACGACCGGGCACTGCGAAAGCTGGTGACCGACTTCCTCACCGCCGACCGCTGGCGCTGCCGCGAGCGCTGCGTCGCGCTCGAGATCAGCCCGGCACCCGACGGCCGGCGGCGCGTGGCGCTGGTCGAAGGCGCGGGTTACCAGGTGTTCCTGCTAGGCGAGGGCAAGCCTGCGACGGCCGAACCCGAAATCGCGCCCGCCGCGGTCCTCGTGAACGATAACTCGAAGGTCGAAATCCGCGAGATGCCCAAGCGCTACATCTTTATCGACGGCAGGCCGGTCGGCCCGCCGCTGGATTAGCGCGTCGCGCCGCTTGAAGCGCCCGGCCCGCCCGGCTAGGGCCGCGCGCATGTCCGTAGACCGTAAGACAGTGGCCAAGATTGCCAGCCTGGCGCGCATCGAGATGGACGGGGACGCCCTCGACCGGATGGTGCCCGAGTTCAACAACATCCTCGCCTGGGTCGAGCAACTCGGCGAAGTCGACACTTCCGGCGTCGAGCCGATGACCGCGGTGATCCCGCAGGCCCTGCGCCTGCGCGACGACGTGGTCGATGCCGATCCGCTGACCGGCGGCGGCATCCGCGACAAGGTTCTCGCCAACGCGCCCGCGCCCGAGCACGGCTTCTTCGGCGTTCCGAAAGTTATCGAATGACCCAGCTTACCGATCTGGGCGTCAAGGCGATCCGCGACGGGGTCGCCGCGGGCGAGTTCAGCGCGCGCGAGGTGGCCGAGGCGTTCAACGCCAACGTCGCCGCGGCGAAGGACCTCAACGCGTTCATCGTCGCCACGCCCGAAAAGGCACTCGAAGCGGCCGCGAAGGTCGATGCGGATCGCGCGGCGGGGGAGCCGCTCGCCAGCATGGCGGGGGTGCCGATCGGGATGAAGGACCTGTTCGCCACCAAGGGTGTGCAGACCACCGCCGCTAGCCACATCCTCGATCACTTCATTCCGGAGTACGAGAGCGCGGTCAGCCAGAAGCTATGGGACGCCGGGGCAGGCATGCTCGGCAAGCTCAACATGGACCAGTTCGCGATGGGCTCGTCGAACGAGACCTCGTTCTACGGCAACGTGATCAGCCCGTGGCGGCGCAAGGACGGCGGCAACGCGCCGCTCGCGCCCGGCGGTTCTTCCGGTGGCTCCAGCACCGCGGTCTCCGCTCGCCTGTGCCCGGCCGCGACCGGCACCGACACCGGCGGCTCGATCCGCCAGCCGGCGGCCTTCACCGGCATCTGCGGGATCAAGCCGACCTACGGCCGCTGCAGCCGCTGGGGCATCGTCGCTTTCGCCAGCAGCCTCGACCAGGCCGGGCCGATGGCGCGCTCGGTCGAAGACTGCGCGATCATGCTCGGCGCGATGGCCGGGTTCGACCCAAAGGATTCGACCAGTCTCGATATGCCGGTCCCCGACTGGGCCGGGGCGCTCAACGCCGATCTGCGCGGGAAGCGTGTGGGCATCCCGCGCGAATACCGGATGGACGGGATGGACGCCGAGATCGCCGCAAGCTGGGACCAGGGCGTCGCCTGGCTCAAGGACGCCGGCGCCGAAGTGGTCGACATCAGCCTGCCACACACAAAATACGCACTGCCGGCGTACTACATCGTCGCGCCTGCCGAAGCCTCGAGCAACCTCGCCCGTTACGACGGCGTCCGTTACGGGCTGCGTGAAATGCCCGAACGGGCCAACCTTCAGGAAATGTACGCCGCGACGCGCGCGGCCGGCTTCGGCGACGAGGTCAAGCGCCGCATCCTGATCGGCACTTACGTGCTCAGCGCGGGCTTCTACGACGCTTACTACACCCAGGCGATGAAGGTCCGCACGCTGATCCAGCGCGACTTCGCCGCGGCCTTCGAGCGGTGCGACGTGATTCTCGCCCCCACCGCGCCAAGCGCCGCCTTCGCCCTCGGCGAAAAGAGCGACGACCCGATCGCGATGTACCTCAACGACGTCTTCGCCGTCCCCGCCAGCCTCGCCGGGCTTCCGGCGATGAGCGTGCCCGCCGGACTCAACTCCGAAGGCCTGCCGCTCGGCCTGCAGATTATCGGCAAGACGTTCGACGAGCAGGGCGTGCTCGATGCCGGCCTGGCGATCGAGCAGCGAGCGGGGTTCGCGGCTCGGCCGGAGCGCTGGTGGTAGCCGCGGACGAGCCGTTCGCGCGATCGTAGGCGCCTACTCGTCCTGAGGGGCTTCGAGGGCAGCTGGCGACATTGCGTGCGCCTGGTGGCGGCGCCGATCAGCCCGCCGACAATTCCGCATGTCCACGCCGTCGCGACAGCGGTGACCGGCGCGGGCCCGCTCGCGCCATAACTGTCCGAAAACTGGGCACTAACTTTCGACAGATTGCCATGACGCCCTGATGCCATATCCATATCCCGGGGCCTATTGCCTATAGGGACGGTGCGTGGACGGGGGGAAACATAGCAACAGCGGGCCGCCACGGCCGCTGGCCGCCGGTCGGTTCGAAGCGCTCGATTCGCTGCGCGGCGTGGCAGCCGTGATGGTGATGTTCTTTCACTTCGGCGATTTTGGGCTGATTTCCGGCCTGCGGCTCGTCCGCGCCGGTCCGATCTTCGTCGATTTCTTCTTCGTTCTGTCGGGCTTCGTCATCACCGCCGCCTATGGCGAACGCCTGACGCAAGGATTTTCCCGTGTGACTTTCATGTTTTTGCGCGTGGGACGGCTCTATCCTATGCAATTCGCGGTCGTCTCTGCATTCGCTGTCGCAAAGCTCGCCAGCGGACGGGCGCTGTTCGGGGGAAGCCATGGCGGGGATTATCTTGCGCGCGCTTTGCTGATGCTGGACGGGTACGTCCCGAACGATCCAAACGTATACAACTTTGCGAGTTGGTCGGTCTCGGTCGAATTGGCTGCTTACTTGCTGGCTGCCCTGTTGTTCGGGCGTGGCCGGTTCGGCTACCTCGCGGCCGCGGCGATCTGGCTTCTCGCGCTGTCTGGCTATCTCGCTGGCCTGAACTGGCCGGTATTCACGGATATGCTGCAACGGTGCCTGATCGGTTTCGGGCTGGGAGTTACAGGATATGCGGCATATTGCCGCCACAGCGCCATCGGCCGGCTTCCGGCGCCTGGCGCGGCGGAGGGACTTGCGCTCCTCCTGGCAGCGACCCTCGTTGCACTGCTCGGCGACGACAGCTGGCGGCTGCTCGCCTGCGATCTTTCGTTCTTGCTCGCCATCCTGCTGTTCGCCCACGGACGGGGTTTCGTCACGCGGATCTTGGCGACCAGACCGATGAGGGCGCTCGGGCGGTGGTCCTATTCGATCTACATGATCCACCTGCTGGTCATCGCGGTCGTTTCGCAGGCGCTCACGAAGGTTCTGGCTCGGCTCGGACGCGACGATCTTCTAAAGTCCTCGGGAACGGCCGGCCTCGATGCGATCGATCTTGGCATATGGTGGAATACTGCGCTGACGCTGGCGGTTGCCGCGTTGTGCATCGCGCTCGCCTCGCAGACTTATCGCCTGATCGAGGCGCCGGGCCGGCAATGGGCCCGGCGGGAAGCGCGTCGCCGCGGTGCGCCGAATGCGGAGCAGACCGCCCCCACCATTTAGGCGCTGTGGCGCCGGCTGTGTTCTGCCCCCTTTTCAGGCCCGCCTAGCCGTCCTATCGCGGCGCCCATGAGCACTTACCGCATCCACGGCGCCACCGGCGAATGGGAGGTCGTCATCGGCCTCGAAGTCCACGCGCAGGTCACCAGCAAGGCCAAGCTCTTCTCGGGCGCCAGCACCGAATTCGGGGCCGAGCCCAACGCGCAGGTGAGCCTGGTCGACGCGGCGATGCCCGGCATGCTGCCGGTGCCCAACCGCGAGTGCATCCGCCAGGCGGTTCGCACCGGGCTCGCGATCGAGGCGCAGATCAACAAGTGGAGCCGGTTCGACCGCAAGAACTACTTCTACGCCGATTTGCCGCAGGGCTACCAGATCAGCCAGCTCTACCACCCACTGGTGGGCGAGGGCGCGTTGACGATCGAGGCCGACGAGAAGGCCGGGATCCCTGAGGACAAGACGATCGGCATCGAGCGCATCCACGTCGAGCAGGACGCCGGCAAGCTGATGCACGACCAGCACCCGACGATGAGCTACGTCGACTTGAACCGCTCGGGCGTGGCGCTGATGGAGATCGTCAGCCGGCCCGACATGCGCAGCCCCGCCGAGGCCGGCGCCTATGTCCGCAAGCTGAGGTCGATCCTGCGCTACGTCGGCAGCTGCGACGGCAACATGGAGGAAGGCTCGATGCGCGCCGACGTCAACGTCAGCGTGCGCAAGCCGGGCGACGAATTCGGCACGCGGACCGAGACCAAGAACGTCAACTCGGTCCGGTTCGTGATGGCGACCATCGAGCACGAGGCCCGGCGCCAGGTCGAAGTGCTCGAAGACGGCGGCACGATCGTCCAGGAAACCCGGCTGTTCGATCCGGGCACCGGCACCACCCGCTCGATGCGCAGCAAGGAAGACGCGCACGATTACCGCTACTTCCCCGATCCCGACCTGCTGCCGCTCGAGCTCGACGACGCCTTCGTCGCCGAGTGCCGCGCCAGCCTGCCCGAGCTGCCCGATGCCAAGCGGCGGCGCTACATCGAGGCACTCGGGTTGAGCGATTACAACGCCGCCGTCCTGACCGCGGAGGTGGAGACCGCCCGCTGGTTCGAAGCGCTCCTCAGCGAAACCGCGGCCGCGCAGGGCAAGAGCGAGGCCGAAGTCGCCAAGCAGGCCGCCAACTGGCTGATCAGCGAATTCTTCGGCGCGCTCAACAAGGGCGGGCATTCGCTCGCCGACAGCCCGGTGAGCCACGAGCAGGCCGCCGAGCTGCTCGCGCTGATCGGCAAGGGCACGATCTCCGGCTCGATCGCCAAGCAGGTTCTCGAAAGGATGCTCGAGACCGGCGATAGCGCGGGCGCGATCGTCGAGCGCGAAGGGCTCAAGCAGGAAAGCGACAGCGGCGCGATCGAAGCGGCGATCGACAAGGTCCTTGCCGACAACGCCGACAAAGTCGCCGACTACAAGGCCGGCAAGGAAGCGCTGTTCGGCTTCTTCGTCGGCCAGACGATGAAGGCGATGCAGGGCAAGGCCAATCCGCAGGTGGTCAACGAGTTACTGAAACAGAAGCTCGGCTGACGGCCGACGGGGGGCGCCATGATGATGTCCAAATTCAATTGGCGCGTTCGCGAGCTGATCTTTGCGCTCGTGAGGCCGCTGTTTCACCTTGGCATCCGTGCCACTTCGCACGTCACCGGCAAACTGCGCCCGCTCGACGAGAGCGGCAGCCCGGTCGTGCTCACTCGCGGTGAGCGGGAGGAAGTACCCCCGCGGAGGCTCTGGGTCGGCTACTTGGGCACCAGCGAGGAGTACCTGGCCGAGGGCCGCGCGGACATGGAGGCGGTCGTCTCGCTTCTTGCGGCAAAGGGCATATCGCATCCGCGCGTCGCGCTCGACCTCGGTTGCGCTGCCGGCCGGATGACGCGCCACTTCCCGCGAACCGAAGAATCCGAGATCTGGGGCGCGGATATCAGCGCCCCGCACATCTTCTGGTGCCAGCGTAACTTGCCCGAACTGAATTTCGTCACCGTCAGCACGGCGCCGCATCTGCCCTTCGCCGACAACTATTTCGACTTTGTGTTCTGTGCCTCGGTATTCACGCACATCACCGACCTGGCCGACGCGTGGCTGCTCGAGATCCGCCGCGTGCTAAAGCCGCAGGGGCATCTTTACGCGACGGTCCAGGACAAGGTCAGCGCCGAGGAAATGCGGACAACTTACGCCGATGTCCTGGTGCCCTCGACCATCGCGCAATTGAAGCGCCTCGAGCGCAAGCACGCGGTTTCGAGAGCCGATTGCGAAATGTTCTATTTCGACAACGATCCTTCCTCGCGGGTCTTTTACGACCGGGATTACATAACGCGGAAGTGGTCGAAATGGATGGACGTGGTCGCCTACGAAGAGCGATTCTACCACTTCCAGTCCGCCATGTTGCTACGCAAGTCCGCCTCGGCCTGAACTTTTGGGGTCGAGGCTTTCAATTAGCCGGTGTTTTGCGCTGGCGAGCCCCTCCGCCGGGGATCAGTCCGAGACGGCTCAAGTCGGCCTCACCAAGCTGCTCCAGGCTGGCTGCGTCGATCGGCAAGGCCCCATGGGCCGTTGCCACCCCGCCGCTGTCATGGCCTTGTTCGCGTAAGAGCCGGTTGAACGAATCCGCCGCCGTCTTGCCCGGCGGATCGAGCGGAATCACGAGCCGGGCAGCATAGAGCGCGTCGATGCTGTTGATGAGATCGGCGGGCGCGAAGCCGCCTATCGCGGACAGCGGACGAGGCCCTTCGCCGAGCGCACTGACGATCGCTCGCGACGCGGCATTATCGAACTCGAAGGTTCCCGCCGAAGTCGCGTAGCTGAATTCGACCTGCCCTGCCGGCTCGGTCAGCAGCCACCAGCGCTCCAGCAGCTTGGCCGGAAGCTTGCTCGCGGTAATCCGCCGGTGCGGGCGTTTGACGTAGATATCCTGGCGATACCAGGTCCCGCTCTGCAGGTCCGCCGCCAGCTCGCGCGCTGCCGCGCTCGGCATGGCGGTGAGTGCCTCTCGCCATTCCGAAGGGAAGCTGAGGTCTTCGCGCATCCGTCCGGCGCTGGCCTGGCCGACGAAGTCGAGACCTCGTTCGGCCAGCGCGGCAATAACGTCAGCCGACCACGACGGCTGCCAATGTCCGTTGAGATACTCGTGCGCGAAGTATGCGGGCGGCAGGCGTTCGAGCAACGGATCGAGCCACTCCCACACCGAAGGCGGGAAGATTGCGGTCGTCCTCACGGTCTCCAGTGCCTGGGCGAAGCGCTCCACCGACGAACCGCGTGCGCTCTGGGCCAAGGTGACGATCAGGCGCTGGAGTCCGTAAATTTCGCTCCAGCCGGGGAAGCAGTTGTAGCCGACCGTAAAGGCGCCGCCGGGGCGCAGCCAGCTTGCCGCGAGGTCGAGCAGTGCGGCGCGGGCGGTCGCGCTGATCCACGCCAGCACGCCCTGCGCGACGACATAATCGGCGTCGCCGAGCGCTAGCGAGCCTGCCGCGGCGAACTCCTCGCAGTGGAGCGTGACGTTGCCGATGCCGGCCGCATCGATCAGCCGCTGCCCTCGTTCGACGTGCTCGGGCATCGCGTCGACGCCGACGAAATGGCCCTGCGGATGGGCGACGGCGGTGGCGATCAACCCGAAGGCATCGCCGCAGCCCAGATCGACGTAGCGGAAGGGTTTAGCCGCCGACCGGGGTGGCCGGATGCCGCGGCGCTCGAGGTTCCAGTCGGTCCACGGCGGCTGGAACGACGAATGGAAATTGCTCGGGTAAGGCGTGTCGGCGATGTAGCCGTCGATCGTCCTCAGCCGGTCAGGCGCGGCGCCCTTGGATGTCGACGTCAATCCAACTCCTGGGAATTCGCCACGGCGCCGGCCCTACTGGCCCGGTTGCAGGCAGTTCGGCCGCACGATCGAGTCGGTGCCCCCGACCTTGAGCTGACTGCCGGTGCCGAGCTTGAGCTGCGCGTCGTTCTTGATCTTCAGCTGGCTCTCGTTCTTGATCTTGAGCTGGTCCTCGGTCTTGAGCTGGTTGGTATTGCCGATCTTGTTCTGGCCCTGGATCTTGAGCTGGGCTTCGGCCTTCATCTTGTCGTAGGGCGAATCCGCTTTGTGGGCGGGCGCGTTCTGCTTGATCTGCTCCGTGGCGCCCGGCTTGTTCAGGCCGATCAGAATGCCTTGCGTGTTGCCGACCTGGAGGAAGGCGACCCGGCCGGCTTCGCTGACGCCGGCAGGCTCGACGGCGACCGGAAACACCGCGGCGCCGTGCGCGGGCATGGCCGCAGCGACCAGACCCAGGCCGGAGCTGAAGACGATCTTTCGCATGTTGTCCTCCACCTTCGGCTGAACGCAAGGCTTATTGGCCCGGTTTCACGCTTCCATCGCCAAACGCGTCGCATTGCACGCCGGCGATCCCCGTCTTCAGCTGGACGCCCTGTTTGATCTTGATCTGCGACTCCGCCGGCGACTTGATCTGGGACCCCGTCTTGAGGCCGTCACCGTTGAGCTTGATCTGGCTCTCGCCCTTGATCTTCAGCTGGGCCGCTGCGTTCATCTTGTCGTAGGGGTTCATCTTGACCTGGGAATCGGTCGCCTTGATCGCGTCCGATCCCTGCTGCTTGATCTCGGTCGTGCCCGGCTTGTTCAGGCCGATCAGCACCCCTTGCGGATTGCCGGCCTGGAGAAAAGCGACCCGTCCGGCGTCGCTGACGCCCGCAGGCTCGACGGCGACGGGAAATACTGCGGCCTGTGCCGGGATCGCCGCGGCGACCAATCCCAAACCCGATCCGATGACGATCTTGCGCATGTGGACCCCCCTGATCTCCGCCGACGGTACGGCGATTGCCTCTGGGCTGCGGACCAAAGCATACTCCTCGGCCGGGCAGGTGCCAAGCGCATTTGCCGTTGCTAGAGGTCCTTCGCCTCCATGTACTCGATCGGCATTCCCAGCGTCTTGAGCTGGGCATCGATTTCCTTGCGGTCGCCGACGACGACGATGACCATCTGCTCGGGCTGCAAGTACTGGGTGGCCGCCGCGTCGATCGCCTTGGCGTCGAGCGAACGGTAGATCTCGGGCAGCCTCGTCTGATAGTCGTCGGGGCGCCCGAGCCGCTGGTTGTCGAGCAGCGCGCCGAGCACCTGGCCGTTGGTCTCGAAGCGGTTGGGCAGGTTGCGAATGTTGCCCTCGGTCACCCGCTGAAGCTCGACCGCATCGACCCCCTTGGCCTTCGGGAAGGCCTTCATGTCCTCGATGATCAGCTTGATCGAATCCGCCGTGCGGTCGGTCTGCACTGGGGTCAGCACGATGAATCCGCGCGGCCCGCGGACCTGCAGCAGCGAACTCGAGATGCCGTAGGTCCAGCCCTTATCCTCGCGCAAGTCGCTGTTGAGGCGCGAGAGGAAGTCGTTGCCGATCACCTCGTTGGCAAGCTCGACCGCTTCCTGGCCCGTGCCGCTGCCCTTGAGCGGCAGCGCGCGGCCGAGCAGGAGCACCGATTGCGGCGAGTTCGGGCGGTCGATCACCACCAGCCGTGGTTGGGGGGCGGGAATGGGTGCGTCGATCGCCTTCACCGGCGCGGCGCCGGCGGGCGCCTTCCAGCTGCCGAACGCGGTTTCGAGCTTGGGCAGCAATTCGGCCATCGTTACATCGCCGACGACGACGATGTGGGCGAGGTCGGGCCGCAGCCACTTGTCGTGCTCGGCGCGCAAGGCCGCCGGCGTCAGTGCCTCGATCACCGCGGCCCTGCCGGTGCCGCCGACCGAACCGTAGGGATGCCCGGGTCCGTAGATCAGCGGGCGGATCGCGCGTTGCGCCAGCCGCACGGGGCTCGCCTGTTCTTGCGAGATCTCCGCCAGCCGCTGGTTCTTGACCCGCGCGATGTCGCTTTCCGCGAACCCGGGGTGACGGGCGATGTCGGCCATCAGTTCAAGCGACGGCAGGAGGTTGGCGGTCAGCGCGGTCATCGAGATCTGGCTCGAATCGGTCGTGCTGCTTGCGCTGATGCTGGCGCCGAGCCGCTCCTGCTCCGCGGCGATCTGCTCGGCGCTGCGGGTGGTCGTGCCTTCCTCGAGCGCGTCGAGCATGAGCGACTGGGTGCCGGCGTGCGCCGGGTCGTCGGCCGCGTTGCCGGCGTCGAAGGTCAACGCCAGGCTGACCTTGGGGATCGCCGTGCGGCGGGCGAGCTCGACGTCGATGCCGTTCGAGAGCCTCGCGTGCTCGATCGCCGGGAAGGTCAGGTCCTTGACCTCGGCCACCGGCGGCGCCGGGCGCGGAGGGGCGGTGCGCGGCACGGCGACCGGAGTCTGGGGATCCTTCGGCGGCGGGGGCACTTTGCCTTCGTCGCCCCAGCCGCCGAGCAGCGCGCCGTCCTCGGTCCGCTCGCCGGGCTTGATTGTCAGCGTGTAGGCCGGGCGGGTGAGCCACTTCTGCAGCGTCGCCTTGACCTGTGCGGGAGTGAGCGCGGCCAGTTCGGCCAGCTCCTTCTTGTAGTGCGCCGGGTCGTGGGCATAGAGCTCGCCCTCGGCCAGCGTGGCGCCCTTGCCGGAAAACCCGCCGACCAGCTCGAGCGCGCCGATTTGCGAGGAGACGATATCGGTGGCAGCGCGCTGCAGCTCGTCCTTCGTCGGCCCGTTCCTGACGAGGTCGTCGATCACCGTGTCGAAGCGCTTTTCGGCCATCGCCACGTCAACGCCCGGCTTCACGTCCATCTGCGCCTGGATGAAGCCGATCTGCTCGTGCTGCTCGACCCCGGCAGTGACCGAGACCGCCAGCTCTTCGCCGCGTACCAGCGCGTTGTCCAGCCGCGAACTGGCGAGCCCGCCGAGGACATACAGACCCGCCTGAAGCGGCACGGCGTCCGTCGCGGTCAGCGCCGGGCCGGTCCACGCACGGATGATCCGCGTCACCGGCACCTGGTCGGTGATCGTCTCGCGCACCGGCGCCTTGAGCGTCACGGGGGCCGCCGCAACCGGCTTGACCTCGGGCCCGCGCGGAATGTCGCCGAACCACTGCGCGACCTTCTGCTTGGCGGTGGCGAGGTCGATGTCGCCGGTTATTGCGAGGACGACGTTGTTCGGCCCGTAATGGTCGGTAAACCATTTGCGCACGTCCGTCAGAGAAGCCGCGTCGAGGTCGGCCATCGAGCCGATCGTGGTGTGGCGATAGGGGTGACCGACTGGGAACAGGTTGTCGTTGAGGTGGTATTCGACGAGGCCGTAAGGCTGGTTGTCGCCCTGCCGCTTCTCGTTCTGGACCACGCCGCGCTGCTTATCGAGCTTGTCCTGGTTCACCGCGCCGAGCAAGTAGCCCATGCGGTCGCTTTCCTCGAACAGCGCGAGGTCGAGCGCGCCCGTCGGCACGACTTCGATGTAGTTGGTGCGATCGTACCAGGTCGAGCCGTTGGTGCTGGTCGAGCCCGCCGCCTCGAGCGGGATGTCGAAGTTCTCGACGTTCTCGCTGCCGCCGAACATCAGGTGCTCGAACAGGTGCGCGAAGCCGGTGCGCCCGCGCGGCTCGTTCTTCGAACCCACCCGGTAGTACACCGTGACCCCGACGATCGGCGCCTTGCGGTCGGTGTGGACGATCGTCTCGAGCCCGTTGGGCAGGGTGAAGGTCTGGTAGGGGATGTCGACCTCGCCGACGAGCTGCGACAGCGGCGCGAGCTTCGGAGCAGGCGCGGCCTGCTGCGCGGTCGCGGCGGTTGCAAGCAGGGCGAAGGGCAGGGCGGTGGTGGCGAAAAAGCGGCGCATGGACAGTCCCGTCGATGAGGAATCGAATGCGGTGTGCCTAGCACGCGCGCGCGCGAAGGGTCACTCTTTCGATCAACGCCTTACCGCGCTGGACGAGCGTTGCTCACTCCGGGCTGGCCAGGCCCAGTTTGACCGGCGCGCTTTCCTTGAGCGCATACATCGCTCCGAAGCCGATCAGCGAGATGGCCGTGAGGTACCAGGCAATCGACATCGGGCTGCCGGTGACCTCGAGAATCCAGGTGACGACGAGCTGGGTCGAACCGCCGAGTATCGCCACCGGAAGCGCGTAAACCAGCGCGAAAGTCCGTGCGCGCACTTCCTTGGGAATGCTCTCGCTGATTGCGGCGTAGACGGCGCCGTACATGTAGCCCTGGACGTACGACAGGATCAGGTTGGCGCCGATGAAGCTGACTGCATCGCGCTCGGTGGTCAGCCACAGGAAGCACGGCACGATCAGCGCGCAGAACAGCAGCTGCGGCAGGAGCATCACGTGCTTGCGCCCCTTGCGGTCGCTCACCGCCGCGCCGACCAGTATCGCGACGATGGCAATGGCGTTGTTGGCCAGTTCGCCGCCCAGCGAAAGCGTGGTCGAAAGGTGCAGCGTATTCTGCCCGTACGTGGCCATGTACTGGAAGATGTAGGTCGCGATCGTGCCGCTGCCGATAATCAGCAGGCCGCATACGATCGGGCGCAAGTATGTGCGGAAGCCGTCGTTGGGGATCACAGCCGTATCGGCATGGTGGATCGTCTCCGGCAGCGACTTGCGCACCCATAGCGCCACCGGGACGATCGTCACGCCGAGCGCCAGCGCGATGCGCCAGCCGTAGAGCGACAGTTCGGCGTCGGTCATCACCGCGCTCAGCAGTAGCCCGACCAACGAGCCCACGCTGGCGGCGATGTTCTGGCTCGCCCCCTGCCAGCTCATCGCCCAGGCGCGCCGCGAGGGGTGCGCGCCTTCCATCATGTAGATCGTCGCCGAGCCGACCTCGCCGCCGAGCGCGAAGCCCTGGATCATCCGCGCAATGACCGCGATCACCGGCGCGGCGTAGCCTATCGTCGCATAGCCGGGCGTGATCACCAGCAGGATGATCCCGACGCCCATCATCGTCATGCTGATCATCATCGCCGGCTTGCGCCCGACCCGGTCGGCGTAGCTGCCGAGCACGAAGGCGCCGAGCGGGCGGGTCAGGAACCCGGCGAAGAACGTCGCCAGCGAGCCCATCAGGCTGAGGAACGCGCTTTGCGACGGGAAGAAGGTGTGGCCGATCTGGATCGCGAAGAACGCGAAGGTGATGAAATCGTAGAACTCGAGCCCGTTGCCGAGGGTGGCGGCGAGGATCGCCTGTCTTCGCTGTTTCGGCGTGAGCGGATGGTCGGTGGTGAGAGTCGGCGCTTCCTCGACCGGAATTTCCATCGGCTATTGTCCCCCGGACCCCCAAGCGGGATCGCACGGACCCGGAATTTTACCTAGCGCTTTCTCGGCCGCGCCCGCGCAGTTACAACCGCGCCGCCGCCACGCCCGCCGGGGCACTTGTGTTGCCGGGATAACACACCATTTGGTCCGCGAGAGAGAACGAGGGAAATCATGGATCTCGAAAAGTTCACCGACCGTGCGAAAGGTTTCCTGCAATCGGCGCAGACCGTCGCGATCCGCATGAATCACCAGCGGATCACGCCCGAGCACCTGCTCAAGGCGCTGCTCGAGGACAAGGAAGGCATGGCCTCGGGCCTGATCCAGCGCGCCGGGGGCAATCCGGCGAAAGCGGTCGCCGATGTCGACGCGGCGCTGGCCAAGATCCCCGCCGTATCAGGCTCGGGGGCGCAGTCGCCTCCCGGCCTCGACAACGACGCGGTGCGCGTGCTCGACCAGGCGGAGCAGGTCGCCGACAAGGCCGGCGACAGCTTCGTCACCGTCGAGCGGCTGCTGCTCGCGCTGGCGCTGGGCAAGACCAACGCTGCCGGCCAGGCGCTCAAGGCCGCCGGCGTCACGCCCGAGGCCCTCAACACAGCGATCAACGACTTGCGCGGCGGGCGCGAGGCGCATTCGGCGAGCGCCGAGAACGCCTACGACGCGATGAAGAAATACGCCCGCGATCTCACTCAGGCCGCCCGCGACGGCAAGCTCGACCCGGTGATCGGCCGCGACGAGGAAATCCGCCGCACGATCCAGATCCTCGCCCGGCGGACCAAGAACAATCCCGTGCTGATCGGCGAGCCCGGCACCGGCAAGACCGCCATCGCCGAAGGCCTGGCGCTGCGCATCGCCAATGGCGACGTACCCGACAGCCTCAAGGATCGCGCGCTGATGAGCCTCGACATGGGCAGCCTGATCGCCGGGGCGAAGTACCGCGGCGAGTTCGAGGAGCGGCTCAAGGCCGTGCTCGACGAGGTCAAGGGCGCCGAAGGTCACATCATCCTGTTCATCGACGAGATGCACACGCTGATCGGAGCCGGCGCCAGCGAAGGCTCGATGGACGCCAGCAACCTGATCAAGCCCGCGCTCGCCCGCGGCGAGCTGCACTGCATCGGCGCAACCACGCTCGACGAGTACCAGAAGTACGTCGAGAAGGACGCCGCGCTGCAGCGCCGCTTCCAGCCGGTGTTCGTCTCCGAGCCGACCGTCGAGGACACGATCAGCATCCTGCGCGGGCTCAAGGAGAAGTACGAGCTGCACCACGGCGTGCGCATCACCGACGGCGCGATCGTCGCCGCGGCGCAGCTCTCCAACCGCTACATCTCCGACCGCTTCCTGCCCGACAAGGCCATCGACCTGATGGACGAGGCGGCCAGCCGCATCCGCATGGAAGTCGAGTCCAAGCCCGAGGAGATCGAGAACCTCGACCGGCGGATCATCCAGCTCAAGATCGAGGAGCAGGCGCTCGGCAAGGAGAAGGACCAGGCGAGCAAGGATCGCCTCGCCGCCTTGCGCGAGGAGCTGTCCGGGCTCGAGGAGCGCTCGGCCGAGCTGACCACCCGCTGGCAGAACGAGCGCGACAAGATCGCCGCCGAGGGTAAGGTCAAGGAAGAGCTCGACCAGGCGCGCATCGAGCTCGAGCAGGCCCAGCGCACCGGCGATCTCGCCAAGGCCGGCGAGCTGCAATACGGCCGCATCCCCGAGCTCGAGAAGCGGCTCGCCGAAGCCGTCGGCGCGGGCGAGAACGCCCTGCTGCGCGAGGAAGTGACCGAAGACGACATCGCCGGCGTGGTCAGCAAGTGGACCGGCATCCCGGTCGACCGGATGATGGAAGGCGAGCGCGAGAAGCTGCTCCACATGGAAGAGGCGATCGGCCAGCGCGTGATCGGCCAGGAGCAGGCGGTAACCGCGGTCTCCAAGGCCGTCCGCCGCGCCCGCGCGGGCCTGCAGGACCCGAACCGGCCTCTCGGAAGCTTCCTGTTCCTCGGCCCGACCGGCGTCGGCAAGACCGAGCTGACCAAGGCGCTCGCCGGGTTCCTGTTCGACGACGACAACGCGATGGTCCGCATCGACATGTCCGAATACATGGAAAGGCACGCCGTCGCCCGCCTGATCGGCGCCCCTCCGGGCTACGTCGGTTATGAAGAGGGCGGCGCGCTGACCGAGGCCGTTCGCCGGCGCCCCTACCAGGTCGTCTTGTTCGACGAGGTCGAGAAAGCCCACCAGGACGTGTTCAACGTGCTGCTGCAAGTGCTCGACGACGGCCGGCTGACGGACGGCCAAGGCCGCGTGGTGGACTTCTCGAACACGCTGATCATCCTCACCAGCAACCTCGGCAGCCAGTTCCTCACCCAGATCGAGGAAGGGCAGGGCGTGGAAAGCGTCGAGCCGCAAGTGATGGAAGTCGTCCGCGCGCATTTCCGCCCGGAATTCCTCAACCGCCTCGACGAGATCATCCTGTTCCACCGCCTGAGCCAGGCGAACATGGCCCCGATCGTCGACCTGCAGGTCGCCCGCGTGCAGAAGCTGCTCAAGGACCGCAAGATCGAGCTCGACCTGACCGACGGCGCCCGCCGCTGGCTCGGCCGCGTCGGATACGACCCGGTCTACGGCGCGCGGCCCCTCAAGCGCGCAGTCCAGCGGTACTTGCAGGATCCGCTGGCCGAGAAGCTGCTGGCGGGCGAGATTCCCGACGGTAGCACGGTCAAGATCGACGAGGGTGATGGCGAGTTGAAGATCGCGGTGGGCTGAGCGCTAGGGCAGTTTCGTTAGTACCTGCAATGGGTGGAAAGCAGACATTGGCCGCGAGGCGACGAGCAGCACGCCTTGGCCGCTAGCCGACAGCCGGCTTGCGGGCCTTGATGAGCAAGAAGCGCAGAGCCCTTGCGGTGATAGCCTCAGGGCATGACCTCACCGCCGGCAGGCAAGAGGCTGGCGAGGACCTCGCCGAGTAGCTGGTCGCTATAAGGCTTTCTGAGCACGGGCCGGTCCCCGAAGCGCGCTTCGATGCCGTGTTCGCCGTAGCCGGTCGAAAAGACAAAGGGGATGGCGCGCAGCGCGAGGGCTTCGGCCACGCGATAGCTTGGCTGCCCGTCCAGATTGACATCCAGCATCGCGATATCGAAGTGTTCCGCCTCCAGCAGGGCCAGTGCGTCATCCACCGTCGCCGCGAAGGACACCCCCAACCAGCCTAGATCGGCAAGCGCGCCCTCGATGTTCATGACGACCATCATCTCGTCCTCGACGACGAGCATGCGTCGCTCCGAAAAGACATTATGCATCCAAGGCCTTTCGCGGAACGGGCAGGTCGATAGTACACACCAATCCTTCAGGGAGATAGTCGAGGCGCACCTTGGCCTTGAGTTCGTGCGCCAGGCCGCTCTCGATGACCTGCGAGCCGAACCCCTTGCGCGTCGGCGGTGCGACGACGGGACCGCCTTTTTCGCGCCAGGTGAGGATCAGCCGCTCGCCACCAGGCCGCATCTCGGTGTTCCACGCGATCTCGACGGTTCCGACGTCGTTCGAAAGGGCGCCGTATTTCACGGCGTTGGTCGCCAGCTCGTGGAAGGCGACGCCCAGCGCCAACGTCGCCTTGGGGGTAAGGCTGATCTTGGCGCCGTCGACTGTGAAGCGCTCGGCGCGGCCGTTCGCCACTCCGAAGGGCTCAAGCGCCGCGTCGATCAGCTCTCGCAGTCCGGCGTCCTCCCAGTTCTGATGCGTCAGCAGATCGTGCGACCGGGAGAGCGCGAAGATGCGCGATTCGATCCACTCCCGGACGACTTTCGGGTCATCGCTCGCGCGCGATGCCTGGCGCGTGATCGACTGGACCGTCGATAGCGTGTTCTTCACGCGGTGATTGAGTTCATCGACCAGCATCTCGCAACGCGTCTGCTTTTCGCGCTGCCGGGTCTCGTCGACGAACGATATGAAGTGCTGCACGACATCACCCGCTTCGTCGCAGACCGGGCTGACGAAAAGCGAGGCCCAGAAGCTGGTGCCGTCGCTGCGCCGATAACAAATCTCCGGCTCGCGGTCGGCGCGGCCGGCGAACGCCGCTTCGATTTCCGCCACCGCCTCCGATCCGACGCCGCGCGTCATCAGCGACATGAAGCTCACGCCGAGCACTTCCTCGCGCGTAAACCCGGTCAGCTTGAGGAAGGCGTCGTTGGCGAAAATGATCGGGTTTTCGGCCTTGCATGCGTTGGTGAATATCATCGCCATGCGGGTCTTTTCGGCTGCGACCACGAACGGTCCAAGCTGACGCCGAAATTTCTCGACCTCGGCTTCGGCGGCCTCCTGATCCGCGGGAGTATTCGTATCGTCGGACATAACGGCGAGCCCTCCTACACCTTGGCTCCTCTGACCCCCCAAACGGTCTTGCCGCGATGGTCATACCGGCGGAGGGGTATGGCCATCCATTCGGCGGTTCAAATCGCCCCCAGGGTCACCCGTGCTTGTCGGGCGCCCGTTTCGGCTGCACCGACCAGGCCGCCGGTTCGTCGTCCTTGTCGGCTTCGGCTGTCGCGGCCGTCGCTTGCACCTTGCCCGGCGAGTGATGGGCGGGCGCATAGATCGTATAGACCTGCATCGGCGTCTCCCCGATGTTGGTGATGTTATGCCAGGTCCCCGCCGGAACGAGGACGCACCATCCGTTTGAGACTTCCTTTTCGAAAGTCAGCTTGTCCTTAGCGGCACCCATCTGCAATCGCCCCCTGCCGGCGTCGAGCCGCAGGAACTGATCGGTCTCCGGATGGGCTTCCAGGCCTATGTCTCCACCGGCCGGAATCGACATGAGCGTCACTTGAAGATAGCGCCCGCTCCACGCGACCGAACGGTAATTCGTGTTTTCCTTTGTCGCGGTTTCGATGTCGAACGACTGCGGCTCCGGCCCGATGTCTTTGATCGTCTCGCCAGCACTGCTCATGACTGATCTCCTCGGGAACGCATCGCCGCAAGCCTGTCCGCCCAAGCTGAGGAAAGGAATGGACGCGCCGGCCGTCGGCGTAACTCCGGTCTTGTCCGGAGCCCGGCAACCGCCGCAGTCGGTCTTGAGGCGATCCAAAAATGGAACTGAGCCGAGGTCTCGGCGCCAGCTGACCTTCCCGGGGGGCGCAGAGCGAACGTCCGCATTGGGTGGAAAGCGGACGTTCCTCCCGAATTATCCAAACGATTGAGTGACTGAACTCAGCCGCTCGGCGGTTAACCTCGCGGCTTAAGCACGGGATGTCCCATGGCCGCGGATGGTAGGGCGCAACAGAAAGAATGGAGACTTTGGGAGATTACGGAAGGCACCGCACACGCCGCGCGCACTAGCGATAACCTTGGAGGCCGCTGGAAGTGACCTCGGCAGCTATTCAGGAGATTGTCTGATGAAAAGGAGTCCCTTTTTGCACGGGTCCAGCGGCCATGGCTCTTCTTACGACAAGCGGGGCGGCACTTGCTCAGAGCTGGGGCGGTGGATGAGCGACGGCGCAGCCACAAAGCGCTCGAGGATCTGCCGGGCGATCAGGATCGCCTGAGGGACCAGGACCGGCTGCGCGACATCACTCCCGATCAGGATCGGGATCGAGACAAACTCCGGGATGGTAGCGGTTACGGCACTTCGGATCGGTTGCGCGATCAGGGTCGCCGCAACACTGAAAAGATCACGCTTAATCAACTCAGTGGCCTGACGCGGCTCACGAGTGCCGAGCGTGCCCAATTCCGTGAGGAAATGCGGCAGCGAAGACGTGTAGGAACGCGATGCCATCCGCGCGCGACATCGGGCTACGATCCAGCGGCGCGCACGCGAGCTCGACGTCGAGGCTCCATTTGGCTCAGGCACTGGCGCCGGGCGCGACCGCTATATGATGACGCAACTGATGACCGAGCAGGAAAGGACCGAGTTCCACCAGCGGATGCGTTCGGCACAGACCGCCTAGCAGCGCGAACAGCTTCGCGACCAGACGCACGAACGGATGCGCCAGCGTGCTGCAGAGATGGGTTTCTCGGTCGCGGCATGGTTCGGAATGGGCCCGCGCGGAAGCTGACCGGCTGCCGGCCAGCTCTAATGTCCGAAACGGGGCGTTGGCATTCGTCGGCATTCGCCCTGTCATCTGAATGTCGGATGCATGGGCGAATTTGGCCCACGAGGAGGACGCCATGGACTATTACTATTCGACCGTAATCCACGGAGATTTCGCCGATGCGGTTGGCCGCGTGCGCGAAGCGCTCAAGACCGAAGGTTTCGGTGTGATCAGCGAAATCGACATTCAGAAGACACTGAAGGATAAGATCGGAGTCGATTTCCGGCCTTACCTTATTCTCGGCGCGTGCAACCCGACGCTGGCCCACGAAGCGCTTCAGCTGGAAGATTGTTTCGTAGCGCTTCCAACTCTGAGGCGGAAAGGCTGTGCAGCGTGCGGGCATTCCAGATCTTGTCCACGCTTGGCAAGTCCTCCACGAATGGCTGTGACGTACGGAATGCTTAATCGCGGCACCAACCTTGGCGCGGCCTGCTTAAAATTGATCAGGATTGGCTGTTTCGAAATGCCAAACGGCGTGTCGGCGCGCCTTACCGCAGCCTTTCAGTACCTCAGGGGGACGCGGTTAGCGGTTGTTAACCGACGTAAAAGCGGTCAAAAAAGAAAGCGGAGATCGAGACTCTACAAGCCCCCCTCCGATCTTAAAAGATATGTCCATTTTGGATTAATCCCGTTATGGTGATGCGAGGCCGAGCTGCTGCTCAAGGCTTGACTATTCCGGGTCGACCGCTGGGGGGCGGGAAAAATGACTGCTTACGTCGAGCCGCTCGATGCGATTTTATGGTTCACCCGGATTGAACTGATTGCAGACGGCGCACTCGGTTGCGTCGAGAACTCACTTCGCCATGCATCTCACCTGCTCCAGCTTACGCCTGAACCGTTGCGGCCCTTCGTGGGTCTCTCGATAGGAGCCGAATTGTTTGAGGCGCTGCTGGATTCCGGCGATTTTGATACAGCGGCTAGGCACCTGGTTGCTCAGCGGACCGCCTTGAGCGTTGATGGGACAGCAGGCGACAGGCTGATCACGGCGACAATCAAATGCCCAGCCTTGGGTCTCAACATTCACGGCATGGGTGAAACAGTCGCAGATGCGGTTCTAGAAGCTTGGGCGGCCCGCGTATTGGCCCTAAGGGCGGAATTCGGAGCCGATCTATCTCGGCTGGTCCATCGATTTCCGCACGGAGGCTTAGTCGAACAGCGGCGGTCTTCGCCGCAGTAAATTTCGAGGTTGCGGGAACGCTCAGTTGCTCAGTCTTTGGGTCAACGGTCGTCAAGGTCGGCTTCAATTATTCCATTCGATCATGCCAATAGACGCACAGTATTTGCGGTAAGCCGCATCGGGACCTAGTCCGGACCATCAATTGGCATCGGCATGTTGAAGCGGGTTACGCTATCAACATTGAAGCGACGCATTTGCTGGAAGCCTTTGGGAGTAATCTCAACAAGCTGCACCCGTGCATCATCATGCGCAGCGGCACGTTGGAGGAGGCTTCTTGGCGTAGCTGGTCGATCCACCTGAGCCCCGTCGCTGGAGGCGTATTGGCGGCGAGACAGAGGCTGGTCGTGGAAACTCTTCGGCCGCGAATCTTGCTGATAAACAAGTCCAGCAACATGTCCCCATCCTGGATCCGATAACAGTGACTCCTTCAAGTAGCTTGAGCGGATCTGCCGCGAGCGGTAAATGGATGAGGCGATAGTCTCTAGCTTGTCCTCACTAGACCGAGAGACGGCGCTTCGCTGCCCCGAGCAGCCTTCGCTTCGGGTTCCGCTATCCGCAGAGCGAGCATCCGAATGGTATCCGCAAGCTCGTCCTTTTGCGATGCAGCGGGAAGCGGCTCGCGCTCCATAGAGCTCACACCACAGCCCCACATTTGTTAAGTCGGACCGAGTTAAACAGGTCACACGCCGTGCGCAAGCTGGGTCTCGGGCGGCGATAGGCCGAGTCGCGGGGATACACGCGCAGTGCACCGACAGAATGTCGGCAATGGGTCGTGTGCTGACCGTCCGGTTGGGGTGGAAACCGGACATCGAGAGCAACACTGAGGCGCGACCAGCCTTCGGGTTAACGGGCGTTCACGACCGGGTGCCGACGAGATTGTGTTCGGCGATCTTATATCAACACTGCGGGTTGCGGCGCCTGCTGCTCAGCGGGTAGACGAACTGTAATGCAGCAACGCCCGTCTTCACGGCTCCTTGTGGTGAACGGTCGCGACGAGGTTCTTCTGTTCCGGTTCCAGCCCAAAGTCGCACCATTCGCAGGGCAGGTGTTCTGGGCCACTCCGGGCGGAGGTCTTGAACCCGGTGAGGATTATCGCGGGGCGGCGCGCCGCGAGCTTCACGAAGAGGTCGGTCTGCGCCTGGTTGATGTCGGGCCTGAGATCGCGAAGCGGATTGCTCGGTTTGCGCTTACGTCTGGCGAGGTCGTCGAGGCTGACGAACGTTATTTTCTCGTGCAGGTTGACTAGTACGCGGTGTCGGACGCCAATTGGACCCAGTTGGAACACGAAGAGATCTCGGCCGACTGCTGGTGGACCAAGCCGAGCTGCGAATGACATCGGAGCAGATTTGGCCTGAACGCCTCGAAGCTATGCTTGGACGCAGGCGTTTGGAAAGTGGCTCTCTAGGAGTTTCGCCCCACCCTCGCCACCCTCCTTTGAAGCGTCGGGAGTCAAGCAGCCGTCGCGAATATCCGCAAAGGTGCGCGGGTCCTCTGGATTCTAGCGGAACCAATCCATCCGGTTCGCTTTCGCTGATCCTTCTGTCCGCTCCAATTCATCGGCAAGGAACTCCCACCGTTCAGCCGCCGCTGAATTGACTTGGCGCAGTTGCGGTAACACCGCACATTCGGCTTCTCGGCGGAACTTGGCGGCGAGGTTTCGGTAATCAGATGCGGTGCTCATGGCTGGCTCATAAGACCGAAAGCCTACAAGCGAGTTCACGATCTTTGTTAAATTTTCGTGCGCGAGATGCTCTCAGTCTTGGCGAATGCGCGCTTCGAGGCTTCCATCGTGTCTAGGCTACGGAATTGTGACTCCATAGCAACGCACATTGCTACAAGCCGGCGGACCAGAGGAGATCTCACGCACCCCCGGATCGGTGAAGGTGCCCCGTTCGGCTGTGTAAACGCAGATTGCGGTTTTGAGCAAGGAATTGCGATCCGAGTATCACCCGGGAAAGGCAGCGCCGACGAGCGCATATTCGGGCGCGAGAAAGCCATCGAGCCTCTCGACGTCCGGGTCCACCCAGGCTTGCATCCACTGCGGAGCGGCCATTGAAATTGCAGACAGATCAACCATGCTGTCATCTGACCCCGCTCATTGAATGTCCGCAGTTGGTCGAAAGAAGATTGTCCGCGATGACTGGAAGAGCCGCCGGCGGTCAAGGTCCGCTTCGTCCGCCGAGGGCTCAACACCCGACTTAGCTGGAAGGGCGTCGGGATAGCGGGTTGATACATCTCCGGCGGCGTCGTGGTGGCTTGTTTCGCACACGTTTCCAGTTGGGACGGTCTCGCCAGTAGCTCATGGGTGCCCGAAAAATTGGTCGTGTGCAGCCCGTCCGACAAGGGTGGGAAGCGGAATTCGGGAAGCGCGCTGGACCACTCATTAAGGCAGGTGAATGGACATGCGCATGGTCCTGGTGGGCCAACTGCCAATCGACCTCATTGCCCACTGCTTCGTAGCGCAATCTGGTTGTGCGTGAGTCCGGTGGTCGTTATTACCTCCAGCGTTGACCGGGACTTTCACTTGCAGGACAAGAATGTCGAATGAATTGTAGACCTTGCTCCCATGTCGCTCGATAGCCATCAGCGAGACCCACTAAGTCTAATTGCGGCTCTTACGGCAACAGAGAGGCAAATTCTGAGCGCACTTGTTCAGGGGCGCTCGATCAAGTCAATCGCGATGATGTTATCGCTACCTTTAGACGAAACAGAGTCAGCTCGCGACGTCCTAATGGAGAAATTATCTGCTAGGACGGTGGCGGACGCCGTCAGGATCGGTCTCTTGGCTAGGATCCAATAGCTTTCCCGAGGTCGGCGGTGCTGAACTCAGATCTGAGTGCCAGTAATCATTTCGCCCATGCCTGGAGTATTGCCGAGGCAACGGAATCTCCTTCTGCGATAACCGAAGTTTTCAGCACTCTGCATGCAATCGCGACCTTCACGCCCCGCGGGCAAGAGGCGGTCGTGACAGCCAAGGTGGGAGCTGCGACCAAGCGTCTCGCTGCAGCCTCGAGTTTTCCGGCCTCCAGAAGGGCGTCATAGCCCTTTTCGTCGAGCGCCGCGTATTCAAGAGGCCGGAATTCCCGCGGCGACAACCGGAGCAATTGAAAGGCGTGGCGAAGAGGACTCTCGGGACTGTCCAGTTCGCCGTTGGCAATAACTTGAATGCGCCCAAACCAAGGGTGGCCGGCAACGGTTCGATGTCTTTCATACCAATACACCCGCTAAAGCTCGACCCGGGAGCCACCGTCAAGACACAATTTCGAATGCGCTAAGGTCACCAAGTGATGGGAGAAGATCAAAGCCATTCTGTGGCAGGCGACCGCCGTCACCCGCGCGTCGTGCAATCAATAACAGGAATGACCGCAACGGGTCGAAAGCGGACATTGAAGCTTCCTCCACCACCCTTCGTCATCCCCGCGAAAGCGGGGACCCAGTCGACTCCAGAAGCACCCTCGGCCAGGTCGCACCAGCCAAGGTTGTCGCACTCGATCGGCTCCATCTTCCACTGTCGCAGCCACTTTTTTATCCCTTTCTTTATCCCTTTCTCGCGCACGATTGCGTGCTCCATTGTCGAGTGCCTCTCGAACCACACCAGACGCTTGATGCTGTGTCCTTGGTGAAGCCCTCGAACACGCCCTCGCGGTCCTGGTGGATGCGTTGGATCAAGTCCGAGGTCGCGCCGGTGTAGATGGCGCCGTTTTGCGGTTCGCGAGGGAGATAGACGGTCGGTTGGAAGTCGCGCTGCACCGCGAGAGCCCGCTGGGTTCTCGCGTTCAGGGGGAGCGAAGCTGACCAGAGGATAATGACGAAGGGGGGGTGGGTCCGCTTTGGACTGAATCCGCCGCAAAAACCCCTTCCAAAAAAACCTCACTTGTGCCTTACCCTCATCGATGAGCCCGCCCGCACCCGATAAATCCTCGCTTCCCGGTCCCCGCTATCACTGGGCCACCTCAAGGCCCACGTCTTCCTCGGCGTGGTCGCCGATCTCGGGCGGGTCGGCGGGTCGGCGAGGCGGAGCGGGCGGGGGTGATGAGCCGGCAGTTGGCCTATCGCCTGCGCGAGCGGCTCGGTGAGGGCACGTTGTTCGCGCGGGGGTGGGACCGGGCGCAAGCTGACGGGCGCGAGAACTGGCGGGCGCGGCGTCGTGTGTCGAGCAAGACGACAATCCTGCCGCCCGAACGCGACATTTTCGGACTCGGAAGGTGACAAGAACGGGCGGGAAAAGCGACAAAACCGGCCGATATCGCCCTGGAACGTGTCAACCTGTCCGGTTCGTGTAAACTTCACACCGACAGCCCGACGTCCCCTTCGAGCACCTGCCGCCGCAGCCGCGGCCGTTCGCCTGGTTGCCACAGGGCGGCGGTGAGCGCGACGCGGTAGCGCAGCGAGCCGCCGTCGGGGCGGTCGCTCCGGGTGACGGGGCGGGGGATGCAGACGAACTCCGTGCGCATCTCCTGCCCGCTCAGGCGCACCTTGGCATAGCCGTGGCCGCCGAGGTCGAGGAACTCGAGGTGCGGGGCGTTGTCGGGGTTGGACAGGGCGAGGGCGCGCTCGAGGTCGAAGCTCTTGGCGTATTCGAGGCACGAGCGCACGCCGTGCCGCAGCAGCATGTTGAAGGTCCACGCGGGCTTGCCGCCGTCGGGCCGGTCGGCGAGGAACAGCGGGCGCAGCGCTACGTCCTTCGGCAGGTTGTACTCCATGCCCTCCATCGGCCCCGCGCTCGACAGCGAGCCGCCGATGAAGCTCAGGCCGACCGGTTCGAACTTGCCGGGCGGCAGATCCTTGGCCGCGTAACCGGCCCAGAAGCTGTGCAGGTCGCCGGCGACGATCGCGAAGCCGGTGACGTTCGCCTCGCGGACGAGGTCGTAGATCTCGCCCCGCTCGGTATAGGTCGCGCCGAAATCGGCGCCGCCGAGGCAGGCGTAGCCGGCGTCGCTCGGCCAGGCCTCCTTGGTCAGGCCCGGTGGCAGGTTCTGCGGATCGGCCCGATTGTCGATCGCGCCTTGCGAGCTGGCCCAGATCTTCCAGGTGGCCTTCGAGCTCCTGAGCTGCTCCTTGAACCAGGCCTTTTGCTCGGCCCCGAGGATGGTCTGCGGCGCGGAGTTCCTTTGCGGGTTGGGGACGTGCTTGTCGCCGAAGCGGATTTCCGCCGGCGGGTTGCCGCCGTTGAACACCCGGCCGCCGTCGAGCACCCGCATCTGGCTCTCGGGAAACATGTTGATGAATTCCTCGCCGCCCAGCTGGCCGAGCGAGCGATCGCTGAACGCGTCGGGGCCGCGATAGCTGCGTTCGTCGGTGATGATGAGGTCGAGGTGCGGGCCGTAGCGGAATGTGCGGTAGGCCGTGAGGCTGTTGATCGCGATCAAGTTGTTGGGCTCGAGGCCAAGGCCGTTGTCGTCCCAGGTCTCGATCTTGACGTTTTCCACCTTGGGCGGGCCGAAGCGGTCGAGCGAGCCGCTGGGCGCGGTGACGCGCGCCGGGATGTATTCGAACCACGCCTGGTTGGCGGCGACCTTGACGGTTTGCCCGGGAATCTCCCACGCGGGGTTCTTCACGATGCTCTGCCGGCCCATCCACGAGAACTCGTGGTTGTCCCAGATGCACACGAACGGCCATCGCGCGCGGGCATCCTGCAGGTCCGGGTCCGCGAGGTAGCCCTTGTAGACCGCCCGGTAACCCTCGACGGTCAGCGGGATGTGGAATTTGCCGACCTGGCGCCCGTCCGGAATGCGCGCGACCTCGTAAATCGTGCGGTCGTAGCGGGTCTTTGCTTCCTCGGGGTACTCGACCACCTCGTAAATGAAATCGCCGAGGTGGAGGACGAACTCGAGCTGGTCCCTGGCTGCCGCGCGCTCGTCCTCGAAGATCATCCGCCGATAGGCATTGAGCGTCCCTTCGTTGACGTCCTGGCAGCTGACGAAGGCGAAGTTGACCGGCCGCCGGTCGTCCGGCGCCGGCGCGGTGCGCGTGCGCCCGATGCGGCTGCCGTTGCCCTCCTTGTCGGTGAAGCGGTACCAGTAGAAGCGCGAGGGCTTGAGGCCGGCCACGAGGACGCGGGCGGTCCAGTCCGATTCCGCGGCAACCGCCGCGGCCGCGCGGCTGACGACGCGCTGAAAGCGCGGGTCTTCCGCCACTTCGAGATCGAGGACTTGGGTTGCATCGCCGCCGAACGGTCGGCGTGTCCACAGGATCACGCTGGCGGGGTCGGGATCGCCGGAAGCGACTCCCTGGGGAAACACTTCGCGATTTTCGCGCCACCGGCTGCGCGAAGCCTGCGCCGGCGCGGTCCACGCAAGGGTCGCGCCGAGGGTGGCCGCCAGTTCGATGAATTCGCGACGACTTGTCCGCATGCCAAGGCCCCCCACTGGGCGACCTGACGACCCGCAACCGCAAGTGGCAATGCGGCATCGACAAACCAGCGCCGGCGTTCGACCGATGTATTGAACAGCAGCTCGCCGCTAGACGGTCTCTCCCACGCGCTCGAGCTCTTCGCTGCTCAGCGGCTCGACCAGGCGAACGCCGGCGCGGCCCGCGGTGGCCCAGCGGACCGCGCCGATGCGGGCGACGCCGTTCTCGGCGATCAGCTTGAGCTGCATGCCGGGCGCCAGCGTGCCGTCGTGCGCCAGGCCCATGCCGCGCGGCGAGACGTCGGTGATCCTGACCGGGCGGATGCCGTTTTCCCCGTAGCTCGTCGCCCGGGTCATCGTCTCCAGCCGTAGCGCGCCGCGGCGGTCGTCGCGCTTCAGCTCGGCACCCGCGCGCAGCAGCGACGCACAGTCGATCGGCCGGTCGAACCCGATCCCGCAGCGCCCGCTTTCGCTCCACAATACCGCGCCGTGGATTGCCAGGCTTTCCGACAGTTTGACGAGGACGCGTTCGCCGGCGGTGAGCTGCCAGTGCGTGTCGAGCTTGATCCCCGTGTCGGAGATGTTTCGCGCGCGAAACAGCCCGGCGTTTTCGCCGCGCACGACTTTCACGTCGAAGCATACGGTGCGGAACCGCGGGGTGCTGCGCCGGTCGAGCTTTGCATACGAGAGGTTCGTAAGGCCGTACTCGACCGATGGTAACGGATCAGCCGACATGGAAATCCCCCTGCCAGTCCTTTGTATGCGGGTAAGGCGCGCGGAAGTAGCGCGGCGCTTTCCCAAGTGCGTGGCCAACTCAAATAAATACAGCCGGTTCCCGGCGCTCAACAAGAAAGTTACCGATAGGTTACGATACCTACAATTAGGGTAAAATTCTGTTTACCATGTGGTTTGAGTAAATTCAGGACTATAAAAAAGAAGTCTTGGTTAACCGAGCTCTGCCAGCAGTTCCTGCAGCATCGGGCGCAGGCGGCGGAGTTCGGCGCGGTGGCTTTGCGAGAGTTCCTCGAGCACGCGCTTGCCGCGCTCGTGGAGGCGCACAGCGACCTGGCGCTTGTCGGCAGGGCCGGTTTCCCGCTGCAGCAGGCCCTGCTCCTCCATCCGCTGGACCAGTTCCGAAGCGCTGTGCGGGCGCAGGAACAGCCGCTCGGCGAGCTCGCCGACACGCAGCGTGCCGCCGGGCCCGGCGCGGATCGCCAGCAATGCCTGGTGCTGGCGCGGGGTCAGCCCCGCTTCTTCCGCCGCGGCTTCCGAATAGCGGCCGAACCGGCGCAGCGCGTAGCGGAATCCGGCGAGCGTCTGGTAGTCGCCGTCGCTCAATTTGGTCATCGGCCCCTCTTGTGCTATATCGTACTACGACATAGTTGCCCGGCGCATGACAGGCAACGCCAACCTAAACGCCCGGGTCGCAGGGCGGGGCGCGCTTCCGGGCGCGCCCAACCGCCCGCGGCTCGCCGACCACAACGCCGACGTGCGCATGCTCCTGCTCGCCGCGATGGCGCTGGCGACGGGCACGGGCGGCGCGCTGTCGGCGTGGGCGCTGCTGCACCTCATCGGGCTGACGACCAACCTGCTGTGGTACCACAGGCTGTCGTGGGCCATGGTCTCGCCGGCCGACGCTGCGACCGGGCCGCTGACGATCCTCATCCCGGTCCTCGGCAGCCTCGTCATCGGCGCGATGGCGCGGTTCGGCTCGGACAAGATCCGCGGCCACGGCATTCCCGAAGCGATCGAGGCGATCCTCTACGGCGAGAGCAAGCTCACGCTCAAGGTCGCGCTGTTGAAGCCGATATCCTCGGCAATCTCGATCGGCAGCGGCGGGCCGTTCGGCGCCGAAGGCCCGATCATCATGACCGGAGGGGCGATCGGCTCGCTGTTCGCCCAGCGCTTCCACCTTACCGCCGCCGAGCGCAAGACACTGCTGGTGGCCGGCGCGGCGGCGGGCATGACGGCGATCTTCGGCACCCCGTTCGCGGCGATCCTGCTGGCGGTCGAGGTGCTGCTGTTCGAATGGAAGCCGCGCAGCTTCGTGCCGGTGGTGACGAGCGTGGTCGTCGCCTTCGCCTGGCGGCCGTGGGTGGTCGGCTCCGGGCCGCTGTTCCCGGCCGAGTGGCACCTCGCCGCCTCGGGCACGAGCCTGCTGCTGGCGGCGCTCGTCGGGGCCATGACCGGGCTGCTGGCGTGCGTCATTTCCAAGGCACTGTACTTGATCGAGGACCTCTTTCACCGCCTGCCGCTGCACTGGATGTGGTGGCCGGCGCTCGGCTCGGTCGTCGTCGGCCTCGGCGCGCTGGTCGAGCCGCGCGTGCTCGGCGCGGGCTACGACACGATCCAGGCGCTGGTGGCCGGCTCCCTGGTTGCCCAGGCGATCGTGCTGCTGCTGGCGGTCAAGGCGGTCGTCTGGCTCGCCGCGCTCGGCTCGGGGACCTCGGGCGGCATCCTCGCCCCGCTGCTGATCATCGGTGGCGCGGCGGGCGCGCTCGCCGGGCTGTGGCTGCCGGGCGGGAGCGGCCCGTGGGCGATGATCGGCATGGCCGGAATGATGAGCGCTGCGATGCGCGCGCCGCTCACCGCCGCGCTGTTCGTCGCCGAATTGACCGGCCGCTTCGATGCGCTGCCCGAAGCCATCGCCAGCTCGGGCATCGCTTTCGGGCTGGCCGTGCTGCTGCTGCGCCGCTCGATCCTGACCGAGAAGATCAGCCGGCGCGGGCGCCACATCAGCCAGGAATTCAGCGTCGACCCGCTCGCGCTGAGCCTCGCCCGCGACGTCATGACCGCCGACCCGGTCACGCTCCCGGCCGACCTGCCGGTGGGCGAGGCGCTGGTGTTCTTCGAGGGCGAGGCGGTCCACCGCAGCTATCCGGTGGTGGACGAGGCCGGCCGCCCGGTCGCGCTCGTCTCGCGCGCCGACGCGCTGCGCTGGCGGCAGGAGCCCGGCACGCTCGACGGCAGCTTGGGCGAGACGCTGTCCGACGTCTCGCTGCCGGTGGTCACCCTCGACACCCCGTCGGACGTGATCGCCAACCTGATGATCGCCGAGAACTCGGGCCGGGTGTGCGTGACGGATGCGGACGGGCGGATTGCGGGCATCGTCGCACGGCGGGACTTGCTGCGCTCGCGGGCGGCGGCGCTCAAGGGTGAGCGGACGCGCTCTCGGGGATGAGCCCTTACCATAACGGCTCCCCGACCCCATCTAGGGTCTATCGTGAGCTTCGCCCCGTAAGCGCCCGCGGCTGGGAGACCTCGTGCTCCCGCTTACTCGCGAGGAGCGCACCCGGCATGAGCGAAGAGAAACCCGAAACCCCCGGTCGCACCAATCCCTGGCGCCGCCGCTCGAAAGTCGCACCCATTTCGCCGGAACAGGCCGCGCGGCAGGGCGAGATCTCGCGCCTGGCTTTCCTGGTCCTCGGCCGCGAGCAGGCGATCGCGTTCCTCAACGGCGAGCACGAAGGGCTCGGCGGGCGGCCTCTCGACCTGGCTACCGCGAGCGAAGAGGGCCGCGCCAGCGTCGAGGCGGAGCTGGGGCGGATGAAGTACCGGCAGGCCGCAAAGGATGAGAACACCGGCCCGGGCTAGCCGCACGGGTTGCCGCGAGCGTGGCGCTAGGCCGGCGGGGGAGTGGTTTGTTGCGCCACCAGCAAGTTGGCCAGCGCCGTGACGAGCTCCGCGCTGGCAAAGGGTTTCTGCAGCGCGATGCTCAGCGGAACGCCGTTGGCCGTCCATTCCGCCATGCTGTCACCCGTGACGTAGATCACGGCGAGCCCGGCGAACTTCTCGCGCGCGTGCTGGGCGACCTCCCAGCCGTTGGATCCCGGTCCCATCCTGACGTCGGTCACGAGGCCGCGAAGCTGCTCCAGCCCGTCGATAAGCTCCAGCGCGGCAGGGCCGTTCTCGGCCTCGAGAACGGTGTAACCGCCGTCGTTCAGCGCTTCGGTGAGCACAAGCCTGATGAGCGGCTCGTCCTCGACCACAAGGATGGGTGGGACCTCGTCCATTGCCCCTTATAGGGTTGCGAGATGGCGCGGCCATCTCTTTGGTTGGGGAAGTGTCGTCCTGGCACACCGGTTGTCCCGGTCCGGTGTAGTGCGCATAACCGGCGGGGCGACTGCCGGTTCCGGAAATGAGCCCCTCGCGATATCGGCGTGACGCGAGACGTCTGCAACAAGGGACCGATCAGGAGGCGGGTGGACCGATGACCGACGAAGCCCCAATGACCCCCCGCGACGGCCTCGCGCAAGCCGATGCCGAAGCCCGGCTGGCCGCGGAAGGGCCGAACGAGCTGCCCGGCGGCCGGCGCCGTTCGGCGTTCGGGATCATCGGCGGCGTCCTGCGAGAGCCCATGCTTTTGCTCCTGCTGGCCGCGGGAGCGATCTACCTTCTGCTCGGCGATCCCGGTGAAGCGCTGATCCTGCTGGGTTTTGTCGGGCTGACGATCGGGATTGCGGTCGTCCAGGAAGTCCGCACCGAAGGGGCGATCGAGGCGTTGCGCGACCTCAGCATGCCCCAGGCGACCGTCATTCGCGACGGGCGACGAATAACGATCGCCTCGCGCGAGGTCGTGCGGGGGGATTTGCTGGTCATCAGCGAAGGCAGCCGCATCTCGGCCGACGGGTGGATCGTCGAGGCGAACGGGCTCCAGGCCGACGAAGCCATCCTCACGGGCGAATCGGTCCCGGTGGCGAAGTCGGCGGTGAGCCGAGAGGATCCGGGCGATCCGCCCCTGCCAGGCGGGGACAACCTCCCCTATGCGTTCTCGGGAACGCTCGTGGTGCGGGGAACCGGGCTGGCGCGGGTCCACGCTACCGGTCCCCACAGCCGGATCGGTGCGCTCGGCCGATCGCTGGCGTCGCTAGAGACCGAGACTCCGCCTCTCGTCCTCCAGACGAGGAGCCTGGTTCGTTGGTTTGCCGTGGCGGCACTAGCGGTGAGCCTGCTTTCCGTGCTCCTCTACGGTTTCCTGAGGGGAGGGTGGCTCGACGGCCTCCTCTCCGGGATCGCGGTGGCGATGTCCCTGCTGCCCGAAGAACTGCCGGTGGTGCTGGCTTTGTTCATGACGATCGGCGCGCTGCGCATGGCGCGGTCGCGCGTGCTGGCGCGCCGCGGAAGCGCCATCGAGACGCTTGGCGCGGCCACCGTCCTGTGCACCGACAAGACCGGCACCCTGACGCAGAACCGAATGGCCGTCGCCGAGCTGCGGCTTGCCGGAGGCGAAATCCATCGTCCGGGCCTGGGCGAAGCCCTGTCCACGCCGGAATTCGCCGATCTTGCCCGGTTGGGCATGCTTGCCAGCGAGGAAGACCCCTTCGATCCGATGGAAAAGGCCTTCCATGACCTCGCCAGCGCCCAGGCGACCACGTCGCTGGCCAGCCATCGCGAGCACGGCTGGTCGATGGAGCAGGCCTATGCGCTCGCGCCGGAATTGCTGGCGATGTCGCAAGTCTGGATGCGCGGTGAGAAGCCGCAACGAATGGTTGCCGCAAAAGGCGCGCCGGAAGCGATCGCCGAGCTGTGCCGTCTTGATGCCGGCGCGCGACAAGCGATGGATGCGGCCGTGGGAGAGATGGCGCGACGCGGCCTGCGCGTCCTGGCCGTCGCCGAAGCCGGCTGGAGCACCGAGCACTTGCCGGAGACCCAGCGGCACTTCGACTTCGTCTATCGCGGGCTGGTAGGGCTGGCCGATCCTATCCGCGAATCGGTGCCGGCAGCCGTCCGGCAACTGCAGGAAGCCGGCATCAGGGTGGTGATGATCACCGGCGACTACCCGGCAACCGCGAGCGCGATTGCCGCCCAGGCCGGGATCGCGGCGGGAAGCGTGATGACCGGTGCGGAGATCGCCAAAGCCGACGATACCGAACTTGCCCGGCAAATTAGGGGCGTGGCGGTGTTCGCGCGCGTCCTGCCCGAACAGAAATTGCGCATCGTCCGCGCGCTCAAGTCGGCCGGGGAAATCGTCGCGATGACGGGTGACGGGGTAAACGACGCCCCGTCGCTCAAGGCCGCGCACATCGGGATTGCGATGGGGCAACGCGGGACCGATGTCGCCCGGGCGGCTTCCGCGCTCGTCCTGCTTGACGACGATTTCGGGAGCATCGTAACCGCGGTCCGACTGGGACGGCGGATTTACGACAACATCCGCAAGGCGGCCGGCTTCATCTTCGCGGTCCACCTGCCGATTGCCGGGCTCGCGATCGCCCCCTTGCTCTTCGGCTGGCCGCTGATCCTCGGACCGGTGCATATCGCCTTGCTCGAATTGATCATCGATCCAACCTGTTCGCTGGTCTTCGAAGCGGAGCCGGAGGAGCCGGACGTGATGCAGCGAAGGCCACGCGCGCCGCACACTGCGCTGATTTCGCGAGCCCTGGCGGTGTGGTCGGCGTCCCAGGGCGCCGCGGCGCTGGCGCTGCTCCTCGGGCTGGCCGCTTGGGCGCAGCGTTCGGCCATGGCGGCCGAGGCGATGAGAGCGACGGTCTTCGCCGGCCTGATTGCAGCCGTGTTCGTCCTGGTGCTCGTCAATCGTTCATTCGGAGTGCGCTGGGTTGGGCGCCGGTCCTCCGGCCATAATTGGGCGCTGGCCGCCATCTTGGGCCTGACCGCGCCACTCTACGCGCTGATAGTCCTGGTGCCGTCCGTGGCGCGATTATTCGGTTTCGCAGTGCCCGGCGAGAACGGTGTTGTCGCTGCTGCGCTGGTTGCGGCGGCGCTGGCGGTCATGCTCGCCGCCGGCAAGAAGCGCTTCAATGCCGGGCTCGTCGGCTAGACTTTGTACGACCGCATTGGGGCAAGCGCTTCATGAGCGTGTGTGGGCGGACCTCACCGCTGCCGCTCCAGTCTCACCAACGCCTCGTCGAGCGCCTGCAGGAACCGCGAGCGGTCTGCCTTGGCGAACGGCGCCGGTCCTCCGATCACATCCCCACCCGCCCGCAAGTCGGCCATGATCGCCCGCGTGGCGATGGCGCTGCCGATCGAGGCCGGCGTGAAGGGTCGGCCGGTGTGCGCGATCACGGTGGCGCCGGCCTTGAGGCAACGGTCGGCAAGGAGGATGTCGCCGGTAACCACCACCGCGCGGGCATCGGCGCGCTCGGCGATCCAGTCGTCGGCAGCGTCGAACCCGCCGTGGACCACCACGCGCTCTATCAATGGATCGATCGGCACGCGGAACGGGCTGTTGCTGACCACCGCGACCGCCACCTTGCGGCGCTGGGCTACGCGGTAGACTTCCTCTTTCACCGGGCAGGCGTCGGCATCGACGAGGATTCGCACCTGGCTCATGCGGCGGGCTTACGCGCCGAATGTTGGAGGCGGGAGCGAAAAGCTGCTGTCCTACATGTTCTTTTTATGTTCCAAGCTGAGGATGGACCGAGCTCATCCTGCGGAACAAGTGGCGCGAGCCGGCGGCAATCGCTGTTGGACAAGTGTCACCCTGTCGCCTCGGTCGAAACCGGCGGAAATGCGTGGTTTTCAGGGCGACACCAAGGTGACAGGGTCCGTAAAGTGTCACCCGGCCCGCAACCCCGAATCGAGCGCCGGGCCGGACTCGGTTCGGCAGGGATGACGAAGGAAGTGGGAGCGTCTAAGGCGCGCCCCGAGATATCGTCCGCAAGGAGAATGACGTGAAGATCGACAGTTCCATCGCCGCCGTCGTCACCGGAGGAGCCTCGGGCCTCGGCGAAGCGAGCGCGCGGGCGCTGGCGGCGAAAGGCGCCAAGGTCGCCATCTTCGACCTCAACGAGGAGCGCGGCGAGAGCGTCGCCCGGGACATCGGCGGAACGTTCTGCAAGGTCGACGTGTCGGACGAAGCCTCGGTCGATGCCGGATTCGCCCAGGCCCGCGCGGCGCACGGGCAGGAGCGGGTGCTGGTCTGCTGCGCCGGGATCGGCACGATCGGCAAGACCGTCAAGCGCGACCGCGAGACCGGTGCGATCAGCCACTACCCGGTCGATCAGTTCATGAAGACGATCAAGGTCAACCTGCTCGGCACCTTCCAGTGCGTCGCCAAGGCGGCCGCCGGGATGATGACCCTCGACGGCCTCGAGGACGGCGAGCGCGGAGCGATGGTGGTGACCTCGAGCGTGGCGGCCGAGGACGGCCAGATCGGCCAGGTCGCCTATGCCGCCTCGAAAGCGGCGGTGATGGGCATGACCCTGCCGATCGCGCGCGACTTCATGCAGGAAGGCATCCGCATCAATGCCATCCAGCCGGGTATCTTCGCCACCCCGCTGCTCGCCGGCCTGCCCGAGAAGGCGCAGGAATCGCTCGCCCTGGCGGTGCCGTTCCCCAAGCGCCTCGGGAGGCCCGAGGAATACGCCGGGCTGGTGCTGACGATGATCGAGACCGGTTACTTCAACGGCGCCAGCGTGCGGCTCGACGGCGCCATCCGCATGCCGCCGAAGTGACCGGCTGACGGGGCGGGGGCATGGCCGGCTGGCACATCGGCGTTATCGGCGGCTCGGGGCTGTACGATCCCGGCGAGCTGGAGAGCGATGTCCAGCAGATCGCCGTCGGCAGCGCGTTCGGGGCGCCGTCCTCGCCGGTCGAGATGGGGCGGATCGGGCATGTGAAGTTCAGCTTCATCGCCCGCCACGGCGAAGGCCATCGCCTGTCGCCGGGCCAGGTCAACTACCGCGCCAACATCGACGCGCTCAAGCGCTGCGGGGTCACCGACGTGCTGGCGATCTCGGCGATCGGTTCGCTCAGGGAGGACCTGGCGCCGGGCACCTTCGTGGCGGTCGACCAGTTCATCGACCGCACGACCGGCCGCGAGCGGAGCTTCTTCGGCGAGGGCGTGGTCGCCCATGTCGGCCTGGCCGACCCGGTGTGCCCGCGGCTGAGCAAATTCGCCGCCGACGCCGCCAGGAAGGCTGGCGCCAAGATCCATCGCGGCGGGACTTACGTCGCCATCGAGGGCCCGCAGTTCTCGACCCGCGCCGAGAGCCATCTCTACCGTTCGTGGGGCGCCGACGTGATCGGCATGACCGCGCTGCCGGAGGCGCGGCTCGCCCGCGAGGCCGAGCTGCCTTACGCTCTGCTCGCCATGGTCACCGACTACGACGCCTGGCGCGATGCCGAGGCGGGGGTCGAGGCGGCCGAGATCCTCGCCGTGATGCGCGCCAACGCCGAGACCGCGCGGCGCACGCTCGCCGAGCTGGCCCGGGCCCTGCCCGAAGAGCGCGCCGCGAGCCCGATCGACCGCGCGCTCGACGCCGCGCTGGTCACTCCGCGCAGCGCCTGGACCCGCCAGGCGACCGCCCGCCTCGACGCCGTGATGCGCCGGCTGCTCGTCGAGGAATCCGCAGAGGGTTAACGACGCTTGGTCGGCTGGCCCTTCCCAAACCTCCAGAAAGTTGCAACAAACTAGTTTGCCATGAAACAAAGCAACCGCCTCGCCGAATTCCTGCCCTATCGCCTGTCCGTCACCTCGAACGCCGTCAGCCAGAGGATCGCCCAGGAGTACCGCAACCGCTGGGGCCTGAGCGTGCCCGAATGGCGGGTGATGGCGGTGCTCGGCGATTCGGGGCCGCACACCCAGCGTGAGCTCACCAGCATGACGATCATGGACAAGGTCGCGGTCAACCGCGCCTGCAAGGTGCTCGAGGATCGCGGACTGGCGGTGCGCCGGCCGAACGCGCAGGACGGACGCTCGCACCTGCTCGAGCTCACGCCGGCGGGCAAGGCGATGCACGAGCAGATCATGCCGCTGGCGCTGGAGATGGAGCGGCGCCTGTTCGCCAGGTTCACCGACGAGGAAGTCGAGGCGTTCCGCTCGCTGCTCGGACGGGTCCGCTCCGAAGTCGACGATCTCGACGCTGACGACATCGACAGCGCCAACTTCGGCATCGGCTAGGGGGCATTTGCGAAAAAGCCCCCGCAGGTCCGATCGACCTGCGGGGGCTCTCTCAAGGGTCCCCCCGGCCTCAGCCGCCCCTTAATGCTTGACGCCGATCCCGCCCGAGAACGCGTCGCTGATCGAGCAGGCCGCCGGGCCGAGAATGACGATGAACAGCACCGGCAGAATGAACAGGATCAGCGGGATCGTCATGATCGCCGGCAAGCGCGCGGCCTTTTCCTCGGCGCGCATCATGCGCTCGTTGCGGAACTCGGCCGAGAGCACGCGCAGCGCCGAAGCGAGCGGGGTGCCGTAGCGTTCGGTCTGGATCATCGTCGTCACCACGCCTTTCACCGCGTCGAGGTCGACGCGATAGGCGAAGTTCTCGAACGCCTGCCGCCGCTCGGTGAGGAACGACAGCTCGATCGCGGTCAGCGCGAACTCCTCGCCCAGTTCCGGATAGGCGCGGCCGAGCTCCTTGGCGACGCGGTTGAACGCCGCGTCGACGGTGAGGCCGGCCTCGGCGCAGATCACCAGCAGGTCGAGCGCGTCGGGCAGGCCCTTGCGGATCTCGGACGTGCGCTTCTTCGACTTGTTCTTGAGGTAGACCTCGGGCCCCTTGTAGCCCGAGATGACCAGTGCGGCGAAAGCCATGAACCGTTTGAAGCTGCCCCACTCGGGGAAAGTGTTGGTCCAGTACAGGACGACCACGCCGAGGAAGCCGAGCGCGACCGGCAGCACCATTCGCGCGAAGATGACGAAGACCGCGTATTCCTTGTTGCGGATACCCGCCTGCGCCAGCTTCTGCTGAATGATCTTGAGCTGGCTTTCCTGCAGGACCTTCATGCCCCGCAGCGTGTCCTTGACCTTGTCGGTCGCGTCCGACCGCTGGACGAGGCTCTGCCGCTTGCGCGACTTCTGGGTAATGATCCCCGACTTCAATTCTTCGCGCCGAGCGTTCAGCGCCCGCACGCGCTTGGCCATCGGGTCGCGCACGGTGACCGCCGCGTAGATCGCGAGCACCACCGCGGCGGCGGCGATCCCGGCGAGGATCGAGCCGACGAAGAAGACGTCGAAGCCGAGGAGCTTGGGTCCGGTGGACGGGGCGATGATCATGGCTGCGCGGAGTCCTCGCTCAAATCTCGAAATTGACCATCTTGGCCATGATGAAGGCACCGATGGACATCCAGGTCAGGCCGCCGAGGCCGGCGATGATCAGCCGGTCTTCGGAGAAGAAGCCGCCGATGTAGGTCGGGTTGATCCACCAGATCATTCCGAAGACGATGAACGGCAGGGCGCCGACGATGTAGGCCGAAGCTTTCGATTCCGAGCTCATCGCCTTGATCTTGAGCTTCATCTGCGCGCGCTTGCGCAGCACGTCGGCGAGGTTGGACAGCGTCTCCGCCAGGTTGCCGCCCGTCTCGCGCTGGATCGCCAACGTAATAACGAAGAACTGGAACTCGGGCGTGCCGAGCCGGTTGGCGGTTTCCTGCAACGCCTCTTCCATCGTGCGGCCGATGCGGATCCGCTCGACGACGCCCCTGAATTCGATGCCGACCGGGCCGGGAATCTCGTGCGAGACGACGCCGAGGGTCTCGGTCACCGGCAGGCCCGAGCGCAAGCCGCGGACGAGCAGCTCGATCGCGTCGGGGAATTTGGAATTGAAGTTGGCCAGCCGCTTCTTGATGAAGAAACCGACGACCTTGTGGGGCAGGCCGGCACCGATGAGAACGCCGATGCCGAGCGAGAGCCACGGCGCGCCGGTCTTGATGTAAAGGGCAACGGTCACGACCAAGCTGAGGCCGAGCGAGGCGTAGATGTACTGCGTCACGCTCCAGCCCTTGCCGGTGCGGTCGAGCCGCAGCGAAAGCGCCTCCCCTCGGGAGCCCGACCCGGCGACCTTGTGCATCTTCGGCTTACGCGAGGCGATCGCCTTCTTCAGCTGCGATTCCACCTTGGCGTTCGTGCTCTCGGAATGGCGATAGCGCACCGCCTGCAGGCGGCGCTGCCCTTCCTTGGCCGGAGAGGCGCCGGTGAGCAGCATCGCCCCGATAGCCATCAATGCCATCAGGCCCGCCGCCACGAGAACAAGCTGGATCACGCTCATTGCTTGCTAGTGCCTTCCTGACCGAACCATCCGGCCCACTCGAGCCGAGTTATTCCGCTCCCGCGGATACCGCCTTGCCCTTGCTCTTCTTGCCGAGCAGCGACTTGAAATCGAACTTGCCCAGAAGCGAGGAATTGCCCGTCTCTCCGTCTTCCGCGGCGCTGTCTTCGCCAGCGGCGAGGATCGCCTTGGAAATGTCGCGCATCGCCCCGCCAGCCTTGCTGGAGCGATTGGCGTCGGCGAACGTCTGGCCGAGCTTGGCCGCATTGACCGCGGCCTTCTGGTCGTAAGGGATCAGGAAGTTGATCTTGCGCTCAATCGAGGCTTCGAAGTCGGCCTTGCTGATCTCCGCCACGCCGGTTTGCACCTTGTTGGCGATGACCAGCGGGTTGACGCCGGGGGCGTTGGCCTTGAGCCACGAGAGGATGCGGATCGTATCGCGCGCCGAGGCGAGCGTCATCTCGGTGACCAGCGCCATCACGTTCACGTCCGCCAGCAGGTGCGGGAAGTTGATCAGCATGTTGCGCGGAAGGTCGACCACCGTGGTCTCGAATGCCGAGCGGAACTCTTCCTGCAACTGCACGAAGGCGCTGCCGTCGGTCATCAGCGGCGAGTTGATCGGCGCTTCGGCCGAAAGAATCGCCAGGTTGTCATTGGCGCGGATCATCGCCCGCTCGATGAACAGGCCGTCGATGCGGCTCGGGTTCTCGATTGCATCGGTCAGGCCGCGGCCCGGTTCGAGATCGAGCGAAAGCGCGCCGGTGCCGAAATGGACGTCGAGGTCGAGAAGCGCGGTCGGTCGTTTGCCGTCGCTGAACAGCCAGGCGAGGGAAGTCGCCAGGGTCGACGCGCCGACACCGCCGCGAGTGCCGACCACCGCGACCGAGACGTGAGCCTTGGCGGCTTCGCCTTCGCTGTGCCGCGGGGCGGCGAACACGGCCTGCGCCTGATTCAGGCAATCGCGGACCTGGCCCGCCGTTAGCGGCTTGAGGAGGTAGTCGTGAATGCCGCTGGCGAGCAGGTCGCGATACAGGCGCACGTCGTTGACCTGGCCGATCGCGATCACGACCGTCCCCGGCTCGCAAACCTCGGCCAGGGCATTGATGTCGTTCAGCGGGTCGCCGCTTTCCGACAGGTCGACCATCAGAATCGCGGGGCTGGCGGCAATCGACAGCGACTGCACGGCGTTGCGCAGCCCGCCCTTGGCGCACTTCTCAGGCGCCCAGCCAAGCTCGATGACCACCGGCCGCAAGACGTCGAGTGCCGTCTCGTCGCAGATGAAGGCTGCGAAGGGGTCGCGGTTGCCCGCGAGGCCAGGTTTCCAAGGCGCGTTCATTGGTTATTTCCCCCCTGATGACTGGGTCGACACTTCCGGCAGGCCATCGGCGCCGGTCGGTTTTGCTTCGCGATAGGATTGGATGGCCTTGGTCGAACTCATGATCACCGTATCGCTCCTGCCGGCGGCGCCGTGCAGCAGCTGCTGGGGATCGGCGACCATCGCCGCCAGGTTGCCGTTCACCGCGCATCCGTAGTTGGGCGAGGTGGAGTTGTTGCCGTATTCAACGACATGCTCGGACCAGTCGGGGCAACCGGGCACGAAGGCTCGGCTGCGCGTGACCACGACGCGAACGTTGCCCGGTTCGATGAAACCTTGCGTCACGGGCGCGCCATCGCCGACCAGCAGGCCGTAACGCCCGGCGATCTTGGCGACGTCGCCACGCACTCCGGCGCTCGCCATCGCGTCGTCGATGCCGATGCGATCGCCGTAGCGCAGGTTCATCGAATCGAACCAGTCGGCCAGGCGGCGCTGTTCGGCGATCGGCAGGCCGCCCGAGGTCGCCGCGAGGTCGAGCGCATAAGTCTGCTGCTCGACGACCGGCTGCTTGACGCTGTCGAGCGAGCGATTGATGGCCGAGTCGGCACCAGTCGTATTGCACGCCGACAGGACAAGCCCGAGCGAGAGGGCGATGGCGGCACCGGCCGCGCGGTTCTTGCGGATAGGCATTTTCATCACCTTTCTTACTTCAGGCTGAACCCGGGCGTCACCGGGTCGGCGTTCTGGGCGACCTTGGCCGCCTCGCGATGGCCCTTGTCGCCGCTTGCGAGCGGCGGCTGGCCCTTGTCGTTCAGACCGACCGAAGGGGTCGGGGCAGGCTGGCCAGCCGCGCTGGGCATCGGCCGGGCCGCGCCGGAGATGCCGTCATTCTCGCTGTTCAGGAAGAACTGCTGGCTGGCGTTCGCGATGCGGAAACCATCCGTCGGCAGCTTGATCTCGCTGTCGTCGACCGGATTCACCAGGTACGGCGTGACCACGATCACCAGCTCGGTCTGACCCTTCTGGAAGGTCGTCGACTTGAACAGGCTGCCGAGGATCGGCAAATCGCCGAGGCCCGGTGCCTTGTTGATCGTGTTTTGCGCGTTGTTGCTGAGCAGGCCGGCGATCATGAAGCTCTGGCCGGAGCCGAGCTCGACCGTCGTCTCGGCCCGGCGCACCGTCAGCGCCGGAACCTGGAAGCCGTTCAGCGTGATCGCCCCCTGGCTCGACAGTTCGGACACTTCCGGCCGGACGCGGATCGAGATCCGCCCGTTGGCGAGGACCGTGGGTGTGTAGGCCAGGCTGACGCCGTATTTCTTGTATTCGATCGTCGTCGTGCCGAGGCCCTGGCTCAGCGGGATCGGGAATTCGCCGCCGGCGAGGAACTCGGCCGTTTCGCCCGAAAGCGCGGTCAGGTTCGGCTGCGCCAGGGTCGACACGAGGCCATCGGTTTCGGCCAAGTCCAGTGCGCTGGCGATGTCCAGGCCGAGGAAGCGTCCGAAGGCGCCCAGAGTGGTGCCATTGGCGATCTGGGTCACAGACGTGCCGGCGCATTCGACCAATTTGGCGGGATCGTTGAGATCGGGGCAGGTGGTGCTGACCTTGTTGCCAATTCCGCTCACGCTGTTCGGGCGAAAAGTCGGTATCCAGCCGGTGCGGCCCTGGCCGACGCCGAACTGAAAGCCGCTCGTCGCGTCCATGCTGGTCAAGTTGACGCCCAGGGCACGGACCAGCGAACGGCTGACTTCGGCGAAACGGACGCGCAGGTTGACCTGCAGCGGCGTTGCCGTCCTCAGCCGTGAAATGACGTTGGTCTTGTCGCCGACGTAGGCGCTGACGAGGCGCTCGGCCTCGGCGGCGTCTTCGGGCGCCGCAACCGTGCCGGTGAGCAGAACCGTGTTGGTGCCCATCGTCGAGACGCTGACGTGCGCTTCGGGCATCGCCAGGGTCAGCATCTGGTCGATGCTGCTGATGTTGGAACCCACCCGCACGTTCGCCGACCAGACGATGGCGCCGGCCGCGTTGCTGGCATAGACGGTGGTTTCGCCGCCGGACTTGCCGAACACATAGAGCTGGCGCTGCGACTTGACCTGGACATCGGCGACCTGGTCGTTGGCGACGAACACGTCGCTCATCGTGCCGGGCACCGTGACGAGCTCGCCCTTGCCGATCGAGAGGACGATCTCGCTCCGCGGAGCGGTGACCGCCTGGGCCAGCGCCGGGCTGGCCGGCACGGCGGCCAGCGGCAACAGCGCGCCGGTAACACTCAGCACGGTCTTCATAAGGCGACGATTCATTGTCTTGCCCCTCATTGGATCGCCGCTCCCTGCGCGGCTTTCGGGTGTGGTGACGAACTTGGTCATTGGATCACCCGGCAATCATGCTGGCGGCGGTCGCGGCAGGGAGCGTGTTCGCCGCCCTGCCGGCGCCCTTCGACTGCTTGCTGACCATCCCCTTGACGCCATCCGCCACCGGCTGAACGGTAACGGCCTGGCCGCGGTACACTCGCACCGTCGGCCCGGTCGGGGCCTCGGCGGCTGGAGCGCCACCGGCCGCGCTCGGCGACTTCTGCGGAGGCACCGTGTGGCGCTGGAAGCGCGACACGTCGCCGCCGGTAACGAAGCTGGCCGGGCCGTCCTGTCCGCCGGTCGAAACCTTGCTGAGCAGCTTGTCCTCGGCGTCCTTCGCGAGGCCGTCCGGCACCTTGACGTTCCCTTTGGCGATCGCTTGGTCGAGGTCGGACTGACTGTCGGCCAGCGAACGAAGCGAAAGGCTCAGCGTGCCGACCGTCTGGGCGACGGCGATCTTCTCGGCCACCTTCGGCGTCGCTTCGAGCGTGACCGTACGGACGGCCTTGACGACGGTCTTGCCGTCGTCGCCGGTCGTGGTTTCGGTTTGCTGGTCGGTCGCGAGAACGCGCAGGTTCCGCAGGATGGTCTCGGTGGCATTGAGGGGCTGGCCCTCGGTTCCGCTGATCGACTGCGTCAGCATCATGTCCACGTGATCACCCGGAAAGACGAAGCCGCCCACGCCGGTCTTCTCGGACACGGGCACGGTAACGGCGCGCATGCCCGGGCCGAGCGCCGCAGCGAGGAAGCCGCGGTCCCCAGGGGCGACGAGCGCGCCCTGAGTGACCGGCTCGCCAGCGGTGATTTGATAGCGCACGACGGTGCCGAGCAGCTTGCTCATGTCCGCCTCGCCGTCGACGAAGTAGGCGTCCTGCACCATTTCCTTCGGCCACAGCTGATAACCGACGGCGTCGGCGGTAATGATCGTGCCGAGCGGCAACGCGCGCTTGGCGACGAGCACTTTAGGTCCTGTCGGCACGGCCGGGGCGGCCTGCGCCTGCGGCGCTGACGCGCCAGCGAACATGCTCCGGGCCGCCAGCGCGGTGCCGATCGCAATGACCAGCGCCCCCAGCAGCAGAACCAGCTTCTTCCTGTCCATGGTGCGTCAAAGCCCCCAAAATAGAAATGGCGATATGATTTCGGCACTTAGGCCGAAGTGGTTAAAATCTTATTCACCCCAAAACGCTCGAGGCCACCGCGACCGGCGGCCAGTAATGCACCGTAAGCACCCACAGCCCGGCGCTGGCGATCGCCACGCCGTAGGGGATCGCGAGGCGATCCTTCCGGCGACGGGTCACGTGCCAGGCGCCGAAGACGAGTGTCAGCACGCCGCCCAGAAGGGCCATCATCATGACCAGGCGGAGGAACCACTCCGGCTCGATCCACAGCGCCAGGGCGGTCAGCAACTTGACGTCGCCGCCACCCATCGCCCGCATGGCGAACAGTCCGGCGAGCACCGCGAAGGCGGCGAGCGCGACGCCCACTTGCATGGCGACTCCGGGCCACAAGGTGAGCCCGCTGGCCCACCAGAACAGCGGCGCAGCCAACGCGATCGCGCCGGTCAGCCAGTTGCCGATCTGGCGGGTGCGCAAGTCGGTGAACCCGGCAATCAGCAGTGCGATTGCCAAGCCGGCCAGCAGTCCATATTTGAACGGATCGTCCAACACGTAAGGTCGCCCCCGGTATTCCCGAGGGTCAGTGCTAGCGGTCAGGGCTTACTAAAAAGTAACCACGGGCAGGAGGTTGGAATTAGCCATCGGAAAAAAGCGGAAACCGTGGCTTTCGACCGACGCGCCATTCCCCCCCACGCCCGCGAGAGCCGCTGGTCGGCCCCCGACGGATACGCGATCCGCCGGATCGACTGGTCGCAAGCCGGCAACCAGCCGCGCGGCAGCCTGCTGTTCCTTCCCGGCCGGGGTGACGCCTACGAGAAGTATCTCGAGACGCTGGCGCACTGGCAGGCGCAAGGCTGGTGTGTCACCGCGCTCGACTGGCGCGGCCAGGCGGGCTCGGGCCGACTGGGCGCAGACGCGGTAACCGGACACGTCGACGACTTCGCCCATTGGGTGGCCGACCTCGCGGCATTCTGGCGCGAATGGGCGGCCGAGCGGCCGGGCCCTCACGTCCTCGCCGGGCACTCAATGGGCGGTCACCTCGCGCTACGCGCCGTCGCCGAGGGAGCGGTGCGGCCCGACGCGCTGATCCTGTCCGCGCCGATGCTCGGCTTCCTCCCGGCATGGTTGCCCGGGCCTGTCCAGAACTTGGCGGCCCGCCTGATGTGCCGTGTCGGCGATCCACGCCGCCCGGCGTGGAAATGGAGCGAGAAGCCGGGGGAAGTCCCCGAAGGCCGGGCGAAGCTGTTGACCCACGATGCGACGCGCTACGCGGACGAACTGTGGTGGCGGCAGAAGCGACCCGAGCTGGCGATGGGCCCCGGTAGCTGGGGTTGGGTCGGGGCTGCGCTTGCATCGATGGCCGCGCTTTACCGACCAGGCGCGCTCGAAGCGGTCGACGTGCCGGTGCTGCTGCTCTCAGTTAGCGGCGACGCGCTGGTGAGCGCTCCGGCCATCGCCCGTGCCGCCGCGCGCCTGCCGCGCAGCGAGCAGGTCGTGTTCGGCGCGGAGGCATATCACGAAGTGCTGCGCGAAGCCGATCCGGTGCGTGAGCGAGCCCTTGCTGCCATCGACGAATTCCTTGCCCGGGTACTCGCCGGATGAACGCCCTTCGACAGGCCGAGGACTACGACATCGCGGTGATCGGCGCGGGCATGGCGGGCGCCAGCCTGGCCGCCGAACTCTCGCCCCACGCGAAGGTTCTGCTAGTCGAGGCGGAGGAACGGCCGGGTTACCACGCCACCGGGCGTTCGGCGGCATTCTGGGAAGAATGCTACGGCGGCCCGGACGTCGTTCCGCTGACGCTCGCCTCGGGGCGATACTTGCGCGAGCACGGCATGCTGTCGCCCAGGGGCGCGCTGTACATCGGACGCGCCGACGACGAGCCGGCGATCGACGCTTTCATCCGGCGTTTTGCCGACAGCGGCGTCTCGATCGAACGGCTCGGCCGGGCGGCGCTCGAACGCCGGATCCCCGGCGTCCGTTCCGACTGGCAGCACGCGTTGAGCGAGCCCGCCTGCGCCGACATCGACGTCGCCGGGCTGCACCGACACTACCTTGCTCGAGCCCGCGCCGGCGGGGTCGAATTGCGCTGCCGCACGTCCCTCGAGGCAGTCGAATGCGAAGGCGCCGGCTGGCGCCTGTCGTTCGGACGCGCGGGCGAGGCCCGGGCGCGCGTGCTGGTGAACGCCGCCGGCGCATGGGCCGATCCGGTCGCCGAACTGGCCGGCGCGCGCGCGTTGGGCGTCCAGCCGCTGCGGCGGACGGTCGCGCAATTGCGCACCGCTCCGGCGCCCCCTAGCGACCTCCCGCTGGTGCTCGACATCTCGGGCGCGTTCTACTTCAAGCCCGAGCACGGCAAGCTGTGGCTGAGCCCGCACGACGAGACGCCTTGCCCGGCCTGCGACGCAGCGCCCGAGGAACTCGATGTGGCGCTGGCGATCGATCGCTTCGAGGGAGTAGTCGACTGGCGGATCGAGGCAGTCGAGCACAGATGGGCGGGGCTGAGGAGCTTTGCCCCGGACCGGCTGCCCGTCTACGGCTTCGACAGCCGAGTGCAGGGCTTCTTCTGGTTTGCCGGGCAGGGCGGCTTCGGCATCCAGACCGCTCCCGCAGCCGCCCGGCTGGGGGCCCAAGTGCTGCTCGGCCTTCCGCTCGACGACATGAGCGAAGCGCTCGATCCCGCACTCTACTCCCCAGCGCGGTTTGCCTGACTGCCCGGAACTATTGCCGACCCCTACCGTAAGTGCAGTCGAGGAGGCGGCGCCATGCAAGCACGGCAGATCCATTCGCACGGCGGCCAACGAACCTTCGCGCTGGTGCTCGACACGGGTGACGAGGCGATGGAGCGAATTCGCCAATTCGCCGAGCGCGAACGTATGGCCGGCGCGCAAGTCACCGGCATCGGCGCCTTCGAGAAGGCGGTGCCGCGCTACTTCGACTGGGACGCCAAGGAGCACCGCGACATCCCGGATTCGGAGCAGGTTGAAGTCGCTTCGCTGATCGTCACCGAATCGCCGGCGCACTTGTGCCGGCGCAAGGATGCCGCGACCGGGCTCAATCTGATCAGGTTGCCCGAAGCAGCCCAATCGTGACCTGGCGCCAGGTTGCCATCACGGCCCTCGGCGTCGGCCTGTTGGCCGGGTGCAGCGCTGCGGACACCTCCCAGCAAGGCTCCGCCGCGCGCCAGGAAGCCTCATCCATGAAGCTCACCAGCACCTCGTTCGCCGATGGCCAGACGATTCCCACCGAGTTCACCTGCGACGGTGCCGGCGGCTCGCCGCCGCTGCAGTGGAGCGAGCCGCCTGCCGGCACGCAAAGCTTCGCGCTCGTCGTCGAGGACCCCGATGCGCCCCATGGCACGTTCCGCCACTGGGGAGCTTACGACCTGCCGGCCAGCGCCCGCCAGCTCGACGCCGGCGCCGGCCAGGAGGGCGCGAAAGCCCTCAGGCAGGCGAAGAACGATTTCGGCAAGGCCGCTTATGGGCCGCCATGCCCGCCGACCGGCGACAAGCCACACCATTATCATTTCCGTCTGATCGCCCTCGACGTGGCGCGGCTGCCGGGCTCGCCGTCGAAGGTGGAGGACGTGCTCGACGAAAGCGAAGGGCACGTGCTCGGCAGCGCCGAGCTTGTCGCCCTCTACAGCCGCGGCTGAAGTCGGGTCAGCGCGATCCCGCCGCTTCCGCGGCGGCACTGGCGATGCGGTCGACGCGCTCGTTCTCGACATGGCCGTCGTGGCCCTTGACCCATTCCCAGGTGATCTTGTGCCGGGCGGTCGCCGCGATCAGTTCGCGCCACAGGTCTTCGTTGAGGACCGGCTTCCTGCTCGAGTTGATCCAGCCTCTCTTCTGCCAGCCGTGCACCCACTGGGTGATCCCGTCGATGACATAGCGGCTGTCTGAATGGAGAATCACTTCGCACGGTTCGGCGAGCGCATCGAGAGCGCGGATCACCGCGGTCATTTCCATGCGGTTGTTGGTCGTCGCCGGCTCGCTGCCCGCGAGCTCCTTCTCGTGCCGGCCCATCCGCAGCAGCGCGCCCCAGCCGCCCGGCCCCGGGTTGCCCTTGCACGCGCCGTCGGTGAAAATCTCCACTCTTTTCATGGACGCGCGAATGCCTCAGGCGGCTTGGCCGCGAAAGACCTTTTCGCCTTCCGCTTCGTAGAACGACAGTCGCCGCGCGAACACCAGCGGGTCCTTGCGCGTCACCAGCGCATCGGCGGGAGTGTGCAGCCAGTCGTAAGCGCGGCTGGCGAGAAAGCGCATGCACGCGCCGCGCGCGAGCACCGGCAGCGCGGCCCTGGCGACATCTGGCAGCGGACGGCGGCTGTCGTATCCCGCGACCAGGGCGTCGCCGACGCCTGCGCGATAGCTGCCGTCAGCGGCAAAGGACCAGGCGGCGTGGGTTACCGCCAGGTCGTAAGCCATGATGTCGGTGCAGGCGAAGTAGAAATCGATCAGCCCGCTGACCCGGTTGCCGAGCATCAGCACGTTGTCGGGGAATAGGTCGGCGTGGATCACCGAGCGCGGCAGGTCGTCCGGCCAACGGGTTTCGAGGAATTCAAGCTCGCGAGCGACTAGGTCAGGCAGGCCGGCGTCGATCTCGGCCAGTCGCTTGCCGCAATCGCCGAGCAGCTTGCGCCATGCGGCCAGGCCCATCGCGTTCTCCCGCTCGCCGGGAAAGTCGGCGGCGGCGAGGTGAATGCCCGCCAGCGCCTCCCCCACTGCACGCGCCTGCGCCGGGCGCGGGGTATCGATCGACACGCCGGGCAGGAACTCGATCAGCGCCACGGCCTTGCCGTCAATGGTGCGGAACGCGGCTCCGGCGCGGTCGTGGATCGTGCGCGGGACCGGGCTGCCCTTGGCGGATAGATGATCGAGCAATCCGAGAAAGAACGGCAGGTCGGCCGCGTCGACCCGGTGCTCGTACATTGTCAGGATGAAGCGCCCCGCGGTGGTCTCGACCAGCCAGTTCGAATTGGAGACGCCTTCGGCGATGCCCTTGGCGGAGACCAGCTCGCCGACGTCGTATTCGGCGATCAGCCCGGCGAGATCGTCGGCGGTAAGGTGGGTGTAGACGGCCACGCGTGCGGCCGTTCAGTCGACCAGCTGCCGCGGCAGCTTGAAGATCATCTTCTCCTCGGCGGTCACCAGCGTGTGCTCCTCGACCGCGCGCCATTCGGCCAGCCGGTCGACGACTTCGCGCACCAGCGCTTCGGGCGCCGAGGCGCCGGCGGTCACGCCAATCGTGCCGACGCCGTCGAGCCACGCCGGATCGATGTCGCTGCCGCGCTGGATCAGCCGGGCTTCGGTGCCGCAGCGCTCGGCCACTTCGACCAACCGCAGCGAGTTTGACGAGTTCGGCGCGCCGATCACCAGCACCAGATCGCATTCAGGGGCGATGCGCTTGACGGCCGCCTGGCGGTTCGAGGTGGCGTAGCAGATGTCCTCCGCCTTGGGCCCGACGATCTGTGGAAAGCGTGCCCTGAGCGCCGCGACGATCGCCGCGGTGTCGTCGACCGAGAGGGTGGTCTGGGTCAGGAAGGCGAGCCTGGCGTCGGCGGGAAAATCGAGCGCGGCGACGTCGGCCAGGGTTTCGACCAGGGTCATCCCGCCCTCGGATACCTGCCCGAACGTGCCGATCACTTCGGGGTGCCCCTTGTGGCCGATAAAAACGATGTGTCGTCCAGCCTCGATCTGCCGCTCGGCCTGGCGGTGGACCTTGCTCACAAGCGGGCAGGTTGCATCGAGGTAGTCGAGCCCGCGGTTCTCGGCCTCGGCCGGCACGGATTTCGGCACGCCATGCGCGCTGAACACCACCGGCACTCCGTCGGGCACCTGGTCGAGCTCCTCGACGAACACCGCGCCCTTGGCCTTGAGCTCGTCCACCACGTAGCGGTTATGGACGATCTCGTGCCGCACGTAGACCGGCGCGCCGTAACGCTCGAGCGCGCGCTCGACGATCTCGATCGCCCGGTCGACCCCGGCACAGAAGCCCCGCGGCGCGGCAATCAGCACCTGCAGCGGCGGCTTGCCGGAGTTTTGAAAGGGGGCGTTCATGCAGGCCGCTCTAGCCGTTGTGCCTGCGCGGCGAAAGGGCTAGGGCCAGCGCCATTCTGGACGAGGACGACGCATGAATTTTCGTTACGCCGCGATAGCCGGGCTTGCCACTGCCGCTTTGGCCGGCTGCACTCATCAAGGCGACATCGTGGTCCAGGAAGGGGTCGGCATCACCGCGCTGCGCACGACCTGCCCGGCGGTCGGCATCCCCGACTACACCGGCGACATCACGCTGTTCTCGCCGCCCACGGCGCGCACCGCGGATGCGATCGACGTCACCGCGACGATGACCAACGTCCGCGACACGTGCGACGATTCGGGCGAGAAGGTCTATGCCGTCGCCAACTTCGACGTCTTCGCCCAGCGGCGCGACACTCGCGGCGCGCGGACCGTGCAACTGCCCTATTTCAGCGCCGTCGTGCGCGGCGGTGACGCGGTGACCGCCAAGCGCGTCGGAATGGTGACACTGACTTTCGCCGACGGTCAGGCGCGGGCGCAGGCGAGCGGCGCGGGCTCCGCCTATATCGACAAGGCGTCGGCGACGCTGCCGGCCGACATTCGCGAGCGGATCACCCGCAAGCGCAAGGCCGGCGAGGCCGAGGCGGCGATCGACCCGCTGAGCGAGCCGGACATTCGCGCCGCGCTGGCGCGGGCGAATTTCGAGCTGCTCATCGGCTTCCAGCTGAGCAACGACCAGCTGGCTTACAACGCCACCCGCTGATCGCCCGCCTTCCCCGCGCGGCCCAAACAGGGTAACGGCGCGCGCCATGTCCGATAAGCAAACGCTCTATACCGCTTTCGCGGCCAAGCTCGATGCCGCGTTCGATGCGCTCGAGGCGGCGGGAACGCTGCCCGGCGGGCTTTCGCGCGCCAACGTCAGCGTCGAGCCGCCGCGCGATCCCGCGCACGGCGACCTCGCGACCAACGCGGCGATGGTGCTGGCCAAGCCGGCTGGCACGAACCCGCGCGCGCTCGCCGAAGCCATTGTCGCCGGTCTGACCAAGGACCCTGCGATAGAGAGCGCCGAAATCGCCGGGCCCGGGTTCATCAACTTGCGGCTGCTCGACAGCACCTGGCGCGACGAACTTGCGGCCATCGCCGCGCTCGGCGCCGATTACGGCCGCTCGGCGATGGGGGCAGGGCGCACGGTCAACGTCGAGTACGTCTCGGCCAATCCGACCGGGCCGATGCACATGGGCCACTGCCGCGGCGCGGTGGTCGGTGACGCGCTGGCGAGCCTGCTCGAATTCGCCGGGCACACCGTGATCCGCGAATACTACGTCAACGACGCCGGCGCGCAGGTCCAGACGCTGGCCCGTTCGGTGCACTTGCGCTATCGCGAGGCGCTCGGCCACGACATCGGCGAGATCCCGGGCGGGATGTATCCCGGAGACTACCTGATCCCCATCGGCGAGGCGCTCGCGGCCGAATTTGGCGAGCGTTACGCCGATGTGCCCGAGGAAGAATGGCTCGAGCTGTTCCGCGAACGCGCCGTCGCGGCGATGATGGACATGATCCGCGCCGACCTCGCGCTGCTCGGCATCCGCCACCATGTCTTCGCCTCGGAAGCCGAGCTACAGCGCGCCGGCAAGCCGGCCGAGGCGGAAGCCTGGCTGCGCGCGCATGACCTCGTCTACGACGGCCAGCTGGAAGCGCCGAAAGGCAAGACTCTCGAAGACTGGGAGCCGGTCGAGCTTCCGCTGTTCCGCTCGACGAAGTTCGGTGACGACCAGGACCGGCCGATCCGCAAGAGCGACGGCAGCTGGACCTATTTCGGCGCCGATCTCGCCTACCACATGCAGAAGGCCGACAACGCCGACGAACTGATCGACATCTGGGGCGCCGACCACGCCGGCACGGTCAAGCGGATCAAGGCCGCGGTCGCCGCGCTCAGCGAAGGGCGCAACCGGCCGATCCCGTTCGACGTCAAACTCGTGCAGATGGTCCAGCTGCTGCGCGAGGGCGAGCCGGTCAAGATGTCCAAGCGGTCGGGCAATTTCGTCACCATCGCCGAGATGGTGGAGGAGGTGGGCAAGGATGTCGTCCGCTTCACCATGCTGACCCGCAAGCCCGAAGCGCAGATGGACTTCGACTTCGCCAAGGTGGTCGAGGCCTCGAAGGACAACCCGGTGTTCTACGTCCAGTACGCCCACGCGCGGATCCGCTCGACGCTGCGCAAGGCAGGGCCCGAAGGTCTCGCGCCCTCGGCCGAACATCTCGACCGGCTGGGCCCGGATGAGCTGGCGCTGGTCAAGCTCGCTGCGCAATTCCCGCGCACGGTCGAGGCGGCGGCGCAGGCGCGGGAGGCGCATCGGATCGCGTTCTTCCTCTACGACCTCGCCGCGGCGTTCCACGCCTTCTGGAACATGGGCAACGACGATCCGGCAAAGCGCATCATCGTGACACAGGACCCGGCGCTTTCGGGCGCGAGGCTTTTCCTTGCCGAGCAAATCGGGCAAATTGTCCGCAATGGCCTCGCCATTCTGGGAGTGGCGGCCGTCGAGGAGCTTTAGCATGCAAGCAGGGGGGGATCCGCTCGATCTCGACGATGGCGTGATCGAGCCCGAAGAATTGGCCTTCGCCCATGAGGACGAGCGGCTGCCGTGGCTTGAAGCCGACGACGATGCGGAGGAGCGCGGCGTCGACACCGGCCGGGTGGTCGTTTTCGTGGTCGGCGCGCTGGTCCTGCTGGGGCTGGTGATCGGGGCGCTGTGGTGGTTCTTCCGCGAACACTCCGATTCCACGGTGGTCGCCGACGGTAGCACGATCGCGGCGCCTGCCGGGCCTTACAAGACCAGGCCCGGCAACCCCGGCGGTGCGGAAGCGGTCGGCACCGGCAACACGAGCTTTGCAGTGGCCGAAGGAAAGGGCCCCGAAGGCAAGGTGGCGGCGCCCGACGAAGCACCGCGTCCGAGCATCGACCGCGAGCAGGCGGGCAGCGGCGCGGCGCCGGCCGGAGGGAGCGTCGGCGTGCAAGTCGGCGCTTACTCGTCGCGCGAGCGCGCCGAGGCAGGCTGGTCGACGCTGAGCACCCGCTACCCGGCGCTCGATGGCGTCAGCCACCGGATCGTCGAGGGCACGGTCGACGGCAGTCCGATCTTCCGGCTGCAGGCCGTGGCCGGCGATCTCAAGGGCGCGCAGGCGCTGTGCAGCGCGCTGCAGGGCCAGGGCGGCGATTGCCAGGTGAAGAACTGAGCACGGGCGGCGGGCTGTTCGCTTCGGGCGAGTCCCGCTAGAGGGCGGCCATGACCCAAGTCCGCCCGATCGTCCACGTCGGCTACCACAAGACCGCCACCACGTGGTTCCAGAAGAGCGTGTGGCCCTCGCTGGCGAGCCACGCGTGGATTCCGCGCAAGGTAACGCAGGAAGCACTGCTCGATCCGCCGGGGATGCACTTCGATCCAGGCGAGGCGCGGCGGGTGCTTGGGCTCGACGGTCGGAGCAAGCCCGTCGTGCTCAGCGAGGAGAACCTTTCGGGCTACATCCACAACGGCGGCCTGCACGGGCTGATCGGCCCGGAGATGGTCCGCCGCATCCACGCGGTGCTGCCCGAGGCGCGGATCGTGATCTTCATCCGCAACCAGCCCGACGCGATCCGGGCGAGCTACAGCCAGTATGTCGCCGGCGGCGGCACGTATGGCCTCGACAAGTACCTGCATACTTATGACCGCGTTTACGGCGCGCTGCGGGCACCGTTCAAGGCGCCGGCATTCGAATGGGAGCACTTCGAGTTCGACCGCCTGATCACGCTCTACGAGCAGACCTTCGGCCGCGAGAACCTGTTCGTCTACCCTTACGAAGGGCTCAAGCAACCGGACGTACTGTTCGAACGGCTGGAGGCCGACCTCGCAATCAAGTTCCCCGAAGGCGTCACTTCGAAGCGCGGCGCCAACGTCTCCCACAGCGAGCCCGGAATGAACGCGCTGCGCTTCGCCAATCGCTTCACCCGCCAGTCTGTCGCCAACAAGGACTGGACGCTCGATCCGCCGGGCGGCCACGCCATGCGCAATGTCGTGCGCTTCATCCTCAAGGCGGTACCGGGCGGCCCGTTCCGCCTGCCAAAGAGCGTCGTGGCCGAGATCGAGCGCTACTACGCGCCGAGCAACCGACGTCTCGCGGAGCTGCGCGACCTGCCGTTGGCGGAGCTGGGCTACCCGATCTAGCGCGTGGTTACTGTCCACACCGCCGCTCGGCGCCAAACTTGCCCAAGCCGGCCTTTCCTGCGAGTCTAGGCGCAATGACGCCCGCGATTTACGGCCTTTCGGGTCCGGTCCTGACCGACGACGAGCGCGCCTTCTTCCGCGAAGCCGACCCTGCGGGCTACATCCTGTTCGGCCGCAACGTCGAGAACCGGGCGCAATTGCGCGCGCTGACCGACGAGCTCCGCGCCATCCACGGGCGCGAGCACCTGCTCGTTTCGATCGACCAGGAAGGCGGCCGGGTGGCGCGGATGAAGCCGCCGGAGTGGGACAAGTACCCGCCGGGCGAACCTTTCGCGAAGCTGTGGGATCTGGCTCCGGCGAGCGCGATCGAGGCGGCGCGCGCGAACGCCGAGGCGCTCGGGCTCGACCTCGCCGAGGTGGGAGTGACGGTCGATTACTGGCCGGTGCTCGACGTCCGCCAGCCGGGCTCGCACGACGTCATCGGCGACCGGTCGTTGGGGACCGAGCCGATGCAGGTCGCCGCTCTCGGTCGCGCGGTACTCGACGGGCTCGCGCGTGCGGGAGTCGCCGGTTGCATCAAGCATATGCCCGGGCACGGCCGCGCGCGCGCCGACAGCCACAAGGAACTGCCGACGGTCGAGGCGAGCGAGGCCGAGCTGGAAACGGACATTGAGCCGTTCCGCGCCCTCGCGCACGCGTCGATCGGGATGACCGCACACGTCCGCTACACCACTTGGGATGACGCAAACCCGGCGACCCAGTCGGAGTTCATCATTGGCGAAATCATCCGCCGGCGCATCGGCTTTGCCGGTCTGCTGCTGACCGATGACATCGACATGGAAGCGCTCAGCGGTAGCGTCCCCGAGCGCGGTGCGAGGGCGCTGGCGGCGGGATGCGACGTGGTGCTCAACTGCTGGGCGAAGATGGACGACATGGTCGGCCTCGCCGACCTGCTGCCGGCGATGGGCGAGGCGACGCGCGAACGCCTCGACCGCGCACTGGCGGAACCGAAGGAGCCGACCGGCGACCGCCCAGCGCTCATCGCCAGGCGCGACGCGCTGCTCGAGCTGGCGAGGCACGACGCATGACCGATGACGGCCTGCTGTTCGAGCCCGAGAGCGCCGCCGCGGATCCCGAATGGGACGCTCCCGGCGCCGCGCCCAGCGACGACGCGGCGCTCTATCTCGAGCTCGACGGGTGGGAAGGCCCGCTCGACCTGCTGCTCGATCTCGCCCGACGGCAGAAGGTCGACCTCAGGCAGATCTCGATTCTCGCGCTCGTCGACCAGTACATTCTCTACATCGAACGGGCGGCGGCGCTCCGGCTCGAGATCGCCGCCGACTACCTGGTGATGGCCGCCTGGCTCGCCTACCTCAAGTCGGCGCTGCTGCTGCCCAAGGACGAGCAGGAAGACCCGAGTCCCGAGGAACTGGCGCTGCGCCTGCAATTGCGCCTGCAGCGCCTCGGCGCGATGCGCGAGGCGGCGGCGCGGCTGCTCGCGCGCGACCGGATCGGCCGCGACGTGTTCCTGCGCGGCGTTCCCGAAGGCCTGCGCGTCGACCGCGTCAACGCCTGGCAGTGCGACTGGTACGCGCTCGTCCACGCCTACGGGCAGGTCAAGCTGCGCACCGAACCGGTGGTGCACATGGTCCGCGACCGGATGGTGATGACGCTCGATTCCGCGCTCGACCGGGTCTCGGCGATGCTCGGGGTGACGCTCGACTGGATGGAACTGCGGGATTTCCTGCCCGCACACGCAGAGCCGCGCCTGCGCCGCTCGGCGCTGGCATCGAGCTTCGTCGCAGCGCTCGAGCTGGCGCGCCTCGGCAAGGCCGAACTGCGCCAGGAAGACGCCTTCGGTCCCCTCCATTTGCGCCGGGTCAAGGCCGCGTGAGCCGGCCCGACGATCTCGTTCGCGGCGTCGAAGCGGCGCTGTTCGCGGCCGAGGAGCCGATGACCGCGGAGACGCTTTCGGCACACCTCGGCGGCGCCGACGTCCGCGAGGCGTTGCGCGAGCTGAAGGAGCATTATCGCGAGCGCGGCGTGCGCTTGGTCGAGCGCGGGCGCCGCTGGCAGTTCCAGACCGCGCCCGATCTCGCGCACCTGCTGCGGCGCGAACGCGAGCAAGTCCGCAAACTCAGCCGCGCGGCGACCGAGGTGCTGGCGATCGTCGCCTATCACGAGCCCGTCAGCCGTGCCGAAATCGAGGCCATCCGCGGCGTGCAGACGAGCCCCGGAACCCTCGACGTGCTCATGGAGGCGGGCTGGGTCCGCGTCGCCGGACGCCGCGAAGTGCCCGGGCGACCGGTGATTTACGCCACCACGCCGGAATTTCTCAGCCATTTCGGCCTGGGGAGCCGCCGCGACCTGCCCGGCATCGAGGAATTGAAGGCCGCCGGCCTGCTCGACCCGGTCGACACCGCGATCGAAGCGCTCGCCGATGGCGAAGAACCGTCCGAAGCGGCCGCGCTGGAAAACCCGGGGGAAAGCGCCTAGGTACGGCGTTCGGCAGTCGGAGTAAGCATCGTGAACGTCGGACCTTTCCAGATCCTGATCATCGCGCTCGTCGTCCTCGTGCTGTTCGGCCGCGGCCGGGTCTCGGAGATGATGGGAGACTTCGGCAAGGGCGTGAAAAGCTTCCGCAGGGGCCTTGCCGATGAAGACAACACGACGCGCGTCGACGGCCTGAGCCACGAAGCGAAGCCGGCGGGTGAGGCGATCACCGAGCCGGCATCCGACCAGACCCGCAGTTAGACAGGTACAGGCATTTCATGTTCGGCATCGACTGGCAGGAGCTGCTGGTCATCATCGTGGTCGCCGTGGTCGTGATCGGCCCGAAGGACATGCCGCTGGCGCTGCGCACTGCCGGGCGCTGGATCGCCCGCGTGCGCCGGGTCTCCAACCACTTCCGCTCGGGGATCGAGGCGATGATCCGCGAAGCCGAGATGGAAGAGATGGAGCAGAAGTGGGCCGCGCAAAACGACAAGATCATGCGCGAACATCCCGCCGATGCTCCGCCTGAGATGGAGCCGACCGGCGCCTATCCTTCGCCACCGGCCTCGCCCGTGGAAGCCGCCGCCGCGTCTCCGCCGGCTGCTGAGGAGCCGCTCCTCCCGTTCGGCAAGCGGAAGTAATCGGCCATGGCCTTCAAGATCCGCGACATCGATGAAACCCAGGCACCGCTGCTCGATCACCTGGTCGAGCTGCGCAAGCGGCTGGTCCGCGCCTTTCTGGCGCTCGGTGCGGCCTTCGTGGTCTGCCTGTACTTCGCCAACGACATCTTCGCGATCCTCGTCCGGCCGCTGGCCGCTGCCTTTCCGCCGGGGCAGGGCAAGCTGATCTACACCAAGCTCTACGAAGCCTTTTTCGTCGACATCAAGGTTGCCCTGTTCGCGGCGTTCTTCGTCAGCTTTCCGGTGATCGCCAACCAGCTATGGGCGTTCGTCGCACCTGGGCTCTATGCGCGCGAGAAGAAGGCCTTCCTGCCGTTCCTGCTGGCCACGCCAGTGCTCTTCGTGATGGGGGCGAGCCTCGCCTATTTCGTGGTGATGCCGACGGCGTTCAAATACTTCCTCGGCTTTCAGCACACGTCCTCGGGCCTGCAGCAGGAGGCGCTGCCGGCGATGGGCGATTACCTCGACCTGGTGATGCGCTTCATCTTCGCTTTCGGCGCAGCGTTCCTGCTGCCGGTGCTGCTGCTGCTGCTGCAGCGCGCCGGGCTGGTGACGCGGACTCAGTTGGTCGGCGCGCGGCGCTATGTTGTCGTGGCGATATTCATCGTCGCCGCGGTGATCACCCCGCCCGATGTCGTTTCGCAGTTCGCGCTGGCAGTCCCGCTGCTGGCCCTGTTCGAAGGGACGCTGCTGCTGATGCGCTTCAACGAGGGCAGGGCCGCGCGGCTCGCGGCGCAAGAGGCGCCGTCGGATGGTGAAGCTGCGGCGATCGACGTCGCCGAAGCGACCGACGGGCCCTGAAACGAAAAGCGGGGCCAAAAGGCCCCGCTCCGTAAGTCAAATGCTGGCCGTAATCCTACGGGCTGACCGGCTTGTTGTTGTCGTCGGCAACGATCACGATGACGCCAATGATCACCGCGGCGGCCAGGATAAGCAGAATGGGGCTGACGCCGGCGATGTCTTCGCCTTTCTGCGTGGACGACGCGCGGGCCGGAGTGGCGGCCTGGGCCGCGATCGGCACGGTGACGAGGCTAACCATCGCCGCCGCCGTAAGAATCTTAGTCAATTTCATAGGAGACCCCTCATTATGTTACTGTATTCCCTTGCCTGCCCCCTACAATAAGTCTGGCTGAAATCCAGCGGAAATTGGTCCATTGCGGTTCGCGCCCTTGGCAGACCGATTGATCTGTCTCTGCCGGCGCAAAAGGGGTTCAATCACGGACGCTCGAGCGCGTCGCCAATCTGTGTTTGGCTACTTGTCGGCAGCATAAACCTTTTGCCCCCCGATCCACGTTTCGAGTACCCGCGTCTGCCGCAAATCTGCAGCGGTTGCAGCCAGCGGGTCGCGGTCGACGAGCAGGAAATCGGCCCGCTCTCCGGGCTTGAGTTCGCCGAAGCGGCCTTCGGCAAAGCCCGCGTAGGCCGCACCGGCGGTGTAGGCGGCCAGCGCCTGTTCGCGCGTGATCGTCTGTTGCGGCTGCCAGCCTCCCGCGGGCTCGCCGTTCGCGTCCTGCCGGCTCACCGCCACCGCCATGCCGACGAACGGCTCGGGCGCCTCGACCGGCGAATCCGAGCCGAATGCCAGCGGCACGCCGTTTTGCAGCATCGAGCGCCAAGCATAGGCCCCCGCGAGGCGATAGGGCCCGAGCCGCGCCTCGGTCATTATGCGATCGGAAGTCTGGTGGACCGGTTGCATCGAGGCAACGATGCCGTGCTGCGCGAAGCGCGGCAGGTCGACCGGGTCGACGATCTGGGCATGTTCGACGCGCCAGCGGCGGTCGCCCGTGAAGTCCGTCGACAGCTCGTCGATCGCGTCCAGCACTTCGGCATTGGCGGCATCGCCGATCGCGTGGATCGCGACTTGGAAGTGATCCATCGCCGCACGGCTCATGATGTTCCTGAGCTGGGTGCCGCTGAGCCGCGCGTTGCCGGTGTTCTTCGGGTCGTCGGCATAAGGCGCCTTGAGCAGCGCGCCACGGCTGCCGAGCGCGCCGTCGGAGTAAACCTCGCCCAGCCCGCCCAGCCGCAGGCGGTCGTCATAAAGCCAGGGCGTCGGTCCGGTGCCGCCGATCAGGATCATGTCGCCAACGCTGGCGGCATAACTCATCAGACGGATCTGCAGCCGCCCGCTGTCGCCCGCGCGGCGATAGGCCATCCAGTTCTCGATCGTCACGTCCATGTCGCCGACCGCCGTCACGCCGTTGCGCTCGAGCAGTTCCTGCGCCTTGTGGAGCGCCAAGTCGCGGTCCTGCGGGCGCGGCGGGGGGACCTTGGCATCGATCAACGTCCGCGCATTGTCGATCAGCACTCCCGCGGGTTTCTGCGAGCCGGCGACCCGCTCGATCCGTCCGCCTAGCGGATCGGCCGTCTTTGCGGTCACGCCGCCGGCGGCCAGCGCGAGCGAGTTGCCCCACGCCGCGTGGCCGTCGACACGTCCGAGCCACACCGGGCGGTCCGACACGACGGCGTCGATCTCGGCGGCCGTCGGGAAGCGCCCGAGCTGCCACGTCTCCTGATTCCAGCCGCGGCCGACGATCCACGGAGCGTCGGGATGCGACTTGGCGTATTCGGCAATCTTCGCCTGGGCTTCGGCGAGCGATTTCGTGCCGCTGAGATCGAGTGTCAGCAGCGAGAGGCCGAGTTCCATCACGTGCAGGTGCGCATCGATCATGCCGGGCATCAACGTGCGGCCCTGGCCGTCGATCTTGTAGTCGGTTCGCGGCGCCTTGTCGTAGCGCGAGAGGACTTGCGCAATCCGTCCGTGGTCGTCGATCACCAACGCGGCGAAGCGGCTGACATGGCCCTCCCGATCGACCGAGATGCCGTTGACGTCGTCGATCAGCGTATCGGCGAAGGCAGGGGCAGGAAGCAGGAGCGCGCCCGCCAGGATCGCGCAGCGGATCATGCCCTCGACCGTTCGCCCAGGTGCCGGATCAGCGCGCTGGTGTCCAGCCGGCCGCCGCCTTCCGCCTGCACCTTCCCATAATAGCCGTCGACCAGCTCGGTGACCGGCAGTTCGAAGCCGTTCTGGCGCGCTTCCGCCAGCGCGATGGCGAGGTCCTTCCTCATCCAGTCGATGGCGAAGCCGAAGTCGAACTCGCCCGCGGCCATCGTCGCCCAGCGGTTCTCCATCTGCCAGCTCTGCGCCGCGCCGCCGGAAATCGCTTCCAACACCCGGGCCATGTCGAGCCCGGCGGCCTGCGCGAAGCGGACGCCTTCGGAGAGGCCGGCGAGGGTCCCGGCGATGCAGATCTGGTTGACCGCCTTGGTCGCCTGGCCCGCGCCGGCCTGGCCGATATGGACCATGCGCGCGCCGTAGGCTTGCATGACCGGCCGCGCCCGCTCCATCGCCTGCGCCGACCCTCCGCACATGATTGCCAGCTTGCCGTTCTCGGCCCCGGCCTGGCCGCCGGAGACCGGCGCGTCGAGCGCGTCGACTCCGCGGCTGGCGGCCTCTTCGGCAATGCGCCGCGCGATCTGCGGCGAGACCGTGGTGTGGTCGATGAACAGCGCCCCCTCTCGCATCGCCGCCAACGCGCCTGCTTCGCCGAGGACCACTTCGGCGAGATCGTCGTCGTTGCCGACGCACGTGATCACCACGTCCTGCCCGGCGGCCGCTTGCGCCGGCGTCGCCGCGGTGGCCACATCGAGCCCTTCGCCACGATGCCTGTCGAGCCAGCCCTGGGCGCGCGAGACGGTGCGGTTATAGGCAGTGACGCGGTGCCCCGCTCGGGCGAGGTGACCGGCCATCGGGGCGCCCATCACGCCGAGGCCGAGGAAGGCGATGCGCTGCGCGGTGCTCATGGGCGCCTCCTGCCGCCTTGGTCGGGGCAAAGCAATCGTTGTGCGCTTCGACGATTTGCACGCGCCGCAATTTGCGTTACCGCCGCGCGCCTATGGACGAGAGCCTCACCGCCGAGCAGCAATTGCTGACGATCGACGACGTGCGCGCCGCCGCGCGCCGCATCGAAGGGGCGGTCGTGCGCACACCGACCGCCCATTCGAAGACGCTGTCGCGGATCACCGGCGCCGATATCTGGCTCAAGTTCGAGAATCACCAGTTCACCGCTGCCTACAAGGAGCGCGGCGCACTCAACGCCCTGCTGCTGATGGACGAGACGCAGCGGAAGCGCGGGGTCATCGCCGCGTCGGCGGGCAACCACTCGCAAGGACTCAGCTACCACGGCACCCGCCTCGGCGTGCCGGTGACCATCGTCATGCCCAAGACCACGCCGATGGTGAAGGTGATGCAGACCGAGCAGGTCGGCGGCAAGGTCGTGCTCGAGGGCGAGACCTACGACGAGGCCTATGCCACCGCTCGGAGCATGGAGAAGCAGCTCGGGCTGACTTTTGTCCACCCGTTCGACGATCCGGTGGTCGCCGCTGGGCAGGGCACCGTCGCGCTCGAGATGCTCGAGGACGCGCCCGAGTTGGAGACGCTGGTCGTGCCGATCGGCGGCGGCGGGCTGATCTCGGGCATGGCGACGGTGGCCAAGGCGCTCAATCCGAAGATCGAGGTGATCGGCGTCCAGGCGCAGCTCTACCCGTCGATGTACGACCGCATCAAAGGCGCGCACTTACCGTGCGGCGGCGACACACTGGCCGAAGGCATCGCCGTCAAGCAGCCGGGCGAGTTCACTTCGCGGATCATCGAACGGCTGGTCGACGATATCCTGCTCGTCAGCGAGGCCGACCTCGAGACCGCGGTCGCCCTCCTGCTGCAGATCGAGAAGACGGTGGTCGAGGGTGCCGGCGCGGCGGGACTGGCTGCAGTGATGGCGCACAAGGAACGGTTCGCCGGCAAGAAAGTCGGCCTGGTGCTGTGCGGCGGCAACATCGACACGCGCCTGCTCGCCAACGTCCTGTTGCGCGACCTTGCCCGTGAAGGGCGGCTGGCGCGGCTGAGGATCACCCTGCAGGACCGCCCCGGCGCGCTCTACAAGGTGATGCACGAGTTCGACGCGCACAGCGTCAACATCCTCGAGATCTATCACCAGCGGATTTTCACCGATCTGCCCGCCAAGGGCCTCGTCACCGACATCGAATGCGAAGCGCGCGACCGGCAGCAGCTCGAGAAGCTGATCGCCGCGCTGAGGGCCAAGGGCTACTCGGTTAGCCAGGTCGAGCTCAACTAACGGCGGCCGAGACGCCCCAGAACGGGGCGTTTCGCTCATTTTGTCCCATCCTTGCGCAAATTAACCCTGCAAGCGGGGGAAATTACGGTTAATGGTATTTAACGAAGTGAGTCCCGGGAGCATACGCGGGGTTCGCTCGTAGAGCATGTGATTGGCTTCAGGAGAGGACCGCCAGAGCCGTGACGGCCCCCATTCGGTTTCCCCGCTTCTTCGTGACGAGCCCCGCGCCGTGTCCCTATCTGCCGGGCCGGATCGAGCGGAAGGTTTTCACGGAGCTCAAGGGTCCGCACGCCGAGGAGCTTAACGACGCGCTCGGCCGGATCGGCTTCCGCCGCAGCCAGACCGTCGCTTATCGCCCGAGCTGCCTCGATTGTCGGGCGTGCGTCTCGGTTCGGGTCGTGGCGGGCGAGTTCACCCCGTCGTCGGCCCAACGGCGCAACCAGAAGCGCAACGGCGATCTGGTGGCCACCGAATGCCGCCCGTGGGCTACTACCGAGCAGTTCGATTTGCTGCAGCGTTATCTCGCGCACCGCCACCCTGGGGGCGGCATGGCGGCGATGGACGAGATCGATTACGCCGACATGGTGGAACATACGTCGGTCTCCAGCTTTGTCATCGAGTATAGGGAGCCCTCGGAGGACGGGAGGCCGGGACGCCTGGTGGGCGCCTGCCTGACGGATCGACAGGGGGATGGGTTGTCGATGATCTACAGCTTCTACGACCCGGAACATGAGGCGCGCACGGGGCTTGGGAACTACATCATTCTCGACCATATCCAGCGGGCGGCCGCTGCAGCCCTGCCATACGTCTACCTCGGCTACTGGGTCGATGGGGCGCAGCGGATGCAGTACAAGGTCCGCTATCGCCCGCTCGAACGGCTCGGTCCCGATGGATGGCGGCGCTTCAGCGAGGAGCAGCAGGCCGCACTCGTCGCCGCGGCTGCCGCCTCCCGCCGCGACGAAGCTCCCGCCGTTGACGGCGGCAGCAAGGACGGCACTCCTGGCGGCCAGTTCCAGTACAAGATCGGCTGACGTCCCACTGATGCGTCACTTGCGGCGGTTCGTCGCCGCGCTGGCGGTCTCGGCCGTGCTGGTCCAGCCGGTCGCCGCGCAGGATCGCAACACGCTCCCCGAGCTCGAGCAGCTGATCCCGGATTCGGCGGTCGACAATCCCGAAGATTGGGCGAAACAAGGCGTGCCGTCGGAGGCAGTCCCGCAGCCCGACGTTCAGCCTGATACGCCGCTCGCGGACTTGCCGCTGATCACGGTGCCCTGGCCGGAGCAGTTGGAGCTTCCGCAGCTCGCTCCGCTGACCCCTGAACCCGACATCCAGTTCGCCGAGCCCGAAGCGCCGCTGCCCCAGCTTCGCGAGGGCGAGGAAGTGCGCCTCTCGAGCGAGCTGCTGCTGGTGTTCCCCAACGAAGCCGCGCAGTTCCCCGAACGCGAGGCGTTCGTCCGCCGCTTCAAGCAGCTTTCCACGATCGAGCAATATGACGACAACGGTAGCGCCGCGCGTCTCGCCGCCCAGGCCCGGCAAGACCAGGACCTCCTAGAACGGATGCTGCGGGTCTACGGCTATTACGACGCGCTGGTGATGCGCAACGTCAGCGTGGGCGACCGCGAACAGACCAAGGCGGCGCGGCCGACCGTGCGTTTCGACATCCTTCCGGGCAAGCAATATGCCGTCGGTGCCATCGATCTCGGTGGACTCGCGGCGGCGGGCCCGGATTACCCGATGCTGCGCTCCGCCTTCGAAATTCAGAGCGGCGATCCGCTGCTGCAGGACAAGATCGACAGTGAGCGCGCCGACCTCGACACCGCGCTGGGCGAATCGGGCTATCCCTTCGCCGCAATTGCGGATCCGGAACTGCTGATCGATCACGCGCGAGACCAGGGTGACCTGACCATGCTGGTCACGCCGGGCGGCAAGTACCGCTTCGGTAAAGTAACAAGCAACCTGCCGGACTTCCTCTCGGGCAAGCATTTGGCTGAGATCGCTCGATTCGACTCCGGCGACCTCTACCAGCGCAGCCTCGAGCTGGACCTCCGGCAGGCGATTCAGGCAACCGGGCTGGTCGCCACCAGCAAGCTCACCCCGGTCGAGGTCACGCCGCCGTCCAACGGCCAGCCGGGCACGGTCGACATCGCGGTCGAAATGACCAAAGCCAAGCTCCGCACGATCATCGGGCAAATCGGCTACGGCACCGGCGAAGGCTTCAAGGCCGAGGGCAGCTGGGAGCACCGCAACCTGTTCCCGCCCGAGGGCGCGCTCAAAGTGCGCGGGATCGCCGGCACGCGCGAGCAGCTCGCCGGCGTGACCTTCCGGCGCAACAACTTCCACGGCCGCGACAAGGTGCTGACGGTCGACGCCTTTGCCAGCACGCTCGACTACGACGCTTATGACGCGCGCACCGTCTCGCTCGTCGGCAGCCTCGAGCGCCTGAGCACGCTGCTCTACCAGAAGAAGTTCAGCTGGTCGCTCGGCGTCGAGCTGACGGCAACCGGCGAGCGTCAGGCCACAGCCAGCGGCAGCGGAGTCAACAATTTCGGACCGCGGCAGACCTATTTCATCGGCGCGATCCCGCTTTACGGGCAGTTCGACACCTCGGACGATCTGCTCAACCCGACCAAGGGCTATCGTCTCTCGGCGCATGTCTCGCCCGAGACTTCGCGCACGAACAAAGACCAGAGCTTCTACGTGCGCGCGCAAGGCGACGCGAGCTACTACTACTCAGTCAGCGACAGGATCGTCCTCGCGGCGCGCGTGCGCCTCGCCAGCATTCCCGGAGCTCCGCTTTCCGCGATCGCGCCCTCGCGCAGGCTCTACGCCGGCGGCGGCGGGTCGGTGCGCGGTTACGGCTACCAGTCGATCGGGCCGCATGACAGCCAGGGCGATCCCACCGGCGGGCGCTCGCTGGTCGAGCTTTCGGCCGAGGCGCGCATCCAGACGCCGTGGCTCGGCGGCGCGCTCGGGATCGTCCCGTTCGTCGATGCCGGCACCGTCGGCAGCAGCTCGACCCCGAGCTTCAACGAGATCAAGCTCGGGGCCGGGATCGGTGTGCGCTACCTGACCGGCTTCGGCCCGATTCGCGTCGATGTCGGCGTGCCGCTCAATCCGGGTCCGGGCGACGGCCCGGTCGGCGTCTACGTCGCGCTGGGGCAAGCCTTCTGATGGCCGAAGAGGAGGTCATCGAGGGGGGCGAGGAGACCGTAATCGTCCACCGGCGGCGTGACACCCTGCGCAAGATCGCTGTGTGGGCCGGACGACTGGTCGTGCTGCTGCTGGCGCTGTTTGCGGTGGCGGTGCTTTATCTCAACACCGGCTCTGGGCGGCAGTTCATCGTCAACCGGATCGCCAAGGTCGCGCCTGCCTCGGGCCTCAAGGTCAGCGTCGGCCGCATCGAAGGCTCGGTGCTGTGGAACGCCACGCTTTACGACGTGAAGTTCCGCGACGCGCGCGGCAAGCTGTTCCTCACCGTCCCCGCGGTCGAGCTCAACTGGCGACCGTACAAGTTCCCCTTCACCGGGCTCGACGTGCGCGCCCTCGTGCTCCACGATGGCACTCTCTACGCCAAGCCCAATCTGAATCCCGGCGATCCCAACGCCCCGACGCTGCCCAATTTCGACATCCGCGTCGACCGCTTCGTGATCGACAACTTGACGGTCGCCAAGGGCCTGCTCGGCGAGGAGCGCCACGTCGATTTCCAGGCTCACGCGCATGTCCATCGCGGGTTGGTCAAGCTCGACGCCAAGGGCCAACTCGGCGGCGGCGACCGCTTCACGGCGCTGGTCAATGCCGAACCCGACGGCAACGTGTTCGACCTCGATCTCGACTACCGCGCGCCCAAGGGCGGGCTGCTCGCCTCGCTCACCGGGACAAAGCACGACACGCGCGTCCGGCTCCTGGGCGACGGCACCTGGAGGACCTGGAACGGCGCCTTCGTCGCCCGCGAGGACGGCCAGCGGGTGGCCGCGCTTAAGCTGTACAACCGGGCCGGGCACTACCGCATTTCAGGCCTGGTGTGGCATCGCGACTACCTTACCGGCCTGTCGGCGCGGGCGCTGGGAGAATCCACCGCGGTCGCGCTGGTCGGCACCCTCAAGCAGAGTGTGCTCAGTGGCTCGGCGGCGCTGCGCGGGGCGGGGATCAGTCTCGACGGTATGGGCGGCATCGACCTCGGCAACAACGCGTTCAGGAACGCCCGGCTCAAGATCGACCTGGTCGACAAGCAACTGTTCGGTCCGGGCCTGACAATGCGCGACGTGGTGATCAACACCACGCTCGATGGCCCCTGGCGCGGCTTCAGCGCGCCGTTTGAGCTCAAGGTCGGGCAAGCCGATTTCGGCGGCACGGTGTTCACCGGGATCGGCGAACGCGGGAGGCTGGCGTACGACGGCAAACGCTGGACCCTGCCGCTCAACGCCTCGGTCGAGCGGATCGCCAGCGGCAACGCCATCATCGACCCGAAGTTGGTCAATGGCAGGCTGACCGGCACAGTGTACCTGGCGGGTGGCGACTTGCGCTCCGACGACTTGCAGCTGCGCTTCGCCGGCCTCTCGGCCAACCTGGTCCTGCGCGGAGACATCCACCGCGGCGGCTACGGCATTTCCGGCCCGATCGAGGCGCGCGGTCTCGTCGTTCAGAACCTCGGGACCGTCGATTTCGGGGCCAAGATGCGCTTCGGGATCGGCAACGGCGTGCCGTGGCGACTGGCGGCCAACTTCTCCGGTCGCATGCCGAAAGTGACCAACGCCACGCTGGCCAATCTTTCGGGCGGCAACATTCGCTTCGAGGGCGGGGTGCTGTTCGGCGCCGCGCAGCCGATCATCTTCCGCAAGACGACGATCCGCGCCAACAAGCTGTCGCTGCGCCTCGACGGGCGGGTGGAGAACGGGGTGACGAGCCTCGTCGGCAGCGGACGGCACGTCGATTACGGCGCGTTCACGGTCAAGGCCACGCTCGCCCAGGACGGGCCGCACGCCGACCTGGTGTTCGCCAACCCGCTGCCCGCGGCCGGGCTACGCGACGTGCACATTGCCCTCGCGCCGACGCGGGACGGCTTCAAGATCGACACCTCGGGCGATTCCACCCTCGGACCGTTCAAGGGGCTGCTCTTCCTGACCTCCCCGGCGGGTGGACCGACCCGCATCCGCATCGATCACCTTGACGTCTGGCGGACCGCGGTGACCGGCGACCTGACGCTCGGCGACGGCGGCGCGTCGGGGAACCTGCGCCTCAGCGGCGGCGGTCTCGACGGCACGATCGCCCTCGCTCCCCGGCGCGGCGCCCAAGGTTTCGATGTGAACCTGGTCGCCAGGGACGCGACCTTCGGCGGCGCCACGCCATTCTCGGTGCGGCAGGCAACCGTCGATTTCAGCGGCTTCGTCGGCGGTGGCAACAGCTCGATTCAGGGCGCGGTCCAGGCGCAAGGGGTCAGCTACGGCAGCCTGTTCATCGGCCGGCTCGACGCGCGCGCCAACGTGGTCAACGGCCGCGGCACGTTCAGCGGGTCGCTCGCCGGGCGCCGCGGCAGCCAGTTCCAGTTGCAGGTGACCGGCGACGTGACGCCAGAGCGGATCGCCGCTGCCGCGCGCGGCAATTACGGCGGCCAGGCGATCACCATGCCGCGCCGGGCGGTGCTGCTCAAGCAATCCGACGGCAGCTGGCAGCTGCAGAAGACGCAGCTGACGTTCGGCGGCGGCATCGCCATCGCCGAAGGACAATTCGGCGGCGCCGCCGGGACGCAACTTAGCCTGAGCCTGGCCAAGATGCCGCTGTCGCTGGTCGATGTCCTCGGCGGGGACCTCGGCGTGGGTGGCTCGATTTCGGGCATCGTCGACTTCCGCAGCAGCCCCGGCGGCGTGCCGACCGGCAGTGCGAGGGTGATGTTGACCGGGCTCACGCGCTCGGGCCTGTTGTTGACCTCGCGCCCGGTCGATCTGGCGCTCGTGGCGCAGCTCTCTCCGACTCTTCTGCAAATGCGCGCCGTGTTGCAGGACAAGGGCCAGATACTCGGCCGGCTGCAGGGCCGCATCGCCAACCTGCCGCCCGGCGGCGCACTCTACGATCGGCTTAGCGCCGGCAACCTGCTGGCCCAGGTGCGTTATGTTGGGCCCGCCGACGCCCTGTGGCGGCTCGCCGCGCTCGAAACGTTCGATGTCACCGGCACGATCCGCGTCGCTGCCGACGTGCGCGGCTCGCTCGCCGATCCGCAAGTGCGCGGCTCCGTCGCCGGCGACGACCTCAGGGTGCAAAGCACGCTCACCGGAACCGACCTGAAGCAAGTAAAGGCTGCCGGCAGTTTCGCCGGCTCGCGGCTGCAGCTGTCCAGCTTCAGCGGAACCGCCCCGAATGGCGGCACCGTCGTCGGCAGCGGGTTCGTCGATCTTGCCGGCATGGGGCCGGGCCGCAGCCCAGCGCTAGATTTGAAGATCGCCGCTAACAAGGCCGAGATCCTCGACCTGTCGACGATGGGCGCGACCGTCACCGGTCCGATCCGCATCGTTTCGAACGGCCTCGGTGGCACCATCGCCGGACGTTTGAGGGTGAACAAGGCGCATTGGCGCCTCGGCGCCGCCACGGGCGCCTCGCAACTGCCGATCATCAAGACGACGGACATCAACGTTCCCGCGGATATCGCCCCGCCGCGCGCGCCCGGAGCGCCGTGGCGCTATCTGATCGACGCGACAGCGCCGGGCGGGATCGCCGTCGATGGCATGGGGCTCGACAGCGAGTGGAGCGCGAACATCGTGCTCCGCGGCACGACTTCGGACCCGAGGATCGGCGGGGTCGCCCGGGTGGTGCCGCGGCAGGGCTTCTACGACTTTGCCGGCTCGCGGTTCGACATCATTCGCGGGATCATCGATTTCAACGAGAACGCGCCGCCCGATCCGCAGATCGACCTGACGGCTGAAACCACCGCGGGCTCGCTGACCGTCCAGGTGCACGTCGGCGGGAGGGCCTCGAGGCCCGACATCACCTTCAGCTCGACCCCGTCGATGCCGGAAGAGGAAATTCTTGCCCAGCTGCTGTTCGGCGGCTCGATCGCCAACCTTTCTGCGACGGACGCGCTGCAACTTGGCGCGGCGCTGTCGAGCTTGCGCGGCGGCGCCGGGCTCGATCCAATCAATCGGCTGCGCAAGGCGATCGGGCTCGATCGCTTGCGCATCGTGCCGGCCGACCCGGCGCTCAACCACGGCACCGCGCTGGCGCTCGGCAAGCGGTTCCACCGCCGCTTCTATGTCGAGATCATCACCGACGGACGTGGCTACAACGCCACCAGCCTCGAGTTTCGCATCACCAGCTGGCTGTCGCTCCTCGGAACGGTTTCGTCGCTCGGCCGCGAGAGCATCGCGGCTGCGTATCACAAGGATTATTGAGGAAGCTCAGAGTTTCTTGAGGACGCCGTCGACCGGGATTGCGACGCCGTTACTGGCCGCGGTCGCGTCGCCGGCGATGTTGGCTGTCGATCCGTCCTCTGCGGCGACCAGGTATCCGTCGCCGTCGCGCGTGAAGGTCAGCTTGTGATCGCCCATCGTCTGAACCTTGACCCGGCCCCCTTCGGCATCGATCGCCGTGCCGATGTCGTCGGGAGTCAGGTAGCCGGGCACGATATGATCGCGCAGCACCGCGGTCAGCACCGCCCGCTGATCCGCTTGCCGCAACGCCTTTCCGGCATCGCCCAGCTTGGCGAACGCATCATTGGTCGGCGCGAAGATGGTGTAGGATCCGGCATTGTCGAAAACCTCGCTGAGCCCGGTGTCCCGCAACGCGCCGGTAAGCGTCGACAGGCTGTCCTGCTTCGACATCGCCTCGGCCAAGGTGTCGCCCGAGGGCTCGGGCGTGGCCGTCTTTTCGCTATCGGCCTTGTCCGAATTGTTCGAGCAGGCGGCGAGCGGCAGCAGCGCGGCGGCTACCGCGATCGCCAGCGGGCGGCGAAGGGCCTGTGCTATAGTCATGACTGCGCTCCTCAACCGGCCAGCAGGTCGATCGCCGCTGTCACCAGCTGCGTCGTTGGATCGACTTGGTAGATATAGCCGTCGCCGTAACGGTATCGGGCGTCGGGCCCGTCAACGTACTGGCTGCGATAGGGATAGGGGACGTTGTAGACGTCGTATCCCGCCGGCAGCGGCGAGCCGATCTGGAAGTTGTCGCCGGTCAAAAGTGCGGCAATCGAAGTGATCGCCGAAGTCGACGGATCGACCCGGTAGAGGACATCGTCGGCATAACGGTAGCCGCCCGGCGGGCCGAGATCGTAATAATCGGCGTAGTATTCGGGGACTGTCACCGGTGCGTACATGCTTGGCCAGATGTTGCCCGGCGAGAGGGCGCCGCCGAGCAGCGGTACGTAGCTCGCCACCCGGTCACCGTTGAGTCGCAGCAGGTAGCCGTCGTCGTAGGCGTAGGGGCCGCCTGCGAGGTCCGTCAGGCCCCACCAGCCGGGTTGGTAGAGGCGCTGCTTCGCCAGACCCGGCGGCATGCAGCCGTTGTTCTTCTTGGCAAGGCCGGGCGGGCAGCCGTCGATCGGGCGGAGGCGAACGGCGGCGACATCGAATGACTCGTGGGCACTGCGGTCCGAGTAGTAACGGCGGCCATCCTCGAGCACCTTGACGCCGGGCCCGGCCGCCTTGGCCATTTTCTCGTTCGCACCGTTCCGCTTGGTCTTGTCGGGCGACTGGGCGGGCTTGTCAGCATGCGCCGCGGCTGATCGGCCACGGTCGGTCTGTTTCGCTGGGCCTTGCGCTTTTCCGGGTGCGTTCACCTTCCGATTCCCATGCGGAGGCCCTACAGCCTTCATGGTCGGCGCCATCGGGCCTGCCGAGCGCGCGAAATTCCCGTGGCCGCTGGCCCTCATCGACGGACCGTGCATCGTCGGCGCTTTCATCGCCGGGCCCTGCATCGCCGGGCCGTGGGATGCTTTGCCGCTACCGCCCGGCCCGCCCTTGCCGTGTCCGTTACCTTGGGCGGCCAGTGGAGCCACAGCCAGCGCGATGACGGCGGCGCCGAACAGCAGGTGCTTCATTGCGGAGTCTCCTTGGAGCCTAGAACCGGGGGACCGGCGGGCGGGTTCCCCGAAAGGCCCCAATGGGATGCCCCGCTTGCCGGATTTGGCCCAAGCCAGGCGCCGCCGCGCCGCCCCAGTTGGTAAATGACCGGAGTTCCAGTGAGTGGTATAGACGCTAGCCACGACGGGTCGCCGTTGTGGAGGGGAATTCCAAATGAAGCACTCTGTTCGCCGAGCGGCGTACCTGGGTACCGCACTGGTTGCCGGTCTCGCCGCCATGCCGGCCTCCACCCAGCAGGCCGCCGGGCCGATCGCGCGTTACACGATGGATGCGGGGACCGTGTCCGGGATGGCCGCGATGGGCGCGGGGGGCGGCAACCCGCTGGCGATGTTGCGTGGCGGAGCGGGCGGGGCGATGCACGAGCTCCAGCTGCGACTCGGATCCTCTCGGGCCGCGACCGGAGCGCCAGCAGCCGATCACTTCATGCCGGCAGGGGCCGGGCTCGGCCCTTCGGTGCCGCTGATCACTCCGGTGAATCAGAGCGCCCCCAGCGGCCCCGCCGAAAGGCCGCAGCAGGGACAGTTGCCGAGCGGCAAGCTGTACCTCTTCTGGGGTTGCGGCGAGCACGCTACGGCCGGCCAGCCGGTGGTGATCGATTTCGCCAAGATGGCCAAGGGTCAGATGCCGCCGGGCCTGTACGCCGCCGCGGCCAGCGCGGCCGACGATTGGCGGGTGAACCAGGCCAACAGCAAGACTTTCGGCGAATGGCCCAACAGCCGCAACGCGAAGCAAGTCCCGTCGTCGGCTTCGCTGCGCGGTGACCATCGGATCGCCGGCAACTACTCGCCCGAGATCGCTTTCAAGCTCGACCGTGACTTCATGCCGGCGCTGCAGCCGAAGTCCTCTACCCTTGCGAGCGGCGCCTTCGGCCTGACTTGGAACGGCCTGCCCGAAGCGACCGGCTATTACGCCTGGGCGATGGGCGCCAGGGACATGGGCCGCAACGGCGCGGCCGAGATGGTCTGGTGGACGTCCTCGGCCACGCAGCAGTTCGGCGGCTCGCTGCAGGACTGGCTCTCACCGGCTACCGTGGCCAAGCTGGTCGCCGCCCGGACGGTGATGGCGCCGAGCCAGACGAGCTGCTCGATCCCCGCGGAAGTGCGCAAGCTGGGCGGCGACAACATGATGCTCAACCTCTACGCCTACGGGCCGCAGAGCGACTTCGCTTTTCCGCCGCGCCCGGCGAACGCCAAGCTCGCCTGGAAGCCCGAGTGGATCGCGCGGGTGCGTTTCCGCGCGAACGCCATGACGATCCTCGGAATGCCGGACATGGGCGGCTTCGACACCTCGGATGAGGATGGCGATGAGACGGAGCGCAGCCGGCCTTCGCAGCAAAGCGGCAAGCCCAAGTGCCCCGGCGGGCTCAAGGGAGTCGCGATGCGCGCGGCGGGGGCGTGCGGTTGATTCAACCGACGCGCTGAAAGAGAAAGGGCGCCCGGATCGCTCCGGACGCCCTTCTCTTTGCGCGCGGACTAGCGCGCGGACCAGCGATCAGGCGCTGTAGTACATGTCGAATTCGACCGGGCTGGGGGTGGTTTCCCAGCGGCTGACGTCTTCCCATTTCAATTCGAGGTAGCTCTCGATCTGGTCCATCGTGAACACGTCGCCCTTGAGCAGGAACTCGTGGTCCGCCTGGAGCGATTCGAGCGCTTCGCGGAGCGAACCGCAGACGGTCGGCACCTCGGCCAGCTCGGCCGGGGGCAGATCGTAGAGGTTCTTGTCCATTGCCTCGCCCGGATGGATCTTGTTCTGCACCCCGTCGAGACCGGCCATCAGCATCGCGGCATAGGCGAGGTACGGGTTGGCGAGAGCATCGGGGAAGCGGAACTCGACGCGCTTGGCCTTCTCACCGGCACCGTAGGGAATGCGGCACGAGGCCGAACGGTTGCGCGCCGAATAGGCGAGCAGCACCGGCGCTTCGAAGCCCGGCACCAGCCGCTTGTAGCTGTTGGTGGTCGGATTGGTGAAGGCATTGAGCGCCTTGGCGTGCTTGATCACGCCGCCAATGAAATAGAGGCACATGTCCGACAGCCCGGCATAGCCGTTGCCGGCGAACAGCGGCTTGCCCTTGTCCCAGATCGACATGTGAGTGTGCATGCCGCTGCCGTTATCCTGCTTGATCGGCTTGGGCATGAAAGTCGCCGTCTTGCCGTAGGCATGGGCGACCTGGTGCACGACGTACTTGTAGATCTGCATGCGGTCGGCGGTCTGGGTAAGCGTACCGAAGGTGAGGCCCAGCTCGTGCTGGGCGGCGGCCACCTCGTGGTGGTGCTTGTCGCACGGCAGGCCCATCTCGAGCATCGTGCTGACCATCTCGCCGCGGATGTCCATCGCGCTGTCTACCGGGGCGACCGGGAAGTAGCCGCCCTTGGCGCGCGGACGGTGCGCCATGTTGCCGCCTTCGATCTCTGCGCCGGTGTTGGTCGGCAGCTCGATGTCGTCGATCTGGAAGCCCGAGCCGGCGTAGCCGTCCTCGAAGCGAACGTCGTCGAACATGAAGAACTCGGCCTCCGGGCCGACGTAGACGGTGTCGCCGAGGCCGGTGGTCTTGAGATAGTTTTCGGCCCGCTTCGCGGTCGTGCGCGGGTCACGCGCGTACCAGTCGCCGGTCGACGGTTCGACGATGTCGCAGAACACGATCATCATCGGGGTCGCGCTGAAGGGGTCCATGTAGACTTCGGTGAGGTCGGGCTTGAGGATCATGTCGGATTCGTTGATCACCTTCCAGCCGGCGATCGACGAGCCGTCGAACATCAGGCCTTCCTCGAGCTGGTCCTCATCGAGCGCCGAGGCGACCATCGAGAGGTGCTGCCATTTGCCTTTGGGATCGGTGAAGCGAAGATCGACCCATTCGATCTCCTCGTCCTTGATCCGCTTCACGATGTCCTTTGCGGTGGGCATGGTCTTCCTTCCTTGAGCGTAGAGCCTGGTGTGGTTGTGGACCGCGACGGCGCCGCGGCCGGGAAATTCAGATCGCCGCGTCGTCCTTCTCGCCGGTGCGGATGCGCAGGGCGGTGTCGATCGTCGACACGAAGATCTTGCCGTCGCCGATGCGCCCGGTCTGGGCGGCGTTCGCGATGGCCTCGACCACCCGTTCCGCCTGGCCGTCGGGAACGACGACCTCGAGCTTCACCTTGGGCAGGAAGTCGACGACGTACTCGGCGCCACGATAGAGCTCGGTGTGGCCCTTCTGGCGGCCGAAGCCCTTCGCCTCGGTCACCGTGATGCCCGAAACGCCGACTTCGTGCAGCGCTTCCTTCACCTCGTCGAGCTTGAACGGCTTGATGATGGCTTCGATCTTTTTCACGTGACCCCTGCGAGTAAAGCCGGCGCCGCATCCCCTCCTCGGGCTGCGGGCCGGACGATCCGTGTTTTCCCGGCACTCATGCTTCAAGAATCGTGCCAAGGCGTGACGGGGGAGAGGTAGACAATCGCGTGGCCTCGGGAAAGGGCGGAATCGCACAATTCCGCGCCCGCCGTGGGCGTCGGCGCAACTATCGTGCGCGCCGCTGCGAATTGGTTGCTTAGAAAGCGGGCAGGCGTGCCCAGCAAGCGGGCATCACAGCCTGAGGCCAGCCGTTTCGTCGAGTCCCGCCATCAGGTTGAGCGATTGCACCGCCGCTCCGCTGGCGCCCTTGCCGAGATTGTCGAGCAGCGCGACGAGCCGCGCCTGGCTGCCGTCAGCGGAGGCGAACACGAACAGCTCCATCCGGTCTGACGGTTCGCGCGAGCGGCGCAGCAGGATCTCGCCGAACAGGGGCTCCTCGCCCATCGTGATGATGCGGCTGCCGGCGTAGAATTCGGTCAGGGCAAACCGCAGCGTTTCCGCGCTGGCGGCGCGCGCCATGGCCGCGAGGGGGAGGGGGATTTCCGTGACCATCCCACGGTGGGCCGGGATAACCGCGGGCGAGAAAATCGGAGGAATGGCCAGCCCGCAGCACTGCTGCATTTCGGGCACGTGCTTGTGGCCGAGCCCCAGCGCATAGCCGCGCCAGGCGATATCGTGGTCGCCCTCAAAGCGCTCGATCAGGGTCTTGCCCCCGCCCGAATAGCCGGAGACGGCGTTGCAGGTGTACGGCCAGTCTGCAGGGAGAAGCCCGGCGGCGACGAGCGGCGCAAGCAGGGCGATGAATCCGGTCGAATAACAGCCCGGGTTCGACACCCGCGCCGCCTGCGCCACGGTGTCGCGGCCGACGAGCTCGGGAAAGCCGAACACCCAGCCCGGCGCCACGCGATGCGCCGAGGAGGCGTCGATCACCCGCACCCGGCTGCCGGGCTCGATCAACGTAACCGCCTCGCGGGCGGCGTCGTCGGGCAGGCAGAGGATCGCGAAGTCCGCCGCATTGAGCGCCTCGGCGCGCGCGGCCGGTTCCTTGCGCCGGGCGTCGTCGAGCGCGACCAGATCGAATTCGGACCGCCCGTGCAGCCGCTCGCGAATCTCCAGCCCGGTGGTCCCGGCAGCACCGTCGATGAACACCGTCCGGGCCATCAGACGAGCGGCTCCAGCCGGTCGAGCAGCACGTAGCCGACGGGTCCTTCGAGCGAGAGGCAACCCCAGGCCCACACCCCGATAACGTCGAGAACCTCGAAACTGTCGCCTTCCAACAGGGTGCACAGTTCTTCCGCTCCGCCATCGCTGCTGGCCAGCAGGGGAGCGCCGCCGGGCAGGACCGTGCGCGGCTGCGGCACGGCGTAGTGCGGCACGAAGTACTTTCCGGCGAGGCCGATGTGCGCAAGGTCGCCCCTCAGCGGCATCGAGCCGTCGGCGCGCGCGACCGGGCCGGCGAGGGCGAAAGGCCCTTGCGCGCGCTTGTGCCAGGAAGTGATATCGGACGTATCTGCCAAAGGGTGTCTCGCTACGCGGCGGCGTTAGACTGCCCCCGCACATGGGGCAAGCGGTGGGCGGGGAGTGTCGTCAGCCGAAGCGTCGCTGCAACATCCACCACGAGGCGCGCAGGCCGAGCGCCGCGCCGCCCTTGGCGCGGCCGGGCTTGGGATTCGGGCGCCAAGCGAACGTGTCGAAATGTGCCCAGTCGATGCCTTCTCCGACGAACTTGTCGAGGAACAGCGCGGCCACGCTCGAGCCGGCGAAGGCGTTCGTGTGGGCGTTGTTGGTGTCGGCGATGTCGGACTTCAACCAATCGGCATAGGGTTCGTGGAGCGGGAGGCGCCAGACCGGATCGTCGCTTTCCTTGCCCGCTGCGATGAGCGCCTCGGCGGTCCCGTCGTCGCGGGTGAACAGGGCGGGAAGGTCGGGCCCGAGCGCGACCCGCGCGGCGCCGGTGAGAGTGGCGAAATCGACGATCAGCTCGGGCTTGCCTTCGCTCGCCAGCGCGAGCGCGTCGGCGAGGACCAGGCGGCCCTCGGCGTCGGTGTTGCCGATCTCCACGGTCAGGCCCTTGCGGCTCCGGAGCACGTCGCCGGGGCGGAAGGCGTTGCCGGCGATCGCGTTCTCGACCGCCGGGATCAGCAACTGCAGCCGCACCTTGAGCCCGGCGCCCATGACCAGGCCGGCGAGCGCCAGCGCGTGCGCCGCGCCGCCCATGTCCTTCTTCATCAGCAGCATGCCGGCCGAAGGCTTGATGTCGAGCCCGCCCGAATCGAAGCACACGCCCTTGCCGATGATTGCCAGCTTCGGCGCCTTGGCGTCGCCCCAGTCGAGCTCGATCATCCGCGGCGCGTGGCTGCGTGCGGCGGCGCGGCCGACGGCGTGAACCATCGGGAATTCCTGTTCCAGCGCATCGCCGCGGGTGACCTTGACCTTCGCGCCGTGCTGCTTGGCCAGCGCCTCGACCGCGGCTTCGAGCGCGGCCGGGCCCATGTCCTCGGCCGGCGTGTTGACGAGGTCCTGGACCAGGAACACAGCCTGCGCCTCGGCCTCGGCGGCGGCGATCCTGCCGGCCTCCTTGGTCAGCAGGACGCGCGGGCCGACCGGGTCCTTCTCCTCGCGATAGCGGGTGAAACGGTATTGCGCGGTCTGCCAGCCGTGAAGTGCGGCGCCCGGCTCTCCCTCGGCGCGGCGATAGGTTCCGGCCGGCAGCGATTCGGCCAGCTTGGCCATGCACCAGCTCGACAGCTCCGCGGGATCGGCGACCCCGCCGACGGCGAACCAGCGCTCACCATCGGGCACGATGCCGACCTGGTAACCGCCGCCGTCGAACTTCTGCGCCGCCAGCGCCGCCCGCTGCGCGGTGCTGAGATTCTTGACCCATGTTTCGAACCCCTCCTTGTTGACAAGGTGGATCGGGATCGCTTCCTGCCCGCGATCCGGCTGGATAAGGTCGGTTCTGTCGCTCATAAGCGCCCCCTAGGGTTCGCGCCGCCGGGCCTCAACAGTTTTGGTTCGGAGTCACTGATGTCGCTGCGCTCGTTTTCGCCCATGCTGTGCCTCGTTCTCGCGGCCTGCCAGGGGGGCAGCGATACACCCGCAGCGCCGCAACCCACCGCCACCGCCACCGCCACCGCGACCGCTTCCGCCACGCCCACGGCCAGCGCCACCGCCAGCGTAACCGGCGCGCCGACCGGCGCCAACGAGGTCAAGGAAACCAACGACCTTTACAGCTTCGCTTATTCCTGGCCCGCGGCGGCGGGGAACATCCCCGCGCTGGCGCAGCGGCTCGAAGGCCAGCTCGAGAAGAGCAAGCAGGAGCTCATCGACAGCGCCAACAAGGGCAAGGAAGAGGCGGAGAGCAACGGCTTCCCCTACAACACCTACTACTTCTCCGAAAAATGGAATGTCGTGGCGAACCTTCCGGGCTGGCTCAGCCTGACCGGCGACTTCTCGACTTACACCGGCGGCGCGCATGGAAACTACGGACGCGAGACGATCGTGTGGGACAAGAAAGTCGGCCGCGGCTTCCCGGCGATCGAGATGTTCACCTCGCCCAAGGCGCTCGGGGATGCGCTGGGCAAGAAGCTGTGCGCGGCGCTGGACGCCGAGCGGGCCAAGCGGCGCAAGGGCCAGCCCAGGGGCATGGGACTGCCCGAGTTCGACAAGTGCGTCGGCGTCGACGAGGCGACGGTGCTGGTCGGCTCGTCGAACGGGCGCACGTTCAACCGCGTCGGCGTGTGGTTCGGACCCTACGTGGCCGGTCCCTATGCCGAAGGCGCCTACGAGCTGACCTTCGGGGTCGACAAGGCGGTCCTCGGCGCGGTGAAGCCGACTTACGAGCCGGCGTTCTCGCGGGTCCGCTGAACCCTCGCAATTTCGCCGCCGGCTCGCTACATGGACCCCATGACGCAATACCAGCACGTTACTTCCGCCGACACCGTCCTGCGCGACGGGACGATCAAGCTCCATGGGCCCGAAGGGTTCGAGGGCATGCGCAAGGCCGGGCGGCTGGCGGCCGAAATCCTCGACGAGATGGCCAACCGGGTGCAGCCCGGCGTCTCCACCGAAGAGCTCGACCGGGTGGTCCGCGAGATGACGCTGGACGGCGGCGCGGTGCCGGCGACGCTCGGCTATCGCGGCTACGCCCACTCCTGCTGCATCTCGATCAACCATGTGGTGTGCCACGGCATTCCTTCGCCCAAGGTCCTCAAGGACGGCGACATCGTCAACATCGACGTCACCCCGCTGCTCGACGGCTGGCACGGCGACACCAGCCGGATGTACCTCGTCGGCGACGTGCCGCTGAAGGCGCGTCGGCTGGTCGAGGTCACGCACGAGTGCATGATGCTCGGCATCGCCCAGGCCCGGCCCGGCGCGCGGCTGGGCGACATCGGCGCGGCGATCCAGGCCCATGCCGAGGCGCACCGCTACGGCGTGGTGCGCGAGTTCTGCGGCCACGGCCTCGGCCGCCTGTTCCACGACGCGCCCGAGGTGGTCCACGCCGCGCAGTCCGGCACCGGGCCCGAGCTACGCCCAGGCATGTTCATGACCATCGAGCCGATGATCAACCTCGGCAAGCCGTGGGTGAAGCTGCTATCCGACGGCTGGACCGCGGTGACCCGCGACAAGAGCCTGTCGGCGCAGTTCGAGCACTCGATCGGGATTACCGAGGACGGCTGCGAGATCTTCACGCTGAGCCCGAAGGGGCTGGATAAGCCGCCCTATTGAGCGGCCTTACCCTCCGGGGAGTGGAGTCGGGCCGGGCGGCATCCACAGCGCGACCGCGCTGCCGTCGGCATGGCGCATCGAACTGAGTCGCGCGTAGTGCGTCCCGTTGCGGGCGGGCCAGCCCTCCACTTTCAGCTCTTCGCCCGCCTTTATGCTCTGCGCGGTCCAGCCATTGGCGGCGAGGGAACCGGCCGAGGTAGTCTCCACGTGCCATTCCTGCGTTTGGCCGTTAGGACCGGTGACGGCGAGCATAATGAACGAATGAGGATTGATGAACTGGAACTCGGTCACGCGACCGCTGAGCTTGACCGTCCTGTTGCGGTCGAACGCGCTGTCGAATGAATGATGCGCAGCCACCGGTATCGCGGAGAGCATTCCGGCCAGGCCGAGAGCGAACGCCATGCCTTTCATCACGCCGTCTCCCAATGTTGTCGTCTCCGACGATACACCCACTCGCCGGTTTGCACAAATCTGGCGACCATCTTCCTAACCCTCCCGCGCAGCCCTGATCGCCGCGCCTCCCGCGAACGGGGTGATCGCGCACAGCAGCAGGCTGATCGCGGCGGTGAGGGCTAGGCCGCTCGCGCCGCCGGTCGAAAGCGCGCCGGCGCCGAAGATCAGCAGCGGCACGGCGAGCGGGATCAGCAGCAGGCCGGCGAGCGCCGCTCCGGCGCGCAAGCTGACGGTCAGCGCGGCGATGATCAGGCCGATCGCGGCGAGGCCGGGGGTGCCGGCAAGGAGCCCCCACTCGACCGTGCGCAGCGTGTCGGCGTGCAAGCCCAGCAGCGCGGCGGCGGGCAGGGCGGCGAGCATCAGCGGCGGGCCGAAGCTGAGCCAGTGGGCGACGAGGCGCACCGCCACCACCGCTTCCTCGGCGATGCCGCGCACGGCGAACTGGTCGAACATGCCTTGCTCTAGGTCGGGCGCGAGCAGGCGGTCGAGCGGCAGGATCGCGGCGAGCAGCGCGGCGACCCACACGATCCCGCCGCCGGCTTTCGCCAGCAGCACCGGGTCCGGTCCGACCGCGAACGGGAACAGCATCGCCGTCGCCACGAAGAACAGCACCGGCAGCAATGCTCCGCCGCGCCGCCCGCCGCCGAACATCTGCGCGAGGTCGCGCCGCAGGAGGACGCCGAGCGCGCTCATGGCGCGTAGTCCGCAATGGCCAGCGTCTTCAGGCCGGGCAGCGCGAACGGCTGGTGCGACGCGACGAGGGCGATGCCGCCGGCCTGGCAATGGCCGGCGACAAGCTGTTCGCATCCGCGCGCCATGTCGGCGTCGAGGCCGTTGAGCGGCTCGTCGAGCAGCCAGACCGCCGCTTGCTGGCCGAGCAAGCGGGCGAGCGCGGCGCGCTTGCGCTGGCCGGTCGAAAGGTAGCGCACCGGCACGTCGAGCAGGTCGCCGAGGCCGAGGTTCGGCGCTGGAGGCGAGGGCGCATCGATCCGCGCCCAGAATTCGAGCGCCCGGCCGAGCGGCAAGTGCTCGTCGAGGGCGGGGCGTTCGTCGATCAGCCCGATCGCGCCGCTCCGCTCGACCGTCCCCGCGAACGGCCCGAGTAGCCCGGCGAGGATCCGCAGCAGGCTCGACTTGCCGGTCCCGTTCGGCCCAACCACCTGCAGCACTTCGCCCGCCTTCAGCTCGAACGACAGGCCGCGGAACAGCACCCGCTCGCCGCGGCGGCAGGCGAGGTCGTTCACGGCGAGGCGGCACCCTTCCATCCGCGCGAGCGTTAGGCCAAGGAACAATGAGCGACAATCCTTCGACAAGCTCAGGATGAGCGGGAGTAATGGAATGGCTGTGCCGCAACTGACCGAAGCCCAGCGCGGCGAAGCGCTCGCGCGCCTTCCCGAATGGACCTTGCGCGACGACAAGCTGGCGATCGTCCGCCGGTTCAAGTTCGCCGACTTTAGCGGGGCCTTCGCCTTCATGACCCGCGTGGCGCTGATCGCCGAGAAGCGCGACCACCATCCCGAGTGGACGAACGTCTACAACCGGGTCGAGATCACCCTCACCACCCACGACGCCGGCGGCCTCTCGCAGCGCGACGTGGAGATGGCCGCGGCTATCGACGGACTCGCCTGAGTTCATGCCGGCCCGGCTGCCGGAATGGCCGAGCGAGGTGCGGATTCGAGGGTGACACTTTACGGACCCTGTCACCCTGGTGTCGCCCTGGAAACGACGCATTTTCGCGGTTTTCGGCGCCGGGTGGCGGGTGACACATTGCGCCGGAAAAATACTTCCGGCGCCGCCGCGACGCCCATTCTTCCGAGACAGGATCGACGGGCAAAAAGGGAGGCGAGCAGAGGACGGCATCGCGCGAACATAAACGGAACAAATCCGTGTAGGAAAGCGAATTCAGCCCCTCGTTCTCCAACAAAAGCTAGCGCTTCGTCCGCTCGTGCGCCTCGGCCAGCAGGCGCGAGCGCTTGCGCAGCGCGCCGGGCGCCCACTTCGCCAGCAGCCGCATCTTGCGCGCGCTCTTGCCGACGACGTGGTGGAGCTGCTCGCCGGTCACCGCTCGCCACGCCGCTTCGGCGACTTCCTCGACCGGGGTGAACTCCAGTCCCGCCTCGACCACCGCCTCGCGGATGATCGCGTTGCGCTTGCGGTTGGGGGTGTTCTGCAGCAGCGGCGTGTCGATGAAGCTCGGCATCAACGAGCGCACGCGGATGCCGTCGGGCGCCCATTCGGCGTCGAGCGATTCGGTCAGCGACCGCACGCCGGCCTTGCAGGCGCCGTAGAGGCTCTGGTTGGCCATGCCGTAGAGCGCTGCGGCGCTGGCGGTGTTGACCAGGCACGAGCCCGGCGCGCTCGCCTTGAGGTAGGGGTAGGCCGCCTGCGCGCCGTAGATCACGCCCTTGAGATTGACGTCGAGGATGCGGTCGATCTCGTCCTGCTCGTATTCCTCCAGCGGACCGCCGAGCGAGATGCCGGCGTTGTTGGCGACGACGTCGATCCGCCCGCCCGCGGCGACCGAGACGATCCGCAACGCCTCGTCCCACGCCGCCCGGTCGGCGACGTCGAATACGTGGCTGTAGGCGAACCCGCCGGGCATCAGCGCCTCGGTCTCGGCCATGCCGGCTTCGCTCACGTCGCCGAGGCCGACGAACCAGCCGGCGTGCGCGAAACGAATGGCGATCGCCCGTCCGATGCCCGAGCCGCCGCCGGTTACGAAGATCGTCTTGCGCACCGCCACCGCCGCTGTCCCCCTTATTGCCCCACGTCGACCAGCTTGCCGGTACCCTGAAACTTGCCCGCCTGGTAGTCGGCGATGGCCTGGTGGATTTCGGCCTCGCTGTTCATCACGAACGGGCCGTGCGCGACCACCCGCTCGCCGATCGGGTCGGCATGGCCGAACAGCAGCGTGGCGCCGTCCGCTCCCGCGGTGACGGCGACGGCGTCTCCGTCGTCGTTCAAGCGCACGAGGTTCCACCGCTCCACCGCCGTGCCGCCGACCGAAACCTTCCCGCGCGCCACGTAGAGGAACACCGACCGCCCGCGCGGCGCCGGCAGCTCGGCCGCGCCCCCGGGGGTGAGGTGCACCACCGCCATGAACACTCCGGTCAGCGGATGGATCGGTCCCTCGGCATCGCCGAAGCGGCCGGAAACCAGCGCCAGCCCGCCCGCACCGCCAGGCAGCGGAACGACGGGAATCTGGTCCGCCTGCACACCCGAATAGCGAGGGCTGGTCATCTTCAATCGGGAGGGCAGGTTGACCCATAGCTGGAGGATCTCCAGCGGCCCGCCGTCGCGCTTGAACTCGGGCGGCGAGACTTCGGCGTGCACCAGGCCGGAGCCCGCGGTCATCCACTGCACGCCGCCGGCCTCGATCACGCTCTCGTGCCCGCCGCTGTCGTAGTGGGCGAGGGTGCCCTCGAGGATGAAGGTCACCGTCTCGAACCCGCGATGGGGGTGCGGCCCGAACGGCAGGCCGCGGTTGCCCGGCGCGTAGGTCTGCGGTCCGTGGTGGTTGAGGAACAGGAACGGATCGACCTGTGGCACTCCCGGCCCGGGGACGGGGCGGCGCGTGACGAGGTCGGCAATGTCGTCGCGATGGGCGGGATGGAGGCTGGCGACCGTGCGCGTCATTCTACCAGTTCTCCGCCGGTCTTGATCTGCGCGGTCGATTTCTCGACCTCGCCGTCGAATGCCTCGGCCCGTCCGCCGAGCACCGTGGCGAGGAATTGCTCGGTGATCGCCGTGAACGCAATGTTGTTCTCGGGCCGGTGGAAGCCGTGACCTTCGTCGGGAAACACCACGTAAGTCACCGGGATGCCGTGCTTCTCCATCGCTGCGACGATCTGGTCGCTCTCGCTCTGCTTGACGCGGGGATCGTTGGCGCCCTGGCCGATCAGCAGCGGGCGGCAGATCCTGTCGGCCTTGTGAAGCGGGCTGCGGTCCTTGAGCAGCTGCAGGCCCTCGGGCGTGTTCGGATTGCCCATCCGTTCATGGAACTGCTTGACCATCGGCGCCCAGTAGGGGGGAATCGTTGCGAGCAGGGTCTCGAGGTTCGACGGGCCGACGATGTCGACCCCGCAGGCGAATACTTCGGGGGTGAAGGTCAGGCCGACCAGCGTGGCGTAGCCGCCGTAGCTGCCGCCCATGATCGCCACCTTGTCCTGCTGCGCGATGCGCTGCGCCACGCACCAGTCGACCGCGTCGATCAGGTCGTCGTGCATCGCCGCGCCCCATTCGAGGTTGCTGGCGTTGACGAAGCCCTTGCCGAACCCCGTCGAGCCGCGGAAATTGACCGAAAGCACCGCATAGCCGCGGTTGGCGAGCAGCTGGTGCATGCGGTTGAAGCCGTAGCCGTCGCGCGCCCAGGGGCCGCCGTGAACGAGCAGGACCATCGGCGCGGGGCTCGGCGGGCGATCGCCCTCGCTCCTCGGCGGCAGGGTCAGGTAGCTCACCAGCGTCAATCCGTCGCGCGCGGGGATTTCGAGCGGGTGCATCGGCTGGAGCGGCGCGCCTTCGAGCTCGGGCCGGGTGACGTAAAGCTCTTCCAGCGTGCCCGCCGTGCGATCGTAGAGCAGCGCGCGGGTCGGGCCGGTCACCGGATCGTGCCAGACGAGCCACTTGTCGTCGGCATCGGTGCGCGACTGCACGCCGAACTCGCCGTCGAGCCGTTCGCGCAGGAACGCGAGCGCCTGCCCCATTTCCGGCGTCAGGGCGGTCCATTCGCGCTTCAGGTAATTGGACGAATAGGCCTCGATCTTTCCGGTCAGCGGATGCTGCATGGCGCCGTTGACGTCGGCTCGTTCGTCCGAGGCGATCAGCGTGCGCTCGCCGGTCTCGGTGTTCTCGGCGATCAGCTCGGCGGTGTTACGCCCGCGGCTGTCGATCCAGTAAAGCGTCCGGCCGTCGTTGGTGTAGCCGACGATGCCCGTGGTCATCGAATCCTCGAGCGTCGTGCTGACCTTCGGCGTTTCGGCGACGGTCGAGCCGTCGACCTCGAACAGGTCCATGCCGCCGGCGTCGTTGGGCGCGAGAGCCCAGCGCACGCGCAAGTCGTCATCGGTGGCGAAGCCGGCATACTTGTCGTTCTGCAGCACCAGCGTGAGCTCGCCGCTGTCGAGATTCAGCCGGTGGACGTCGTGGTAGGTGACGTCGCGATTGTTGAGCGCCACCAGCACCTCGTTGCGCAGCTTGGTCGACGAGCCGGCGAACTTGACTCGGGTGTTCTCGAACGGGGTGAGGCAGCGCTCCGCGCCGCTGGCGACGTCGACGGCATAGAGCAGGTAGTTCTCGTCGCCGCCCTTGTCCTGCACGTAGAGGACATAGCGCGAGTCCTGCGACCAGAAGTACTGCGGGATCGGCCGCTCGACGGCGCTGGTCATCCGCCGCGCCTCGCCCGGCTTGCCGAACGGGGCGACGAACACGTTCATCACCCCTTCGTGCGGCGCCATCCAGCCGAGCCACTTCCCGTCGGGGCTGATCGTGCCGCCGCTGCGGACCGGGTTGCCGAACAGCGCTTCGCGGGTGATCAGGGGAACGGACTCGACGGCTTGGGCGGCGGTGGTCATGGCGACTCCTGTAGCTGTGTTATGCGAGCAATACGCCTAGCCACGCGCGTGGCACAAGCAGGATTTAGAGCGCCGCGTTGTTGTAGCAATGCCAGGTGAGGATCGCGATCGCGCCGCGGTGGGGCCGCCACGGCTCGGCGAGCGCGCGGACCTCTTTCTCGCTCGGCCGCTCGGGCAGGCCCAGGATCCGGCCGATCCCGGCCTGCACTGCCAGGTCGCCGGCCGGCCAGATGTCGGGCCGGCCTTCGGCGAACAGCAGGTAGATCTCCGCTGACCAGCGGCCGATGCCCTTGATCAGGACGAGCTGGGCGATCGCTTCCTCGTCGTCTTCGGGCAGGTTCTCGAGATCGAGCTCGCCGCTGACGACCAGCTCGCACAACGAGCGAGCATAGCCCTGTTTCTGGCGCGACAGGCCGCAGGCGCGCAGCGTGTCGAAGTCGGCGGCGAGCAGCGTCTCGGGCGGCATGTCCTCGCCCAGCGCGGCCTCGAGCTTGCGCCACGTGCTCGAGGCCGCGGCGACGCTGACCTGCTGGCCGACGATCGTGCGCAGCAAGGTGCGATAGCCGCGGTCGCGGATGCGCGGCTCGGGGTAGCCGGCCAGCCTGAGCGCGCGGGCGATCGCCTGGTCGCGCTCCGCGATGGCTTCCAGTCCGCCGTTCAACTGTTCAACTGTCAGGCCCATGCCGCCTCGCTTGCCAACTTCTCCGCGATTGCCTAGCAGCCGCGCCCGGAGCCCATAGGAGAGTTGCTCGCGATGCCCAAGCTGATCGTCACCACCCGGTCCGGCGAAACCTCCCAGATCGACACGATCGACGGCCTCACCGTGATGGAAGCGATCCGCGACAACGGCTTCGACGAGCTGCTCGCGCTGTGCGGCGGCTGCTGCAGCTGCGCGACCTGCCACGTCCATGTCGATCCGGAATTCTTCGGCAAGCTCCCCCCGATCAGCGAGGACGAGGACGACCTGCTCGATTCGAGCGGCGACCGCGACGAATACTCGCGCCTCGGCTGCCAGATTCCGTTCACGCCCGATCTCGACGGGCTCAAGGTGCGCATCGCCGCCGAAGACTGATTTCGCCTGCAACAAGCGCAATTGCATTGCGACGCGGCGTCGCGCCGATTAACCGGTCTGGCATGACGGCACCCACGGCGCTTCCCGACACGCTCGCCCTCATCGGCAACACCCCGCTGGTCCTGCTCAAGGGCCCGAGCGAGGCGGCGGGGTGCGAGATCTGGGGCAAGTGCGAGTTCATGAACCCCGGCGCCTCGGTCAAGGACCGCGCGGCGCTGTGGATCGTCCGCGATGCCGAGGCGCGCGGCGAGCTCAAGCCCGGCGGCACGGTGGTCGAAGGCACGGCCGGCAACACGGGCATCGGCCTGGCGCTGGTGGCCAACGCGCGCGGCTACAAGACGATCATCGTCATGCCCGACAACCAGTCGAAGGAGAAAATGGACACGCTGCGCGCGCTCGGCGCCGAGCTGGTCCTGGTGCCGCCGACCAAGTTCTCCAACCCCGGGCATTTCGTGCACACCAGCCGGCGCCTCGCCGAAGAGGCCGACAACGCGATCTGGGCCAACCAGTTCGACAACATCGCCAACCGCCGCGCCCACATCGAGAGCACCGCGCCGGAGATCTGGGAGCAGATGGAGGGCCGTGTCGACGGCTTCACTTGCGCGGTCGGCACCGGCGGCACGCTCGCCGGCGTCGGCCTCGGCCTCAAGGAATTCAACGACGACGTGTGCATCGCGCTGACCGATCCGCACGGCGCGGCGCTTTACGAATACTATGCCCACGGCGAGCTCAAGGCCGAGGGCAACTCCGTCGCCGAGGGCATCGGCCAGGGACGGATCACCGCCAACCTCGAAGGCGCGCCGGTCGATACCCAGTTCCGCATCTCCGACGAGGAAGGGCTCGAATGGGTCGCCCGTCTGCTCAGGGACGAAGGCCTGTGCCTCGGGCTGTCGAGCGGGATCAACGTCGCGGGCGCGGTGGCGCTGGGCAAGCAGCTCGGCAAGGGCAGCCGGGTGGCGACAATCCTGTGCGACACCGGCTTCCGCTACCTCTCGACGCTGTACAACGCCGAGTGGCTCGAAGCGAAAGGCCTGCCGGTTTTCGACTGGCTGCGTTAATCCGCCGGCGCTACACTCGCCGTCATGGCCAGCGAACCCAAAGACCAGGAAGTGATCTACGCTTCGCTCGCGGGCACCCGCGCGCAATCGATCCAGCGGCTGCAGATCGGGCTCTCGGGACTGGCGGCGATGGCGCTCCTGGTCGGCCTCGCGACGGTGATCATGGACCGCGCCAGGCAGACCGACGCGGGTGCGGTGCCCGAAGCCGCAACGACGAAGGCGGCCAGCGATGCGCAACCGGTCAACGACCCGCTGGCCGACGCCGGCGTCGCGCCCGATGTCGCCGCGCCGCAGCGGCAAGCGCAACGGCCGACGGTCGTCGATCCAAGTCGAATTCCGCCGCCACCCAAGCAATAGCGGTCGATTTCGGGGAAAGTGCGGGAGCGCCGTCAACCGAGCCCTCCGCGCCATTCATACGGATAAAGCCGGGCCATTCCGCTCCGGCTGATCCTCAACAACCGGTCGTATATCCACAGCCTGTCGGCGAAATTCGTACTAAATCCCCTAATTTCCCCTTCCATCCCCGCCTGACCCGCGATAGATAGCGAGTCCATCGGACAATTAGCCCGGAGCGCGCCCTGAGTCGGGGCGATCGGGCCGCGTTGGCGCGCGGCCGCGAGCGGGGAAGATTTGCCGATCGGGGAATGAACTCTTGAGGGTGGGGTGCCGGGGGAAGTGGCGGAGAGGTTGAACGGATACAGCGGACAGGGCTTCTCGCTAAAGGCTGAGAAGAACCGCCTCGCGCTGCCCGCCGCCTTCCGCAAGGCGGTCACCGATTCGAGCGGCAACGAGCGCGTGCTGTGCCTCGCCAAGCACGACCGCTGGAAATGCCTCACCGGCTTCGGCCTCTCGCGCACCGACAGTTTCGAGAACTATCTCGATCGCGAGGAAGAGCGTGCTACGCGCCTCGGCCGCGATTTCGACCGCGACTTGCGCTCGATGCAGCTGTGGGGCTTCGAACAGGTGCCGTTCGACGCCAGCGGCCGCTTCGTGCTGCCGGACCACCTCGCCGAACTGGGGAATTTGCGGGACGAGGTCTTCTTCCACGGCGCCGGCGAGTTCTTCACGCTGTGGAGCCCGGCCGAGCTCTACGCGATGGGCGAGGGCTGGGAAGGCCCGCAGGCCGCCTGCCGCAACCTCGCCGGCGATGCTGCCAGGGGGAAGCGCAAGTGACGGCTCCCCATGTCCCCGTCCTGCTCGACGAAGTCGTCGCCGCGCTCGATCCGCGGCCCGGCGACGTTGTGGTCGATGCGACCTTCGGCGCCGGCGGCTACACCCGGGCGTTCCTCGATCGCGGCGCCACCGTGCACGCATTCGATCGCGATCCCGACGCTATCGCCGCCGGCGCGAAGTTCCCCGAGACCGGCGAAACTCCGCCGCGGCTCGTGCTCCACCAGCGGCGCTTCTCCGAAATGGTCGCCGCGCTCGCGCATGCCGGGATCGCGCGCGTCGATGGAGTGGCGATGGATATCGGCGTGTCCTCGATGCAGCTCGACCAGGCCGGACGCGGGTTCGCCTTCTCGGCCGAAGGCCCCCTCGACATGCGCATGAGCCGCGAGGGCGAAAGCGCGGCCGAGTTCCTCAACGCGGCGCGCGAGGAAGACATCGCCGATGTCATCTACCGCTACGGTGAGGAGCGCCAGAGCCGCCGCGTCGCCCGTGCGATCGTGGCCGCCCGTCCGCTCGCGACCACCGGCGATCTTGCGCGCGTGGTCAGGAAAGCTCTCGGTTATCGCCCCGGCGCGCCGAAGGACCCGGCGACGCGCGCGTTCCAGGCGGTGCGGATCCACGTCAACGCCGAGCTCGACGAGCTCGAGACCGGCCTCAGCGCCGCCGAAGAGCTGCTGCGCGAGGGCGGACGGCTGGCGGTCGTCACCTTCCATTCGCTCGAAGATCGTATCGTGAAGCGTTTCCTGCGCGAGGCTGCGGGAGCCCAGGCGGGTGCCTCGCGCCATATGCCCGAGGCGAAGGCCGGCACCCCTCCGGTCTTCGCCCGGGTTTCCCGCGCCATTCGCCCGACGGAGACGGAAATCTCGCGCAATCCGCGGGCGCGTTCCGCCACGCTTCGCTCCGCCGTCCGCACCGCCGCACCGGCGAGGGAGGCCGCATGACCCAGCAAAGCCGCCTGCGCCGGATGGGTTGGATCGCCGTGTTGGCGCTGTGCACGGTGCTCTATCTCGGCTTGCACCTGAAGGTCCACGCGGTGCGCAGCGAGGTCGTCAGCGCCGAGCGCAAGATCGTCGCGCTGGAGAACCAGAAGACCCTGCTGGCGACCGAGTTCGAGACCCGCGCGAGCCAGCAGCAGCTGGCCAGCTGGAACCGCGTCGAGTTCGGCTATTCGGCGCCCACCGCCAAGCAGTTCGTCGAGAACGAGCGCCAGCTGGCGCAGTTCGGCACGCCGCGCGCCGCCGGTGCGCCGGAGCCGATCCGCGTCGCCAGCCTCGCCACGGGCGAGGACGCGCCGGCCTATCCCAAGTTCCTTTCACCGCTGACCGGCAAGCCGATCGACGACCGGCTGCTCGAGCCCGAGCCGCGCCGTGTCGCGCTCGTCGCCAGCCACGAAGGCGGCGCGCTGCGCATTCCACTGGCGGCGGCGATCGGAGACGTCGGCGAATGAACGCGATGACGTTCGATGCCGGTTTCGCCCGCTCGCGCATCCGCCTCGTCGACATCCGCCACCGCGAGCTGCTCACGGCGCAGCTGCGCATGCTACTGCTCGCCGGCGGCTTCGCGCTGGTCGCCTTCGTCGCGCTGATTCGCATCGCCTGGCTCGGCGTGGTCCAGCCGGCTCCGACCGAGCATTCGATGGCCCAGGCGCTGCTGCCGCCGCGCGGCGAGATCACCGACCGCAACGGCGTGCCGCTGGCGCGGGCGTTCCCGGCCTATGCCCTGTGGTACAACCCGCAGGCGCTCGAGGACGGCGGCCCGCCGCTGGTCAACCCGCCGGCCGTCGTCGCCGCGCGGCTCAAGGCGATCTTCCCCGACATGGACCTCGCCGCGACCGCCCGCTTCCTAGCCGCCGGCAAGCCGGGTTACCTGCGCCGTCGCGTCCTGCCCAATGAGGTCAACGCGGTGAACGCCATCGGCGAGCTCGCCCTCGAGACCCCCGGCGAGAGCGATCGCCAGTATCCGCAGGGCAACCTCGCCGCGCACGTGCTCGGCTACGTCGCTTCGGACGGGCACGGCCGCGTGGGCATGGAGTCCTTCCTCGACAAGCGCCTGCTCGACCCGACCGAGCGTGGCCGGCCGGTGCCGCTGTCGATCGACGTCCGCGTGCAAGGCGCGCTCGAAGACGAGCTGGCCAGCGGAATGCGCGCGGTCGAAGCGGTGGGCGCCGCCGGTATCGTGCTCGACGTCGACACCGGCGAAGTTCTCGCGCTTGCTTCGCTGCCCTCGTTCGATCCCAACAAGATCGACGCCGAAGGCCAGCAGCGGATGTTCAACCGGGTGACCAACGAGGTCTACGAGCTCGGCTCGACCTTCAAGCCGCTGACGGTCGCGGCGGCGATCGACGCCGGCGTGATCACCAACCTGGCCACGCGCTATCCCGCCGCGCCGCTGCACGTCGACGGCTTCACCATCCACGACGACGAGAACCTCGGTGCTTCGCTCAACATTCCCGAGACGCTGATCCATTCGTCGAACATCGTCAGCGCGCAGATTGCCGCACAGCTCGGCGGCGACCGCCTGTCGCGCGCGCTGTCCGACCTCGGCATGAGCGAGCGGCCCTACATCGAACTGCCGGCGCGCGGCTTTCCGATCTGGCACAAGCCCCCCTGGCCCCGGCTGCGGACGATGACCGTCGGCTTCGGTCACGGCGTCGCGGTCACCCCGCTGCATCTCGCCGCCGCCTATGCCGCGCTGGTCAACGGCGGCATCTGGCGCCCGGCAACGCTGCTCAAGGTCAAGCCGGGCGAGGAAGCCCGCGGGCGGCGAGTGTTCAAGGCCAGCACCAGCGCGCGGATGAACCAGCTCCTGCGGATGATCACCGTCTACGGCACCGGCCGCAAGGCCAACGCCCCGGGCTTCCGCGTCGGCGGCAAGACCGGCAGCGCCGAGAAGGCGGCCGCGGGCGGTTACAACAAGCATTCGGTGGTCGCGACTTTCGCCTCGGCCTTCCCGATGGATCACCCGCGCTATGTCGTCGTCGCCATGCTCGACGAGCCCAAGGCGGTCGCCGCCAGCTCGTTCCAGCGCACGGCCGCGTGGAACGCGGTGCCGATCGTCGGCCGGCTGATCCCGCGGATCGGCCCGATGCTCGGTGTGCTGCCGGACGACAACCGCGACATCGACCTGTCGGACCTCAAGCCTCTCGTCGGTGACGGCGGGGGCAACGAATGAAGCTCGGCCCGCTCGCCGCCGCGGCGGGGCTCGATGCCGGAACCGCGTCGGACGCCCAGGTGACCGGCTTCGCGATCGATCACCGCAAAGTCGCCCCCGGCACGGTATTCGGCGCCTTCCAGGGTGCGGTGGTCAATGGCGAGGAGTTCATCCCCGCGGCGGTCAGCGCCGGAGCGATCGCGGTGGTCGCGCGGCCCGAAGCGAAAGTCGAGCGCGCGGCACATATCGCCGATCCGGTCCCGCGGCGCGCCTTCGCCCGCCTCGCCGCGCAGTTCTTCCGCCCGGTGCCCGACACGATCGTCGCGGTCACCGGCACCAACGGCAAGACCTCGACCGTCGAGATGACCAGGCAGATCTGGCGGATGTGCGGCGAGCGCGCGGCGTCGATCGGCACGCTCGGCGTGACCACGCCCGACGAAAGCGTCTCGACCGGGCTGACCACGCCCGACATCGTCACTTTCCTGTCGAATGTGGCCGGTCTCGCGCGCGAGGGCGTGACCCACGTCGCCTACGAGGCTTCCAGTCACGGGCTCAGCCAGTACCGCAACGAAGGGCTGCCGGTGTCGGCCGGGGCGTTCACCAACCTGTCGCGCGACCACCTCGACTACCACGCCGACATGGAGGACTACTTTGCCGCCAAGATGCGGCTGTTCTCCGAAGTCGTCTCGGATGGCGGGGCCGCGGTGATCTGGGCCGATGACGAATGGTCGGGCCGGGTTCTCAAGCGCGTTCGCGAGCGTGGCCTGCGCCTCGTCACCGTCGGCGAGCATGGCGACGACATCCGCCTGCTCGGAGCCGAACCGGGCCAGCTCGGACAGGAACTCGAGATAGAGATTGCCGGCCGCAACGAGGTCGTGATGCTGCCGCTGATAGGCGCCTACCAGGCCGCCAACGCCTTGACCGCGGCCGGGCTGGTGCTGGCGACCGGCGGCGACCCGGCGCGCATCGTCGACGCGCTCGGACGGCTGCAGCCGGTGCGCGGGCGGCTCGAGCGCGCGACGATCACGCTCGCCGGCGCGCCGGTCTATGTCGACTACGCCCATACGCCCGACGCACTCGGCGCGGCGATCGAGGCGCTGCGGCCGCATCTCGAGGGGCGGTTGATCATCGTTTTCGGCGCCGGCGGCGACCGCGACCAGGGCAAGCGTGAGCCGATGGGCGCGGTGGCGGCGGAACTTGCGGACTTGGTGATCGTCACAGACGATAATCCCCGCGGCGAAGACCCGGCGGCCATCCGCGCCGCGGTGCTCGCCGGGGCGGGGCAGAAAGCGCGCGAGATTGGCGACCGGCGCGCGGCGATTGCTGCGGCCATTGCCGAAGCGGGGCCGAGCGACATCGTGTTGATCGCCGGCAAGGGACACGAACAGGGGCAGATCGTCGGTTCGGGAGACGCCATGCGCGTGCTGCCGTTCGACGACGTAACGGTCGCGCGCGAATGCGCCGCCGCGGAAGGAGCTTGAGGGAATGAATGCGCTCGAACGGGTCCTGGCGTGGCCGACCAAGCTCGCCGACCGATACCGATTGGCCTTGTGGACCGCCGCCGAAATTGCCGATGCGACCGGCGGAACCGCCAGCGGACCGTTCCAGGTCGCCGGCGTCGAGACGGATTCGCGCGAAGTGCGGCCCGGCGACCTGTTCGTCGCGCTGAAGGGCGAGAGCTCCGACGGGCACGAGTTTCTCGACAAGGCTTTCGCCAACGGCGCCGCCGCGGCGCTCGTCGAACGGCCGATCGATGGGCCGCACGTGCTGGTCGAGGATACCACCAGGGCGCTCGAGGCCCTGGGTGCTTTCGCCCGCGAGCGGGCCGGAGGCACGGTGATCGGGGTCACCGGCTCGGTCGGCAAGACCGGGGTCAAGGAAGCGATCTTCACCGCGCTCGACCGCGCCAGCCACGGCGCGGCACACCGCTCGGTCAAGAGCTACAACAACCATGTCGGCGTGCCGCTCAGCCTCGCTCGGATGCCGGGCGCGAGCGCCTACGGCGTGTTCGAGATGGGCATGAACCACGCCGGCGAGATCGCGGCGTTGACCGAACAGGTCCGCCCGCACGTCGCCGTCATCACCACCATCGCTCCGGCGCACATCGAGAACCTCGGCAGCGAGGAGGCGATCGCCGACGCCAAGGCGGAGATTTTCGGCGGGCTGGTGCCCGGGGGCACCGCGGTAATCCCGATCGACAGCGTCCATTTCGCGCGTCTGCGCGATGCGGCGGTGAAGGCCGGCGCGAAAGTGCTCTCCTTCGGCAAGGCGCGTGAAGCCGACGTGCGGCTGCTCGACGCGGTGCCTTCGGCCAACGGCGGCTCGCTGGTAACGGCGGCGCTCGGTGACCGGCGGCTGTGCTACACCGTCGCCGAGCCGGGCGAGCACTGGATTTCCAACTCGCTAGCCGTGATGGGCGCGGTTTACGCCGCGGGCGGCGACTTGGGCGCCGCCGGGCTCGCGCTCGCCGAGATGGGCGGCCTCAAGGGCCGCGGCGCACGTCACCGCATCGCCGTCCCCGGCGGCCATGCGCTGCTGATCGACGAGAGTTACAACGCCAACCCCGCCTCGATGCGGGCGACACTGGCGCAACTCGGCCATACCCCTGCTACGCGCCGCATCGCCGTGCTCGGCAGCATGAAGGAATTGGGCGACTTCGCGCCCGCGTTCCACGCTCAGCTCGCCGAGCCGCTGGCCGAAGCGCAAGTCGATTTCGCCATTCTGGTGGGTCCCGAGATGGTCGCACTCGCGCGCGAACTGGGGAAAGGAGGGCACAATCCGCTTGGCAAGCCCTTCCGCTTTGCCCATTGCGAAGGACCGGGTGAGGCCATCGCCGCGCTCGAGGAATTCGGCCTGGCCGGCGGCGACGCCGTCTTGGTCAAAGGTTCGAATTCCGTCGGACTGGCGCGGGTGGTTGCCCATTTCGCCGCCAGGGAAGGCTAGACGTTCGAGAATGCTGTACCTGCTGGCGCAATGGCTTGACTTCGAGGGACTGTTCAACCTCGTCCGCTACCAGACCTTCCGCTCCGGGGCGACGTTGCTCACGGCGCTCGCGCTCGGGCTGATGATCGGGCCGAAATTCATCTCGATGCTGCGCGTGCGGCAGGGCAAGGGCCAGCCGATCCGCAGCGACGGACCGCAATCGCACCAGGCCAAGGTCGGCACGCCGACGATGGGCGGGCTGATGATCCTTACCTCGCTGCTGATCTCGATGCTGCTCTGGATGGACCTGAGGAGCCCGTTCGTCTGGGCCTGCCTCGCGGTCACCGGCGGCTTCGGGCTGATCGGCTTCCTCGACGATTTCGACAAAGTCGCCAAGCGCAGCCACAAGGGCGTTTCCGGGCGCGTGCGGCTGCTCGCCGAGTTCCTCGTCGCCGGGATCGCCGCCTACCTCATCGTCGGCCAGGTCAGCACCAATCTCTACGTGCCGTTCTTCTCCGACCGGGTGATCCCGCTGGGGCCGTTCTATTACCTTTTCGCCGCAACGGTGATGGTCGGCGCGGGCAACGCGGTGAACCTGACCGACGGCCTCGACGGGCTGGCGACGATGCCGGTGGTGATCGCTGCCGGGACGTTCGCGATCATCTGCTACCTCGTCGGCCGCGTCGACTATTCGCATTACCTCGGCATCCCGCACGTTCCCGGCGCAGGCGAACTGGCGATCATGTGCACCGGGATCATGGGCGCGGGGCTCGCCTTCCTGTGGTTCAACGCGCCCCCGGCGGCGGTGTTCATGGGCGATACCGGCAGCCTCGCCCTCGGCGGCGCGCTCGGCGCGATCGCCGTCGCCAGCCACCATGAAATCGTTCTGCTGATCGTCGGCGGGCTGTTCGTCATGGAGACCGCCAGCGTGATGATCCAGGTGTTCTGGTTCAAGCGAACCGGGCGGCGGATCTTCCGCATGGCGCCTATCCACCATCATTTCGAGCAGCTCGGCTGGTCCGAATCGACCGTGGTGATCCGTTTCTGGATCGTCTCGATCGTGCTCGCGCTGCTCGGGCTCGCGACGCTCAAGGTCCGATGATCGTCTCGCCCGCCTTCGCCGGGAAGCGTTACGCCGTGCTCGGCCTCGCCCGCTCGGGGATGGCGACGGTCCAGGCGCTGCACGCCAGCGGAGCGGAGGTGACCGCCTGGGATCGCCGCCCGGGCCCGCGCGAGGAAGTGGCCGGTATCGCAACCATCGCCGATCCGCTCGAGATCGACCTCGCCGGGTTCGACGGCGTGGTCCTCTCGCCCGGCGTGCCGCTCAACACCCATCCGATCGCCGCCCGGGCTCGCGAGGCCGGCGTGCCGCTGATCGGCGACATCGAGCTGTTCGCGCTCGCCCGGCCGAGCCTGCCGCGGCACAAGGTCGTCGGCATTACCGGCACCAACGGCAAGTCGACCACCACCGCGCTGGTGCACCACCTGTTGGAGACGGCGGGCGTCCCGAGCGCCATGGGTGGGAACATCGGCCTGCCGATCCTCGGCCAGGACCCGTTGCCGGAAGGCGGCATCTACGTTCTCGAGCTCTCAAGTTACCAGCTCGACCTCACCTACAGCCTCGATTGCGAGGCGGCGGCGCTGACCAACGTCACGCCCGACCACCTCGACCGCTATCCCAGCTTTGACGCCTACGCTGCCTCGAAGGCGCACCTGTTCGCGATGCAGGACGAAAGGCATTTCGCCGTGTTCGGTTGCGACGACGAACCGACCCAGGCGATCTACGCCGAGCAGGCGCTTTTGCGCGCGGCCGGACGCGCGACTTGCGCCGAACCGGCGGCGCTGCGCGACCGGCAGGCGGGATGGCTCGGGCTCAAGGGTCCGCACAACCTGCAGAACGCCGCCATCGCTTCGGCCATTGCCGCCGAGCTGGGGCTCTCTGGCGACGCGATCGAAGCCGGCCTGACCACCTTCCGCGGCCTGCCGCACCGGATGGAAGTGCTGGGCACTTTCGGCGGGATCACTTTCGTCAACGACAGCAAGGCGACCAACCCGGCCTCGACCGCTCCGGCGCTGGCGGCTTATCCGCGGGTCCACTGGATCGTCGGCGGCCTGCCTAAAGGCGACGATCTCGACGATTGCGCGCCGCACTTCGGCCATGTCGCCGCCGCCTACACCATCGGCGAGGCGGGGCCGCACTTCGCCGACATCCTCGAACCGGCGATGCACGTCGAGCGCTGCGAGATGCTCTGCGAAGCCGTTCAGCGGGCGATGGCGGCCGCCAAGCCTGGAGACACGATCCTCCTGTCGCCTGCGTGCGCCAGCTTCGACCAGTTCAAGGATTACGAGGCGCGCGGCGACAGCTTTCGCGACATTGTCGCCAGCCTGACCGGCGCCAAGGTCGCCGAGCGCGAGCCTGCGGCATGACCGCCGCGCGCCCCTATATCCCGCGCCCCGGCGAACGCGCGCCGGTCGCGCCGCGCTTCAAGCAGACCCGCAAGGCGCAGCTGCGGGTCTGGTGGCGCGAGATCGATCATGTGCTGCTGGCGCTGGTGCTGGCGCTGATGGCGCTCGGCGCGATCGCCGTCGCCGCCGCCTCACCGGCGAGCGCCCGGCGGCTGTCGGGCGCGGCCGGCAAGCTCGACGATCTCTACTTCCTCTGGGCGCACTTGCGCTGGCAGTTCGTCGGCGTGTGCACGATGCTCGGCATTTCGATGGTCCCGCGCGACACCGCCCGCCGCGGCGGCATCGTGCTCGGCGCGACGATGCTGGTGTTCCTCGTCCTGGTCCCGATTGTCGGCAGCGAGGTCAACGGCGCCAAGCGCTGGATCAGCATCGGCATGCGGTTCCAGCCGAGCGAATTCCTCAAGCCCGCCTTCGCGATCCTGATGGCGTGGATCCTCTCGTGGAAGCTGCGCGATTCCACCCTGCCGGTGATCCCGATCAGCGGCGCGCTGACGGCCCTCGTCGCGGTGCTGCTGATGGCCCAGCCCGACCTCGGCGACGCCATCCTGTTCGTCGGCGCCTGGCTCGTCGTGGCGATGCTCGCCGGCATGCCGATGAAGAAGATCATGATGGCCGGTGGCGCGGGAGTCGGCGCGCTGGTGCTCGCCTATTTCTTCTACGAGAACGCTCGCCACCGGATCGACAGCTTCCTCGGCGGCGGCACCGCGTTCGACCAGGTCGACCTTGCCAGCCGTACGCTTCTCGCCGGGGGGTGGACCGGCACCGGCCTGTGGCTCGGCCAGCGCAAGATGCAACTGCCCGAGGCGCACACCGACTACATCTTCTCGGTCATCGGCGAGGAATTCGGCCTGCTGGTCTGCGCGCTGGTCGTGCTGCTTTACCTGGCCATCGTGCTCAAGGTGATCATCCGCCTGGTCGAGGAGGAGAACCTGTTCACGGTTCTCGCCTGCTCGGGCCTCGCCGCGCTGTTCGGCGGGCAGGCGTTCATCAACGTGCTCGTCAACCTGCAGCTGTTCCCCTCGAAGGGAATGACCCTGCCGCTGGTCAGCTACGGCGGCTCGTCGACCATCGCGCAGTGCCTGACCGTGGGCCTGTTGCTGGCGCTGACCCGGCGCAATCCATTTCTCAGCCGCGAGGGCCTCGGCCTCGCCGGCGCGCTCGAGCGGCGGGAGAAGCTGCGGTGACGCGCCATTACGTACTCGCCGCGGGCGGCACTGGCGGCCACCTGACGCCCGCCTTCGCGCTCGCCCACGAACTCGAGCGGCGCGGGCATCACGTCGCGCTGATAACCGACCGGCGCGGCGCCGAAATCCCCGGGAAGCCCGAGTTCCTGCCCGCGCACGTGCTGCCCGCCGGCCGCTTCGGCAAGAACCCGCTCAGCTGGCCCAAGGGCATCGCCGCCGTGCTGGAAGGCCGGCGCATGGCGCTGCGGCTGTTCGAAAGCTTCGAGCCGAGCGCGGTTGTCGGGTTTGGCGGCTATCCCGCCCTTCCGGCTTTGCTCGCGGCGAAATCGGCCGGCATCGCCTCGGTCGTGCACGAACAGAACGCCGTGCTCGGCCGGGTCAATCGGCTGCTCGCGGGGCGGGTCAACGCCATCGCCACCGCTTATCCGGATGTCGACCGGCTGAAGGCCAAATACCTTGAGAAGGTCCACCTCGTCGGCAACCCGGTGCGCCCGGAAGTGCTGGCGCTGCGCGACGAGCCGTTTCCGGCGTTCACCCAGGACGGCCTGCTGCGCGTTCTGGTCACTGGCGGCAGCCAGGGCGCGCGCGTGCTGTCGGAGATCGTTCCCGATGGCCTTGCAATGCTCCAGCCGGCGCTGCGCAGCCGCCTGCAGGTGACCCAGCAGTGCCGCGCCGAGGACCTCGATGCGGTCCGCGCGCGCTACGCCAGCCATAACATTCCGGCCGAGCTCGGGACCTACTTCGAGGACATGTCGGCGCGCCTCGCCGATGCGCACTTGTTCATCGGCCGCGCCGGGGCTTCGACCATCGCCGAGCTGACCGACGTCGGCCGCCCGGCGATCCTCGTGCCGCTGCCGATCGCCACCGACGATCACCAGGCGGCCAACGCGCGCGAGATGGTCAAGGCCGGCGGCGCGCGCTCGATCCGTCAGTACAAGTTCACCGCCAAGGAGCTGGCCAAGCAGATCCAGGCGATGGCGCAGCATCCCGAGACGCTCGCCACCGCAGCCCACGCGGCGTGGAACTGCGGCCGCCCGAATGCGGCGCGCGACCTTGCCGACCTCGTCGAGAGCTTCGGCGGCGCCGCGATCCAGGACGTGATCCGTGTCGACCGCAAGTCGCTGGGCAAATCCGCGGCCCGTGCGACGGCCGCGCACCGCGATATCGAAGACACGCTTTTCGGGCCGCTGGCGCAGCACCTCCAGCGCGCCGCCGGAGAGCGCTGATGCAGGGCGTCGGCACCGACATCGGGACGATTCACTTCGTCGGCATCGGCGGCATCGGCATGTCCGGGATCGCCGAGGTGATGTGCAACCTTGGCTACACCGTACAGGGGTCGGACCTGAGCGAGAGCGCTTCGGTCGAACGGCTGCGCAAACGCGGGATCGAAGTGTTCATCGGCCACAGCGCCGCCAATCTCGGCGATGCGGCCGTGGTGGTGACCTCGACCGCGGTCAAGCGCGACAACCCCGAAGTCGCCGCCGCGCTGGAACGGCGCATTCCGGTGGTCCGCCGCGCGGAGATGCTCGCCGAGCTCATGCGGCTCAAGAAGACCGTCGCGGTCGCCGGCACTCACGGCAAGACCACCACCACCAGCATGGTCGCCGCCTTGCTCGACGCCGGCGGGATCGACCCGACGGTGATCAACGGCGGAATCATCGAAAGCTACGGCTCGAACGCGCGCTTGGGCGACAGCGAATGGATGGTGGTGGAGGCCGACGAGAGCGACGGCAGCTTCCTGCGGCTCGACGGCACGATCGCGGTGGTGACCAACATCGATCCCGAGCATCTCGACCACTACGGTTCGTTCGACGCGGTGAAGAAGGCGTTCGTCGAATTCATCGAGAACGTGCCGTTCTACGGCCTCGCGGTGCTGTGCATCGACCACCCCGAAGTGCAGGCGGTGATCGGCAAGGTCCGCGACCGGCGCGTGTTGACGTACGGCCTTTCCGCCCAAGCCGACTTGCGCGGCGAGAACATCCGCAGCCATGAGGGCGGCAACCTGTTCGACGCCGTGCTGCGCGACCGCGACGGCAAGGAACGGCGGATAAGCAACGTATTCATTCCGATGCCCGGGCGGCACAACGTCCAGAACGCGCTCGCCGCGATCGGCGTGGCGCTGGAGATGGGCTGCGACGACGACACGATCCGTACCGGCTTCGCCCAGTTCGGCGGCGTGCGGCGGCGCTTCACCCGCGTCGGCGAAGTGGCCGGGGCGACGATCATCGACGATTACGCACATCACCCGGTGGAAATCCGCGCGGTGCTGGCCGCGGCGCGCGAAGCTTCGCGGGGCAAGGTGATCGCGGTCGTCCAGCCGCACCGTTTCACCCGGTTGCGCGATCTGATGCGCGAGTTCCAGACCGCCTTCAACGACGCCGATGTGGTTTACGCCGCGCCGGTCTATCCCGCCGGCGAGCAGCCGATCGAAGGGGTCGATTCCGCGCACCTGGTCGAAGGCATGCGCGCCAGCGGGCACCGTTCGGCGAGCGAGATCGCCGGGCCCGAGGAACTGGCCGCGGAGCTGGCGCAAGTGGTCAAGCCGGGCGACTTCGTCGTCTGCCTCGGCGCGGGCGACATCACCAAGTGGGCCGCGGGACTCGCCGCCGCGATCGCCGGCAAGCGGGATCTGGCCGCATGAGCCGCCAGCCGAACGAGCACCTGCGCGGCTGGACCCGCGCTCCGCAGTCGGAAGACGCCGTCGCGCCTGCCGGGTTCGCCGGCGGCAAGGTACGCGGAAAGCTTACCCGCAACGCTCCGCTGGCCAAGCTGGTCTGGTTCAAGAGCGGCGGCGCGGCCGACTGGTTGTTCGAGCCCGAAGACCTCGACGACCTGCTGACCTTCCTCGGCGGACTCGAGGAGGGCACGCCGGTGATGGCGCTCGGCCTCGGCTCGAACCTGATCGTGCGGGATGGCGGGGTGCCGGGCGTCGTCGTGCGGCTCGGCAAGGCCTTTTCGCAGGTCGAGGCGCTACCCGGCCACGAGCTGCGCTGCGGCGGCGGGGCAAGCGGCATTCTCGTCAGCTCGACGGCGCGCGACGCCGGCATCGCCGGGCTCGAGTTCCTGCGCGGCATTCCCGGCACCGTCGGTGGCTTCGTGCGGATGAACGGCGGCGCTTACGGGCGCGAGGTGGCCGACATCCTCGTCGATTGCGACGTCGTCATGCCCGAGGGCCAGCTCGTGCGCCTGGCGGCGAGCGAGCTGCGTTATTCCTACCGTCATTCGGCACTGCCGGACGGCGCCATCGTCGTTTCCGCGCGTTTTCGCGGCACGCCGGGCGATCCCAAGGCGATCGGCGCGGAAATGGACCGCATCGCCGCAGCGCGCGAGGAATCGCAGCCGCTCAGGACCAAGACCGGCGGCTCGACCTTCAAGAACCCGCCCGGGGACAAGGCCTGGCGCCTGGTCGATGCCGCCGGCTGCCGCGGCCTGACGGTGGGCGGCGCGCAAGTGAGCGAGAAGCATGCCAATTTCCTCATCAACACCGGCGAGGCGAGCAGCGCCGACATCGAAGGCCTCGGCGAAGAAGTCCGCCGCCGCGTGGCCGAGAGCCAGGGCGTGAGCCTCGAATGGGAAATCCAGCGGGTGGGGCGCCCATGAGCCGCCTCCCCAAACTCCACGTCGCGGTCCTGATGGGCGGCTGGGCGAGCGAGCGGCCGGTGTCGCTGATGAGCGGCGAGGGCGTCGCCAAGGCGCTCGAGGAACGCGGCCATCGCGTGACGCGGATCGACATGGATCGCGAGGTCGCGCTGCGGCTGCACGAGAGCAAACCCGATGTGGTGTTCAATGCGCTCCACGGCGTGCCCGGCGAAGACGGCACCGTCCAGGGCATGATGGACCTGATCGGCGTGCCTTACACGCACTCGGGCCTCGCCACCTCGGTCATCGCGATCGACAAGGAGCTGACCAAGCACGCGCTGGTGCCGCACGGCATCCCGATGCCCGGCGGGCGTATCGTTCGCAGCGAGGAACTCTACGACGGCGACCCCCTGGCGCGGCCCTATGTGCTCAAGCCGGTCAACGAGGGCTCCTCGGTCGGAGTGGCGATCGTTACCGCCGAGGGCAACTACGGCAACCCGATCAGCCGCGACGCCAAGGGCCCGTGGCAGCAGTTCGAAAGCCTGATGTGCGAGCCCTACATCCGCGGGCGCGAACTCACTGCCGCAGTGCTGGGCGACCGCGCGCTGATGGTCACCGAGCTGGTGCCGAAGAGCGGGTTCTACGATTTCGACGCCAAGTACACCGACGGGATGACCGAGCACGTTTGCCCGGCGCAGATTCCTGCGGAAATCACCCGCCTGTGCCTCGAATACGCGCTTCAGGCCCACCGGCTGCTCGGCTGCCGCGGGTGCAGCCGCTCGGACTTCCGCTGGGACGACGAACGCGGCGAAGACGGCCTGTTCCTGCTCGAGACCAACACCCAGCCGGGGATGACCCCGCTGAGCCTCGTGCCCGAGCAGGCGCGGCACTGCGGGATCGAGTACGGCGAACTGGTCGAGATCATCATCGAGGATGCCCTGCATCACTTCGGCAAGCTGCCCGCAACGGCGGAGGCCGGCTGATGGCGCAGACGATCCGCCGCAAGGCCACCGGGGTCCGCCGCCAGGCCCGCGCCCACGACACCAAGCGCCAGGTACGGCAGGCGCGGCAGAAGACCCAGTCGGCTGCCGGAGGGCTGCTGCGGCGGCTGCCCTTCACCGAGGAGCAGCTGCACAAGACGTTCCTGGTCGCCATCCTCCTCGCCGCGGCGGCGCTCGCCTGGCTCGTCGCCAGCGCCGCGGGCCTGACGCTGCTGATCAACCAGAAGGTTGCCGATGGCGCCGCGAACGCGGGCTTCAAGGTCGCCAACGTCGATGTGCGCGGGACCAGGCGGCTCAACGAGCTCAAGGTCTACGACCAGGTGCTGGGTGAACGCAGCCGGGCGATGACCCAGGTCGATCTCGCCGCGCTGCGCGCCAAGGTCATGACGCTGAGCTGGGTCGAGGACGCCCGCGTCTCGCGCCAGCTGCCCGACCGCATCGTCGTCGACATCGTCGAGCGAACGCCGCACGCGGTGCTGCGCAAGCCAGGGCGGCTGGCGCTGATCGACGCCACTGGCCACGAGCTTGAGCCCATTTCCGAGGCCAGGGCCAAGGGCATGCTGATGATTTCGGGCCCCGGCGCGCAATCGCAAGTGGAGGCGCTTTCGGCGCTGCTCGAAGCCGCGCCCGCTCTTCGTCCGCAAGTCGTCGCGGCGGAATGGATCGGCAACCGGCGCTGGAACCTGACCTTCAAGACCGGTCAGGTGCTGGCGCTGCCGCAGGGAGACGAGGAGGGCGCCAAGGCATTGATCGAGTTCGCCCGGCTCGACGGGGTCAACCGGCTGATCGGCGGCAAGGTGGTGGCGTTCGACATGCGCACGCCGGAGCGAATCTATATGCGCTGCCCCGAGTGTGCCGCCGAGAACAAGCCGCCCGTGGCCGAGGGGGGGACGACCTGATGGCGAACATTGCGCGCGTTTTCGCCGCCGTGAACATCGGCAGCTTCCGCATTTCGGCGATGATTGCCGGGATTTCCGAAAGCGGCGAGATGACCGTGCTCGGTTCGGGCCACCGCGCCGCTCAGGGGATCAAGCGCGGCTATGTAACCGACATGGCCGCGGCGACTTACGCCGTGCGTGACGCGCTCGAACGGGCCGAGAAGCTCGCCGGGCTGACGGTGCAGAGCGTCTGGCTCGGGGCTTCCGGCGCGGGGCTCGCCAGCCGGATCAGCCAGATAGAAATCGAGATCGGCGGGCGGCGGATCGAGGAAGAGGACATCGACCTGCTGCTCGCGGCGGCGCGCGATGCGCTCGAGCCCGACGGGCGCATGGTCTTGCATGCCCAGCCGGCGTGCTATTTCCTCGACGGGGCGGAGGGTATCGCCAATCCCAAGGGGCTGCATGCCGAACGGCTCGGGGTCGACGTCCACACCATGCTCGCCGACGGCGCGCCGATGCGCAACTTGCGCGAGGCTGTCGAGAACGCGCACCTCGAGGTCGAGGGCATTGTCGCGTCGCCGCTGGCCGCGGGGTACGCTTGTCTTACTGCCGAAGAGCGCGACTTGGGCGTCGCGCTGGTCGAGTTCGGCGCCGAGGTGACCAACGTCGCGGTGTTCGCCGCGGGGATGCTCGTGGGGCTCACGGCGATTCCCATGGGCTCGGCCGACATCACCGACGCGATCGCAAGCGCCTTCGGGATTCGCCGCTTCCAGGCCGAGCGCCTCAAGTGCGTCCACGGCTCGGCGATCGCGAGCCCCGCCGATCACCGCGAGCTCGTCGCGGTAAACGCGCCCGGGGATGACCGCGCCGGCCCCACCGCGCGCGGCGCCGACGAGCAGAATCGCATCCCGCGCTCCGAACTGATCGCGGTGATCACCGGCGAACTCGACCGGCTGGTCAGCGACGTTGGCCGCGCGCTTGAAGCCCAAGGGTTCACGGGGGGCTTTGCGAGCAAGGCCGGCGCGCGCAGCCGCCAGGTCGTGTTTACCGGCGGCGGCGCCGAAATGGCCGGCCTGGCCGACTACGCCCAGGCGGCGCTCGGCAAACCGGTGCGGATCGGCCGTCCCCCGCAGTTGAAGGGGCTGCCCGAGGCGCACGCGGTGCCCGGATTCGCCACGCTCGCGGGTCTCGTGCTCTATGCGGCGGAGGACCCCGTCGACATTCGCGTGATCGGCCACCGGCACCAGATTACCCGCCGCTACGGAGCCACTGCGATGGCCCAGCGGCTGTGGCACGCGATGAAAGAGTATTTCTAGGGGCCGAACCGCGGCGTCGGCGCTTGTGGATAAGGCCATTTACCTTTTGCACGGGCGATTCGCTTTGTGGCAGAAGCGTTAAGACAAGTTCTTCACACTCCTTCCCGGGAGAATACCGACATGAGCATCAACATCGGCCCGCCCTCTGTGGAAGAGCTGCGCCCGCGGATCACCGTGATCGGCGTCGGCGGTGCCGGCGGCAACGCCATCGCCAACATGATCGAGGCGGAGATCGAAGGCGTCGACTTCATCGTCGCCAACACCGATGCCCAGTCGCTCAACAACTCGGTGGCCGAGCATCGCATCCAGCTTGGCCCGGATATCACGCAGGGCCTCGGCGCCGGCTCGCGGCCCGAAGTCGGTCGCGCCGCAGCTGAAGAGACGGTCGAGGAAATCGAGCGTGCCCTCGAAGGCGTCAACATGGTCTTCATCGCCGCCGGCATGGGCGGCGGCACCGGTACGGGCGCAGCCCCGGTCATTGCCGAGGCGGCCCGCCGGAAGGGCGTGCTGACCGTCGGAGTGGTGACCAAGCCGTTCCTGTTCGAAGGCACCCGGCGGATGCGTTCGGCAGATGCCGGCATCGACGAGCTGCAGAAGCACGTCGACACGCTGATCGTCATCCCCAACCAGAACCTGTTCCTGGTCGCCAAGGCGGACACGACCTTCAAGGAGGCGTTCCAGATGGCCGACGAGGTCCTCCAGCAGGGAGTGCGCTCGATCACCGACCTGATGGTCATGCCCGGCCTGATCAATCTCGACTTCGCCGACGTCCGCTCGGTGATGGGAGAGATGGGCAAGGCGATGATGGGCACAGGCGAGGGGCAGGGCGAGAACCGCGCGCTCGAAGCCGCCGAACGGGCGATCGCCAACCCGCTGCTCGACGGCGTGTCGATGCAGGGCGCCAAGGGCGTGATCATCTCGATCATCGGCGGCGAGGACATGAAGCTGCTCGAGATCGACGAGGCCGCGAACCACATTCGCGAGCTGGTCGACCCCGAAGCCAACATCATCTGGGGCTCGGCGTTCAATCCCGACCTCGAAGGCAAGATCCGGGTCTCGGTGGTCGCCACCGGAATCGAGCAGAGCGCCGAGCAGCTCGAGCGCGCCAACCAACCGCTCAACCTGTCGGGCGCCCGCGGGCCGAAGAAACCTGTCCTGCCGCTGCCGACCGAGGAAGAGCTGGCCGTGGACGCGGCGGCGGCCGATCAGGCAGCCGAGCTTTCCATGGCCGACGACAGCTGGGGCGAGGACGAGATCGGCGGCGGCTACGGCGAGCAGCTCGAGGCGCCGGCAGCCACGGCCGAGGACGAGGGCGACGCGTTGCGAATGCCCGAGCCGTACACCCCGCAGTTGCCGGAAGCCGGCGCTTACGAGCCGAACGCCGGCCTCTACGCCGAGGAAGAGGACGAGGAAGCGGCCGAAGAGGAAGACTACGGCGAGGAAGAGGAAGAAGAGGCCGAGGACGAGACGGCCGGCGGTGGCTTCGCCTCGCTGGCGGGAACGCGGATTACGCGCGACGTCGAAGGCGTGTCGGCCGGCGCCGATGACGAATGGGGGGAGGAGGGCGGCTACGCGGCCGAGCCTGAGAGCGAGGACGCTCTCGAGCTGACCACCGAAGCCGCCGAGGAGCCGGAGCCGCAGGGTCCGCAGGACGAGCTCCTGCTCGATGCGGACAGACTCGCCGAAGCGGACCAGTCGCAACCGGCGGGCGGCCGTCGTCGTCGTCTGCTGGGCGGTGGATCGGATGAGCAGGACGGCGATGCGCCGCCACCGCCGAAGACCGGCGGCAGCACCCTGTTCGAGCGAATGGCCAACCTGTCGCGCGCCGGCACGGACTCGCCCGATGAGGAAGACGAGGAGAGCGAAGGCTCGTCGTCGCTGCGCATTCCGCGCTTCCTTGGGCGCCAGAACAATCAGTAGGGCCCCGTTCGCACGCGGTTCAGGCGGGCGTGACTAGCGGGTTGAGCATGGCCAGTTTATCGGACCCGATGTTCCGGCGCCGGAGTGCCGTTCTCGTCGCTTGCGCTCTCGTTGCCGCAAGCGCGCCGGCGCTGGGGCAGAACAGCTATTCCCAGCCTGTCGTGCAGCCGGCACCGCCAGCTTCGCTGGGCGAGCTGAACGCGGCACTCAAGGACCTGTCGCACACTCCGGGCAACGTCCCGGCGTTGTTGCGTGCCGGATGGGCATCGCTCGGGCTCGACGATACGCAAGCGGCGCTCGGCTTCTTCCGCCGGGCTGCCGCGCTCCAGCCGCAGAACGGCGAGGTCAAGGCAGGCCTGGCGTCGACTTCGCTGCGACAGGACGACCCGGCCGCGGCCGTTCGTCTGTTCGCCGAAGCCGAAGCGGCGGGCACCCCAATGGGACGTTTTGCCGGGGACCGCGGGCTGGCGATGGACCTTGTCGGCAACAACCTCGCCGCCCAGCAATTCTATCGTCAGGCGCTGGCGCAGCGGAACGATCCCGAGATCTCCCGCCGGCTCGCGCTAAGCCAGGCGATCGCGGGCGACCAGCGCGCCTCCGACGCGACGCTGCTCCCGCTGCTGCAACGGCGCGATCTCGCCGCTTACCGCACGCGCGCGTTCGCGCTGGCAATCCTCGGCAAGGGCGAGGAGGCGGTCTCGATCGCGCAGACGATGCTGCCGGCGACCATTTCCGGCCGACTTGCGCCCTACTTGCGCTACATGCCCAGGCTGACGCGCGCGCAGCAGGCGGCCGCCGCCAATCTCGGGCAATTTCCCCCGGCCTCCGAGATCGGCCGCGACGATCCGCGGATCGCCGCCTTTTCCGGCTCGGCGACGCCGCCCCAAGTCGCCTCGAACGCGCCCGATGCCCGGCTGACCCCAACCGGCGCGCCTCTGGGCCGGAGCGATCGCGGCGCGAGCGCGGACCGCAAGCCGGCCGCGCGGGCGTCCAAGACTAGACCCAAGGCGAAGGGGGGCGACATCAGCGTCAGCTACGCGCCCCTCGCGCAGGCCCAGGCCCAACTCGCTCCACCCGTGCAACCGGCGCCGCCGCCGGTGTCGCAGCCATCCCCCCCGGTGCAGCGGGTCGCCGCCGCTGTGCAACCTTCTGCGACCCAGCTTGCCGAGAGCAAACCGGTGCTGGTCGCCAGCATCGATCCGCAGGCCTCGTCGGCCCCGCTTGCGCCTCCGGTCGAGCAGGCTTCTCCGCAGCCGGCGGCGGCCGGGGTGCCGGAACAGAAGGAAGTCGTCAGCCTCGCTCAGGCTTTCGCCGACTTCGCGAAACCCGATGCGGCGACCGCGAAGCCGGCGGTCGGGGCGATCGACATTTCGAAGATCAAGCCGGTTCGCGCGGCGGCCAGGGCCGAGGAAGCCAAGGCCAAGGCGAAGCCCAAGCCCCCGGCCAATCCCCAGCGCTTCTGGGTGCAAGTAGCGACCGGGCGCGACGTCAAGGCGCTCGCTTTCGACTGGCGGCGGCTGCAGCGCGAAGGGGGCGCCCTGCTGGCCAAGCGCGCGGCCTACACCGCCAAGTGGGGGCAGACTCGCCGCCTCCTCACCGGTCCGTACAAGACCGAAGAGGAGGCCGACAAGGCGGTCTCCGCGCTCAAGAAGAAGGGGATCGGCGCGTTCGAGTTCACTAGCGACGAGGGCCAGGAAGTGGCCCCTCTCAAGTGACGCGCGAGCGGCTGTTTTCCGCCACTTTTGCACTGCGGGCGGGCCGCTTTTGCACACCTTGTGAACAGCCAAGTCGGGGTTTTCACCGGTGACGGCATGGTTATCAATTGATTGCGGGCGGCGCGCCGGAGCATGGGATGCGCGGGACCGAAGCAGATGGGATGGCGCGCATGAATACCGGTCGTGAGCCAATGACCAACGACGACGACGCCGCGCCGGTGGAAATGCTCGCGCAATTGTTCGAAGCGCATGGCTGGCCCTGCGAGTACGTCAGCGACGACGAGATCAGCGGCGAAATCCAGGGCAGCTGGACCAAGTACCAGATGCGCTGCATCTGGCGAGCGGAAGACCGGGTGCTGCAATTGCTGTGCCTGCCCGAAATCCGCGTGCCCGATCCCAAGCGCGCCGACGCCTTCGAGCTGCTCGGCCTGATCAACGAACAGCTCTGGCTCGGCCATTTCGACATCTGGTCGCGCGGCGGGGTGCTGCTTTATCGCCACGGGCTGATGCTCGGCGAGGACGGGTTGCTGAGCCTGTCGATGGCGCAAATCGCGGTCGAAGCGGCGGTTTCGGAGTGCGACCGCTTCTACCCGGCGTTCCAGTTCGTTCTGTGGGGCGACAAGAGCCCGCGCGAGGCGCTCGACGCTGCGCTCGTCGACGCCGCGGGCGAGGCATAGACAGCGCCTCTACCGTCCGGCAGACAGTCGGCATGGCGTTCCACACGATCCTTCTCGTCGGCTGCGGCAACATGGCCGGGGCGATGCTCGAAGGCTGGCTGGCGGGCGGGCTCGATCCCGCGCGCTTCACGGTCGTCGAACCGAGCGACCGCGCGCTGCCGGACGGCATCGTGCGACACCACGCGGTGCCCCCAACGGGGGATTTCGACGCCATCCTGCTTGGCGTGAAACCGCAGATGCTCGGGGCTGTGGCGCCCGAGGTCGCCCGGCTGGCCGGTCCGCGCACGACGATCCTTTCGCTGCTCGCCGGCGTGGAACTGGCGACGCTCGCCGAACGCTTTCCTGCGGCCGCTGCACACGTCCGCGTAATGCCCAACCTCGCGGTGGCGCTCGGCAAGGCGCCGATCGCCTTGGCCGAGCGCGGACTCGACGAGGGCGGACGTGAGGTCCTGCTCGCGCTGATGCGCCCGCTCGGGACGCCGGAATGGGTCGGCGAGGCTGAGTTCGACCTGGTCACCGCGCTCACCGGCTCGGGCCCGGGATTCGTCTATCGCTTCATCGACGCGCTCGCTTCCGCCGCGGCCGATCTCGGTCTCCCACGCGAGCAGGCGGAGCGCATGGCGCTGGCCATGGTCGAAGGCGCGGCGGCGCTGGCTGCCGCCTCCACTGAAAGCCCCGGAAAATTGGCCGACCGCGTCGCCAGCCCCGGCGGAATGACCCGCGAGGGCCTCAATGTCCTCGATGCCGACGGCGCGCTCGTCGCTCTCGTCACCGAAACCCTGCGCGCGGCGCGCGATAGGGGGGCGGAGCTGGCCGCGGAAGCCCGGGGACAGCGCTGACCCTGGCGGAGGGTTTTCCTTGAAGTTTAGGCGCGCGGTCGCGATATTGCCGGTACCGGCTTGTCGTTGCTCGGCGCCGGAATGGAGTTTGTAATGGCGAATTGGAATGATCCGCAGCGGACCCGGCCGGGCTTCGGTACCCCCGAAGGCTTTTCCGGCGCATCCGTCCCGCGCACCCGCGAAGTCTTCGACGCGGGGCTACGCAAGCACATGCTGTCGATCTACAACTACATGACCTCGGGCGTGCTGCTGACCGGCATCGTCGCGCTGCTGTTCTCGAGCGGCGGTGTCAACTCGCCTGCTGCGCAAGTGTTCGTTACCGGCGGACCGCTCGCGTGGGTCATCATGCTCGCACCGCTCGGCTTCGTCTTCGCGATGAGCTTCGGCGCCAACCGTTTCCGCAAGGCCACGCTGCAAATGCTCTATTGGGCATTTGCCGTGGTAATGGGCCTGTCGCTGTCGACGATCTTCCTTGTCTACACCGGCACTTCGATCGCAGCGACGTTTTTCGCCACCGCCGGCGCGTTCGCCGGCCTGAGCCTGTACGGCTACACCACCAACAAGGATCTGTCCGCGATGGGCACGTTCCTGATCATGGGCGTGGTCGGGCTGATCATAGCGAGCTTGATCAACATGTTCGTGCAGTCGACCGGCCTGATGTGGGCGATCAGCGCTCTCGGCGTGCTGATCTTCGCCGGGCTGACGGCCTACGACACGCAGCGATTGAAGGCGCAGTATAGTCATTTGCGCGGCACCGAGCTGGCCGGCAAGGCGGTCATCCTCGGAGCGTTGCAGCTGTACCTGGACTTCATCAACATGTTCCTGTTCCTGCTGCGCTTCATGGGCAACAACCGCAGCTGAGCGCAGCGCCGAGTCGACTTGCCGCGCCCGGGGTGCACAACCGCACCCCGGGCGTTTTCTTTGCCGGAAGGCCCGTCTAAGTTGGCGCCTTCACGTCCGCGAAAGGTGGCCAGGGGCATCGTTCGCGGACGCTCAGGAGAGGGCATTCGACTTCATGCTGACCATTCGCCGAATTCCGGTAAGCAACGCGCTGGCCGCCGCGGGGTTCGCCCTGCTGGCCGCCTGCGCTACGCCTCCTCCTCCGCCGCCACCTCCGCCCCCACCGCCGCCCCCGCCGGTGGTCGAGGCCGTTCCCTACCGCCCGATCCCACCGGCTGGCTCGACCTACGTCATGACGATTCCGCCGCTCGGACCGGACGGCGTGCGCCAGACGATCAACACCGGGCTCGACGACAACGAGACAATTTGGAACCTGCGCTCGGTGTGGAACGTCGCGGCGCTCAATTGCCTGGCCGCCGAGCACGAGGCGATCCTCACCGGCTACGGCGCCTTCCTCAAGAAGAACGCCAAGAAGCTCAGCGCCGTGAATACCGCGCTCGACAAGAAATACCGTACTTCCGAAGGCTCGGTCGCCGCCGGACGCAAGGCGCGCGAAGTGCACATGACGCAGGTCTACAACTACTTCGCCACGCCGGCGGCGATCCCCAATATGTGCAACGTCGCACTGGCCGTGTCGAACGAGTACCTGCAGGAACAGCCGAAAGACCTTTCGGTCTTTGCCGCCGCCGCCCTGCCGCGGTTCGAGGCGGTCTATCTCGACTTCTTCAACGCCTATGATCGCTACCGGGTCGAATCCGCGGCCTGGGACGCCAAGTGGGGCGCGCAATACGGCGCCTCGCAGCCGGGCTACGTCGCCGTTCATCAGAACAGGCAGCCGAGCATCGGCACCGCGCTCAACGGCACCCCTGCGGCCGCTCTGGCCGGCGAGGTCGTCGATCCGGATACCGGGGCGAAAATACCGGTGATCAACGTGCCCGCAGCGGTCGGCTCGACGCCGGTCGTGCAGCCGGTGCCCAACGACCAGACGGGCGCCAAGCGCTAGCGGATTGAAGGGCGACCGGCGGCGCCCATTTAGCGCTTCCAAGCGCGAGCCCTTTTCGCTAGGGAGCGCGCTCTTCGCGGGGGACCCCTCGCGAGACAAACTGGAACGGGGCCGTAGCTCAGCTGGGAGAGCGCGTCGTTCGCAATGACGAGGTCAGGGGTTCGATCCCCCTCGGCTCCACCAGTTTCGACCTCGGAAAACAATCCGGGGAACTGTTTTCGGTCGAAATTCCCGAGCGATAGCGAAGGGCCAGCCCGCGCAACGCGCGGCGATTGACTGGCGCTTCCTTCCGCGCACTCCTATCTGAGCCCCACCATGCACTTCTTAGACCAAGCCAAGATTTACGTCCGCTCGGGCGCGGGTGGCCCGGGAGCGGTGGGTTTCCGGCGCGAGAAGTACATCGAGTACGGCGGCCCCGACGGCGGCGACGGCGGACGCGGCGGGGACATCGTGTTCGAAGCGGTGGCGGGCCTCAATACGCTGATCGACTTTCGCTATACGCAGCACTTCAAGGCCAAGCGCGGTGGCCACGGGATGGGCAAGAACCGCACCGGCGCCGGCGCGCCGCCGCTGGTGATCAAGGTCCCGGTTGGCACGCAAGTGCTCGACGAAGACCGCGAGACGGTGCTCGCCGATCTCACCGAGGTCGGCCAGCGCGTCGTGCTGCTCGAAGGCGGCATGGGCGGGCGCGGCAACGCCAGTTACAAGACTTCCACCAATCGCGCGCCGCGCCAGCACCAGCCGGGCATGCCGGCACAGGAACTGGCCGTCTGGCTGCGGCTCAAGCTGCTTGCCGATGCCGGGCTGGTGGGACTACCGAACGCCGGCAAGAGCACCTTCATCAACCAGGTTTCGAATGCGCAGGCCAAAGTCGGCGAATACGCCTTCACCACGCTGATTCCCAAGCTCGGCGTGGTGCGTCACAAGGGCCGCGAGTTCGTCCTCGCCGACATCCCCGGCCTGATCGAAGGCGCCGCCGAGGGGGCCGGCATCGGCGACCGTTTCCTCGGCCATATCGAACGCTGCCGGGTGTTGATCCACCTGATCGATATTACCGGTAGCGATCCCGCCGCAGGGATGCGCGTGATCGAGGCCGAGCTCGAGGCCTATGGAGACGTGCTGACTTCAAAACCGACGCTGATCGCACTCAACAAGATTGACCTTGCCGATGCGGAGCTCGTCGCGGGGTTCACCGCCGAACTGAAGGCAGCGGGAGCTGACAAGGTATTTCCGATCTCGGGCGCTACCGGCGCCGGGGTCGAAGCGCTCCTCGACGCGGTGCTCGCCTACCTTCCCGAGACGGCCACGTCCGGGCAGGCCTATGACGCGGTCGACGAGGGCGAACCCGAAGAGCCCTGGTCGCCTGTCTGACTCGCCCTGCCTCAAGGCCGTATTCCTAAAGCGCGGGCAGTCCGCTAAGCCCCGCCGCCATGCCGATTGACCGCCTTGCCGATCTGACCTCGCCCAAGCTGGCGCCGCGCCTTGTCGTCAAGGTGGGCTCGTCGCTGCTCGTCGGCCGCGACGGGGCGGTGCGCGGGACCTGGCTCGACAGCCTCGTTCGCGAGCTGGCCGAAGCGCGCGGCCGCGGGCAAGAGGTGATCGTGGTGAGTTCCGGCGCGATCGCGCTCGGCGCCGCGCGGCTGGGGCTGGCGAAAGGCGGGCGCGGCAGCCTCGCCGATGCGCAAGCCGCGGCCGCGGTCGGGCAGATCGCGCTCGCCTCGCTGTGGGCGGAGCGGCTCGCGGCCCACGGCATCGCCGCCGCCCAGCTGCTCGTCACCATCGAAGACCTCGAGGACCGCCGCCGCTACCTCAACGCCGCGGCGACGCTCGCCCGGCTGCTCAAGGCCGGTGCGGTGCCGGTGATCAACGAGAACGATTCGGTCGCCACCGAGGAAATTCGCTTCGGCGATAACGACCGCCTTGCCGCGCGCGTGGCCCAGGCGGCGGCCGCCGACGCCGTGGTGCTGCTGTCCGACGTCGATGGCCTCTACGACCGCGACCCGACCGTCACCGGCGCGCAATTGCTGCCGCGCGTCGAAGGCGTCACGGCCGGCATCCACGCGATGGCCAGCAAAGCTTCGGGCTCGGGCCTCGGCTCGGGCGGGATGACCTCGAAGCTGCAGGCCGCCGAGATCGCCGAGCGGGCGGGGATCGCGCTCGCGATCGTCAACGGCACCCACGAGGCACCGCTGGCACGCGCGCTGGCAGGCGAGGGCATCGGCACGCTGTTCCTGCCCAAGCGCCGCGATGCCGCGCGCAAGGCGTGGCTTGGCGGACGTCAGCGGATGCGCGGTTCGGTGACCGTCGACGCTGGCTGTGCGGCGGCCCTCGGCCGCGGCGGCAGCCTTCTTGCGACCGGAATCACGGCCGTCGAAGGGGATTTCGCGCGCGGCGACCCCGTCGCTGTGCGGGATGGGGAGGGCAAGCCTATTGCCCAAGGCTTGGTCGAATACACTGCCGCCGAGGTGGCTAGCATCCTCGGCCGCCGCAGCGACGAGCTCGAAGCTCTGCTCGGCTACGCCCCGCGCGCGGCGGTAATCCATCGCGATCAGCTGGTGTTACTGTGACTCTGGCGGTGACCGGCGCGACCGGTTTCGTGGGTCGCGCTCTGCTCGAACAGGCGAGCGCGAATGGATTGGAGGTCCGCGCGCTCACCCGCCGTCCGCAGGAAAAGACTGATGGCATCGAGTGGGTCGCAGGCGACCTCCACGACCGCAGGGCGCTGGCGACGCTGGTGAAGAATGCCGAAGCGGTGATCCATGTCGCCGGAGTGGTCAACACGCACGATCCGATGGGCTTCCACCTTGGCAATGTCGAAGGCACCCTGGCGCTGATTGAAGCCACCGTGGCCTCGGGCGTTCCGCGCTTCGTGTTCGTCTCCTCGCTCGCCGCCCGCGAGCCGAAACTGTCGAAGTACGGCGCCTCGAAGGCGCATGCCGAGAAGTTGGTCAAGGCCAGCGGGCTCGACTGGACGATCGTCCGCCCGCCGGCGATCTACGGCCCGCGCGACCGCGAGATGTTCGAAATCTTCCGCGCCGCGCGCTGGGGCGTGGTGCCGATGCCGCCGCCGGGGCGCATGTCGATCATACACGTTGCCGACCTCGCCCGGTTGCTGCTCGCCCTCGCGCCTTCAGGCGAACGGGCGACGCAGCACACGTTCGAACCCGACGACGGCAAGCCCGAAGGCTGGAGCCACCGTGAGCTGGCTCGCGCGATCGGTTGGGCCGTCGGCCGCCGCCCGTGGGTGCCGCACCTCTCGAAGCCGATGCTCGAGCGGCTGGCACGGCTCGACAAGGCTGTCCGGGGCCGCAGGGCCAGGCTGACGCCCGACCGAGTCGGCTACATGGCCCATCCCGATTGGGTGTGCCGGCCCGGCAAGCGGCCGCCGCAGAAGCTGTGGCAGCCGGAGGTAGCGACGCTGGAGGGCCTGAAAGCCACGGCCGCGTGGTATCGCCAGCAGGGCTGGCTCTAGCTCCTCGCATTACGACAAATTGCGACACGGAACCCGGCTCCGCAGTGCGTAAGGCGTGTTATTCTTGGCGTTCGGGGCATGGATGAGCGGCGATCCGCCGCGAACGGAGAGAACGACCGACATGAAAACCTTGACGATCACGGCGGCGGCCTTTGCCGCGGCCATTTCGGTGCCGGCGCTCGCGCAGGGCGGCCCGCCGCCGGACCCCTATGGCGATGCCACCGTCACGCAGGCGGACGTCGAGAAGAACGCTGCCGACCGTTTTGCGCAGCTCGACGCCAACCACGACGGTTCGCTGTCGACCGACGAACAGCCGAATGGTGGCCGACGCTTCGGCGGCGGCGAGCCCGGCCCGATGAGCAAGGACGATTACGTCGCAGGGCAGGTGCGCCGCTTCGGAATGCAGGACGCCGACCATGACGGCAAGTTGACCAAGGCCGAGCGCGATGCATTCCGCGCGCAGATGATGCAGCGCTTCCAGCAAGGCGGCGGGGCGCCCGGCGGCCAGTAAGACATCTCAGGGGCGGACGGAGCCCCGGCCGCCCCACCTTCAGGCAACGAGTTCGAGCTGGGTGAACCGCACCGGCATGACCGGGCGCGCGCTCGTTCCGCCATTGGCATTCTTGTCGACCACGCTGAGGACCTGCACTTCCTGGCCGCCGAGCGGGATCACCATCCGTCCGTTCCTGGCCAGTTCGTCGAGCAGCTCCTCCGGCGGCTCCGGCGCGGCGGCGGTGACGATGATCCGGTCGTACGGCTCGTGCTCGGGCCAGCCGCGCGAGCCGTCGCCGACCTTGACCTTCACCTCGTAGCCGAGCGCCCTGAAGCGCGCCTGTGCGGCTTCGGCGAACTCCTCGACCACCTCCACGGTGAATACCTCGGCGCCCATTTCGGCCATCAGCGCCGCCTGGTAACCGAGCCCGGTGCCGACCTCGAGCACGCGCGTGTCCGGCTCGATCCCCGCGAGCTGCAGCATCAGCGTCGCAATGAACGGCTGCGAGATCGTCTTGTCGAAGCCGATCGGCAGCGGCCCGTCCTGGTAAGCGTGTGCGGCGAGCGAAGAAGGCACGAAAAGGTGCCGCGGCACCTCCAGGAGCGCCCGCCGCAGCGCGGGATCAAGCATCGCGGTACCGATCTCGTCGCTCGCGAGGTCGAAATGCATCTCGACGATCTCGACCATATGCCGGCGCAGGATCGCCAGGTGCTTTTCGGTCATCGGTTTCATTGAGCGGCCCTGCCTACCAAGCGAGAGCGTCTGCGACGGGGCTTGGTTCCGCCTCAGAACGCCGGTTCGTACCCCGGAGGCAGCTCGCCTTCGTCGCTGTCGGGCACGCCCGGCAGGTGGATGCCGCACTCGGTCTTGTCCCACCCGCGCCAACGGCCCGCGCGCGGGTCTTCGCCGGGCAGCACCGGGCTGGTGCACGGCTGGCAGCCGACCGAGAGGAAGCCCTGCTCCTCGAGCGGGTGACGCGGCAGGTCGTATTCCGCGAAATAGGCTTCGAGGTCGTCCTTGTTCCAGTCACCGAGCGGGTTGATCTTCAGCCGGCCGTCCTCGATCTCGAAGCGCGGCAGGTTCTGCCGGGTAACCGACTGAAACGCCTTGCGGCCCGAGATCCAGCTGTCGAGACCGGTCTTGGCGCGAGCCAGCGGCTCGACCTTGCGGATCGCGCAGCAGCCGTCGGGATCGTAGGACCAGCGCAAGCCGGTTTCGTCCTTGGCAGCGATCACCGTCGGATCGGGCGTGACGACCGAGTTGTTGGTCAGGCCCAAGCGCTCGATCAGCGTCTCGCGATAGGCCAGCGTCTCGTCGAACATCTTGAGTGTGTCGACGAAGATCACCGGCGTCGCCGGATCGGCCTGGGCGACGAGGTGCAGAAGCACGGCGCTTTCGGTACCGAACGAGCTGACCACCGCGACCCGACCGAGCGTGCCTTCGGCCAACAGCGTGCGCAGCATCGTCGCCGCGTCCACGCCGGCGAAGCGGGAGTTGAGCGCGTCGGCGTCGGCCTGCGTGAAGCGCGGCGCGGTGTCGATCACATCGATGGCGCGGCTAGCCATTGGCGAGCTCCGGGTGGCGCAGCTGCCAGATCGGCACCGCGTCGTCGGCGGCGTGCTGGTAGACGTGAGGATAGCGGTTCAGGCACGCTTCCAGCACCGCCGGATCGATCGCCACGTCGGGTGCGAAGCTGTCGAAGCCGCAGCGGCGCATGAAGTAGACGAGGTCGACCAGCACATCGCCGGTGGCCTTGATCTCGCCGGTGTAGCCCGCCTCGCGCAGGATACGCGCGGTCGAGAAGCCGCGGCCGTCGCGGAACTTGGGAAAGTCGACCTCGACCAGCTTCACGCGGGAGAGGTGCGGGATCAGCCGCTGGGGGTCGTCGCCGGCCTCGATGCGCACCGACACGGCATTGGGCTGCTCGAAGAACGAATCCAGGCTCACCGCCGGCTCGTCGGCCGGGGAGTCCTCGCGGAAGCGCAGGTAATTGGCCTCGCTCGCCGCCTGCGGGATCGGATTGCCTGACTCAGCCATAGATCGCCTCCTTGAAGCCATCCATGCCGACACGGCGGTAAGTGTCGAGGAAGCGCTCCCCCGGCTCGCGGATGCCGCGGTAATGCTCGACCGCGCGCTCGACCGCGTCGACGATGCCGTCCTCGTCGAAACCGGGGCCGGTGATCTTGGCTTGAGTCGTGTTCTCGTCGCCCGAGCCGCCGAGCAGGAGTTGGTAGTTCTCGGTGCCTTTGCGGTCCACGCCGAGAATGCCGATGTGTCCCGCATGGTGGTGGCCGCAGGCGTTGATGCAGCCAGAGATCTTGATCTTCAGCTCGCCGATGTCTTTCTGCCGCGCCTCGTCGGCGAAGCGCTCGGCGATCTTCTGCGCAACCGGGATCGAGCGGGCGTTGGCGAGGCTGCAGTAATCGAGCCCGGGGCAGGCGATGATGTCGGTAACGAGGTCGAGGTTGGCGTCGGCCAGCCCGGCTTCGACCAGAGCCTGCCACACCGCATAGAGGTCCTGCTTGCGGACATGCGGCAGGACGAGGTTCTGGGTGTGCGCGGCGCGCAGCTCGTCGAAGCTGTAGCGCTCGGCGAGATCGGCCACGACTTCCATCTGCTCGGCGGTGATGTCGCCGCCGATGCCCTTGATGGGTTTCAAGCTGATGTTGGCGATCGCGTAGCCGGGCGCCTTGTGCGCGGCGACGTTCTGGTCGACCCAGACGGCGAAATCGGGGTCGGAGCGGTCAATTTCGTCCGAGAGCCTCGTTTCGAACGGCGGCGGGGCGAAGTACGCGGCGATGCGGTCGTATTCGGCCTGCGGGAAGTCGCTGCCAAGCTTGAGGATGTGCTGGAAGGCTTCCTCGACCTGGCGGGTGAATTCCTCCTCGCCGAGCTCGTGAACCAGGATTTTCATCCGCTGCTTGTGGATGTTGTCGCGCCGGGCGTGGCGGTTCCACACCCGCAGTACGGCCTGCAGGTAGCTGAAAATCTGGTGCTGCGGCAGAAAGTCGCGCGCCTTGTAGGCGATGAACGGCGTGCGGCCCATCCCGCCGCCGGGGTAGACCTCGAAGCCGATCTCGCCCGCGTCGTTCTTGACGATGCGCAGCCCGAAGTCGTGCCAGCGCATCGCCGCGCGGTCTTCCTCCGCGGCGATCACCGCAATCTTGAACTTGCGCGGCAGGTAGCTGAATTCGGGCATGAACGTGGTCATCTGCCGCAGCATCTCGGCCCACGGCCGGGGGTCGATCACCTCGTCGGCGGTGGCGCCGGCATAGTGGTCGGCGGAGACGTTGCGGATGCTCTCGCCGCTGGTCTGGATCGCGTGCATCTCGACCGTCGCCAGCTCGGCGAGGATGTCGGGCGCCTGCTCGAGCTTGATCCAGTTGTACTGGATGTTCTGTCGGGTGGTGAAGTGGCCGTAGCCGCGATCGTAAGTGCGGGCGATGTGCGCCAGCTTGCGCATCTGCGTGCTGTTGAGCGTGCCGTACGGAATAGCCACGCGCAGCATGTAGGCGTGGAGCTGCAGGTAGAGGCCGTTCTTGAGCCGCAGCGGCTTGAACTGGTCGTCGGTCATCTGCCCGGCGATGCGGCGGCGGGTCTGGTCGCGGAAATCCTCGACCCGGGCGTCGACCATCGCCTGGTCGTATTTGTCATAGCGGTACATCAGATCACCCAGTTGCCGGCGTTGGGATCGGCGGGCTTGAGAGTCAGGTCGGGGCGCACGGTCGGCCCGAGCGCGCGGATGCGGTCCTTGATGTGCGCCGGGCGCACGCCCTCGGCGGTCCGCTCGGCGTCGATCACGTAGCCGCCGTTGACCCGGAGGGCTGCGTCTTCGACCGCGAGGATCTGCTCGCCGTGGTCGCCGACATCGGCGGCGTCCTCCACGTGGATCGACCAGTCCTGTCCCGTCCACCAGATGACCGCGCCGGTCTTGAGGTCGTTGCCGGTGATGATTTTCACTGCGCGAACTCCGAAACGAGTTGGCCGACCGCCGCGTCGTCGCGCGCGGTCACTTCGCCGATGATGATCAGGGCGGGGCTCTTCACCCGCTCGCCCTCGACGAGATCGGGAAGACCGGCGAGGGGCGCGCGCAGGACGCGCATTTCTGGCCGGCAGGCGTTCTCGATCACGGCGATGGGCATATCCGGAGCGAGGCCGTCGGCCATCAGCTTCTCGGCGATCTGCGGCGCGGTCTTGACACCCATGTAGATCACCAGCGTACGACCCTGACCGGCCAGGCCGGCCCAGTTCTGCTCGGCGAGGCCCTTGCACTGGCCCGCGACGAAGCTGACGACGCTGGCGGCCTCGCGGTGGGTCAGCGCGATCTGTGCGGCCGCCGCCGCGCCGAGCGCCGACGTCACGCCCGGGACGACTTCGACCGGAACGCCTGCCGCCCGGCAGGCCTCGGCCTCCTCGCCGCCGCGGCCGAAGACGAACGGGTCGCCGCCTTTCAGCCGCACGACATCGCGACCGCCGAGCGCCTCGCGCACCAGCAGCGCGTTGATCGCGACCTGCGGCAGTGTGTGCCGCGCGCGGCTCTTGGCGACGGAAACGAAACGCGCCTTGGGTCCGGCCAGCGCCAGCACCGCGGGATCAACCAGCCCGTCGTGCACGACCAGCTCGGCGCGCGCGAGCAGCCGCGCGGCGCGCAGGGTCAGCAGGTCCGGATCGCCCGGGCCCGCGCCGACAAGGTAAACGGTGCCGATCTTGTCCATGGCGCTGCAAATGAGCGCTGCGCCGCAGCATCGCCAGCGAGAATGGTTTTCGCGCTGGCTAGGAGAGCTTTAGGGTCGCTCTTCTTTGGCCACTCGCTGCGCGATCGCCTTCACGAGCAGCTGGAATTGTGCGCTATCGCGGAGACGCAGGTCACGCTGGGCGAAGGGAATCTCGATCCGATTCTCCTGGAACAGCTTCCACAGGCGCCGGAGGACGTCGGACCGCACGTTGCCGATGCCTTCTTCCGGGTCGCTGATCCAGCATTGGATCACGTAGTTGACCGAGCTTTCCCCGATGGCATCCAGCCAGACAGAAGGAGGTGGCGAATTGAGCACGCGCGGGCTGGCCTTCGCGGCTTCCAGCATCAGCTTTTCGGCGAGTTCCAGATCGGACTCGTAGGCGACGCCTATCGGAACCTGGATGCGCACGGTCCGGCTCGAATACGACCAGTTCTCCACCTGATTGATCATCAACTGCTCGTTCGGGATCAGGTATTCGCGCTCGTCGCGGGTCACGACCGAGACCGCGCGGATGCCGATCTTGCGGATCTGGCCAAACGTCGAGTTGCCGGCCTGGTCGGATACGGCGATCACGTCGCCCGGCTTGATCGAGCGGTCCATCAGCAGGATGATTCCGGCGATCAGGTTGCCGAAGGTCTTCTGCAGGCCGAAGCCGATGGCGAGGCCGAAGGCGCCCGAGAACACCGTCAACGCGGTCAAGTTGACACCGAGGATATCGATGCCGATCAGGATCGCGATCGCCCAGACCGCGAGCGATACCAGCTTCTCGGTGAGAAGCTTCTGGGTCGCGTCGAGATGCTTCGATTTTCCGACCGCCAGCCGGACCAGACGAGTGATCACCTTGGCGACGATGTAGACGCCGATGACGACCACGATCGCCATCAGCCCGGTCCATAGCGAGATGCGGTAACCCGACACGGTGAAGCCCCAGGCGTCGAGAACTCTCATCACGCCATCCCTGCCGTGCCCCATCATCGCGCGGACCTCATGGCGGCAAATCCCCCCTCGAGATCGGCGATGAGGTCGGCCGGGTCTTCGAGGCCGATCGACAGGCGGATGCCAAGGCGGTCGGCGGGATCCCAGCCGGATGGCGGCCAGCTCGTGGCTGTGCGGGCGCGGGCGGGATCGAACGGAATCACCAGGCTCTCGTAGCCGCCCCAGCTGTAACCGATACCGAACATTTCGAGCGCGTCGATGAACCGCGCGCGCGCCGCTTCGTCGCCTCCCTTGAGCACGAAACTGAACAGGCCGCAGCCGCCGATGAAATCGCGCGACCACAGGTCGTAGCTCGGTGAGCCGGGCAACAAGGGGCAAAGAATGTACGCAATTTCAGAGTGTTGCGAGAGAAATTTGACAACCTCAAGGCAACTCGAGGTTTCTTGGTTAAGGCGCACGGCGAGCGTCCGCAGCCCCCGTAAAGCCAGTGCCGCGTCGTCCGGCGAAACGACATGGCCCATCGCCTGAGCCTTGGCGCGCAGCTTGCCGTAAAGCGGATCGCCGGCCGCTGCGGAGCCCATCATCAGGTCCGAATGGCCGCCGACGTGCTTGGTCAGGCTCATGATCGAAATGTCGCAGCCACGTTCGAGCGCGGGGAAACCGAGCGGGCTCGCCCAGGTGTTGTCGAGCAAGGTGACCGCACCCTTTTCGCGAGCGATCGCGGCGAGGGCGGGGACGTCGCAGACTTCCATCGTCAGGCTGCCCGGGCTTTCGAGCAGCACCGCCGCGGTGCGCTCGTCGAACCGCCCGGCAAAGCCGGCGACGTCGAGCGGATCGAAGAAGCGCGTCTCGATTCCCAGCGGGGCGAGCAGCGTGCGCGCCATGACCCGGCTCGGCTCGTAGGCGTTGTCGGTCATCAGCAGGACGTCGCCCTGCTTGAGCACCGCCAGCAGCGAGCCGGCGATCGCCGCGACGCCGCTCGGATACAATACGGTGCCCGCCGCGCCCGGCTCGAGTTCGGTCAGCGCCTCGGCCAGCGACCACTGCGTCGGCGCGCCGCGGCGGCCGTAATAGAAGTGGCCATCCTCGTTCGGTCGCCCTGTGGCGAGATCGGCGCTGTCGGCGTAAAGGTGCGTGCTCGCCCGCCACACGGGCGGATTGACCACCGCCCCGGTCCATTCCTTGCGCCGTCCGCCCTCGACGACGCGGGTGGCTGGGCGAAGCGGTTTGTCCTTGCCGCTCAAGCGGCCGCTCCCAGTTCCTTCGGCGTCACCGGATCGGCGCCCCATTCGCTCCAACTGCCGTCGTACAGCGCGACGTCGTCCTTGCCCAGTAAGTGCAGTGCGAACAGCAGCACTGCCGCAGTCACGCCTCCTCCGCAGGTGGTCACGATGGGCTTGTCGAGATCGATCCCCGCCTCGTCGAACGCGCGGCGCAGGTCCTTCGTCGAACAGAAAGTGCCGTCGTGCGCGAAGAGCAGGTTGTACGGCAAGTTGCGCGAGCCGGGGATGTGGCCGCTCGCAATGTTCGGGCGGAAGTCGGGCTCCTCGCCGGTGAAGCGGGGGCGGCCGCGCGCGTCGAGGAGTTGCTCGCGGCGCGCGCCGAGGTCGGCGAGAATGTCGGACTTGAATCGGACGGTGCCGGGTCCGTTGGCGGCGGTGAAGTGCCCGCGTTGCAACCCCGCTGCTCCGCCTTCGAGCGGCCGTCCGTCGGCGCGCCACTTGCCCAGGCCGCCGTCAAGGATCGCGACATCCGTGACGCCGCGCATCCGGGCGATGAACCAGGCGCGGGCCGAGGTCTTCACCGCGCTGTCGTCGTAAATCACCAGCCGGTCGCCATTGTTGATCCCGACCGCCCGCATCCGCTCGGCGAACTGCTCTTCCGTCGGGATCGCGCTGGGCACAGGGCTGGCAGGGTCGATGAGGGTCGGCAGGTCGAGAAACCGTGCGCCCGGAATGTGCGCCAACTCGAACTCGGCACGCGGGTCGCGCTGGGCGTCGGGTAAGTGGGCCGAGGCGTCGAGCACGACCAGGCCCGGCTCGCCGAGATGCTGCGCCAACCAGTCAGTTGAGACGAGACTTTTCATTGCCTCGCGGATTACGGCCTAAAAGGCGCGCCCGGCAAGCCCGTCGTAGACTCTCGGGCCGTGGTCCAGCCGCACAGGTTGGATTGCACCGTTGCCGCTCGGCGAAGGCTGGCCCGCGACCAGCGTGAAGCAGCGCGGCTCCTGTTCCTTTGCGTCTATGCGGAAACGTGCAAGCGGCACAAACAGTTGCGCTCGGCCTTGGGAAATCGGCCGCAGCTGGGCAAGCGGCACGCGCACTTCACCCGCCACCTCGGCGCTTTCTCCGGGCGCGAGTCCGGCGAGGCGGTGGCCGATCGGCAACTCGGTCGCAGGCCCGGCGATCAAGACTTCACGCGGCAGCGAGCCGTGCGCCCCGATGAGGTCCGCGGCGATCGCGATGTCCTCCAGCGGTTCGGGCCCGGCGTTGGTCAGTGTCAGGCGGTAGCCGAGCGTCGCGTTCATCAGCGTGAGGGTCAGCTTGCGCAACTCGATGGCGATGTGCAGCGGGTGTGCCTCGGCGGATGGCGCTGGCGCGGTCCCGGACGTGTTGGCGACGGGCTCGGGACGCGGCTCCGGGGCCGGAGAGGGCGCCGGGGGAACCCGCGGGCGCTCGATTTCCGGCACCACCAGCGTGCCGACCGGGCCGATCCTCCGGCGCAGCCACCAGAGCCCGGCGAAAGTCGCGCCGCCGAGGAAAAACGCCGCGACGATCCACGGCCACCAGGGGGCGGCGCGCTCCTCAGGAGCGGCAATCGTCGAACTTGGCAGGCTCGGCAGGGGTGCCGCGGCCGTCGGCGTGGCGTTCAAACCAGGCGTGAGCGACGGAGTCGTCGTCGGAATGGCCGTGGGCGTCGCCATCGCCGTTGCCGTTGCCGTCGGCCGCGCCGTGGCTCGCGGTGTCGGCGTGGACGTCACCACCGGCGGCAACGTGACCCGCGGCGTGGGTGTCGGCGCGGGCGCGGCGATCGTTGGTGTCGGCGTTGCTGTTGGCGAAGGTCGCGGCGCAGGGGTCTCGGGCGGCGGCCCAATTATGGTGGGCGTCGGCGTCGGACCGGGCTGCAAGCGAAAGTCCGACACCTGCGCAGTCGCGGGGGCCGCAAGCAATGCCGCAGTGCCGGCGAGGAGGAAGGGACGTCGTTTCATCAGATCCGGGTTCCCGCGCTTGGCGGGCGCGGGGTGAATAGCCCCTGAAACGAGCGCGTCAACGACGCCTCTTGTGCCGGGCAGCCGCTCACGCCATCACCTCACCATGACAGACCCGCAAAGTCCGCTCCATCTTGGGCAACCGAGCACGCTGCCGGCCTCGCCGCAGGAGGCGGTTCTCGACTATGTGCCGAACCCCCGAAAAGGGGCGCTCTACGCCGTGCGCTTCGCCGCGCCCGAATTCACCTCGCTGTGCCCGGTTACCGGTCAGCCCGACTTCGCCCACCTGGTGATCGATTATGCGCCCGGCGAGACGATCGTCGAGAGCAAGAGCCTCAAGCTGTTCCTGTCCTCGTTCCGCAACCACTGCGGCTTTCATGAGGATGTGACCGTCGGCATCGGCCAGCGCCTGGCTAAGGAGATGCAGCCTCGCTGGCTCCGTATCGGCGGCTACTGGTACCCGCGCGGCGGCATTCCGATCGACGTCTTCTGGCAGACCGGCGCGCCGCCGGAAGACTTGTGGCTGCCCGAGCAAGGCGTTGCACCATACCGCGGGCGCGGCTAGGCGCCGCGCGTTCGCAAGCTTTAGGGGACCGCAATGCACATCGTCATGACCGGCACGGGCTACGTCGGACTGGTGTCCGGCGCGTGCTTCGCCGATTTTGGCCACGAGGTGACTTGCGTCGACAAGGACCCGGCAAAGGTCGAGGCGCTGCTTTCGGGCAAGATCCCCATCTTCGAGCCGGGGCTCGACGAGCTGGTGGCGAACAACGTTGCCGCCGGCAGGCTGCGCTTTACCCTCGACATTGCCGAAGCGGTGCCGGGCGCGGACGCTGTGTTCATTGCCGTCGGCACGCCCTCACGCCGCGGCGATGGCCATGCCGATCTGTCCTACGTCCACGCTGCCGCCAAGGAGATGGCCAGCCACTTGCGCCCCGGTACGGTCGTGGTCACCAAGTCGACGGTGCCGGTCGGCACCGGCGACGAGGTCGAGCGGATCATTCGCGAGGCGCGGCCCGATCTTGAGTTCTCGGTCGCCTCGAACCCCGAGTTCCTCCGCGAAGGCGCGGCAATCGAGGACTTCAAGCGCCCCGACCGGATCGTCATCGGCGTGAATGACGAGCACGCCCGGGCGGTGCTGCAGGAGGTCTATCGCCCGCTTATCCGCAACGAGAGCCCGCTATTGGTGATGGCGCGGCGTGCTGCGGAGATGACCAAGTACGCGGCCAACGCCTTCCTCGCGACCAAGATCACTTTCATCAACGAGATCGCCGACTTGTGCGAGAAGGTCGGCGCCGATGTGCAGGATGTCGCCAGGGGCATCGGCATGGACAATCGCATCGGCCCGCGGTTCCTCATGGCCGGCCCGGGATACGGCGGCTCGTGCTTCCCCAAGGATACCCTGGCCCTGCTCAAGACCGGCCACGATTACCAAGCGCCGCTCAGGATCGTCGAGGCGGTCGTGCTGGCCAACGACAACCGTAAGCGCGCGATGGGCCGCAAGGTGGTGCAAGCGCTCGGTGGCGATACCCATGGCAAGACGGTCGGCGTGCTCGGCCTGACTTTCAAGGCCAACACCGACGACATGCGTGAGTCGCCGTCGCTGGCCATAGTCCAGGCGCTGCAAGACGCGGGCATGAAAGTGCGGGCCTACGATCCCGAAGGGATGGAGCTCGCCGCCAAGCTTCTCGAAGGGGTGACCTATTGCAAGGACGCCTACGAAGCGCTCGAGGGTGCCCATGCGGCGGTGATCGTGACCGAATGGGACGCGTTCCGCGCCCTCGACTTTGCCCGCATGGCGGACTTGCTCGCCGACAAGCTGCTGGTCGACTTGCGCAACATCTACGACCGCGACGAGGTGGAGCGGCACGGTTTCAGGTACGTCGCGGTGGGACGCTGAGAGATCCATCGCGGCCGCCGCTGTTGGTGCTTGACAGATAGAGGAATCGTGTAAAATGATTCTTACATATGGCGCAATAGTAATGTGAATTCTCCGCGAAACAGCATGTCACCCGAGCTGAAATGCCTTCGCGGCTGTTCCGCCGTCGACCTAACGAGAGTTGGCCAATCTCCACGAATGCTTCAGCTATAGTAGTGGTGGTTGGAGTAAAATCGTTTTGAATTAATGACTTAAGCCTCCTCGTTTCCAAATGGGCATTCATTAGCAATGCGCACCTAGAAAATGGATACAAAAATTCAGAGGGATGTCCTCCCTGGGTTGCAGGCGAAAGCCTTGCGGGGCACGTCTCGGACCGGTGGAAATATGCCGTGCAGGCGCAAGTGCACAGCTCCGGGCTAGTTGCCTCCGGGTCGATCGCCGTCGACGAGCACCAGCTCAAGCCGGGCACGACCCGTCCGCTGGCGGGCACGCGCAAGGTACAGCTTCCGGTTCGCTCCGGAGACGCTCCGACCGAAGTTGTGCTCAGCGTCGAAGCCGACGGCGTGACTTGGCTCGCGGACGAGAACAATCCGGCGGCGATCAGCATTCCCGTTCATTGCCCGGAACCGGGCGAGCCGCCTTTTACGATCGAAACCGGCATCCCCTTGGCGATCGGTGATGCACCTGGCTTCACCGGTGGCCGCGCCAAGCTCACGGTCCGAGCGCGCCTGGTCGCTTCGGCCGGGTTCGATGGTGGCCGCAAGGATGTCCAACCATGACCGAAGCTGTTCCGGTCGGCCGGATCCTGGTCGGCACGATGCACGGGTTTTCCGGCACCGCCACCGGACACACGCCAAAGATGGCTCGGCGCAATGTCTACCAGGCTTCCGGTCTCTACGATGCGTCGGTCGTGCTGATAAAGAACGCGCTCAGCTGGGATGGCGAGGGCGAAGATGAAACGCGAACCGGGCTTTCGGTCACTCCCGAGCCCTCGTTTACCCGCGATCCCATTTCGGGCCTCTGGACTGCCGAGTTGCAGGATGCCACTCTCAAAGTATGGGTGGAGCGCTTCCAGCGCACCGACCGGCGGTTCGAGAGGCGCGCGTCCGATCGCGCGGCGAAGTCAATCGACCGCGCCCTGACGGACTGAACGGGCGTTGGAGCTATTCGCGGCGCCGGCTGCAGGAATCGAACCCACGACCCCCTGATTACAAATCACAGTCGATAGCCGGAAGGCAGTGGAAGTATCAGGAGGCGAGGGTTGCCAACCCCGCAGAAACCCGTCAATTATCTGGAATTGAGCGGAACCTAGCTAACGTAGCTGGAAGCCCGCCAGTTAGACAGATGTTAGACAGGAGACGCGCATGGCAAGGCCCGCATCGCTCTTGAAGGGCTTCTAGAAAGAGGTTGCTACGGCCAAACCAGGGGCGAAGCGCCGGGTGATATTCGACGAGGCGACAACCGGGCTCGCGCTGATCGTTACGCCGAAGGGAAAGAAGTCCTTTTCGATTGTCGCCCGCGATCCTTCCGGCAAGCAGGTTTGGAAACGCATCGGCGAACCGGGCGGGATGAGCGTCGCAGCGGCCCGTGCGGCGGCTGTGAGCGCCGTGGAGCGCGTTAAGGCCGGCAGCGCGCCCATCGAGCCCGCCGAGCCTGTGAAGGCGCCAGAGACGTTCAAGGAGGTCGCCGAGCGGTTCCTGCTTCGCTGGGTTGATCGTGGCGGCAAGAAACAGGACGGCGAGCCCTTGCGCTCGGCTGGCGAAATCAAACGCCAATTCACCGCTTACCTCTACCCGCGCTGGGAGGCGAAGCCGTTTCTCTCAATCCGGCGCGGGACGGTGACCGAGCTGCTGGACGACTTGGCCGACAATAACGGTCCGGTTCAAGCCGACCGCGTGCTGGCGACCCTATCCAAGCTGTTCGGCTGGTATCGGCAGTATGACGAGGATTACGTCTCCCCCGTCATTCCCGAAATGCGCCGTTCAGGCAGCTATGCCGACCGCTCCAGAAAACGGACCCTGACTGACGAGGAAATCCGGACAGTCTGGACCGCCTGCAAAGGCACGTTCGGCGCGCTGGTGAAAGTCGCCCTGCTGACCGGCCAGCGCCGCGCCAAGCTGGCAAGGATGAAGTGGGCGGACATTCAGGACGGCACGTGGGCAATCGCCGCGGAGCCTCGCGAGAAAGTGAACGCTGGCACACTCCCGCTCCCGAAGATGGCGGTCGAGATTATCGACGCGCAACCCGAGATCGAGGGCAATCCCTACGTCTTCGCCGGCCGCGGCGCCAAGGCGTTCAACAGCTTTTCAGCCTGTAAGGCCGATCTCGACAAGCGGGCCGGAATCTCGCCTTGGGTAGTGCACGACCTGCGGCGCACGGCGCGTTCGCTGATGGCGCGGGCGGGTGTGCGGCCCGACATCGCCGAGCGGACGCTAGGCCACGTCATTCAGGGCGTGGAAGGCACTTACGACCGCCACGGCTACACCGAAGAGAAAGGCAAGGCACTCGCCGCGCTCGCCGGGCTCATTGAGCGCATACTCCAAGGTGAGGCAGATAACGTGGTCGCGCTCCATGGCTAAGTTCGAAGACTGGCCCGAAGATCAGCGGAAGGCGTTGGGCAAGGTTGCCGCTGGTCTAGTAGAGGGCGACCTTATGCCACTCGCGGCCTATTTCCGAGCGGGCTATTACGAGATCGAGCCGGCCCTTGCGCGGGAGTTAGCCGACATGATCGGCGGCGGCGAAGACTATATGCCATATCGGCTAGAAGCCATCGGCAGGTCCAAGCGACCCGGCGGCTGGGGCAAACGCAGCGAAGAGTCCCTCCGGCAGATGACGATCGGCGTCTGGGTTGAGCGCGAGGTTCGGGGGGCACCCAGGGGTGCCTATGCGGGCATTCTGTTGGAAGCCTGCACCCGGTTCAACGTCGGAAAAACCGCCGTCACCAATGCACACCGCGAGGTCCGCCGAAGGCTGACTTACCCCGCATCCGTGTCACAGGATGAGCTGTTAGCGATCTGGGCAGATATTTACTCCGCCGACATCGCGATGTCCCCGGACTAGCTACTTGCTGCATCCCTGCGAGCTGGCGCTAATAGGTGTGCTCCGGAAGTAACTGGAGCAACCGATGCGAATTCTCAGACCTGCCGACACCGAAGCCCGAACGGGCTTTTGCGATCGTCAGCTTCGCGAGCTTGAGGCGCAAGGCCTCTTCCCGAAGCGCTTCTCTCTCAATCCGAACGGCAAGGGCCGTGCGGTCGGCCATCTCGAAAGTGAAGTCGACGCTTGGATCAGGTCTCGCGCCGCGACGCGGGAGTCGGCTAATGCCTAAGCAAAACCCCCGCACCGGGCAGGGTGCAGGGGCTGCGGTATCGTTTGGTCGGAACGCCTGCGGCTCTAGCACAAACCGACGCATTCTCAAAGCATCCCAAGCGGCGAAGCTCCGTCTTGAGGTCCTGCTGTGGCCCTACCGACAGGAGGCCCAGCATGGCTGAGCCCCTGCAATTCTCAAATTCCGCCGTGCTGATCGAACGCGGCGACCTTGAAAAGATCGTCGAGACCCTGGCCGCCTTGCAAACAGCATCGGCTTGCGCCTTCGCGATCCTGAACGACAAGCTCGATGACATCGACGGCGACGCGGACCTGGAAGAGGGCGGCGACGACGAACCCGTGAGCGCCGAGGGCGACAGCAACGACGTTGCTTATGTCGAATGGGCGACCAAGCCAGGCAACCTTCGCCGGCGCGGCGGACCTGAATTGCTCGCGGGTCTGGAGGACGACGAGGACGACGACGCCGACACCTGCGCTGCCGCCGACGACCAGGGCGGCGCAGGAGGCCGGTGGTGCGATACCGACGGCCTGCCGGGGGACAGCGCCGACGCAGAGGACGGCCACGACCGCGAGCAAGATGCGGACGGATATTGAGGCGCTGACGTGGGGCAAACGAAGCATCAACGTCGCAAGGAACCGAAGCATGTCCGGCTGTACGCCAGCATCACCGGATGCGAGGCTTGGAGGCACCTGAGCGGCAACTCCGTGAAGCTGTTGCTGGCGCTGATCGCCCGTGACAACGGCGAGCGCAATGGCAGCATCGGGTTCAGCTGCAGAGAGGCCGCGGTCATCACCGGCACGTGTGAAAGAACATGCTGGAGCTGCTTCCGCGAGTTGCAGGACAAAGGCTTCATTCGAGCAACATCCAAAGGCGCCTTCTCTCGCAAGGTGCTGCACTCGACGCTGTGGCGGTACACTTGGGCCGCATGGCCGGGAGGCAAGCCTTCGGCACCAACTCGAGACTTTGAAACCTGGCGCTGTGTGGAAATTCACGGGTGCAAAATCTGCGACCGAGCGGTTGCAAATATTGCGGACCTTGATGGAAACGACAGCCCACCGGATGCAAAACCTGCGAGCGGTGACTTGGAAACGTCGCTCGTTTCCGTTGATCGTCGTTCCGCAAAATCTGCAACACTAATAGTATACCAGGGAGAGGGCGAAGCCGGGACGGAAACACCGGGACGGAAACAAGCCACTCCTACATCGGGGCCGATTTCGGCGCCGCTTCGCGCTCTCTTGATCGACCACTTGCAAGCGAGCGAACCGGGCGAGCAATCGCGGCTCGCCGTTCGCCTCGGCATTCCAGCCGGAACACTCTCCAAGTTCATCCACGGCCGCAACCTACCCGCTCAACATCGGGAAACCTTGGCGGCCGAGCTTCAGTGGAGCGCTGCGGCATGACCGACAACGAACTACTTCACGATTGGACGGCCGAACCGCGGCGCCGCCGACTGCGAGGCACGCTCTCGATCCGCACTCGCAAGGCCGACGATCACAACAGCGAGGACGCGCCTGCCGAGGGAGGCGAGCATGTCTGACCTGCGGGAGAAAAAACCGGCGCGCCTCGCTAGGAGAAATCACTGGAAAAGGCGCGCCGGTAGACCGGAGCAGTTATTTGGTCTCATCCGGAGATCGACCGACTCAAAATCTACTGGCCCATGGTTAAGATCGGGTTGCCGAGCCGGCCCGCAGCCCTGGCGGCTCAATAGCAGTCCAAATGCTCCGGCAGCGTCCAGGTCCACTGCGGATCGGCGTAGAGCACGACCGCTGCCGTCAGTAGCGCGACAACCAGCGCAAGCTGGTCAGACAGCGCACCAGCGGCCCACCCGAGCGCCGTCGCCGCGATTATGGCAACCAAGAGAGAAAGCGTACGCACACCCCGGTCTAAATTCCGGTGGCTTGAGGATTCCTTCGGCCAGCCTTTGGGTAAATTGCGTATGTGGCGGGAGCCGAGCAATGTTCGGCGTTTCACCAGCGAAACCTGACCTTCGCGGTGGCCCGAACCGGTTCGAAGAACGGCGGTTCGGGCTCCAGCGCATTACCGGGGTCGTTGATCCTGGCCGCGAGACCATGAAGCAACGGCATCAGGTCCGCGCGTCCGTTCGTGGCGGCCCAGTTACCGAGTGCCGTCAGGATAAACCTAGCCTCGATCCTGACTTTGGCCGCCTCGGCATTGCCTCCGACATGCTCATTGAGCAGCGCGACCGCCAGCTCTGCAACTCGACCGATGACGAATTCAGTTACCTCATCGTCGCTCATTCGCGCCCCCGCAACGATCGACCCTTAACCATAATCGCTCAGACGCGCTTCGCTGTCCAGCGGGAGGCGCGATCAGGTGCGTCCTTCACCGGGCGGGGGAATGTGAATGTTGCACCCCTTCGCCGCCTTTACCGACCGCCGCCCTTTCCGACGCTAATTCGCAACATCTCGCGCGTGCGCGCGTGACATCGGGAGACCTCCCTATGACCGCCCGCAAACCCTGGCAGCACAAGCGACAGTCACCGTCGGCTCGAGGCTACGACGCTGAACACCGCCGCATTCGAGCGCAGCTCTTGAAAGAGCAGCCGCTTTGCGAAGAGTGTCAACGCAAGGGCCGCGTCACCGTGGCGACGATCGCCGACCACATCGTGCCACTGTCTCGCGGCGGCAAAACCGAGCGATCGAATTATCAGGCGCTGTGCAGGGGATGCTCGGATAGAAAGACGCTCGCCGATGCCGGCAAACGCTACAAGCGCCGCATTGGCCTCGACGGCTGGCCCGAAGAATGACCCGCCGAACATCAATCTGCAAATGCGCAAAAGTCGGGCGGCGGTCGGTGCTTGGCCACGCCGGGGGAGGTCAATTCTGGCCCCCCGCCGGTTCCTTCACCGACACGGACCCAACTATTCCGCAAAACCACATTAAGCTTCTGAGGCTGCACCGACCCGTTCCCCTCGCTTTAGCGCCAATACAGCTTTTCACGCGCGCACGCGCCGAGCCTTAGTGACCGCCGCGCTCGCCCTTATAGCCCGTATCGAAGCGGACCTGGCCGAGCTGCGGCGGCTGCTCGACGCGCCAGCCGAGCCCGAGCCCGAGGAATGGCTTGAGCCAAGCGTCATCGCCTATCGGCTCGGCATCGGCGAAGCCTATGTGCGGCGGTTGTGCGATCGTGGGCTCGACGCTGGCGATGCGGGAGTGCGCCGCGTAGGCGGGCGCTGGTTGGCCACCGCGGACGCAATCGACGGCCTCAGGCGCGTTTGAAGGCCGACAGGCGCGTTTCAGTTGGAATTTACGGACTGCCCAGGCGCGTTTCAGTCATCGCGCAGGCGCGTTTCGTGGGGATGATCGGGTGTCAGCAAGGAGCTGACCATGACCCGACAAGTTGCACTGCGCGAAACCCGCCTCGACGCGACGAAGGCCGCGATCACGTTCGCGGTGTGCGGCACTGGCGACCTCCACGCCCGCGCCTGGGCGGTCGAGCGCTGGGGCGAAGCTGGCGCCCCGCGCGAGATCACAAAGGCGGCCGATGCCGTCACCGTGTCCGACATCGACAGCTCGACCTCAACGGGCTTGCTCGACCGCGAACTGTTCCGGGCCGTCCGCGAGCGCGCCTTGCTGTTCCGGATGCGCGGGATTCGCCGGACCGGCTTTCGCGTCCGCTCGACCACGATTTCCAACTCGACGGCGACCTGGGTTGCCGAGGCCAAGCCGATCCCGGTCCTGAAGCCGGCGATTTCCAATGTCGGCCTGGTGCCGGCGAAGCTCGCGGCAATGTCCGTGTGGACGAAGGAGGCGCTGGAAGCTTCGCCGATGATCGAACAGCTTGTGTTTGATGACCTTACGCGCGCCTTTGCCGACGCGCTCGACCTTGCCATGTTCGACCCGGCGAATGACGGAAGCGCCATCGCGCCGGCCGCCTTGACCAACGGCGCGACCGAGGTAGCGGCGACCAGCGACATTGACGATGACCTGGCCGAGGTGTTCGCGGCCTTCACCGGCGACCTTGCAACGGCTGTTTTCGTGACAACGCCTCAAATTGGCGCCGGGCTCGCGCGGGATTTCAACGGGGACGTTGGAGCTCGCGGCGGCGAGATTGCCGGCGTCCCCACCCTCACGTCGTCGGCCGCCCCGGACGGGCAGCTAACGCTGGTCGACCCGGCAACCATCCTGGCCGCGTGGGACGAGGAAGTCATGCTCGCGACGAGCGAGGCCGGCACCGTCGAAATGGTCACCAGCGGCTTCACGCAGGACCAGCCGACCGGGGCCGCCCTGGTCTCATTGTGGGAGAACAACCTACGCTCGATCCGCGCAATCGGGCGCGTGGCGTGGGAAGCGGCGGGGCCCGCCGCGGCTGTCAGCATCACCGGCTTGTTCCCGAGTGCGACCTGATGACCTACTCCGAAAACATGCGCCGCGAGCTCGGCGAGGACGTGCTGAAAGGCGCGGCGACCCGGCAGGAGATTTACCTGCTGGTCGACCAGCTGCTCGAGAAATTTGCCGACGTTGACCAGCGCATGGAAGAGATCGAGAAATCGGGCGCCCGGTTCCGGGGCATCTATCAGCGCGCCGCGACCTACAAGCGGGGTGACCAGGTCACCTACAAGGGTTCGCTGTGGACAGCGCTGATGACCGTCCCGGAAAGCACGATCCCTGGCGAAACGCCCGCGTTTTGGCAGCTGTGCGCAAAAGGCGCGGCGTGATGAACGGTCCTGATCGAGCGCTCTGGCAGGCGTGCGCGGGCTGGGTAGCGATTGCCCTGGCGAAGGACGAAGGCCCGCCGCTTTCGCCCGTGGAAGAGGCGAATGCCATCACGCGGGGCACCTCAATGATGATCGCGGCCGGTGCCTATCTGGTGGACGGGAAGGTGTTCTTCCCGCGAGAAGATTGACTAGGGCGCAACCCCCGCGCCCTCGCGAGCCCGGTATCTTGTCGCGGGCGGCCGGGCTCGCGAACTCTTCAGGAGTTAAGGAAGGATGGGTGACGCTAAGGGCGTGGCGCGCTGCGGGAGCGACAGCGGGTTTACCGTGCCCGCCGCCGCTTATCCGAGAAGCTAGAAAAAGGGGGCCGCACCAATGATGCGACCCCGTGAAGTTCAGTCCAAGGAAATCGCGGGGGTCCCGCGACCCGAGGGCGGCGCTGTTAACCAAGATTGCTGAAGTTTCAAGCGATCGCCTGCCCACGGTTGGGGATAGACGCAACAGGAGAATTGCCCGTCCTGAGAGCCGCCAGCTCGCGGGGGGGTGGAGGGTCGTGCTTTGCTGGCGGCCCCGGGCCTGGATAGCCGCTATCGAGCCAAGTTATCAAGTTTCGCGTAGCGCACGCGTTTGTGCCGCGTCGGGTGCGGCGGGCGGGCTCGCGAACCCTTTGGCAGCGCCGCACCTGACATTAAGGATTTGCGTCTAGATCAGCTTCAGGAGCGCCGGGCGCACAGTCCAGACCGTCTCATGCCCGGCGCTCCTACCCTCCCAACAGCGCCAGCCCCATCCTGATCGCAAAGTTCGCGAACGGCGCCCACTGCGGCGTAAATGGGTTATACAAATGCGGCCTCTTCGACCCCCTGAATTGAGCGCATAAGCAACACTCGAGCCGCGCCGACTCGAACTAACCAGAGGCAGGGCTTCGGATGGTAGACAAAGAGACGATTGCGAAGATGGCGTCGCGCGTGGAGCAATGCCGTAGGCTCGCCAAGAGCACTACCGACAAGCGGACAGCTCGGGTTCTGCTGCAAATGGCCCAAGAGGGCGAAGCCGACATTGCCAGAATGTTGGCTGAGAGCGGCCAGTCAGAGGCCTAGCAGCGCCAGCACCATCAGCAGGAAGAACCCTAGCTCGGCCTTGTCGGGGCGGCGCATTGGCCCGTTCTCCCAGAGGCGGCGCCGTCAGTCACCTATCCCCGCATATATCGCGACGCGAACGGCATCTGCGTCAAGCTCTGCGCCCAGCTTCCTTTTCATGGATTTCCTGATGTTCTGCGCGCTCAGGATGTCCGTTTCCAGGCGCAGCGCCAGGTCGCGCAGGGACTCCCCCGCCGCAATACTCTCGAGCGCTACCAGTTCGGCATGGGTGAGCGTCAGAACCAGGGCCTGGGCCTTCAGTGTGTCGTCCACGCTATGCCACGTCCTTTCCGGTCAGGCGCTGGGCGCCGACGCGGCGAATGCGGGGCAAAAGTTGCTGTTGCCCTCCGATTGATGCTGACGATGGGCTGTTCCAGAATGCTGAACGGTACGTTCACTACGGCGCATGCAAACAACCCACCGCACAGGCCCTTGTTCCGAGCGCGCAAAAGGGTCGTAACGCCGGCGTTCTCGACCGTCGCCGGCGTGCCAATGTGGTGATTCTGAAATCGGCTAGCCGGCTTCTTCAATCATGGTTAAAACGTTGCCGCACGCCCGCGAACGCGACCACGACTCGGCGTGCCAATGGGGAGAAGCGCTCCGACCGGAGATCTTCGGATCCGCATTGAGAGCGCCGGGGTTGAGCCCACTTACCCCGGCGCTCTTCAGCGGCAGTTTCTTAACATTTGTAGGTGAGAGTGTGGCTCGGGGGCGCTGGGCAAACTCCCTAGCGTATCCCGCGCCCGGCGCTCCTACCTCCCAACAGCGCCAGCACCATTCTGGGGGCCCGCGTACCCATTGTTCATGGGAGAGCCGCCAGCTCGCGGGGGGGTGGAGGGATGTGCTTTGCTGGCGGCCCCGGGCCTGAATAGGCGCTATCGAGCTAAGTTATCAAGTTTCGAGTAGGGCGCGCGTTTGTGCCGCAGATGGCGTGGCGGCTGAGGCGGCTTAGGTCTTGTTGAATCCACGACCGCGAAGACATACACCGCTCGCCATGACACGCGGTTGGCGCAGAGGCGCACTCATTGGCCTTGCATGGGGCGTGGGTCTTAATCTCTTGATGGCGGTTGCGTCGTGGTCGCAGGGACATGAGCCAGCCTTGTCGCCGATATTTCTCGTAATAGCGGCGATTGTCGGCGCGATTGTAGTGAAGCGCTAGAAACCGGCTTGATCCCCGTTCCCTCTCCGTTCCAAATGGAGCGTGAGCCGAAAGCACCTCGATTCGATTGCCGACTTTCGCCGCTACGGCTTCAGGCTGCGCGTCGAGTGCCAGTGCGGCCGGGTGCGCGTGATCGAGCCTGGCGACCTGATGGTGGCGCTCGGCCGGCGCAAGAACAGCTCGCGGCAAATGGCGCTGCTAATTCCGCGGCTCAGGTGTTTCGAGTGCGGCGGGCGGGCGAAGTATTGGGGGCCGATTTAACGGGCGAGGCGCGCGCTGGCGAAGTGACGTTGACCCGGCTATCGTCGGCCGGCGACGAAGCTGATTCCGTAATGTACCAGACGTGCCCAACCAAGTAAAAGGCCGCACCGACGAATAGCAACCACATCTGGGCTTCCTGGAACGCCCAGGTCCTATCCCTAGCCCCCTCAAACGTCGCCTTCGCTCGGTTATAAAATTCCTCGTTTTCCTCGCGTTCCGCGAGGTTCATTCCGACGTTTCCCTTGATCGCAAGTTGCAACTGGCGGCTAGCCCAAATCCCGCTTGCGAAGGATGCCCCCCAAGCGAGGATCGCAAGCGGAACAGGCAGTAGCGACCATGCCAAAGTCCGTTCGGCTGTCTCGTGAAAGGCGAAGGCGATGGCTGCAGGTGCGCCGGCAAGGAAGGCATTGCGAATGCTCTTGTTTTCGTCGACGTGGCGCTGGTGCAGAAATTCGTCAGACATCGCCGCTAATCATCCCGCTCGCCAATGAAGCGGTCGAGCATCCGATTCCAGAACTCGAGCAGCGCCGCGGGCTCCTCCCGAGGTAATTTTCGAAGCTGCATCGGACACCCCCTAGCTAGTTAGACAGAATGTTAGACAGCGTGGCGCGACGGCAACAGTGGGCGTCTAAGTCATTGAAAAATGGTGCCGGCTGCAGGAATCGAACCCGCGACCCCCTGATTACAAATCAGGTGCTCTACCAACTGAGCTAAGCCGGCCTCGGCGCCCTCAAGTAGCGAAGCGATAGGGCAACGCAAGAGCGCCGCCCCTTCGGCTGGCTGACAAGCCGGCCGCCCAAGGCATATTTTGCGTCATGCGACGGCGAAGGTCCAGTGGGATCAGAACACCGTGCGCGGCGTGTCCTCGCCCATCATGGCCTGGCGCACCAGCGGTACGGGCGGGCCGCCATACGAGAGGAACGCATCGTGGAAGGCCTTCCACGCCTGGCGCCCACCGCGGCTCGCGGTCCAGTCGTCGCGCAGCTTCAGGATCAGCAGCTTGTTGAGCGTGTAGTTGAGATATTGCGGGTCGTAAGTCCCGCGCGCGGCCTGCTGCTCGGCGTTGCCTTCGTCCTTGTAGCATTCGTTGACGAACAGGTCCTTCGATTGCGCCTGTGTCATGCCCTGCGTGTGCAGCGCGATGGCCGAAATGAACCGGCAATCGCGCTCGAGCGCCTCGGCGAGCTGGCCGATGTGCACCTCGGGATCGCCGTTGCCCAGCCCGGCGTCCCACATCAGTTGCTCGGAATAGTGCGCCCAGCCCTCGGCAAAGCCGTAGCCGACGAAGAGCCGCCCGATCAGCGAGGGTGAGCGGTTCGAATGGAGGAATTGCAGGAAGTGACCCGGCATCACCTCGTGGGTGGTGATGAACAGCAGGCTGTCCTTGCCGGGCAGATAGTCGTGCTGCTTTTTCGCCGGCCACGAGGGATCGGGACGAGCGATGTAATAGATCGAGGGGATGCCGTGCTCGAGCGGCCCGGGCGGGTCGATGTAGGCGGTGTTCTGGCTGTTATAGGGCGGTGCTTCCCGGACCAGTGCATGCTCGCCGGCGGGAATGGTCGCGAGATCGTGCGACTGGACGAAGGCGGTCAGGTCAGGAACCTGCTTGGTCGCGGCGACGACGACATCCTCCGCCGGCTTGTCGGCCAACATTTTCTCGAAGCACGCTTTGAGGGCAAGTCCGGGAGCGAACTTGGCGCATTCCACCTTCGCCGCCGCCTGGTTGCGCGCCAGGTCGTTGCGGGCGACCGTCATCAACTGGTCGAGCGGGATGTTAACCGCCTCGGTCGCTTGCAGCATCTTGCTGAAGCGGTCGGGCCCGAGCGCGAAGTCCTGCGTTGCGCTGCCCTGTCGCGAGCGGAGCCAGTCGGCCACCCCGCGCATCGCTTTCGAAGCCTTGAGAGCCGAGGCCTTGAGATGCGCCTGTACCTCGGGCGCGTTGACGTCCGCGAAGGCCTCGAGCGCATCCTTGGCGTAATAGTCGGCGTAGCCGTCAAAGGCGACGATGCCATACTTGATGAAGCTCGCCGGGAGCGGCGTCTTGAGATTGGCCTGGATTTCCTGCGCGCGGCCCGGGATCTGGTTGAAATAGGCGGTCAGCGCCTTCATCCGCGTCGGTTTGTCGGCATAGTCGCGGCTGATGTAGACGTTGGGGTCGAGGGCGCCGGTGTAGAACGCCGGATTGGTGTGTGGCTGATCGGCATCCTCGAGGAAGAACAGCTGGCCCTTCGCCACCTGCACGAGGTAATCGCGTTCGAACGCATCGGTCTTGCTGAGGCCGGCGTAGCCTTGCGCGTCGGCGACGACCTTGTGCAGGAAATCCTTCTGCGCCTTGAGGCCCGCCTCGCTCCAATCGGGCAACTGCCCGTCGAAGTGATGCGCTCCCTGGTAAATCGCGAAGTCGGGATTGAGCGCGAAATACTGGTCGACCGTGTGCTGGGCGAAATCCTTCCACTTCGTCTCCGGCTGCGCCGTCGTGACGGCGTTGCACGAACTGAGGACGAGGCAGGCGATTCCTGCGAGCAGCTTGCGGTTCATTCGGTTCCCTCCCGGTAATCTGACGTAGACTGCGTCACGGCGCGCCGAAGGTCCAGCCTTCGGTCATCGCCACCTCCCGTGTCAACGCGCGCGGGTGCCACAGCTCACTCCTCCCAGCCGCAATGCGCAGCCAGGCGGCCGTCAGCAGCGCATCGGCACTGTGATCATCGATAGGACCCGCGCCGGAAACGGTTGAGGAGCCGATTTCGATGAGCGCCCGATTGAGCTCTTCGACGGTCTTCATTTTGCTCCGCCCGGGTGTCCGGCCGCCCGCCATCGCCGCGATCGCGGTATAGATTTGGCGAATATATACTTTGCAAACGGCATCCGTAAGCGCATGTTCTGGCTCACCTAGATGAGTCGGGGAGAAGGCCCGTGGCAGCGGAACAGTTTAAGCCGGGCGATAAAGTGCCCCGCTCAGGAATATACAAAGTGACGCACGACTCGAACCATACGGCAGAGCATGAGGTGACGTGTGTTTTCGGTAAGAGATTTCCGCCGTGCAATCATTGCGGCGACCATCCGCGTTTTTCCCTCGTGAAGTTCGCGAAGCATGTCGAGCAACACGACGACTTCAAATAGACTCCGCTTCATCGCCCACCGCATCGTAATCCAGAAGGTCGGCAAACGTGAGAACGCCGTCCTTCCAGCGAAAATCTACACTGCCCGCACGGGTGCGCGCGATGTGGTCCATGACGTTTGGAGGAAGGACGACAGTCGTCATTTGGTTTTTTCCACCTTGCCCTTGGCGATTCTCTTCAGTCGCTCGTCCCAGTGCGCCTCGTCCTCGTCCGCCTCGTGTTCGCGAGCGGCCTCTTTGAATTTTTCAGCCTGAGTTTTGGGAGTATCAGCCATGCATCTCCGCTCCGGTGGTATCGACGTTTACTACATCGATGAGTCGCACGACAGACAGGTCTTCGTCGCGACCGCGATCCGCATCCCGTTCCTTCGCCAGATCGAAGGGGTTTGGCAGATAGTCTGGCCCAACCATCTGGCGCAAGCCAAGGCCTGGCGGAAGGCAATCAAGGAAACGCTCTACATCCCAACCGCGAAAGAACTGCACGGCGTCAAACTCGCCGGCGGACGGGGCAATTTCCTGAAGGGTAAACACAACTTCCACAAGCCGCAGGCCGCCAAGGCCTATCGCTCAATCCTAAGCTCTCTGCCGTTCATTCCAAGCGAGGGCATTATGTCCGCGTCCGCAAGTCGCGGCAAATACCTCTACGGCTATGAACGCATTGAAGCGGCGATGTATGCTCTGTTCCAACGGATGCGAACGCAATGCTCCAAGGCAAATCGGAACGCGCTTACCTTCTTCGATCAGGGGCATCCAGAATACCGCAAACTCTACCGGAGAGCGCAAGTGCACCTTCCGACTGGCAGCGCATTTGGCGGTTGGCTCACTGGCGCGACGAAGAACATGCCCCTCGACATGTTCACGAAGGACGCGAACGATAAGAACTCCAAACACTGCTATTTCACGCAAGCCGCAGACGTCATCGCCTATGCCGCCTTCATGAAGCTCAAGGGCGAAATGAACAAACTGGAGCAGTGGCAGAACGATCTGAAGCTGCACACGCTCTACGATGCGATCCCCGTTGCTCACATCAACACCAAGGTGAGCGGCTCGCCAAAAGACGGCATAGTGAGGCTGAAATAGAGACGGCCCGCCCTTGTGGGACGGGCCGCTCCGTCAGTTACGCCACGGGCTCAAGGCCCGCTTTGTGAACAGCCTCGCAAGGCTACAACTCGCCAAAGTCGAACTCAAGTTGGACCCATTCGGCCCGACTCGTTTTCAACTCAATTCGTCGCCGCAGACCCCCCATAGGTGAGGCGCTTGCCGACGATACCGCGAAGGGCATTCCCCGCACGGTCTTGGTCGTTGCAGCCAAGTGCTTCCCGGTTGTTATACCGGAATTCGAACTCAGCCAGATAGCGGGGCAGGTGATGCTCCCCGCAGTGCTGATAAACGCCCTTCATGCCGCGTTTGAAGATGCTGAAATAACCTTCGACCGTGTTGCTATGCACGGTCCGGTCTTGGAGGTTCACATACTCGCCCTTCGTGTGGCTCGTGAAACCGTGACCGGCAAACCAGCGGCCAACATCGCGATAGGCGGCATGCTCGTCCGTCATAACGCGCGTTTCGCGGTCCACATGCTTCAGCACCAACGGCATCAGCGTTTCGGTTTTGACATTGTCGATTACCATCGTGCGGGCCTTGCCGCTCGTCCGGTCAACCAGCGCCAGAACCTTCATCTTGTGGTGATAGGCGCGCTTCGTCGGCACGCCCTTCTTCTTGCCGATGAAAGTCTCGTCCACCTCGACAACGCCACCGTTGCCGCCGAACGGCGACAAGTCCCCATCGCGCATCGCTTCGCGAATACGGTGCAACAGGAACCAGGCCGACTTGTAAGTGACCTCTAGCGTGCGATGCAGCTGGTGCGCGCTGATGCCCTTCTTGCTGCTGGTCACCAGATAAACCGCCTGAAGGGCCTTATGCAGCGGAATGCGCATGTGCTCGAAGACGGTGCCGATCTTGACCGTGAACTGGCCCTTGCAGTTGCCACAACGATACAGGCCGAAGCGAATGCGCTTGGCCGGATTCGCCTTTACCTTCGTAATCCGGTCCACACTGCCACAGTGCGGGCACACCGGCTCCCCACTCCACACGATGCCTTCAAGGTAGCGGAAGGCCGATTCTTCGTCGTGAAAATAAGGCTTTGACAGGACAGACATTGCTCAACTCCAACAATGCCAGCCTTATGGCACAGCGAGAGCGTGTTTGCAATGTATATATTTGCCATAGATTTCGACCACCACGGAGCCGCTCGGAGGGTGCGGGTCGAACGGCCAGACCGACAATCTTCCGTCGAGCCGGTGGAGCACCCGCATGCCGGTGAGGCTCGATTTGCCGACTTGTGCCGCGCCGACGAGGTTGAAGTTCGAGTAGGGCTTGCAGCCCATCGCCGCCTGCGCCGCCTCCGTGACGCGAAAGCGGCCGCGGCGGTGGTCCGCATCGGGCGCGTGGAAATGCGTTCCCTCGCGTCCTCCGTGGCGGCGGAAATAGCGGCTTGCCTCGAGGTGGTCGACGAAGCTGGAGGCGGCGAGGTGGGGGTCATCGCGGCACAGCTCGTCGACCATCCGCCAGAGCGCTTTCGCATCGGGCGGGCTCGCCTCCCAGCCGGGAAAGAACGCGCCGCAATCGGCGAATGGCAGCGACGCGCCGAGATCGAGGCCGACCAGCGTGCAATCGGGCATTTGGCCAAGCAACCAGTCGAGGATTTCCGGGCGCGACCAGACGTGCCCCGGCCGCACGAACTGCGACGCGCCGCCCTCGGCATCGCAGATCGCGAGCGCCAGGCCTTTGTGCCGCTCGCCGGCGGCGCCGGACCAGTCGATCGCCGCGAAGTGCTGAAAACGGCCGCTCACTTCTTGCGCGGGCGAACGGGCTTCTTCGCCGCGGCCTGCTCGCGCGCCTGCGCGATGACCCGCCGGACGCGCTCCGGATCGGGGCTGTCATAGCGCACCAGCACCATAGGATGGCCCCGGTAATGCGGCGATTGCCAGTACGTCTCCGGCTCGGTTTCCATGAGCATCTCGACGGTGCCGAGATCGATCGAGACGACGAACGAGGTATCCTTCTCATGCCCGGGAAAGAGAAAGGACTGCCCGTTCGCGGCAATCCCGGCGACGGCCCAGTTGAACTTCGTCAGCTGCGCGGTGCCGGGCAGCGTCAGGGCGAACGCGAGGGCCTTGTCGTAGCTGTCGAGCGGGTCAGCCATCGCCGCGCTCGGCGCGGAGCTTGTTCCAGTAGGCGATGCGCTCATTCACCTGTCGCTCGAACCCCCGCTCGACCGGTTCGTAATACGTCTGCGGTTCCATCTCCTCGGGCCAGTAGTTCGCGCCGGAGAAGCCTTCGTCGGTGGCGTGGTCGTAGGCATAGTCCTTGCCGTAGCCGATCTGCTTCATCAGTTTGGTCGGGGCGTTGAGGATGTTCGCCGGCGGCATCAGGCTGCCGGTCTCCTTGGCGCTGCGCCAGGCGGCTTTCTGCGCCATGTAGGCGGCGTTCGATTTGGGCGCGGTGGCAAGGTAGAGGCACGCCTGGACGATAGCGAGTTCGCCCTCGGGGCTGCCGAGGAAGTAGTAGGCATCCTTGGCCGCGAGGCACTGCACGAGGGCCTGCGGGTCGGCCATGCCGATGTCTTCCACCGCCGCGCGGGTCAGGCGGCGCAGCAGGTAAAGCGGCTCCTCGCCGGCGACCAGCATCCGCGCCAGGTAATACAGCGCCGCCTGCGGGTCCGAGCCGCGGATCGATTTGTGCAGCGCGGAGATGAGGTTGTAATGCCCCTCGCGGTCCTTGTCGTAGACCGCCACGCGGCGCTGGAGGAACTGGCCGAGCTCGGCAGGGCCGAGCGGCTCGGCGATTGCGGCGGAGTACAGTGTCTCGGCCTGGTTGAGCAGGAAGCGGCCGTCGCCGTCGGCGCTGGCGATCAGCGCCTCGCGCGCTTCGGCGGTGACCGGCAGCGGGCCTTCCAGCCCCTCGGCCCGTTGGAGCAGCTTTTCCAGCGCGGCGGCGTCGAGGCGGTGGAGGATTAGGACCTGGGCGCGGCTGAGGAGCGCGGCGTTTAGCTCGAAGCTGGGGTTCTCGGTGGTCGCGCCGACCAGCGTGACCGTGCCGCGCTCGACGAACGGCAGGAAGCCGTCCTGCTGCGCGCGGTTGAAGCGGTGGATCTCGTCCACGAACAGCAGCGTGCGCTGCCCGGCCTCGCGCGCTTTCTCGGCCTCCGCGAACGCCTTCTTGAGGTCGGCGACCCCGCTGAACACCGCGCTGATCGCGACGAAACGCATGCCGACCGCGTCGGCGAGCAACCGGGCGATGCTGGTCTTGCCGGTGCCCGGCGGGCCCCACAGCACCATGCTGGAGAGCTTGCCCGCGGCGACCATCCGCCCGATCGCGCCTTCGGGGCCGGTCAGATGCTCCTGCCCGATGATCTCATCGAGGGCGCGCGGCCGCAGCCGGTCGGCCAGCGGCGCGTCCTCGCGCGGCGCGTCGGAACGCGGAGGGGGCAGGTCGTCGGCGAAGAGATCGGCCATCGCCGCACAGATAGGCGCGGGCGAGCCGATTGCACAGAGCGGGCCGAGCGGCCGCAGCGCGTCTCCTGGTGCACGCCGCGAACGGAGAGGATCTGTGCTTGCCGCTGCAGCTACGTGCTAAATGTCCGCAATGGTCGGAAGCGGACGCTTAATCATCAGGGCGTGCCGAAAACGCTTTCCTACACGCACCCGTTCTGCTTATGTTCGAGAGATGGCGGGGCCGATCCACGCGCCCTCACATCGCTGCGCGACGGGCCTTTTTTTCTCCCGCTGGGCTGGGGAAGGGGCGATGCAGGTAAGGGGCTCGCGGTTGGCGTTTCGGCCTATCGCGTGTTACCCTGTCAACCTGTCAACTTCGCCGAGTTAAAATATTGAAAATAAGCCAAAAACAGGATTACACTTTGGGTTACACGGTGTCACCCTGTGTCACCCTTTTGTCACCCTCGGAAGCGGGGCGATGACCGGCGCGCTGCTGCGCCTGCTCGCTGCGCTGATGCTGCTGGTTGCGGCGCCGCTCGGCGCGCAAGTCTTGCCCGCTGGTCCCGTCCTGGCGGCGGCCGACTTGCGCGAGGGTCAATCGCTCGACGGTGAGTGGACCTACTCGATAGATCCCTATCGCGAGGGCGCCGCGGGGTTCCATGGCGAACCGGCCGGAACCGGCCACCGCCGCTACGACGATGTCGACGTCGCGGCGAAGAGCGCGGCCGATCCGCTGGCGCTTTACGAATACGACATGGATCGTTCGCCCAAGGCGGTGCTGCCCTCGTCGTGGCTGACCCATGCGCCCGAGATGCGGCACTACCAGGGCCTCGTCTGGTACCAGAAGCGCTTCGACGCCGCGCCGCGCGCCGGCGAGCGGCAGTTCGTGCGCTTCGGCGCGGCGAACTATTCCGCCGAGGTGTGGCTCAACGGCAAGCGGCTCGGGCGGCACGAGGGCGGGTTCACGCCGTTCGCGTTCGAAGCCACCGGCGTGTTGCGGCCCACCGGCAATCGGCTGGTCGTCGGGGTGGATTCGGAGCCGAGCGCGACATCCATTCCGCCGCCGGTGACGGACTGGGAGAACTACGGCGGCTTGACCCGTTCGGTCCGGCTGATCTCGTTGCCGGCCACCTTCGTCGACGATGCATGGGTGCGGCTAGAGCGCGATGGCACGATCGCCGCCGATATCGCGCTGAACGGTGCGGACTCCGCCGGGCGCGAGGTTACCTTGCGGGTCGACGCGCTGAAGCTGGCGCGCACCGTCCGCACCGACGCGCGGGGCCGCGCCCATCTCGCTTTCGCCAGGCCGCCGAAGCTGGCGCTGTGGTCGCCGGACAAGCCGGCGCTCTACGATGTCGAGATCAATGCCGGAGCCGACCACTGGCGCGACCGGATCGGCTTCAAAACGATCGCGGTCGATGGCCCGCGCATCCTGCTCAACGGCAAGCCGGTGTTCCTGCGCGGCGTGGCCATCCACGAAGAGGAGCTCGGCCCGAACCCGACGCGCAACCTGACGCCCGAGGCGGCTCGGGCGCTTCTCTCGCTCGCCAAGGACGGGCTGCACGCCAATTACGTCCGCCTCGCGCACTATCCGCATAACGAGACGATGCTGCGCGCAGCCGACGAACTGGGTCTGATCGTCTGGAGCGAGATCCCGGTCTACTGGCGCATCGCCTTCGACGATCCGGCGGCGCTGGAAACGGCGCGGCGAATGCTGGCCGAGAACATCCTGCGCGACCGCAACCGTGCTTCGATAGGCTTGTGGAGCGTGGCCAACGAGACCCCGGTGAGCGACGCGCGCAACGCCTTCCTCGGCCGGCTCGCGGCCGACGTGCGCGCGCTCGATCCCACGCGCTTGGTCACCGCGGCGCTGCTCACCAATCGCGACGACAACGGGGCGGTGCCGGTCCTCACGATGAACGACCCGCTGGCCGCCTCGCTCGATGTCATGGCGATCAACACCTACAACGGTTGGTACGGCGGCGACCGGCTCGAGAACCTCGCGAAGATCGAATGGCGCGTGCCGCAGGACAAGCCGCTGCTGTTCTCGGAAGTCGGCGCAGGAGCTCTCGCCGGGCTGCACCAGCCCGCCAATCCGGCGAAGTTCTCCGAGGAATACCAGGCGGAATACTACCGCCAGACGCTGGCGATGCTCTCGCGCATTCCCAACTTCGACGGACTCAGCCCGTGGATCCTCAAGGATTTCCGCTCGCCGCGGCGTCAGCGGCCCGAGATTCAGGACGGCTGGAACCGCAAGGGACTGGTGTCCGAGACCGGGCAGCGCAAGCTGGCGTTCGACGTCCTCGCGGAGTGGTACGCGGCTCGCGCCAAAGCCCAATGACAGGCCGAAACCGCTAGCCTGAACGAGACCTCTTGATTTCAGAATATCCAAGATATATCTTAAGCCATCTTGGAAAGGATTGAGGTATGCGACACGGATGTAATGACCACGACATGCGGTGGGCGATGAAAATGGCCGCGAAGGCCGGCCGGCAGTGGGGCGGCGGGTTCGGCGGGCCGTTCGGCCCGTTCGGTCCCAACGGGCCTTTCGGCCCGGGCGGTCCGTTCGGTCCCGGCGGGCCGTTCGGCGGCCGCGGCGGCCCGCGCGGGCCGCGTCACGGACGGCGGCGGATGTTCGACCGCGCCGAGCTGCGGCTGGTGCTGCTCAAGCTGATCGCCGAGCAGCCACGCCACGGTTATGACCTGATCAGGGCGATGGAGGAGCTCTCCGGCGGGCATTACTCTCCAAGCCCCGGCGTGGTTTACCCGGCGCTGGCGATGCTTTCGGACGAAGGCGTGATCGCCGAGCGCGAGAGCGAGGACCAGCGGCGCCAGTTCGCCATCACTCCGACGGGCGAAGCGGTGCTGAGCGAGGAAGCCGATGCGGTAGCGGAGGCCTACGAGCGGTTGACCGAGCTTGGCGAGCATGCCGAGCGCGGCCGCGAACCCTCGATCGAGCGCGCGTCGGTCAACCTGTTCACCGCGCTCGCCCAACGCATGCGCGCAGGCGACGAGGGCGAGGACGACCTCGCGCATCGCATTGCCGAGATCCTCGACGAGGCGGCGCAGAAGATCGAGCGCCTGTAAATCCCTCGCAACCGGGGCGATTTCCCTCGCCCCGGTTGCATGGTATTCTCCCTCCGGTCGCCTTGGGAGGGAGATTGTCATGAACGCCACTGTTGGTGGAAGGGCGCAGGCCCCCTGGCACTTGTGGGCCGTCGGTATCGTCTCGCTGTGCTGGAATGGCTTCGGTGCTTACGACTATCTGATGACCGTCACGCACAACGCGAACTGGCTGGCGAACGTCCCGCCGGCGGCGATGGCCATCGTCGACAGCTTCCCGGCATGGGCGGTAGCGGCCTGGGCCATCGGTGTATGGGTTTCGGTGCTCGGTGCGATCCTGCTGCTGATCCGATCGCGCCATGCCGCAAGCGCGTTCCTCGTGTCGCTGCTCGGCGCCGTGATCAGCTATGCTTACCAGGCGACGACCGCGCTACCGGCGACGATGGGCGGGGCGATGTACTGGATCATGCCCGCAGTGATCGTGATCGCGATCGTGCTGCAATGGCTCTATGCGCGGCGGATGACAGGAGCGGGAGTGTTACGCTGAAGCCCGTTTGCGGCGCGCCCCGATCAGTCGCAGGTAGGTTTCCGCGACCACCTGGTTGATCGCATCCCAGGCATAGGCCCGGCTGCGCTCTTCGCCGGCGCGGCCGTGCGCGGCGCGCAAGGCCGGATCGGCGACGTAGCGGGCAATGGCATCGGCGAAACCGGCGATGTCGCCAGGCCTCGCCAGCGTGCCGTTCTCGCCGTCGACAATCAGGCTCGTGCTGCCGGTGGCACGCGCGGCGACCACAGGCACGCCGCAAGCCATCGCCTCGAGGGTGACGTTGCCGAAGGTCTCGGTATCGGAGGGATTGAAGAGCACGTCCATTGCCGCGACGGCGCGCCCCAGGTCGGCCCCCTGCTGGAAGCCGGCGAACACCGCGCCGGGCAGCCGCTCCTCGAACCAGCCGCGCGCGGGACCGCCGCCGATCACCAGCAGCTTGTGTGCCACGTCCCGCCGGCGCAGCTCGGCGATCGTCGCGGTGAACGCGTCGAGGCCCTTTTCCATCACCAGGCGGCCGAGGAAACCGACCGCGACCTCGTCGTCGGCAATCCCGTGCGCTCGGCGCCATGCCGGATCGCGGCGCCCGGGGTTGAACAGCTCGCGGTCGACTCCACGCTCCCACAGCGAGATGTCGTCGTTCATCCTCTGCGCGCGCAGCACTTCGACCATGCTTGCCGACGGGGTGACTAGCGCATCGCACCGGCGGTAAAAGGTTCGAATCCAGGCTTCCAGCGGTCGCTCGAGAAAGCCGAGGCGATAATATCGCGGATAGGTCTCGAACCGGGTATGGACCGAGGCGAGCATCGGGATGCCGCGGGGGCGCGCCCAGCGCATCGCGGCGCGGGCGGCGAAGTCCGGCGATGAGAAATGCATAACGTCGGGCGCAAAGACGTCCAGGTCGCGCCGCACCGTCCGCGACAGGCCGATCGGCATGTGATACTCGCCGCGCCCAGGTATGGCGATCGACGGAAGCGAGACGAGCGTGCCTTTCGGCTCGAACGCAGGCTGGGCCACGGTCGGCGAATAGACGCGCACTTCCGCGCCTTGCCGTTGCAAGTACTCGACCAGCCGATTGAGCGCCTTGTTCGCGCCATCGACCGTCATGTTGTAGTTGCCGCTAAACAGCGCGATCCGCAGGCCGTCGATCCTCATCCGCCGGGGCAATAGGGCGCTTCGCCGCGGTTGGCGAGAGGGGGCTGAATGAGGCAACGTCGCCGATAGCGAAGGCGTTGACGCCCGGCCCTATTTAGCTTATTCGCTAAATGACTATGAACACGGTCTTCGACGCCCTGTCCCACCCCATCCGGCGCGAAGTGCTCGAGCTGCTCAAGCGCGGCGGGATGACCGCGGGTGAGCTGGCCGAGAATTTCCCGGTGTCGAAGCCGACGATGTCGGGCCATTTCGCCAAGCTGAAGTCCGCCGGGCTGATCCGCGGCGAAAACCGCGCCGGACACATCGTCTACACCCTGAACATGTCCACTCTTGAGGAAGCCGTCATGGGATTCATGGGCCGAATGGGCGTGACCGCGGCCGATGCGGCCAGTGCGGTCGAGGGAGAAGCCGCATGAAGAACAAGGGCCTGCTGATCGCCTCGCTGATCGTCGTTTCGCTGATGGCGGGATTCGCGTTCTATGCCGCGAGCTTGTTGCCCGCGGGCGCGCAGCTGCCGACCCATTGGGGTCCCGCCGGCAACCCGGACAGTTTCGCGAATGCACTGCCGGCCTTGCTGATGATGCCGGGAATCATGCTGCTGATTTCGGCCTTTTTTGCCGCCGTTCCCTATCTCGATCCGCTGCAGGACAAGCTCGAAGGCTCGCAGCCTTTGCTGAGAACGGTGTGGATCGGCATGCTGGCGCTGCTTCCCGTGATCGAAGTGTTCAACGCGGCCCCGGCTTTCGGCTGGCCGATGCCCAATTCGGTGCGGCTGATCAGCGTCGGGCTCTTGCTGATGGTCATCGGCAACGCGCTGCCGAAGAGTCGACCCGGGTTCTTCGTCGGCATCCGCACACCGTGGACGATCACCGATACCGACAACTGGATCGCCACCCACCGCCTCGGCGGCAAGCTGATGGTACTCGGCGGTCTGGTGATCGCGCTGAGCGCCCTTATACCGCTTGCCGGGCAAATCCGGGTCGCCGTGTTTTTCGTCACGATTGCGGCCATGGTGGTCCCGCCGCTGGTCTACAGCTGGTGGTTTTGGCGCCGAAAGAAGACCCACGCCTGAATCCGGCGATCGTGCCGCCAATGCGGGACGAGCATGGGGCGGCCGACGTCGTTGCGGATGGTCGCGCTGGCGTGCGACCGCGACAGTTCAGGCAAATTGCGCCGATTGCTACATTTCCGTGGACGAAAATGGGCTTGAAGGTAGCCTTTGCGGCAGTCCGTATGTGCGCGAATTGCCCTTAAGCCCCTGTGACTCCTATGCCACAGCCGCGGCCGTCGGGGTTGATCCTATCGAAAGGGCGATTGAGTCGGTCACGCACGAGGATTACCAGCACTTGTCAGAAGCACGTCGGTAACGGTCTGGGCGGCCGCCAAAAACGGCTACGCTGGGGATGAGGGAGAGAGCGATGATCTACGGTAACTTTGGCCGCGCAGCATTTGCGCGCGGGCTGCTGTTGTGCGGTGCTGCTGGAACCGCGCTCGCCCTTCCGTCGACGGCATGGGCGCAGGAGAATCCGCCGCCCGCCGGAACGGATGCGCAAGCGAATGCCGCCGCGACCAGCCAGGACAGCACCAGCGGTAACGAGATTCTCGTCACCGCAACCAAGCGCGAGAAGACCCTGCAGGACGTGCCGGTCGCGGTCACCGTGACCACCGCCGATACCATCGAACGCGGGCAGATCCGCGATCTCAGGGACCTGCAGACGGTGGTCCCCTCGCTCAGCGTCGGCCAGCGGCAAAGCAGTGCGCAGACGAACTTCTTCATCCGCGGCTTCGGCAATGGCGCCAACAACCCGGGCATCGAACCGTCGGTCGGCGTGTTCGTCGACAACGTCTACCGCTCGCGCACCGCGTCGCAGATCATGGACCTGCCCGACGTGCAGCGCATCGAGGTGCTGCGCGGGCCGCAGTCGACCCTGTTCGGCAAGAACGCTTCAGCCGGCGTGATCTCCATCACCACCAAGAGCCCGTCGTTCGAGTTCGGCGGCTCAGGCGAGATTACGTTCGGCAATTACGACGCGATGGTCAGCAAGGCTTACGTAACCGGACCGGTGAGCAAGAGCACCGCCGTCAGCCTGGCGGCGGGAGTCAACATCCGCGACGGGTTCTTCAAGGACGCCGCCACCGGTCACCGCACCAACGACCGCGATCGCTGGTTCATGCGCGGCCAAGTGCTGTTCGACCCTGGCAGCGATGTCACCGTGCGGTTGATCGGCGACTACAGCAGCATCGACGAGAACTGCTGCGCGGTGGTCAACCTGCAGAGCAGCTCGGCGACCGCGGCGCTGTTGGCGCTCGGGGGCATGGTCAATGCCCCCGCCGACAAGTTCAAGAACGTCGTCTACAACAATTTCGATTCGACGAACGAGGTCAAGAATTACGGTGGATCGGGCCAAGTCGATTGGGATCTCGGGAACGCCAAGCTGACCTCGATCACCGCCTATCGCAAGACTCGCTCGATCACCAATCAGGATCCGGACTTCACCAGCGCGGACCTGGTCTATCCGTTCTACCAGAACACCCACATAAACACCTTCACCCAGGAATTGCGGCTGACCGCGCGGGTCGCCGACCGGGTCGATGTCCTGCTCGGCGGATTCTACATCAACGAGAAAATCAGTCAGGCCGGCGTGCTGACTTACGGCACGCAGTTCCGGCCATACGCCAATCTGCTGGTCCAGGGTGCGACGGGCGGGGCGCTCAGCGTGCCGACGCTCGAAGCGACCTTCGGCGCGCTCGAAGGCAACCCGGCAAAGTACATCGGCCGGTTCTTCGCCCAGGGGCAAGGTTTCCACGAGAACTACCGCCTGCGCAGCGAAGCGGGCTCGCTGTTCGGCCAATTCGACATCGACCTGACCGATCGCCTGACGCTGACACTCGGCGGCAACTGGACCGACGATCACAAGCGCTTCCGCACCGACGTCGTTTCGACCGACGTGTTCTCGAACATCAACTTCGACGCGCCGCAATACGCGCCGTTCCGGCAGGCATTGCTGTTCCAGGGCGCGTTGGCACAGACCGTCGGCACTGCGCTGGGTCTCGGCCGTTCGGCGACGGCGGCCGAAATCGGCGCGTTCGCGGGAGCCAATCCGGTGGCGTTCGGCCAAATTCAGGCGGGGTCACTGGCCTATGCCAACGCCAACGCCAACAATCCGGCAGCGAATCCTCTGAACGCCTTGCGCGCGCTGCAATTCCTGCCGCCGTTCCAGAACGTGCCCAACGCGGTCGAGCCGGGCAAGACCCACGACAGCAAGTTTACCTACACGGCGCGGCTGGCTTACGATTTGAACGACCAGTTCAACATCTACGTCAGCTACGCCACCGGCTTCAAGGCGAGCTCGATCAACCTCTCGCGCGACAGCCGGCCGACATTCGCAGACCGGGCGGCGCTGATCGCGCAGGGACTCGCGGTCAATAACCTCACTTACGGCAGCCGCTTCGCCGGACCCGAAAACGCGCGGGTGATCGAAGGCGGCATCAAGGCCAACCTCGGCTGGCTGTCGGCCAACCTGGCGGTGTTCGATGAGGAGATCAAAGGCTTCCAGTCGAACATCTTCAATGGAGTGGGCTTCGCGCTGCTCAACGCCGGTAAGGAAAGTACGCGCGGCGTCGAGTTCGAGAGCCTGGTAAAGCCGGTGCAAGGCCTCTCGCTCAACTTCGGGGTGACCTATCTCGATCCCAAGTACGACAGCTTTGTCGCCTCGTCGGTCGGCGACCTCAGCGGCCGCCGGCCGGCGGGCATTCCCAGATGGACAATTTTGCTCGGCGCCGAATACGAACAGCGGGTCGGCAACGGCGCGATCGTTCCACGGGTTTCCTATCTCTACCAGTCGGATACCCAGCTGGTCGAAGGCCTCTCGGCCTTTGCCGTGCGCAACCCCGATGGCTCCATCGCCGATTCGGCCCCAGCGCTCGCTGCGGCGGCACCGTTCCGGCGCGAGCTCAACGACGTCACGGCCTCGCTCGGTTACGAGATGGACAACGGCTTCTCGGTCGAAGTCTGGGCCCGCAACCTGCTCGACGACCGCAACATCGAGACGATTTTCGACTCGGTGGCGCAGCCCAAGGCCGTTTCGGGCTACCCCAACGATCCGCGGACATACGGCGTGACCGCGCGTTTCAAGTGGTGAGCTAAGAGAGCCGTTCCACCTGGCCGCCACTGACGCGCCAGGTGGCGGCCTCACCGAGCAGGCCCGCGAACGGCGCGCGCTCGGTTCCGGTGAGCCAGGCTTGCGCCTTGCCGGCGCTGAGGCGCTCGAACAACGCTTCGCGGCGGACGGGATCGAGGTGCGCGGCGACTTCGTCGAGCAGCAGCACGCCGGGGCGATCGGCGGCAGCGAGGCCGGCGTGGGCGAGGGTGATCGCGATCAGCAGCGCTTTCTGCTCGCCGGTCGAGCAGCTCGCCGCTGGCATGCCCGTGCCGGCCATCGTTACCTCCAAATCATCGCGATGCGGGCCGGTGAGGGTGCGCTGGGCGGTGCGGTCGCGTCGGCGGTGTCGCAAGAGATCGTCGGCCAGTTCCGCAGCGCCTCGCGGACCCGAAGCCGCCAGCGCCAACGCCGGACGCGCGAACGGCGCTTCGGGTAGCGAGGCGAGCTCGGCCGATAGCCGCTCGACCAGCATGGCGCGTCCCGCCGCCAATGCTGCGCCCGCCTCGGCCAGTTGCGCCTCGATCGAATCGAGCCACAGCGGGTCGGGCTCGGCATCCTCCGCCAGCAACCGATTGCGCTCGCGCAGGGCGCCCTCGTAGCGCGAGGCATGACGCGCGTGCGCGGAGTCGAGCGCCAGCGCCAGCCGGTCCAGGTAACGGCGCCGCGCGCCCGCGCTGTCGCCGAATAGCCCGTCCATCGCCGGGGTCAGCCAGGTCACCGCCAACCATTCGCCGAGAGCCACGGCGCTGGTCTCGGCGCCGTTGACCTGGACGATGCGCCGGCGAGGGCGGTCGGCCTGCGTGCCGGTACCGAGAGTGACCGGGTCACGGCCGTCTTCGCAGTCGAGTGTCGCGCTGACCGCGAAGGTGCCCGGCCCGCGGCTACTCGCCATTTCGTTCAAGGGAGCGCGCCGTAGCCCCCGTCCCGGGGCGAGCAGCGAAAGCGCTTCGAGCACGTTGGTCTTGCCCGCGCCGTTCTCGCCGATCAGCAAGTTGAGGTGGCTCGCGCCGTCGAGGCGGCTCGCGGCGTGGTTGCGGAAGTGGCCGAGAGTGATGCGGTCGAGCGCCATGGATGATGCGGAGTTAGGGCAGGGCGCCCCGACGCGCCACGGGAAAAGCGAGTTTGCCGATTAGTGGTGAAAAATCCCAAATTGGCGCGATGAAGAACTCCAACCATTTCCAGATCAAGGGCCAAAACGGCAGAAATCCGCCATTTCTCGAAACTGGCACGGCTCATGCAATCTTATGTTCATCCGGCGGAAGGGCCGCTGGAACGAAGCATAGGGGAATTGAAATGACTGCCACTTCGACTTTTTCGCAGCGCCTTTTCGCGGTCGTCGCCGCGCTGAGCATGAGCACCTTCATGGTCGTCGCGAGCTTCTCACCGCCGTCCGCCCACGCCGTCCAGGCGATGTACGCATGAGCGCGCTGCAAGACCGGAACCCAGGCACTTCGCCCGCGGCGTTCCACCTCGACACGGTTAATGGCAAGGTGATGGGCGTGTGCGCCGGCCTGGCCAACCGCTTCGGCGGCGATCCGCTGGTCTGGCGCCTGCTCTTCGTGCTCGGCACGGTGTTCGGCTTTGGCAGCCTCGTTGTTGTTTACCTTGCGATCGGCCTGCTGGCGGACTGAGTCCGTCAGCGGCCCTTCGCGCCGATGCGAAACGGCGAGAAGTCGGTATCGGTGTCGAACACATCGACCCCCTCGCGCCGCTTGAGAAAGCCGACGATTCCATAAGTTACCGGGGTCAGTACCGCTTCCCACAGCGTCTTGATGCCCCATTGAGTCAGCGCCACCGTGATCACCAGCTCGGTGGTCCAACCGGTCGCTCCGAGGAACGCCAGCGGATAGAACAGCGCGGAATCGACGCCCTCACCAAACACCGTCGAGCCGATCGTGCGGGTCCACAGCATCCGCCCCTGCGTCCAGATCTTCATCTTCGCCAGCACGAAGCTGTTGACGAACTCGCCGGCCCAGAATGCGGCGATCGAGGCGAACACGATCCGCGGCACTTGCCCGAACACTGCCTCATAGGCCGCCTGGTTGCCCCAGTCTGCCGCCGGCGGCAGCGCCACCACGACCCACGACATGAAGGCCAAGAACAGCATCGCCGCGAAACCGGCCCAGATGCACCTGCGGGCGTGAGCATAACCGTAGACTTCGGTCAGCACGTCGCCGAGCACGTAGCTGACTGGGAAGAACAGCACCCCGGCGCCGAACGGCCACGGGCCGATCCCCGGCAGGTTGACCACCGCCACCTTGCCGGCGCCAATCACGTTCGACAGCAGCAGGATGGTGACGAACGCCGCCATCATGAAGTCAAAATAGCGGAACGTGCGCCCCCCGCCCGTTGATCCGTCGATCCTGGCGATGTCCCCCGTCATGCAAGGCACGACTAACCCGATTTGCCGCGCGCGCAAAGCACGCTATTGCGCCTGCCCACGCGCCCGTAGTTCAACTGGATAGAGCACGAGCCTTCTAAGCTTGGAGTTGCAGGTTCGAGTCCTGCCGGGCGCGCCAATCTTATTCGCCGATGAAATGAGGGTAGAGCACCACCAGCAGGAGAACCGCAATCCACACGAGCGTCAGAAAAACGGTTTCAAATCTGAGCCGCACGCTTGCCTCGCCGATTGCCGGCGCCTTTTCGGCAAGTGTTTGAGTTGAAACAATATGTCGAAAGTTAGTCGGCTCTAAAGTGGACCATTCGGCGGATCGCTGAAAGGTTCCTCAGCGAATTCCTCGGCTTGGCCTTTGTCTCAAGCTCATTCACCCCGATATTGCGCCCGACCAGTCCGCCGTCGAAGCGCGTCCCGCGCCAGCGGGGCCGCCACTGTCGGGATCCTTTACATGAACGGATGGCGTTAATGACTCGCCAACCATCGTGTGGGGCGGAAAAGCTGGACCGGACGAAACTGGCACGGCTCGTGCATTTGTAGAGCTGTCTTCGAACAGAGGCGGGGCTAGTCCCCGGTCCCCTAGTCTCCAGTGGCCCCGCCTCCCCGAAGACCCTTCCGGATCACGAAGCGCTGCCGACCTTCTCCTGAAGAAGCTGCTGCAGTTCGCCGGCTTCGTACATCTCCATCATGATGTCGCTGCCGCCGACGAATTCGCCCTTTACGTAGAGCTGCGGGATTGTCGGCCAATCGGAATAGGCCTTGATGCCTTGGCGTACTTCCATGTCCTGGAGCACGTCGACGCTCTCGAAGTCGGCACCGCAGTGCTCGAGGATCGCCACCGCCTTGCTCGAGAAGCCGCATTGCGGGAAGAGCGGCGTGCCCTTCATGAACAGCACGATGTCGTGCTCGTTGACGATCTGCGAAATGCGCTGGTTGGCGTCGGACATTATCAGGACCTTGAACTGGAACAGGATGTGAAAAGTCAGTTGGGGAGGGCGGTGGTCAGTTGCAAGGCGTGCAGCTCGCCCCCCATGCGCCCGCCGAGCGCGTCATAGACCAGCTTGTGTTGCTGCACCCGGCTCTTCCCGGCGAACGCGCCGCTGACGACGTGCGCCCGGTAATGGTCGCCGTCATCGACCAGCGAGACGATCTCGACTTCGGCATCGGGCAACGCGGCCTTGATCAAAGCCTCGATCTCGGCCGCCGGCATCGCCATCAGACGCCGCCCATCAGCTGCCGGCGCGCCTCGACGCTCTTGTCCTCGAGCGCGGCGCGCACCCCCGCTTCGTCGATCTCGCAGCCGGCGCTTGTCAGGTCGCCAAGCACCTTGCGGATCACGTCCTCGTCGCCGGCTTCCTCGAACTCCGCCTGGACGACTTCGCTGGCGTAGGCCGCGGTCTCTTCGGGCGTCAGACCCATCTTTTCCGCCGCCCATTGGCCGAGCAGCCGGTTGCGCCGCGCGGCGACGCGGAAGGCCATGTCCTCATCGTGGGCGAACTTGGCTTCTTCTCCGCGTTCACGATCGTTGAAATCGGTCATCTTGGGCCCCTTGAGTGGTGTGTTGCGCCGTTAGCGCCAAGCGCCGTCACGCGGCAAGTCCGGTTCCGCGCACAACCCACGGCTGCTCGGCGCGCTGGCGCGCCTCGTAGGCTTCGATCTGCGCCCCACGGGTCAGGGTCAGCGCAACCTCGTCGAGCCCTTCGACCAGGCAGTGCTTGCGGAAGGGATCGATATCGAAGGTGAAACGATCCTGGAACGGGGTCGTCACGACCTGATGCTCGACGTCGATGCTGATCGGATCGGTTTCGGCCACTTCCATCAGCCGGTCGATCGCCGGCTGCGGCAGCGCCACTGTGAGGATGCCGTTCTTGAACGCGTTGCCGGCGAAGATGTCGGAGAAGCTCGGCGCGATCACCGCCTTGACGCCCATGTCGAGCAGCGCCCAGGCGGCGTGCTCGCGGCTCGAGCCGCAGCCGAAGTTGTCGCCGGCAATAATGATCGGTGCGCCGGCCCAGCGCGGGTCGTCGAATACGTTGCCGGGTTCCTTGCGGACCGTCTCGAACGCTCCACGCCCGAGCCCCTCGCGAGTGACCGTCTTGAGCCAGCTCGCGGGGATGATCACGTCGGTGTCGACGTTCTGGCGGCCGAACGGATAAGCGCGGCCTTCGACATGGCGGACGGGTTCCATCAATCGGTCTGCCTCAATCGGTTTCTGGGGGCTCGCCGGACGGGATCGGGCCGGGCTGGGTCGGCTTGTGCTTCTTCTTGCGCCGACTGGCGTAGAGCAGCGCGGCGGCCACCGCGGCCGAACCGATGGCGCCGGCGATCACCGCTTTGCCGGTGGTGGAGGTGCGTTTGGTCATGGCGCTTTCATTGGGGCTGGCCCGCGCGCGAGGCAAGAGGGGGCCTGAGGAATTCGCCTATCGCCGCCCACAGCCGGCGTTTCTCGGCGAACGGCATGGAAGCGTAAGCCGGGCTCGACGAAGGCAGCGGCAGCAGAGCGAGATGGCTCCCGGCGAGCGCGGTCATGCCGATCTTCGCCGAAGTCGCCCCGTTGAACGCCAACGCGCGCAACTCGGGCAGGGTGGCGACCAACTCGGCGAGCGGATTGTGCTCCGCCTCGCGGATCGCCGCATCGAGGCTGCCTGTGCGCGTGGCCGAGGCGACGGTGTCCCACAGCCCGATCCCCGCCGCGAGCAGTGCCTCAAGCCGCGCTTCGTACTCGAGCGCCTCGAGATCGCGCCCAATCGCCGAGCCGACCAGCCGCCAGAATTGGTTCCGCGGATGCGCGTAGTAGCGGCGCTCGGCCAGCGAGCGCTCGCCCGGCAGGCTGCCGAGAATGAGCAGGCGCGTGCCGGGTGCAACGACGGGGGCGAAGGACGACTTGCGGCTCATGGCCGATGCGGCGGCCTCAATATCCCAGGATCGCCTTCACCTCGAGGTACTCCTCGAGCGCGAACCTGCCGTATTCGCGCCCGTTGCCGCTCATCTTGTAGCCGCCGAACGGCGCGTAGCCGGACCACGCAGGATAATTGATGTGCACCTGCCCCGCGCGGATTTGCCGGGCCACGCGTCGGGCGGCCTCCTGGTCGGCGGATTGGACGTGGCTGGAGAGGCCGTAAACGGTAGCGTTGGCGATGCGTACCGCGTCTGCTTCGTCCTGATAGGGCTGGATGACGAGGACCGGGCCGAAGATCTCCTCCTGCGCGATGCGCATTTCGGGCGTGACTTCGGAGAACACGGTCGGCCGGGCGAAATAGCCGCGGTTGAGGCCGTTCGGACGCCCCGGGCCGCCGGTGAGCAGCTTGGCGCCTTCGTCGATGCCCACCTGGATCAGCTCCTGCACCTTGGCGAACTGCGCGCCGTTGGCGAGAGGGCCGAGGAAAGAACCTTCGTCGAGCGGATCGCCGACGACGATCCCCTCGGCCGCCTCGGTGGCCAGCGCCTCCACCTCGGCCAAGCGCGCAGCCGGCACCACCATCCGCGTCGGCGAGGCGCACGACTGGCCGCAGTTGCGCATCATGCCAAGCACGCCTTTGGGCACCGCGGTGGCGAAATCGGCGTCGGGCAGGAACACGTTGGGCGACTTGCCGCCGAGTTCCTGCACCACGCGCTTGACCGTTTTCGCGGCGTTCTGCGCCACCAGAACACCCGCGCGGGTCGAGCCGGTGAAACTGACCATGTCGACGCCGGGATGGCCCGACAGCGCGTTACCGACGACATCGCCGGTGCCGTTGACGAGGTTGAACACGCCGGGAGGCGCGCCGGCATCGTGCATCACTTGCGCGAACAGCAGTGCCGAGAACGGCGACAGCTCGCTCGGCTTCAGCACCACCGTGCAACCGGCGGCGAGCGCCGGGGCGACCTTGGCGGTGATCTGGTACAGCGGCCAGTTCCACGGCGTGATCGCGCCGACGACGCCGACGGCCTCGCGCCGCACGTGGATGCCGTCGACCTCTTCCTCGAACGCGAACTCGCTCAGCACCTCGATCGCCACGCGGACGTGCTCGACCCCGAAATAGACCTGCCCCGCCCGCGCAAACCCGATCGGCGCGCCCATCTCGGCGGTGATCGCTTGCGCGAACTGCTCGGTGCGTTCTTCGAGCAGGCCCCTGACCCGCTCCAGCAGCGACAGCCGCTCGGCCACCGGCCACTTCGAATAGGACTCAAACGCCCGCCGCGCCGCCGAAACGGCGAGATCGACATCGGTAGCCGAGCCGGCGGCGATGTGGCCGATCACTTCTTCGGTGGCCGGGTTGGTAACGGCGATGCGCGGAGCGTCCGGGCGGTCCACCCATGAGCCGTCGATGCAGAAGCGGGTGTCCTCGATAAGGGGCATCAGCAAGCCTTTTGAATTGCGATTGAGGTTGGTGGAAAGGCCTCAGGCGAGTTGCACCCCATCGGGAATACGTCCAGCCTTGAAAGCCGACCGGTGGGCTGGATTGCCCAGATCCATTTGGAAGGCGACCCAATCACCATCGTCAAGTACAGCCATCCACCAGTCGCCGGTGACATCGTCGGAGAACTGCCAAAGGATGTGATAGCCGTCTTCGTTGGAAAAGCCTTCGCCGTCCGCTTGGATAACACCGCCAGCCTCTGCCCAGATCGTGTTCCTGACCGCTCCCAGCACTTCCCAGCCGTTGCCGGAGTAGATCGCATCCAGGATTTGAAACGCGTAGATTGTCCGCACCGTCGGCAAGTAACTGCAAAGCCAATTCGCTGCGGAGACCGGCTCGCTCTCGGAAACCTCTTCCTCAAACTCCAGCAATTCATCGCGCGCGAGGCTTCCTTCACGGACCTCGCTTCGCTCGATCGCGAAAAGAGTTCGACCTGATTTATCGGTCACTTCGAGTTCAGCCCACTCTGGCGAGCTCACGTCGCCCGTCAGATGGCAATTCAGATGCTCCACGGCAGACGCAAGTTCGCGGGCCGGCACAGGGCGTGCCTCAGGACTCAGAACGCGGATGAAGTAGGGCATGTCAGACCATGAACCCTACCGGCGCGCCCTCACCCAAAATCCACCGGATACGGCGGCAATTCCCCGCTGGCGTATCGCTTCTCCAGCCCCGGGGTGCCGTTCTCCATCACCATCAGCATCGCCCGCTTGGGGGCGAAGCCCTGGTGGCGGATGTCGGCGGGCATCGCGCAGACGTCGCCGGCGCGCATGACCACGCGGCCGCGCGGGGCGCCGGTGTTCTTGTCGGCGATGTTCCAGTGGATCTCGTCGGTCAGCTGGATGAACCACTCGTTGCGGTCGTTGCCGTGGATCACCGGGAGCATGTGCTCCTCGCTGGTGACGCAGCAGATGTTGCCGCCGGTGACCGCGCTGATCGACGGGTTCCAAGTGACGTTGGAGCGGGCGATGTGGTCGAACAGGTTGATCGCGTGGAGCTGGCCCTCGAAGCCCGGCTCGCATTCGATCTCGGGCTTGTCGTAGTCGAGATCGGCGAAGGCACGGTTGATCGGGAAGCCGTCTTCCTCGCGCCGAACCGGCTTGTCGCCTTCGAGGCCGAGCATGCGGTCGGCGGCGATGAAGGCGCGAAGCAGCGGATCGGTGCGCTCCTTGCCCTTCGGCCCGATCGGGGTGCCGGTTTCGAGCGGGGCGTTGAGCGGATCGTAGCCCTCGCTGATCCAGTCCTGGCTGATCGTCGTAAAAGCCTCGGACACCGCCTCCGCGCTGAAGGTTTCGAGGAGGTCGATGCCCGCTTCCTTGCATCCGCGGTCATAGCTGCCGGCGAAGATGTCGACGGTGCCGTAGTGGTTGGTGGTGCCGAACACGTCGTCGAAGAAAATCCAGCCGTAGAAGAAGCCCCAGCCGATGTCCCGCACCATCGCCCGCAGGAAGCGGTCGATCTCCATGATGTGGCTGCCCTTGGGCCAGGTGACGTGGGCGAAATACTCGTCGCGGCGGAACTCGAAGCTGCCGAGCCTGAAGCTTGAGTAGCCCGTCTCGGGATCGGTGCCGGTCATTTCGATCTTGGCGTCGAGGACGGTCATTGGGCTTCTCCCAGAGTGCAAATTTCGTTCCAGCGTTTAACGGTAACGGGCCCATCGGCAGTCTGAACGAGCGCGACCGCGGGCCTGCTCGCGCACAACTGATAGGCCGAGCCCTTCGGCAGCAGCACCTGGTGTCCGCGGCGCGCGACGACGCGGCCCATGCGCGGGCCGTTGGGCTCGGCGCCGAGTTGCGCGGCCCCGCCTCCGTGCGAAGGAACCTGGTCGTCCGCCAGCTTGACGAAATTGAAGGTCACCTCGCCGTCCATGACGATGGCGAATTCGTCGTGCGGCGCCGCGTACCATGGCGAGTCGCCTTCGACGCGCATGACCTCGGCGACGTATTCGAGGTTCTGCACCACGGCTACCCGCTCGAACGGCGCGGCCTTGCCGGCGACATCGAACACGTTCGAGAAGGCGTATTTGCGCAAGTCGTCGTCGAGTTCGATCAGCCCCTTGTTGTAGGACTCCAGCGAGCCGACGTGGGTCTTGTAAGCCATCGATGTCTCTCCCGCGGGCCAGCTCTCCCGGCCTCGTCACGAACGATGATAGCATTGCCGGCTTCCACGGCAACCGGCGGATTGACGCAGACAAAAAGGGTTGCGGGGGATCGCCGCCTCGCGACCTGCATCTGACTGTTCCGCGGCTGCGTCAGGTCCGCTTCACGCCGTCGCCGAGCTGACGCTGCCGCTGCGCTCGAGCTTGCCCCAGCCGACCAGCCTTCCGCGCAGCGCGGCGGACATGGCCCGGATGACGATGCCGTACATCAGCTGGCGGTAGACGAACCGCTGGGAGATGAGGCGCAGGGCGGGGAAGCGCTGGCGCGCCGGGTCCATCCGGTAGGCGATCCAGCCGGCGGTCACGTCGACGGCCACGAACACTAGCCAGTAGGTGAGCATGCGCAGGACGTCGCTCTGTGTCTGCGCCCAGCCGTGCTCCTGGACCCGGATAATCGTGCCGATGAAGCTGATCACCAGCGCGAGGTCGATCAGGGGCGAGAGCGCGCTGAACAGGATCTGGAACAGCCAGGCCTGCGGCATGCCGATGCGGGCGAGGCCCACCGGCCGCCCTTCGCGCAGTGCAGCCCGGTGCTTCCACAGGCATTGGAGCGTGCCGAACGACCAGCGGAAGCGCTGGCGGGCCAGCGCGCCGAATGTCTCGGGCGCTTCGGTAAGCGCGATCGCCTCGATGTCGTAAGTCACCTTCCACCCGCGCCGCTGGATGGCGATGGTCAGATCCTGGTCTTCCGCGAGAGTGTCTTCCGGATAGCCTCCGACATCGTCGAGTGCTGTGCGGCGCCAGGCGCCGATCGCGCCCGGCACCACGGTGATCGCGCCGAGCCGGTCGAGCGCGCGGCGCTCGACGTTCTGCGCGGTGACGTACTCGATCGCCTGCCATCTGGTGACGAGGTTGATCCGGTTGCCGACCCGCGCGTTGCCGGCAACCGCGCCAAGCTGCGGGTCGGCGAACCAACGGACCAGCTTGGCGATGGCATCGGGCAGGAACTGGGTGTCGGCGTCGAGAGCGATGATCACTTCGCCGGTGGCGTGGGCCAGTGCGCGATTGATCGCCGCTGCCTTGCCGCCGTTCTGGAGCGTGAGCAGGAGGACGCGCGGGTCGTTGCCGAAATGCTCGGCCACCAGCGCGCTTGTCGCATCTTTCGAGCCGTCGTCGGCGACGATCACCTGGAAGTTCGCATAATCGCTGGCGAGCACCCGCGAGACCGAGTCGACGATCACCCGCTCCTCGTTGAAGGCGGGCACGATCACCGTGACCGAAGGAGTCGCGGGCTGCTCGGGCGGAGCCTTGTGGCGGTTGGCGACGGCCAGGGCGGTGAGCAGCACGGCGCGAGCGATGCCCAGCGCGATGGCGACGAAAAAGAGCAACCGGATCACGTAGTCGAACGAGGCAAGGAGCAGGAACACGCTGACGTCAAGCCGGACGGACAGCAGGTCTGGGCCGGAGACGAGCGGCATCAGGGTGTCGCGGGGTACGCCGATCAGCTGCGACAACGAAACGATGCGATAGCCCGCTTGACGCAGCCCGATGATGATCTGCGGCAGCGCAGCCACTGTTTGCGCCCGGTTGCCGCCGCCGTCGTGTAGCAGGACGATGTTGGCGGATCGGTCGGGAGTCGCGTGGGACACAGCGCGCATTACGTTGGCGATGATTGCCGGCGCGCCCGGCCGCCGCCAGTCCTCGGCGTCCACGTGCAGGCCGACGATCGTGTAGCCGCGCTGCTGAGCGATCAGGGCGGGGCCTAGCTCGTCGGCTGTGGTCGGCTCGGCGTCGCCGAAGTAGGGTGCGCGGAACAGCCGGGTCGAGCGCCCGGTGTAGGCCTCGATCAAGCGCTGGGTGGCGTTTATCTCGAGCTTGACACCGAGCGGCGGCTCCTCGGCCATGTTCGGGTGGGTGTAGCTGTGGTTGCCGATCTCGTCTCCGTCGGCGACGATCCGCCGCAGCACGTCGGGGTGCGCGACGGAGTCCTCGCCGATGACGAAGAATGTCGCCGGAGCGTGCAGCCGCTCGAGCTCGGCGAGGATTTGCGGCGTCCAGGTTTCGTCAGGCCCGTCGTCGAAGGTCAGTGCGATTTCCTTGTCCCGGGCCCCTGTGCGAGTGACGACGAACGGCGTCGGCACGCTCTGATATCGCTCGCCGACGATTGAACCGCCCCGGTCAAAGGCAATCGTACGTTTTCCGGGCTGCGGCGTGCCGGCGATGCTCAGGATCTCGCCGCTGCCTTCGACGTCGGTGCCGCGCGAGCCAGGGATGCGGGCGAGATCGGGGCGGGCGGCTGCACCGCGCGCGCCGCGCGCGCCGAGCACGCGCCAGAGCCCGGGATCCTCGCTGCCGAGGCGCCACACGGCGACACCGGCAACGCCGCCCAATTGGCGCAGCTCGTTCCAGCTTGTCGCCGCGTCGAGCATCCACACGGCGTGACCGTGACCGTTGTCATCGAACGCGAAGCCGCTGGTGCCGCTCGCCGAATCCCAGGTCGGAAGCGTTCCGCTGTCGTGTGCCGAGAGCCAGGCCTCAGGAATCGTCAGCGCGTCGGCCGTGCCGTCGTGGTAATCGTAGGCATAGTTGCCGAGAGCTACGACGAGCTTCTTCGCCGGCACCGCCTGTCTTGCCGCGGCGACCTGCCGGGCGAACCAGTCCTGCGAAGCGATTGGGCCGGGCTGGCCGCCCTGCCAATGCTCGTCGTAAGCCATAAGGACCGTGCGATCGGTGACCGTCCCGATTGCACGCAGAGGCCAGCCGGGGTCGCCGGCGGGCACGGTCGCGGCAAGCTTTAACCTTGCCCTGGCGAAGCGAAGGTGCGCGAGCGCGAGGAAGTGGACATACGCCGGCAGCGCCTTGTCGGGCAGGTTCTCTATATCGAACACTATCCCCTGCCAGCCGCTCGCCTGCGCTTGCGCGATCGTCTGGTCGATCAAACGTTCGCTCGCCGGGCGATTGCGGAACAGTGCGATAGTCGGCGCAACCTGCCATTTCTCGGCCGAGATGTTCTGCACCATCAGCCAGACCTTGGGCCGGTGGGGGCGCGAGGCGAGGATCGCGCGCAACTGGCGATCGCGATCGAAGATCAGAGAACCCTTGCGCGGATCGATGCGCCCGTCGGCCGCCACGAGCACGTCGATCATGTCGAAATGCCGGCGCAAGGAGTCGGCGCTCTCGGCATCCCACGGCACATAAAAAGCGATTGTCTGGGTGGGGCCGCGACCTCCGGCGTGTACGGGCGGAAGCTTGTGGCGGAAGGCGGAGATCTGCGCGCGCAACGGCACCGGCTGCAGGCGTTCGCGCTCGAACGTCAGCGGGGTCGCGCGCGGGACGTCGACGATCGTCGCAGCGAAGGCGATCGCCGCGAGCAGCACGGCGGCAAGAACGGTCACTGATATGCGTCCGACAATGCGTCGCCGCCTGCCAGACGCGTCGAAGAACACCGGCGAATTCACGCTGCGCTCACTCACCTAGGGCCTCCGTCGGCGAGCCGTGCTCCCGGCGCGCCGAACGGGCGATGAACAATGGGTTGGTGGAGTTTGAACGAAGGGCGCTGCGGGGACCGCTCCCGACGGCCCCCATCTCTCATGGCTTGCGGTTATTTGTGTATGAGGCCGACGTCGGGGCCAGGCGGCTGCTCTTCCACCGCATCCGGTTGGGGCGACGCAGGCTGGGTCGTCCCGACAGCCGAAGCGGGATGGGACACCAATGAGCCGCCGGGCGCGCCGGCGAATTCGGTTGCCCCGCCGCTGCCGGCACCGCTCGTGGCGACTGCAAGTTCATAGTCCCCGTCGGACTGCCCGCCGCTCTTTTCGTCCGCCGATTTCAATCGGTGGACAATCGACCTTGTCGCTGTGTCGAGCGGTGCCGGCTTTTCGCCATCGCCGACGACCTCGGAAACCATCCACAGCAGGCCGAGCGAGAAGATCGCGAGCGACGTCCGGTACTGCGAAAGACTGCTCATGGTCGTCTCCGTCGCAAACGGGCTAGCAGGCGAGCAGCCCGAGACCCTGGGTGTTGCTGATGTCGTTGTTCTGGCGTCCGCGCACGTTGAAGGCGCTTTCGCGGCGTATGGTCCGCGAAACCGGTACGATCGTGTTCGAAATGAGCGGCTGATATTCGTAGCTCACTTCGACGAACATCACCGCCGTGCCGGGAATAGAGGTAATCCGGTTGCCGGCGGCGCCCATCCCGTTTTCGAGCGCGTTGTCGTTGCGGCCTGTTCCTTCGGTGCCGTAGGAGGACGCTGTCGCCAGATCGCCCCAGCAGCGCTGCCAGTTGATCATCTGGCCGTGCTTGTTGCCCTTCTGCTCGTTGTCCTGGAGCGAAGAGAGCACGATCCGGCCGTGCTTCTCGAAATCCATCGATTGCCCGATAACTCCGGCGCCGGCGAAAACCTCGTAGATGTTGGCCTCGTCGATGCCGGTAGTCACGCGCCCGGCATTGTCGGCCACGGTCATCGCGATCTGGTTCACCTTGAGCTGCGCCAGGGCGTAGTTCACCACCTCGAGCCCGCCGAGAATCAGGAACAGCAGGAGAGGTGCGGCCAGCGCGAATTCGACGAACGCGACCCCGCGCTTGTCGTCGCGGATGGAAGAGAGGAGCGAGCGCGACACCGGGCTCAGCTTCCGCATACCACGGGCGGCGTCTTCTGCGTGCCGTGGGGCTGATTTCGCACGGCGGTGGCAACGCTCATCCTGTAGTTGGGCGAGAAACCCATTAGCCGCGCCACGGGGAGCAGGCGCGGCATGTCGATATCGGCCTTGTAGAAGGCGACGTCGTTGGCGCCGCCGATGCCATCGCGTCCGGTGTCGCTGTCGTACTTGCCGTTCTCGTTGAGGTCGGAAAAACAATCATTGTCGGCCGCGTCGTATTCGCCGTTGGCGTTGACGTCGGTCATCAGCTTCTCGGGATTGCCGATCCCGCTGAAGTCATAGAAATTGCTTTCCGTGACGGTGATCGTGGCACCCGGCGTGATCGCAGCGAGTTGGTCCTTGATCGAGTTGGTAACCTGCTCCTCGGTGGTCGAGCCACTAGCGGCGAGTTCCGGGTCTTGCACCGACGCACGCCGCGCCGCGTCCGTCAGGGCGCCCTGCATCACGCTGCGGATATAAGCCTGGTGGCCGAGGTCGAATCCGCCCATCAGCAGCATCGACAACGGCAGCGCGACGATCGCGAACTCGACCGCGGTGACCCCGCGCCGGTCGCCTGCCAGGCTGCGAATGAAGGTGGCGGCGCTCATTTCGTCAGCCTAAGGTTGCCGATACCCTGGCCGATCTTCTCAAACACCTCTTCGAGGTCCGACCCGTCGCTGGTGTAGAAGTGATCGGCGCTCGTCGCGCAGTCCTTGATGTCGTCGATGTCGGTCACGTCGAGGGCGATGACCCACACCGTGATGCCCATCGATTTTGCGAGACTGCAGGCGGCCTGGAAGCGGGCGATATGCTTGTTGTCGAGCGAACCCGAGCCCTGGACGCGGCCTTCGTAACGCTGGATGCCGTAGGCCGAGTAGAGCGTATCGCCGGTGTCGAGTTTCCCGTCGGTCATGAAGACGATGTGCTGGTTGACCGGAATGCCGTCGCGCTCGGTTGGATTGTCGTCGGCGAAGAAGCCGGTCCGCGAGACGAACCGAAGCCCCCACAACATGCCGATGTCGTGATATGTACCGCCGGTCACCCTGGCGGTGGCCTTGTCGATCGCCGTCTGGAATGCGTCCTCGTCGGCGTATTCCTGCAGCGTGGTCGCTTCGGACGGGCAGCCGCTCTGCACCCAGTTGCCGGCGACGTTGTAGAACTTGACGCCGCCACTCGTGGCCGAGCCCTCGTTCGTGTGCTTGGGCGGATCGTAGCGGCCGAATTGCAGCTCCGGCTGGTTACCGGCGTTGCCCGCGCGGGTATCGACATCGGCTTGGGTCACGGTGTCGGCGATCTTGAACGGCGCGGTCAAAGAGAACGCCTCTCCGACCGACGGCCGCTCCTCGATGCAGCCGTCGCCGCTAGTGCGGAACTTCTCGCGGTTGCCCCCGCTGGCGCCACCTCCGCTGCCGATGTTCCAGCTCGACTGGTAGGCTTTGATGGTCTTCAGCTTGGTGGTGTAGGCGCAGCTCCGGCCACTGCACGACTTGGTCCAATCGACGAAAGGCTGTTCGTCGAGGATGTCCTTGTTCATCAGCGAGCGGGCGATGTTCACCGTGTGCGAATAGGGCACGATACCGTAGCGGGTGATCGAGCCGTCGTCGCTCTCGAGCGCCTTGTAGAGCCCCATCGCGCCCTCGCGCAGGCGCGAGATCTTGCTCGCGCCGCCGGTGCTTGGTGCATCGGCCATTGAGCCGGTCACATCGAGCACCAGCATGATATCGTTGTGTCCCATGTCGCGCGTCGCGTCGCAGCTGACCTTGATCGGGATGTTCTGGAAGCTGAAGATCCGCATCAACGAGGTGGGCACGCGCGCGCTGGCGGCACCGTTGAGCTGGGTGTTCTTCTGGCTATCCTGTTCGATCGTGAAATCGAGATTTGAGACGTTCGAGGTGCCGGCGGGGAAGTTGAAGTCGAAGAACTTGTCCGCCTCGCCCTCGACGTCGGAGTTGAAGTCGGTGCCCTGCATGTATTGGCGTGCCGCCAGAACGCCCGCGTCGCAGGCGTTCTGCAGGCGCTGGCGGGTCATGTAGGCATCGCTCAGGTCGAGCGCGGAGCCGATGACTGCTGTCAGCGGAATGATTGCGGCTGCGCAGATCGCCAGCGTGTTACCTCGAACGTCATGACGCAGCGCTCGCAGAAATGCGAACAATTTGAACACGGTCGCGTCCCCTAGCTAACCAAAGTTAGGTTAGAAGATCGTCGTAAAGCGGGAGTTAAAATCCCCAGTTTCCAAATCGTTCAAGGTTAATGCGGTGCTTATGACCGGTTGTGGGACGCCGCGAAAAAGGCCGCGGAGATCTCTCCCCGCGGCCTTTTCTTTAACGCCAGGCCGAAGCCTCAGTCGTCCTTGAGGAACGCCGGCATGTGGTCCGGCTCGCGGCCGCCCTCTTCGCGTGCGGGGCGATCGTCGCGGTCGCGGCGTGGGCCGCGGTCGCGGTCACGTCCGCCGCCAGCGCCGCCGCCGCGCGGGCCACGATCACGTCCGCCGCCGGGGCGGC
>NZ_JAANOZ010000039.1 GCF_011320115.1 Croceibacterium segetis | reverse complement strand
TGGGTCGTGTGCAGACGGGCCGCTTTGAAGGTCCGCTTTTCCCGGCGGGATGACCGCAGTGGGGTTAGCTGCCATTCGTGGGCACAACATAATGTTCAGCGTCACGAGGGTTGCGAGGTTTGGAGATGGGAGCCATCTCCAGCACACGCGTAACGAAAAATCGGGTCTCGTTCGACCCATCCGAAAACTTCCAAATAGAGAGGGACGCATCCACGAGACGGATCAAGTTCTTTCTATCAGTGAGAGTTTTCCTCGGCGCATTTTGGATGATGTGGTTCGCGGTCTCATCAGAAAAGAACGCGTTTAGCGGAAAGTCGCAACCCTGGTGGAATATCATGACTCCGCCGTCAGATATTTCGACACCCGTGAGAAACGTCTCAGGCACATACAATGTGGCCTTCAGGTTACCGGCCCCTGTCTCTTGTCCAACCGCTTCGACTGTGCATTTTTCCCGTCCGCTAATCTCGGGAGCGGCGCATCCCGATGTAAAGGCCAGCAGAGCAATGCAGAAGGCAAAGGAGAACTTCACGTCCGCATTGTGACCTCTCCCGGGAATGCCTGCAATGGGTCG
>NZ_JAANOZ010000038.1 GCF_011320115.1 Croceibacterium segetis | reverse complement strand
CGACCCATTGCGGACGCTGGAACGAGTGCGCTTCAGTCCAGTATGACCTCTTCGGGTGGCACCGGATAAGGCGCACCATTCATAACGAAATCGCGCATGATCTTGGCCAGCGCTGTCGGAGTGAAAGTTTCGGTAGCGTGCGGCAGTTCGTCTATCCGCCACCATCTGATGTCTGTTGCGAATGCGGCTTCTTGCTCGTCCAACACTGCGGCATCGAACTTGTCGACGTGAACGATCCGGTATTGCTCATGCTGGGAGTATCTTGCTCCTTCCCAGTCGAACGTGTGGTGCCTCAACCAAACCACCGGCCCGATACGATAATCGGCTGAACCAAGCTCCTCATTCAACTCACGCCAAAGGGCCTCCTCGACTGTCTCTTCAGGCTCTATTCCGCCACCCGGCGCGATCCAAAAGACCTTCCCCTCCGGGCTCCTGATGCGGATCAGCAAGACTTCGTTGTCGGGGGTCAACAAGAGGGCCCGAACCGCAGTCCGTTCGATCAGCAAGGCCCTGCCTCCGCTTTACGATCAGTTCGCCAGTTTGCATTGAAGCGGCCTCCCTTGCAACTCTGCCCGCCCGGCTCACCGACTAGCCTCGATGTTCCGTCCGCTAACCACCC
>NZ_JAANOZ010000037.1 GCF_011320115.1 Croceibacterium segetis | reverse complement strand
CGCGAGATCGACGTCTATCACAAGTGCGATGTGGTGGTGATCGGCGGCGGCCCGGCGGGTTGCGCAGCGGCGTGGGCTGCCGCGAAGGCCGGCGCCGACGTGACGCTGGTCGAGCGCTACAACTGTCTCGGCGGGCTCTCCACCGGCGGTCTGGTCATGTGGATCGACCGCATGACCGACTGGCAGGGTAACCACGTGATCCAGGGCTTCGCGCGCGAGTTCATCGACCGGATGCCGCCCGAGGCCGTCGCTGGTCCGCCGCGCGAGGACTGGGGCAACCAGGATCCGCTCAAGGTGGGCTATTGGCAGCAGCGCACCACCGCCTTCCACGGCATCGTCCAGTGGGCGCCGACGCTCGATCCCGAGGTGATGAAGCTCAACAACCAGGAAATGCTGCTCGCCGCGGGCGTGCGGATCGTGTTCCACGCCTGGGCCGCGCGGCCGATCGTCGAGGCGGGCGTCGCCAAGGGCGTGGTGTTCGAGAGCAAGGCCGGGCGCCAGGCGCTGCTCGCCCAGGTGGTGGTCGACACCAGCGGCGACGGCGACATGTTCGCCCGCGCGGGGGCCGAGTTCGACACCGACATCGAGGAAGGCGACGTCCATCATTCGATGAACACCGCGTGGGTCACCGGCGGGGTCGACATGAACCGCTGGATCAACTGGAAGACGCT
>NZ_JAANOZ010000036.1 GCF_011320115.1 Croceibacterium segetis | reverse complement strand
GGGGGCATATGCAATGCGCGTACTGCTGATCGAGGACGAGCCGACTACCGCCAAGGCGATCGAGCTCATGCTGACGACAGAGGGCTTCAACGTCTACTCGACCGATCTCGGCGAGGAGGGCTTGGACCTCGGCAAGCTGTATGATTACGACATCATCCTGCTCGACCTCAACCTGCCCGACATGCATGGTTACGACGTGCTCAAGAAGCTGCGCGTGGCCAAGGTGCAGACGCCGGTGCTGATCCTCTCGGGGATTTCCGAGATGGACTCCAAAATCCGCTCGTTCGGCTTCGGCGCGGACGACTACGTCACCAAGCCCTTCCACCGCGACGAGCTGGTCGCCCGCATCCACGCCGTGGTTCGCCGCTCGAAGGGCCACAGCCAGTCGGTCATCCGCACCGGCAAGCTGGCGGTCAATCTCGACGCCAAGACGGTCGAAGTCGACGGCGCCCGGGTCCACCTGACCGGCAAGGAATACGCGATGCTGGAGCTGCTTTCGCTCCGCAAGGGCACCACGCTGACCAAGGAAATGTTCCTCAACCACCTCTACGGCGGCATGGACGAACCCGAACTCAAGATCATCGACGTGTTCATCTGCAAGCTGCGCAAGAAGCTTTCGAGCGCCTGCGGCGGCGAGAATTACATCGAAACCGTCTGGGGCCGCGGCTACGTGCTGCGCGATCCGGGCGAAGAGGCGGAAGCCGC
>NZ_JAANOZ010000035.1 GCF_011320115.1 Croceibacterium segetis | reverse complement strand
GTGGTCAACTCGTCGAGCGAGCTGGCGATCTGCTATGCTCACCTCGACGGCATCGCCAGGATCGTGAAGGAAGAAATCCGCGCCGCCGGCGGCGTGCCGTTCGAGGTGCGCACCGCCGCGCCGAGCGACTTCATCACCGGGGCGGCCAAGCAGGGCAGCTACATCCTCGCCGGGCGCGACATCATCGCCAACGACATTGAGGTCCAGGTCGAGGCGGCGCTGCTCGACGGAATGATCTGCCTGACGAGCTGCGACAAGACCCCGCCGGGCCACCTGATGGCGGCCGCACGCCTCAATATCCCGACGATCCTGGTGATCGGCGGCTACCAGCCGGCGGGCGAGATCGATGGCCAGCCTGTCGACGTCGAGGACTTGTGGGGCGGCTCTATCGGCGAGCGCTTCGGCGGCAAGCCAAAGTTCCCCATCGCCGAGATGGCCGAGAACGCGATCATGGGCCCGGGCGTGTGCGCCGGGATGGCTACCGCCAACACGATGCACTCGACGGTCGAGGCGCTCGGCATGTGCCTGCCCGGCCATGCCCCGGTGCGCGCCAACAGCCCGAAGATGCAGGCCAACGCCCGCGAAGCGGCGCGGCGGATCGTGGAGATGGTGCACGAGGAGCTCAAGCCGCGGCAGATCCTCACCGAAGGTGCGTTCCGCAACGCTATCGCCACGGTGCTCGCGGTCTCCGGGTCGATCAACGCCATCAAGCACCTCCAGGCGACCGCGATCGAAGCCCAGAACGGTCTCGACGTGTTCAAGCTGTGGGAGGAAATGAGCGACGTGCCGGTGCTGTCCGCTGTGCGCCCGACCGGCGACGTGCGGATCGAGCAGTTCGAGGATGCCGGCGGTGCGAGGGCGGTGCTCAAGCGCCTGGAGAGCCGCATCG
>NZ_JAANOZ010000034.1 GCF_011320115.1 Croceibacterium segetis | reverse complement strand
TCATCGACGTGTTCATCTGCAAGCTGCGCAAGAAGCTTTCGAGCGCCTGCGGCGGCGAGAATTACATCGAAACCGTCTGGGGCCGCGGCTACGTGCTGCGCGATCCGGGCGAAGAGGCGGAAGCCGCGGCCTAATCCGCGGTGTTTATGCTCGACATTTCTTCTCCTCCCAAGCGAGCAAGAAGGGCAAAGGCGAGCGCCACACCGAACTTCTGCTCCTCACCAAGGGGAAGGGGCGGGCTGCGGTAGTCAAAACAAAACACGCCCGCCGGCGCGCGAACCCAAGAGCGCCTCGACCCTCGGACGCGCTCGCGATGTCGACTAACGGCTTGGGGCCGAATGTAAGACCAATCCAGAGCCGGCCCCGATATACCCTAGCGTCTATGGGCTCACGGGATTGTTATTGTCGTCACTGGCAATGATGAGAGCAACTCCAGCAACAACTGCCAACGCGATCAGTAAGCCAATCATACTCATTCCGGCGATATCTTCTTTGCCTGCAACGGGGGAGGGCTGGCGCTCAGCCGCTTGCGCGGCAACCGGCGCGACCACCAGTGAGAAGACCGATGCGGCAAAAAATAGCTTGCGGACCATTTTGCGGTTCCTCCTGTGGATTTCCGCGGTCCCTATGACACCTGTGTTTCCTCGGCGCAACCCGTTACCTCGTTCCTTCGCCAGGTCTTCGACCGAACGGGAATGCGTGCGCTCCGTTCTTGAATGGGCAGCCGTGGGCTAAGAGCCAAGGTCGGTCGGCGACGCTTCCCGCGTCGCCAAACACTCAGGGGATTTACCGCTCTCTCGCCCGCTTGGCTTCGCGGCGCCGCCTAGACATGAACACCAGCAACAGCTCACACCGGACTGTCTTAACGCCCGCGAGTTTGAGATTCTGCGGCTTATTGTGAGCGGAATGTCCAGTCGGGGGATTGCGGCCGCGGAAGGGATTAGCTTGGCGCGGGCGGAGGATGTCCGCCTTTCGATGATGGACAAGCTGCTGGCTAGGACGAGCGCCGATGCGGTGCGAATT
>NZ_JAANOZ010000033.1 GCF_011320115.1 Croceibacterium segetis | reverse complement strand
CATGGACATGCCCGCGCAGGCAGCGCTTTCCGCGGCCCATCCGTCGCGCTGGTCCGATCCGGCGTCGTGGCCCGACGGTAAAGTGCCGGGCGAAGGCGACGCGGTCACGATTGGGCGGGACAGGGCGATCGTTCTCGACGTCAACCCGCCGGCGCTGCGCAGTCTGACGATCAACGGCAAGCTGAGCTTCGCCAACGACCGCGATCTCGAGCTGAAGACCGAGTGGATCTATCTGTCGGGCGGCGAGCTGGACATCGGCAGCGAGGCCAAGCCGTACACGCGCCAGGCGACGATCACCCTGACCGACACCGTTCCGGGCGAAGACATCAACACCATGGGCGACCGCGGCATCATGATGCTCAACGGCACCCTCGAGCTGCACGGCGACCGCACCAACACCTGGACCAAGCTGGCGAGCACGGCGAAGGCCGGCAGCTCGCGGATCGAGGTCCTGAACGCCAGTGGCTGGCGAAAGGGCGACGTGATCGTCCTCGCCTCGACCGATTTCGATCCCCACCAGGCGGAAGAGCGGACCATCGCCGCCGTCAGCGGCAACGCCCTCACGCTGGATAAGCCGCTCGCATACATGCACTACGGGCAAGTGACTTACGGCGTCGACGAGCGCGGCGAGGTCGGCCTCTTGACGCGCAACATCCGCATCCAGGCTTCGGAGGATGCGGCAAAGACCTACTTCGGCGGCCATATCATGGCCATGGCCGGCTCACAGGTGCACATCGCCGGAGTCGAGCTCAACCGCATGGGCCAGAACATGCACCTCGCCCGCTACCCGATGCACTGGCACATCGTCGGCGACGCCAAGGGCCAGTATTTCGAGAACTCGTCGATCCACGACACCTACAGCCGCTGCCTGACGGTTCACGGCACCAACGACCTGCGTATTCAGAACAACGTCACCTACAACAACGTCGGCCACTGCTTCTTCCTCGAGGATGCGGTCGAGCACGGCAACCAGATCGTCCACAATCTGGCGATCCTCACCAAGTGCCATCCCGACGGCAAGCC
>NZ_JAANOZ010000032.1 GCF_011320115.1 Croceibacterium segetis | reverse complement strand
CTTTCACTCCGACAGCGCTGGCCAAGATCATGCGCGATTTCGTTATGAATGGTGCGCCTTATCCGGTGCCACCCGAAGAGGTCATACTGGACTGAAGCGCACTCGTTCCAGCGTCCGCAATGGGTCGAAAGGAGCCTGTCTGCAATGACTGAACGAACCGCTGGCAAGCAAGATCGCGGGTAGCCCGCAGACGGCTCCAGGATCGCTGCTTCATTTGGGTTCAGTCTCCTGCGAAGCGCCCTCAGAACTGCCCTGGGCCGAGCCCTTCCCCCGTTCGCTGTCGTCTTGCGTGGAGACTTCGTCTCGGCGAGATCGGCTGCCACTATCGCGCCCGGACCTTTGCCGTGCGGTAGCCGGTTGTCCTTTGGCCTCCGCTTCGTGGACTGCCGACGTCTCGACTGGTTCGCCCTGGGCAACGGTTTGGTGCCCCTCGCCCGGTGCCGGCGTGCCCTCGGCTGCACCCGCAGACGGCGCCCAGGCTTGTAGGAAGGGCAGCGCAAGGAGCGCCCATTTCACGCCCCGCCGCGAAGCCGAACGGGGTGGACGCTCAGTCATCAGCCGAGCCCTCGGATGTGCAGCGGATTTCGTTCACCCCATGGTGAATCACAGGGTTCGTGCACAGGAGGACGCGGCCCTCCCAGACCGACCAGCCGATCAGGCGCTCCTTGAGCATGCTAACGGCCAAAGCGGGTGCGGTGCTGGCTAGGACACAACCGACAAACAGGCCAAAGAGAAAGCGTCTCATGACTATCTCCCCCCAGGAGAATGTCGCGACCGCCGATGATCATACGCTTCTAAGGTCGATAGGTCGCCTGAATAACGCGTTCGGCCGCACGTCGTCTTGCATCCGGGGTAACCCCAAGCCGTCGCTACCGAGACTTGCGTTGACACCACATGCGATGTCTCGCGAGGCCCGGCCTTTCTAACTCGGTTCGTCAGGCAATCGGACGGATCCGGCCCTACGCGAGCTAGACCGGCCCCCAGTAGTTGGGCCGACCGCCGCACACGAAGCATTTCAGGCGAGGGATTAAAAGCTGCATGTCCCGCGAGCTGTTCTTGCGCCTACCTAACGCCACCATCAGGTCGCCCGGCTCGATCACCCTCACTCGCCCGCACGTGCATTCGATGCGCAGCTTGAAGCCATGACGTCGATAGTCGGCAATGGAATCGAGGTGCTTGGTGCTCACGGCTT
>NZ_JAANOZ010000031.1 GCF_011320115.1 Croceibacterium segetis | reverse complement strand
CCGGCGAACATTGCCAAGCCGCGGCCCAAGGCGCCGTTCGATGTGACGGGGACGTGGTTCATCGATCTGCGCGAGGGGTTTGCCAAGTTCATGTTCGGGCCGCCGTACCCGAAGTTCTACAAGGAAGGGCGCGAGGCGCTGATCGAGAGCGCGCAGGCGGCGGCGGCGGGCAAGACCTACCGCGACGCGATCGGGCAGTGCTACCCGCCGGGGATGCCGATGGTGATGACGCGGGTGTGGCCGCAGAACTTCGTGCAGATCCCGACGGCGATCTTCATGATCAGCGGCTTCAACAACTCGGTGCGGACGATCTTCCTGGACGGGCGCGAGCACACCGATCCCGACATCGTCGTGCCGAGCTACAACGGCGAGTCGATCGGCCACTGGGAAGGCGATACGCTGGTGGTCGACACGCGCTACTTCGAGCCCGACCACCATTACATCGACACCGGCATTCCGATCTCCGACCAGTTCCACATGGTCGAGCGGATCAAGCTGCTGGACCAGGGCAAGACGATGCAGATCGAGTACGTGATGACCGACCCGGCGATGTGGGAAGGCGAGTGGCGCTCGACCAAGCGCTGGCTGCGCGCCGACGAGACCGACATCAACGAGGCCGAGTGCATCCTGCAGTACAACGAGCACTTGCCCGGCACCGAGCTGGGCAGCGAGACCGCCAGGGAGCGCGGCCAGACCGAGCTCAAGGGAGAACCCAATGCGAAGTAAGCTTACCGGCCTCGCGCTGCTGGGGGTGCTTGCCGCGGCGATGCCGGCTGCGGCGCACCACAGCTTTGCGATGTTCGACCAGAAGCAGATCGTCACGCTGCAGGGCAAGGTCCACGAGTTCCAGTGGACCAACCCGCACGCGTTCCTCGAGATCGACGACGCCAAGGGCAAGCGCTGGAGCCTCGAGCTCAACAGTCCGAACAATTTGAAGCGCCAGGGCTGGAGCCGCTCGGCGGTGAAGATGGGCGACGAGGTGACGGTGCGGATGAACCCCTTGCGCGACGGGCAGCCCGGCGGGCTGTTCCTCGATCTGAAGTTCGCGAGCGGCAAAGTGCTCGATTCCGGCTTGCCCAAGAACGGCCAGCCGGTGAACGTTCCCCGCCTTTAAGGATGCGAGACAAGGCCATGACCCGACCCCTCTTTCGATGGCTGCTCCCGGCGCTGGCGCTGCTTGGCGCTCCCGCGCTGGCGCACCACAGCTACGCGATGTTCGACATGACCAGGACGGTCGCGCTCGACGCCACGATCACCCAGTTCAAGTGGCAGAACCCGCACAGCTTCATGGAAGCCGACATCAAGACGCCCGACGGCACCGAGCACTGGGCGATCGAGATGACCGCGCCCAACAACCTCGTCCAGGAAGGCTGGAAGCGCACCACGGTCAAGCCGGGGGACCACGTGACGCTCTACGTCCACCCGCTCAGGAGCGGCGACAAGGGCGGCAGCTTCGCCGGGGTCAAGCTGGCCGACGGCACCACGCTCGGCCAGAGCACGTCGGGCAAGAAGAGCTGATGAAGCGGCTCGCCGGCGCCTCGCTCGCCGCCCTCCTCCTTGTCGGCGCGGCCCTCGAGCCGCTGGCGGCCCAGCAGCTCGGCGCGGCGACCCGGTCGTCGCCGCCGGCGGGGGTCAGGGAAGGGCAGGGGGCGGCCAACCCCAAGGGGCATTACGCCGCGCTCGACCAGCTGCCCGACTGGGGCGGGGTGTGGTTCCTCGCCTTCCGCGGCCGCGTCCCCGGCGCCGAGCCCGAGCCGACGCCCAGGCTCAAGGGCGAGTACCTCAAGCAGCACGACGCGATCGCCGCCGAGGCGCGGGCCAACAACGGGGTCACCCGGCGCGAGCGCTCGTACTGCAGCCCGCCGGGCATGCCCGGGATCATGCGCCTGGCGCAGTACCCCTACGAGTTCGTGTTCGCCCCCGGGCGGGTCACCATCAACCAGGAAGCGTGGATGCAGACGCGCACCATCTGGACCGACGGGCGGACCCACCAGGACGATCCCGATCCGACCTACATGGGCGATTCCATCGGCCACTGGGAGGGCGACACGCTGGTCGCCGACACCGTTGCCATCGATCCCGCGCTGGAGATCGATCACGGCTATCCCCACTCCGCCAAGCTCCACCTCGTCGAGCGCATCCACCTCGATCCCGCCGACCCCAACGTGCTCGTCGACGAAATGACCATGGAAGATCCCGACGCCCTCGCCGAACCCTTCCACACCACAGCCCGCTACCGACGCGACCGCTACGGCGCCCTCCTCGAGTTCGAATGCTCCCAAAACGACCGCAATCCGGTC
>NZ_JAANOZ010000030.1 GCF_011320115.1 Croceibacterium segetis | reverse complement strand
GACAGTTGTAGCGCTCGACCAGCGTCACGTCGGCGCCGGCCTTCGCGGCAGCCCACGCCGCTGCGCAACCCGCCGGGCCGCCGCCGATCACCACCACATCGCACTTGTGATAGACGTCGATCTCGCGGGCCTCTTCGGTAATCGTGCCGCCGCGCCGGGACGGGGGCAGGGTGTGCCGGGTGCTCTCGAACACGTCGGAGCCGAGGAAGCGCTCCTCGCTGTGGCCCTTCACTTCCTGCAGCTTGGGCGAGCCGCTATTGCGGCCGTCGTCACTCACCGTCGCATATCCTTCTCACTAGGGTCGCCCGCCCTTCCACACCGAAACGATGCCCTCGTCGGCATCGATCCGGACCCAGTCGCCGGTTTCGATCTGGTCGAGGGGATCGCTGTCGAAGTCCGTGAGGGTGGGAACCCGCATCACAACCGCGCCGAGCGCGGCCTTGGTGGTAGTGATGTTATAGAGCAGGCCGATCGGGGCCTGGCCGGTCAGCCGCGTCGTGTGAAACATCGCCGACCATCCGGACGAGCCCTTGGCCCCGGGGAAGACGAGAATCTTCCCGGCGAAGCTCTGGCCCTTCAGTTCGTGACGGGTTTCGATGATCTCCCCTTTCATGGGGTTGACCCCGCCCCACCCGGAAATCGTCTGGCGCGTCACGAGGGCCTCACCCTCACTTACGCCGCCGACCACTTTCCGGCCTCGGATCAACACGTCGGGAGCCCTGATTGCCACGGTCGCCATCAGCCCAGCCTCCCGTTCCAGCGACCGGTGCAGGCAGCGTCGACGCACTCCTGGGTCGTGCCGAACCACCCTTCGATGCCCATGATCGCGGGGAGGTAGTGCGTCTGCTTGGCGCTGTCGAAGGCCGCCACCCTCGTACCGGACGGCACCGCCTGGCTGATCGCAGAGCAGGTGTCGGTCATCAGCTTGGCGCCCGACTTCCGGATAATGTCGGCCGAGCCGCTGGCTTCTGCGGTCGCCTTCACTGCGCGGCTAGTGAAGATCCACAGGTTGCTGTTCTCGTGCACCTTACGCCCTTCGAGCATCCGCGCCGCCTCGGCGAGCTGGTCGGCCGAGTAGTGCGGACAGCCGAGCATGACGTAGTCCACATCGGGACTTTCGCCGACGCTGTTCAACTGCTCGTAGGTATCGCGCCGCTCGTTGGCGCCATAGATGAAGCGCTGGCCGCAAGCCGCGCCGCCGAAAGCCGCCTCGACGGTGGGTGCCTCGGGCGTGATGCCGGCCATGTGGTACATCTCGACGCCGCCGGATGATGCAGCAGCCGCGCCGAAGTGCTTGTGCTTGATGAGAGCGGCGTCGGAGATGGCCCCGTCCAGCACCGGGATCGCGTCTTCCACGGCACTTCCGGTGAAATAGCCGAGCAGGCCCCATTCGAAGATCGAATCGACCGCCGCCTCCACCTCGATCAGATGTTGACCCTTGCGGAACTCGTCGGTGTGGAAGCCCCAGTTGGGAATGCGCTTGGCGAGCATCGCCGCGCTGGTCGACTCGCGTCCTTCGCAATTTGTGCGCCCGCCGATGACCGAGTTGCAGAACACGACGGCGCTCGATTCCATCCATGCGCAGTGCTCACCCATCACCGGCACGTTTCCGGCGAGGTAAGGCGTGCAGGTCTTGAGCACCTGGATTCCGTGTCCGGCGACTTCTCGTTCGTCCGCCTGGAAATTGGCGAATGCCTCTTCAGTCATGCCTTGCTCGCGCCAGAGCTCGGGATCCATGCCGCCCTGCAGGTGGCAGCTGAAGCCGTTGATGCGCGGGACATCTACCACTTCGTCGGAATCCAGGTCGAACCGCGAGAACACCGCGCGATAATCGCCGCCGTCGGCTGCGTAGTATTCCTTGACCCATTTCGGAGAAGAGCCTGGCACGCCGGCGATATTGTCGGTGTAGACGAAGTCTTCCGCACCGAGCGCTTCTCCATAGCGAATCAGCAAGTCCATCGCCTTCGCGACCGCCGGACCCTGCGCGCCATCGCGCATCGCCTTTTCATCATCGCTCAGTCGCATAGGCGCTACTCCTTGGCCGGCACCAGCACGCCGCCGGTGGACATGTCGCGCACGTCGTGGCGGAAGGTGTCGAGGTAACCGGTCGCCGGGGTTTTCCAGCCTGGGCCGTTGCGGCGGGCAAGCTCGTCGGCCGGCACGTCGACGTCGATGCTGCGGCCCGCGACGCTGATGGTGATCGTGTCGCCGTCGCGGATCTTGCCGATCGGGCCGCCGGTCGCCGCTTCGGGGTGGACTTCGGCCACCGTCAGCCCCTTGAGGCACAGCCCCGAGAGCTGGCCGTCGGTGACGAAGGCGGTGGTCTTGGCAAGGCCCGCCGCGTCGAGCGCGAACAGGACAAGACTGGCCCCGCCGCCCATCGCCGGGCCGCCCTTGAGGCCCTGGTTGCGGCTGACGATCACGTCGCCAGGCTGGACGACGCGGTCCTCGATCGCCTGCATGCACTCTT
>NZ_JAANOZ010000003.1 GCF_011320115.1 Croceibacterium segetis | reverse complement strand
CTCGAGGCCATCGTCAAAAAGATCCCGCCCCCCAAAGGCGACCGCGCCGCCCCCCTCCGCGCCCTGCTGGTCGACTCCTGGTACGACCCCTACCTCGGCGTCGTCATCCTCGTCCGCGTCCTCGACGGCGTCCTCCGCAAGGGCCTCGCCGTCAAGTTCATGCAGGGCGGCACCGAGCACCTCGTCGACCGCGTCGGCGCCTTCACCCCCAAGCGCATCGAGCTGCCCGAGCTCGGCCCCGGCGAGATCGGCTTCATCACCGCGCAGATCAAGGAAGTCGAGCAGGCCCGCGTCGGCGACACCATCACCACCGTCAAGGCCGGCGCCACCCAGGCGCTCCCCGGCTACCGCGAGCCGCAGGCGGTGGTCTTCTGCGGCCTGTTCCCGGTCGACGCGGCGGACTTCGAGAAGCTGCGCGAATCGATCGCCCGCCTGCGCCTCAACGACGCCAGCTTCAGCTACGAGATGGAGACCAGCGCCGCGCTCGGCTTCGGCTTCCGCTGCGGCTTCCTCGGCCTCCTCCACCTCGAGATCATCCAGGAGCGCCTGACCCGCGAATACGACCTCGACCTGATCACCACCGCGCCGAGCGTGGTCTACCGCATCGTCCTGCGCGCCTCCCGCACCGACGAGGCGGGCACGATCATGCTGCACAACCCGGCCGACTACCCCGACCCCAGCCGGATCGAGTCGATCGAGGAGCCGTGGATCAAGGCGACGATCTACACGCCGGACGAATACCTCGGCTCGATCCTCAAGCTGTGCCAGGACCGGCGCGGCATCCAGCGCGACCTGACCTACGTCGGCGGCCGCGCGCAAGTGACTTACGAGCTGCCGCTGAACGAGGTGGTGTTCGATTTCTACGACCGCCTGAAATCGATCAGCCGCGGCTACGCCAGCTTCGATTACGAGCAGATCGGCCTGCGCGAAGGCGACCTCGTCAAGATGACCATCCTGGTCAACAACGAGCCGGTCGACGCGCTCAGCATGATCGTCCACCGCGCGGTCGCCGAGGAACGCGGCCGCGGCATGTGCGAGCGCCTGAAAGACCTGATCCCGCGCCACCTGTTCAAGATCCCGATCCAGGCCGCGATCGGCGGCAAGGTGATCGCCCGCGAGACGATCAACGCGCTGAGGAAGGACGTCACCGCGAAGTGCTACGGCGGGGATATCACGCGCAAGAAGAAGCTGTTGGAGAAGCAGAAGAAGGGTAAGGCAAGGATGCGGGAGTACGGGAACGTGTCGATCCCGCAGGAGGCTTTCATCGCCGCGCTACGCATGGGCGAAGAATGAGCTTAGTCCGACAGTCGTCCTGGACATCGAAATCCAGGTATGAGATAGCTCTATAATGGGGCCGAAATATACCCTTCGAGCGGCGGATTGGGGAGTGCCTCAACGTCGGCCGCGCTTCGTCCTTATTGCAGCTCAGAACGGAGCGCTGCCGGGAATCGACCCTATCGAACGCATGCGCGTGGGCAGGCGAGCGTTCCTCAGTGCGCGGGGCCTAGGTTCCGGCCACACGAGTGCCAGAGACGCGCTTTCCGATCTGGAAGAAGGCGCCTTGGAGCCAAAACCCGATTGCGAATGGGGACATCTCGGTTTCAAAAGGTTGACTCGCTCGGCCCAAGCGACGTCACCATATCAGTTACTTACATGACTTGTTGTGCCAAACGGATCAATCAACTTAGCAAGGTCTCGGCGCAGTCTGTGGATCGCTTCCGCATCCCAGTTCTGTCGCGTGTCCTTAATAACGAGCACAGTTCCGTGATCTGTTGGAGACGGCGCGTTATAGACTTTAGGAAATTCTCCAACTGTCCCGAGGTCAACAGTGATGGTTTGGAATTCGTCAGTACTATCCTGTTCGAACAGTCGCCAATCAACGTCAAGCTTGACGACTCTTTTGCTCCCCTCTGCCTTGCTGTACAGCGCAAGCCGTTCCCCAAGCGTGTCGCAAGCGAATCGCCCGATGCCTTTGCTCCCTGCGAATTGCCCTGCAGGTTTAATCTTGTCGCGGTAATTGTCAGGAGTAGCGAGCGCCTTTTCGGAATAGGCGACAAACAACCATTTGTCTCGAACGTCTGCCGCAGTCATGCCGCGTCCATCATCAACTAGGGTAATGGTTCTCTGGTCAGGATCGAACTCAATGTCGACCCGTGTAGCTCCGGCATCGAACGAGTTTTTCACCAATTCAAATATGGCTATGAACTCGTTTGTGACCAGATCGCGACCAATGATGTCCTTAAGGTGCGAGCTGATTCGGAAGGATTCTTGTGCGGTCATCGGCACGGCTTATCGCATTTTCTTCTGACAGCGAATAACTGCGAGGATCAGTCTGCTCATTTGCGCCCTCAAACGCCGGGCGCCGGGCATCCACCCGGCTTGGGTAGGCCTTCGGCCAGCTTCGCTTCTCTCGCAAAAGCTCGGACGGCCGCGCAGTTGTCCTTTGGACGTCACCGCTTTCGGCTCCGACTCCGGCCTTGCGGGATGCTAGTCGCATCCCGGGTCTTCCCGACCCTCCTCGTCGGACGTGGGTTCAGAAGTCTCACCGTTATCCGGCCTGTCCAGCTCCGGGCACGTCACCTCATCCCCGATGCCGCAGACCTCGCCGAGCAGCCTGGCGCGCGAGCGGCCGTCGCCGGCGAAGACTTCGGTGTATTCGGCCTCGGCGGCGGCGAGTTCGGCTTCGATGGCGTCGCCCGGCTCCATCCAGCGGCAGCCTTCGATCCTTTCGAGGCGGCGGAAGTGGACGTAGGCGGCGCGGGTGCGCGGGCCGAGGCGGCTCCACCACTTCAGGTGCATCGCCGCGATCTGCTCGACGAAGTCGGCCATCCCGCCGGCGGCCTCGGCCTCCGCGCGGTCGCGTTCGGCCTGCCATTCCTTCCTCGCCCGCTCGAGCTCCATCCGGCCGACGGCGTTGAGGGCGCGCGGGCCCTCGGCGCCGGCGAACCGTTCGGGGGCGCGGTTGCGGAGCATGAACATCAGCAGGCGGTCGTTGTAGACCGTGCGCGTGCCGACCAGCTTGCCGTAGGAATAGACCGGTACCTCGACCCCGTTGAGCGCGCGGTCCATCGCCACGTCCTCGATGCGCTGGATGCCGTGGGCGAGGGCGGCCTGCCACGCGGCGGCGAACTCGGCGCCCTCGGGGTGGCGGCGCAGCTGGTAGGCGCCGGTGGTGGTGCGGCCGACCGCGCGGCAGGCGGAATCGACGCTGCCGGTGTCGGCCAGCGCCTCGATGAAGGCGAGCTGGACTTCGGGCTTCCAGCCGTTCGCGCGGTCCTTGAGGCGCGCGACGGGGGTGAAGGCGATGAGGTTGCGGGCGGGCTCGATCGGGGCTTGATCGGTCATTGGGGGCGAATCCTTCCGGATGAGTCGGATTCGCTCCCTTGAACCATATAGGTTCGTGTAGGAAAGGGGGAATTTTGTGTTCCGCACGCGCATCCGCGCGCGCGGTCTGCGCGCTAGGGTTTTCGGGCGCTCACCAGGCTGTAATACCCGCCGCCGGTGCGCTGGGCGCTGACCTCGGTGAAGCCGGCGCTCTCGAGGATGTCGCGGAACTCGGCGAGGGAGTACTGCTTGCCGAGCGTGCCGACGAGCATTAGCAGGCTGAACGCGGCGGCCTGGAAGGGGCCGGTGTAGTCGTCGTCCATGAGGATCTCGTTGAGGAAGATCCGCCCGCCGGAGGGGAGCGCCTCGAAGCTGCGCCGGGCGAGGTCGCGGCAGGTTTCGTCGGACCAGTCGTGGAACACGTTGGAGAAGAAGTGCCCGTCGGGGCCGCTCGGCCAGGCCTCGGTGAACATGTTGACCCCGGCGGTCGAGACCTGCGCGCCGACCTGGTAGCGATCGACGTACTTCTGCGCCTCGGCGGCGACTTCCTTGAGGTCCATCAGCACGACCTTGAGGGCGGGGTGGGCGCGGGCGATCTCGATGCCGTAGACGCCCGAGCCGCAGCCGACGTCCATCAGGCACTCGAGCTCGCCGAACACCGGCTGCCGCGCCGCGCCGAGGGCCGGGGCCTGGCTGTGGGCGTGCATGAACTGGCAGATGTTGGCGGCGACTTCCGGCGCCATCGTCCCCTGCTCCCAGCCGACCGGGCGCTCGTCGACCCCGGCGCCCGGCCGCTTGCCGGTGCGCAGCGATTCGACGAGGCGGCCGCGGAGGTGCTCGTTGCGGTCGATGCTGCCGAGGAAGTGGCCCCAGAAGCCGGTCGCCTCGGGGTGCAGCCAGGTCCGCGCGAGGTGCGTCGCGCGCCACTCGCCGAGCCGCTTCTCGACGAAGCCGTCGGCGCTGAGCGCGGCGAGGTGCATCGCCAGCGCGCGGGCATCGACGCCGAGCTTCTTGGCCAGCGCCTCGGTGGTGTAGGCGCCTTCGCTCAGCGCCTCGAACGTGCCGACCTCGAGGTTGGCGTTGAGAATCGGCAGGCGGAACTGGCTGAGCCAGGCGTCCCAGATGGCGGTGTCGTCGATCGTCGGCGGCAGTGCGCCCATGTTACCCTCCCGAATGTTCGTTGCTTTTGTCCGGAATAGCGAGCGGGCTTGCCCCGCGCCAGTGCCCCGTGGCAGTAATCGTAACGAACGATAGAATCACGATCCGGAGAGAGCCCCATGGCCACCGCCGCCGCCCCCGACATCGAAGACACCGCGCGTTCCGTCCGCGCGAAGATCCGCTTCGTCGACCCGGGCGATTTCGTCACCCGGCGCTACGTCAGCCAGGGCGCCGAGATCAACACCGGGACCTACTCCGACCACGAGATGGTCATCCGCGACGGGTCGCCGATCCGCGATCATTTCGACCTCGACGTGCACGGCTTCATGATCGCCCGCCTGCCGAGCGCGGTCACCGACTTTCACGACAAGGACATGGTCGAACGCCTCTACGAGCGCGAGGTCGAGCGCCACGTGGCCGAGCTCACCGGCGCCGACAAGGTCATCGCCCGCGGGTGGATGATCCGCACCAGCGCCGACCTCAGCGAGCGGGCGAAGCAGAAGGCCGAAGGCTACACCCACTCCGGCGGGATTCAGCCCCCGGCCGGCGAGGCCCACGTCGACACCAACACCCCCACCGCGCAGATGATGGCCAGGGCGACTTACGAGAAGCACTTCCCGGACGGTCCGGGCTTCAAGCGCTTCCTCGTCAGCAGCTTCTGGCGCACCTTCTCGCCGCCGCCGCAGGACGTGCCGCTGGCGCTGTGCGACGGGCGCACCAGCTTCGGCGGCGAGGAGAAGTCCAACACCCTGTTCATCGTCGACGAGTTCCCCACCGGCAGCGCGCTCACCGCCCCGGTCGCGGGCGAGGACAAGATGATCGCCGCGACCATCTTCAGCTACAACCCCGCCATGCGCTGGTGGTACTTCTCGAACATGCGCGCCGACGACGTGCTGCTGTTCAAGTTCCACGACAGGGACCACAGCAAGACCTGGCGCTGCCCGCACACCGCGTTCCACGATACCAGCTTTCCGAACGCCCGAATCCGCGAAAGCATCGAGTGCCGGAGCGTGGCGTTCTGGGAGTGAGGTGAGTTGCGGCCGTCAGGCCGCCATCAGCAACTCGATGCGCTTTAACTCCTGGAAGAACTGGAAGCAAAGCTGATCGCGCTCGTCATCGGGCAACCAGCGGCTCATCTGCGGAAACACGACTTTGTTGTAGCGATAGGTCCGTTCGTCCCACAGCGCCCCTTCGGTTACCGCGCGGGCGGAGGCAAGTATTTCGGCCAGGTCTTCGCGTACCTCGTCGAGGCTGGGTTCGAAGCTGACCGAGCTAGAACCATCGCCGAGGTCGAAGCCAAAAGTCCTTCATGTCGCCCGGCAGAAATGGCAGGCCGTCGCCGGCTCGAGCGATCCGCGCTGCCTCAGCTGAGTCCGCGGCCGATCACACCTTCAGGTTGAGCGTCAGCCGCACGTCGCGGCCCGCCAGCGGGGCGTAGTCCTTGAGCAGGCTGGTGCTGCGGCGCGCGGCGACGTCGAACAGGTTGTTGGCCGCGAGCGACAGCGTCAGGTCGGGGCGGTCGGCGAACGGGTGCCAGTCGGCGCTGGCGTTAACCAGCGTGAAGCCGGCCGTCGGCAGCTCGAGCGGCGCGGTGCTCCGCTGGGCGAAGTCGTGCTCGAGTTCCACCCGCCCGGCGATCGCGCCGCGGCTTGCCGACACCGCACCCTTGAGCCGCAGCGGCGGGATCAGCGGCGCCGGGCCGAAATTGCGGATGCGTACTCTCGTGGCGTCGGCCTGGCCCTCGATGCCCCACTTGAGGCCCGCGGCTTCGCCGAGGTCGGCGTCCGCCGAAACCTCGAAACCGGTGTAGTTCGCGCGGCCCTGGCGAGAGGCATAGACCGGCAAGTCGTCGCGCACCTCTCCGGTCGGCGCCTGGTAGAGGAAGTTCGAGAAGTGGCTGCCGTAGGCGGTCGCGCTCAGGTTGAAGCCGTCGCCGGCATGGCTGATCGTCGCCTCGAAGCCGAGGCTCTTCTCGGGCGACAGGTCGGGATCGCCGAGCTCGAAGCTGGCGTTGCCGCCGTGCGGCCCGTCGGCGAACAGCTCGTCCGCCGACGGCGCGCGCATCGAGCGGGCGAGATTGAGCCCAAGGCGCCAACCCGCGGCGACCTCGTAGCTGCCGCCGAGCGAGCCCGAGAAGGTGGAGAACGAGCGCTCGAGAGCGGGATTGCCGACCACCGCGCTGGCGTCTGCCGACAGGTCGGTATGTTCGAACCGTCCGCCGGCCTCGAGCTTGAACGGGCCGCTGTGAAAATGCTGCAGCGAGAACAGGCCGAGCGTCCGGTTCTCGACCGGCGGGAGGTACTGCTCGTCGCCGTCGATATGTTGCCGCACGTCGAGGAACTGCACGCCGGTCTGGCCGTCCCAGCCGCCGCGGTCACGCTGGACCAGGTCGGCGCGTGCTTCGCCGCCTTTCGAGAACACCGAGCTGCCGATCGCGCCGTCGTCGCCGACCTCGTCGTGGTGATAATCCGAGTAGGCGCCGCGCAGCTTGATCCGTTCGAACGGGCCGGGGAGGCCGAATTCGGCGCGCGCGTCGTAGCGCGTCTGGTGGACGTCGATGTGCGTCCTTTCGGCCTCGATCGCCGGATCGAGCGAATAGCGCACCGGCACACCGTAGAACGCCGTGCGATGCGCCACCGAGAAGCCGAGGTTGCTGTTGCCGTCGATCCAGGCCAGCGCGCCCGCCGCTTCGAAAGTGCGCCCGTCGCTGTTGGGCAAGTCGCCCTTGAGATCGGCGAGGGCGCGGACCTGGGCGTCGGCGCTCGCCGCCGCTTCATCGCGCAAGGGCTTCGAGAGAATGAAGCCGCCGGTGCGGAGATCGTCGTTGTGGGTGTATCCGGCATCGGCGTGAGCGACGAAATGGCCGCCGAGGGGCACGTCGGCCTCGCCGCTGGCGAGCACTTCGCTCGCCGCGGTGGCGAAGCCGCCTGTCGCCTGCAGCGCTACCGGCCCATCGGGCATCCGCCGGGGAATGCGCGAATCGATGACGTTGACCACACCGCCGACGGCCGACGAACCGTAGAGCAGGGCCGCCGGGCCATGCAGGACTTCGATGTTTTCGGCCGTGAGCGGGTTGATCGCCACCGCGTGGTCGCTGCTCGACGCCGAGACGTCGAGCGAGCCGATGCCGTCGGTGAGGATCAGCAGGCGCTCGCCCGCAAGCCCGCGCAGCACGGGCCGCGCGACGTTGGGGCCCGAGCCGGAGGTCGAGACACCGGGCTGCTTGGCGAGCGTCTCGCCGATCGTCGGGCGCACGTCGCGGATCAGGCTGTCGCCGCCGAGCACGGTGACGTTGCCGAGAATGTCGTCGCGGCGCACGCGGGTGCCGGTGACGACGATCGCCGGGCTGTCCGCGGCGGGAGCGGCCGCGGTCTCGGCGGCGGGCGCGGGCGCGGCTTGCTCCTGGGCGAAAGCGGGATGGGGAAGGAGCGCGGCCGCGGCCACGCTGGAAATGAGAACAGAACGCATGAACTTGCTCCGAAGATAGACTCGCCGGCCGGAGGCGCGGGGGCGCGATCGGGCCTGGTGCGAAGCGGCGTCCGGCTATCGGACGGGCGGCTTCGCTGCGGATCGGGAGCTATTGCGGAGGTGCGCGGCTCAGCCAGCCGAACGCCGGCGCAGGAAGGCCGAAGGCGGCCAGTCGCGCCGTGAAGAGCCACGGGGCCGCAGCCGGCGGCGGCGGGAGGATCGTGGCCGTGGGCAGGAGGTACGCTCCCGCCAGGGCCGCTTCATGACACAGCGGACAATCCGCGGCGGGATCGCCCCTGGCCGGCTTCGAGAGCTGCGCGGATGGTTCGCCCGATGTCGCCTGCCGGCTGGACGTTCCGGCGAAATGGAGGTGACTTTGGATCAGGGTGCCCTGCACCAGAACGCAGGCCAGCAGCAGGAGGGCGAAGAGCCGCGGCCAGGTCGGCGTGAAGGCGAGGTGGCCGCCACTCGGCAACCACGGCGCCATTCGCCCGCCGGACCTGATCTTGAATGTCATCGCACGCTCACTGCCGCGAACCACCGCGCGGTTCGCCGGGGCGCGTGTTACAGCATATCATTGCCCGGTCAAGGGCGTGCGGGCGGCTCGAGGGTACGCGGGTGCTCGCCCGCCTGGTCGAAGGTGACCGCGCCGGCGAAGGCGCCCGTGGCGTCGATCGAAACGGTGACGGGGTTCAGCGTCTGGTTCTGCCAGAACCACCCGTGAATGCCGGTGAACGGCGCCACATAGACCGCCGTTTGCGAAGGCGCGTCGGTGATGGCGAAGCTCTCGGTCGCGTCGTTGCCGCCCTGGTCGGGGACCGAGTGCATGTCGTAGTGAAGCGGAACCGGCGCGTGCCACGAGAAGACCATCGGCTGCCCCTGGGCGAGCTTATACTTCATCTCGATGCTGTCGTAGGGCAGCAGCTCGTATTGCCAATGGTCGGAGACGAACTTGGCGCCCGCGGGGACGGCGACGCCCTTGGCCGCGAGCGTTGCCCGCAGGGTAGCCTCGTCCGGTTTGGCGGTGGCATCGAGCGGGAACAGCACGTTGGTCCGCTTGAGCCCGCGCTCAAGGTAGATGTTCGCGGCGGGGCCCTTCTGCGCGAGGCCGACGAGGCCGGTCCTGCTGCCGAAACCGGTGAGGTCGATGCCCAGCTCGGCGGGCAGGATGAAGAACACCATCGCCACCGTCGCCACGACGATCGCCACGGCCGAGCCGATGGCGGCCTGGCGCGGCGAGGGCAGGGGCACGGTCTGGATCGTGGGCTGCGGATCGGTCATGACGCGAAGTACCCCGCGAGCTGGTAGATCGTCAGCGCCGCGCCTGCGGCGAGCAGCAGCAGGTTGGCACCCCACGCGCCGCGCGCGAAGCTCGGCGTCGCGCGCCAGAAGTTGAGCATCACCACGACGATCGCCAGCACGATCACCTGGCCGGCCTCGACCCCGACGTTGAACGAGATCAGGTTGGCGAGCAGGCCGTTCTTGCCCGCGCCGAGATCCTGCAGCTTGGTCGCCAGACCGAGGCCGTGGAACAGGCCGAACACCAGCACCGCCAGCTTGGTGCTGATGGACAGGCCGATCCGGCGGAAGCCGCCCATGTTCTCGAACGCCTTGTAGACCACCGAGAAGCCGATGATCGCGTCGACGAGGTAGGTGTTGAGCCCGGTGCCGAGCAGCACGCCGAGGATCAGCGTGGTCGAATGGCCGAGGGTGAACAGCGAGACGTAGATGACGATGTCGCGCAGCCGGTAGAGGAAGAAAACCACCCCGATCAGGAACAGGATGTGGTCGATCCCGGTGACCATGTGCTTGGCGCCGAGATAGAAGAACGGCACCGGCGCAGGGCCGTTGATGCTCTGCACGTAAGTCTTGTTGGCTTCCGACAAGTCGTGCGCGATGCCGCTGGCGGAAGCCAGCAGTGCCGCGACGATAAACAGCAGACCGAAGAGACGCAGCAGGCGTTCGGTGTCAGGCAAGCGCGGCGCGATAGCGCGCATCGACGATCTCCCAGTCGAGGTTGGCCAGGACCGCGTCGACGTATTTCGCCGCCTGGGTGCCGTAATCCATGTGATAGGCATGCTCGTACATGTCGAGCGCGATCAGCGGTACGCCGGTGACCGCGCCGTGCATGTGGTCCCACGCCCAGTAGTTGTGCAGCGACCGGGTGTGCCCGTTGTAGGTCAGGATCGCCCAGCCCGAGCCGCCCGCGAGCGACATCGCCGTGCGCTTGAATTCGGCTTCCCAGGCGTCGAACGAACCGAACGCGCCCGTCAGCGCCTGCGCCACGTCGCCGGCCGGCTTGCCGTTGCCGCCGAGGGCGCCGAAGTAGTTCTCGTGCAGCACCACCGAGCCGGTGCGGTGCAGTTCCTCGCGCTTGAGGCCGCTGTAGATCAGCGCCGGGAAGTCCTTGTCCGCCATCGCCGCGGCGAGCTTCTGCTCGACGGTGTTCAGGCCCTTGACCGAACCCTGGTAATTGTTCTGCCAGTGCGAGGTGATCAGCTTCTCGGAGAGGCCAGGCAGCTTGGCCGGATCGAACCTGAGCGGCCTGGGCTGGTGATTGCCGGCAAACGCCGGAACCGGCGCCGGAGCGCCTTGTCCGAAGGCGGGAGCACTTCCCGCCAGCGTTACGGCGGCGGCGCCCGCTCCCGCGGCCAGCATGGCGTCTCTGCGGTTAAGTTCGCTCATCGTTCATCCTCCGTTACAGCCTGACGCCGAGCTTCGGGCCGATCCACACCATCGCCGAATAGAGCACCATCGTCAGCACGCAGCCGAGCGCGAGGGCCAGCCAGAACGCCATGCCCTGGCGCAGCAGCAGCGGGATGAGGAGGAACATCGGCAGGCTCGGCAGCACGAACCAGAAGGTCGCGCCGGCATGTGCCTCGAGCCGGGCGCGATCCTGGGTTTCGTGCCACAGCCAGATCATCGTCAGCACCGAGACCAGCGGCAGCGAAACGATCAGCGCGCCCCACCCGGGCCAGCGTCGCGCCACTTCCGAGGCGACGGCGACGACGATCCCCGAAATCGCGGCTTTGACGAGGAGCTGCAGCACGCTCAGGCGCTGGGGCTCGGCGCCGGCGTCCCGCTGGCCTCGGGGCCGACGGTGGCCGGGTAGACCATGTGGCAAGCGCTGCACACGTTGTACATCGTCCCGCTGACCTCGAAGACCTTGTCGACGTTCTTGTCCTTGGCGGCCTGCTCGGCCTGCTTGCTCACGTCGACCATCGCCTGGCTGAACTTGACCCAGTCGGGGTTGCGTCCCTTGGTGTAAGCGTCGGTCTGCAGCAGCTTGCCGTAGTCCTGCAGGTCGGCCGCGGCCTTGCGAACCTTCTCCCAATCGGCGTCGGTCTGCGGCACGATGTCGCGATTGCCGTTCTCGTCGCTGATGTACTGCACCGCGTCCCAGTAGACCTGCGCGGTCGGCTGCACTTTGTTCTTCATCATTTGCTGGACGGTTTCGGCAGGCGCGGAAGCCCTGCAGCCGGCGAGCAGCGCCGCGATCGTGAAGACGGCGAAGGTCCTGGTGCGCATCTCTCTCTCCTTTTCGCACGACTTAGCCAAGCCGGAGGGCGGGGGCCAGAGAGTTACGGGTTATGCTACGGTTACGGCTCTCGTAACGAAAGAAGCCCGCGGACCGTCGGGTCCGCGGGCTCCTGGGCACCGGGGAAGGAAGGGGGACTAATCCCCGGCGCGTTTCTGGGCGGCGATGACCGCTTCGGTCGTCGGGTTGCCGAGCGACAGCGAACGGCCGCCCGGGAAGCTGATTTCGGCGGCGCTGGCGCGGGTGTCGCCGTCGCGGGCCTGGAAGGCCTGGACGATGATCTTGGTGCCGGCGGGCAGCGAGTTTCTGTTCCAGCCGCGGCGCAGCAGCGCGCTCGGGGCGCCGCCCTCGACGCGCCAGACCTTGCCGTCGCCGGTCTTGATGTGGATCCACGAGTGGGGGTTGACCCACTCGAACTTGACCACCTCGCCTTGCAGCTTGATCGGCTTGTCGCGGTCGAACTCGGCCGCAAACGAATGGTGGGCGAAAGCGGCGCTGCCGCTCGCCAGCGCCGCGGCGGCACCGAGCAGCATCGCACCCCTGGAAATCTTGCGCATTCGAACTCTCCTAACGTCTGTGCCGCTGCGGGTAACAGAGCAACTCTGTTCAGGTTTAGGGATGCCCTCATGAACCGAAGTGGAATTGGCGCGGAGGCCAGCGTTCATCTTGGCGGATAACTCGGGCAGGTCGTTCGCCGGGCCCGAGCGCATCACCGGGGCGGCGGTCCCGCCCGCTGTTCCGCGGCATGCCGGCGTCGTTCGCAATCGTCGGCGAGCAGTCAGGGCGTGCTCCGGGCCTGGCCGGCAGCATAGCATTCCAACCTTAACTCAGGTCAGCCCCCGGCGTATGGTCATTTCGTCCCAGTCGGGAACCCGCCAATCGAGATCGGCATTTCCGAAGGGAACGAACCAGGAGAAAGTTACGCCTACGAGCACGCCATATCTGGAACATCCATTCCGCAATGGACAAGACGCTGCGGCCGACGATCGGGCTCTATTCCGTGCCGCAATGACGTCGCGCAAGAGCATTGCCGCGCGGCAAGATCTGGCCCGCGAAGGCGAGAAGCCCACCGGAATGTACCTGATTCTCGAGGGCTGGGCGATGCGTTGCCGGCAGCGCGCCGACGGATCGCGACAGATCCTCGCCATCCTGCTGCCGGGCGATCTCGCCATCGATCCGCCGCACCGCCCGCTCAACCACGCGATCTGCTCGTTGACGCAAGTTCGCTATGGCCTGATTCCGCACCCCCATTTCGGCGAGGATACCAGCGAACTGCCCGAGTTCATGGCCGCGCTGTGGCGCCGGCAGCTCGAGACGGCGTCGATCCAGCTCGAATGGATCGCCAACAACGGACGCAGCGCCTACGAGCGCATCGCCCATTTCCTGTGCGAGACGTACGCCCGGGCGCGATGTTGTGGGCTGGCCAGCGGCAACGAATGCGAGTTTCCGCTGACCCAGCAGGACCTCGCCAGCGTGACCGGCCTTACCTCGGTCCACGTCAACCGCACGCTCCAGCACATGCGCAAGGACGGCCTGATCGAGCTGCACGGCAAGCGCCTGGTGCTGCTCAAGCCGGACGGCCTGGGCCAGGCGGCCACTTTCGATGCGGCTTATCTGCGCTGGCCGCCGGCGGCGCGGGCCCTCGTCGCCTGATCGGCGACCGCGCCACCGCCAGGGTGTGTCTTCGAGGCGCAACGACAGTCCGCTCGCCGAACCACGCCGTGAACAGGCGCCTCAGGCGGCGGAGCGGTTGCTCAGGTCGAGCTGGAGCAGGCGCGGCACCTCGCTCGCGGGCACCGGCTTGCTGAACAGGAAGCCCTGCACCGTGGTGCAGCCGTGCGCGCGCAGCGCTTCCAGCTGGGCCGCTTCCTCGACCCCTTCGGCGGTGGTTTCCATGTCGAGCGCGGCGGCAAGGTCGGTTATCGCCTTGACCACCGCGCCGGCCTCGTCTTCCTCGAGCAGTTCGATGATGAACGAGCGGTCGATCTTGATCTTGTCGAACGGAAACTTGCGCAAGTAGCTGAGCGACGAGAAGCCGGTGCCGAAATCGTCGAGCGCGATGCGCACGCCGATCTGCTTCAGCCCGTGCAGAATCTCGCGCACGCTGTCGCTGCTTTCGAGGAACAGCGATTCGGTGATCTCGACCTCGAGCCGGTCGGGCGCGAGGCGCGAGGCGGCGAGGGTCTGGAACACCAGGTTGACGATCCCCGGCGTGGCGAACTGGACGGTCGAGAAGTTGACCGCGACGCGAATGTCCTCGGGCCACGTCGCCGCTTCGCGGCAGGCTTCCTTGAGCGCCCATTCGCCGATCGGCACGATCAACCCGGTTTCCTCGGCGATCGGGATGAAGTCGAGCGGGGAGACGAGGCCCCTGGCCGGATGGTTCCAGCGGATCAGCGCCTCGAATGCCGAAAAGCGGTTCTTGGCGAGGTCGAACAAGGGCTGGAAGTAAAGCTCGAACTCGCCTTTGGCGATGGCCCCGTGGAGGTCCATCTCGATCTCGCGGCGAGCCTGCGCGTCGGTATCGAGATCGGCGGTGAAGCGGCGGTGACGGCCGCGGCCGGCGGCCTTCGCGGCGTGCAGCGCCAGGTCGGCGTGCTTGACCAGGTCCTCGGCGACGAGCGTGTCGGCGGGCGCCTCGGCGATGCCGACGCTCGCCCCGGCGCGCATGTAATGGCCGGCGACCGAGGCGGGCTGCTCGAGCCGCTCGATCAGCGCGGCCGCGAGCCGTTCGGCCTCGGCCCCGTCGCCGTCGACCAGCACGCAGAACTCGTCGCCGCCGGTGCGGGCGAGGAAGCGGCCCCCGGCGCCGTCGGCCAGGCGCTGCGCGACCAGCTTGAGCAACTGGTCGCCGACGTGGTCGCCGAGGGTGTCGTTGACGATCTTGAAGTCGTCGAGATCGAGGCACACCACCGACAGCGCGCCGCCGCTCGCGGCGATGCCGGCAAGGCGGCGATCGAGTTCCTCGCGCAGCTGGAGACGGTTGGGCAGGTCCGTCAGCGCGTCATGATAGGCCATGTGGCGAATGCGGTGCTCGCGGCTGACGATTTCCTCCGACATCGCGTTGAAGCTGCCGGTGAGCGAGCCGATCTCGTCGTCGGAGACGACCGGCACGCTCGTTCGCTCGCCTCGCTCGAGTGCCTTGGCGGCCTGTTCGAGGGCGGCGATCGGGCGAACGATGCGCCGTGCCACGCGCACACTGGCGAGCGCGACTGCGGCGAGGCCGACCAGGCCCGCGATGACCACCGCGAGACGCAGCGGGTCGTATTCGGCGAGCGCGTCGGCGATCGAGAAGTTGAGCAGCAGCGCGGTGGTGGCGACGCCCTCTGACGAGCCGAGCGGTCGCGCCAGGACCATGTTGCCGTGCAGCCGGCCCGAGATGTCCGCCGCCTCGCCGTCCGCGTGGGGCTTCATTCGCGCGAGCAGGGCGACGATGCCGTTATCGGTCAGCGGGCGGTTCGAGCCGTCGTAGACCCATTTTCCGGCCTCGGTGCGACGGACGACGGCGGCGCTGACCGGGACAGCCGAGAGCCCGCTCAATTCCCGCATCTCCCCCGCGTCCAGCCGGCGGCCGAGCACCAGCCAGCCGATCAGCGCCGGGGCTTTGATCTCGGCGGCGACCGCCTGGTAGGTCGTGCCATGGAGGCGCAGCGCGCCAGAGTGCCAGCCCGAATCGAGCTCGCCCCAAAGCTCCCCGTCGTAGGGTGAATCCTGGTCCGGGGTCATGCCGACCACGCGGCCGTCGTATTTGACGATGAAGGCGTTGGGCAGGTCGATGCGCCCGGCGATGTTGGTCAGCGCCGAGCGGATGGTGGCGTCCTCGTCGGTGGCAACGGCCTCGCGAAAGCCGAAATCGAGCGCCAGCGGGCGAGCGACGCTTTCGAGTTCGCGCGTGCGCATCGACCAGATGCGATCGATGACCTTCGAGCTCGAGGCGAGCTCGGAACGGACCTGCTCCTCGGCGCTGCGGGCGATCGCCCACTGCAGGCTCGCCGCGACGAGCAGCATGACCAGCCCGACGGTCGCCGAGTAAAGCGCGGTTATCCGCGATTGCAGGGAGCGGAAGCGGATCATCAGTAATCGTGGCTCATCGGCGCGGGTCGGCGCAGCTTGACGGCCACCGGCAGCGAAACGTCGCCGCCGGCCTGCGCGACCACGGTCATGACGTTGCCGGGCGCGCGCAAGTGCGGATGCCACACAAGCACCCTGGCGGCCCCGGCCGGAGCGCCGCGCAGCACCACTCGGCCGTCTTTGCCGGTCTTGGCCGAAAAGGCGGTGTCGACCACCTGGATGAAGGCCTGCATCGTGTCGTGGATGTTGCACCCCAGCGCGACCGTGCCCGGCTTGTCGAAGGTGACCGAGCGCTTCTCCCCCTGGCCGAACAGCTTGAGCTCGAACTTCTTGGTCGGGGAGAACGAATAGACGTGGTGGCGGAACGGATCGAGGTTGGTGAAGTCGACCGTCGAGCCGACCGGGATGACCAGCACGAAGGGCGCGAACATGGTGTTCTTCTGGTTGATCGTGAAATGCCCCGGCGGCGGCGCGCGGCCAGGGGCGTCGAGCGTGACCACCGCGTCCTCGACCGGATGCCCGCCGGCGTCCGTGACGGTGACAGCGATGTCGCGCGCCTGCGCCGCCGCTGACAGCGCGAGTGCGGCAAGTGCGACAACGGTGCGGCCCAGTGCGTTCATGGCGTCAGAATCCGACCCTTAGTGCGGTCTGCGCCTGCGTCTGGTTCCGCGTTGGCGGGAGACCGGCGTTGGCGAGGCGCGCCGGCCGCGTGCTTTCGACGTGGAGCAGCTCGACGATCAACTCGGCGAAACGGGTCACCGGGTGCTTGTAGGCGAGCATTCCGGACCAGCCGTGCTCGTTGTTGTTGTCGCTGGCGACGAAGCTGTTGTCGTGCGTCCTGAACCAGTCGCCGCGGGCGCTCAGCTTGCCGGCGCCGAATTCGCGGCTGAGCAGCAGGTAGGCGGCGGCGAAGTCGACGTCGGCGGGGATGCCGTAAGGCGTGTCGGGCCCGACCAGGGTGTTGCCCCAGAGGACTTGCGCCCTCGCGGTTGTCCGTTGCCCCAGCGCCGCCACCGCTCCGGCGTTCCAGAAGCGCGTGCGCCATGCCGTCTGCAACTTGTAGCCCGACACCCGGTCGCCGCGATTGTCGTAGCGCACCAGGTTGAACGAGACCGGCCAGGGCGTCTGCCATTCGGCGCGGGCATAATATCCGGCGCGCCCGTCGGTCTCCCAGAACGGATTGGTCAGCGGCGCCTGGTACGGCCGCTTCGACGGGCTCAGCGGCGGCAGCGGGAAATGGCTCGAGACGGTCGTGCGCACGTCGTGCAGCGCCCAGCCGCGATAGGCGAGCAGCGTGCCGGCCATGTCGTCGTGCTCGAACAGCGCCGCGGTGAGCGCGAGCCGCTGTCCGCCGAACCGGTGTTCGAGCTTGCCTTCGAAGGCGAGGACCTTGACCTCCTCGCCCACCCAGCTGTTCACCGCCGACGGGGTTATGCTGTCGGTCACTTGCCAGCTCGACCCGCCCTGCTCGAGCGAGATCGGCGGCCACAACACCCCGGCACGAGCCGAAAAGCGCGTCGCCGCGGGGCCCGAACGAAAGCTCAGGTAGGCCTCGTTGAGGTCGACGTCCTGCGACTGGCCGGCCTGGTGCACGACGCTGACAAGGCCGGCGAGGTTGAAGGTGAACTGGGGCTTCCAGGCCAAATCCGCGGCCGCGATGCGCGCGCGCGCCTGCGTGTCGCCGTTATCGCCGCCCCAGCGGAGCTTGCCGAAGCCGCCGTCGAGCCAGCCCGTCTCGCCGCCGACCGCGCTCGCTCGCAAGTCGATCGAACCGTCGAACGCTTCGGGACCGAAAATGTCGTCCCCCTCGGCGAGCGCCGTGCTCGGCGAAAGACAGCCGATCGACAGCGCCGCCAGCGCCCACAGGGCCGATTTGACGCGGGTCCCCCACATGCCGTGCGCGATAGCGCGTCGTGGTGAACATTTCGGAAAGAATGATCTTGTCCGGCGGCGCGCCAGGGCGGCCGCCGGACAAATCAGACGCTAAGCCGGTTCGCCGACTCTCTGGATCATCTGTTCGGCGACCTTGCCGGTGCACTCGGCGAGGTGGTCGAAGTGAGCCTCGAACGTCGCCATGCCCTGGCTGATCGAGCGCAGGTCGGTCGCAAGGGTGCGCAGCTCGGCCTCGGGCACCATCGCCTCGACCGTGTCCCACCGCGACCAGCCCTCGCGCGGCCCCATGTCGAGCACCCGCCCGCGACAGCTCGAAATCGCCGAGGTGACGCGGCTGGTCGCCGTGCCGGGCGCCTGAATCGTCACGCGGGCGATCGGTTCGAGCAGGTACGGCGCCGACTGGGCGAGCGCGTCGTGCATGGCGATGCGCCCGGCGGTGCGGAAGGCGAGCTCCGAACTGTCGACCGAATGGAACGAACCGTCGGTCAGCGTGACGGCGACGTCGACCACGCGGTAGCCGAGCGGGCCCTTCTCCATTGCGTCGCGCACGCCGTGCTCGACCGCGGGAATCCACTGCTTGGGGATCACCCCGCCGGTGATCTTGTCCTCGAACACGAAGCCCTGGCCGCGCGGCAGCGGCCGCAGCTCGATGACCACGTCGCCATACTGGCCGTGCCCGCCCGACTGCTTCTTGTGCCGCCCGCGCTGGGTGGCGCCCTTGCGTATCGTTTCGCGCACCGCGAGCGAGGGCTCGCGCGTCTCGACAGCGAGGCCATAGCGGCGCTTCAGGCGCTCCAGCGCCAGGTTGACGTGCTCCTCGTTGATCCCGCGCAGCAGCGTCTCGTGCTTCTCATCGAGCGTTTCCCACGACAGGCCGGGATCTTCTTCGAGCAGCTTGTTGAGCGAGGTCGACAAGCGCACTTCGTCTTTGTGATCGCGGACGGCGATGCAGACGGCATAGTTGGCCTTGCGCCCGCTGCGCTCATCGCGCGGAGCGGGGGCCGCGCCGCCGATGCCGAGGCGGTCGCCGGGCTTGACCTGATCGGCCTTGGCGATGCCGATGACATCGCCCGCCTTGGCCTGCTTGAGCCGCTGGGTGGTGCCGCCCTGCAGCGTGAACAGCGCGCCGGCGCGCTGGACCATGCCGGGGCCGGGGGTCAGCTCGGCGCCTTCGGCCAGGGTCGCGCCGAACACGCGGGCGATCGCCAAGCGGCCGACCGAGGTCTCGTTGCAGACCTTGAACACCTCGACCGCGGGCGAATGGATGCCGAGCCGCTGGGCGGTCTGGGCCGGGGAGGGCGTGTCGTGGCGCAGCGCCTTGAGCAGCCGCCGCACGCCGAAGCTGTTGATCGCCGAGCCGAACATCACCGGGACGATCAGCCCCTCGGCGGTCTCGCGCTTGAGATCGTTGAACACCAGCGACAGGTCGGGCTGCTTGTCTTCGAGCAGCTGCTCCAGCAAGTCGTCGTCGTGGTCAGCGAGTTGCTCGAGCATGTGGAAGCGCGCGGTGGTCTCGGCGTCCTTCATCTCCTCGGATATCGGCTGCTGCTCGGAAGCCTTGCCCGGGCGATAATGGTAGGCCCGGTCGAGCGCGAGATCGATGAAGCCGACGATGCTGTCGCCTTTGGAAATCGGAATTTGGCGGGCGACCAGCGCCGCGAAGCTCAGCGGCTCGAGCGCCTCGAGCAGTTGCTCGATCGTGCCCGGTGCCTTGTCGATCTTGTTGACGAATATCGCGTGCGGCACGCCGCGCGCCTCGAGCTCGCGCAGCAGCGGCTCGGCGAGCGGGGCGCGTTCGGGCTCGGGCGGGATGACCACCAGCGCCATGTCGGCGACGTCGAGCGCGCTGTCGGTCTCGGCGGCAAAGCCGACCGAGCCGGGCGCATCGAGCAGGACGTAGTCGTCGCCGGCGTAACTGAAGCGCATGAGGTTGAGTTCGGTGGAGGCGCCGCGGGCGCGGGCTTCGGGGCTGGCATCTCCGATGCAGGTGCCGGCTTCGACCGATCCCAGGCGCGGGACCGCCCCGGCGGCTTCGAGCAAGGCTTCCGCGAGGCTGGTCTTTCCAGCGCCGGCGGGACCGACAAGCGCGATGACTCTCGCGCCGCTGCCGATGGCATCCATGTTCCTCTCCTCGTTTCTTCTCCCGTCAGTGGGCTTCCAGGCGATCCCGGAGGGGCAGGATCGGACTAAGCGGCCGAGAAGGCAACAGGGCTTTTTCGGCGAAGGAAATCAACCCGCCGCGCGGTGCGACCGGTCAGCCGTTACCGGCGACAAGCCGCAGCCTGTTGGGGCGCGAACGGCGGCCGGCCGCGGCGGCGGCTTCGTGCAGATGCCCGACCAGCGCCGGCACGCGGTTCGCCCCCACGGCCTTGGAGAACAGGAAGCCCTGGCCGAAGTCGCAGCCGAGCCGCACCAGCCGTTGCGCTTGCGCGTCGGACTCGATGCCCTCGGCGACGACATGGATGCCCAGGCTCTTGCCGAGGTTGATCACCGCGCGAACGATCGCCTCGTCGCCAGGATCGGCTTCCATGTCGCGCACGAAGCTGCGGTCTATCTTGATGATGTCGACCGGGAACTGCTTGAGGTGCCGCAGCGAGGCGTAGCCGGTGCCGAAATCGTCGAGCGCGATCTTGACCCCGTGCGAATTGAGCAGCGCCAGCGCTCGGTGGACGGACTCCGCGCCGCGGCCGAGGAACACCGTCTCGGTCACCTCGATCTGGAAGCAGCGCGTCGGGATCTCGGCGCGGGCGAGCTGCTCGAGCACGCGCTCGGCGAAATTGTCGCGGCGGAACTCGGCGGCCGAGGCGTTGACGGCGACATGCTTGAAAGCGATCCCGCGGTCGAGCCAGCCGCGCATGTCGACGATCACGCGGTCGATCATCCGGTCGCTGATCGCCGCGGCGACCTCCAGGTCCTCGAACGCCGCCTCAATCGCGGCGGGCTGGCCGATCCGGCCGCGGGGCGTGCGCCAGCGCAGCAGCGCCTCGAAGCCGTCGACGGTGCCGCTCTGCAGGTCGAGCTTGGGCTGGTAGTAGGGAATCATGCGATCGTCGGCGATCGCGTTGCGGGCGAGCTGGATCATCGCCAGTCGCCGCTGCATGTCGTTGCGCAATTCGGCGTCGTACATCATCAGCGTCGCCCGCCCGGCAGCCTTGGCCGCGTAGAGCGCCACGTCGGCGTTCTTGAGCACTTCGCGCGACGTGGTGCCGTGGGCCGGGAACATGCTGGCGCCGAGGCTGGCTCGGCAATCGAGCATGCGGCCGGCGTTGACGAACGGTGCGCGCATCCGCTCCTGGATCGAGCGCGACAGGCGCACGAGGTGATCCTCGCTCTGCAGGTCGGGCACCACGATCGCGAACTCGTCGCCGCCGAGCCGCGCGACGGTGTCGCGGGTGCGAACGACCGAGCGAAGCCGCTCGGCGAACAGCTTGAGCAGGGCATCGCCGACGTCGTGGCCGAGCGAATCGTTGATCTGCTTGAAATGGTCGAGGTCGAGCATCAGCACGCCGACCGACTTGTTGCCCGACTTGGCCCGCCGGATCGCCTGGTCGAGCTGTTCCTGGAACAGCGCGCGATTGGCGAGGCGGGTGAGCGGATCGTGGCTGGCGCTCCAGCGGATACGATCCTCGGCCGTCTTCTCGTCGGTGACGTCGCGCACGGTCATGATGATGCGGCGCGCCTGGCGATTGGCTTTGAGGGTGCGCCAGGCGTTGATCGCGACCCATCGCTGTCGCCCGTCATCGACGCGCTTGATCCGGAACGACTCTTCAAATCGCTCCGTCTTGCCGGACCTGACGTCCCGCGCCAGCTTGACGAAGCGTTCGCGGTCGGCCGGATGGAAGCATTGGTTGGCGGTGTCGACGAGGTCCAGGGTGTCTTCCGAAATCCCGAAGATCTCGCGCAGGCGATCGGACCACTCGCGCCGGTCGAGTTCCTCATTGTAATCCCATACGCCGAAGCCGGCAGCTTCGGCTGCGAGACGGAACCGCTCCTCGCTTTCGCGTAGCGCTTCCTCGGCGTGCTTGCGCTCGGTGATGTCGAGGTGCGCGCCAATGCTTCGGATGGCAATGCCGTTCGCGTCGCGCTCCATTTTTGTCCGACTGTGGATCCAGCGGATTTCACCAGTAACGCCGTGCACAATGCGAAATTCGCATTGGAATGTGTCTTGCGTTTCAAGGCTTCGCCGGATCTCGGACTGGAGATGTTCGCGGTCCTCCGGATGGACGTATCCGAGCATGTCTCGGAGGGGTAACCTGACGGTTCCCGGCGGAAGGCCAAGCTGTCTTATAAGAGCCTCGGAAATGTCGGCGACGCCATCGGGCCCAGCTTCGAAATCGGCCAGGCCGGTCGCTTCCTGCACCAGCCGGAGGCGCTGTTCGCTTTCGCGCAGCGCCAGTTCGGCGCGCTTGTGTTCGGTAATATCGAGGTGGGCGCCGATCGACCGGACCGCGTCACCGTTAGCGTCGCGTTCCACGCGAGTCCGGCTGGCAATCCAGCGCGTTTCACCGGTATCGGCGCGTACGATGCGAAATTCGTGGCCAAATTCATCGCGATCGCTGATCGCGCTGGTGATTTTGGCCGCAAGCCGCTCGCGATCCTCCGGATGGACAATCTCCATCCAGTCATGGAACGCGATGACGCTTCCGGCTGGAACCGTAAGACCGCATTGCTCGAAGAACCTGTCTGAGCAGATCGAGATGCCGGACGAGTCCGTTTCGAATTCCGCCAGACCGGTGGTCTCCTGCACCAGGCGCAGGCGTTCCTCGCTGGCCCTCAGGGCTTCCTCTCCGCGCTTTCGCTCGGTGATGTCGAAGTGCGCGCCGATCGTGCGAACGAGCTTGCCGTGCTCGTCGAACTGCATGCTCGTGCTGCACGATATCCATCGGACTTCGCCGGTGTCCGCCCGGACGATGCGAAACTCTCCTCGGAAGCCTTCCTCTCGCCGAGCTATTGCGCCTTCGATCTGCTCGACGATGGAGGCGAGGTCGGCGGGATGGATTTGCCTGGCCCAGGCTTTTGAATCTGAAGGCCCATGGGGCACTGGAAGTCCAAGCTGCACGTAAAACCGCTCGGAGGCGGCCATCAGCCCATCCGGTCCCGTCTCGAAATCGGCCAGGCCCGTCGCTTCCTGTACCAGTCGCAGCCGTTGTTCGCTGCGGCGCAAGGCATCTTCTGCCTCCTTGCGCTCGCTGATATCGCGGGAGATTGACATATGGGCCTTCGCACCGCCGGGCAGGCGGAATGGCACCGCGTGTGCCTCGACATGATGGCGAGATCCGCGCATGCCGAGAACTTCGTAGTTCCAGACCACGGTCTCCCCGGCGATTACGCGGTCATGTACCTCGACGCATGCGGCCATGTATTCAGCCGGGACGGGCAGGTGCCTCGATTCGGCGAGAGTGGCCAAGTCGGGCGCCTCCAGCAATTCGAGCCCGCGCGGATTGATGTAAGCCAACTCGGCTCGCTCGTCGAAAATCTTCACGCAATCGGGCATCGCGTCGAGGATCGCCCGCATGCGCGCCTCGCTTTCGCGCAGGTCTTCTTCCGCTCGTTTTCGATCGGTGATGTCGAGATGGGCGCCGATGCTGCGCACCATCATTCCCTCGGCATTGCGGTGGAGCTGGAGGTTGCTGGAAATCCAGCGCACTTCGCCGGTGTCGGCTCGAATGATGCGGAACTCGCAATGCGCGGAATCTCTCTTTGACAAGCTCTGTTCGACAGCGCTCAGATGATCGCGGTCGTCGGGATGAACCAAGTGGATCCAGTCCTCGAACTTCCTGGCCGCCGGCGCGTCTTCCGGCAGGCCGAACTGTCGCAACAAGCCGGGCGAGAAATGGGCGACGCCGTCGCTGCCGGCTTCGAAGTGCGCCAAGCCCGTAGCTTCCTGCACGAGGCGCATGCGTTCCTCGCTACGGCGCAGGGCGTCCTCAGCTGCTTGCCGCGCGCTGATGTCCCGCGAGATGCACATGTGCGCCTTAGCGCCATCGGGCATGCGGAACGGGACCGCATGCGCTTCGACATGCCGGCGATCGCCTCGCATGCCGAGAATTTCGTAGCTCCAGACGACTGTTTCGCCGGCGAGCACCCGGTTGTGCACCTCGACACATTCGGCGAGATATTCGGACGGCACTGGCTTGTGGCCGGACGATAGCAGCGTCTCGAGGTCAGGCGCCTGGAGCAGCTCAAGGCCGCGGGGATTGATGTAGATGATCTGCGCAGTCCCGTCGAAAATCTTCACGCAATCGGGCATGGCGTCGAGGATGGCGCTGAGCCTTGCATGACTTTCTTGCAGCACGCTCCTTGCCATCAGCGTGTCCGAGATGTCCAGGAACGTGGCGACGACGTGGCCGGTCGTGGTGCGATGAGGCCGCACCTCGAAGGTCCTGCCGTTGTGCTTGAGTTTGATGCCGGTTTCGACATCAGAATTGAGGAAAGCCCATAGTCCAGCCGCGACCTCGTCGGCGCTCCTTCCGGGCGGGTAGGCGCCGGCTTGCATTCGCATCTCGATGAGCTCGCGAACCGAAGCTCCGGGGCGAACGTCTTCGGGGGCAGACCGAGGATTTCGGCATAGCCGCGGTTGCAAACCACGACGCGGCCCTGCGCATCGAACATGCACAGCGCGTTCGCCATGTTGTCGAGGGCCACTTCGAACAGGTCCAGACGCTGCCGAAATGCGCTGCACTCGGCGTCTGATGCGGCTGCTCCAGCGGCCTTGCGCCCCATTGCGGTCTCCTGATCTCGTCGTGAGCATGCTGCCTAAGCGAGCGAGCCATTGAGTCGGCCTAACGCTGCCTAGGGATATCCACCTAGCCAGCGAGAGATTACGGGCGCGCATCACTTCACTTGGCGTTCACCGATGGGCTGGCTATAGGCGCTGCCATGCTTCGAACGATCGCCCGCGCTCATGGCGCCGCCGTACTCATTCCCCTCACCGCCGCGCTGCTGCTTTCGGGTTGCGCCACGCTTGGAGGCAAGAAGAAGGGCGACACCGCCTACGTCGCGCGCGACGTCGAGACGCTCTACACCGAAGCCAAGGAACGGCTCGACAACGGCCAGTACAAGATCGCCGCGGCGCTGTTCGACGAAGTCGAGCGGCAGCACCCCTATTCGGAGTGGGCGCGGCGGGCGCAAGTCATGGGCGCCTTCTCGAACTACATGAACAAGGATTACGACAAGGCGATCGAAAGCGCCCAGCGGTTCCTGTCGATCCACCCCGGCAACAAGGACGCGCCCTACGCCTATTACCTGATCGCGCTGTGCTATTACGAGCAGATCGCCGACGTCGACCGCGACCAGAAGATCACCCAGCAGGCGCTCGACGCGCTGACCGAGATCCAGCGGCGCTATCCGCAGACCGAATACGCCGCCGACGCGCGGCTCAAGATGGATCTGGTCAACGACCACCTCGCCGGCAAGGAAATGCAGATCGGCCGCTTCTACGAGCGCGCCGGCCGCTGGCTGGCGGCGCAGATCCGCTTCCAGAACGTCATCGACAAGTACCAGACCACCAGCCACACGCCCGAAGCGCTCTATCGCCTGACCGAGACGAACTTGGCGCTGGGCATTCCCGAAGAGGCGAAGAAGTACGCCGCGGTGCTGGGCGCCAACTATCCCGGCAGCGAATGGTACCAGAAGGCCTACGACCTGTTCGGCAAGAAGGCCCCGCAGGTCGCGGCCAGCTGATCGGAAGCGGGGCTAGGTACCGTAGCGGCGCTCTGGCGCCATGCGGCTCACCTCGAGCATCGCGCCCAGTTCCGAAAGCCGCAGGGCGCTGGCGAACTTGACCCCGACGAATCCGTCGTGCGCCCAGCGCACGCGCCCGGCGTAGCGTTCGTCGTCGTCGAACTCGAGCGTTACCTGCTGGTCGATCGTGTAGGCGAGGCTGTTGACGCCGCTGATGCGGCAGCCTTCGGACGAAAGCTCGATCATCAGCCCGCCTCGCTTGCCGCCGCCAGTCTCGTGCAAGGTGATCGGCCGCCTCACGGCGAACCTTTTGTGCGAGCGAATGACCAGGACTGACACGGCGCGGACCCCTCCCAACGAGCAGTTATCCACAGAAGGCCAGAAGGGCGTTAAGATTTCCTTGCCCGGGCAAGCGAAAGTGTCGGCTAACCGACAGTAGCGGTTGTGGAAAACCGGTCGGCCTGGGCTGCGACGGAGGGTTTTTCGCGGATGGTGATTGCATGCCAGCTGAGCGTTGCCGACGCGCGAGCCGGCCCGTAATGTTCGCGCCACCCGCATGCTGACCAGGCTCGCCATCCGCAACATCGTGCTCATCGAAGCGCTGGACCTGGATTTCCCGGGCGGGCTGGGCGTGCTGACCGGCGAGACCGGCGCCGGCAAGTCGATCCTCCTCGACGCACTCGGCCTGGTGCTCGGCAACCGCGCCGACAGCGGCCTGCTGCGGGCCGGGGAGGAGCGCGCGAGCGTGACCGCGACGTTCGAGTTCGGCGTCCTGCCGGCGGCGGTGCGCGAAGTGCTTGTCGAAGCCGAGGTGGAGATCGAGCCCGGCGAACCGCTGATCCTGCGCCGCACGCTCAAGTCCGACGGGGCGAGCAAGGCCTTCGTCAACGACCAGCCGGTCGGCGCCGCGTTGCTGCGCGAGCTGGCCCCCGCGCTGGTCGAGCTGCACGGCCAGCACGACGACCGCGGGCTGGTCAACCCGCGCGGGCACCGGGCGCTGCTCGACCGCTATGCCGGCGCCGATGTCGCGGGGGTCGAGGCCGCGTGGCGCGACTGGCGTACCGCCGGGGCGAAGCTCGCCGAAGCGCGCGCCGCCATCGAGCAGGCCAAGGCCGACGAGGATCTGCTCATCGCCTACGTCGCCGAACTGGCCGCGCTCGAGCCGCAGGAAGGCGAGGAGGACATGCTCGCCGGTGCGCGCGCCGACATGCAGAAGGGCGAGCGGCTCTCGGGCGACCTCGAGGAACTGCGGGTGTTGTGGGACGGCTCGGACTCTGCGCTGGCAACGCTGCGCGGGGCGGGCCGGCGGCTCGACCGGATCGCCGTCGAGCATCCGCTGCTGGCCGAAGCGCTCGCCGCGCTCGATCGCGCGGTGATCGAGGCGGGGGAGGCGGAGACGAAGCTGGAGGCAGCCGCGGGAGCGCTGAGCCACGATCCCGCCGAGCTGGACCGGATCGAGACCCGCCTGTTCGAGCTGCGCGCGCTCGCCCGCAAGCATCGCTGCGAGGTCGACGAGCTGCCGGCCAAGATGCGCGAGATGCGCGCGGCGCTCGATGCCATCGAGGCCGGTGACGCCGAAATCGGTGCGCTGGAAGCGGCCGAACGCGCCGCGCATGGTACCTATCGCGCGCGCGCCGAGGCGCTGCACGCGAACCGCGTCGCCGCCGCCTTGCGGCTCGACGAGGCGGTCGCGGGCGAGTTGGCGCCCCTGAAGCTCGACGCCGCGCGCTTCCGCACCGCGGTGGCCGAGCAGCCGGAGGAGCGCTGGGGTCCGCACGGTATCGATAGCGTCGAGTTCCTCATCGCGACCAATCCCGGCGCCGAGTTCGCAGCGCTGGGCAAGATCGCCAGCGGCGGCGAGCTGTCGCGCTTCATCCTCGCGCTCAAGGTCGCGCTCGCCGAGCAGGGCGGGGCGGCCACGGTCATTTTCGACGAGATCGACCGCGGCGTCGGCGGCGCGGTCGCCAGCGCGATCGGCGAACGCCTGGAGCGCCTGGCCGAGGGCGGCCAGCTCCTCGCCGTCACCCACAGCCCCCAGGTCGCCGCGCGCGGGTGCACGCATTACGTGATCGCCAAGTCGAGCGAGGGCACCGTCACGCGCACCTCGGTCCACTTGCTCGACAGCGCCGGCCGCCAGGAGGAGATCGCCCGGATGCTCTCCGGTGCGGAGATTACCTCCGAGGCGCGGGCGCAGGCGGATCGGCTGCTGGAGGGCGTCTAGTGGCGAGCAAAGGGCCCGACCTCTCCGAAGCCGAGGCCGCCAACGAGCTGATGCGGCTCGCCAAGGCTATCGCGCATCACGACAAACTCTATCACGCGCAGGACGCGCCGGAGATTTCCGACGCCGAGTACGATGCCCTGGTGCGCCGCAATGCCGAGCTCGAGGCGGCATTTCCGCATCTCGTGCGGCCGGATAGCCCTTCGCAGCAGGTCGGCCACGAGGTCGGCGCCTCGCCGCTCTCGAAGGTGCCGCACGAGGTGCGCATGGCGAGCCTCGACAATGCCTTCAGCGACGAGGAGGTGGCCGAGTTCGTCGCCCGGGTGCGGCGTTTCCTGGCGCTGCCCGACGATGGGCCGCTGGCGTTCACTGCCGAGGACAAGATCGACGGCCTGTCGTGCTCCCTGCGCTACGAGAACGGCGCGCTGGTGCTGGCGGCGACGCGCGGTGACGGCCAGGTGGGTGAGAACGTCACCGCCAATGTCGCGCACATCCCGGATATCCCGCAGCAATTGAACGGCGCAGCACCCGCGGTGTTCGAAGTGCGCGGCGAAGTCTACATGGAGAAACAGGCCTTTACCGCGCTCAATTCACGGCTGATGGCAGAAGCGAAGGCGCGTGCGGAGGCCAAGGGCGAGGCGTTCGACGAAAGCTCGGTTCGCCGGTTCGCCAACCCGCGCAATGCCGCGGCCGGCTCGCTGCGGCAGAAGGACCCGAGCGTCACCGCCGCGCGCCCGCTGCGCTTCTTCGCCCACGGCTGGGGCGCCGCGAGCGAGGTACCGGGCGAGGGGCAGCTCGAGGTCATGCAGCGGATCGCCGAGTGGGGCTTCAAGGTCTCGCCCGACCTGATCCTGTGCCATTCGTTCGACGAACTGGTGCAGCATTACCGCAGCATCGGCGAGAGGCGCGCGGGCCTGCCCTACGACATCGACGGCGTGGTCTACAAAGTCGACAGCCTGGCGCTGCAGCAGCGGCTCGGCTTCGTCGCCAAGGCGCCGCGCTGGGCGCTGGCCCGCAAGTTCCCCGCCGAACGTGCCGAGACCGTGCTCGAGCGGATCGACATCCAGGTCGGCCGCACCGGCAAGCTCACTCCGGTGGGCCGCCTCGCGCCGGTGCTGGTCGGCGGCGTCACCGTGGTCAACGTCACGCTGCACAACCGCGACGAGATCGAGCGCCTCGGGCTGCGCGAGGGCGACCGCATCGTTATCCAGCGCGCCGGCGACGTGATTCCGCAAGTGGTCGAGAACCTGACGCGCGAAATCGAGCGCGAGCCTTACGCGTTCCCGACGCACTGCCCCGAATGCGGCAGCGAGGCCGTTGCCGAGGAGGGCGAGGTCGACGTGCGCTGCACCGGCGGCCTGATCTGCCGCGCCCAGCAATTCGAGCGCTTGCGCCATTTCGCCAGCCGCGGCGCGCTCGACATCGAGGGGCTGGGCGAGAAGACGATTCTCGAGTTCATGGAACTCGGCTGGCTGGCGAGAGGCCCGGCCGACATTTTTCGCCTCCACGAGCACCGCGACGAACTGATCGGCCGCGAGGGCTGGCAGGACAAGTCTGTGGATAACCTGTTGGCATCGATCGAGGCGCGCCGCTCCCCCGACGCCGCGCGGCTGCTGTTCGGGCTCGGCATCCGCCACGTCGGCGCCGTCACCGCGCGCGATCTTCTCAAGCGCTTTCATACGCTGCCGGCGCTGCGCGAAGCCGCCGAGCGTGCCCACGCCGGCGACGCGGACGCGCTGGCCGAACTGACCGGGATCGAGGGGGTCGGCCCCGTCGTGGTCGAGGCACTCGGGGACTTCTTCCACGAAGAGCACAACCGGGCGGTGTGGGACGACCTGCTGAGCGAAGTCACGCCGCCGGAATACGTTGTCGAGACCAAGGCCAGCGCGGTATCAGGCAAGACCGTGGTCTTCACCGGCAAGCTCGAGACGATGAGCCGCGACGAGGCCAAGGCGCAGGCCGAGCGGCTCGGCGCCAAGGCCGCCGGCTCGGTCAGCGCCAAGACGGACCTGATCGTCGCCGGCCCCGGCGCCGGCAGCAAGCTCAAGAAGGCCGCCGAGCTTGGCATCGAGGTGATCGACGAGGCCGCCTGGGCCGAGATCGTCAAGAATGCGGGATGAGGAGGACGCGATGAAAGAGAAGCTCGCCGGCGCCGCCATGCTCGTCGCGCTGCTGGCCTCGGGGTGTTCGGTGAAGCAGCCGGAGCCCCGGCGACCCAAGTCCTATGTCGTCGGCCTCGGCGAGATCATGGGACAGAACCAGATGCGCCACGCCAAGCTGTGGTTCGCCGGCTCGGCGCAGAACTGGCCGCTTGCCCGGTACGAGCTGGACGAATTGCGAGAGGGTTTCGACGACGTGAAGAGCTTTCACCCGTCGGTCGACAACACGGCGACCGCACCGCTGGTCGACGAATACGTCGGCGGCCCGCTGGGCGACCTCGACAAGGCGATCGCCGACAAGAACCAGGAAGAATTCACGGCCGCCTTCGACGGGCTGTCGGCCGGCTGCAATGCTTGTCACAAGGATCTCGACTTCGGTTTCAACGTGATCAAGCGGCCGACGGCGCCGCCGTTCACCAACCAGGAATTCGCGCCGGTCAAGCCGGGCTGAACGAGCGAGCGGGGGAGGGGGTAGATGCAAACGCAGGAAGCCGCGACGTACGCCAAGATCGCCCGGCGCCTGCTGCCGCTGCTGTTCGCCGGATATTTCCTGGCCATCCTCGACCGCGTCAACGTCGGCTTCGCCAAACTGCAGATGGCGAGCGAACTGGGCCTGTCAGACGCGGTTTACGGCTTCGGCGCCGGCGTGTTCTTCTTCGGCTATTTCCTGTTCGAGGTGCCCTCGAACCTGATCCTGGCGCGGGTCGGCGCGCGCAAATGGATCGCGCGCATAATGCTGACCTGGGGCGCGGTCTCGGCGGCGTTCGTGCTGCTCGGGGCCCTGCGCTGGGGCGCCGTGGCCACGGCCTTCGGCCTCACCGACCCCCAGTTCAGCTTCTACCTCCTGCGCTTCGTGCTCGGCGTGGCCGAGGCGGGCTTCTTCCCTGGCGTGATCCTCTACCTGACGTACTGGTTTCCCTCGCGGCGGCGCGCGCACGCCATCGCGCTGTTCATCCTCGCGATCCCGCTCGCGAGCGCTATCGGTTCGCCAGTGTCGGGCGTGATCCTGCAGTTCCTCGATGGAGGGGGGCTCGAAGGCTGGCAATGGCTGTTCCTCCTCGAAGCGCTGCCCGCGATCGTGCTCGGTCTGGTGGTGCTGGCCAAGCTGCCCGACGGGCCGCTCGAAGCGGCCTGGCTGACCGGCCGCGAACGCAAGCTGGTCATGACGCGCCTCGCCCAGGACAGCGGCGGCGTTTCTGCCGGCGCGCGGCGCAGCGTTTTCACGGCGATCCTGCTCGACTGGCGGGTATGGGCGCTGGCGCTGGCCGACTTCCTGCGGGCGATGATCAACAACGTGCTCAACTTCTGGATGCCGACGCTGGTGCAGGACCTTGGCATTCCCAGGAAGGCCTATCTCGAAGTCGGGCTGGTCACCGCCATCCCGTGGGGCGTGGCGGCGGCGGCGATGGTCGTCATCGCCCGCCATTCGGACCGCACCGGCGAGCGCCGCTGGCACGCCACGCTGCCGCTTCTTCTTTCCGCGATCGGCCTGTTGCTGCTCGCCTTCGCCGGTCATGCGGCCATCCTTTCCGTCGTCGCACTGACGCTCGTCGCGATCGGCGCGATGGCCTGGCTGGCGGTGTTCTGGACGCTGCCGACGGCATTCCTCTCCGGCGTGGCGGCGGCCGGCGGGATCGCCTGGATCAACGCGCTGTCGCAGCTCGGCGGGTTCGTCGGGCCGGACATGCTCGGGCGAGTCCGGGCCGGAAATGCCGGCGACAATTCGATCGCCTTCCTGATTCTCGCCGCCTGCGCGCTGGTCGCGGCCGGCCTGACGGTGGTGCTGACCCGCCCGGTGCCGGAACCCGCCGCGCGTTAACCAAGTTGTTGCTTCCGAAAGGAGAATGGCAATGGCTGACGACAAGTCGAACGCAGGCGGACAGGATCGCTCGCGGGTCGCGGGCGGACAGGATTACGAGGTGCGCCACTTCGCGGAAGCGAACGGCATCAGCATCGAACAAGCCGAGCAGCTGATCGCGCGGCACGGCAACAACCGCGAGGAGCTCGAACGCGCGGCCCGGCAGATGAAGGGCTGAGCTAAGACGATCTTCTGGTTGAGCGGCTCGATCCGCCGGCTCACCACATCGACGCCGGGCGGACGAGTCGCTGCGAACCACAGCGCCGGCGCGACCCGTGATGAGCACCCCTGAGGTCGAAGTTCGCCATGGCCGTCTCCCTGCGGCTTCAACCCGGAAACCGCGCTCCGGTTGCGCGGTTCTTCGCACGAAGGGAGCGAGATGCCGCGCAAGCTCAAGGTCTTCCGCACACCGACCGGGTTTCACGACGCCTACGTCGCCGCGCCGAGCCGGAAGGCCGCGCTCGAGGCGTGGGGCGCGGACGCCGACCTGTTCGCGCGCGGCGCCGCCGAGCAGGTCACCGATCCGCGTCTGACGGCTGAGCCGCTCAAGCGCCCGGGCGAGGTGATCCGCGTCTCACGCGGCGACCTCGCGGCGCAGCTCAAGGCCCTTGGGCCACGCAAGAAGCCGGCGGCGAAGAAGATCGAGGCCAAGCCTGAACGGAAGCCTCCCAAACCCAAGCCGCCGCCACGGCGCGACAAGGTCGACGAGGCCGAAGCGGCGCTCGACGAGGCGCGCCGCCAGCGGGACGGTGAATGGGCCGCGCTGGAAAAGCAGCGCGAGGCGATCGAACGCAAGCTCGACGCGTTGGAGGCGCGCCATGACAAGGAAATCGCCCGCCTCGAACAACGCTTCGAGAAAGCCCGTGCAGCCTATCGCGCCGCGATCGAGAAGTGGAGCGGCTGACCGCTCACGGCGAAGCGGCGTTCTGCCGCGTTCGAGCGCGGAACATGCACGGCCCCCGGTCGCTGAAACGGGTGAAGCGCAAGGAGACCTTCGATGAAAATCAGCGAATGCATGACGCAGGATGTCAGGCTCGTCTCGCCCGACGATACCATCGAGCGCGCGGCGCAGATCATGGGCTCGGTCGATACCGGCGTGCTGCCGGTGTCGGACGGTGACCGCCTTGTCGGCATGATCACCGACCGCGACATCGCCATCCGCGGCGTCGCCGAAGGCTGCGGCCCGAGCGCCCGCGTGGGAGATATCATGAGCCGCGAGGTCAAGTATTGTTTCGACGATGCGGAGGCCGACGAAGTGCTCGTCAACATGGCTGAAATCCAGGTCCGCCGCATGCCGGTGGTCGATCACGACAAGCGGCTCGTGGGCATCGTCTCGCTCGCCGATCTCGACCGCGAGGAGCCGGCGCGCAGCGGCCACGCGTTGCGCCACATTACCGAGCCGGGCGGCACCCATAACCAGTCACGCTAGGCGGAGCGCTATCTGCCCGCGAACTTCGCTTCGTGGGCCATGAAACTCTCGTACGACGGCCAGGGCACGTGGCCCTGGTCGTGCTGGTAGAACGCCAGCGGGAAGTCGCGATAACCGACAAGCACCTTCGGCATTTCGCTGCCCGGTGGGACCGGCAGGCCATAGACACTGCCCCACGCCGGCTCGGCGAGGCTGGTGGCGACCCACATACCCTTGGGATCGACCCAGGCATCGCCCTTGTCGGCCGAACCGCTCGAGATGAACAAGGGTCGTGGCGCGCGCAGGGCGATCAGCATGTGTGCGTCGACCGGCAGGTCGGCGACGGTCTTGTGTCCGGCGTATTCCATGACCTCGGGCGTGTACCAGTGGAAAGCATAGCTGCCGGCCATATTGGTCCAGGCTTCGCCGAAATCGCGCCGCATCAGCTTGGCGCCACCGGCGCCTGAACTCGACACGAGCGCGTCGGCGAACTTGTGATCGAAAGCGGCGGCGACGAGCACCGCCTTGCCGAAACGCGAATGGCCGGCAAGCGAGACCTGATTGCCGTCGATGCGCGGATCCTTGGCCAGCTCTTCGCGCAGCTTGCTGGCGCCCCAGCCCCAGGCGCGTAGCGCGCCCCAGTCGTGCCGCTCGCGCGGCCAGCGGACGAGACCGATCAGGCCCTGCTGCATCTGCGCACCGGTGTCGGCCTGGAGCAGCGTCGGGCGATAAGCGACATGGGCCCAACCGCGCTTCAGCACCATCGCCTCGGTGTCGGGGGGAGGCGGGCCGGGCAACTTGAAGCCGGCGGGCCAGATGTAACTGTAGTCGAGGAGCGCGGGCACCTTGTTCGAGCGCCTGGGGAAAGTGATCGTCGCGTCGATTACCGGGCCCGAGCGCCCGTCGGGGGTGAGGATCTGGCCGACCCATTGCTCGGTGTCATAGCCCTTGCGGCCCGCCACGGCCTCCTTGTGCCAGAGGATCCGCAAGTTGTTGGCGGCGTCGGGAATGCGGCCGACCCAGTTGTCCTCGATCAGTCGCGCCAGCGCCTCGCGCCGCCTGGCCCAGCCTTCCTTCGTCGCGTCGTTCGGCGAGGCGAAGAGCGGCGGCGGGATGAGATTGCCGACCTTGGCCTCGTCGAAGTTCGCCGCGCGCGGGCTCTTCTGGTCGCTGTCGCGTCCGGGTGCGAGCTCGCCGAAGCCGAAGCGCTGGCGTTCCATTTCGTGGATGTCGTCGGCGGTCGCGCCTTTCGTCTGCTGGGCGATCGCGGGAAGGGAGGCGGCCAGCGCCAGCCCGGCCGCGAGAACCCAACGTTTCACAGCTTCACGACCTCTCCGCCGTTATCCGCACTCTTGTACATCGCCTCGATCAGGCGAATGTCGCGCAGGCCCATTTCTCCCGGCGTCTTGTGCGGAGTGTTCGCTCTCGCGGCAAGGCTGAAGGCGTCGAGCTGGCGCTGGAACTGCGTCAGCGGGTTGGCGGCGCCGACTTCGTGGTTGGGACCGTTGCCTTCGACGGTGATCGTGTTGCGGTCGTAAGTCGTAGCCGGCTTCATGAAGATCGAGCCCTTCGATCCCATGTAGCGTTGCTGCGAGATGTAAGGGCTCCAGCTGTACGACGAGGAACCGGCAACACTGACTCCGTTGGCCATGCGAAGGCGGTATTCGATGCCACCTTCGACCTCGCGGAAGCGCGGATCGTCCTTCGGGTAGATGTAGTTGGCCGAGAGCGCGACCGGGTCCTGCCCGAGCATCATCAGCGAGGTGTTGAGGCCGTAGATGCCGATGTCGAACATCGACCCGCCGCCGGCGAGCGCCTTTTCGAGGCGCCACTTGTGCGGCGGATAATTCGGGTCGGCGTTGAAGCCGTGGTCGGCCGAGACGAAGCGGATGTCGCCGATCTCGCCGCTGTCGATCAGTTGCTTGGCGCGGACGTTGGTCGGCTCGAAATGGATGCGGTAGGCGACGCCGAGCTGGCGCTTGGCGGCCCTGGCCGCGGCGATCATCGCCTCGCACTCGGCGCTGGTCGAGGCCATCGGCTTTTCGGTCAGCACGTGCTTGCCGGCCTTGAGCGCACGGATCGTGTATTCGGCGTGAAGGCCGACCGGCAGGATGATGTAAACGCAGTCGATCTCCGGGTCGTTCGCGATGCTGTCGAAGTTCATGTAATCGTAGAACCGGCTGACTCCGAAGCGCGCGCCGAGGTCTTTCTGCTTGGCCGGGCTGCCCGAGACGAAGGCGGTCATCCGCGCATGCTGCGAATCGATGAAACCCGGGATCGCTTCGCCGACCGCGAAGTTGCCGAGGCCGACGATGGCCCAGCGCATCTTTTGGCCCGGCGGATCGGGGAGCGCGAACTCGCCGGCCAACGGCGTCCCGTGGGCCTGCTGCCCGAGTGCGCGCGTGGCGCCGAGAGCGAGCGGGGCAAGCGCCCCGGCGGCGAGCAATGAGCGCCTGGTGAAATCGGTATCCGGCATCGCGAGTCCTCTCCCTAGGTAGCGCTACCATGCACGTTTTGGGGCGAGAGTCATCTCCTGAGAGGCGGAACCCACTTCATCACCCCGCCGGCGAACGGGGTCCAGGCGCCGATCCTGACGCCCGCCGCGGCCAGCGTGTTGCTGGTCCACTGGTTGCAGGTGGTCTCGACGGTGTAGTGTCCGGGCGCGTCGTAGAACACGTCCTGCGCGCCATAGCCCGCATAGCGAACGCGCGGATGTTTCGGCAGCGAGCGATCGATCGCTGCCACCAGTCTGGCGTATTGTTCGCGCGTGAGCCGCAACGGGCGAATGTCGTCGGCCGGGGCGGGGCGGATGTAATGGGCGATGTGAAGCACCCCGTCGCCGCCGATGCCGACGATCCGCGCCACGGTCCACGGGCGCAAGTCCCACCAGGTCGGGGTGTAGAGGAACACCTGCTTCTCGCCCCAGCTGATCGCGACATGGGTATATTCGGGGCTAGGTGCGGCAAGCTCGCTGTCGGGGAACACCGGGCGCCAGTCGCGCTCGGGCGTGACCAGCGGCAGCACCAGCGCGGTGTGGACGCCGTTGGTCTCCACCATGATCGTCACGACGCCGGAATCGCTCGCAGCAGGCTCGCGCCAGTCCGCGTTGCGCGGGATCGAGCTTCCGACCCATCCGGCCAGGGCATAGGCTGCAAGGAGGCCGAACAGCCCCAGCGCCGCCCACGCGATCCAGCGGATCAGCCAATGAAGCGGCGGCGCAGCCACAGGATCGACCAGTCTCCGTTGACGATGCGTCCGGCGAGGGCAAATCCGACGGCGCGATAGGCGGCGCGCACGGCGCGCTCCTGAGCCGCCAGAAGGCCGGCGAGGACGAGGTTGCCGCGCGGCGGCATCGAGTCGGCGAAGTCGGGCGCGAGCTCGACCAGCGGGCCGGCGAGGATGTTGGCTATGAGCAGGTCATAAGGCCCGCATTCGCGCAGTCGGCGATCGTCCATCCCCGCGGCGACGGCGACCGCTAGCTCACCCGGCCGCGCCCCGATCCTGAAACCGTTGCGCTCGGCGTTCTCGGCCACGACCGGCGCGCAGACCGGGTCGATGTCGCTCGCCACCGCATGGGCTCGCGGCCACAGCTTGAGCGCCGCGAAGGCGAGCAGGCCGGTCCCGGTGCCGATGTCGGCCACGTTGCGCGCGGCCACGCCGCGCCGTTTCATCGCGCTCAGCATCGCCAGGCAGCCGGCGGTCGTGGCGTGCTGCCCGGTGCCGAACGCCTGGCTGGCGGGGATTTCGAAGCTGGTAACGCCCGGCTCCGCGCTGGGCAGATGGTCGGGTGTGTGGACGTAGAACCGTCCCGCGCGGATCGGCTCGACGCCGCGCTGGCTTTCCGTCACCCAGTCGGCTGGCCGTACCTTTTCGGTCACGAGAGCAGGCGGCTTGCCGGCAAACAGCGCCGCGAACGATTCGCGGTCTTCCTTGCGCGGCCGGCGCGGCAGGTAGGCCTCAAGCACCCACTCATCGGGCCGATCCTCGGCGATCTCGTGGCCAGTGACGACGATCTCGGGATCCCACTCCTCGACATCTTCGTGCGCCAGCAGCGCCGCATGGACCACTCCTTTTGGCGCGTGCGCGATCAGCTTCCAGCTATCGGCCATCGGCTTCCTTCGCGAGCCGCTCGTCGAGCTGCTTCGAAAGGCGGGCGGCGTAGGCCTCGCAGCCTTGCGGATCGACCAGGCTGCCCCTGAGCAACCGGTCGCGCATGCCGCTGGCCGAGGGATGCGGCGAGAGCAGGATGTCACACTTGAGCGAGGCGATCTTCGCCAGGCTGGCACGGAACGCCGCCAGGTAGGCGGGGTGGTCGCTGAAGCGATAGCCGTCGCTGCTGACCGGCGTGAGGCTGTCGGCGTAGACGATCGTCAGGCAGCGATCCTTCGTTTCGCAGGACTCCCATTGCCAACTCAGCGCGCCCGGCGTGTGCCCCGGCGTGGCGACCGCCCGGAGCTCGGTCGCGCCGAGGATCCGCGCTTCGCCGTCCTTCATCTCGAGCACGTCGGTCACGTGAGCCGGTGGAAAGCGCATGTGCTCCATCGCCTGCGGGTCTTCGGAGTCGGAAGTTCCGCTGCCCAGAACCGCGGCGGCGCGCGGCGAGGACACCAGGTGAGCGCCCGTCAGGCGCTGCAGGCGGGCCATGCCGCCGACGTGGTCATGGTGCTCGTGAGTGTTGAGCAAGGTGTTCACGTCTGCCAGCCTGAAGCCGAGCTTGCGAATGTTCGCCGCCACCACTTTCGCCCCGGCATCGGTGCCGCTGTCGATCAGCGTGTGGCCTTCGGGACTGACGATGAGGATCGCGCTGATCCCGCAGGTGCCGACATAGTAGGTCTGGCCGTGGATCAGGTAGGGCGGGCCGGGCTTGTCCCACTCGTCCCAATCCTTGCATTGCTTCGCCCAGCGCACCTGCCCGTCGGCGGCGGCCCCTTGTGGGGGCGGGGCGGACGCGGTGGCGGTAAGCAGCAGCGCTGCGGATGCGATTCTAGCGAACATAGCTGGCCCCATTGGCGTCGAGCGTCGCGCCGGTCAGGCTCGGCGGGGCGTCGAGCGCGCAGAACACCGCGATCCTGGCGATCTCCTCGGGCGTGGCGACGCGGCCGAGCGGGATGTCGGCCAGCAGCCCCGCGCCGCCGCGTGTGGCGAGATAGTCTTCGGCCATCCCGGTGTTGGTGAACCCCGGCGTGATGGCGAAGCTGAGGATGCCTTCGAAGGCGTAGGCGCGGGCGATGGTCTTGTGCAGCGCGAGCATCCCGCCCTTCGAGGCCGCATAGTGCCAGTGATCGGGCGAATCGCCGCGATGCCCGGCGCGGCTGGCGATGTGGACGATGCGCCCCGTTCGCCCGCTGCCGAGCCAGTGCCGCACCGCGAAGCGCGAGAGCTGGGCGGCGGCGGTGAGGTTGATCCGCAGCGTATCCTCCCACGCGTCGAGCCAGGCGATGTCGGAAGCGTCGATCGGCGCGGCGGCAAACAGGCCGGCGTTGTTGACCAGCACGTCGATCTCGCCGCCCGATCGCTCGAGTGCCTCCTCCCACAGGACTTGCGGCGCCGGCGGGTCGGAGAAGTCGGCGGGGATCGCATCGGGATCGTCGGTGGGTCGCGACGAATGGCCGATCACCCTGGCGCCGCGCGCCCGCAGCGCTTCCGCGGTCGCCTGGCCGATCCCGCGCGAGGATCCGGTAATGAGGACGGTTGGCATGGCCGCGATCTAGCCGGTGTTGCCTCGCTTGACCATTCCGCTAAGAGCGTCGCCACACTCGAACGAACGGATCCTGCCGATGGCCTCCCGCCCGCTCTCGCCGCACTTGTCGATCTGGAAGTGGGGCCCGCATATGCTCGTCTCGATCCTGCACCGCATCACCGGCGACGGCATGGCGTTCGTCGCGTTGCCGGTGCTGATCTGGTGGCTCGCGGCGATCGCCGGCGGGCCGGAAAGCTACGCCACATTCGCCCAGCAGGCCTCCACCTGGTACGGCATGGTCGTGCTTGTCGGCATCAGCTGGGCGTTCTTCAATCACATGAGCTCGGGCGTCCGCCACTTCGTGATGGACGCCGGCGCGGGATACGAAATCCACGAAAACAAGCGCTGGTCGGTCGCCACGACGATCATCGGCATCCTGCTCACCGCCGCCTTCTGGGCCGCGGTGATCTATCTCTAGGAGACACTCGCATGGGTGACGGCACCGAACTCGGCCGGGTCCGCGGGCTCGGCCCCGCGCATGAAGGCGAGGAAGCCTGGCTGCAGCAGCGCATGACCGCCGTCGGCAACCTGCTGCTGGTCAGCTTCCTGGCGATCTCGCTCGTCCTCCTCCCCGACCTCAGCTACGGCAGCGTGATCGGCTGGCTCAGGCACCCGGTGCCCGCCGTCGCGATGGCAGCGCTGGTGGTCAACGTGTTCTGGCACGCCCGGCTGGGCCTCAGCGAGCTCATCGGCGATTACGTGCACGAGGCCGGCAACAAGTTCGCCGCGCTGCTGCTGGTCAACTTCGGCGCCGCCGCCGGAATCGCCTTCGGGCTGTTCTTCATCCTCAAGGCGGCGCTCGGAGGAGTCGCCGCCTGATGGACAACCCCTCGCCGATCACGCCGCCAACGACACCCGGCAGCAACAGCCGCGCCGCACCCGCCTACAAGATTGTCGATCATACCTATGACGTCGTGGTCGTCGGCGCCGGCGGCTCCGGCCTGCGCGCGACGATGGGCAGCGCCGAAAGCGGCCTCAAGACCGCCTGCATCACCAAGGTCTTCCCCACGCGTTCGCACACCGTCGCCGCGCAAGGCGGCATCGCCGCGAGCCTCGGCAACAACACGCCCGACCACTGGCAGTGGCACATGTACGACACCGTCAAGGGCTCGGACTGGCTCGGCGACCAGGACGCGATCGAGTACATGGTGCGCGAGGCGCCGAACGCGGTCTACGAGCTCGAGCACGCCGGCGTGCCGTTCAGCCGCAACGACGATGGCACGATCTACCAGCGCCCGTTCGGCGGCCACATGCAGAACATGGGCGCGGGGCCGCCCGTCCAGCGCACCTGCGCCGCGGCGGACCGCACCGGCCACGCGATGCTCCACGCGCTCTACCAGCAGAGCCTGAAGTACGACGCCGACTTCTTCATCGAATACTTCGCGATCGACCTGATCATGCAGGGCGGCAAGTGCGTCGGCGTGATCGCGCTGTGCCTCGACGACGGTTCGATCCACCGCTTCCGCGCGCACGCGGTGGTGCTGGCGACCGGCGGCTATGGCCGGACGTATTTCACGTGCACCAGCGCCCACACCTGCACCGGCGACGGCGGCGGGATGGTCCTGCGCGCGGGGCTGCCGCTGCAGGACATGGAGTTCGTCCAGTTCCACCCGACCGGCATCTACGGCGCCGGCGTGCTGATCACCGAAGGCGCGCGCGGCGAGGGCGGGTACCTGACCAACTCCGAGGGCGAGCGCTTCATGGAACGCTACGCCCCGAGCGCCAAGGACCTCGCCAGCCGCGACGTCGTCAGCCGCTCGATGGCGCTGGAGATCCGCGAGGGGCGGGGCGTCGGCCCGCACAAGGACCACATCTACCTGCACCTCGACCACATCGATCCCAAGGTGCTGGCGGAGCGGCTGCCGGGCATCACCGAGAGCGGCAAGATCTTCGCCGGGGTCGACCTCACCCGCCAGCCGCTGCCGGTGGTGCCGACCGTGCACTACAACATGGGCGGCATCCCGACGAACTATCACGGCGAGGTCGTCACCATCGGCGCCGACGGCGATCCCGAGACCGTCGTGCCGGGCCTGTTCGCGGTCGGCGAGGCGGCGTGCGTTTCGGTCCACGGCGCCAATCGCCTCGGTTCCAACTCGCTGATCGACCTCGTGGTGTTCGGCCGCGCGACCGGGCACCGGCTCAAGGAGCTGCTCAAGCCGAACAGCCCGCACGAGGAGCTGCCCAAGGACAGCGCCGACTTCGCGCTCGGCCGCCTCGACCACTTCCGCAATGCCAAGGGCGGCACGCCGACCGCGGCGATCCGCACCTCGATGCAGCGCGCGATGAGCGCGCACGCGGCGGTGTTCCGCACCGACGAGCTGATGGCCGAAGGCAAGGCGAAGCTCGCCGAAATCTACGGCTCGATGCACGACATTGCGGTCACCGACCGCTCGCTGATCTGGAACAGCGACCTCGTCGAGACGCTCGAGCTCGACAACCTGATCGGCCAGGCGATCGTGACGATGCACTCCGCCCACAACCGCAAGGAATCGCGCGGCGCCCACGCCCACGAGGACTTCCCCGAGCGCGATGACGCGAACTGGATGAAGCACACCGCCAGCTGGTTCACCGGCTGGGGCGGCACCGGCGGCGAGGTGAAGATCGATTACCGCCCGGTCCACGAATACACCCTGACCGACGACGTGGCGTACATCGAGCCGAAGAAGCGGGTGTACTAAGACTCACGGGGTCGCGCGTCGGACCGGAGTGCTCCCATGCGACTGTGTTCGCGACTTGTTGTCATGCTGGGCCTTGCATGGCCGGGCTCGGCATTTGCCCAGGTCCAGCCGGCCGATCTCGTCGGCACATACAACGGCAGCCAGATGGAAGTCGGCACGGGCTTGCGGCTCGAAGCGGACGGCCGTTTCGAATATTTCCTGAGTTACGGCGCGATGGACGAGGCGGCCAGGGGCACCTGGGAGGCGACGGACAGCGGGATCGCGCTGACCAGCGATCCGGTCAATGCGCCCAGGTTCGAGCTTGTCGGGATCGATGCGGCCGCCGGCGGCGCGCTCGACATCACGCTCGAGGTGGCGGAGGACATTCCCCTGCAGCTGTTCGAGGCCGGCGTCCGGCTCACGGACGGCAGCGGGATGCCCGCCATGTTCGACAAGGACCGGGTGAGCTTCAAGATCAAGCGCGGTGGCCAACCGGTAGAGGTGATGCTGGCCTTTCCGCTGTACCAGATCGCCTCGGACCCCGTGCCCGTTCCCGCCGGCACCAGGGCGATGCATTTCCGCTTCGTTCCCAACGATCTCGGCACCGTCGCTTTCGATCACCAGATCTTGCGGCGCGACGGCGACAGTTTCGTGCTGGAGCGCTTCGACCGGACGCTGCGGTTCCGCAAGGAACAGCCAGGCGACGAGGTCGAGGGCGATCCGCAGGAAACCGAAGCAAAATAGCCGCGGCACCGCGCGCCTCGCCGCGCGTTAAGTCCATCGTGGCGACCAAAGTCGAAAGCAGAGCCGCCAAGGCGCAGGAGAAGCTGGTCGACAGCGCGCAAACGCTCGCCGGCAGCGCCGATACCGTGGCCGACAGCGCCGAGACGATGGTCGACAGCGCCGTCGCCCAGGAAACCAGCGCCGAGCGTCGCACGAAGCTGGCGGCCGACCGCACCCTGCTCGCCGGCGAGCGGACTTACGCCGCGTGGATGCGCACCGGGCTTGCCGCGCTCGCCGCGGGGATCGGCGCCAAGGCGCTACTCGAGAAGCTGGTCGAGCCGTGGATTGTGCTGGTCGCCTCGATCGTGCTGCTGATCTTCGCCGAATTCTGTTTCGTCGCCGGCGTCTGGCGCGAGCTGGCGGGCAAGGAGCGGCCGGAGCCGGACGCCCCGCAACTGCCCGCCTGGCTGCTGCTGTTCTTCAACGGCTTCCTCGTTCTGCTCGGTCTCGCCGTGCTGGTCGGCATCGTCACGCGATGACATTCGAACAGGGGCTGTCCTTCGCGATCGTCGGGACGGCGGTGGCGCTATTCGCTTCGGGGCGTTTCCGGTACGACGCGATTTCGCTCGGGGCGCTGCTGGTGGCGGTCCTCACCGGGGTGGTCGACGGGAAGCACGCTTTCACCGGCTTCACCAGCGACGTGGTCATCGTCATCGCCGGGGCATTGATCCTTTCGGCGGCGATTACCCGCTCCGGCGTGATCGAGCCGCTGGTCGCTCCGCTGATCCGGCACCTGCGCACGCCGCAGACCCAGGTTCCGGCCATGGCCGCGGCGACGGGGCTGTTCGCGATGATCAACAAGAACGTCGGCGCGCTGGCGGCGCTGATGCCGGTCGCCATCCGGCTTGGCCGGTCGGAACAGAGCTCGCCCTCGCTGCTGCTGATGCCGATGTCGTTCATGGCCCTGCTCGGCGGGCTGGTGACGCTGGTCGGCACCTCGACCAACATCATCGTCAGCCAGGTCCGCGAGGATACCTTCGGCAAGCCGTTCGCGATGTTCGACTTTGCACCGGTGGGCCTGGGCCTGACTTTGGCGGGGTTTGTCTTCCTCAGCTTCGGCTGGCGCCTGTTGCCGCGCGACCGGGCGCCGAGGGCAGCAATGGAGGACGCTCACGCCGGCGTGCAGTATGCGACCGAAGCAGGTATCGGGGATGGCTGGCCCGAGAGTCTCGCCACCGTCGCCGACCTCAAGCTGGGGGACTTCAACGTCCAGTTGACCGGGCTGATCGATGCGCAGGGGGAGCGCCGGCCGGTCGACCCCGGTACCAAGCTAGTGCCCGGCATGGTGTTGCAGATCAGGGGCGAGGAGGAATCGCTCGCCACACTGTTCCAGCGGCTGCCGCTGGAGCACGCGCGAGAAGAGATTCCGGTCGAAACCGAGGAGGCAAACGAGGAGCTCCGCTCGATAGAGGCGGTCGTGGAACCGCGTTCGATCCTCGTCGGGCTGTCAGCCGGCATAGTGGCGCTGCAGCGCACTTTCGGCACCAAGCTGCTGGCGGTCAGCCGCCACGGCCAGCCGCTGCGCGAAAGGCTTTCGGAAGTGCGCTTCGAGCCCGGCGACCTCGTGGTGATTCAGGCGGGAGAGGGTGCGCTGGCGCGCGTGCTGCAGGAGCTCGGGCTGCTGCCGCTGGCGGAGCGCTCGGTGACCATCGGCACGCGACGCGCGCGCTATGGACCGATCCTGTTGCTGAGCGCTGCCATAGCGCTCGTTGCGCTCCATGTGCTTCCCGTCGCGGTGGGATTTTTCGCCGCGGCGGTTGCCGTGATCGCGATAGGATCCTTGTCGATGCGCGAGGCGTACCGCGCCCTCGAGCCCGAAGTGCTCGTGCTGATCGGCGCGCTTACACCGCTAAGCGAAGCGATCCATGACAACGGCGGCACGGCGCTTATCGCTCACGGGCTCGCCTCGGCGCTCTCGGGCGCGAGCCCGATAATCGTGCTCGGCGGGATGATGCTTGCAGCCATGGTTTGCGCGCCCTTTCTGCACAACGCGCCGACGGTGCTGATCCTGGCGCCGATCGGCGTCGGCTTGGCTGAAAAGCTCGGGCTTGGCGCCGATGCGATGCTGATGGCGGTCGCGACCGGGGCCGGGTGCGATTTCCTCACTCCGATCGGACACCAGTGCAATACGCTCGTTCGCGGCCCCGGGGGGTACAGGTTCGGCGATTATGCCCGGCTGGGCCTGCCTCTATCGTTCATCGTCATCCTGCTCGGAACCCCGCTGGTCGCGTGGGTCTGGGGCCTGCGCCCCGGCTAGGAGGCCTTCACGCGGTGCGCGTGGAGGATCGTCACCGGCTGGGCGAGCATTTGCCCTTTCATGAAGCCTTCGCCCTTGTCCGGATCGGTGGGCGCGGCGAAGATCTGCCGCACGACGACCATTCCGGAGACGACGTGGCCGAAGACCGCAAACCCCGCGCGGGCGTCGTCGGTCTCGCCCTTGGGGTCGGCATCGAGCGAAGGCTGGTCGGAAACCATGATCGAAAAGTCGCCGGTGGCGGTGCCCGGCGCGTAGCGCGCCATCGAGATCGCCCCGGCGGTGTGGCTCAGTCCCGTCTGGGTGGTCGGCTCGTGCGCAATCGGCGGCAGCACGCGCTTGGGATCGTATTGCGTGCCACCTTGAATGAGCCCGTTCGGCTGCTCGCCCCAGGCGAGCCGCATCGCCCGGTAGAACACCGTCCCATCGAGGCGGCGTTCGTCGACGTAGCGCAGGAAGTTGGCGGCAGTGACCGGTGCGCGCTCGCTCTCGATCGCCAGGGTGATGTCGCCGAGCGCGGTTTCGAGCACGACCAGATCGGTGCGCGGTTGGGCCGGTGCGTCCTGCGCGGCGACGGGGGCGGCGAGGGCGAGCGTGAGGGCGGCGGCGAATCGCTTGAGCATTACCCATCATGGCAGGCCGGTCGGCCGCAGGTCGAGCGTGAGCTTGCCGCATGAGCCCGGCTGCGTTAGCCCTGAGACCTCACGGCTCTTTGGGGGAGAGAGACGATGCCTCGCGTTTCGTATGCCTTTTTCGGCCTTGCCGCGCTGTGCGGCCTCATCGGCACGATCTGGGGCGAGCACATGGGCCGAACCGACAACCATTCGACCTTCATCGCCCACGCGCACCTCAACCTCGTCGGCTGGGTCAGCATGGCCGTGATGGGCGGCTTCTATGCCCTTGCCGCCGGCACGTACCCGCGGTGGCTGGCGTGGACCAACTTCGCGCTTCAGGCGCTCGCGGCGGTCTGCCTGACGATCGCGATGGTCTATCTGATGGCCTTCGTCGACCGGCGGTTCGTGCCTGTCGCGATCGTCGGCAGCGCCAGCGCGATCTTCAGCATGGTGGCGTTCCTGGCTGCCGTGCTCATCTCATGGCGCAACAGCGCGCGGTCGCCGGGCTAGGCCGCGGCCATCCGCTCCAGCCGCTCGACGAAAGCCGGGCGGTCGGGGACGAGATCGCTCAGGCGAAACCCGTCGAGGTGGCCGAGAAACGCCTCCACGGCGCCGTTCAGCGCCGGCTTGAGCGCGCACACGCCGTTCACCGCGCAGCCGTGGCCGGCAGCGAAGCATCCGACGAAGGCCTCGAGGTTTTCGAAGCGGCGGACGACGTCGCCGACGACGATCTCGTCCGCCGGCCGCGCGAGCCGCATGCCGCCGGCACGGCCGCGGAAGGTCTGCACGAAGCCCTCGGCCTGCAGCCCTTGAGCGACCTTGGCGAGGTGATTGCGCGAGATGCCGTAGCGCCGGGCGATCTCCTCGACCGACAATTGCCGCTCGCTTGCGGCAAGGGCCATCAGCACGCGCAGGGCATAATCGCTGTGGAGGCTCAGCTGCATTAAATAGGTATATGAGATATTGATTTAATCGACAAGCGGATTAAGTGAGTCGCCATGTCCACCGCAGCCGCCGAATCCCGCTCCCCCAACCTCGAAGCCCGCGATTACGCAGCGCTGAAGCGCGCCGAGAAGCGTGCCGCCGCCGAGGAGATCGGCGTCGATGCCGATTACATCGATCACTTCGTCGAGACCTTCTACGGCAAGATCCGCGACGACGGCTTGCTCGGGCCGATCTTTGCCGAGCGGATCGCCGATTGGCCGAAGCACCTCGCGCGAATGAAGGCGTTCTGGCGCTCGGTGCTGCACAATAGCGGCGAGTTCGCCGGCAATCCTATGCTCAAGCACCTCGCCATACCCGGCCTCGAGCAGCGCCACTTCTCGCAGTGGCTCGAGCTGTTCTACGCGACGTTGCGCGAAGCCGAGCCGACGTCGGAGGCGACCGCGCTCGTGGCCGGCAGGGCGCGCATGATCGCCGACAGCCTGCTCACCGGAATCACCATGCAGCGCGACGGGCTCTCGGGCGGTCGCGCAGGAAAGGACCTTCCCCATCCCTAATCCGCCTGTGGGTCGCACATCGACGGGCGGAGGCCCGATCGCTCCGCGCGGCGATCTCCCCCTGGAGAGCGGCGCCTACCGGACGATCGGGCCATTCGACGCCGCGAGCCTGCCCGCTGGGCTGCGCGCCGAGCATCGGCTCAAGGAAGGCACCTGGGGCGTGATCGCACTGACCGAAGGATCGCTGCGTTTCGTGTGGGACGACGAGCAGGGCGGCGTCGATGAGCTGAGCGCGCCCAGCCAGTTCATCGTGCCGCCGCAGGTCCCGCACCACGTCGAGGGCGAAGGGCCTTTCGAATTGACGATCGCGTTCCACCGTTAACGCAGGCGCAAGTTGTCCCGGGTGAGCTGGTCGACGCTGGTCTTGCCCATCAGCTTCATGTCGCGAACGATTTCGGCTTCGAGCAAGCCGAGCGCGCGCTCGACCCCTGCCTGGCCGGCGGCGGCGAGGGCATAGAGGTACATTCGCCCGCCCGAGACCGCTTTCGCGCCGAGGCTCAGAGCCTTCAGAACATGGGTCCCGCGCCGGACACCGCCGTCGAGGATCACCTCGACCCGGTCGCCGACCGCATCGACGATCTCGGCCAATTGATCGAACGGCGCGCGAGCCCCGTCGAGCTGGCGGCCGCCATGGTTCGAAATGAAGATCGCATCGACACCCATGTCCGCCGCCCGCCGTGCGTCGCCGACCGACATCACCCCCTTGAGCGCGAACTTGCCGCCCCAGTCGTCGCGCAGCTTCTCGGCCGCTTTCCAGTCCAGGGTCTGGTCGAGCATCTCGCTGAAGTACGACTGGATCGAGGCCGAGACGTCGCTGCCGGCGGCGACGTGCTTCTCGAGATTGGGCAACGAGAACTTCTCGCGAAACAGGTAGTCGAGCGCCCAGCGCGGCTTGCTGGCGTAGCTGAAGGCGCTCGCGGGGGTAATGCGGGGAGGGCTGGTGAAACCGGTGCGCAGGCACCGTTCGCGGTTGCCGCCGACGATCGTGTCCACCGTTAGCGCCACGGCATCGAACTTCGCCGCCCGGGCCATCTCGAGCAGCGCCGCGTTGAGCCCCCGGTCCTTGTGGTAATAGTACTGCAGCATCTTGGGCCCGGCGAAATTGGCCCCGATCTCCTCCATGCTCACGCTGGCGAGGCTGGAGATGCCGAACCACAGGCCGAACTTCTCCGCCGCTGCGGCGACCGCACGCTCGCCTTGCCAGTGGAACAGCCGCTGCAGCGCGGTCGGGCTGAGCATCAGCGGTAGCCGTGACGACTTGCCGAGCACCGTCACCGAAGTGTCGATCGACTCGACGTCGACCAGCACGTCCGGCACCAGATCGACCTCGTCGAATGCGGCGGTGTTGCGTGCCTTGGTCGACTCGTCATCGCCGCCGCCGTCGATGTAGTGAAACACCGGGAACGGCAGGCGCCGCCGCGCCAGTTCGCGGAAATCCGCGATCTTGTGGCAGTCCGCCAGCGACCTGACCCGTCCGATATCCATCGCGGCGGTGATAGCGGGCAAAGCGGATTTGCCAAGCTCGCGGGCCGTTCATCGGCAATTCAGTTTACGAGTGTAGTCGTTGCATCTACACGCGTAGACGTAACAAAGGGAGGAACGCCATGACCGAGCCGGCAGACGATCCTGGGGAACGCATCAGCGAAGCCGAGCACGCGGTGATGGAGGCGCTGTGGGAGCAGAGCCCGCTCACCGCCACCGAAGTCAGCGACAAGGTCGCCGAGGAGCGCGGCTGGAGCCTGGCGACGGTCAAGACGCTGCTTTCGCGGCTCGTCGCCAAGAAGGCGGTCTCGACCGAGCCCGACGGACGCCGTTTCCTCTATAGCCCGACCATCGAACGCACCGACTATGTCGGCAGCGAGTCCCGCCGCCTGGTCGACCGCCTGTTCGGTGGCCGCGCCGCGCCGCTGCTGGTTCATCTGGTCGAGGCCGAAGCGCTCAGCGACGAGGACATCGACGAGATCGAACGCCTGATCCGGGAGCTCAAGCAATGACCGCCTGGCTCACCGACACGCTGCTCTACACCGGGTTGCTGATCGCGCTCGTGCTGCTTGTGCGGCGCCCGTTCTCGCGCTGGTTCGGGCCGCAGTTCGCCTACGCCCTGTGGGCGCTGCCGGCGCTCAGGCTGATGCTGCCGCCGGTCGAACTGCCCGCCGACATGGCCCCGCAACAGGCCCAGCTGAGCGACCAGGCCCTGCTCGCGCTGGCGATGGCCGCGCAGGACTCGCCCGGCGCCGCGCCCGCGCCGGTGCCGCTGTGGGAGCGGGCCGACTTGTGGCTGGCGCTGTGGCTCGGCAGCGCGGCACTGTTCCTCGCCTGGCGCGTGCTCTCCTATCGCCGGATGCGCCGCGACCTCCTCGCCGAAGCGCGGCCGGTCGGCGAAGTCGACCGCATCCGCCTGGTCGAAACGCCGGCGGTGAGCTCGCCGGTGGCGTTCGGCGTGCGCGACAAGGTTGTCGCCCTGCCGCCGCTGTTCATGGCGATGGAAGACCGCGCCGCGCGCGATCTCGCCATCGCTCACGAGCTGGCGCACCACCGCGGCCACGACATTCTCGCCAATTTCGCCGCGCAGCCGCTGCTCGCGCTGCACTGGTTCAACCCGCTCGCCTGGATGGGCTGGCGTGCCATGCGCCGCGACCAGGAAGCCGCCTGCGACGCGCGCGTGCTGGCGGGCCGCGATCGCCGCGAACGAGCGCTCTATGCCGGGCTCATTGCCGAGTTCGCGGCCGGCCCGCGGCTCGCGCTGGCCGCGCCGATGGCCTGTCCGATCATCGGCGAGAAATCGATCATCCACCGTCTGAGGAGCCTATCCATGTCCGACGTTTCGCCTTCACGCCGCCGCGTGGGCCGCTGGCTTCTCGCCGGCGGAGCGCTGGCGCTGCCGCTGACCGCGTCGATCAGCTATGCCGCCGCGGCGCAAGACAGCGTCGTCGAGAGCGTCCAGGTCGATCCGTCCGCGGTGCCGCCGGCTCCGCCCCTGCCGCCGGCCCCGCCGCGCGCTCCGGAGGCGCCCGAGGCCCCGCAAGCGCCCGACGCACCGAGGATCGAGCGGCACGTCATCGAGATGCATCGCGACGGCGGGAAGGCCGACAAGGGCGAGCGGCGCATGTTCGTCATGCGCAGCGACGGCCCGCTGAGCGAGGCACAGAAGAAGCACTTCGAGGAAATGCGCCGCGAATGGGAGAAGAAGGGCGCCGAATGGAAGGAAAAGTCCGGCGAATGGGAGAAGATGGCCAAGGACCACCGGAAAATGGCGCTGGCGATGGCCGAACACATGCCCGACGTTTCGACCGACTGCGACAAGGCCGGGGGCAGCGGCTCACGCTCGTGGACCGACGACAGCGGCCGCCAGCACGTGGTCATTTGCGAACGCATCATTCGCCAGCAGGCGCGCATGGCCGAGGGCCAGGCTTCGATGGGCCTGCGCATGGCGCGCGAGGCGATCGCGCATAACGCCGAGATCAGCGCTTCGGTTCGCGACCAGGTCCTCGCCGAACTCGACCAGGAAATCGTCCGACTCGAAGCTCAGAAATAGGGGCTATCGCCCAACTTCGAGCTAAGCCGGCGGGGGGAGACACGGATCCTCCGCCGCCTTTCTTGTTATCCCGCCTGCACGATCTTGTCGCACGCGGTATCGTCGGCGCTCTGCATGCCCGCCCTGAGCGCCGCCATCCGCTGCTGGCTGGTGCCGTGGGTGAAGTTGTCGGGAGCCACCGCGCCGTGGGTGAGGGTGTCGTCGCCGATCGCGTTGGCGGCCTGCATCCCTTCCTCGAAGTCGCCCGGTTCGATGAGGTTGCGGTTCTTGCCCGCCCACACTCCGGCGTAGCAGTCGGCCTGGAGCTCCATCAGCACCGAGAGCTGGTTGGCCTGCCGCGGATTCTGCTGCATCGCGCTGCCGACCTGCTGCGCCACCCCGGTGAGGTTCTGGACATGGTGCCCGTATTCATGGGCGATCACGTAGTAGCGCGCGAAATCGCCGGGCCCGGCGCCGAGCTGGTGGTTCATCTCGTCGTAGAAGCTCGTGTCGATGTAGATGCTCTGGTCGCCCGGGCAGTAGAACGGGCCCATCGAACTCGACGCGTTGCCGCAACCCGATCGTGTGCCACCCTGATAAAAGACCAGCGTCGGTTGAGTGAACCGGATGCCGGCCTTCTCGAAGACAGGTTGCCAGGTGCTGTTGAGCGACGAGAGCGCGTTGCATGCTTCGGTCGCGTATTGATTGTCGTTGCAGATTTGCGCGCCGGTTTCGCCACCTTGCTGGCTGGAATAGCCGCCCTGGTCCGTGACCTGCGTCCCGCCGAGGAATTGCGACGGGTCGGCGCCGAACACGAAGTAGGCAATCAGCGCGATCACGATGGTGCCGCAGCCAACGCCTCCGGCGCCGCCGATCGGCAGCCCGCCGCCTCCACCCCGCCGCACGCGGATGTTGTTGGGATCGAATGGTCCAAGCCGCATGGTCTGCCCCTCATTGTGCGCTTGCGAAAAGAGGGCTGGACCTCCGCTCGCGGTTTCGTAAGGCTTCCCGCTCAATCGCCAAGGAGGGTCGAATGTTCCTGTCGGGCAAACGCGCGCTGGTCACCGGTTCGACATCGGGCATCGGCCTCGCCATCGCTCGCGCGCTGGCCGCGCAGGGCGCGGACGTGGTGCTCAACGGCTTCGGCGACCCGGCAGAGATCGCCCGGCTGTGCGAAGAATGCAGCGCCATCCATGTCGGCGCCGACCTGACGACCACGCAAGGCGTCGAGGAACTGATGGACAAGGCCAGCCCGATCGACATCCTGGTCAACAATGCCGGCATGCAGCACGTCGCCCCGGTCGAGGATTTTCCGCCCGAGAAGTGGGACGCGGTGATCGCCCTCAACCTCTCGGCCGCGTTCCACACCGCGCGCCTGGCCGTGCCGCACATGAAGGCCCGGGGGTGGGGCCGGATCATCGCCACCGCCAGCGCCCACTCGCTTGCCGCGAGCCCGTTCAAGGCGGCGTACGTGGCCGCCAAGCACGGCATCGCCGGGCTGACCAAGGTCCTCGCGCTCGAGCTCGCCGAGCACGGCGTTACCGCCAACTGCATCAGCCCCGGCTACGTGTGGACGCCGCTGGTCGAGAACCAGATACCCGACACGATGGCCGCACGCGGAATGAGCCGCGAGCAGGTGGTGAACGACGTCCTCCTCGCCAAGCAGCCGACCAAGAAGTTCGTCCAGCCGGAGGAAGTCGCCGCGCTCGCAGTCTTCCTCTGCCGCGACGAGGCACAGAACATCAACGGCGCAAACTACACCATCGATGGCGGGTGGACGGCGGGGTAGTTGACGACGGCGCGCCTTGCCATCAAGTGTATTAGGTGACTGATACAGAAGCGTGGGAGACCGAGACATGGCGGATTGTCCCAAATGCCGCGGGCGGATGAGTCAGGGCTACATCTACCTTCCGGACACCGGCGGGCGGGTGAAGTGGCGCGATGGTGAGCCGGGCTGGAAGGCGGTCTTGGGGTTGGGGGGAGGGAAAGCAGCCGATCTGCTCTCCCGCCGCTGCACCGAGTGTGGGTTTGTGGAGTTCTACGCCGATACCCAGGCCAAGCCGGTCAAGACCCTGCGCTCGATCGACGAGGAGAACGAGCTGCTGCGGAGTCTGGTGACCAGGTTGCAGGACCGGGTGGCAACGCTGGAAACCATCGCGACCGATCCGGCCGAGCGCACCGCACGCGAGATCGAGAACTTAAGGTCACTGCCCCCTGCTGACGAGGACGACGGCTAGTCACCCGCGCTTGATCTTCTCCATCGGCCGGCCCTTGGCGAGTTCGTCGACCAGCTTGTCCAGCTGCCGGGCTTTCCGCTCGACCGGATCCTCGATCTCCTCGACCCGGTAACCGCATATCACCCCCTTGATCAGCGCGGCGTTGGGATTCATCCGCGGTGCTTCGGCAAAGAATGTCTCGTAGTCGATGCCACGGGCGATCTGGTCGTCGAGGCCGGCCTGGTCGTAGCCCGTCAGCCAGCAGGTGACCTCGTCGACCTCTTCCTTCGTGCGCCCCTTGGCCTCGGCCTTCCTGATCAGAAACGGATAGACCTTGCCGAAGATCAGCGGGCCGATGCTTCGTTTCGCCATCGCATCCCTCCTTCCTCGGGCGGCAAGATAGCGCGACATGGCCACACCGGACACCCCACTGGCGAATTCGGCAAACCGCGTTTACATGGGCCGCCACGAATCGCTCCGCGCATCAGAAAAGTGGCATCCATGGAAATCGAAACCGGCCTCACCTTCGACGACGTCCTCCTGAGGCCGGCCGAAAGCGCTATCGTCCCCAGCCAGGCGAGCACCAAGACGCGGCTGACGCGCGACATCGCGCTCAACATTCCGATCATCTCGTCTGCGATGGATACCGTCACTGAGGCGCAAATGGCGATCGTGATGGCGCAACTGGGCGGCATCGGCGTGCTCCACCGCAACCTGACGGTGAAGGAGCAGTGCGACGCGGTGCGCACGGTCAAGCGCTTCGAGAGCGGGATGATCGTCAACCCGATCACCATCTCGCCCGATGCCACGCTCGGCGATGCGCAGGCGCTGATGACCCAGCACTCGATCAGCGGCATCCCGGTGACCGACGCCGACGGCAAGCTGTGCGGCATCCTCACCAACCGCGACGTGCGCTTCGCCGCCAATCCCAAGCAGCCGGTGCGCGAGCTCATGACGCACGAGAACCTCGCCACGGTGAAGTCCGGCGTCAGCCAGGACGAGGCGCGGCGGCTGCTCCATCAACGGCGGATCGAGAAGCTGCTGGTGGTCGACGACAACTACCGCTGCACCGGCCTGATCACGGTCAAGGACATGGAAAAGGCCGTCCTCAATCCCGACGCGACCAAGGACGAAGGCGGGCGCCTGCGCGTCGCCGCCGCGACCACCGTCGGCGACAAGGGCTTCAAGCGCACCGAGGCGCTGATCGACGCCGAGTGCGACGTGATCGTGATCGACACCGCGCACGGCCATAACGTCGACGTGGCGCGCGCGGTCGAGCGAGTGAAGCGGCTGTCCAACTCGGTCCAGGTGGTCGCCGGCAACGTCGCTACGGCCGAAGCAACCAGGGCGCTGATCGATGCCGGGGCGGACGGCGTGAAGGTCGGCATCGGCCCGGGCTCGATCTGCACCACGCGGATCGTCGCGGGCGTCGGCGTGCCGCAGCTGACCGCGATCATGGACGCCGCGGCTGCCGCGGGCGACGTGCCGATCATCGGCGACGGCGGCCTGCGAACCAGCGGCGACGCGGCCAAGGCGCTCGCCGCGGGGGCTTCGACGGTGATGATCGGGTCCTTGCTGGCCGGCACCGAGGAAGCGCCCGGCGAGACGTTCCTCTACCAGGGACGCGCCTACAAGGCCTACCGCGGGATGGGCAGCGTCGGGGCGATGGCCCGCGGCAGCGCCGACCGCTATTTCCAGCAGGACATCCAGGACCAGATGAAGCTCGTTCCCGAAGGGATCGAAGGCCAGGTGCCGTACAAGGGTCCGGCGCGCGACGTGGTTCACCAGCTCGTCGGCGGGATCAAGGCGGCGATGGGCTACACCGGCAGTGCGACGATCGAGGATTTGCGGCGCAACGGCAAGTTCGTCCGCATCACCAACGCCGGCTTGAGCGAAAGCCACGTTCACGACGTGTCGATCACCCGCGAGGCGCCGAACTATCCGACGCGCTGAGCCGTGACCCCGGCCGCGCGCGTCCAGTCGGCCATCGAGCTGCTCGATAAGGTCATCGATGCCACGCGCACCAGGGGCGCGCCGGCCGACCGCATCCTTGCCGAATGGTTTCGCGGCAATCGTTTCGCCGGGTCGAAGGACCGGCGGGCGATCCGCGAGCTGGTCTATCGCGCGATCCGCGCTTGCGGGCCCGTTCCGCCGAGCGGGCGGGCGGCGATGCTGGCGCTGGCGGAGCAGGACGAGGCGTTGGAAGCCTTGTTCGACGGCTCGGGGTACGGCCCCGCTCCGGTCGAGCCAGGCGAGCGGGTGGCCGAGACAGGAGTGGCGCCGCAGTGGCTGGTCGAGCGCCTATCCGCCTCCGAAATCACAGGCGAGGAAGCGCAGGCGCTGCAGGGCCGCGCGCCACTCGACCTCCGCGTCAACGCGCTCAAGGCGGATCGCGCGGCGCTCGTGCTCCCGGTCGCGGGCGAAGTCCTGCCCACGGCGCAGGGGCTGCGCCTGCCGTTCGGTACGCCGGTCGAGCAATGGGACGCCTACCGCGACGGGCTGGTCGAGGTGCAGGACTGCGGCAGCCAGCTCGCTTGCGAGGCGGTAGGGGCAAAATCGGGGGAGACCGTGATCGACCTGTGCGCGGGGGCGGGGGGAAAGACCCTCGCGTTGGCGGCGGCGATGGGCAACGCCGGGACGCTGGTTGCCGCCGATACCGACCGCGGGCGGCTATCGCGGTTGGGTCCGCGCGCGGAGCGGGCGGGGGCGCTGGTCGCCGAGACGGTGCTGCTCGATCCCGGCCGCGAGCTGGACGCATTGACGTCGTGGCGTGGCAAGGCCGACGCGGTGCTGGTCGACGCGCCGTGCTCGGGCACCGGCACCTGGCGGCGCAACCCCGAGGCGCGCTGGCGACTGGCGCCGGAAGACCTCCTACGGTTTGCCAAGATACAGGCCCTATTGCTTGAAATCTCTAGCGAACTTGTCCGGCCCGGCGGACGCGTGGTCTACGTTGTCTGCTCGCTGCTCGACGCCGAAGGGCCCGACCAGATCACGGGCTTCGAGGCCGCCCATCCGGGCTGGCGTGCCGAACCGCCGGAATTGCCGCTCGGCACCGCTCGCGGAACCGGCGTGCGACTTACGCCGTTCCACGACGGCACGGACGGATTTTTCATCGCACGTCTAGAAAAGCCGTGTTAGCTTCGCCGTCCATGACCGGTCCCGGATCGCAACCCACAGGAGCGAAAGGACCCGCTCTCAAGGAGTTTCTCATGCGTTACGCGCCCGCTGCCCTCGCTCTCTCGCTCGTCGTGGCAGTCACCGCCAGCGCGGGCATGGGCGCCGAGGCGCAACCGGACCCGCGCGCCGCGGCGCTCGTCGCGCAGGGCAAGAGCCAGCTCGCCGCCGGCGAGCCGGCCGCGGCTGTCGACAGCTTCGAGGCCGCGCTGGCGATCGACCCGGGCTACACGGCGATCTATCTCCAGCTTGGCGAAGCGGCCCGCGCGCAAGGCCTGCAAGGCAAGGCGATCCGATATTACCGCGAAGCGCTCGAGCGCGACCCGAAGAATCTCGCCGCACTGTCGGGTGAGGGCGAGGCAATGCTGGAGAAAGGCGCGGTCGAGAAAGCCAAGCGCAACCTCGCCCAGCTGCAGTCGCTATGCGGCGCCTCGTGCAGCGAGTCCCAGCAACTCGCGCTGGCGATCCAGTCCCATCCGCGCCAGGCTGTCCTCACCGCAGAAGCAGTTTCGCCCAGCCCGGTGGTGACGCAGAACTAGATCAGCTCGCGAAACCCCGCGACGATCGCCGCATAGACCTCGCGTTTGAACGGCACGATCAGCTCCGGCAGCAGTGCCGGCTCGATCCACTTCCATTCGCAGAACTCGGGCGGGTCGTGCGCCTCGAGGTTGATGTCGGCGTCGCTGCCGGTGAACCGGGCGAGGTACCAGGTCTGCCGCTGGCCGACGTATTTGCCGCCCCACAGCTTGCCTTTGAGCTCGGCGGGCAGCTCGTAGAACAGCTCCTGCGGAAGCCGGGCGACGACTTCGATGTACTCGGCCCGCGCGCCGGTCTCCTCCCACAGCTCGCGCAGCACCGCATCGTCAGGGTCTTCATCCGGATCGACGCCGCCTTGCGGCATCTGCCAAAAATCGCCTTCCTTGTTGTCGATCCGCTTGCCGACGAAGGCGCGGCGCTCGGCGTTGACCAGCATCACGCCTACGCACGGGCGGTAGAGGGAATAGTCGATTTCGCTCATCCGTGCCGCCGCAGCATCAGCTTCATCGCCGCGATTACGTCCTCGAGGTCTTTCCCGGTGCTGGGAAGCGCCTTGCGCATATTGACCCAGCCGTGGACCGAGCCGCGCATCTCGAGATAGGCGACGTCGGTCCCCGCTTCGATCAGGTGCGCGGCATAGCGGCGCCCCGAATCGCGCAGCGGGTCGAGCCCGGCGGTCATCACCACCGTCGGCGGCGTACCCTCGTGGCGCCCCAGGATCGGGTAGGTCCGCCGGTCCTTGGGATCGGCGCGATAGGCCTGGTCGAAAAACTCGATGCCTGCCGCCGAAAGGAAGTACCCCTCGCCGAACTCCTCGTACGAGCGGTGCGGCTTGACCGGATCGGCCAGGGGGTAGAGCGGCACTTGCAGCACCACCGGCACCATCGCTTCCTTCTCGGCCAGCGACTGGGTGGTGACGATCGCCAGGTTGCCGCCGGCGCTGTCGCCGATCGGGATCAGCCCGCTGACCTTGATGCCCAGCTCGTGCGGGCTCTTCGCGGCCCAGCGCGCGGCGGCTTCGCAGTCGTCCGGCGCCGCGGGGAAGGGGTGCTCCGGCGCCAGGCGATAATCGACGGCCAGCACCGGCAGGTCCATTCCGGCGGCAAGCTCGGTGCACAGCGCGTGGTGCGAATCGAGGTTGCCGACGACGAAGCCGCCGCCGTGGAAGAACATCATCAGCGGGCACGCGGCATCGCGGCTTTCGCGGGTATCGTAGAACCGCAGCGGGATGTCGCCCGCCGGGCCGGGGCAAGTGACGTCGCGGATCACGGGCAGGTCGAGCGGCGGCAGATCGATCATCGGCGCCATCGCCAGCATTCCGGCGCGCGCTTCCTCGAGCGGCTGCTCGCTGAGCTCGGGCCGGTTCAGCGAGGCGACGAAATCGAGAAACGCGCGAACATCGTCGCGCACGAAATGGCCGTTGTCGTTCAAGCTCGCTCTCCTTGGCTGGACGGCCGGACCCTAGGCAGCCCTCCGGACGTTTTCCACTCGGCAATTTAGTGCCGCGACAGAAAAACTTGATTGCGGGGCGAAGGAGTGGGACCTACGTCCCGCGCCATATTGGAGACAAAGCGCCGGCAAGGCGCGTGCAGGACCAGCCCATGGCAACCCAAACGGCCGAACGACCGGCCGATACCCACACTCCCGAAGCTGTCGTGGTGCGTTTCGCCGGCGACAGCGGCGACGGCATGCAGCTCACCGGCGGGCAATTCACCCTGTCGACCGCGCTGGCCGGCAACGATCTCGCCACGTTCCCGGACTTCCCGGCCGAGATCCGCGCCCCGCAGGGCACGCTGTTCGGCGTGAGCGCGTTTCAGATCAACTTCGGCAGCCGCCAGATCAATACCGCCGGCGACGCGCCCGACGTGCTGGTGGCGATGAACCCCGCGGCGCTGAAGACCAACGTCGAGGCGCTCAAGCCCGGCGGCCTGATCATCGCCGACACCGGCGAGTTCACCAAGCGCAACCTCGAGAAGGCGAAGTACGAGAGCAACCCGCTCGAGGACGGCAGCCTCGCACGCTGGCAAGTGCTGGCGTTCGACATCAGCGCGCTGACGATCGAGGCGGTCAAGCCGTTCGGCCTCGGCAACAAGGATGCGCTGCGCTCCAAGAACATGTGGACGCTCGGCCTGGCGCTGTGGATGTTCGACCGCGACCGCCAACCGCTGATCGACTGGCTCGAGGCCAAGTTCAAGAACAAGCCCGAGATCGCCGGGGCGAACGTGGCCGCGCTCAACGCCGGGCATGCCTATGGCGAGACGGCGGAGCTCGGCGGACACCTGCACCAGACGCATATTCCGGCGGTCGAACACGAGCCGGGGCTTTACCGCACCGTCACCGGCGCCGAGGCCGTTTCGCTCGGCCTCGTCGCTGGCGCGCAGCTGGCCGAGCTGCCGATGTTCTTCGGCGGCTATCCGATCACTCCCGCCAGCGCGATCCTGCATCACCTCGTGCGGATGAAGGAATTCGGCGTCACCACCTTCCAGGCGGAGGACGAGATCGCCGCCATCTGCGCCGCCATCGGCGCGAGCTACGCCGGCCAGCTTGGCGTCACCTCGTCATCGGGCCCGGGCATCGCGCTCAAGACCGAGGCGATGGGCCTGGCGATCATGGTCGAGCTGCCGCTGGTGATCGTCAATTCGCAGCGCGGGGGGCCTTCGACCGGCCTGCCGACCAAGACCGAGCAGAGCGACCTTTACCAGGCGGTCTACGGGCGCAACGGCGACGCCCCGCTGCCGGTGATTGCCGCCAGCTCGCCCAGCGATGCGTTCGAAGTCGCCATCGAGGCGGTGCGCATCGCCACCCAGTACATGACCCCGGTGATACTGCTCACCGACGGCTATATCGCCAACGCCGCCGAGCCGTGGAAAGTACCCGATCCCAAGAGCTTCGAACCGTTTCCTGCGAAATTCCTTGAAGAAAAGAACGCCAAGGACGCCGACGGGAACGACGAGCTGCTACCGTACCGCCGTGACGCCAAGGGCGCGCGGCCGTGGATCAAGCCCGGCACCCCCGGGTTGATGCACCGCGTCGGCGGGATCGAGAAGCATGTCGAAACCGGCAACATCGACTATTCGCCCGCCAACCACCAGAAAATGACCGACTTGCGCCGCGACAAGGTCCTCGGCGTCGCCGTGCCCGACCAGGAGGTCGCGCTCGGCGACGAGACCGGCGAGCTGGCGGTGGTCGGCTGGGGCAGCACTTACGGCCCGATCCGCCAGGCGGTGCGCCGCTGGCGCGAGAAGGGCCGCAAGGTCAGCCACATCCACGTGCGCCACATCTGGCCGCTGCCGAAGAACCTTGGGGAGTTGCTTGCCGGCTTCGACCACGTGCTCGTCCCCGAGATGAACACCGGCCAGTTCAAGACCGTGCTGCGCGATCAGTATCTCGTCGATGCCCAGAGCCTGACCAAGACCAGCGGCCAGCCCTTCCAGATCGCCGAGCTCGAAGCCGCAATCGGCAAGTACTTCGACGGCATCGAAGGCGACGAAGGCGGGGAAGTGCCGGCCAATAAGGCGCAACTGCCCGAGCCGCAGTCCGGCTACGACGATGGTACTTTGAAGGGGCATCACCCATGAACGACATGACCCCCATCGAGACCACGCTCAAGGACTGGGAAACCGACCAGGAAGTCCGCTGGTGCCCCGGCTGCGGCGACTATGCGATCCTCAAGGCGGTGCAGCGCACGCTGCCGCAGCTCGGCAGTGACCCGGCGAATACGGTGTTCGTGAGCGGGATCGGCTGCTCGAGCCGCTTCCCGTATTACGTCGAGAGCTACGGCTTCCACACCATCCACGGCCGCGCCCCGGCTTTCGCCACCGGCATCAAGCTTGCCAACCCGGACCTCGACGTGTGGCTGGTCACCGGTGACGGCGACGGGCTGTCGATCGGCGGCAACCACCTGATGCACGTGCTCCGGCGCAACGTGAACCTGCAGATCATGCTGTTCAACAACGAGATCTACGGCCTCACCAAGGGCCAGTTCTCGCCCACCAGCCGCCTCGGCACCAAGTCGCCCTCGACTCCGCTCGGCTCGTTCGACCGCCCGGCGCAGCCGTGCGCCTTCGCGCTCGGCAGCGGCGCGCGCTTCGTCGCGCGCGGTTTCGATGTGTCGAAGAACCTGCCCGACGTCCTCAAGGCCGCGCACGCCCACCAGGGCGCGGCGTTCATCGAGATTTTCCAGAACTGCATCGTCTACAACAAGGACGTGTTCGACGATTTCGCCGCCCCCAAGGGCGCCGAGGCGCACCAGCTATGGCTCGAGGACGGCCAGCCGATGCTGTTCGACGGCGGCACCAAAGGCATCTGCCTCGACCGCGAGGCGCTCGAACTGCGGGTGGTCGATGTCGTCGACGGCGACTGGCAGGCCGCCGGCGTGATCGTCCACAACGTCAAGAACCGCTCGATCGCGCACATGCTGGTCGAGCTGCCGTTCGGCGCCTTCCCGATGGCCCTCGGCGTCCTCTACGACGACCCGCGTCCGACTTTCGAAGCCGCGGTGATCGAGGAGCGGGCGAGGGCGAGCGAGGGCAAGGAAGCCAACCTCGCCAAGCTGCTCGGCAAGGGGCAGACCTGGACGGTGAGCGGGACGGCTGCCGATCCGGTCTGAGCGCGAAAAAGCGCTGTCCTACAAGAGCCGAAGTGTGCAAGCTGTCCCGGCATGAAGATCGGGCGAGCACGGACGGGAACGCCTCTTACAGCGCCGTTGAGATCTCCGGGTTTTCAACCTGGACCCTGTCAACTGTGTCAACTGTGTCAACTGTGTCAACTTCGTCGGCTCAGCAGGTTTGAAGCTGAACGAATCGGTTCGGCGCGACCTCGGTCCAGGACGCGCTAGCGATGGATAACATCACCCACAGCCTGGTCGGTTGGACGCTTGCCCAGACCGGGCTCAAGCGCAAGAGCCGCAAGGGGCTCGCGGCGCTGATCCTCGGCGCCAATGCGCCCGATATCGACGTGTTTCTAGGCTGGGCGCCATGGCCGTCGCTGGCGACGCACAGAGGGTGGACGCACAGCTTCTTCGGCGGCGTGCTGGTGCTGCCGCTTGGCCTGGCGGGCCTCCTGTGGCTGCTTGACCGATGGCAGCAGAAGCGCGGGCAGACGTTCAAGAGCGGGCTGGCGATGCACTTCGGCTGGCTCGTCGCCCTGAGCTATATCGGCTGCCTCACGCACCCCCTGCTGGACTGGCAGACGAGCTATGCGATCCAGCTGTTCGCGCCCTTCGACAAGCGCTGGTACCACAACGATTCGCTGTTCATCCTCGACGTGTGGATCTGGCTCGGGCTCGGGCTCGCCATCTGGCTTTCGCGGCGCCGCGAGGCTCGCGGGAGGGGCGATTGGGGACGCCCGGCCGTCGCTGCCTCGGCCGCGCTGTTGTTCTACATCACGGCAAACGGCGCGCTCACCGCGCATTCCTACGAGGTGCCGCTCGAGTCCGCGCCGCGCGCCCGGCCCGAGGTGATGATTGCTTCGCCGCCACCGTTGGCGTTCTGGCGGCGCAACCTCATCTGGCGCCAGCAGCACGCGATCTGGCGCGGCGATTACGACCCGCTGGTTTCGTTCAGTAGCCTGACCGACTACTCCGACCCGCTCGCCGACGGAATGACCGACCCGCTGGCCCGGCGGGTGTTGCGGACCAGGCCCGATCTCGCCCGCTTCCGGCGCTGGTCGATCGTGCCGATGGCCGCGGTCGAGCGCCACCGCTGCTACGTGCGGGTAACCTACCAGGACGCGCGCTTTGGCGGCCGCCCCGGGACTGGCCGCCTGGGCCAATCCGCCGCCGTGGCGACCGGCGCGCCGGGCTGCTGATCAACGGACCGTCGGGTCGAGCTTGTCGGCGGCGTCGCTGTCGGCCGCGGCATCGGCCGGGCGCTGTAGCAGCGCGGCGGCGAGGAACGCCCAGCCGGCGCCGCCCAGCCAGCCGGCGAGGACGTCGCTGGGGAAATGCACCCCGAGCCAGACCCGGCTCCAGGCGATCACCAGGCTCAGCACGATCGCCGTGCCGATCACCGTCAACCGCACCGATTCCCGCGCGCTGAGCGTGGCGAAAGCAAGCGCGATGGCGATGTAGACCACCGCCGAGTTGAACGCGTGCCCGCTCGGAAAGCTCGCTCCGCCGGCCTCGGTCAGGTGCGGGACGATCTCCGGGCGCGGGCGACCGACCAGTCCCTTTATGACGCCTTCGACCAGCCACGCGCCGACTACCGTAAGCGCCAGCAGGATGGCCTCGCGCCTGAGACGCAGGAAGAGCAGCCCCGCGACCGCGCCGAGCGCGACCAGGTTGCGCAGCAGCACGCCGCCGAGCGAGGTCAGGTCGCGTACTCCTTCGAGGAGGTATTTCGGGCCTTTGGGCACCAACCCCGCGCCGGTGCGCCAGAACAGCAGCCCCGGCTTGTCGAACGCCACGGCGCGGCCCGTGGTCACCAGCCAGACGAAAAACGCGAACCCGGCCCACGAAAGCATCGCCACTGCCAGCGCCTTGCGCCGGTCAATCCGCCAGCCGCGGACAGGAAGAGTGACGGTTCGCGGCGGAAGCGGCATGGTGGGGCTACCTGCCACGCGCGCGTCGGTTCCGCACGCGCGAATTCCTATCTCTTGCCGTCAGCCGCCAGCGGAGTCATATCGGCAGCGATGAACAGGGAGGCTGCGAGGGGAGGGGCGCTGCTCGCGGGCGGGCGTCGGTTCGGCGCTACGCCGGGCCTGTTCTCGCGCCTGTTCGCCGGCGGCTTCCACAAGATGCTCGACCGAGTCGACAAGGGGCTAGCGCGCGGCTCGATCCTCGCTCGGCTCCCCGACGGCACGATCCGCCTGCTCGGTGGGCGGGCTGAAGGATTTGTCGCCGAGATCGATCTCAAGGACTGGCGCGCTCTCCTCCGCCTGGCGACCGGCGGATCGTCGGGCTGGTACCAGGCCTGGGAAGCGGGCGAGTGGGTGAGCCCCGACCCGGTGCCGCTGTTCGCGCTGTTCATGGCCAACGGCGAGGAACTCGGCGAAATCGGCCGCGCCAAAGGGCCCTGGCGGGTGGCGTCTCGCTTCGCGCATTGGCTCAACCGCAACACCCGCGCCGGCGCCGCGCGAAACATCCATTTGCATTACGATCTCGGCAACGACTTCTACCGCGCCTGGCTCGACCCGAGCATGAGCTATTCGAGCGCCTATCGCTGCGGCGACGATGGGCTCGAGGCAGCGCAGCGGCGCAAGTGGGCGCGCCTGGCGGATCGCTTCGGCAAACCCGAAACGCTGCTCGAGATCGGCTGCGGCTGGGGCGGGCTGAGCGCGTTCCTCGCCGAGCGGGGCAGCCGCGTCACCGGGATCAGCCTGTCGGACGAGCAACTGGCGTGGTGCGCCGAGCACCACGGGGGTGTCGAGTTCCGCAAGCAGGACTATCGCGACTGCGCCGGGCAGTACGACGCGGTGGTCAGCGTCGAGATGGTCGAGGCGCTCGGGCGCGAATACTGGCCGACGTTCATGGATTGCCTGGCGCGCAACCTCAAGCCCGGCGGCCGGGCGGCGATCCAGTTCATCGCCATGCGCGAGACGCTGTTCGAAAGCTACGCCCGCAACGCCGACTTCATCCAGGCCTACGTCTTCCCCGGCGGCCTGCTGATCAAGGCGAGCGAGTTCCGCGCGCTGGCCGAGGCACGCGGCCTGTCATGGCAGGACCAGGAGGACTTCGGCCTCGACTATGCCGAGACTCTCAAGGCGTGGCGGGAGAATTTCGATGCCGCCGCGCGCGAAGGCCGCCTGCCCGACGGCTTCGACGAGCGCTTCCGCAACCTCTGGCGGTTTTACCTGATGTACTGCGAAGGTGGCTTCCGCGGCGGCGGGATCACCGTCAGCCAGGTGACCCTGGTGAAGGGTTAGCCCTTGTAGACTCCGTCACCGCGGTAGCGGGTGAGGATATTGTCGTGAACGATAGGACTGAGCAGCTGCGCGAAAGCGCAACCGCACATGCTGTCCTCCCACCAGATCACCTCGGCCTGCTGGGCTTCGAGGCCCGGCAGTGTCAGCCAGCACACCGTGCCGACGTGCAGACGGCTGACCGCGGTCGCCGAGAAGCCCGACAGCGAAAGATCGTTGACGACGGTCTGGAAGGGGCGTCCGCCCGACTGGCGCAGCTGCGCCGGGATGGAGAGGCGGGTGCGCGGTGCGCTCCGGTCCTCTTGTGCCGCGATTTCGTAGCGACCCATGACATTCTGCAAGCTCATACGCGTCTCTCGGTACACCGTTGAACGCACGGTTCGGGGGCCATGCACGGAGGAGACTGCGCCGCGTTGCTTACCAGGTCCTTAGCGGAAATGGTTAAGCGAGATTTTCCAGCCGGATACGTGTTCCGCTCGCGAAATCCTCGGCGGCGAGCGCGGCGATCCGTTCGCCGACGGCCTCGGGAGCCTTGACGGTTGCCGGGTCTTCGCCCGGATAGGCGCGGGCGCGCATCTGCGTCCGGGTGGCGCCGGGGTCGACGATCGCGACGCGGACGCTCGAGATGTTCTCGACTTCTTGCGAGTATGCCCCGAGCAGGTTGTCGAACGCCGCCTTGGTCGCCCCGTAGGCGCCCCAGTAGGCGCGCGGGTTCTGGCCGATCCAGCTGGTAACCCCGATCACCCGGCCTGCCTCGGAACGCTTGAGCAGCGCATCGAAGTTGGCCAGCAGCGCCTGGGTCGCCAGCACGTTGAGCGTGAGCGCGCGGTTGAAGAACTGTTGCTCGATCTGGGTGACCGGGGTGAGCTGCGGCAGGATGGCGGCGTTGATCACCAGGATGTCGAGCTTGCCCCAGCGTTCGGAGATCGCGTTGGCGAGACGGGCAATCGAGTCGCTTTCGGTCAGGTCCATCGGCGCGATCGTGGCCGTGCCGCCGGCGGCGTGGATCTCTTCCTCGACGCCTTCGAGATCGCGAGCGGTGCGAGCGGTGAGCACGACGTGCGCCCCGGCAGCGGCGAGCGCCTTCGCGGTCGCCGCGCCGATGCCGCGGCTCGCGCCGGTGACCAGGGCCACTTTGTCCGCCAACGGTCCGTCTGCCATCAGGCGACCTTGGAATTGACCGGCAGGGTGAGTTGCGCCTCGCGATTATGGCGCTCGCCCAGGTCGGTTAACGACGTCGGGTAATCGCCGGTGAAGCAGGCATCGCAGTACTGCGGACAGGCGTCGTTGCGCCCGGCCAGGCCGACCGCGCGATAAAGCCCGTCAATCGAGACGAACGCCAGACTGTCGGCCTGGATGAACTCGCGCATGGCGTCGACGTCCATCCTTCCGGCAAGCAGCTTCGAGCGCTCCGGGGTGTCGACGCCGTAATAGCAACCGTGCCCGGTCGGCGGGCTGGCGACGCGGAAGTGGACTTCTCTGGCGCCGGCGTCGCGCATCATCTGCACGATCTTCAGGCTCGTGGTGCCGCGGACGATGGAATCGTCGATCAGCACGATCTTTTTGCCTTCGACGAGTGCGCGGTTGGCGTTGTGCTTGCGCTTGACCCCGGAATTTCGCGCGCTGTCCGACGGCTGGATGAACGTGCGCCCGACATAGTGGGAGCGGATGATGCCGAGCTCGAAGGGGATGCCCGACTGTTGCGAGTAGCCGATCGCCGCCGGTACGCCGCTGTCTGGCACCGGCACGACTAGGTCGGCCTCGCAGGGGGCTTCCTTGGCCAGCTCGACCCCGATCATCTTGCGCGATTCGTAAACCGAGCGCTGGTTGAAGATCGAATCCGGGCGGCTGAAATAGACGTGTTCGAAGATGCACGGCCGCGCCGCCACCTGGGCGAACGGGCGGTGACTGGTGATCTTGCCGTCGAAATCGACCTCGACCATCTCGCCGGGATCGATCTGCCGGGTGAAGCTCGCGCCAACCACGTCGAGCGCAACGGTCTCGCTGGCGAACACCGTCGCATCGCCGAGCGCGCCCATTACCAGCGGGCGAATGCCGAGCGGATCGCGGCAGGCGATCATTCCCTGCGGCGTCATCAGGATCAGCGAGTAGGCGCCCTCGACCAGCCGCAGCGCGTCGACGATCTTGTCGCGCAGGTTGGGATAGCGGCTGGTGGCGACGAGGTGGATGATCACCTCGGTGTCGCTGGTCGACTGGAAGATCGCCCCGCGGCGGACGAGGTCGCCGCGTAGGTGCCCCGCGTTGGAGATATTGCCGTTATGCGCCACCGCGAACCCGCCGCTGGCGAGCTCGGCGTAGAGCGGCTGGACGTTGCGCAAGCCGGCGCCGCCGGTGGTCGAATAGCGTACATGACCGGCGGCCGTGGTACCGGGCAGCTCGGCGATCGAATCCCCGCTCGAGAAGTTGTCGGCGACATGGCCGAGCCCGCGGCGGGTGAAGAACTCGGCGCCGTCGAAGCTGGTGATACCGACCGCTTCCTGCCCGCGGTGCTGCAGTGCGTGGAGGCCGAGCGCGCAGACCGCGGCCGCCTCGTGCGCGCCGATCACGCCGAAAATCCCGCACTCCTCGCGCAGCTTGTCGCCGTCCGCATCAACGAAAGGATGGGTGATGTTCATGAGTCCCTTGAGGGATCGCCAGCCGCGAGGCTCCAATGGCGTCTGAGGCGGCGTATTACAAGTATGTTGCGGTCGAAACCTGTGGGGCATCGGCTAAAGTCCTCCCGCGCTTGCGCTTGGGAGTTTTCCGGCCAAAACCGTCCCCCGGACGGTCTTGGGCCACGGAAAACTGGTCGGGGAGAGAGGATTCGAACCTCCGGCCCCTGCCTCCCGAAGACAGTGCTCTACCAGGCTGAGCTACTCCCCGACCGATGCCAACCGGGCCAAACAGAATCTTGGCCCAGGGGCGAGGCAGAGGCGGCCCAATAGCTGGGGGTGTCCGGGGTGGCAAGCGGGCAATTGCGGTGGTAGCGCCGCGCTATGGCCAGCGCCGCGCGCCCGAGCGATTCTTCCTCTCCCGAGCACTGGGAATGGCAATACCTCGACCTGATGCGGCGCATCTGGACCGACGGCGACGAGCGGCTCGACCGCACCGGCATCGGCACCCGCGCGCTGTTCGGCACCACGCTTCGCTGCACCCTTTCGGACGGGCGCATGCCCTTGCTCACGACCAAGCGGGTATTCTGGAAAGCCGCAGCGCGCGAGATGCTGTGGTTCCTTACCGGCGACACCAACATCCGCTCGTTGCTTGCCCAAGGCGTGACGATCTGGAGCGACTGGCCGCTGGCGAAGTATCGCCGCGAGACCGGCGACGAGATCACGCAGTCCGAATTCGAGAAGCGGATCGTCGAGGACGTCGAGTTCGCCGCGCGTTGGGGCGATCTCGGACCGGTCTACGGCCAGCAATGGGTCGACTGGCCGACGTACGAACCGGCGGGCGACGGGCAATTCAAACGCGGGCCGGGGATCAACCAGGTCGCGCAAGTGGTCGAGTCGCTGCGCCGGAATCCCGGCAGCCGGCGCCACATCATCGAAGGCTGGAACGTCGCCGAGCTCGACAGGATGGCACTCCCGCCGTGCCACAAGACCTACCAGTTTCACGTCGCCGGCGATCGCCTCTCCTGCGCGCTCTACCAGCGCAGTTGCGACGTCGCGCTGGGACTGCCGTTCAACCTGTTCGGCGCCGCGCTGCTCACCCGAATGCTCGCGCAGCAGGCCGGGCTCGAGCCCGGCGAACTCGTGTGGATGGGCGGCGATACCCACCTTTATCTCAATCACTCCGAACTGATCGAGGCGCAGCTGGCGCGGGAACCCTCGGGCGAACCCCGGCTTGAGCTCACGCGGCATCCGCCGTCGATCTTCGACTATCGCTTCGAGGATTTCGAGGTCACCGGTTACGCGCCGCAGGGCGCGCTGAAGGCTCCCGTCGCCGTTTGACGAGCGAAGTTGACGGCGCGGCCTTTGGCTAATAAAATGTCGCTCCGTTAGAATATCGTTACTCACGGGAGACCATCATGGCGAGACAGAGCGAGGGGGTCGGCTACAACCGCCCGCGGCTCGCGCTGCACGTGCCCGAACCGAAATACCGGCCCGGTGACCAAGTGGACTTCTCGCACATTGCGGTGCCCGAGGCCGGTGCCCAGCCGCGTCCCGACGAGACCGGTCCGGCGAGCGAAACGAGCCCGCTGTGCACCGATCTCGTCCGTGTGCTGGGCGAGGATCACCAGGCGCACGGCCCGTGGGACCCGCGCCTCGCGCCGGAACAGCTGCGCGCGATGCTTCGCGACATGGCGCTGACCCGCGCGTTCGACGAGCGGATGTATCGCGGCCAGCGGCAAGGCAAGACCAGTTTCTACATGAAATGCACCGGCGAGGAGGCGACCAGCATCGCCGCCGCCCACGCGCTCGCCAGCGACGACATGGTCTTCCCGAGCTATCGCCAGCAGGGCATCCTCATCTCCCGCGGATATCCGCTGGTCGAGATGATCAACCAGATCTACTCGAACCGCGGCGACAAGCTGAAGGGCCGCCAGCTGCCGATCATGTATTCGAGCCGGGCGCACAGCTTCTTCACCATCAGCGGCAACCTCGCGACGCAGGTGCCGCAGGCCGTCGGCTGGGCGATGGCCAGCGCGATCCGGCATGACAGCCGCATCGCCGCGACCTGGCTGGGCGAGGGCAGCACGGCGGAGGGCGACTTCCACTCGGGTATGACTTTCGCCGCCGTCTACAACGCGCCGGTGATTTTCAATGTGGTCAACAACCAGTGGGCGATTTCGAGCTTCTCGGGATTCGCCGGCTCGGAGCGGACCAGCTTCGCCGCCAGGGCGATCGGTTACGGGATCGCCGGGCTGCGCATCGATGGCAACGATCCGCTGGCGGTCTATGCCGCCACCCGCTGGGCGGCCGACCGCGCGCGCTCGAACAACGGGCCTACGCTCATCGAGCACTTTACTTATCGCGCCGAGGGGCATTCGACCTCCGACGATCCTTCGCAATACCGCTCGGCGCAGGAGCGGGAGGAATGGCCGCTCGGCGATCCGATCAACCGGCTCAAGCAGCACCTGATTGCGCTCGGCGAGTGGTCGGAAGAGCAGCACACGGATATGGACCTGGCACTAGCCGAGCAGGTCAAGGCGGCGACCAAGGAAGCCGAGAAGAACGGCATCCTCGGTCACGGCATGCACCACCCGTTCCACACCATGTTCGAGGATGTCTTCGAGGAGCTGCCGTGGCACCTCGAGGAGCAAGCCGACCAGGCGATCCGTGAAAGGCAGATCAAGTGGCCTCAGTCGTAGATTCCGACGCCGTCAGCCTGGCGGAGGCGCCGACCCGTAGCCTCAACATGATCGAGGCGATCAACGACGCGCTCGACATCATGCTCGAGCGCGATCCCGACGTGATCGTGATGGGCGAGGATGTCGGCTATTTCGGCGGCGTCTTTCGCTGCACGGCCGGCCTGCAGGAGAAATACGGCAAGACGCGGGTGTTCGACACGCCGATCAGCGAGTGCGGGATCATTGGCGTGGCGGTCGGGATGGGTGCCTATGGCCTGCGCCCGGTTCCTGAAATCCAGTTCGCCGACTACATTTATCCGGGGCTCGACCAGCTGATCAGCGAAGCGGCACGGCTGCGCTATCGTTCGGCGGGCGAGTTTATCGCGCCGATGACCGTGCGCAGCCCATTCGGCGGCGGCATTTTCGGCGGGCAGACGCATAGCCAGAGCCCCGAGGCAATCTTCACTCACGTCTCCGGCCTCAAGACTGTCGTCCCCAGCACCCCGCACGACGCCAAGGGGCTGCTGATCGCGGCGATCGAGGACAACGACCCGGTGATCTTCTTCGAGCCCAAGCGGATCTACAACGGCCCGTTCGACGGCTATTACGACCACCCGACCAAGCCGTGGAAGGATCACCCCGATGCCAAGGTGCCCGAGGGTTACTATTCGATCCCGCTCGGCAAGGCGCGCATGGTGCGGGAAGGACAAGCGCTGACCGTGCTCGCCTACGGCACGATGGTCCATGTCGCCGAGGCGGTATGCCGGGAGAAGGGCGTCGATGCCGAAATCCTCGACCTGAGAACGCTTGTCCCACTCGACATCGAAGCGATTGAAAAGTCGGTCGAAAAGACCGGGCGGTGCATGGTGGTGCACGAGGCGACGCGGACCAGCGGCTTCGGCGCCGAACTGGCGGCGCTGGTGCAGGAACGCTGCTTCTACCACCTCGAAGCGCCGGTCGAGCGCGTCACCGGGTTCGACACTCCCTATCCGCACAGCCTCGAATGGGCTTACTTCCCCGGACCGGTTCGCATTGGCGAAGCGCTCGACAAGCTGCTGGGGGCATAATGGCTCGCTTTACCTTCAAATTGCCCGACATCGGCGAAGGCATCGCCGAGGCCGAAATCGTCGCCTGGCACGTCAAGGTCGGCGACAGGGTCGAGGAAGACGGCCGCCTAGCCGACATGATGACCGACAAGGCGACGGTTGAGATGGAAAGCCCGGTGGCCGGGACGATCGTCGAAGTCGCCGGCGAGGCGGGCGACGTGATCGCCATCGGCAGCCCGCTGGTGGTGATCGAGACCGAGGGTGAATTGCCCGACGAGGCGCCGGCGCCGAAGGCCGAGGTGGTCCGGGAGCAGATCGACGCCGAGACTCCCGAGGCCGAGCATGTCGAGAAGGCGATCGAGGAAGCCGGAGAGCTTGAGCCGGCGCCCGCGCCTGCACCCGCCCCGAAACCTGCGCCCGCCCCGAAACCTGCGCCCGTCGCCAAATCGGCGCCGCCTGTTGCCAGCCAATCCAGCGGCAAAGTCCTCGCCAGTCCCGCAGTCCGCGCCCGCGCGAAGGAACTCGGCATCGATCTCGCCGAGGTCCGCGCGGCGGAGGACGGCCGCGTGCGCCACGCGGATCTCGACGCGTTCCTCTCCTACAGCGGTGCCAAGGGCTACGCTCCGGCCGGCAAGGCGATGCGCGACGAGCAGGTCAAGGTCATCGGCCTGCGCCGGCGCATCGCCGAGAACATGGCCGCGTCCAAGCGCCACATCCCGCACTTCTCGTATGTCGAGGAATGCGACGTGACCGATCTCGATAAGCTGCGCGCCGATCTCAACGCCAACCGGGGCGAAAAACCGAAGCTCACCTTGCTGCCGCTGCTGATCACCGCGATCTGCCGCGCGCTGCCCGAGTTCCCGATGATCAACGCGCGCTACGACGACGAGGCGAATGTCGTCAGTCGTTCCGGCTCGGTCCACCTCGGCGTGGCGACGATGACCGATGCCGGCCTGATGGTCCCGGTGATCCGCGACGCGCAAGGCAAGAACCTGTGGCAACTGGCTAGCGAGATCGCCCGGCTTGCCGAAGCCGCTCGGGCCGGCACCGCGAAGTCGGACGAACTCTCCGGCTCGACGCTCACGGTTACCTCGCTCGGCCCGCTCGGCGGCATTGCCTCGACGCCGGTAATCAACCGCCCCGAAGTGGCGATCATCGGACCCAATCGGATCGTGGAGCGGCCGATGTTCGTCCCCGACGGTATGGGCGGCGAGCGGATCGAGAAACGCAAGCTGATGAACCTGTCGATCAGCTGCGACCATCGCGTGGTCGACGGCTACGATGCCGCTGCCTTCGTTCAGGCGGTCAAGAAGCTGCTCGAGACACCGGTACTTTTGCTCGCCGGCTGACGTGGTATAGTCGCCCGATGAGCCGCGATCCGCGCATCGACGCCTACATCGACAAGGCGGGCGACTTCGCCAAGCCGATCCTGCGGCATATTCGCGAGCTGGTTCACCAGACCATTCCCGGCGCCGGCGAGGCGGTCAAATGGGGCATGCCGCACTTCACCCACAAGGGGAAGAACATCGCCGGGATGGCAGCGTTCAAGGCGCATTGCGCGGTGATGGTCCATGGCGACGGGCGGCAGGATCAGCGCGACGGCATGGGCAGCTACGGCAAGCTCAATTCGATGAAGGCCCTGCCCAACGATTCCGAGCTGGCGGCCAAGCTGGTCGAGGCGCGCGAGCGGATCGATACCGAGGGCAGCGCGGTGAAGCGGGTCCGGAAGCCGCAGCCCAAGGCCGAGCTGCCCGTGCCGCAGGATTTCGAGGCGGCGCTGCGCGAGAACCTGAAGGCTGGCGCGACGTTCGAGGGATTTCCGCCTTCGCAGCGCCGCGAATACGTCGAATGGGTCAGCGAGGCCAAGCAGGACGCGACCCGGGCCAAGCGCCTCGCAACGTCGATCGAATGGCTCGCCGAAGGCAAGCGCCGCAACTGGAAATACGAGCGCTGAAAAACACCGCCGCACGGGCGTTGACACCCTGCGGCCCCTGCCTTAGTGGCGCGGCTCCCAAGCGGTGCAACGCGAATACGCGGGTGTAGCTCAGTTGGTTAGAGTGCCGGCCTGTCACGCCGGAGGTCGCGGGTTCAAGTCCCGTCACTCGCGCCACTTGGGACCTTCCAGGACCCTGTTTCCATCCAGATCAGGAAGCGCCTGAGCGGCAGCAGCCAGGCGACGCCGAGCACAACGTAGACGATCGTCTGCGCCCAGATCGGCAGTTGCCCGATCCACTGCGAAGCCCACATCACCGCGCCCGCATATACCCCGAGTCCAGCCAGCAGCGCCAGTATGCCGAGCGGGATCCGTAGTGTCGGCTCAGTCCGCATCAGAACGGACCGAGCAGCCGGGTAGGGGTGATTACACCGGTCAGCGGCATGTCGTGCCACTCGTTGGGCAATTCGGGCACCTCCTGCATGTCCCAGGCGAGGCCGAAGCGGATCGTCTGCGGATGGGCGCCAAGCCACTTGTCGTAGAACCCGCCGCCCTGGCCGAGCCGGTGGCCGTCGGCGGTGAAGGCGACGAGGGGCATGAACAACACGTCGGGCACCACCTCGGGCGCCTCGTCGCTGCCCTGCATCAGGTCGAAGTAACCCTTGGCGAGGTCGCTTTCGGCGTAAGGATCGGTGTGCTGGCGGAAGATCATCGGCGTCTGCAGATCGACCAGCCAGGGCAGGGCGATGGTGTGGCCGCGCTCGAAGAAGAACTTCGCGTAGGAATTGGCCGGAGCCTCGCCCGGATCGGCGCGATAGAGGCCGATCACCGCGTCGTCAGGAATTAGTTCGAGCACGGCCGCCGGCGGACGGTGGAACACGAGCGAGCTGATTTCCGGCGGCAAGCCGGCGGCATATTCGACGCGTGCCTTGCGCAAGCGGTTGCGGATCTCTTTCTTTTGCGCGGCGATATCGGGTTCGGACATGGCGTCCCCATGCCGTCGCGGCGGAACGGAGTCGAGAGTTGACGAACTAGATTGCGGTGGCTGAGCGGAAGCGCGCCGCCACCGCCAGCGCGCTGTGCTCGCCGAGCTTTTCGCGCAGCAGAGCGGCATGCGAGCGGACGGTGTTGCGCGAAACGCCAATCGTCGAAGCAATCTCGCCGATCCGCCAGCCGGCCGCGAGATGCGCGCCGATGGTCGCTTCGCGCGGGGTCAGTCCGAATTGTCGCGCAATGCGGTCGACTCCGTCGCGGAGCGGCCGCTGCGGGTCGTCGAGCGCGACGAGCAGCAAGGCTTTGCCGGCCGGCCACCTCGCTCCCCCCTCGAGCGGCTCGGCCTTGATCGTGGCGGGTCGTCCAGGGGAGGGTAGCGCCAGCGGCGAGACCGGCTTTCCGCGGCTAGCGGCACACAGCATGCGACCGAAGCATGGCGCCGCCTCCGGATCGCAGGGCGCCAGGCGCCCTCCGTACATCCCCAGCAGCCGCCGTTCGTCGAGCGCGCGGTGCATCGCGCGGTTGGCGAACACCACCCGGCCGTCGGCGCGAACGATCGCCACCGCATCCGCTATCAGGTCGAGCGCAGCCGCCAGCATTGGGGCGGAAGGCAGCAGGCCGTCGAGATCGGGCGAGGCGTTCATGTCGCGAGCGGCCTAGGCCGGCGACGGAAGGCGAGTCTTTGCCGAGTTCTGAAAAGTTATGAATTTGCCGCCAGGCCTAGTCCGCGACAGGCGCTTGGCCGAACAGCGGCAGCAGCGCGGCGTAGAGCTCGCCGGGCGTTGCCGCGACGCCCTGGCCGCCGTAGTCGGCGAGCAGCTTGCGCTGCGCGTCCGAGGGATAGACGGTGTAGAGAATGAACGGCCGCCCATCGCCCCGCGCGCGCATTCCTTTGAGCAAGTCGATTCCTGCAAGCGGCCGGTCGCCGCGGCCCATGTCCGAGATCACCGCGCCATAGGCGTACATCTGCAGGAGCGAGAGCGCTTCCTCGGTATTGGCGACGCGGTAGAACGCGATCTTGTGCTGTTCGAGGTAGCGCCGTTCGTCGAGATTGTTGTCGGGATGATCGTCCACCCACAGGACGCGGCCGACGGATTCGGCCGATTCGCCGTTGACCACGTGGCGCGCGCGGCTGCCCTGGAATTCGATCGCGCCCCATGCCGCCACGGCGATGATCGCGGTCAGCACGAGGACCGTCAGGCTGCGGGCCGGCTTGCGCAAGTGCGCCGCATGCTGCGGGGTGGTGGCCGCGCCCGTTTCGACGTTTGCGGCCAAGCGATAGCCGTAGCCGTGGACCGTCTCGAGCGCTTCGCCATCCGCGCCCAAGGCCTGGCGCAGGCGACTTATCGCCTTGGCGAGCGAATTTTCATGCACCAGGCGGCCCGGCCAACCGGCTTCGAGAAGTCGGTCCTTGCCGACTTCCCCGGGAGCCTCGCCGACGAGAATCGAGAGAATGGCGGCCGAAGAACGGTCAAGCTCGACTGGACGGCCCTTGACCGTCAACCGGCGCTGCGCCGGGTCGAATTCGACTACCCCGAACCGCTGCACGTCCATCCGCCCCACTCAAGGCCCCACTTGTAGGGCGAAGGCGCGCGGAGCGTCAATTTTCTAGCTGGTGGAAGTGGCGGAACCACCATGGGTCGGAGCCGGAGAAATCCTCTGACGCCTAACGTCAGGTGGGAACCATATGCACCGGCCCTCAGGACGAACCCGTGGACCGGGCAGGGACAGCTCCCAAGGATTGCTTATAGCCTCAGGGATATTCGATCGGCGCGTGCCGGGCAGTCCCGCCGTCCCCTATTTAGGCGCTTCGACGGCCCTCGGCAAGGTTACCAGCCACCGCCACCCCCGCCGCCGCCGCCGCCGCCCGAGGAGCCACCGCCGCCCGACCCGCTGCTGGAGCCGGGCGCGGTCGATGCCGAGGAGATGCTGCTGGCGAGTGACGAACCGACGGTGCCGGCGAACCGGCCCGGATCGGACCAGACGTTGCCGTGCCCCGAATACCAGCCGAACGTGCTCCCCTGCCGGGTGGGATCCGTCTCGGCCGCGGCGAGCACGGCGGCGAACTTGTCGGCCCAGCGGTTCTCGACTCCCAGCGCGATGGCATGGGGAAGGTAGCGTTCGAACAGTTCGGGCGTCTTCTCCGGCGGATGCATTGCCTCGAGCCGGTCCTCCTCGGTGATCGAGAGGTACTGCTCGAACCCGGCGATGCGGTCCATCAGCGCGCGGCCCTCCTTCGTCGGCGCGCTCATCCAGGCGAAAGCCGACAGGACCAGGGGCAGCATCGCCAGCGGGGCCAGCATGCAGGCCCAGGTCCCGGCGGGCTCGATCTGGGTCAGCCGGACGAAGGCGATGCCGAACAGGACAATTCCGCCAAGCATCAACGCGGCAATCGACAAGCCATTCACCCAGCCCTTGCGATGACGGGAGACGAGCCACGCGGCGGCGAGCATCAGCGCCAGCCCCAGCGCCGGCACGAAACGCTCCGCCGAGGTGCTGTAGAAGTCCGAGAAGGCGATGGCGGCGGCGATCAGCAACATCGCGGTGAACACCAAAGCCACGCCCATCCACGCCCAGCCCTGGTTCCTGACGAAGGTCCTATCCTTGTAGATCTCCTCCAGCCCGTCGCTCAGGGCCTTGCGCGCGAGGGCGAAGCGGGCGTGGTTCTTGTTGTCCATCTCGATTGTGTGGCTGCCGGCGAACAGCGAGCTGAGCATGGCGTGTTCGGGCGGTGGAAGGCCGCCCTGTCCGGTAGTCTTCTCCAGGGTGGTCTTCTTGCTGTGGAAGAATCCCTCGTCGCTTTCCACCAGCTTCAGCTCGCGGTGCACGCCGCTCTCGACGATCGCGGCGGCGAAGCAGCGGTCGTCGAAGCCCATGCGCTTGACGTAGCGGACCGCCGCGGCGGACATGGCGTCGGGCGGGGTGAACAGCGGCACCACCGTGCCCGCGCGCGGACCACGGCCGGCGCGCTTCCAGGCGAAGAAGTAATAAACCAGCAGGCCGAGCAAGGCCGCCAGCGCCCCGGCGCGCGGCGCCTGTTCCTGCAACGTCAGTCGTGCGCCCGACGGCTTGGGCGGTTCGGCGACCACGCCCTTGGGCCAGCGCACCGCCACCGTCAGGCCCTCGTAAGGCCCGAGCGGCTCGGTGGTGCGGAAAACGATCTCGCCAGGCCCCTCGGAAACGACCTTGGCGGCGTATCCGGTCGCGCCTTGCGGACCGGTATAGACTGCGCGCTCGGGACCGAACGGCACAGGTTGCGGCAGGCGGATATGCGCTTCGGCCATGTCGATCGGGAAGGCCCAGCCGTTGCCGGTGACGTTCCAGTAGAGCTCGTCGTAGCCCTCGAAGAAGCCGAGCTGGCGCGTCGTCGTGTAATGGATGGTGTAGGAGTGCTCGCCATAGTCGAGGTATTTGTCGCCCGAGCCGATCTGGACGCGCACGCCGTTGCCGCCGCGCTGTGTGTCGTATGGCTCGGGCTGGCCGTCGCGCTCGACGCTGGCGACGTCGAAGCCGACGCGAACGCGCCGTCCGTCCTTGCCGTAAGTGGTCGGGAAATCGCGGAAGATGCCGTGCTGGATCCGGTTGCCTTCGACGTTGACGCGGATGGTCTCGCTCACATCGAGCGCCCCGTCGGCGCGCACGGCGATGTCGCTGCGCCAGGAAAGGATGCGTTCGTCGGCGAGAGCCGCTCCCGGCAGGAGGAACGCCAGCGCCGCGGCGAGCAGCGCCAGCAGCCGCGTCGCGCGGATCATGCAATCAGGCCTGGGCCGCGTCGAACGAGACTTTCGGCGCCTGCTGGATCGAGGCATCGGCATCGGCGTAGAACTCAGCCTCGCTGAAGCCGAGCGGGCGCGCGAACAGCACGTTCGGGAACGACTGGATGCTGCTGTTGAGGTCGCGGACGGTGGCGTTGTAATAGCGCCGTGCGCCCTGGAGCTGCTCCTCGATCTCGCTGAGTTCGCTCTGCAACTGGCGGAAGTTGTCGTCGGCCTTGAGGTCGGGATAGGCCTCGGCGACGGCCATCAGCCGGCCGAGCATTCCGGTAAAGGCATTGTCCGCCTGCGCCGTGGCGGCCACGCTGCCGGCATTGGCGGCCTCGGCGCGGTGCGCGGTGACCTCGTTGAGCACGCTCTTCTCGTGGGCGGCATAACCTTCGACCGTGCTCACGAGGTTGGGCACAAGGTCGGCGCGGCGGCGGAGTTGGACCGTGATGCCGCTGAAGCCCTCCTTCACCAGCGCGCGCAGGCGCACCAGGCGGTTGTAGATGGCGACTCCCCAGAAGATGAGAATCGCGACGATCGCGATCACGATAATGGTCGGCAACATGCGATGTCCCCCTCGCGCTTGCGGTCAGCCGGCACTTTCCAGCTGCGACGCCAGGCCTTCGAGCCGCTCGGCCAGCGCTTCCAGCCCTTCGGCAACCTCAGGTCTGGCCTCGGCCGGCGTCGCGCCGCCGTTCTTCATCTCGTGGTTCTCGTCGGCGAGGAGGAGGGCTGCAAACAGCAGCGCGCGCGCCTCGGACTGGCTGGAGATGTGCGGCATGTCGGCGAGCTTGGCGTCGATCGTCCGCCCGAGCATCGTGATGTGCGCTTCCTCGCCCTCGGCGCACGCGACGGTGAACTTGCGGCCGGCGATGTCGAGCGTGACGTTGCTCATGGCTCGAGCGCTCCCAGCAGTCGGTCGAGTTCGGCCAGCGCGGCACCTGCTTCGCCGCGCAGCGCCTGATATTTCCGTTCGAGATCAGGGTCCCCGCCGGGCGACGACGTCAGCGGACGCTGCGAGGCCGCGCGCTCGATCCGCGCCGCGGCAGCCTCGATCCGGGCCAGCGCCCGCTGAGTGCGTTCCCCGTCCATCGCGGCAGCTTACGAAAATGCCTCCGCAAGGGCAAAGCCTTGGCCGAGAAAGCTGTGAACAGTTCTCGCGCTGCGATGGGCACCCTCTCGGGCGCCGCGCTTGACGGGGGAAGGGTGGTCCGCAAGAGAGGCGGCGCATCGAATCAGCGCTGCTTTCCCACTCGCAGGAGCCTGCCCGAATGAGCCTCGATCCCGCCCGCCTTGCGCCCATGGCCAATGCCATTCGCGCGTTGGCGATGGACGCGGTGCAGGCCGCCAATTCGGGCCATCCCGGTATGCCGATGGGCATGGCCGACGTCGCCACGGTGCTGTGGTCGAAGTACCTCAAGTTCGACCCGGCCGATCCGAAGTGGCCCGACCGCGACCGCTTCGTGCTCAGCGCCGGACATGGCTCGATGCTGCTCTATTCGGTGCTGCACCTGACCGGCTACGCGCGCCCGACGATCGACGACATCCGCAACTTCCGCCAGCTGGCCAGTCCGTGCGCTGGGCATCCCGAGAACTTCCTGCTCGAAGGCGTCGAGGCGACGACCGGGCCACTGGGCCAGGGCCTGGCCATGGCGGTCGGCATGGCGATCGCCGAACGCCACCTCAACGCCGAGTTCGGCGACGAGCTGGTCGATCACCGCACCTGGGTGATCGCCGGCGACGGCTGCCTGATGGAAGGCGTCAACCACGAGGCGATCGGGCTTGCCGGGCACCTGAAGCTCGGACGGATGATCGTGCTGTGGGACGATAACCACATCACGATCGACGGCTCGACCGACCTTTCGACCAGCGAGGACATCCGCGCGCGCTATGCCGCGACCGGTTGGCACGTGGTCAGCTGCAACGGGCATGACGTGAACGACGTCGCCCGGGCGATCGACGAGGCTTTGGCCGATCAGCGCCCCTCGCTGGTCGCGTGCAAGACCGTCATCGGCAAGGGTGCGCCGAACAAGCAGGGCACCAGCGCCACTCACGGCGCGGCGCTCGGCGAGGCGGAGGTTGCCGCCGCGCGCGAGACCTTGGGCTGGACTTCGGAACCGTTCGAGATTCCGGCCGACATCTACGCCGACTGGAACGCAACCGGCGAGCGCGGCAAGGCTGCGCGCGCGGATTGGGAAGGGCGCCTCAAGGCCAGCTCCCGCGCCGCGGAGTTCACCGCGCGCATGAACGGCGACCTGCCGGGTCTCCACGACTGGGCGGCCTACAAGGCCAAGGTCGCCGCCGAAGGCCCGAAGATGGCCACCCGCAAGTCGAGCGAGGCCGCGCTCGGCGTGCTGACGCAGGACCTGCCGGCGCTGATCGGCGGCTCGGCCGACCTCACCGGATCGAACAACACCAAGACGCCCTCGACCGGTCCGCTCACCGCCGAGAACTACGGCGGTCGCTATATCTATTACGGCATTCGCGAGTTCGGCATGGCCGCGGCGATGAACGGGATGGCGCTGCACGGCGGGGTGATCCCCTACGGCGGCACCTTCCTGGTGTTCACCGATTACTGCCGCCCTGCGATCCGCCTCTCGGCGCTGCAGCACGTCCGCGTGGTCTATGTGATGACGCACGATTCGATCGGACTCGGGGAAGACGGCCCGACCCACCAGCCGGTCGAGCATGTGCAGAGCCTGCGGGCGATCCCGAACCTGCTGGTGATGCGCCCCTCAGACACGCTCGAGACGGCCGAGTGCTGGGAGCTGGCGCTGAACGAGACGGCGCGGCCTTCGGTGCTCGCGCTGACCCGACAGAACCTGCCGGCGGTGCGCCACGACGCCAGCGAGAATTTGTGCGCCAAGGGCGCCTATCGGCTGCGGGCGGCTACGGCGGACCGCCGGGTCGTGCTCATCGCGACCGGTTCCGAAGTGGAATTGGCGCTCAACGTCGCCGCCGCGCTCGAAGGGCAGGGGATCGGCGCCGATGTCGTCTCGATGCCGTGCACCGAACTGTTCGACGAGCAGCCCGAAGGCTATCGCGCCGACGTGCTGCCGGCTGATGTCCTGCGGGTCTCGATCGAAGCCGGAACCACCTTCGGATGGGAACGCTACACCGGCCTGGATGGCCTCCGCATCGGTCTCGACCACTTCGGCGCTTCCGCCCCGGCGGAGGAATTGTTCGCCGAGTTCGGCTTCAGCGTCGAGGCGATCGTTCCAAAAATCCTCGCAAAACTAGGTAATTAACAGGAGTTGTTGAGATGACGACGAAGGTAGCGATCAATGGGTTCGGACGCATCGGGCGGCTCGTCGCCCGGGTGATTCTCGAGCGCAAGGATCACGATTTCGAGCTCGTCGCGATCAACGACCTCGCCGATGCCCGCTCCAACGCGCTGCTCTTCCAGTACGACAGCACCCACGGCCGCTTCCCCGGCGAGGTGATCTGCGACGGCGACTCGATCACGGTCAACGGCCATCGCATCGCCGTGACCAAGGAACGCGACCCCGCCAACCTGCCGCACAAGGCGATGGGCGTTGAGCTGGTGCTCGAATGCACTGGTTTCTTCCAGTCGGACGAAGCGAGCCGGCCGCACATCGCCGCGGGGGCGAAGAAGGTGCTGATCTCGGCGCCGGCTACCGGCGTTTCCAAGACCATCGTCTTCGGCGTGAACCAGGATACGCTGACCGCCGAGGACGACATCGTCTCCAACGCCAGCTGCACCACCAACTGCCTCGCGCCGGTCGCCAAGGTGCTCAATGACGCGATCGGCATCGAGCGCGGGTTCATGACCACGATCCACAGCTACACCAACGACCAGCGGATGCTCGACCAGATCCACCTAGACCTGCGCCGCGCGCGCGCGGGAGCGATGAACATGATCCCGACCACCACCGGCGCCGCCCGCGCGGTCGGGCTCGTGCTGCCCGAGCTGAAGGGCAAGCTCGACGGCTCCTCGGTGCGCGTGCCGACGCCCAACGTATCGCTGATCGACCTCGTGTTCACGCCTTCGCGCGACACCACCAAGGAAGAAATCAACGCCGCGCTCAAGGCCGCGGCGGACGGGCCGATGAAGGGCGTGCTCGCCTACACCGACCAGCCGCTCGTCAGCACCGACTTCAACCACCAGCCGCCGAGCTCGACGGTCGACAGCCTCGAAACCGCCGTGCTCGAAGGCAAGCTCGGCCGCGTGGTCAGCTGGTACGATAACGAGTGGGGCTTCTCGAACCGGATGATCGACACCGCCGGGGTGATGGCGAAGTTCCTCTGAGCGAGGGCAGATGACCGGCAGACTGGCAGGAATCGCGCGACATCACGAGCCCAAGGGCCCGATGGAGACGGTCGACGCCGTTTCCGTAACGGCGGCCGAGGGCGTGCACGGCGATTTCCGCGGCGGGATGGCGTCGACGAAGCCGGGTCGGACCCGTCAGGTCTCTTTGCTCGAACGCGATGGCTGGGAGGCCGCGGCCGCTGAATCGCATTGCCCTCACGAGTGGTGGAATTCACGCCGCAACCTGCTGGTCGAAGGCCTGCGCTTTCCTCGCGAAGCTGGCACGAAGGTCCAGATCGGCGCCACCCTGGTGATCGAGATCACCGATGAGTGCGATCCGTGCGAACGGATGGAAGCGCTCCACCCGGGCCTGCGCGCGGCGCTGACGCCCGACTGGCGCGGCGGCTTCCTCGGACGGGTGATCAAGGACGGCGAGATCGCCGTCGGCGACGAGATAAGGATTCTCTGATGGCGTTCCGCACCCTCGACGATCTCGGCGACGTGCGCGGCAAGGTCGCGCTCGTGCGCGTCGACCTCAACGTGCCGATGCAGGACGGACGGGCGACCGACTTGACGCGCATCGAAGCGGTGGCGCCGACGATCCTCGAGCTGGCCGATGCCGGCGCCAAGGTCCTCTTGCTGGCCCATTTCGGCCGGCCCAAGGGTGAGCGCAGCTCGACGCTGTCGCTCAGCCTGGTCCAGGGCGCGGTCGAGGCCGTGCTCGGGCGCGAGACGATGTACATCTCCGAGCTCGCCGGCCCGATCGTTCAGCAGTCGCTCGGCATCATGCGGCCGGGCGATATCGGCATTCTCGAGAACACCCGCTTCTGGGCCGGCGAGGAGAAGAATGATCCGGAACTCGCCAAGGCGATTGCCGCGAACGGCGACTTCTACGTCAACGACGCCTTCTCCGCGGCTCACCGCGCCCACGCCAGCACTGAGGCCATCGCGCACCTGCTGCCGGCCTATGCCGGGCGGGCGATGGAGAAGGAATTGAAGGCGCTCGACGCCGCTCTCGGCAATCCCGAGAAGCCGGTCGCCGCCGTGGTCGGCGGGGCCAAGGTCTCGACCAAGCTCGCCGTGCTCGAGCATCTCGTCGGCAAAGTCCAGCACCTGATCATCGGCGGCGGCATGGCCAATACCTTCCTTGCCGCGCGCGGGGTCGATGTCGGCAAGAGCCTGTGCGAGCACGACCTCGCCAAGACCGCCGAAGCAATCCTCGACACCGCCGACCAGGCCGGCTGCACGGTGCACTTGCCCTATGACGTCGTGGTGGCGAAGGAGTTTGCCGCCAATCCGCCCAGCTTGCGCACCTGCAACGTCCACGAGGTCGCCGCCGACGAGATGATCCTCGACATCGGCCCGCAAGCGACCGAGGCGCTCGCCGATGTCCTCAAGACCTGCCGCACACTGGTCTGGAACGGACCGCTCGGCGCGTTCGAGACGCCGCCGTTCGACACCGCCACGGTGGCGCTGGCGAGGACCGCGGCCGCGCTGACACGCGAAGGCTCGCTGGTCTCTGTCGCCGGCGGCGGCGACACCGTGGCGGCGCTCCACCACGCGGGAGTGGCCGCCGATTTCAGCTACGTTTCAACCGCCGGCGGCGCTTTTCTGGAATGGATGGAAGGCAAGGAATTGCCCGGCGTGGCCGCACTGACTAGTTAGCCAAGGCGACTTGCGGTTCCTTCGGCGGTGGCTCCTTGAGCAGCGGAATGAGAATCTCGTTCAGCCGGTCGAGATTGAACGCCCCGGCCTTGGCGTATCGAATCTTGCCGGCGCGATCGATCACGAAGTTGGTCGGCACGGCATGGTCGATATAGGCGTAGGGGCCCTTGAGCTTGTGAATCGGCTCGATCGTCATCGCGCTGAACAAATCGTGCAGCTTCTTTTCGGGAACCGAACCCTCGGTCGTAATCGCGAAGACCCGCAAGCCGTGGCTCTTCTGCAGCTTGTAGTAGGCGTCAAGTGCCGGAAGCTCCGCGCGGCACGGCACGCACCAGGTCGCCCAGAAGTTGATCACGACGACCTCCCCGCGCAGATCGGCCAGTGTCACCTTTTGACCATTCACCAGGCTCAGCTCGAAGTTGGGAGCGACTTCGCCGACCTTGGGGGTCCGGGCTTGCGCACCAGCGCCCATCGCCAACAGGGCAAGCGGCAGCATGATCAGGCGTCGCGATTTGGGCATCGAATTCCCCCCTTGAATCAAACCTGGCGAACGCCGGGACGCCGGTCAATTCGTTTCCGCGTCTGACCCGTTGCCGCGCCGCGGCGCGGTGGCTAAGTCCCGCGGCAGAGAGAGCCAAGGAGTACGCGATGCCGATGAATACCGAAGACATGACCGCCAAGATGGCTGCCGGGCAGGGCTTCATCGCCGCGCTCGACCAGAGCGGCGGCTCGACGCCCAAGGCGTTGACCGGCTACGGCATCGAGGAAGGCGCCTGGTCGAGCGAGGACGAGATGTTCGAGCTGATCCACCAGATGCGCAGCCGGATCATCAAGAGCCCGTGCTTCGCCAGCGGCAAGGTGATCGGAGCGATCCTGTTCGAAAAGACGATGGACGGGTCGGTCGACGGCAAGCCGGTGCCGCAGGCGCTGATCGACCTCGGCGTGGTGCCGTTCCTCAAGATCGACAAGGGCCTCGAGGCCGAAGCCGACGGCGTTCAGCTGATGAAGCCCATGCCCGGGCTCGACGCGCTGCTCGAGCGGGCCAAGGCGCTCGGCGTGTTCGGCACCAAGGAGCGTTCGGTGATCAACGCCGCGAACGCCACGGGGATTGCCGCGGCGGTTGCCCAGCAGTTCGAAGTCGGCAAGCAAGTGCTGGCCCACGGGATGATGCCGATCCTCGAGCCCGAGTATTCGATCAAGGCCCCCGACCGGGCCGCGGGCGAGGAAATTCTCAAGGCGGAAATCCTCAAGCAACTCGACGCGCTGGCCGACGGGCAGCAAGTCATGCTCAAGCTGTCGATCCCGGTCGTGGCGAACTTCTACCGCGAGCTGATCGGGCATCCCAAAGTGCTCGCCGTCGTCGCACTTTCGGGCGGCTACAGCACCGACGAGGCCTGCGCCAAGCTGGCCGAGAACCAAGGCATGATCGCCAGCTTCAGCCGGGGGCTGCTGCAGGACTTGCGGGTGCACCAGAGCGACGGGGAATTCGATCGCACGCTCGGTGCGGCGATCGACCAGATACACATGGCGAGCATTCGCTAGGGGTCGTATCCGACTGAGGAATTGCCGTTCGCCCGGCGTCACTCTCACAGACCTGGTGACGAAGGGATGGGAGTGTGGATCGAAAGCTTGGAAACGTGCGCCCGTCGCGCGTCGTGACAGCTTTCCTGCTAGCGCTGACGCCTGGCCTCAGCGCGGGCCCGGCCGCGGGTCAGCCGCCTGGTGGCGGTTCCGATTACGGCTCGACGGCGCTCAGTCGCCACCGCGCGGCGAATTCGCTGACGGTGATGTCGTACAATGTCGAGGGGCTCCCGGCACCGGCGCGTTTTGGCCGCGCCGCCTCGCTCGACCGGATCGCGGCGCATCTGGCCGATTTGCGCCAACAAGGACGTGAGCCCGATGTCGTGATGTTGCAGGAAGCGTTCGCCGGGCCGGGCGCGCGTATCGCCGAGGAAGCGGGCTATCGCTATGTCGTCGCGGGGCCTTCGGCGCACGCCGTCAACACGGCCCCGGCGCCGGCGGCTGCAAACCGCTTCGTCGCGGCGACATCGCATCTCAAGGGCGAAGGCGACGGCAAGTGGCTCGACAGTGGCCTTCGCATCTTGTCGGATTACCCGATCACCAAGGTGGACCGGCTCGCCTTTCCCACCTGGGCCTGCGCGGGTTACGATTGCCTGGCCAACAAGGGCGCGCTTATCGCCTGGGTGCGGATACCCGGCAGCGCGCAGCCGGTTGCGTTCATCGATACCCATCTCAATTCGCGGGCCGCTTCAGGCGTGGCGCAAGATCGCGCCGACACCGCCTATGCGTACCAGACCGTCGCATTGCGACAGTTCATTGCGGAAAGGGTGCCCGCTCACGCGGTCGCGTTCCTCGGCGGCGATTTCAATACGGGCCGCGCGAAAGTCCGTTGGCATGATCTCGGGGCCAACCCCCTGACGCAGTCGCGGAACTCGCTGCTCGACGCGTTCGCCAGCGAGCATACGCTTGCGCAAGACGACAGGCGCAACATGGAGGCGATCCTGCGCCGCGCCAAGGACTGGCTCTTCTATCGCGGCAATATGCGTCTGTCGGTCACGCTGACCGGCTTCGAAGTGCCCTTCGGTGTGAGGGCCGACGGTTCAAGCCTGTCGGACCACCTAGGCTACGAGGCCCACTACCGAGTCTGGGGCGTGTAGCGGAGGGTGAAGCTGTAATGGCTGGGCGGAATTTGTGCCGTCGAGCCGCGTTGTGGGCTGACCTGTTCGAGCAGCAGCGTGCCTCCGTCGACTCCAAGGGGTTGCCCAAGCGTTGCGAACACCGCGTGATCGGCACCGGCGGGCTCGACCAGCACCTTCAGGCGCACCTGTCCGGCCCAGATGCATTGCACGGCCGTGGGGCAGCGGCTGTCTTCCTCGACGCTGATCGGAGTCAGGTTGACCGGTCCGAAATTGCCCGTTTGTCCAAGCGCCAGGGTGTGGACCGAGTTCGCGCCCGAGCCGAAAAGTGTCGCGCAACCGGCAAGGGGCAGGGCGGCCAGGGCGAGGGCGGCGGAAGCCTTGATCATCGGCATGTCTCCGGTCTGTCGATTATGCATCAACGCATCAACGGCCCGCTTGGGGCCCCATCTCGTCGAGCATGTCGCCGAGGCGTTCGAGCCGGGCTTCCCATTCGCGGCGGACCTGCCGGGTCCAGGCTTCGATCGAGTCGAGTCCTTCAGGACGAATCCGGCAATAGCGCGTGCGGCCGCGCTTCTCCGAACAGGCCAGCCCGGCCTGTTCGAGCACGCGCAAGTGCTGGCCGACTGCCGTCACGGTGATCCCAAGCGGGTCAGCGAGCGCGGAAACGCTCGCCGGACCTCGCGCCATCAGCGACACCATCGCCCGTCGCGTGGGATCGCCCATCGCGTCGAACAGCGCGGCGGCCTCGGAAGTCACGATGCCAGCGACCGTTCGAGCACGTCGAGCAGCGTTTCCCACCCGCCGCGGCGCATTTGTGGCCCGTCGGCGTTTTCGTAGAACGCCGCCTGGTGCGTCAACGTGAGTTTGCAGCCGTCGCCATTGTCGCTCAGGTCGTAAGTGATCAGCGCGGTCGAGATGCGGTTGCCGGCGAAGTCGGTGCTGCTGCTGACGACGATGCGTTCGCCTTCGCGAATATCTTCGATGCGGCCTTCGTTGACGATCACGGCGCCGGGAAACGGCGTGTCTTCGCCGAGCGTGTAATGCTGGCGTTCGAGGCCACCGGGACGGAAGTCCATTTCAAACTTCATCACGCCCGTGCGCTCGGCCGAGTACCAACGCGCCTTGAGCTCGGGGTCGGACAGCGCGCGGTAGAGGCGATCGCGGCTGTGCGGGAAATGTCGTTCGATCACGAAAGTGTCGTGGACGGTCATGCGAATCTCCATTGGTGAAGTGATGGCTTCACTAAAAAAGAGCAACAAATAGTCAAGTCACACCTTCACTATTGCGAGCACGCTTGGCGGACGGGGCACGGCGCTCTACGGAACCGCGCGATGCCTGCCGATAACCCCCGCTGCCAGCTGTACCTCATCTCGCCGCTCGACGTCGGCGGCGATTTCCCCGCGCGGCTCGAACGCGCACTGGCGGCGGGGCCGGTAGCGGCGTTCCAGTTCCGCGTGAAGGGCGTAGAGCAGCACGAGGCCGCGCGGCTCGCCGAGCCGCTGCAGGAGATCTGCGCGCGCCACGACGTCGCCTTCATCGTCAACGATTCGATCGCGCTGGCCAAGCGGCTCAAGGCTGACGGCGTCCACCTTGGGCAGGACGACGGCGACGTGCGCGACGCGCGTGAAGAACTGGGCCGCGACGCGCAGATCGGCGTCACTTGCCATGCGAGCGTGCATCTGGCGATGGAGGCGGGCGAGGCGGGGGCCGACTACGTCGCTTTCGGCAGCTTCTTTCCGAGCGAAACCAAGGCCAGCGAGCATCGGCCTGACCTCGAATTGCTTAGCCGGTGGCAGGAAGTCTTCGAGATTCCCTGCGTGGCCATAGGAGGGATTACCCCGCAGAACTGCGGACCGCTGGTGACCGCGGGAGCCGATTTCCTCGCCGTTTGCGGGGCGGTGTGGAAGGGCGATGAGGCCGAGGCCGTGCGCGCATTCCATGAGGCGATTGCCAAAGCCCCGGGTTGACGCAAAGATCGTTTCCCTGCGCGCAATAATCGTGCAGACCTTCGTTGAGCCGAGCTGGGGAGAGCCGCTGAGATGACCACCGCCACGACGCCCGTCCGCGAGCTTACGCTGCGCGCGATTCTGCTGGGCGGATCGCTGACCTTCCTGTTCACCGCGGCCAACGTCTATTTCGGGCTGCGCGTCGGCCTGACGTTCTCGACCGCACTGCCCGCGGCGGTGATCTCGATGGCGCTGCTGCGCAACTTCTCCGACAACAGCCTGGTCGAGAACAACATCACGCAGACGATCTGCAGCGCGGCCGGGGCGGTAGCGACGATCATCTTCATCATTCCCGGGCTGATCATGGTCGGCTGGTGGACGAGCTTCCCCTATTGGACGACCGTTGCCCTGTGCTTCATCGGCGGGACGATGGGCGTGATGATGTCGGTGCCGCTGCGCCGCGCGCTGGTCGTCAATTCGCCCCTGCCGTACCCCGAAGGGATCGCCGGTGCCGAAGTGCTCAGGGTGGGCGGCGCGACCGCAGAAGGCGCGGCGGAGAGCCGCTTTGGCCTCAGGACGATGGTCTTCGGCGGGCTTGTCAGCGTGGTGCTGGCGGTGCTCATCGCGTTCGGGTTGGCCGCGGCCGAGATTTCGCGTTTCTTCCGCGTCGGCGCGGGCGCGACCGGAGTTGCCTCCACCACCTCGCTCGGGCTGCTTGCAATCGGCCACCTGATCGGGCTTTCCGCCGGCATCGCGCTCCTCGTCGGCACGGTGATCTCGTGGGGCATCCTGCTGCCGTGGATGACCGCCGCGGCCGGCGTCACGGGCTCGGTCGAGGACTTCGTCGGCACGATCTTCTCAACCCAGGTGCGCTTCATCGGCGCCGGCGCGATTGCCGTCGCGGCGATCTGGACGATGCTCAAGCTCGTCAAACCGATCGCCGAAGGGCTCGCCGGCATCGCGGCCACATCGCGCGCGCGCAAAGGCGGCGAGGTCATAGACATTACCGAGCGCGACCTTCCGGGCTCCATCGTCTACGGCACCCTGCTCATTGCGCTGCTGCCGATCGCCTGGATGCTGTGGACCTTCGTCCAGGGCGGACCGGTCGCGGCCAACTTCGGCGTGGCGATCACCGCAACTTTGGTCTTCGTGCTTGCGATCGGCGCGGTGGTGGCGGCGGTAACCGGCTATATGGCCGGGCTCGTCGGCACGTCGAACAGCCCGGTTTCGGGCGTCGGCATCCTGTCGATCATCGTCGCCTCGATCATGGTCATGCTGCTGTTCCCCGGGCACCATTCGGACGCCGACACTAAGGCGCTGGTCGCCTTCGCCCTGTTCGCCACCTCCTTCGTGTTCGGCATCGCCCTCGTCGCCAACGACAACCTGCAGGACCTCAAGACCGGCTATCTCGTCGGCTCGACGCCGTGGAAGCAGCAGGTGGCGCTAGTGATCGGCATTGCTTGCGGCAGCCTGGTTATCCCGCCGGTGCTCAACCTGCTCAACACGACGATGGGCTTTGCCGGCGCGCCCAATGCCGGCCCTGGCTCGCTCCCGGCGCCGCAAGCTTCGCTGATCTCTTCGCTGGCGCAGGGCGTGCTCGGCGGAACGCTTCGCTGGGACCTGCTCGGTTACGGGGCGGCGATCATCGGCGTGGTCATCGTCATCGACGAATGGCTCGGCGTGCGCGCGAGGACGAACGGCAAGGGCCTGCGCCTGCCGCCGCTCGGCGTGGCGATGGGCATGTACCTGCCGATCTCGCTGATCCTGATTACCGCGATCGGCGCCTTCGTCGGGCACTTCTGGGACAAGCGCGCCGACCGCACCACGCGGCCGGAGTTCATGAAGCGCAGCGGAGTGCTGCTGGCCACGGGTCTGATCGTCGGCGAGAGCCTTGCCGGCCTCGCGACCACGGGTCTGGTAGGCATTTTCGGCGAAAATCCCCTTATCCTCGTAAATGAGAATTTTGCGCCGGCCGCCCAACTGATCGCGCTCGTGGCTCTCGTCGCGTTCGCGTGGTACGCCTATCGCTGGACCCGTATCGAGGCAGAGAAGGTCGCCTGAGGCGGATATTTTGCCGCGCTAACTCGTTGATCCGGTGAACAGGGGGCGGTTCCGCGCCCCGCCACCGGAGATTTCAGACCCATGCGTACCGTTCTCGCCGCCGTCGCGCTGATGGCGCTGGCCGCATGCGGCTCCAACGACCATGACAAGACCAGGCAGCAACCGACGGCGGCCGCCACGGTGGCCGTGGCGCAAAACGGTGCCGACAGCATGGCCTCGCAAGACCCGGCCGCTGGCGAACAAGCCCGGATCGACATCCCCGATTCCCAGTCGCGGCCGATCATGCAGGCGCAAGTGGTGCTCGACCGCCAGGGCTTCGGCCCCGGGGTGATCGACGGCAAGATGGGCATCTCGACCGAGAACGCGCTCCAGGGCTTCCAGGAGGCTCACGGTCTGCAAGTGACCGGCAAGCTCGATCCGGCGACCCAGCAGGCGCTCGGGCAGTGGAACAACATTCCCGCCACGCGCGTGGTGAAGATCCCGGACGACTGGGGCACTCGGCAGTACCAGAAGGTCCCCAAGGAGCCGGAGGACCAGGCGAAGCTGCAGGAGCTCGGCTACGAGAGCCTCGACGAACGTCTCGCCGAGCGGTTTCACACGACCTCGGAAGTGCTCGACCAGCTTAACCCGAACGGGCAACCGGCGGGCATGGCGAGCCCGACGCTTGCCCAAGGCGGCGCGAACACGGCGCAAGGAAATGCCAAGGCGGCCGCAACCGCTGCCGCCTCTCTCACTCCAGCGGCCTCCTCCTCGAACGGACCGGCACAGCCGGGCTTCCATGCCGGCCAGTTGGTTCGCGTTCCCAACGTCGGTGCCGACCGGATCGACCCGGCGGTGGTGGAGGACAAGACCTGGCAGGCGACGCTCGCCTCGCTGGGCGTCGGCACAGATCAGCCGCACGTCAGCAAGATCGTGGTCGACAAGTCGGGCGGGTGGCTCAAGGGTTACGACGAGGCCGGCAAGCTGGTGGCGACGTTCACCGTCACCACCGGTTCGCAGCATGATCCCCTGCCGCTCGGGACCTGGGGCATCACGACTATCAGCCGCAATCCGCACTTCAATTACAATCCGGACCTGTTCTGGGATGCCGGCGCCAACGACACCAAGCAGCGCTTGCCCCCTGGACCGAACGGGCCGGTTGGCGTGGTATGGATCGATCTTACCAAGGAACATTACGGCATCCACGGCACGCCCGAGCCGCAGACCATCGGCCGGACACAAAGTCACGGCTGTGTGCGGCTGACCAACTGGGACGCCGCGCGCCTGGCGCAGATGATCGATACCAAGACCAAGGTCGTCTTCCAGGCCTGACATGCGCTTCGCCGACCGCCTCTCGACGATCGCCGCGACCGCCACGATCACTTCGGCGGCGTGGATCCTGTTCGGCAGCGCGTGGGTTACCCGCACCGTGCCGTCGGGAGCCCCCGCGGCGCAGCTGGCGGCAACGGGTGCGGGCGGCGAGCCGACGGTTGCGGTGCGGTCACCGACGGCCAATTCGAAAGGCCTGCAAATCCCGGTTGCCGGGGTCAAGCCCGAGCAATTGGTCGACACGTTCGAAGATGTACGGGGCGGAGGATCGCGCTTGCACGAGGCGCTCGATATCGTGGCCCCGCGCGGGACGCCGGTGGTCGCGGCAGCGGCGGGCACGGTGGAGAAGCTGTTCCGCTCGGATGCCGGGGGCAACACCCTCTACGTCCGCTCGCCCGACCGCGCGACGATCTTCTACTACGCCCACCTCGATCGCTACGCCGACGGCCTGCACGAAGGACAAAGAGTTGCCCAGGGCCAGACGCTCGGCGCGGTCGGCTCGACGGGCGACGCCAGTCCGGATGCACCACACCTGCACTTCGAGATCATGCAAACGACGCCGAATGCGAAGTGGTACGAGTCAGCCACCTCGATCAACCCGTACCCGCTGCTGACAGGCAAGCAAGGTTAGCCGAACACCTCGTCGAACAGTTCGAACATCGCCGCCCAGCTCTGCCTGTCGGCGCTGGCGTCATAGCCGACAGCCGGATTGAGTGCTGGCCCTGGGTTCGTGAAGCCGTGCATCACGCCGCTGTACGAATGGAAATGCCAGTTGGCGCCGGCCGCGTCCATTTCCTCCCAGAAACTGACCACCTGGCTGCGCGGCACCAGCGGATCGGCGTCGCCATGGCAGACAAGGATGCGCGCGGTGACCTCGCCCGGTTCGGCCGGTAGGTCGGTGCCGAGCAGGCCGTGGAAGCTCACCACGGCCTCGAGCGGTGCGCCCTCGCGAGCCAGCTCGAGGACCGCACCGCCGCCCATGCAGAAACCGATGGCAGCGAAGGGCAGGGCGTCGGCGCCGCGCAGCGAGGCCAGCGAACGAATGGCCTGGCGGATGCGGCGGCGGAAATCCTCCGGCTGCGGGCGAATTTCGGCAGCAAATTCGCGCGATTGTTCGAAGTTTTCCGGGTTCCGCCCGTAGAAATCGGCCACGAACGTGAGGTAGCCATGCTCGGCCAGCGACTGCGCCTTGTCGAGCACCACGCCCTGCTGGTTCATGATCGTCGGGTAGACCAGCACCGCGGCCCGCGGGCTGCTCGCGGTCCGATAGACCAGCCCGGTAAGGACGGTTTCGCCGTCGTTGTAACTAACGCGCTCGGTTTCCATCACTTGTCGATGCGAAGGTGCTGGCTGCCATCTTCGCTGACATATTCGCGGTTATCCTCGCACACGTATTCCTGCAGCTTGTAGTCCTTCATCCGGCGGAAGGTCCACGCCCAGGTCCACGGGTTGGCGAGGTGATCGTCCTCGACCGTGACTTCGTCCTTGAGGTAGTCGGGCGCCAGAAGGCTGATCCGTTCGGTGATCTTCATCGATTCCGAATGCGGCGCCCAGCGGAAGGTAACGTAGTCCTTCACGCCGGTCGTCTCGACCACCAGCGTGTCGCCTTCCCAGTGGCCGACCGACTGGCCGTAGAAGCTGGGATCGACGGTATCCCACTTCGGCAGCGGCTGGTTCATGTAGATGCGCCGGGTCTGGTTGAAGGCTTCCTGGGTGATGTTGATCTGCTCGGCCCGCTGGAACACTTCCATCGGGAACATGCCCATCATCATCGCCGGCATGCCGTCGGGGATGCAATGGACGTAGTTGTCGCCCGCAGGCTGGCCTTCCTCGATGCGCTGCTGCAGCTTCTTCTGGTCACTGTCCCACTTGACCTTGAACTCGGGCTTGAGCGGCGGATCGGGGATCGGCGTCGGCGCATAGCGCGGATCGGCCTTCTCGTTCGGGGGCGGATAGCGCTCCCACGTGCCGCTGAAATCGGGATGGTCGGCGGCCGACGCCGCGGTGGCAAGGCTCAGCGCCGCGAGAAGGATGGCCTCTCTCATGACGTGATCTTGTAGCGCTGGGCGTTGGGCACGCCGGGCAGCATCTTGGTCCCGTTCGGGAGCGTCAGCTCGAGCAGCAGGCCGCCCGATTGTCCGTCGCGGAGCGGGGACATGACGGCTGTGACGACGTCGCCCGGTTTCACCGTGCGCGAGCTCCAGCCGCCGCGATGGAGCATGTTCGGGCTCGTCATCTCCATCGTGTAGTGCTTGGTCCCACCCTTGCCGTCGTCGGCATCGATATCGAGATACGAATGCGGGTTCGTCCACTGGTACGCGGTGACCTTGCCGTGCAGCGTGACGGAGCGTGTGTTGTCGAACATCGCGAACGAATGGTGCGCGAGTGCCGGCAAGGCAGGAACGCCGACCAACAGGAGCGCAGCGCCGCGGACACCGAATTTGAGATTCATGGATTCCTCTCCCCAACGGGCATCCCGCCGTGGCGAGCACCTGTTTGACAGTGGCAAATCTACCCGAGCCGCCAATCTCCGCAAGGGCTTACTGCGCTATTCGGTGGGCAGGAAATCCGGCACCGAGAGATAACGTTCGCCGGTATCGTAGTTGAAGCCTAAAATACGGGCGCCGGTGTCCACTTCCGCCAGTTTCTGCGAGATAGCCGCCAGCGTGGCGCCGCTCGAAATGCCGACGAGCAGGCCTTCCTCGCGGGCGCACCGGCGGGCCATTTCCTTGGCGTCCTCGGCCTCGACTGCGATGGCGCCGTCGATCGATTGGGTGTGCAGGTTGGTCGGGATGAACCCGCCGCCGATGCCCTGGATCGGATGCGGGCCGGGCTGGCCGCCGCCGATCACCGGCGAAAGCGTTGGCTCGACGGCATAAGCCTTGAGGCCCGGCCAGGACTTCTTGAGCACTTCGGCGCAGCCGGTCAGGTGGCCTCCGGTGCCGACGCCGGTGATCAGATAGTCGAACGGCGCATCGGCGAAGTCCCTGAGGATTTCCTGCGCGGTCGTTTGGGCATGGATCGCCACGTTGGCGGGGTTGTCGAACTGCTGCGGCATCCACGAACCGGGGGTCTGCTCGACCAGTTCGGTCGCGCGGGCGATTGCGCCTTTCATCCCGCCTTCCTTGGGCGTCAGGTCGAAGCTCGCGCCGTAGGACAGCATCAACCGTCGCCGCTCGAGGCTCATCGATTCGGGCATGACCAGCACTAGCTTGTAGCCCTTGACCGCGGCGACCATCGCCAGTCCGATGCCGGTGTTGCCGCTGGTCGGCTCGATGATCGTGCCGCCCGGCTTGAGCGCTCCGCGACGCTCGGCATCCTCGACCATGGCCAGCGCGATGCGGTCCTTGATCGAGCCGCCGGGATTGCTGCGCTCGCTCTTCACCCACACCTCATGGTCGGGGAACATCCGCGACAGGCGAATGTGCGGTGTGTTGCCGATGGTGGCGAGGACGCTGTCTGCCTTCATGACGCTGGCTCCTTCGTTGTTTCTTGCTGCGCTTGACCTTCGTGCAGGAATGTAGGGGCAAAGGTCCTCGCCCGGCGAAGCTCGGGGAATATCCACGCCCATATCGCGGTGACCACTATCGCACCGACCCCGCCGAAGACAACCGCCCCGGTGGCGCCGATCAACCCGGCCACCAAGCCCGATTCGAGCTCGCCGAGCTCGTTCGAGGCGGAGATCGCCAGCCCCGAGATCGACGAGACGCGGCCCCTCTTGTTGTCGGGGGTGTTGAGCTGGACCAGCGAATTGCGCACGAACACCGAGATCATGTCCGCGGCGCCGAGACACGCGAGCGCGCCCAGCGAAAGCAGGAAGCTGCGCGAAAGCGCGAAAACGATCGTGGCCGCGCCGAAGGCTACGACAGCCCACAACATCTTTACGCCGACGTTGCGCTCGAGCGGCTGCCACGAAAGGAGCGCGGCCACGAGCGAGGCGCCGACGGCGGGCGCCCCGCGCATTATCCCGAGGCCTTCGGGGCCGACGGCGAGAATGTCGCGAGCATAGACCGGGAGCATCGCCGTGGCGCCGCCGAGCAGCACGGCGAACAAGTCGAGCGTGATGCAGCCGAGCAGGAACCGTTCGCGGCGGACGAACTGAAAGCCTTCGATCATCTGCCTCAGCGGATGAGCCCGCGGTCCGTCATGCTGCGCGCGAACCGGCCTGATCGAGAGAATCAGCAGGCCCGAGGCGAGCAGCAGCGCGGCCGACAGGAAATAGGGCGACGAAGGGCTCCAGGCGAACAACAAGCCGCCGATCGCCGGGCCGATCACCGTGCCGACCTGCCAGGCGATCGAGCTCAGCGCGATCGCCTTGGGGAGCAATTGTTGTGAGACGAGGTTCGGGGCGATCGCCGAGAGCGCGGGCCCGTTGAACACCCGCGCCGAACCGTGCAGCGCGGCGAGCGAGAACAGCAACGGCAAGCTGAGCGCGTCGCGCCAGGTCGCCAGGGCGAGGGCGACTGCGATCAGCGCATCGACTCCATTGGCGCAAAGCACGACGATCCGGCGGTCGAAACGGTCGGCGGCCACTCCCGCCACCGGCGTGAGCAGCATCAGCGGGACGAACTGGGCCGCGCCGAGCAGGCCGAGCATGAAAGCCGCCTGCGAGCGGTCCATGCCGTAGTCGGCGCGAGCGACGTCGTAGGTCTGGTAGCCGATCAGGACCACCATCGAGAGGGTCGAGAACACCGCAAGGAAGCGCGCCAGCCAGAAGCGCCGGTAATCGGCGATCTGCAGCGGCGAGGTCGGTTCAATCACCCGCGCGGAATGGCAGCCGCGGATTGCGCTGCCAAGCGTTCAGAATCTATCCCGGTGTGGAGACCCGCTTTAGCCGCGGCGGCGCAGGCGAGGATTGGGCTGGAGTGCTTCGATCATCGCTTCGAAATCGTCGAGGCGGATGATTCGCTCGAACTGGAAGCCCGCGCGTTCGTCGGCGGTCCAGATGCAGTAGGCCTCGATGCGACCGATCGACGGCAGGCGGACGATCACACGATCGCCGCGGCCGAGAACCGGCGCGCCGCTGACCATGAAGCCATGGGCGGAGATGTTGCTGATGTGCAACGGAACGTCACCGCGCGTGCGGTGCTCTCCGATGACCGGATGGTCGACCGGATGCCGGGTCGCCCGGCGCTGATCGGTGACCGAAAGCTGTGCTCCGCTCATCTGGTAAAGTTCCTTCGTTCCATCCCTTGAGCCTCCTTTTCGCAACAAATGCTGGAAAAAGGGTAAAGGAGGGCCTCAGGATCAGGCGGAGCGGAGGATTCCGTGGCGCTTGCGGCCGAGGCTGAGCTTGCGTTCCTGTCCCGGCGAAACCTGGACGAGAAAGCCGGGATCGGTCACGGGTCGATCGTCGAGACGCACCGCGCCTTCGGCAATCTTGCGCTTGGCTTCACCGTTCGAGGCGGTGAAGCCCAGATCTGTGCAGGCAGCACCCAGACGGATGCCCTCGGGGGGCACGACCAGCACGGGCAGGTCCTCGCCAAGACCGCCGCCAGCAAAAGTGGCCATGGCGGTGGCTTCCGCGGCCCGTGCCGCCTCATCCCCACGGACGAGCCTGGTGACCTCGCTGGCGAGGACGATCTTGGCCTGGTTGATCTCCGCGCCAGCGAGCGCTTCGAGCCGGACAATCTCTTCGAGCGGCAAGTCGGTGAACAGGCGCAGGAACTTGCCGACGTCGCGGTCGTCGGTGTTGCGCCAATACTGCCAGAAATCGTAGCTCGGCAGCATGTCCTCGTTGAGCCACACCGCCCCGGCGGCGGTCTTGCCCATCTTCGCGCCGTCGGCGGTCGTCAACAGCGGCGTGGTCACGCCGTAAAGCTCGGTGCCGTCCATCCGCCGGGCAAGCTCGATGCCGTTGATGATGTTGCCCCACTGATCGCTGCCGCCGAGTTGCAGCCGGCAGCCGACGCGGAGGGCCAGTTCACGAAAGTCATACGCCTGGAGGATCATGTAGTTGAATTCGAGGAAGGTCAGCGGCTGCTCGCGTTCGAGCCGCAGCCTGACCGAATCGAAGGTCAGCATGCGGTTGATCGTGAAGTGCGGGCCGACCTCGCGCAGCAGCTCGACGTAGCCGAGCTGGTCGAGCCATTCGGCGTTGTCGACCATGACCGCGTCGGTCGGGCCGTCGCCGAACACCAGCAGGCGCTCGAACACCGCGCGGATCGAGGCGATGTTGGCGGCGATCGTCTCGCCGGTGAGCAGCTTGCGACTCTCGTCCTTGCCCGAAGGATCGCCGACCTTGGTCGTGCCGCCGCCCATTACCACGATCGGCTTGTGCCCGGCCTGCTGCAGGCGGCGCAGCAACATGATCTGCACCATGCTGCCGACGTGCAGCGAAGACGCCGTCGCGTCGAAGCCGATGTAGCCCGGCACGACCTGCTTGCTCGCCAGCGCATCGAGCGCCGCGGCGTCGGTCACCTGGTGGATGTAGCCGCGCTCGTCGAGCAGGCGCAGGAGGGAGGAGCTGTAGGTCATGGTTCGCGGCGCGCGCTAGCATGCGCCGCCCGGCCCGCAAAGCCCCGCGGGTGGCCCGTTCAGCCGCCGTGCCAAAGCTTGCGCAAGTTCGCTTCGGACCCGTTGAAGCGGTCGCGGTCGCAATGGCCGATGCCCTTGACCGACTTGGGATCGCCGCCGATCGCACCATCGGTGTACTGCCACATGGTCCAGGTCGGCCAGTTTGCCGGCACAACCGCCGTCGGCCCATATTGCGCGAGCCAGAGCCAGCAGTTGGCGAGGAGCGCATCCTTGTTGCTGCCGAGCAGCTCCTTGATCGTGTGCCCGGAGTAGAGGCCCGGCCAGCGGCCGGTCTGATCGTGGATGTGCGTGACGAAGGCATGCGCCTCGATCAGGTTCATCGACGGTCCGGTCGGGTTGGGCTCGAGATCGAGCACCATCAGCACGTCCTGCGGGTCGCCCACGGCGTCGAGAAAGTTGACCGCTTGCTTCACTCCGTCGCTACCGGTTGCGAAGTGATAGGCGCCCCACAGCAGGCCAGCGTCGTGAACCTTCTTGCGGTTGGCCTTGAACATCGGATCGCGGCCGGTCGTGCCTTGCGAAGCCTTGTGGATCACGCCGAGGATGCCGTCGGCCTTGGCCGACTTGAAATTGAGCGACTTGCCGTTGTGGTGCGAAATGTCGATGACCGCGTTCAGCATGGCTTTTCCCCCGTTGTGGCGAAGCTGATTGTGAAGCCGATAATTGGCCGATTCGATGTAGGAAAATGCTTTATGACGATGGCCATATTTTGATGGAAATCGAACGAAGCCTCTTCCCTCATCCGGCCCATCCTCCGCTGAAGGTTACCGCGGTGGCCGCACGAGTTCTCGGCGCGGACGATTTCTGGCTGCGGCTGCGCTGGCGGATCGACGGCGCCCAGGCGCTGGTGGTGCCGCCGTTCGCCGGCAAGGGCAGGGCGGACGGGCTGTGGCAGACGACCTGCTTCGAGCTGTTCCTGATGCACGATCGCGGCCCAGGCTACTGCGAGTTCAATCTCTCGCCGTCCGAACGCTGGGCCGCCTACGACTTTTCCGGCTATCGCGAGGGGATGGCCGAGCGTCCGGTCGAACGCGAGCCGCAAGGGACGATGCGGCTCGGCAGCAGCTTCGCGATCTTTGACGCCGCGATCCCGCTATCGGCGCTGCCCGAGGACGACTGCCGCATGAACCTGACGGCGGTGATCGAGGAACAGGGCGGGGTAAAGAGCTACTGGGCGCTGGCCCACCAGGCGGAAAAGCCCGACTTCCACGACCCCGCTTGCTTCGCCGCGACGCTTCCGGCACCGAAGCGGCCATGAAATTCGGCATCGACCGGCTGCTCACCGAGCCGGAACTCAGGCGGCAACTCGACGGCAGGCGCGTCGCGCTGGTCGCCCATCCGGCCTCGGTGACCGCCGACCTCACGCACTCGCTCGACGCCCTGATCGCGGCGGGCATCAAGGTCACCAGCGCCTTCGGCCCGCAGCACGGGCTCAAAGGCGACAAGCAGGACAACATGGTCGAAACCGCGGACGAGACCGATCCGCACTACGGCATTCCGATCTTCAGCCTCTACGGCGAGGTGCGGCGCCCCTCGGGGCAGATGATGAGCACCGCCGACGTGTTCCTGTTCGACCTGCAGGACCTCGGCTGCCGCATCTATACCTTCTGCACGACGCTGCTCTACCTCCTCGAGGAGGCGGTCAATCACGGCAAGGCGGTGTGGGTGCTCGACCGGCCCAACCCGGCCGGGCGCCCAGTCGAAGGGACGCTGCTGCAACCCGGACAGGAAAGCTTCGTCGGCGCCGCGCCGATGCCGATGCGCCACGGGCTGACGATGGGCGAGATGGGTGCGTGGTTCGTGCGCCGGTTCAACCTCGACGTCGAATACCGGGTGATCGAGATGCACGATTGGTTGCCCGAGGCCGGACCGGGCTTCGGCTGGCCCGAGAGCCGCATCTGGATCAATCCGAGCCCCAACGCCGCCAATCTCAACATGGCGCGCGCCTATGCCGGCACCGTCATGCTCGAGGGCACGACGCTGAGCGAGGGCAGGGGCACGACCCGCCCGCTGGAGATCCTGTTCGGCGCACCCGATCTCGACGCCAAAGCGGTGCTGGCGGAGATGCATCGCCTCGCGCCGGACTGGCTCGCGGGCTGCGCACTGCGCGAATCATGGTTCACGCCGACCTTCCACAAGCATGCAGGTATGCTCTGCAACGCTCTGATGATTCACGCGAAAGGCCCGTTCTATAACCACGAAGCTTTTCGCCCCTGGCGGCTGCAGGCGCTCGCCTTCAAGGCCATCCGCCGGCTCCATCCGGAATACTCGATCTGGCGCGATTTCGCCTACGAGTACGAGTTCGAACGCCTCGCGATCGACGTGATCAACGGCGGGCCTGGCTTGCGCGAATGGGTCGACGATCCGGCGGCGGAGCCGGCCGATCTCGATGCCCTGGCTTCAACCGATGAAGCCACTTGGCGCGAGGAAGTGGCCGACTTGCTGCTTTACTGACCGGCGAGCGGCTTTAGCTGGGCCGGGCCGTTGCGGTATTCCGGCAAAGGCCGGATGTCGCTCAGGTTGTTGCGCATGACCAGCACCGAGCAGCCGCCGATCCGCTTGTCCACCGCGGCAAGCAGAAGCGGTTCGTCGGGCGCGGCGGTATCTCGCTGCAGTTTGGGCAATCCCCGCGAATCGCGGACCTCTTCGATGCGGTCGTGGCAGACGGGAGTGGCCCCAGGATTGGCCAATTCAACGCGGTCGCGCAAAACCGGCCGCGCAGGAATGGGTGAATCCTTCGAGGGAGCTTCGGCGGAGGCGCTCACACTCAAGAGCAGGGCCGGCAGCAAGATCATGATGCGCATGACTTATCTCCTCGGCGGCCGCGTATATCATCGCGGGGGGCGAAGGCCAATCCGTACGAGGCCGTCCCAGTCGTTGACTTCGTCCGGATTTCGCTTGCCCTCGCGATTGCACTCTCGTTAGGTGTGCCGCGCAGGAGAGATGCCATGCTCAAGCTCTACAGTTTCGGCCCCGGGGCCAACTCGCTGAAGCCACTGCTCGCGCTTTACGAGAAGGGCCTGCAGTTCGAGCACAAGCAACTCAATCCCGCGGAGTTCGAGCATCATTCGGACTGGTACAAGGCCATCAACCCGCGAGGACAGGTCCCAGCGCTCGACGATGGCGGCAAGATCGTCACCGAATCCACGGTGATCTGCGAATACCTCGAGGACGAATACCCGACCGAAGTGCGACTACGCCCTGACAATTCCTTCGACCGGGCGCAGATGCGAATCTGGACCAAGTGGGTCGATGAATACTTCTGCTGGTGCGTCTCCACGGTGGGGTGGCACCGCTATGTCGGCGGCATGGTCAAGAACCTCAATGACGCCGAGTTCGAGGACATGGTCGCCAAGGTCCCGGTGCCCGAACAGCAGGTGAAATGGCGGCGAGCCCGCGAGGGTTTCCCCAGGGATGTGCTCGACGAGGAAATGCGCAAGATCGCCGTCTCGGTGCGCAAGCTGGACGATCACCTGGCTGGCAACGAATGGCTTGCCGGCGGGATCTTTTCGCTGGCCGACATCTGCAACTTCGCCATCGCCAACGGCATGGAAATGGGCTTTGCCGAGATGGTCAACGACAGCGACACGCCGCACCTGCTGCGCTGGATCCGCCAGATCAACGAGCGCCCGGCGGTCAAGGACATGTTCGCCCACGTGCCGCGCGAACGCTTCGAGCCGGCGCGCGTGGATTGATACCGAACCGGCTACGGTGAAACCCTTATCCGTCTGTTAACCAAAGTCTCTTAGTTGTGACCGCCACGTGTCCGTGGGGGAGCGGCAAGAGCAATGAAGCACGAAGCGTTCGGCCGGCCGGAAAGCTCGGCCCTGGAGATCATCCCGCAGAGCTGCGGCGAAGTCGCCGTCGGCTGTTCCGACGTGACCGGCATCCTGCAAAAGGTCATCGAATCCTCAGCAAGGCTGCGCGCCGAGCACGCCGCCCTGCAAGGCTCGGTCGCCGAGATGGAAGCCGATCAGCGAATGGTCAGCGAGGCGAGCGAGGAAGCGCGCATGCTCTCGGCCCAGGCCATCGGCCGGCTCGGCGAAGGCACCTCGATGATCCAGTCGTCGCTCGGCGAGATCGGCAGCCTCGTGTCGCTGGTGGACACCCTGATCGAGCACGTCACCGAATTCGCCGCGGCGATGGAACAGGTCAAGCGCTGCTCGGCCGACATCGAGAGCATCGCCGGTACCACCGACATCCTCGCGCTCAATGCCGCGATCGAGGCGATGCGTGCCGGTGAAGCGGGCCGGACCTTTGCGGTCGTCGCCCACGAAGTGAAGATGCTGGCCAACAACACCAAGGCGGCGACCAGCGAGATTTCGCGCACTATCGATGCGCTGGGCGACCGGGCCAACAAGGTCATCGGCCAGATCGAATCCGGCGCCGAGGCGAGCAACAAGGCCAAGAGTTCGATCGCGCGCATCGACGAGACCATTTCCGGGGTGGGCGAGCTGGTCCGCGAAGTCGACGGTCAGAACGACCAGATCGCTCGTTCGACCGGCACCATCAGCAACCACGTCACGCGCGTCCACACCGTGCTCTCCGAGTTCGAGACCGCCGCCGCGGAGAACGAAGGCAAGCTGGTCGAGGCGCAGGAGCGCATGGGTGAGCTCGAGGAAATGGCCAGCGTGATGTTCGACCGCGTCGTCCGCGCCGGCCTCGCACCGCAGGACAGCCTGATGGTCGAGCGCGCGCGCGAAGGTTCGGAGGAAGTCACCGCGCTGGCGCTCGCCGCGCTCGCCGACGGCAGCCTCGACGAGGGCCGGCTGTTCGACGACAACTACGTCGAGGTGCCGGGCACCAACCCGCAACTCTACCGTAACCGCTTCAGTGACTGGGCCGACGCCAACTGGCGCCCGGTGCTCGACCGGATCAAGGCCTCCGACCCGAACATCGTCGCGACGGTGTGCGACGACCGCAACGGCTTCCTGCCGACCCACCTCAGCGACCGGTCGCGGCCGCCGACCGGCGAATACTCGCACGACCTGCAGTATTGCCGGAACGGGCGGATGATCTTCAACGCGATCGACAAGCGGATCAAGAACAGCGACGAGCCTTACTCGATGGCGGTCTACCGCTACGAAGGCGACGGCAAGCAGTACCGGGTGGTCCGTCTGGCCAGCGTGCCGATCGTGATCAATGGCCGCCGCTGGGGCGATTACGAGATTTCCTACATCGCCTGAGGCCCGCTTAAGAGTTCCCTTACGAAGCGCGGCTATCGGTCCGTCCAGCGAAGTTCCGGTCCGTCAGCGAAAGTCCCCCATGAAGCGTGAATTTTTCGAGGCGGAGGCGTCGGGCATCGACGCCATTCCGCGGTATTGCGGTGAAGTCACAGTCGGCTGCTCGGACGTTGCGGGAATTGTCGAAGGGGTTGCCCGCTCGTCGCAGCGGCTGCGCGAAGAGCACGCCGAGCTGGCCGCCACGATCGCGGCGCTCGAGACCGAGCAGCAGCAGGTCACCGACGCCTCCGACGAAGCCCGCATGCTGTCGCAGAAGGCGGTCGACCGGCTGTTTCGCGGCACCGACCTCATACGCTCGTCGCTCGGCCAGGTCGGCCAGTTGCTGGTCACGGTCGACACCCTGACCCAGCACGTCACCGGCTTCGCCGCGGCTATGGAGCAGGTTCGACGGACGAGCCAGGACATCGGCCGTATCGCCGACACCACCAACATCCTCGCCTTCAATGCGATGATCGAGGCGCGCCGCGCGGGCGACGCGGGCAAGACTTTCGCGGTCGTCGCCGACGAGGTGAAGAGCCTCGCCAACGATACCCGCAAGGCGACCGAGGAAATCTCGCGCACGATCGACACGCTGGGCTCGGAGGCCGAACAGGTCGTCACCCGCATCGCCGCGGGCGCTCAGGCGAGCGACGAAGCCCGCAACTCGATCGCCAGCATCGAGGGGACGCTCGGCGAGGTGATCGGCTTCGTCGAGGAAGTCGATCGCCAGAACGCACTGATCGCGCGCACCACCGGAGGGATCGGCGTCCATGTCGGCGAGGTGCGCAAGATCGTCGCCAGCTTCGACGCTGCGACGCTCGACAACGAAGCCAAGCTCGACACCGCGCATTCGCGGATGGAACAGCTCGAGATGACCGCCAACGTGATGTTCGACAACATCGTCGGCGCCGGCCTCTCGCCGGCCGACAGCCTGATGGTCGAGCGCGCCCAGGCCGCCGCGCGCGAGATCGCCGAGCTGACCGAGGCCGCGCTCGACGCGGGAGAACTCGCCGAAAGCGCGCTGTTCGACCGCGATTACCAGCTCATCCCCGGCAGCGACCCGAAGTGCTTTGCCAACAGGCTGATGCCGTGGGCTCACCGCAGCTGGCGCCCGGTCTACGACCGGATCGTCGCCTCGGACCCGCAGATCATGGCGGTCGCCTGCACCGACATGAACGGACACCTGCCGGCGCACCTCAGCGAATTCTCGCGCGAGCCGACCGGGGACAAGGCGCACGACACCAAGCACTGCCGCAACGGCCGCATCATTCTCGACGCGATCGACCGGAAGGCCAAGGAAAGCCGGGCGCCGTACATGATGGCGGTCTATCGCCAAGAAGGCGACGGGCGCAGCTACAAGGTCGTGCGCAACGTCTGCGTCCCGCTCGAAATCGCCGGCCGCCGCTGGGGCGACCTCGAGCTGGCCTACAGCTTCGGCTGAGGCTCCGCCGGCACTGCCGGTATTCCTCTGTTAGCAATTCATGTTGCAGTGCAGCTAGTGCAGTGCAACAAGGCTTGGGTCGCGCCAGTTTTGCCCGGGGGGTGTATGGGGGGTGACCTGTTGAACATCGAGGCGCTGCTGGCCGATCTTGGCGAGCAATCCGGCGCAATTGCCGTGCAATGCAGCGACACCGGCGGCCAGCTCGATCGCCTCAATCGGCAGATGGCGGCGGAGGCCGAGCGGCTGGTGGAACTGTCGGTGGCGATGGACTCGCTCACCACCGCGCAAGTCGAAAGTCGCGCCGCCACGGGCGAACTGCTGCATTCGGCGGAACTTGCGCAAAGAGTTCTTCATCGCGGCAACCGCGTGGCGCAGCAGTCTCTCGACGAGGTTGGACGGCTGGTCGTTGGCGTCACCGGGCTCGACGACGAGTTGCAGTCGTTCCTCGAGCGGCTGGCGACGATCGGCGGCATCTCGCGGGCGCTCAAGCTCATCGCCGAACAGACCGAGATGCTCAGCTTCAACGCCCGCATCGAGGCGGCCCGGGGCGGGGCCGAGATGAAGCCGTTCCAGGTCCTCGCCGACGAGATCCGCCAACTGGCGAACACGACCTCGCAATCGGCCAGCGAGGTCGGAAGCAACATCGCCGCGCTCGACGAGACCGCCGCACATCTCATTTCCGGCCTCAGCGCCAACATCGCCGTGGGCCGGGAGACGACGTTGCACATCGACAGCTTGCGCGAATCGATGAGCGAGATGGCTGCGTTGGTGCTGCAGTTCCAGGATCGCTCGCAAGCGATCGCCGGCTGCAACGAGCGCGCAGCAGTGGCGGTCGAAACGCTTGGCTTCGGGATGGACGAATTCTATTCCGTCGCCGCCGAAAGCGCCAAGCGCGCGGACGAGGCGCGCATGCGGCTCGATCAGCTCGAAAGCCATGCCAACGACATGCTCAATCGGGTGGCGCACGGTGGCGTGAAGACGCGCAACGATCCGTTGATCGCGATGGGTATCGAAGGCGCCAACGAAGTCACCGCCTTGATCGAGAGCCGCCTCGGCACCCCGGAACTCAACGAGACGGCGCTGTTCGATATCGATTACCGGCCGCGGCCGGGCACCGATCCGGTCCAGTACGACAACGGCTTCGCCGACTTCGCCGACTTGCACATCCGCCCGATCCTCGATCGCTGGACACGCCAGAACAAGGCGGTCGTCGGCTGCTGCCTGGTCGACATGAACGGCTACCTGCCGACCCACATCACCGAACGCAGCCAGGCGCCGATTCCCGGCGAGCGCCTGCGCAACCTCGAAGTCAGCCGCAACCGGCAAATCTTCATGGACAACCAGACGCGCCGCGCGCTCGACGGCGACGACGACTACTTTCTGTTCGCTTACCGGCAGGACCTCGGCGAAGGCCGCTTCCGTGCGTTGCGCAGCGTGTTCGTGCCGCTCTATTTCGGTGGCCGGAAGTGGGGGCTTTACGAGGTCGGTTACCTGATCTGAGGCGATCAACGGCGGCGGTGACAAGCGCTCATCCCTCCGCTACCTTTTGACAAACACAAAGGGAGAGGGATCGCGTGACCACAAGCGAACAGGAAGCCGCCGCCGCATCGCGGCTGATGGAAATGACCATCGACCACTGGCGCGGCGAACTGTTGCTCCAGGCGGCGGAGATGAGCCTCGCCGACAAGTTCGACGGCGACAGCCCACGCACCGCGAAGGACCTCGCTGCCGAATACGGCATGCGTCACCGGGAATTGTACCGTTTCCTGCGAGCGCTGACCGGGATCGGCCTGCTGGCGTTTGCCGGCAAGGACAGCTTCCGGTTGACCGATCTGGGCCAGGCGATGAGGACCGGCGCGCCCGGCGCGGCGCGCTCGGCGGTAATCGCGTTGATCGGCGACATGGTGAAGCCGGCGTGGATCGATTTCGACCACGGCCTCGTCACGGGTGACCCCGGCTTCGAGAAGGCGCACGGCCAGAGCCTGTTCGAGTACCTCCAGAAGAACCCCGGCATGGCGACCTTCTTCAGCGAGACGATGGTCGGCTTCCACGGCCGCGAGCCGCCGGCGGTGGCCGAGGCTTACGATTTCTCGGGCATCGGCTCGCTGGTCGACGTCGGCGGGGCCTCGGGCAACATGCTCGGCCACGTGCTGTCGCGCCACCCGAACGTGAAGGGTGTGCTTTACGACCTTCCGCACGTCGTCGCCGACGCACCGGCGTTGCTTGCCAGCCACGGGGTGGCCGACCGGGTGACCATCGAGAGCGGCAGCTTCTTCGAGAGCGTTCCGAAGGGCCACGACGCCTACCTGCTCAGCCACATCATCCACGACTGGGACGACGGCGAGAACGCCACGATCCTGAAGAACGTGCGCGAGGCGATGAATCCCGACGGCAAGCTGCTGATCGTCGAGATGGTCCTGCCCGAAGGCGACGCCCCGCACATGGGCAAGATGCTCGACATGATGATGATGCTGGTTCCGGGCGGCGAGGAACGCACCGCGGCCGAATACGCCGAACTGCTCGAGCCGAACGGGTTCAGGGTGACGCGGGTGGTGCCGACGGATTCGGCGGTCAGCGTGGTGGAGGCGGTGCGGGCTTAGGCATCGACCTCGTCGCCGATGTTGCCCTTGCGTCGCCGATAGAGGGCGGTCAGTAGAGGGCTCGAAGAGGGGCTATAGGGGGTCGGTGTGGCTAGCCAAACATATCTCGATTTTATCGCTGCGGTCTGTGACTATCTTAAGTCGACTGGCAGCAATGGCCCAACCAATGGGAAGAGCAACAAGCAGATTGTTCAGACATCATCGGCGTTGAGAGAGTTGATCTGTTTGGCGCGGTCGAGATTGATATTGCGTCTTGCGAAATAAAGCTCGGTGAGGAAGGCTGGGAGCAAGTCATTTTTGAAGCGATTTCGCACAAGCGTTTCGCGAACCGGTCTTGGTTTTGCTACCGCACCCCGGCTGAAGGTTGGCCACTTCCGAAAGGCATGGAGTATTACGCCGAGCGTTATCGTGTCGGGCTCGTTCAGATCATCCTCAGTGACCAAGAGGTCATCGAACTTAAGTCGGCAGAAAAAGGGCCGTTGGACTTCATCGAACGTGTCGTGGAACGTGTCCCCGCCCTTTATGATCATGTTCCGTTGAGAGAACAAAAGGATGTGGTCGAACGATCTGGCATTACACTGACCATGACTTTCTGATCCAATAATCGTCCGCCGAGGATTGCCTAGGCGTCGATCATCTCGCGATCGATCTCGCCCGCGCGGTTCTGGATGAAGTTGAAGCGGTGCTCGGGGTTGCGGCCCATCAGCTGGTCAACCAGTTCGGCGATGGCGAAGCGCTGCTCGTGCTCGGGGGGCAGGGTGATGCGGATCAGGCTCCGGCTCTTCGGGTCCATCGTGGTTTCGCGCAATTGCCCCGGGTTCATCTCGCCGAGGCCCTTGAAGCGGCTGACTTCGACTTTCTTGCCCTTGAACACCGTCGCTTCGAGCTCGGCGCGGTCGGCTTCGTCGCGGGCGTAGCGGCTCTCCTTGCCGGCGGTCAGGCGGTAGAGCGGCGGCTGGGCGAGGTAGAGATGCCCCTGGCGGACGATCTCGGCCATCTCCTGGAAGAAGAACGTCATCAGCAGGGTGGCGATGTGCGCGCCGTCGACGTCGGCGTCGGTCATGATGACCACCCGGTCGTAGCGCAAGTTGGCCGGGTCGCAGTCCTTGCGCGTGCCGCAACCGAGCGCGAGGACCAAGTCGGCGATTTCGGTGTTGGCGCGAATCTTGTCGGCGGTGGCTGAGGCGACGTTGAGGATCTTGCCGCGGATCGGCAGGATCGCCTGGGTCTTGCGGTCTCGCGCCTGCTTGGCGCTGCCGCCGGCGCTGTCGCCTTCGACGATGAACAGCTCGGTCTCGCCTTTGCCTTCGCCCGAGCAGTCGGTCAGCTTGCCCGGCAGGCGCAGCTTCTTGCCGCTGGTGGCGGTCTTGCGCTTGATCTCGCGCTCGGCCTTGCGCTTCAGCCGTTCGTCCATCCGCTCCAGCACGCTGCCGAGCAGGGCGCGGCCGCGCTCCATGTTGTCGGACAGGAAGTGATCGAAGTGGTCGCGCACCGCGTTCTCGACCAGGCGCGCCGCCTCGGGCGAGGTCAGGCGGTCCTTGGTCTGGCTCTGGAACTGCGGCTCGCGGATGAACACCGAGAGCATGATTTCGCTGCCGGTGATGACATCGTCGGCACTGATGTCCTTCGCCTTCTTCTGCCCGATCAGCTCGCCGAACGCGCGAATGCCCTTGGTCAGCGCAGCGCGCATGCCTTGTTCGTGGGTGCCGCCGTCGGGCGTTGGCACCGTGTTGCAGTACCAGGAATAGGCGCCGTCGGACCACAGCGGCCAGGCCACCGCCCATTCGACGCGGCCCTGCGCTTCGCCGTTCTGCGCCGGGAAGTCCTGGCTCCCGGTGAAGAACTGGCTGGTGACGCACTCGCGCCCCGCGACTTCCTCGGCGAGATGGTCGGCGAGACCGCCGGGGAACTGGAACACCGCTTCCTCGGGCACTTCCTCCGAGGCGAGCGAGGGGGCGCATTTCCAGCGGATCTCGACCCCGGCGTAGAGGTAGGCTTTCGAGCGAGCGAGCTTGAACAGCCGCAGCGGCTTGAACTCGCGGTCGCCGAAGATCTCCGGATCGGGCGTGAAGCTGACCGTGGTTCCACGGCGGTTCGGCGTGCTGCCGAGGTGTTGCAGCGGACCGGTCGGCGCGCCGCGCGAGAACTCCTGCGCGAAGACTTCCTTGTTGCGCGCGACTTCGACGCGGACATGCTCCGAAAGCGCGTTGACCACGCTGACGCCGACGCCGTGGAGGCCGCCGCTGGTGGCATAGGCCTTGCCGGAGAACTTGCCGCCCGAGTGCAGGGTGGTCAGAATCACCTCGAGCGAGGACTTGCCGGGGAACTTGGGATGCTCGTCGACCGGCATCCCGCGGCCGTTGTCGGTGATCGTCAGGCGATTGCCTTCGTCGAGGACGACCTCGATGCGGTTGGCATGTCCGGCGACCGCCTCGTCCATCGCGTTGTCGAGGACTTCGGCGGCGAGGTGGTGCAGCGCTCGCTCGTCGATTCCGCCGATGTACATGCCGGGGCGCCGGCGGACCGGCTCGAGCCCCTCCAGCACCTCGATCGAGGAAGCGTCGTACTCGCCGTCGCCTTGCGGCAGCTTGTCGAACAGGGAACCTGCGTCTTCTGGGGACATGGATCGGCTATAGGGAGCGCTCTCGCGCGGACTCAAGCGGAAGCGGCGGGGTTATCCGCGCTTCAGAACTGTGTCGGCGCCGGCGAGACCACCGTCACCGTGCCGTTGCCGACCTGGCGCACTTCCATCGCCCGCTCGGCCAGGCCGTTGGGCTGGAAGCGGAACGCGCCGTCGATGCCGAGGAACCCGGCGCTGTCGAACAGGTGCGAGGTCGGAAATTCGCGGCCCGGCGTCCAGTCGCGCGCCACCCGCAGGGTCAGCAGCACGGCGTCGTAGCCGAGCGTGGCGACGCGGTAGGGCTGGGCGCCGAAGCGCGACTTGTAGCTCGAGGCGAAGCGGCCGTAGCGGGCATCCGACACGCTCGAGAACCACGCCCCGCGCAGCGCGGTGGCTTTCGCCACGTCCTCTTCGCCGCTCCACAGTTCGGTCCCGAGCAGGTGCGGCAGCGCCGCGCCGGCGGTCTTGAGCGCACCTGCCGCGATCGCCGAGAGACGCGCGCCGTCGGCGATCAGCACGGTGTCGAAACCGCCCTTCGCGCGAAGGCGCTCGGCGGCGCTGATCACCGAGGTGTTGCCGCGGTCGTAAGTTTCGGTGGCGACGAGCACGCCGCCGCCCGCGGCGACCCGCGCCGCCAGCGCCGCCTGCGCATGGCGGCCGTAATCGCCGTTGGGCACGATCGCGGCGAAGCGCTTGGCCCCCTTCGACATCGCGTAGCCGACCGTGCGGTCGATCGATTCCTCGGGCAGCACCCCGAGGATGAAGACATCGCGCGCGGCAACCGTGCGGTCGTTCGAGAAGCTGATCAGCGGCACGTGCGCCGGGCGCGCCTTGGCGGCGACGACCTTGACGTCGTCGCCCAGCAGCGGGCCGAGGATCAACTTGTTGCCGTCGGCGATCGCCCGCGCCGCGGCGCTGTCGGCGCCGGTAGCGGTATCGTAAGTGGTGATCCGCAGGTTCGAGGCATTGGTGTCGAGCAACGCCATCGTCGTGGCGTTGGCGATCGACTGGCCGACCGCGCCGTTGGCGCCCGACATCGGCACCAGCAAGGCCACCCGGTGGCGGCCTTCGTCCTGCGGCAACTGGCCGGGCGTAGCCGTCGGCACCGGCCGCGGCGTCACGACCGGTCCCTGGCCTTTCGGAACGACCTGGCAGGCGGCGAGCGCCACGCTGAGGGCCACCGCCGCAATCAGGCGTTTCCAGTTACCGAACATGCTTGCCGCTCCCGCTGCTGTTGGTTCACAAGGCGCGCCGTGAGCGATCAGCGCGACCTCGAAGCCAAATCCTTGTCTCCCGGCCTCTATATAGTTGCGACGCCGATTGGCAATCTCGGCGACATTACGCTCCGCGCCGCGGACGTGCTCGCGCGGTGCGACGCGATCGCCTGTGAGGACACGCGCGTCACTCGCAAGCTTATTCAACACCTTGGCCTCGCCAAACCGCTGTGGCGTTACGACGACCATGCGTCCGATTCGGACCGCGAGCGCTTGCTCGACGCAATGCGGGACAAGGCCGTGGCCCTGGTGAGCGATGCGGGCACGCCGCTGGTGTCCGACCCCGGTTACAAGCTGGTGCGCGAGGCGCGCGCGGCGGGGATTCCCGTCACCAGCTTGCCGGGGCCGAGCGCTCCTGTGGTGGCGCTGACGTTGTCGGGGCTGCCCAGCGACCGGTTCCTGTTCACCGGGTTCCTGCCGGCCAAGGACAAGGCGCGGGGCGAGACCCTCGCCGAGCTTGCTGGCGTCAAGGCGACGCTGGTGTTCTTCGAGACCGCGCCGCGCCTGGCGAAATCGCTCGCCGCGATCGGCGAGGCGCTGCCCGGCCGCGAGATCGCCGTCGCCCGCGAGCTCACCAAGCTTTACGAGGAATGCCGCAGCGGATCCGCGGAAGAGCTGATCGCGCATTATGAAGCGCACCCGCCGCGCGGCGAGATCGTGCTGCTGGTCGGCCCGCCGGCCGATCGGCTCGCCGACGCGGGCGACGCCGATCGCCTCCTCCTCGAGGCGCTGGTGACCGAAAAGCCCTCACGCGCCGCCGCGCTCGTTGCGAAGGCGACCGGGCTCGAACGGAAGGCGCTCTACGCCCGCGCGCTCGAACTTCAGGCCTCGTGAACCGGTTCGAGGCCGAACGGCGCGGACGCAAGGGGGAGGGCTTCGCCGCGCTCTGGCTGCGGCTCCACGGCTGGCGCATCGTCGCCCGGCGGGTCAAGACCCCGCGCGGCGAGATCGACCTGGTCGCCCGGCGCGGCCGCACGGTCGCCTTCGTCGAAGTGAAGTGGCGCGCGACCGTTATCGAGCGTGACCGTTCAATCGACGACTATCGCCTGCGCCGCGTCGCTGCCGCAGTGGAAGCGATCGCTCACCGCCACTTGCGCGCGGGCGACAATCCGCGGATCGACGTGCTCCTGCTTGCACCGGGCCGCTGGCCGCGCCACATCGTCAACGCCTGGCAGCCATGAGGGAATTCGAATGAGCCTGCGCGTCGCCGTCCAGATGGACCCGATCGAAAGCGTCAACATCGCCGGCGATTCGAGCTTCGCGCTGATGCTTTCGGCGCAGGCGCGCGGGCATTCGCTGTGGCACTACGACGTCGGCTCGCTGACGCTCGACGAGAACGACCGCCTTAGCGCGCTGGCCAGCCCGGTGCGCGTCCAGCGCGTGGCCGGCAGCCATTTCGAGAGGGACGAGGCGCGCAGGCTCGATCTCGGCCGCGACATCGACGTGGTGCTGATGCGGCAGGATCCGCCGTTCGACATGGGTTACATCACCGCGACGCACTTGCTCGAGCGCATCCAGGGCGAAACGCTGGTGGTCAACGACCCGGCGAGCGTGCGCAACGCACCCGAAAAGGTCTTCGTGCTCGATTTCCGCCGCTTCATGCCGCCGACTCTGGTCACCCGCAGCGTCGCCGAAGTGCGCGAGTTCATGGGCCGCCACGGCGCGGTGGTGGTCAAGCCGATCCACGGCAACGGCGGCAAGGCGATCTTCCGCGTGCCCGAGAGCGGCGAAAACCTCTCGGCGCTGATCGACGTCTTCAACCAGACCTGGCCCGAGCCGCACATGGTGCAGCCGTTCCTCCCCGAAGTCGCCGAGGGCGACAAGCGGATCGTGCTGGTCGACGGCGAATACGCCGGGGCGATCAACCGCAAGCCGGGGCAGGGCGAGTTCCGCTCCAATCTGGCCCAGGGCGGCTACGCCGAGAAGACCGACCTCACCGCGCGCGAGGAGGAAATCTGCGCGGCGATGGGCCCGGAGCTCAAGAAGCGCGGGCTGATCTTCGTGGGCATCGACGTGATCGGCGGGAAGTGGCTGACCGAGATCAACGTGACCAGCCCGACCGGGATCGTCAGCATCGACCAGTTCAACGGCACCGACACGCCCGCGCGCATCTGGGATGCGATCGAGGCACGGCTTGGCGCAAACTAGCGCGGTCCACCCGGACCGTTCGCCGCTCGTGCCCGTTTAGCTCGCCATGCAGGACCTGATCATCGAGGCCATCGCCGCCGGCGGTTACTTCGGCGTGTTCGCGCTGATGGTGCTCGAAAACGTCTTCCCGCCGATCCCGTCGGAAGTGATCATGGGCATCGGCGGCGTGCTCATCGCGCGCGGGGAGATGGATTTCTGGCCGCTGCTCGCCGTTGGGACGCTGGGAACGACGGTGGGCAATTACGTCTGGTACTGGATTGGCGACAGGTGGAGCTACCGCCGGCTCGAGCCGTTCATCGACCGCCACGGCCGCTGGCTGACGCTATGCTTCAGCGACGTCGAGAGGGCCGCCCGGTTCTTCCAGAGCCACGGCCAATGGATCGTCTTCGCGATGCGCTTCTCGCCGTTGCTGCGCACGATGATTTCGCTGCCGGCCGGGCTCTCGCACATGAAGGCCTGGCGCTTCCTGCTGTTCACCACCGCGGGTGCGGCGGTGTGGAACGCGCTGCTGATCGAAGGCGGGCGCCGGCTCGCGCCCTACCTGGCCAAGTACGAACATGCCGCCAGCTGGGCGATGGCCGGGCTGATCGTCGCCATCGTGGTGTTCTACTTCTATCGCGTTGCGACCTGGAAGCCGCGCAAGGAGCCCTAGCGCTCGCGCGGGTGCGCCTTGCGATAGGTCTCGAGCAGCACCGCGGCATCGACCTTGGTGTAGATCTGGGTCGAACCGAGGCTGGCGTGGCCGAGCAGTTCCTGCAGGCTTCTGAGGTCGGCTCCCGCGCTTAGCAAGTGGGTGGCGAAGCTGTGGCGCAGGGCATGCGGCGTGGCGGTCGGCGGCAGGCCGAGCGCTACGCGCGCCCTGGCCATCGCCTTCTGCACCATGCCTTGGCCGAGCGGGCCGCCCTTGGCGCCTTTGAACAGCGGTTCCTTGCCGGCGAGCGGCCACGGGCAACGCTGGGCGTAATCGGCCACCGCCGCGCGAACGACCGGCAGCAGCGGCACCACGCGCTGCTTGCCGCCCTTGCCGGTGACCTGCAGCGTTTCGCCGAGCGGCAAGTCGGCGGCGGTCAGCGAGAGGGCCTCGGCGATGCGCAAGCCGGCCCCGTACATCAATAGCAGCACCGCGCGGTCGCGCGCGCCGATCCAGTGATCGCTGGCGAGCGAGGCGACGCCGTCGGCGAGGTTGGCGGCTTCGTCGGGGGTGACGGGGCGGGGCAAGCCCCTCTTGATCCGCGGGCCGCGCAGGCGGGGCGGGGCGGCGTCGCCATGCCCGACCTGCTCGCGGGCGTAGACGACGAAGCTCTTGATCGCGGAGAGCTCGCGCGCGGCGGAGACGTTGCCGATCCCGTCGGCACGGCGGGCGGCGAGCTGGTTGCGCAAGGCAACGGCGTCGAGATTGGCGACATCGCGCCAGTCTTCGGCGCCGACTCGCTCGGCAAGGCGGTTGGCGGCGGCGAGATAGGCGCGCACCGTGTGCGGCGAGCGGCGGCGCGAGCGGGCGAGGTAGTCGCCCCATTGCTCGAGCAGATCGGCCTTGCTCACGCGGCCACCAGCGCCGCCGGGACCAGCTCGCCGAGCAGCGCGTCGAGCAGGGGCATGCCTTGCGGAGTGACGCCGATCCGCTCGCGCTCGCGCCAGGCGAGGCCGAGGCCTTCGTAAAGCGCCAGCTTGGCGGAATCGATCAGTTCGGGCGTCGGAATGCCGAACCGCTGCGACAGGCCGGCAAGGTCCACGCCCTCGGCCAGCCGCAAGCCCATCAGCAGCGCTTCGCTGGCCTGCTCGCTCGGGCCGAGCGGGCGCTCGTCCTTGAGGCCGTGGCCGTGCTCTGCGACCGCGTCGAGCCAGTTCTCGGGCTTCTTGTGCCGCAGCGTCGCCATTCCACCCCGCCGCCCGTGCGCGCCGGGGCCGATCCCGGCGTAGTCGCGATAGCGCCAGTAGGCGAGGTTGTGGCGGCTCGCCTCGCCCGGTCGCGCGTGATTGCTCACTTCGTAGGCCGGCAGTCCGGCCGCCTCGGTCAACGCGCGGGTGAGCGCGAACAGGTCGGCTGCGGGATCGTCGGCGAGCGGCACGAACGCACGCTGGCGGACATCTGTAGCGAAGCGCGTGCCGGGTTCGATCGTCAGCTGGTAAAGCGACAAGTGCCCGGTGCCGAAACCGAGCGCCGTGCGCAGCTCGGCTTCCCATTGCTCCGGGCCCTGGCCGGGCCGGGCGTAGATCAGGTCGAAGCTGACCCGCCCAAACACCGCTTGCGCGGTATCCAGCGCGGCCAATCCCTCCCGAGCATCGTGCAGCCGCCCGAGAAACCGCAGTGTCTTGTCATCCAGCGCCTGCAGCCCGAGCGACACCCGGTTGACGCCCGCGGCCGCAAGATCGGCGAACTTGCTCGCCTCGACCGACGAGGGATTGGCCTCGAGCGTGATCTCGATGCCCGGCGCGAAGCCCCACAGCCTGTCCGCTTGCTCAAGCAAGGCGCCGACCAGCGCCGGCGGCATCAGCGAAGGCGTGCCACCGCCGAAGAAGATCGATTCGAGCGGCTCGCCCCCCGCCAACGCCGCGTCGTGCCGCATGTCGGCGAGCAGCGCCTCGCGCCAGGCATCGGCATCGACTCGCTCGCGCACGTGCGAGTTGAAATCGCAGTACGGGCACTTCGCCAGGCAGAACGGCCAATGGATGTAGAGCGCTTTCGCCACCGGCTCTTTCAGCCGGTGTTAACCGTCGAAAGTCAATATCGGCGGCATGAGGAAGGGGTCGCTACTTGGCGCGGGCCTGGCCTGCGCGCTCGCCATCGCCGGAACCGCTTGCGCCGAAGCGCCGCCGCCGCAAATGCCCGCGGTGGCGCAGCCGAACGCGTTCGCCTTGCGCCTGCTCGCCGACCACAACGGCGAGCGTACCCACAAGGGCGCGCCGCCGCTCGCCTGGAGCCACCAGCTGGCGCAGGAAGCGCAAAGCTGGGCCGACCGCCTGGCCCGCGACGACCGGATGTACCATTCGGACCGCGAGACCCGCCACGGCGCGGGCGAGAACCTGTGGAGCGGCACCGCGGGCTATTACAGCGCGGACGACATGGTCGGCGGGTTCCTCTCCGAGCGGAAGATGTTCAAGCCCGGCAAGTTCCCGGAGGTTTCGACCACCGGGCGGTGGGAGGATGTCGGGCACTACACCCAGGTGATCTGGCCCGGCACGCAGCAAGTCGGCTGTGCGGTGTCGCACAACCGGTCGCACGACTTCCTCGTCTGCCGCTACTGGCCGGCCGGTAACGTGATGGGCAGCGCGATCAACTGAACTGATCGGCCACCATCTTGGCGAAGGCATCGGCGCGGTGGCTGATGCGGTGCTTCTCTTCGGGATCGAGCTCGGCGAAAGTCTGCTCGCGGCCCCTGGGCACGAACACCGGGTCGTAGCCGAACCCCATCGTCCCCCGCGGCGGCCAGGTCAGGGTGCCGTCGGCGCGGCCTTCGTAGATCGCGTGCTCGCCGTCGGGCCAGGCCAGCGCGAGCACGCAGCTGAACCAGGCCTCGCGGGGCGTATCGGAGCCCTTGGCCTGCAGCATCCCCTCGACCTTGCCCATCGCCATGTACCAGTCGCGCCCCGGCTCGCCTTCGAACCACTGCCGCTCGGCCCAGTCGGCGGTGTAGACCCCGGGCCGCCCGTCGAGCGCCGCCACCGAAAGCCCGCTGTCGTCGGCGAGCGAGACCAGCCCGGAAGCTTCCGCCGACGCCCGCGCCTTGATCAGCGCGTTCTCGACGAAGGTGCGGCCGGTTTCGGGCGGCTCGGGAAGGCCGAGCGAGCCCGCCGAGATGCAATCGACCCCATGCGGGGCCAGCAGCGCGGCGATTTCCTTCAGCTTGCCCGCGTTGTGCGTGGCGATCACCAACTTGCCGGAGCCGAGCTTGCGACTCACTGCACCGCCTCGTCCTGCGCCTTGAAGATCTGCGCGCAGCCGATCTGGGCGAGGCGGAGGAGGCGCAAGAGGCCTTCCTCGTCGTAACAGGCGCCCTCGGCGGTGGCCTGCGCCTCGGCAATCTTGCCGCCTTCGAGGAGCACGAAGTTGGCGTCGGCGTCAGCGCCCGAATCCTCGATGTAGTCGAGATCGAGCACCGGCGTGCCCTGGTAGATGCCGCACGAAATCGCCGCGACCTTGCCTTCGATCGGATCGGCCGCGAGCTTGCCCTCGGCCAGGAGCTTGTTGACCGCCAGACGGAGCGCGACCCAGGCGCCCGAGATCGACGCCGTGCGGGTGCCGCCGTCTGCCTGAATGACGTCGCAATCGAGCACGATCTGCCGTTCACCGAGCTTTTCCAGATCTGTCACTGCGCGCAAGGAGCGTCCGATAAGCCGCTGTATTTCCTGCGTTCGTCCACTCTGCTTGCCCTTCGCCGCCTCGCGCTGGCCGCGCGTGTGGGTGGCCCGCGGGAGCATCGAGTATTCGGCCGTGACCCAGCCCGAGTTCTTGCCCCGCAGCCACGGCGGCACCCGGTCCTCGACGCTCGCGGTGACGAGGACGCGGGTGTCTCCAAAGCTGACCAGGACGGAGCCTTCGGCGTGCTTGGTGAAAGCGGTGAGGATTTCGATGTCGCGCATTTCGTCGGGCGCGCGGCCGGATGGACGCATGAGTGTCTCCTTTTCGTGGGCTCGCCTAGCGCCTAGATGGTCGGCTGTCATGCCCACCACGACTGTCACCGAACTGAGCGACCGTGCTCGCGAGATATTTCGTCTGGTGGTCGAGGGCTATCTGTCGAGCGGTCACCCGGTCGGCTCGAAGACCCTCGCCGGCGATCGCGGACTCAACCTCTCGCCAGCCTCGATTCGCTCGGTGCTCGCCGAGCTCGAATCGCTCGGGCTGCTCGCCGCACCGCACACCAGCGCTGGACGCATGCCGACCGAAAGCGGGCTGCGCCTGTTCGTTGACGGGATGATGCAGGTGGCCGAGCCAAATGCCGAGGAGCGCGCGGCGATCGAACGGAGACTCGGGCAGCCAGGACCGATCGAGCAGGCGCTCGAGACCGTCAGTTCGCTGCTGTCCGACCTCTCCGGTGCGGCGGGCATGGTCATGGTCCCGCGCCGCGAACCGCGCCTGAACCAGTTGAGCCTGGTCCCGCTCAGTCCGGAACGCGCGCTGGCAGTGCTCGTCGGGGAGGATGGGCACGTCGAGAACCGGGTGATCGAGCTTCCTGCGCCGCTGCCGCCCAGCGTGCTCGAGCAGGCGAGCAATTTCATCAACGCCCGGCTCGCCGGCCGCACGCTCGCCGAGGCAGCGCAGGCGATGCGCCAGGAAATCGCCGCCGGTCGCTCTCAACTCGACGAGGCCAGCCGCGACCTGGTCGAACGCGGGCTGGCGCTGTGGAGCGAGGATGCCGCCAAGCGCCCGGTGCTGATCGTCCGTGGACAGGCGAACTTGCTCGACGAAACCGCAATCGGCGACATCGAGCGGGTCCGCTCGCTCCTCGACGACCTCGAGAACAAGCAATCGGTCGCCGAGCTCCTCGATTCGGCGCGGCAGGCCGAAGCGATGCGGATTTTCATCGGCAGCGAGAACCGCCTGTTCGCGCTTTCGGGCTCGTCGGTGATCGCTTCGCCATATCGCGATCGCGAGGGCAAGGTGGTCGGAGTCCTCGGCGTGATTGGGCCAACTCGGTTGAATTACGCGCGAGTCGTTCCCATGGTGGATTTCACCGCCCGTTCGCTGGGCAGAATCATCGGATAAGCAGGGTTTCATGATCGATGACGACAAGCCGCGCGACGACGCGGTCGAAAAGGAATTGGCCGGCGTGCCGGAAGAGCTGCTCGACCGCGGGGCGGGTGCCGACGTGGGCGAAGAGAGCGATCACAAGCTCGAGGATTCGCTCGCCAAGCTGCGCGCCGATTTCGAAGTGGCGCAGCAGGACATGCTCTACGCCAAGGCGGAAGTGCAGAACGTGCGCCGGCGGATGGAGAAGGACGTGCAGGACGCGCGCGCCTATGCCGCGACCGGGTTCGCGCGCGACATCCTGACAGTGGCCGACAACCTTACTCGCGCGATCGAGGCCATTCCCGCCGAGCTGCACGAGGATCCGCGGCTCAAGGCGCTGGTCACCGGCATCGAGGCGACCCAGCGCGAGATGGAGAAGGTCTTCGCGCAGCACGGCATCAGCCGCATCGCTGCGGTCGGCCTGCCGCTCGATCCCAACCAGCACCAGGCGATGCTCGAAGTGCCGACCGCGGAGGCCGAACCGGGCACGGTGGTGCAGGAGATGCAGAGCGGGTGGATGATTCGCGACCGCCTGCTGCGGCCGGCGATGGTCGGGGTGGCGAAGAAGCCGGACTAGGCGGCTTCGGCTTTCTCCACCGCCAGCATGGTTTCGAGCTCGCCTACCGAGCGCAAGTCCGCGAAGACCAGCCCGAGGATGTGCAGCGTGGCGGCGTGCTCCTCGTCGCTGAGCGCGGCGTTGGCGTCGGCGGCCATGATCACCCGGTAGTTGTTCTGCATCGCGTCGCGCGCGGTGCTCTCGCAGCAGCAGTTGGTCAGCGTGCCGCTGATGATCACCGTGTCGATGCCGTCGGCCTTGAGCATGGCCGGGAGGTTGCTTGTGCCGGGGGTGAAAGCGCTGAAGCGATGCTTGTCGAGCACCACGTCGCCTTCGGCGACTTCGATTGCCGGCCAAAGTTGCCAGTGATGCGCGCCGGGCGTGAAGGCGCCCTGGTGAGTCGCCGCGCCTTCGGGGCCAAGCCGCTTCCACATCACCGGCCAGGCCGGCACCTCGCCATGCGGCGTGGTGTAGCGCAGGAAGTAGTTGCGACCGCCCGCCGCGCGCACCGCCGCACTGAGCCGGTTGACCTCGTCGACGATTTCGCGCGCCATCGGCACTTCGACCGGCGCGCCTTCCTCCATGAAGCCGTTCTGCATGTCGACGATCAGGTGCGCGGTCCGCTTCGGATCGAGCGTATCGAACACGTTGCGCGTACCCCCGCGCATGGCGGCGAGGCGGTCGAGGATGGCGGTGTGGTCGACGGCGTGCGGCATGGCGGTTCTCCCTACGCCGGCGATGATTCACCGAACCGACCGCGAAAGCAACGCCCTCACTGCGCTTCGGCGAGGACCTGCCGTTCGGCATGGGCGGCCTGGCGCGATTGCGCCCGTACGAACAGGCGAAATACCTCCGGGAATCGCTTCCTGACCTGCTCTTCCATGCCCTCCGTCGCGCTCTCGACGTCGCTGAGGGCGAGCGCATCGTCGAAATCGAGGCTGAGCATGACGACCACCTGCTGCGGGCCGAGATGCACCGTGATGATTTCATTGACCTTGCAGACTCCCGAAGTCTGGTGGGCCACCGATTGGATCGCTTGCTCGAGGGCGGCGCTGGCGCGTTCGCCGATCAGCAGCTTCTTGCATTCGGTGGCGAGCAGAATCGCCACGCCGGCCAGGATCAGCCCGATCACGATCGATCCGGTCCCGTCCCACAGCGGATTGCCTGTGAAGACGGTCAAGCCGATGAAGATCGCCGCGACCACCAGACCCGCGAGCGCCGCAAGGTCCTCCATCATCACCACGAAGACGCTCGGATCCTTGCTCGTGCGCAGGGCTTCCCACCAGCTTTCGGCGGGATCCTTCTGGCGCCTGAACTCGCGCAAGGCGAAAAACAGCGACCCGCTTTCGAACGCGAAGGCAATCGCGAGCACCGCGAAATTGACGATGGGCTTGTCGAGCATCTGCGGCGCGCGGATGTGCTCGATGCCTTCGTAGATCGAGAACCCCGCGCCGCCCGTGAAGATCAGCAGCGCGACCACGAAGCCCCAGAAATACAGCTCGCGCGCATGGCCGAGCGGGTGCAGCTCGTCAGGCGGCTGGCTGGCACGCTTGCGGCCATAGAGCAGCAGCACCTCGTTGAAGGTGTCGACCGTCGAGTGAATCCCCTCGGTCAGCATCGACGAGCTGCCGGCGATCAGCGCGGCGGCGAATTTGGTCACCGCGATGGCGAGATTGCCGCCGAGCGCGGCGAGAACCACGAGCTTGCCGCCGGACGCCATGAGCGACCAATGATTTGGCCGCCCATAGGGTCCGGGCTCAGATCACTTGCGCGCGGTTCTCGTCGCGGTGCTTCTTGAGGTACTTCATGAACGGCGTGCCGCCAGTGCCGACGTCCGGGTCGTTGCCGGGGTTCGAGGCCATCTGCTTGTTGATGTAGCTCGCCGCGTATTCGAGGTGGCGGGTGCGGAAGCGGGCGACCTGCTCGATGCAGGCGTTGAACGCGTCCTTGAGGTTCTGCGAGGCAGAACCCGCGACGAACTCGCGCAAGGTCGATTTCGCCGCCAGGTCCTCGACGAAGCGGCGGTGCGGCACCGGTCGGTAGTGGTGCAGCTCGTCGAGAAAGCGCTTGAGCGGATCGTCGCTGTGGCCGACGCCGAACAGCGCATCCATCGCCGGGACGATGCTCGATTGCGAGCCGGTCTGTCCGCGATAGGCCTGCGGGCGTGCTTCGAAGCGGTCGACGCCCTCGTAGACCAGCCCTTCGCCGAGAGCGGGATTGTTGGCCCAGCCGTGGATATAGGGGCGCACGCGCTGGAAGTAGATGTACGGGTCGCAGCGCTCGGGCATGCGCGCGAAGTGGGCGTAGACGCGCTCCCACGCAGCGTGCATTTCGACCAGCAGGCGTTCGGCTTCGGCGGCATCGCCGGCGTTTGCTGCGGCGACGAGCTGGACCGCGTTGTCGAGCAGAACCCCGGCCTCCGCCTCGATCGCCACGTGGACCATGACGAACCAGTTCTCGTCGGCCCCGCCGAGGAAGTTCTGCACCATGCGGATGTTTTCGAGGGTAATCGGCCCGGCCTTGTCGAGCCGTGACCAGTTGTCGAGCACGTAGGCGGAGTAGGGCAATAGCGGCGCCTGCCCGAGCCGGTCGGCCAAGGCCACGATGGGGCACGCGAGGTTGGTGGGCAGGTGCTTCGGCGGTTCAGGCTCACCCCAGACGTAGGCTTGCACGAGGAAGCTGTAGTGGACCATCGCGGTGCGCACTTGTTCCTCGGCCGTCTCGCGCGCCCAGTCCTCGAGGCCGGGATCGGCGAGCTGCTCGAGCCAGTGGCGCACGCGCCCGCTGGTCAGCAGATCCGAAAGCTCATCCGACGCCTGCTTCACCCCGGCGAATTGCGAGGGCAGGGCGATCTCGTCGATTTCGTAATGCGAAAGGAAGCCGCGGGTCCGCGACAGGCCGTAATCCGAAAGCTGCATGGGTGGCTCATGGCCCGGGCGCGGGTTGGGCCGCCCGGTTACCGGGCAAGTAGTATCAACTGAAACCGATTAGCTCAAGCCGGGATCGCGGAACATGTCCATCTCGCGCACCCCGCGCGCCTTGCGGGCGGCATCGACGAGCCGGCGCAGCTCCTCTCGCCGCGCCTGCGCCCTGGGAACGTTGCGCAGGATCAGTTCGCCGGTGCGGGTGGTCTCGTCGCTTGATACCATGCAGATCGTGCCGATCCCGGCCCACTGGTTGAGCAGGCTGAAATCCATCCGGATGTCCTTGATGCGGTAGAGTTCGACCTCGTCGATGCTCTTCATGACGATCCCGCGCTTGAGGATCAGCCGCTCGGGGGTGATCTCGTACAGGGAGCTCATCACCTGGAGCCATTTGTAGACCAGGATCGCCAGCGCGAGGGCGGTGAGCAGCAGCGGCCACGCGCCCCAGTCGCCGGCCGCGGCGACGGTCAGGACGATCCCGAGCAGCCCGAGCACCAGCGTGCCGAGGCCCGCGGCGGTGCCCCAGAACCAGCCGCCGAGCGACGAACGGAACGTATCCAGCACCTGGTCCATATGGCTCCCTCCGCTTGCCTCGTTCTATCGCGCGCCGGGGAAATCCACCAGCCGGTCGTAAGCCGCCGGGTCGGCTACTCCCGGCAGCGTCGCGCCCTGGCGCAGCAGGAAGGCGTGGCGGACGATCTCGGCCTGCTGCTCGATCCCGTAGCGCGTCAGCCGCCAGCCGGGCTTGAGGCTGTAGTCGTAGCGGCACAGCGGGTGGCGATGGAGCAGCAGGTACCACTCGCCGCGCCGCTGGGTTTGCCAGACATGGGTCATCTCATGGATGAACAGACCGGCACTCGACAGCCCGACGTTTGAGAAATCATCACAATAAGCATCGCCAAGCGGATGAAAATGCAGATGTCCGCGCGGCGCCATCGTGGTGCCACGAGGTTGGAAAGGGAAGAACTTGCGCCGGCGGATGGTCACCTTGGCATAGTCGATCGCGTCACCGAACACGCCGCGTGCCAGCGACACCTCGCCGTCGGTCAGGCGGCGCTCGCCGCCGATCGGGCAGGCGAGCGGCGCTTGGTTCAGCGCGCGTCACCCGCGGCGAGAACTTCGGCCGGGAAGACGGCCTTCTCGCCGCTGCCGAAGGTCAGCGTGACCTCGGTCGTGCCGCCTTTGGCGAGCGTGTCGTCGAGATCCACCGCCATCACGTGGAACCCGCCCGGGGCGAACGCGAGCGTCCCTCTTGCCGGAACGAGGGCATCCGGCATCTCGTGCATTTCCGACATGCCGCCCACCATGGTCGATTGGTGGATCATCGCCTCTTTCGCGCCTTCTACCTCGGCGCCGGTTACGGTCACGTCCTTCGTGGAATCGTTGTGCACGGTGAAATAGACCGCGCCCGGATTGCCCTTGACCGCCGGCAGCACCAGCCGCGCATCGGTGATCGAAATCGGTTTCGCGGCGTTCGCACTCTCATCGGCGGCGGGCGCCTGCCTGCTCTCGCAACCGGCCAGCATCAGCGTGGCCAGTACGAGCGCCAGAGGCGCTAAAATGACGGATTTCATAACGGCGTGGCGACCTCCTGTTCGGGCGATTTCCTAACCGCGCACCTCTCTTGTGCCAAGACAAACCGCTCCTATATCGCCGACAACACGAACTGCTCAACCGAGCCGCCGACCGGCATTCGCCCTTGGACGGGGAACCGACAGCGCGGCGTCCAAAGTAAAGAGGAACTGGGGAAACCATGGCCAAAGTTATCGGTATCGACCTCGGCACGACCAACAGCTGCGTCGCAGTGATGGAGGGGGGCAAGCCCAAGGTCATCGAAAACTCCGAAGGCGCGCGCACGACGCCTTCGATCGTCGCCTTCACCAAGGACGGCGAACGCCTGATCGGCCAGCCGGCCAAGCGCCAGGCGGTCACCAACGGCGACAACACCATTTTCGCGGTCAAGCGCCTGATCGGCCGCCGCTTCGACGATCCAGTGACCAAGAAGGACACCGAGCTGGTCCCGTATCACATCGTCAAGGGCAAGAACGGCGACGCCTGGGTCAAGGCCGGCGGCGAGGAGTATTCGCCGAGCCAGATCAGCGCCTTCATCCTGCAGAAGATGAAGGAAACCGCCGAGAGCTATCTCGGTGAGACAGTTACCCAGGCGGTGATCACCGTTCCGGCGTACTTCAACGACGCCCAGCGCCAGGCGACCAAGGACGCCGGGCAGATCGCCGGGCTCGAAGTGCTGCGCATCATCAACGAGCCGACCGCGGCGGCGCTCGCCTACGGCCTCGAGAAGGCCGAGGGCAAGACGATCGCGGTCTACGACCTCGGCGGCGGCACCTTCGACGTCTCGATCCTCGAGATCGGCGACGGCGTGTTCGAGGTGAAGAGCACCAACGGCGACACCTTCCTCGGCGGTGAGGACTTCGACAGCGCCGTGGTCGAATACCTTGCCGATGCCTTCAAGAAGAAGGAGAACATGGACCTGCGCAGCGACAAGCTGGCCCTCCAGCGGCTCAAGGAAGCCGCCGAAAAGGCCAAGATCGAGCTGTCGAGCGCGCAGACCACCGAAGTGAACCTGCCGTTCATCACCGCCCGCATGGAAGGCGGCAGCACCACGCCGCTGCACCTGGTCGAGACGATCACCCGCTCGGACCTCGAGAAGATGGTCGCCAAGCTGATCGAGCGGACCAAGGCGCCGATGAAGAAGGCACTCGAGGACGCCGGCCTGAAGGCGGCGGACATTGACGAGGTCGTATTGGTCGGCGGCATGACCCGCATGCCCAAGGTGCGCGAAGCGGTGAAGGAGTTCTTCGGCAAGGAGCCTCACACCGGCGTGAACCCGGACGAAGTCGTCGCCATGGGTGCGGCGATCCAGGCCGGCGTGCTGCAGGGCGACGTCAAGGACGTGCTGCTGCTCGACGTGACTCCGCTGTCGCTCGGCATCGAGACGCTCGGCGGCGTGTTCACCCGCATGATCGACCGCAACACCACGATCCCGACCAAGAAGGCGCAGGTCTATTCGACCGCCGAGGACAACCAGCAGGCGGTGACCATCCGCGTGTTCCAGGGCGAGCGCGAGATGGCCGCGGACAACAAGCTGCTCGGCCAGTTCGACCTCGTCGGCATCCCGCCGGCGCCGCGCGGCGTGCCGCAGGTCGAGGTCACCTTCGACATCGACGCCAACGGCATCGTCAACGTCAGCGCCCGCGACAAGGGCACCGGCAAGGAGCAGCAGATCCGCATCCAGGCCTCGGGCGGCCTTTCCGACGCCGACATCGACCAGATGGTCCAGGACGCGGAGAAGTTCGCCGAAGAGGACAAGAAGCGGCGCGAGGCGGCCGAGGCGAAGAACAACGCCGACAGCCTGGTCCACGCGACCGAGAAGCAGCTCGAAGAGCACGGCGACAAGATCGACGCTTCGCTGAAGTCGGAGATCGAGGCCGCGCTGGCCGAAGCCAAGACCGCGCTGGAAGGCGACGACGTCGAGGCGATCAAGGCCAAGGCTTCAGCGCTGACCGACGCCTCCATGAAGATGGGCCAGGCGATCTACCAGCAGGAGCAGGCGGCCACCGAAGCGGCCGCCGGTCCGGACGCCGGCACCTCCGGCCCGGGGACGGGCGGCAGCGACGAGGAAGTCGTCGACGCCGAGTTCTCCGAAGTCGACGAAGACAACAAGGGCTGATCGCCTGATGAAAACTCTCGCCGCCACCGTCGCCAAGCGCGCCGGTGGCGGTTAGGGTTTGGGCGGGGTCATTTGAATGTCTGCGATGGAAACCGATCTTTACGAGGTGCTGGGGGTCGCCCGCGATGCGGATGGCGCGACCATCAAGGCCGCCTATCGCAAGCTGGCGATGGAGTTTCACCCCGACCGCAACGGCGGGTGCAAGGATAACGAGGACAAGTTCAAGGCCGTTAGCGCGGCCTACGAATGCCTCAAGGACCCGCAGAAGCGCGCGGCCTACGACCGCTTCGGCCACGCCGCGTTCCAGAACGGCGGGATGGGTGGCGGCAACCCGGGTGCCGACTTCGCCGATCTCGGCGACATCTTCGAGACCATCTTCGGCAACGCTTTCGGCGGCGGCAACGCGCGCCAGCGCCCGCGCCGCGGGGCCGACTTGCGCTACGACATGCAGATCGGGCTGGAGGAGGCCTTCCACGGCAAGAGCACGCAGATCGAAGTCGAGGTTTCGGTCGCTTGCGAGCCGTGTGAGGGCAGCGGCGCCGCGCCCGGGACCGGCACGCGCACCTGCAACTTGTGCCACGGCCACGGCAAGATCCGCGCGCAACAGGGCTTCTTCGTCATCGAGAAGCCGTGCCACAACTGCAACGGCCGCGGCGAAGTGCTCGAAAGCCCGTGCCGCGAGTGCCGCGGGGAAGGGCGCGTCGACAAGATGCAGTCGCTCGCGGTCGAAATTCCGCCCGGCGTCGACACCGGCACCCGCATCCGCCTGGCCGGCAAGGGCGAAGCGGGCCCGCACGGTGCGCCTGCGGGCGACCTCTACATCTTCATCCACGTCCGCCCGCACGCGGTGTTCGAGCGCGAGGGGACGACGCTGTTCACCCGCGTGCCGATCACCTTCACCACCGCCGCGCTGGGCGGGACGATCGAGATCCCCGGGCTCGACGGCGAAACCCACGGGATCGATATTCCCGCGGGAATCCAGAACGGCAAGCAGCTGCGCAAGCGCGGCGCCGGCATGCCGGTATTGCAGGGCCGCGGGCGCGGCGACCTCGTCACCGAGATAACCGTTGAGACCCCGACCAGGCTCAGCAAGGAGCAGAAGGCGATCCTCGAGCAGTTCCGCGAGACCGAGACGGGCGACGAATGTCCGGAAAGCCGTGGCTTCTTCGACAAGCTTAAGGGCGCGTTCGGGGCCTAGTACCCTGTCAGGGTTGTCCGGCGTATGTAAACTTCGCGGGTGTGGAGGTCTGGACAAGCGTGTCGGATTTGTCCGGTCGGTGTAAACTTCGCAGGCTTGCGTTCCCTTTTCGTTCCGGTTAACCTGTGCGCATGTCGAAGACCAAGCGCCGTTATGTCTGCCAGGCCTGCGGGGCGGTGTCGCACCGCTGGCAGGGGCAATGCGGCGACTGCGCCGAGTGGAACACGCTGGTCGAGGACACGCCGGCGAGCGTCTTTTCGCTGAAGCACGACCTGTCCAACGGCGGCCGGGCCATCGAATTCGTCAAGCTCGACGCTCCCGGCGAACCGCTCAGGCGGCGCTCGACCGGTCTTGCCGAATTCGACCGCGCTCTCGGCGGCGGGCTGGTGCCCGGCGCGGCGATCCTGATGGGCGGCGATCCCGGCATCGGCAAGTCGACCCTGCTGCTGCAGGCCAGCGCCAGACTGGCTGGCGAGGGCGCGGACGTCGTCTACGTCAGCGGCGAGGAGGCCGCGGGGCAAGTGCGCCTGCGCGCCGCCCGGCTCGGCCATGCGGGCGCCGCGATCCGCTTCGCTTCGGCGACGTCGGTGCGCGATATCCTGACGACGCTGGGGCAGGGCAAGGCGCCCGAGCTGCTGGTGATCGATTCGATCCAGACCATGCACTCCGACACCATCGAAGGCGCGCCCGGCACCGTCAGCCAGGTGCGCGGCTGCGCCTTCGAGCTGATCCGCTATGCCAAGGAGAGCGGCTGCGCGCTGGTGCTGGTCGGTCACGTGACCAAGGACGGCACGATCGCCGGTCCGCGCGTGCTCGAGCACATGGTCGACGTGGTGATGAGCTTCGAGGGCGAGCGCAGCCACCAGTACCGCATCCTCCGCGCGCTCAAGAACCGCTTCGGCGCGGTCGACGAGATCGGCGTGTTCGCGATGGCCGGGCAGGGGCTCGACGAAGTGCCCAACCCCTCGTCGCTGTTCCTCACCGGGCGCGAGGAGCCGGTTGCCGGCAGCGCGGTCTTCCCGGCGCTCGAAGGGACGCGGCCCGTCCTGGTCGAGGTCCAGGCGCTGATCGTGCGGCTGCAATCGGGCGCCACGCCGCGACGCGCGGTGGTCGGCTGGGATGGGGGACGGCTGGCGATGCTGCTGGCGGTGCTCGAATCGCGTTGCGGGCTCAACTTCAGCTCGGCCGAAGTCTATCTCAACGTCTCGGGTGGTTATCGCCTGTCCGATCCCGCCGCCGACGTCGCGGTGGCCGCGGCGCTGATCTCGGCGCTCGCCGACAAGGCCTTGCCGCTGCGCAGCGCCTGGTTCGGCGAGGTCTCGCTCGCCGGCGAAGTCCGTCCGGTCGCGCACGCCGGGCTGCGGCTGCGCGAAGCAGCCAAGCTCGGCTTCGAACTCGCCTGCGGGCCGGAGGATATCGGTGATGTCCCGCAAGGCTTGCGCTACCAGGGCATCGATCGCCTGCCGAAGCTCGTTGACCGGATCATGGCGGGCTAATAGGTTCCACGCCCGATGACGGGTTTCGACATTATCGTTCTGCTGGTCGTCGGCGTCGCGGCCGTCGGCGGCTTCATGCGCGGCTTCGTGCAGGAAGTGCTCTCGCTGGCGGCGTGGATCCTGGCGATCTTCGCGATCCGCTACCTCCACACCGATCTGACCGAAGTCCTTGCGAATTACATCGGCACCCCGACCACCGCGGCGCTGCTCGCCTTCGCGCTGCTGCTGCTGATCCCCTATGCGGCGATGAAGCTGATCGCCGGGCGCCTCGGAAAGGCGTCGCGCAATTCGATCATCGGTCCGTTCGACCGCGTCCTCGGCTTCGGCTTCGGCGCGGTAAAAGGGGTAATCATGGTCATTATCGCCTTCTCCTTGCTGGTGCTCGGCTACGACACCGTGTGGGGCACCGAAGGCCGCCCGGCATGGATCAGGAATGCGCGCAGCTATTCGTTCATCAATGCCGGCTCCGAAGCGATGGTGCAGCTGATCGAGGCGCGTCGCGAGCGGATCAAGCAGGAGGACGCAGTCGTCCGCGCGAGGCGCTGATGGCCGGCGCTGACAAGCTCTACACGCCCGAGCTGCTGGCGCTGGCGGTCGCGCTGGCGGATTACCCGGCGGATCGTTCGCTGCCGCTGCACGGGCAAGCCCGCTCGAAGAGCTGCGGCAGCACTCTCACCGTCGATCTGGCGCTCGATTCCGAAGGCCGGATCGAAGCCATTGGCCTGCAGGTTCGTGCCTGCGCCGTCGGCCAGGCGACGGCGGCGATCTTCGCCCGCGCCGCGCAGGGCCGCAGCCGCGACGACGTCGATGCCGCTTTCACGGCGCTGAGCGCATGGCTTGCGGGAAGCGGCGATCCGCCCGACTGGCCCGGCCTCGCGGCGATCGCGCCGGCGCGCGCATTTCCCGCTCGCCACGGGGCGATCATGCTCCCGTGGACGGCCGCGCGCGACGCCCTTTCCACTGCCGGTGCCGACCGCTAATCGAAGCGGCAAGGGAGCGAGAGGAACAAGATGGCCACCGCAGCGTCGCCGGCAATCCACCACGAGCCCAGCGCGGCCGACATCCGCCTGGTGATCGCCGCCTCCTCGATGGGCACGATCTTCGAGTGGTACGACTTCTTCATCTACGGCACGCTCGCCTCGCTGATCGGCGCGGCGTTCGTGCCCTCGGACAACGAACTTGCCCGGCAGCTGACGGTCTGGGCCGGGTTCGCGGTCGGCTTCGGCTTCCGCCCGCTTGGGGCGATCCTGTTTGGCTATCTCGGCGACAAGCTCGGCCGCAAGTATACCTTCCTGGTCACCGTCACGCTGATGGGTATCGCCACCGCCGGAGTCGGCCTTGTCCCCTCGGTTCACACGCTCGGCCTCGCCGCTCCGGCCATCGTCATCCTGCTGCGGATCATGCAAGGCCTCGCGCTCGGCGGCGAGTACGGCGGCGCGGCGATTTTCGTCTCCGAGCATTGCCCGCCGAACAAGCGCGGCTTCTACACCGGCTTCATCCAGGCGAGTGTGGTCGGCGGGTTCGTGCTCAGTCTGATTGTGGTGTTGGCCTGCAAAGCGTTGCTCGGCCCGGCGGTGTGGGCCGACTGGGGCTGGCGCGTGCCGTTCGTCCTCAGCCTGGCGCTGCTGGCGATCAGCCTGTGGATGCGGCTCAAGCTCTCGGAAAGCCCGGTGTTCCAGGCGATGCGAGCCGAAGGGCGGCAGGCCAAGAACCCGTTCACCGAAAGCTTCACCTATCCGGGCAATCCCAAACGCCTGTTCGTCGCGCTGTTCGGCGTCGCCGCGGGGCTGACGGTGATCTGGTACACGGCGATGTTCCGGGGGCTGTCGTTCCTCACCGGGCCGATGCGGGTCGACGAGACGGCGGCCGAAATCATCGTCGGCATCGCCGCCATGGTCGGCATGGGCTTCTTCGTGTTCTTCGGATCGCTTTCCGACAAGGTCGGCCGCAAGGCGCCGATCGTCTGGGGCTATGCGCTCACGCTGGTGCTGCTGTTCCCGTGCTTCTGGGCGATCGGTTGGGCAATGGAGCCTTCGCTGGCCGTCTCCGGACCGGACGTGAAGATTACGCCAGGCGGTGGGCAGCTCATCGTCATCATGGCCGCGCTGCTCGCGCTCTCGGCGTTGTCGGGCGCGACTTACGGCTCGGTCGCCGCATTGCTGGCAGAGATGTTCCCGCCGCAGATCCGCTACAGCTCGGTCTCGATCCCCTATCACTTCGGCACCGGCTACTTCGGCGGCTTCCTGCCGCTGATCGCCACCTGGATCGTCGCCAAGACGCACAATCCCTATTCGGAACTGTGGTATACTTGGGGCGTGGTGCTGGTGGCCTTGGTCGTGGCCGTGTGGGGCCTGCCCGGCGGACCGCCGAAAGACTTCGAAGACTCATGAGCGAACCCCCTCCGCGCTCGCTGCGCCTGCGGCTCGATCGCGAGGCGCTGGCGGGCAACTGGCGAGCGCTCGATCGGCTGTCCGGCAGCGCCCGGGCCGGCGCGGCGGTCAAGGCCGACGCCTACGGGATCGGCGTCGCCAACGCCGTGCCGGTGTTGCGCGAGGCCGGCTGCGAGACGTTCTATGTCGCCCACTGGAGCGAAGTGACCGACCTGCTCGAATATGCGGCGCCCGAGCAGGTTGTCGTGCTGCACGGCCCGATCGGACCGGACGACGTGGCTTTTGCGCGCGAGACCGGCGTGCGGCCGGTGATCAACAGCCTCTATCAGGCGCGGCTCTGGCTCGACGGCGGCGGAGGGCGGTGCGACATGATGGTCGACACCGGGATCAACCGGTTGGGCCTGCCGCCGGGCGACGTCGGCGACGCGCTTGTCGGCCGGCTCGAGATCGAAACGTTGATGTCGCATCTCGCGTCCGCCGACGAGGACAGCGCGCAGAATGAGGCCCAGCGCCGGCTTTTCGAGGACCTGGCGCAGCAAATGCCGCATCGCCGCCGCAGCCTCGCCAACAGCGCCGGCATCGCGCTGGGACGCGGTTATGCTTTCGACATCACGCGCCCCGGCCTGTCGCTGTACGGCGGCGTGCCGCGCCCGGAACTCGCCGGCGACATCCGCCAGGTCGCCCATCCACAGGCGGCCGTCCTGCAACTGCGCGATCTCTCGCCCGGCGACAGCGTCGGCTACAACGCCACCTACACCGCCGAGAGGAAAATGCGCGCGGCCACCGTATCGCTCGGCTACGCCGACGGCTTCCTTCGCTGCTGGTCGGGCAAAGGCGCGCTGCGTTTCGGCGAGGCCGTGCTGCCGCTGCTCGGGCTCGTGTCGATGGACATGGTGGTGGTCGATTGCCGCGCGGCGCCCGATCTGCGCGAAGGCGACTGGCTCGATATTCCTTACGACTTGCCGCAAGCCGCCGATCGCAGCGGATTGTCGCAGTACGAGCTGCTGACGACCCTCGGCCGACGCTTCCAGCGCTCCGCCTGAGTAACCATGTTGCGCCGCGATTGCTGCAAGTGCTAAGCGGGTTTGCTGCGCAGCATGGAGTGGGCACGATGGCGGACCAAGCTACTGGAAATGCCGACGAAACCGTCATCGTCAAGAAGTACGCCAACCGCCGACTCTACAACACCCGCAGCTCGAGCTACATCACGCTCGACGATCTGGCGCGGATGACCCGCGAGGGGATCGACTTTCAGGTGCTCGACGCCAAGACGGGGAGCGACATCACCCACCAGATCCTCACCCAGATCATCATGGAAGAAGAATCGAGCGGCGGCGAGCAGATGCTGCCCGTCGGCTTCCTGCGCCAGCTGATCTCGATGTACGGCAATTCGATGCAGGCGATGATGCCGCAGTACCTCGAAGCCTCGATGGAAAACTTCCGCGCCAACCAGGCGAAGCTGCAGGACGCGTTCAAGGCAAGCGTGGACCCGCAAGCCTTCGCCCGTCTGGCCGAAACCAATATGGCGATGTTCAAGGCGGCGGCGAGTGCGTTCATGCCCAAGGGCGAGGGCGCGCCGCCACCCGCGCCCAAGCCCGCGAGCGACATCGACGCGCTGCGCGAACAGATGGCCGCGATGCAGCGCAAGCTCGACGAGCTTGGCAAATAGCCCGCGGCGGGGCATCGCCCGCCGCCTTTGACATGACAGATTCGGATTTTTCGCAGTGATCGCCATTCGCCACGCATTGACCATCAAGCGCGAGGACGACTTCGCGCAATGGTACCAGGAAGTGATCTCGTCCGCCGACATGGCCGAGGAATCGGGCGTGCGCGGGTGCATGGTGATCAAGCCGTGGGGCTGGGGCATCTGGGAGCGGATGCAGCACCTGATGGACCGGCGGATAAAGGCCGCCGGTGTGCAGAACGCCTATTTCCCGCTGTTCATCCCGCTGAGCAACTTCGTGCGCGAGGCGGCGCACGTCGAAGGCTTCGCCAAGGAAATGGCGGTGGTCACGCATCACCGGCTGATCTCCGACGGCAAGGGCGGGCTGATTCCCGATCCCGAGGCCAAGCTGGAAGAGCCGCTGATCGTCCGGCCGACCTCGGAAACGATCATCGGCGACGCGATGAGCCGCTGGATCCAGAGCTGGCGCGACTTGCCGCTGCTGCTCAACCAGTGGGCCAACGTGGTGCGCTGGGAAATGCGCACGCGGATGTTCCTGCGCACCAGCGAGTTCCTCTGGCAGGAAGGCCACACCGCGCACGCCAGCGCCGAAGACGCGATGGCGGAGACGCTGCGCGCGCTCGAGATGTACCGCGCCTTCGCCGAGGAAGATGCGGCGATCCCGGTGGTCGTCGGCGAGAAGCCGGCCAACGAGCGCTTCCCCGGCGCCGAAGCGACGTTCTCGATCGAGGCGATGATGCAGGACGGCAAGGCGCTCCAGGCCGGCACCAGCCACTACCTCGGCACCAGCTTCGCCGAGGCGGCGGACATCAGGTTCCAGGACCGTGAAGGCACCCAGCAATTCTGCCACACGACCAGCTGGGGCGTGTCGACCCGCATGGTCGGGGCGATGATCATGGTCCACGGCGACGACGACGGGCTGCGCGTGCCGCCGACGCTGGCGCCGTTCCAGGTGGTGATCCTGCCGATGCTGCGCGAGGACGACGGTGATGCGGCATTGCTGGCCTATTGCGAAGAGTTGCGCGGCGCGTTGCTGCAGCAATCGGCGTTCGGCGAGCCGCTGCGCGTGCTGCTCGACGCCAAACCGGGCAAGGCCGCAGCCAAGCGCTGGGACTGGGTCCGCAAGGGCGCGCCGCTGATCGTCGAGGTCGGCCCGCGCGACATGGCCGACGGCAAGGGTGCGGTGCTGCGCCGCGACCGGTTGTGGAACGACGCGGCGAAACCGGACTTTGCCTTCACGCCGCGCGACGAGATCGCCGCCAAGGCCCCCGCGATGCTCGACGAAATCCAGCGCGCGCTGTTCGAACAGGCGGCCGGACGCCGCGAGGCCAACGTGGCGCGCGACATCGACAGTCTCGATGCGCTGAAGGCGTTCTTCGCCGAGAACCAGCGCTTCCCGGGCTGGGCTGAAGTGCAGTGGTCGCGGCCCGAGGGCGCGGCGCTCGACAAGGTCGTCGAGCAGTTGAAGGCGCTCAAGCTGACCTTCCGCAACGTGCCGGCCAACGCCGCGCCAGCGGACGGCAAGTGCCTGTTCACCGGCGAAGCGGCGGTCGAGCGGATTCTGGTCGCGCGCGCCTATTGAGGTTGTGCCGCGCCTCGGCAGTCGCCACATGGCGGCGATGAAGAAGCAACATGGCCTGCCCTCAGCGGAGCAGGTCCTCGAATTCATCCGCACAGCCGACGGCCCCGCCGGCAAGCGCGAGATCGCGCGCGCCTTCGGGCTCAAGGGGCAGGAGAAGATCGCCCTCAAGAAGCTGCTCGGCGACATGGCCGAGGAAGGGCTGATCGACGGCCGCAAGAGCGCCTATCACCGGATGGGCGGGCTGCCCAAGGTCACGGTGCTGCGCGTGGTCGATACCGAAGAAGGCTATCCGCTCGCCGTGCCCGACGCCTGGCAACCCGATGACGGCATGGCGCCGCCGCGGGTGCGGATTGTCGAGAGCAAGAAGGGCGGGGCGCTGCGCAAGGGCGACCGTGTGCTCGCGCGCACCGAAGAAGCCGGCAAGGGCTGGCGCGCTCATCCGATCAAGAAGCTGCCTGCTACCGCCGAGGCGATGCTGGGGGTGATCGAGCTCGACGGCGCGGGCAAACCCTGGCTCGCCCCCGTAGACAAGCGTGTGCGCAATTCCTTCCCGGTGTCGGACGTCGGCGCCGCGGAGAAGGGCATGCTCGTGCTCGCCGAACCGGTCGGCAAGTCGCAGCGCGGCGGGGTTAGGGTGCTCGAAGTGCTCGGCGACCCGCTTGCCCCGCGTTCGTTCAGCCTCATCGCGATTCACAAATACGGCATCCCCGACGTCTTTGCCGAGGCAACGCTGGCCGAAGCGCAACTCGCAGCGAAACTGCCGCTGAGCGAGGACAAGCGCGAGGACTTGCGGCACCTGCCCATCGTGGCGATCGATCCCGCCGACGCGCGCGACCACGACGACGCCATCTGGGCCGAGCCCGACGGCGAGGGCGGTTTCAAGGCGGTGGTCGCCATCGCCGACGTCAGCTTCTACGTCCGCCCCGGCGGGCAGGTCGACCGTGAGGCGCGCAAGCGCGGCAACTCGGTCTATTTCCCCGACCGCGTCGTGCCGATGCTGCCCGAGGTGCTCAGCGCCGACGTCTGCTCGCTCAAGGTAGGCGCCGACCGCGCGGCGATGGCCTGCCACCTGGCGATCGACGCGCAGGGCCGGATCACCTCCTACCGTTTCGCCCGCGCGCTGGTCCGCATCGCCGAGGTCATCGCCTATGAGGACGCGCAGGCGCGCTTCGACGGCGCGGGCGAAGAACCGCAGCTGCGCAACCTGTGGGCCGCGTGGAAGCTGCTGAACGCCGCCCGCGAGGCGCGCGACCCGCTCGAGCTCGAGCTGCCCGAGCGCCGCGTCGTACTCGACGAGCACGGCAAGATCGCCGAAATCGCGTTGCGTGAGCGGCTCGACGCACACCGCGTGGTCGAGGACTTCATGATCGCCGCCAACGTCGCCGCGGCCAAAGCGCTCGAAAGCAAGGCCCATCCGGTCGTCTACCGCATTCACGAGCCGCCGACGCGCGAGAAGCTGGTCGCGCTCAAGGACTACTTCAAATCCATCGGCAAGAACCTCGCACTCGGCCAGGTGATCACGCCGGGGCTGTTCAACCGCATGATCAAGGACATCGCCGACGACGCCGAAAAGGCGCTGGTCATGGAGGCGGTGCTGCGGAGCCAGACGCAAGCCTATTACGGTCCGCAGAACGCCGGGCACTTCGGCCTCGCGCTGGGCAGTTACGCGCACTTCACCAGCCCGATCCGCCGCTATGCCGACTTGCTGGTCCACCGCGCGCTGGTCGATTCGTTCCATCTCGAGCAGCCCAAGCCCGCGACGGACTTGCCGCCTTTGACCGGCCTCGCCGAACAGGATCGCGTCGACCTCGAAAAGGTCACCGAAGCGATCAGCCGGACCGAGCGGCGAGCGATGGAGGCCGAGCGCGACACCATCGACCGCTACGTCGCCGCCTGGCTCTCGGCCCGTGTCGGCGAGGTGTTCGACACCCGCATCACCGGGGTGCAGAGCTTCGGCTTCTTCGCCACCATCGTCGGTCTTGGCGGCGACGGCCTGGTGCCGGTCTCGACGCTCGGCCAGGACTACTTCCGCTACGACGAAGGCGCCCGGGCGCTGGTCGGCGAGAAGACCGGCGAGCGCTTCGGCCTAGGGGACACGCTCAAGCTGCGCCTCGGCGAAGCCAACCCGCTGACGGGAGCGCTCAAGTTCGAGCCGGTCGAAGGCGGCGGCCAGCGAATCGAAAAGCGCGGCGACCGCGTCGCACCCAAGGAGCGAAGCCGCCCGAAACACGCCCAGGGTCCGCGCGGTCGGCCGGGCAACATCCGCCACCAGGGGCGAGGGCGGCGGAAGTAAATCCTCCCCGGGACGACGGGAAGGATCAGCTCACCGCGTCGATCTGCTCTTCGCTCAATCCGCCCGGAACGATGAACAGCGGGCAGGGCAGGCTTCCGGCGATGGCCGAGAAGTGCGTCACCAACGGCCCCGGGCTGCCCTCGGCCGCGGCGCCAAGAACGAGCGCGGCCACCTCGGGATGCTCGGCGAGGTATTCTTTGATCGTCGTCTGTCCGTCACCGACCTTGACGGTGATCTGCGGCATCGTGCCGCTTTCGGAGAACAGGGCGCCGGCGGCACTGGTCGCCATGACCTCGGCACGGTCGCGCGCTTCCTCTTCCATCGTCGCCTGCACACCGCCGAAGGCGTTGAACGCCTGCCGCTGGACCAGCGCGAGAATATGCACCGAGCCGCCGGTGTCGGCAGCGCGCCGGGCGGCGAAGCGCAGCGCCAGGCTCGCTTCCTCGGTCTCGTCGGTCACCACCAGATAGACGCGCATCGTTCGGGTCCCCCGCCCGATGATATCCGATGAAAGCCTCCGGGGCGCAAGAACCTTGCCCCAAAGGCGCTTATTCGTCAGAGACGCGTGGCACATTTCAACGCCTGACAGGACACGCTCGCGCCCATGTCGATCGCCATCAAGATGCCCGCCCTTTCGCCGACGATGGAGGAGGGCACGCTCGCCAAGTGGCTGGTGAAAGTGGGCGACAAGGTTTCGGCGGGCGACATCATGGCCGAGATCGAGACCGACAAGGCGACGATGGAGTTCGAAGCGGTCGACGAAGGTACCATCGCCGACATTTCGGTCGCCGAGGGCACCGAGGGCGTGAAGGTCGGCACCGTGATCGCCACGCTGGCCGAGGAAGGCGAGGACCCGAAGAGCGTGAAGATGGCTAGTGGCGGTGAAGCACCAGCCCCGGCTCCCGCTCCCGCACCGTCCGCACAGGCGCCCGCGCCGACCCCCGCTCCCGCTGCTGCGCCCGCGCCGGCTCCGGCCCCGGCCCCAAGCGCACCGGCCCCCACGGGGGACCGAGTGATCGCCTCACCGCTGGCCAAGCGCATCGCCGCCGAGAGGGGCATCAGCCTCGCCGGCATGCAGGGTAGCGGGCCGCACGGCCGCATCGTCAAGGCCGACGTCGAGGGCGCCAAGCCCGGTGCTGGTGCCGCTCTGGCCGCAGCTCCCGCGGCCGCGCAGCCCGGCGAAATCCCGCACGAGGTCGAGAAGCTCTCGGGGATGCGCAAGACCATCGCCCGCCGGCTCACCGAGTCGAAGCAGACGATTCCGCACATCTACCTCACGGTCGATATCAACCTCGACAAGCTGCTCAAGCTGCGCGCCGAGATAAACGACGCGCTCGCCAGCCAGGGCGTGAAGGTCTCGGTCAACGATCTGCTGATCAAGGCGCTCGCCAAGGCGCTGCTCGCGGTGCCGGTGTGCAATGTCCAGTTCGCCGGCGACAACCTGCTGAAGTTCAGCCGCGCCGACATCTCGGTCGCGGTGTCGATCCCCGGCGGGCTGATCACGCCGATCGTGGTCGATGCCGGCAACAAGACCGTCTCGCAGATCTCCGCCGAGATGAAGGACCTCGCCGAGCGCGCCCGCGACCACAAGCTGCAGCCGCACGAATACCAGGGCGGCACCGCCAGCCTCTCCAACATGGGCATGTTCGGGATCAAGCAGTTCGAAGCGGTGATCAACCCGCCGCAAGCGATGATCATGGCCATCGGCGCGGGCGAGAAACGGCCCTATGTGGTCGACGGCGCGCTCTCGGTCGCCACGGTGATGAGCGCCACCGGCAGCTTCGACCACCGCGCCATCGACGGCGCCGACGGCGCGCAGCTGATGAAGGTGTTCAAGGAGCTGTGCGAGAAGCCGCTCGGACTGGTGGCTTGAGGCCCGCGGCATGAGCGAACGCCGCGATCCCGCCATTCGCGTCACCGCGATGCCTGCCGACGCCAACGCCTATGGCGATATCTTCGGCGGCTGGCTGATGAGCCTGATGGACTCGGGCGCCGGTCTGGTAGCCGCGCGGCGGACAAAAGGCCGGGCCGTCACGGTGGCAATGGACGGGATGCAATTCCACTACCCAGTATCGGTGGGCGACGAGGTTTCCGTCTACTGCGAAATTCTCACCATCGGGCGCACCAGCATGAAGATCGCCGTCGAAGCCTGGCGACGTCATCGGCACGAGGAAGAGGCGGTCAAGGTGACAGAAGCGGTGTTCACGTTTGTCGCGGTTGATGCCGACAAGCGTCCACGCGTGATCGAGCAGTAGGAGCAATTCGTGGCTGAGCAGTACGACGTCATCGTCCTCGGATCGGGCCCCGGCGGATACGTCGCGGCAATCCGCGCGGCGCAGCTGGGGCTGAAGACGGCGATCGTCGAGCGCGAGTTGCTGGGCGGTATCTGCCTCAACTGGGGCTGCATCCCGACCAAGGCCCTCCTGCGCTCGGCCGAGATCTTCCACTACATGCAGCACGCCAAGGATTATGGCCTGGTTGCCAAGGGGATAGAGGCCGATCTTGAGGCTGTCGTGAAGCGCAGCCGGGGCGTAGCGAAGCAATTGAATGCCGGCGTCACGCACCTGATGAAGAAGAACAAGATCGCCGTTCACATGGGCACCGGCACGCTGACCGGGCCGACCAGCCTGACGGTCAAGGGCGACAAGGGCGAGGAGAAGCTCACCGCCAGGCACGTGATCGTCGCCACCGGCGCGCGGGCGCGCGATCTGCCGTTCGCCCCGGCCGACGGCAAGCGCGTATGGACTTATCGCCACGCGATGACCCCGCCGGAAATGCCGACCAAGCTGCTGGTGATCGGCTCGGGCGCGATCGGGATCGAGTTCGCCAGTTTCTACAGTGACATGGGCGCCGAAGTAACCGTGGTCGAGATGCTCGACCGGGTGGTGCCGGTCGAGGATGCCGACGTCTCGGCGTTCCTCGAGAAGGCGCTGGCCAAGCAGGGCATGACCATCAAGACCGGCGCCGGGGTCGAGGAGCTCAAGGTCGGCGCCAGCGGTGTCAGCGCGAAGATCAAGGCCAAGGACGGCAAGGTCGAAAGCGCCGAGTTCAGCCACGTCATCGTCGCCGTCGGCATCGTCCCTAACACCGAGAACATCGGCCTCGAAAAGCTCGGCGTGAAGCTCGACCGCGGGTTCATCCAGATCGATCCCTACGGGCGCACCGGCGTGAAGGGCCTGTGGGCGATCGGCGATTGCGTTCCCGGCCCCTGGCTGGCGCACAAGGCGAGCCACGAGGGGGTCACCACGGTCGAGGCGATCGCTCAGGAACTCGGCAACAAGGATGTTCACCCGCACCCGCTCGACCGCAACAATATCCCGGGCTGCACGTATTGCCGGCCGCAGATAGCCAGCGTCGGGCTGACCGCGGCCAAGGCCAAGGAAGCGGGCTACACGGTCAAGGCCGGCACCTTCCCGTTCATCGGCAACGGCAAGGCGATCGCGCTCGGCGAGGCGGAAGGGTTCGTGAAGACGGTGTTCGACGCCAAGACCGGGGAATTGCTCGGCGCGCACATGATCGGAGCCGAGGTCACCGAGATGATCCAGGGCTTCGTGGTCGGCAAGACGCTCGAGACCACCGAGGCCGAGTTGATGAACTCGATCTTCCCGCACCCGACGATCTCGGAATCGATGCACGAGTCCGTCCTCGGCGCTTACGGGAGGGCGCTGCACATCTAGCGCCAAACCGTTCGCCGCATTCGCTCCCTGCACGGGGAACCCGCCCCTTCCGGCGCCGTTCCGGGGGTGAGGAGCGAGGCGATGGAATACGAAATCGACGACTGCGATGCGCTGTTCGACAAGAGCACGAACCCCAGCCTCGTCCATCGCCGGCGCACCGCGCCCTCGCGCCATTCCCGGCTGTCGAGCTGGAATCGCACGATGCCGTGCCAGAAGGCCGTCGTCATTCCCGAAGAGGAAGAGCAGCTCTCCTAGGGCCGCGCTTCGAGGATCAGGTCGTCCAGATCGGGGCGGCTTTCGAGATTGCGCAACTCGGCGTGCGCGCTCTCGCCGTGGCGCACCCGCTCGATCCGCCTGAAGCCCGCTTCGGCGAGGACGCCGCGCAGCTCGGGCTCGTCATAGAGAAATACGTGACCCCATTCGCGCATCCCCTCGTTGAGCATCTGGCACAGCGTTTGCGGCTGCCAGCCATCCTCGGGCATGTCGGCCAGTATCCCGGCGCGGTAATCCTCCACGAGGGCGGCGAGATCGGGGGTCGAAATGCGCACGACACCCTCGTCCGTCAGCACCCGCCGCACGTTCGCCAGCAGGCGGACGGCATCCTCGCGGCCGATATGTTCGATAAAATGCTCGCTGTAGACCCGGCTGACGCTCGACACCGGCAGCGGCTTGCGCAGATCCCAAACGATTTGGGCTGCGGGGGAGATATCGACGTTGGCCCATCCCTCCAGGTGGCGCGGGCCGCAGCCGAGATGAAGCTTGTCGTACTGCTGCATCTGCCGCGGAGCCGAAAGCCGGCGGAGCCGCGCCTGGGCGCCGCGAAGCAGGTGCCGCAACTTTCGCCCAATGCGCAAGGCGATGGTCGACGGCGTGCGCATGAAGTTGCCCCGCTTCCTCCAAATTACTGGCGGATGGGGTGGGATTCGAACCCACGGTAGACTTGCACCTACGGCGGTTTTCAAGACCGCTGCCTTAAACCACTCGGCCACCCATCCGCGCCGGATAGATCGGCTAGCGGCGAATCGCTCATTTGTCACTGAAACAGCGCGCGCATTTCGCCGCAGCGGGCGTGACTCCGGCGCTCCGATCATTTAGACAAAATCAAAGAGGCCGCCGGAGGGCGGTGGAGAGGGAATTGGGATGATGCAAGGGATCGTGAAAGGCGGCGCGCTGGGCCTTGCCGGGATCGTGGCGGTTGCGCTGGCCGCTCCGGCTTCGGCGCAGGGGCAATGTTCGCGCGAAACGCTGCAGGACGTCGCCAATCGCTACGTCAAGGCGCAGCATGACGGTTCGGTCTTCGCGCTGCCGGTCGGCGAGTGGGTCGATTATCGCGAGAACTATGGCCTGGTCTCGACGACCACCGGGCTGATCGGCCAGGCGGCCGACTTCGCCTGGCATGTCGACCTGGTCGATCCCGGCGCCTGCCGCGTGTTCGTGCAGGGGGTGATCCTGACACCCAAGCCTTACGTAGTGGGAACCGCGCTGGCGTGGAGTTTCAACGGGCTCGGGCAGATCAACAGCGTGGTCACCCAGGCGGGCGATCCCGGGTTCGATGCCCAGGCGGCGGCCGCCGGCGCGGGCAAGGAAGATTGGGGCACGATCCCGGCCGACAAGCGCGACACGCGCGAGGCCCTGATGGCGGCCGCGAACGCCTATCTCGCCGGGCTTCCCGGCCCCAAACTCGCCGAGCCCGAACTGACTGTCGACGAGACCAAGGGTGCGGTCGCGGTGCGTGGCCATGCGGGAACGGCGGAAGGGCCGGCCGTCGGCCATGTGCTGCGCATCGAAGGCGGCAAGGTTCGTTACGACCATGCGCTGACGCCGAAGGCTCAAGGAGGAGAGTGAAGTGACGAAGAGGCTTTTGGCCGGAATGCTCGGCGGCGCAGTGACGCTGGCGATCTCGAGCCCGGCAGCAGCGCAATTCGGTGGCGGCCCGTGCGATCGCGCGACCCTGCAGTCGCTGGCCGACAAGTACGTCCAGGCGCAGCAGGAAGGCCTGCCGCTGCGTATCCCGATGGGCAACTGGGTGGTCTACAACGAGAATGGCGAACTCTCGACGATGTCGCAGGGCGTCCTCTCGACCGAGCTCAAGATTGCCTGGCATCGCGCGCTGCTCGACGAGAAGCAGTGCAAGGTCTTCCTCGAGATGATCGCCCCCGACGGCGACCATCCCCACGTCATCGCCGTCCAGTTCAATGGGTTCGGGGGCAACGGTTCGAATTTCAACGTGATCGATACCGACAAGGACGATTGGCTGTTCGACGCCGCGTATACGCTCAAGTACGCGCAGCATGAGGACTGGTCGGAGATCCCGGCCGACAAGCGCGCCACGCCCGAGCAGCTCCAGGCCGCGGCGGACGCTTACCTGAACTACTTCAAGGACAAGTCGGTCCAGGTGCCATGGGGCACTCCGTGCGCCCGCCTCGAAGGCAGTGCCTACACCGCCAAGGGCACCCCGCAGGACAGCTGCAACGTCGGCGTTCCCGAAAACATCGATATGGCCGAGCGTTCGTACGTGATCGATCCGACTATCGGCGCGGTCGACGTGTTCCTCAAGATGGGCCCGAACAAGCGCGCCGACAGTCACCTGTTCCGCATCGAGAACGGCAAGATCCGCTTCATCCACACCGTCACCAACTGCGGCAAGGACGAGAACTGCGGCTTCGGTTCGTTCGCCGACATGCTCAAGAAGAACCCCGGAATGCACCCGGATATCAAAGGCTAACCGCGACACGGCATCGGCTCGTCGCAAGGCGGCGGGCCAGGCATTCCCAGGTGCGGCGAAGCGTGCAAGGATGGCGACATGCCATTCCGCCTCCGCCTGATCGCTTTCGCGGTCCTCGCCAGCCTGGCGTTCGCGCCTTCGGCGGTAAGTTCTCAGGACCTCTCATTCGACGCCTACATGCAGCTGGTCGCCGCCAAGGCGCGCGCGCAGGGCGTCAGGGAGCCGGCGATCAATACGGTCCTCGCGGGCTTGCAGCCTAACCAGCGGGTGATCGCGCTCGACCGCGACAACACCACTTCGCCCAACGGAGCCGGATTCCCGCCACTCGCGCCGTATCTCTCGAGCCACAACACCTCGGCGCGCGTGGCCGGGGGGCGACGCGTCTACCAGCAGCTCGGCCCGCTCGCTGTGCAAGTCCAGCAGCGCTACGGCGTCCCGGCGCCAATCGTTCTCGCGATCTGGGGCCACGAGACGAGCTACGGCGCGGTGCAGGGCAACTTCGATCTCGCCCAGGCGCTCGCCACGCTCGCCTGGGAAGGCCGCCGCCGCGCGCTGTTCGAGACTGAGCTGATCGACCTTATGAAGATGGTCCAGCAAGGCGTCCCGCGCTCGCGTCTCGTCGGCAGCTGGGCCGGGGCGTTCGGCAACCCGCAGTTCCTGCCAAGCATCTACTTGCGCCTTGCGGTCGATGCCGACGGCGATGGCCTGCGCAACATCTGGGACAGCCGGGCCGACACACTCTACTCGATCGCCAACTACTTCCGCGACGCGGGATGGCGCCAGGGCCAACCGTGGGGCGTGCGCGCCTCCGTTCCGGCAAGCCTCGACCGGGCCGCGTTGCAGAACCCGTTGCGACCGCCGAATTGCCCGCGGGTCCACGTCCGCCACAGCAAGTGGAAGACGGTGCGCGAATGGCGCGCGCTCGGCGTCATCCCGCAAGCGACGATCGGCGACAGCGTGATGGCCTCGCTGTTCGAGCCTGACGGTCCGTCGGCTCCGGCCTATCTTTTAACGCAGAATTATAGGGTTATCCTCGAATACAACTGCTCGAACTACTACGCGATGAGTGTGGGGTTGCTTGCAGATGAGATCGCCCGTTGAGACATTCGCCCGCCGCTACGCGCCGGGCCTGATCCTCGCTGCCGCGCTGGCGGGATGTGGATCGCATGAGGAATTGGCGTCCGCTTCGGGCGCAGGAACGGCGATCGTCGCCAACGGACCGGCGGCTGATTATCCAATGGTAATCGGCGATCCGTACAGGATTGGGGCAAGCCGCTACGCCCCGGCCGATGTCATGAACTATGACGAGGTCGGCTATGCCGTGGCGGACAGCGGCAGCGGCGTGACCGGTTCGCACCACACGCTACCCTTGCCGAGCTACGTCGAGGTGACCTCGCTCACCAGCGGCAAGACGATCCTCGTCCGGTTGACGCGGCGCGGACCAATGGACGGGGATGCCCTCGTCGCGCTCTCACCTACCGCGTTCGTGCAACTTGGCGTTTCGGCCGGTGAGCCAGTTCGTGTTCGCCGCGTCAATCCGCCCGAGGAGGAACGCGCTGCCCTCCGCGCCGGACGCCTTGCACCTCCGCGAATGGACACGCCCGCATCGCTGGTGGCCGTGCTCAAGCGAAAGCTTTCGGGCGCAAGCTCGGTCGCGCTCACACCGAGGTCAGCAGCCCCGGTCACCGTTGCGGCAACAAGCTTACCTGTCGGCACACCAAGCCAGCAGCCGCACCTCCAGACGATTGCCGCTTCGCCGAAGGTGTCGTCTCCCGGTCACAAGGTCCCACCCAGCGTGCCGCCGCTTCCTCCGCTGGCTGTCCACGGGAAGGAGTTCGGTGTCGCGCCAGTTGCCGCGCCGGTCGTGGTCGCTCGCCTTGAAGAGCCGTCGCGTGCCAGCGTCACTGCGGCGCCGGCGTCCAAAGCGCCACCCGTCACCAGCGCCTACGTGGTCCAGGCCGCAACCATGAGCACGCTCGAGCGTGCTCAAAAAGTCGCCGGTACAATCGGGGGCTCCGTCAGCCAAGCGGGGCGGTATTTCCGCGTCCGCACCGGCCCGTTCGCAAGCCGTGCACAGGCCGAAGCCTCGCTCGCAAAGGTGCGGGCGGCGGGTTATAGCGACGCGCGAATCTCGACCAACGGATAACCCGCGCGGCATCTTGCCGCCTCGGCGGCAGGAGCTGGCTTGAAACCGATCTTGACGATTGTAGCGTGCCTCGCGGTGCTGGCCTCGGTCGGCTCGGCCGCCGCGCCGTCGCCTGTCGAAAGCGACGCCGCGGACAGCTCGCCCGTCGACCCGGAAATCCCGGTTGCACTGCTGGTCGATCTTTCGACCGGGCAGACCCTGTTCGCCCGCGAGCCCGACCGGCGCTTCGTCCCGGCCTCGGTCACCAAGGTTATGAGCGTCTATACCGCGTTCGACTTGATCGATCGCGGCAAGCTCTCGCTCGACCGGGTGGTGACGATCGACAAGGAAGTCGCCGACGAATGGGGCGGCGAAGGCTCGACGCTGTTCCTCAAGGAAGGCGACCAGCTGACCGTCGGCGAGCTGCTGCTCGGAGTGACGACCGTTTCGGCCAATGACGGCGCGGTGGCGCTGGCCAAGGCCGCGGCGGGATCGGTGGACAACTGGATCGCGCTGATGAACCAGAACGCCGCCCGGCTCGGCATGCACGACAGCCACTTCGGCCTGCCCAACGGCTACATGGACGAAGGGCGCACTTACACCAGCGCACGCGACCTGATCCGTTTGGCCGAAGTGCTCACCACCCGTTTCCCCGGTCTCTACAAGCGGTTCATCGGGCATCACGGGATGCGGTATCACGGGATTACCCAGAACAATCACGACCCGATCACCGGCATTGTTCCCGGGGCCGACGGCATCAAGACCGGCTACACCGAGCAGGCGGGCTACAACTTCCTCGGCTCGGCCGAACGCGGCGGACGGCGCCTGGCGATGGTGATCGCCGGTGCGCCCTCGCCGGCGATTCGCAACAAATCTTCGCGACAGCTCATCGAATGGGGTTTTGAGCACTTCGCCAGCCGCGAGCTGCTGCCGAAGGGCACCCTGGTCGGCGAGGCGATGGTCCAGGATGGCTCGGCAACGAGCGTGACGCTGTTCACGGAAGCGCCAGTGTTTGCCAACCTGCCCCTCGGGCAGGACGCCGGCGCCCAGCTGCGCTTGCGCTATCGCGGCCCGATCGAAGCGCCGATTCGCCAGGGCGACGAAGTCGCCACCCTGCGCATCGCCATCGCCGGTCAGGAGCCGCACGACGTGCCGCTGATAGCCGGCGCCAATGTCGGCAAGGCCAACGCCTGGCAGCGGCTGCGCAACGGCGTCGCGAGCCTGTTGCGGTGAGCGTGGGGCGATTTATCGCTTTGGAGGGCGGTGAGGGTGCCGGCAAGTCGACCCAGGCGCGCCTGCTAGCCGAGGCGCTGCGCGAGCGCGGGCTGGAAGTGGTCCTGACGCGCGAGCCCGGCGGTACCGCAGGCGGCGAGGCTATCCGTGAGCTGTTGCTCGATCCCAAGGGACCAGGGTGGGACCCCGAGGCCGAGGCGCTGCTGTTCGCGGCGGCCCGCTCCGACCATGTCGCGCGGCTGATCCGCCCCGCGCTCGACCGCGGCGCCTGGGTGATTTGCGACCGTTTCATCGATTCCACCCGCGCTTATCAGGGCGGGGGAGGGGGCTTGCCCGACGATGCCATCCTCGCGCTGCACCGCGTCGGCTCGGGAGGCCTGCTGCCGGACCTGACGATCCTTCTCGAGGCGTCGTCCGACGAGATCGCAGCGCGGCTCTCACGCCGAGACGGCGGCGAAAGCGATCGCATCGGCGGACGAGAAGCCGAGTTCCACGCGCGGGTCGCCCAGGCATTCCGGCGCTTTGCCGATGCCGAGCCGGCCCGCTTCGCCCGGATCGACGGCAGCGGCCCCGCCGAGGCGACTCACCAGGCAATTCTCGAAGCGGTCGCGCCGCTCCTTCCGGGCAAGCCATGAGCTTCGCCGGTCACGAAGAGCCGTGGCGCGAATGGCGCGCGGCGCTCGGCGGCGAGCGGATGCACCATGCGTGGATCCTCACCGGGCGCCGGGGCGTCGGCAAGGCAGCGTTCGCGCTGCAAGCGGCGCGCGAGCTGGTCGGCGGGCCGGCGATGGACGATCATCCCGACGTCATCGTCCTCACACATCCGCCGAAGGACGACAAGGAAGCCGACAAGCGCGCCGAGGGCAAGCCTTACGAGACCAAGCGCAATATCCCGGTCGACGAGATCCGCGCGATGCAGCGGCGGCTGACCACCCGCCCGACACTCGGAGAGCGGCGTGTGGTGATTGTCGATCCGGCGGACGATCTCGAGCCGAGCGCCTCGAACGCCCTGCTCAAGAGCCTCGAGGAGCCGCCGCACGGGACGTTCTTTGTGCTCGTCGCCCACCGTATCGGGCGTTTGTTGCCGACGATCCGCTCGCGTTGCCGGGTGCTGCGTTTCCCGCCGGTACCCGACGAGGAGATCGACGCGATTCTTCGGCGTGAGGCGCCCGAGGCGGACCAGGCGACCCGCGCGGCGGCCATGGCGGCTTCGGCCGGCTCGCCGGGCGTCGCGCTCGAGTTCGTCGGCCTCGGGCTTGGCGAGTTGCACAAGCTGATGCAGCAGCTCGTTCGCTCGGGCGACCCGGATTTCGCGCGGCGCGGCAAGCTCGCCGAGGCGATCGGCGCGCGGCCCGATCGCCAGCGCCAGCTCGCGGCGATAGACCTGGCGCGGTCGGTCGTCACCGAGGAGATGCGCACGGTCGCCAACCGCGACATTCCCGCGCTTGCCGACGCCCACGCAGAGCTCAGCCGCCTCGCGGCGCAGGCGCCGACCTACAATTACGACCCTGGACTTTTGGTGATGGAGATCGGCAGCTTGCTCGCCGCGCTGGCCGCTCCTAGTGAGCGGGTCCATGGCTGACCCCTACTACATCACCACCGCGATCCATTACCCGAACGGCAAGCCGCACATCGGCCATGCCTACGAGACCATCGCCGCCGACGTCGCCGCGCGCTTCCAGCGACTGCGGGGGCGTGAGGTGCGCTTCCAGACCGGGACCGACGAGCACGGGCTCAAGATGGCCCAGAAGGCCCGCGATCTGGGCGTTACGCCGCGGCAATTGGCCGACGAAATGTCGGGCTATTTCCAAGTGTTGTTCGACCGTCTTGATATCTCGTATGACCGCTTCTTCCGCACCACCGAGGACGAGCACCACCGCGCGAGCCAGGCGATTTGGCAAGCGATGGAGGCCAACGGCGATCTCTACCTCGACCGCTACGAAGGCTGGTACTCGGTTCGCGACGAAGCGTATTATGACGAGAGCGAACTGGTGGCGGGGGAGGGGGCCGAGAAGCTCTCGCCCCAGGGCACCCCGGTCGAGTGGACGGTCGAGGAAAGCTGGTTCTTCCGCCTGTCCAAGTACCAGGAGCCGCTGCTCGCGCTCTATCGCGACAACCCCGAGTTCGTCCGCCCGGCGACGCGGATGAATGAGGTGCGCAGCTTCGTCGAAGGCGGATTGCGTGACCTGTCGATCAGCCGGACGAGCTTCGACTGGGGGGTGAAAGTGCCCGGCGCCGAGCGCCATGTGATGTACGTCTGGGTCGATGCGCTGACCAACTACCTCACGGGCGTCGGTTATCCCGACGATACCGCGGACTTCCGCAAGTTCTGGCCAGCTTCGGTGCATCTGATCGGCAAGGACATCGTTCGTTTCCACGCGGTCTACTGGCCAGCCTTCCTGATGAGCGCGGAAATCGCGCTGCCGAAAGAGGTCTTCGCCCACGGCTTCCTGCTCAACCGCGGGCAGAAGGAATCGAAATCGCTCGGCAACGTGACCGATCCCAACGAGCTGGCCGACACCTTCGGCGTCGACGCGCTGCGCTATTTCCTGCTGCGCGAGTTCACCTTCGGCCAGGATGGCAGCTATTCCGCCGAGGCCATTGCCAACCGGTCGAATTCCGAGCTCGCCAACAGCTTCGGCAACCTGGCGCAGCGGACGCTGTCGCTGATCCACAAGAACTGCGACGGGCGCCTCCCGCCGATCTTCGGGCACACCGACGCCGACGACGCACTGTTCGCGTTGCTCGACAAGGTCACGCGGCAGGACATGCCCGCGGCTTACGACAAGCTTGCCTTCGCCCAGGCGCTCGAAAGCTGGATGGGCGCGGTCTACGCCTGCAACGCCTATATCGACGAAGCGGCACCGTGGGCGCTGCGCAAGACCGATCCCGAGCGCATGCAAACGGTCCTGGCGACGCTTTACATCGCCATCGCCCAGCTGGCGGTGGCGGTCTCGCCGGTGATGCCGCGCTCGATGGCCCGGCTGCTCGACGCAATGGGCCTGGCGCCCGACTTGCGCACCATCGAGGGGACTTGGTCGCACTGGTACTCGCCGCTGGCCGAGAGCGGCTTCCGGATCGACAAGCCGCAAGGCCTGTTCCCGCGGGTGGAACTGCCGGAAAGCGAACCGGCGTGAGGCTGATCGACAGTCACTGCCACCTCGAATACGAAGGCCTCGCCGAGGACCAGGCAGGCGTGCTCGAACGCGCGCGGGCAGCGGGAATCCGTGGCTTCCTCAACATATCGACCCGCCGCAGCGAATGGGAGCGCGTGGTCGGAACGGCCGAGCGCGAGCCCGACGTCTGGGCGAGCATCGGAATCCACCCGCACGAGGCCGACCAGCACGCCGATCTCGGGGAAGCCGCGCTGCTCGATGCCTCGACGCACCCTAAGGTGATCGCCCTCGGCGAGACGGGGCTGGATTACTATTACGACAAATCGGACCGTCAGGTGCAGCAAGCGCTGTTCCGCACGCACATCGCGGTTTCGCGGCAGACCCGCCTGCCGCTGGTCATTCATACGCGCGACGCCGAGGACGACACCGTCGCGATCCTCGAGGACGAGTTGGGGAAGGGCGCGTTCCCGGCGCTGATCCACTGTTTCACTGCCACGGCAGCCTTCGGTCGACGCGTGTTGGAACTCGGGCTGACCATCTCGCTTTCCGGTATCGTGACCTTCAAGAACGCCAGGGAACTGCAGGACTTCGCGCCGGAAATTCCGGCCGATCGCCTGCTGGTCGAAACCGACAGCCCGTTCCTCGCCCCGGTTCCGCATCGGGGGCGGCCGTGCGAGCCCGCTTACGTCGCCGACACGGCTCGATTCGTTGCCGGTTTGCGAGGTGAAAGCGTTGAGACACTGGCCGAAAATACCACGCGCAACTTCTTCGGGCTGTTCAAGAAAGCGCGCACGTGAAGTTGATCGTTCTCGGGTCGGGAACGTCGACCGGTGTCCCCCGGATCGGCAACGACTGGGGCGAATGCGATCCGAACGAGCCGAGAAACCGCCGCTCGCGGGTCTCGATCGTCGTCGAGAGCGCCGCCGGAGCGCGGATCCTGGTCGACACCTCGACGGATTTGCGGAGCCAACTGCTGGCCGCGGGTATCGAGGCGGTCGACGCGGTCGTGTGGACCCACGACCACGCCGATCACTGCCACGGGATCGACGACTTGCGCCCGATGCGCTTCGGTCGGGGCGGCGCCATTCCGGGCTTCGCCTCCGAATTCACGGTCCGCCGGCTCAAACAGCGCTTCAGCTACGTCTTCGCTGGGCAATACGGCTATCCCACGATTGTCGACCTGCAGCCGCTGGGCACGGTGAAGATTGCCGCCGGCTTCGGCATCAAGAGCTGCGAAATGCCCCATGGGCCGATATCAAGCACCGGCTTCCGCTTCGATGCCGACGGCAAGAGCGTCGGCTATGCGACCGATTTCAATGAGATTTCTGGCGAGATGATCGAACTTTTCGGCGGAGTCGACGTCCTCGTAACCGACTGCCTGCGCCGTGAATTCCACCCGACGCATGCCAGCCTGGAAATGGCGCTCGACTTCGGTAAGCGCACCGGTGCCGGGCTCACGGTGCTGACGCATCTCGACAAGAGCATGGATTATGCCACCCTGTCGGCCGAGACGCCGGACAACGTGCTGGTCGGCTATGACGGAATGGAGATTGCGCTTTGACGACGCCCAACTGGGTTTCGGTGATCGCGCTACTCGGTTGGCTGGTCCTGTCGTTCTCGGCATTCCGCGTGCGGCAACTGAACGCAGGAAGGACGGTCGTGTACGCGCTGATATGGGGCGCGATCTTCTTGGCGGCCGCGGCGATATTCGGGGCGGTGACCTGATGGTATCCCCGGCGCCACTCTTTTATTTAACATAATATATATTATCATCCCAAGATGTCCGAGCAACTCGACCGCCTCCTCTCGATCATGGCCCGCCTCCGCGGCCCTTCCGGCTGCGACTGGGATCGTGCGCAGACCTTTTCGACGATCGCGCCGTACACCATTGAAGAAGCTTACGAAGTCGCCGATGCGATTGAGCGTGGCGACATGGACGACTTGTGCGGCGAGCTCGGCGATCTTCTGTTCCAGGTCGTGTTCCATGCCCGCATGGCCGAGGAAGCAGGCCACTTCGCTTTCATCGACGTCGCCCGAGCCATCGCCGACAAGATGGAAGCGCGCCATCCGCACATTTTCGGCGAGGCCGAAACGTCACCCGATTGGGAAGCGCTTAAGGCCGCCGAAAGGACCTTGAAGGGCACACAAAGCGCGCTCGACGGCGTCGCGACGACGCTTCCTGCCTTGCTCCGGGCCGAGAAGCTACAACGCCGGGCGACGCGCTCGGGCTTCGATTGGCCCGATCCAGCCGGCCCGGCCGAAAAGATCGTTGAGGAAGTGAACGAATTGGCTGAGGCGCCCGAAGACAAGCGTGCCGAGGAAGCCGGCGACTTGCTGTTCGCGGCAGTCAACCTGGTGCGCGCCTACGGCATTGCTCCGGAGGACGCGCTTCGCGCCGCCAACATCAAGTTCGAGCGTCGCTTTCGGGCCATGGAGGCGCTTGCCGGTGGCCACAAGGCGTTCGCCGCGCTCTCGCTCGATGAGCAGGAAGCGCTCTGGCAGCGCGTCAAGGCCGCCGAGCCCTAGCCTGCCGTGTAGCGCCTGGCCCAGGCGCGCGCGCCCTGCTGCGACTGGCGCTCGATCGGCGGCACCTTGACCGCGGCGGCGGGATCGATCTCGACGCCGAGGTAGCCGGCAACGGCATCGAGCGTCGCCGCCGGGCTCGCGAGAACCTCTTCGTACCATAGCTCGAGCGGGGTGACCTCGAGATCGGTCAACATCGCTTTCCAGGCAGCCTCCTGGCTTTCGATCAGTCTTTCGGCCCGCTCGATGGCGACTCGCGAATATTCGGGCTCGATCCTGCCCCCGCGCTCCTGTTCGGCGCGCCAGATGCCCGAGAGGATCGCACGGGCGTAGGATATCGCATGCGCTGTGCGATCGCGGCGATGGAGCAGGACGACGCGAGCCTGTGCGCGCGAGGAAAACACCGTTCGCATGACTTCAGCGAGCAGCCCCGGATTGGCTTGCTCGAGAGCTTCGAACTGGGCCGGGAAACCCTTGAGCCCGAACACGCCATTGGGCGACGTCCGCCGGCTCAACGCCGCGCGCCACAACCGCTGCTGCTCGACCACTGACTGGCTGGCGTGACCATACGGGCCGGTCGGCTCGAAATTGCAGTATTCGAGCGGCGCGCCGAGGCAGCCCGTTTGCCAGATCAGATGGCTGACGTAAGTGCTGCCCGAGCGCGGCACGCTGGCGAGGAGGTAGGGCCGCGGCGGCGGCGTGAGATGCGGCGGAAAGTCGAACTCCGCCTCGTAGCCCGTTTCGACGCCCAGCAGCATCCCGCGAGCATCGGTCGAGCGCCCGGCGCGGTCAAGCATCGAGCGAGGCGTAGCGGCCGAATTCCTTGTCGGTCAGGCGCACGTCGAGGCGGCGCAATGGGCCGTTCTCCCCTTCCCCGGCCTCCCGCTCATCGAGCACTTCGCCGTGGGCGTGGAGCCAGGCGATCCGCTGGCCGTCGCTGGCCGCCACGGTGATCCGGTGCACCCGGGCGCCTTCGGTCAGCAGGCGGCCGACGCGTTCGAGCATCTCGGCCACCCCGAAGCCGGTCTCCGCCGAGATCGGCAGCACGTCGACGTCCTGGCTTGCAAGCGCGGCCAGCTCCTCGCGCCGCTCGCCGCCGAGCAGGTCCCACTTGTTCCACAGCTCGAGGATCGGGACACGAGATTCGCCTCCGCCCTCCCCTGCGAGAACGTCGAGATCTTCGAGCACCTGCAGCACGTGCCGCTTCTGCGCCGCGCTGTCGGGATTGGCGATGTCGCGCACGTGGAGGATCACGTCGGCCTCGGTCACTTCCTCCAGCGTCGCGCGGAAGGCGGCGACGAGCTGGGTCGGCAGGTCGGAGATGAAGCCTACGGTGTCGGACAGGATCGCCTTCTCGACTCCCGGCACCGAGATTGCCCGCATCGTCGGGTCGAGCGTGGCGAACAGCAGGTCCTCGGCCATCACGTCGGCGCCGGTCAGGCGGTTGAACAGCGTCGACTTGCCGGCGTTGGTGTAACCGACCAGCGCGATCACCGGCCACGGCGCCCGCCCGCGGCGCTTGCGGTGCAAGGCACGGGTGCGGCGGACCTGGTCGAGCTCGCGGCGCAGGCGCGCCATGCGGTCGCGGATCAGTCGCCGGTCGGCCTCGATCTGGGTCTCGCCCGGGCCGCCAAGAAAGCCGAAGCCGCCGCGCTGGCGCTCGAGGTGCGTCCAGCTGCGCACCAGGCGGCTCTGCTGGTAGTCGAGGTGCGCCAGCTCGACCTGCAGCCGCCCTTCGGCGGTCGCCGCGCGCTCGCCGAAGATCTCGAGGATCAGCCCGGTGCGGTCGATGACCTTGCGCTTGAGCTTTTCCTCGAGGTTGCGCTGCTGGATGCCGGTCAGCGAGCCGTCGACGATGACCAGCTCGGCGTCTTCGAGCTCGCACTCGGCGGCGATGCGCTCGATCTGGCCTTCGCCGAACAAGGTCGCCGGGCGGATCTGCCGCAGCGGCAGCACGAAGGCATCGGCGACGACGAGGCCGATCGCCAGGGCAAGCCCCCGCGCCTCCTCGAGCCGCGCTTCCAGGTCGACCCCGGCGCGCGCGCCGCGGATGTCGGGACACACCACCAGGGCGCGCGCACCGCGCGCGACTTCGCCAATGTCTTCGTCGAAGCTCAGATCGATTCGCCTTCCTCGTCCCAGTCGCTCGTCAGGTCGACCGGGGCCGCAGGCTGGATCGTCGACACCGCATGCTTGTAGGCGAGCTGGACGAAGCCGTCGCGCTCGAGCAGCATGCAGAACAGGTCGTAGGCGGCGATCCGGCCTTGCAGCATCACGCCGTTCACGAGGAACATCGTCACCTGGACCTCGGCATCGCGCACCCGGCTGAGGAACACGTCCTGCAACAGACGCTGCTTGCGGCCGTTGTCGCCGCCCGCGCCGAATTGCCCGGCATCGACCGGCTGACCGGGCATGATCGTCGAGATCGCATGCTTGTAGACCAGCTGCGACTGGCCATCGCGCCGGAGCAGGATCGAAAAGTTGTCGAACCAGGTCACGATGCCCTGCAGCTTGACGCCTTTGACGAGGAACATGGTAACCGGCAGCTTCTCTCGCCGCAGGTGATTGAGGAATACATCCTGCAGGTTGGCACCCTTGGGCGAAGCCGCGGGCGCCGGTGCAGGAGAGGGTGGAGATTCCGATTCTTCGCTGGCGGACTTGAGCTTTGCGGTAAGCGTTCCCTTGGCCATTAGCCGCACTCCTTCTTGTTTATTGGCGGCCGCTGGTGCGGTCCGCGTTCTGGCCTGGGCAAACGACCGGGCCGGTTTACAGCGCGGCCATTATGCCCTGCCCGCCAGATTCAGCAAATGACTTTGATCAATTGCAGTTCCATGACGGCATGAGTGGGCTTCCCGGCGTGTCCAGGTTTACTCGACGGCGAAGCTGGGGCACGTTTCGAAGACCGATGGCCCGCTCCAAGTCCTTGCGAACCGCCAGAAAGCAAGATCCCCTCCTCCTGCGCCGGCTCCTTCGCGCCAAGGACAGGATGGATGCCGCCTCGCACGAAGCCTGGCCGGTGGCCCGGCTCGCGCGGGTAAGCGGCGTGTCGCAAGCCCATTTCGCGCGATCGTTCAAGGACGCCTTCGGGGTGCCGCCGCACCGGTACCTGCTTACCCGGCGAATCGAACAGGCGGCCGCCCTGCTCCGCGACAGCGACTTGCCGATTACCGAAATCGCATTGCAGACCGGCTGGTCCAGCCTCGGCACCTTCGGGCGCACTTTCCGCGACGTTACTGGTAAAAGTCCTAGCGAACTGCGCGCCTGGCAACGCCGCACCGCTCACCGGCTCGAGGTCGTGCCGCACTGCTTCGTCAGCGCGGCGCAGCGGCCGAACCTCACAATCGCAGTTTCGGAGAAGCGGCGCCGCGCAACCGGAGATATGGGCGCTCCGGACAACGCGGAAGAAGGAAGTTGCTCATGAGCCAGGGAGTTGGAGTGGCCGGCCTGTACGTCCGAGATCAGGACGAAGCGCTGGAGTTCTACGTCGGCAAGCTGGGCTTCAGGGTCCACACCGACGTGAAGAACGGCGATTATCGCTGGCTGACGGTCCAGCATCCCGATCAGCCGTCGTTCCAGCTCGGCCTGTTCGCACCGCAGCCGCCGACGCTCGACGAGAACACGGCGCAAACGATGCGCGAGGTGGTGGCCAAGGGCGCGATGCCGCCGCTGGTCCTGGCGGTCGACGATTGTCGCGGCGCCTACGAACGGATGAACGGCGCAGGGGTGGAATTCACGCAGGAACCGGTCGAACGGTACGGCAGCGTCGACGCCAGCTTTCGCGATCCGTCCGGGAACGGCTGGAAGATGGTGCAAACAAGGTCCTGAATTGGGAGGAAGCATGATGAACTGGAGCCAGGCCATCCGTCAGACGCATCGGTGGCTGTCGATCGTCTTTACCGTCACCGTCATTGCCAATTTCGTCGCCATGGCGCTGGGGACGCCGCCGATGTGGCTCGTCTATTCGCCCCTCGCGCCGCTGTTCCTGCTGCTGTTCAGCGGATTGTACATGTTCGTGCTGCCCTATACCGCCAACGGGCGCGCGGCGCGTACGCGGAAGGAACCCGCATGAACGCTGAAGCCTCAGAAGGGATCGACGCGAAGATCGCATCGCTGGGCGACTGGCGCGGCACCTGCCTGACGCGCCTGCGCGCACTTATCCGCGAGGCCGATCCCGCGGTCGTCGAGGCGATAAAATGGCGCAAGCCGTCGAACCCGCTGGGAGTGCCGGTTTGGGAAGACGGCGGGATCATCTGCACCGGGGAAACCTACCGCGACAAGGTCAAGCTTACCTTCGCCCGAGGTGCGTCGCTGGCCGACCCGAAGCGGCTGTTCAACGCCAGCCTCGACGCGGGCACGCGGCGGGCGATCGACATCTTCGAGGGCGACGATCCCGATGCGGCCGCGTTCAAGGCGCTGATCCAGGAAGCCGTGGCGGTCAACAAGGCCAAGGCACCGAGGTAGCCTACTCCACCCCGCCCTCGCGCTCGCCCATGCCGAGGAGCTTGAGCTTGCGGTGGAGCGCCGAGCGCTCCATTCCGACGAAGCCGGCCGTCTTCGAGATGTTGCCGGAGAATCGGCGGATCTGGATCCGCAGGTACTCGCGCTCGAAATTCTCGCGCGCCTCGCGCAGCGGCACGCCCATCAACCCCGACATCGCGTTGCCGTTGGCGTTCGTTCCGCCGGTGATCTCCTCGGGCAGCATATCCGGTTCGATCCGCTTGAGCCGTTCGCGCGGGGCGAGAATGACCGTTCGCTCGACCACGTTGCGCAACTGGCGGACGTTGCCGGGCCAGTCGTAGGCCTGCAGCGCGGCCATCGCTTCCGAGCTGACCTCAGGCGCATCGGCGCCCTGCTCGCGGGCGTAGCGGGTGAAGAAATGGTCGGCCAGCGGCGGGATGTCGTCGCGACGGTCGGCAAGCGAGGGGATCGCCACCGGCACCACGTTGAGGCGGTAGAACAAGTCCTCGCGGAAGCGCTTTTCCTCGATCTCCTTTTCGAGCTCGCGCGCGGTCGAGGAGACCACGCGAACGTCGACACCAATCTGCCGCGTGCCGCCGACGCGGACGAAGCTCTGGTCGGTCAGCACGCGCAGGATTCGCGCCTGGGTGCTGATCGGCATGTCGGCAACTTCGTCGACATAGAGCGTGCCGCCGTCGGCCGTCTCGAGCAGGCCGGCGCGAAGCAGCTTGCCGTCGGCCTCCTCGCCGAACAGTTCCTGCTCGAAGCGCTCGGGGGTGATCCGCGCCGAGTTGACGGTGACGAAGGCCTTGTCGGCGCGCGAGCTCCACGCGTGGAGCAGCCGCGCAGCGACTTCCTTGCCCGAACCGGCGGGTCCGGTGATCATAACCCGGCTGCCGGTGCTGGCGACCCGCTTCAGCGTTGCGCGGACCTGGTTGATCGCGGCCGAGTTGCCGGTGAACTCGTCGGTCTGGGCGAAGCCTTCGCGCAGCCGCGCGTTCTCGCGCCGCAGCAGCTCGGTCTCGGTTGCCCGGCCGACCAGGTGCAGCAAGCGTTCGGCCTCGAACGGCTTCTCGATGAAGTCCATCGCTCCGCGGCTGACGGCGGAGACCGCGGTATCGATGTTGCCGTGGCCGGAGAAGATGATCACCGGCAGATTCGGTTCGCGCGCCTTGATCGCGTCGAGCACCTCGAGCCCGTCCATCGGGCTGCCGTGCAGCCAGACGTCGAGCAGCACCAGGCTCGGCCGCCGCTCGTCGATCGCCTGCAGCGCGCGCGTGCTGTCGCCCGCGGTGCGGCATTCGTAACCTTCGTCGGTCAGCACGCCCGCGACCAGTTCGCGGATATCCTGTTCGTCGTCGACCACAAGGATGTCGAGCGCCATCAATTATCTCCAAAATACGTCATTCGGCCGCCTCGACGCCCGCGGCGGCCAGCGGATCGCGCGCGAAGCGCAAAGTCACTCTCGTTCCCCCTCCCTCGTTGCCGGCAAAGCTCATTTCGCCGGCGTGCTCCTCGATGATCTTCTTGACGATGGCGAGGCCCAGGCCGGTGCCCTTCTCGCGGGTCGTCACGTAAGGCTCTAGAATCCGGTCGGCGCTCTGGCTCGGCAGCCCGACACCGTTGTCGCTCACTATGACGGTGAAGAACCGCGCATCGGCGGCGACCTCCACCGCGATCTTTCCGCGGTAGTCGGGCTCGGCATCGTGCCGGCGCGCTTCGATCGCCTCGGCGGCGTTCTTCAGCACATTGGTCATGACCTGGCCGAACTGGTGCCGGTCGCAGGCGATCGGCGGCAACTTGTCGGGCGCCGAGAAGCTGAAGTCGATCTCCGGCCGGGCGACTTCCTGCAGGAACAGCGCCTGGCGGACGAGATCGGCGGGGTCTTCCTGGCGGAACACCGGCTTGGGCAGTCGGGCGAAGGAGGAGAATTCGTCGACCATCTTTCTGAGGTCGCCGACCTGGCGGATGATCGTGCCGGTGAGTTCGTCGAACAGCTCGCCGTCCTGCACGATCTGCTTGCGGTAGCGGCGATTGAGCCGCTCGGTGGCGAGCTGGATCGGGGTCAGTGGGTTCTTGATTTCATGGGCGATGCGGCGGGCGACGTCGGACCAGGCGGCCTGGCGCTGGTCGAGCAGCTGGCGAGTGATGTCCTCGAAGGTGATCACCCAGCCGCTCGCCGCCGGGGCGAGGCGCACCGCCAGCGTCAGCAGGTCGTTGCCGCGCTTCGCCTGAACGATGCCATGGTCGGTGCCGCTCTTGGTGAGGGCTGCCATCTCGGGTGCGATCTTTGCGAGCTTGAGCCCCAGCGGCCCCGGCCCTGCCTTGTCGAGCAGCATGGACTGCGCCGAAGCATTCATCAGCTGGATCTCGCCGCCTCGATCGACCGAGACGATGCCGGCGGTGATCGACTGCAGCACCGTCTCGATGAACGCCCGGCGCTCCGCGAGTTGGCGGTTGGCTCCGATCAGCGCGGCGGTTTGCCGTTCGATCTGGCTGGTCATGCGGTTGAACGCCCGATTGAGCAGGCCGATCTCGTCGGGACCGGTGCGACCCTCGATCCGCATGTCGTAATCGCCGCTGCCGACGCGGCGGGCGGCGGCGACCAGCTCGGTCAGCGGACGTACCTGACGGTCGGCGAAGCGCAGCGCAAACCACACTGCGAGGACGACCAGCGCCAGCGAGACCAGCAGCAGGATGGCGTTGAAGCGCAGCTGCATGGCCCGCGAGCGGGTCTTCAGATCCTGGTAACCGGCCAGAACGCTTTGCGCCCGCTCCCACTGGCTCAGCGCCGGGGCATCGGAGTTGCGCGCGTTGTAAAGGAAGATGCCGCCTTTGAGGTCGATCGCGGTGACCGCCTCGATCCGGTTCTTGCTGGCCGTGACGACGACATTCTGCCCCGCGTGGAGCTTCGGCAGCGCGGCCTGGGTCACGCGCTGGACGAGACTGCCCTCCTCCGGGTCGACGATCGCGACGACGCGCAGGCTGCCGTCCTTCACCTGCTGCAGGATCGCGCTGCGCTGCAGCTCGCGCTGGTAGACCTGGATGCCGTAGACTTCGGAGAACTCCGGGCTCTCGAGCGCATAGCGCTGCAGGTAGAACCGCATGTCCTGCGCCATCGCGGCGGTGTTGGCGGAGACCTCTCTCTGGTTCTGGTCGTAGTACCCGCGCGCCAGCGTTCGGGCATTCTCGACGATCCCGCGCTGGTTGTCGTTGAACCAGAATTCGACGCCCGACTGGAACATCAGGCTGGCAAACACCGCGACGACCAGCGCCGGCACGGCCGCCACCAGCGAGAAGAAGAACACGAACTTGACGTGCAGCCTTGCGCTGGCGTCGCCCGCGCGGCGTATCGCGATCCGGCGCCCGCCGAGCACTATCAGCGCCAGCAGGGGGATCAGCGTGCCGAGCAACAGCGCCGTCATTTGCAGCGACGGCAGCGGTTCGCCCGGTTCGCCGCTCCGCGTCAGCGCGACGTAGGCGCTTGCCAGAACGAGCAGCAAGGTGACGGCGGCGATCGCTTCGAGCCAGCGAAACAGGTTGATCCGACGCGAGGTCAGCAAAGCCCTCCGCCACCAGCGGGGAATTCGCCGCCGATGCAGCGGACTCGGCGCTGTCGTTTCCTGAGCGGGGGGTTCGGCCATCGTTGCAAGGTTACAACGGACCTGTTGCAGATTTGCAAGGGTCTTTCGGTGACCCGACGTCAGTTTGTGGCGGAGAAGCGATCAGGGTCGATAGCGAGCTCGCTGAGGCGCTTGCGCAGCGTGTTGCGGTTGATGCCGAGCAACGCCGCCGCGCGCAGCTGGTTGCCGCCGGTGCGCGCGAGGGCATGCTCGAACAGCGGCTTCTCGAATGCCGCCAGCGCCGCGTGATAGAGCGTCCCCGGCGCCAGCTTGGTATCGGCCAACCAGGTCGCGAGCGCAGCGGGGAGGCTCGCCTGGGCGGCGGTCTCATCGCTCATCGGCCGGTCGGCGAGCAGCTGGCTAACCGTGGCCGTGTCGATCTCGTCCTCGCGCGCCAGCAGGGCCGCGCGGTAGGCGAAATTGCGCAGCTCGCGCACGTTGCCGCGCCACGGCTGGCGTTGCAGCAGCTCGATCGCCTCGTCGCTCAACCGTCGCCGCGGGAGCCCTTCCTGCGCCGCGAGGGTGAGGAAATGACGCGTCAGCGCGGCGATGTCGTCGGGCCTCTCGCGCAGCGGCGGCAGGTGGATGGTCACGACGTTGAGGCGATAATAAAGGTCCTCGCGGAAACGCCCGGCGGCGATCAGCGGGGCGAGATCGCGGTTGGTCGCGGCGACGATGCGCACATCGGTGGCGATCTCCTCGCGCCCGCCGACACGCCGGATACGGCCGGATTGCAGCGCCCGCAGGAGCCGCGTCTGCGCCTCGGGCGGCATGTCGCCGATCTCGTCGAGAAACAGCGTGCCGCCACTCGCCTGCTCGAACTTGCCGATGTGCCGGCCGACCGCGCCGGTGAAGGCGCCCTTCTCATGCCCGAACAGCTCGCTTTCGATCAGCTCGGAGGGGATCGCCGCGGTGTTCACGGCGACGAACGGCCCCGATTTGCGCGCGCCGTGCTGGTGGATCGCCTCGGCGACCAGCTCCTTGCCGGTGCCGGATTCGCCGAGGATCAGCACGGTCAGATCGTTGCGCAGCACGCGCGTGATCATCCGGTAGACTTCCTGCATCGGCTGGCTGCGCCCGATGAGCGGCAGGGCTCCGGCGGTGTCGTCGGCATCGGCGGTGGCGGCCGAGCGCGAATCCGCCGCCTGACGGGTGGTGCGGACGAGCTCGTCAAGATCGAACGGCTTGGGGAAGTACTCGAACGCGCCGGTATCGGTCGCGCGGATCGCGGTATCGAGCGTGTTCTGCGCGGAGAGGATGATCACCGGCATCTGCGGCGCGGCGGCCTGCACCGCCGCGAGCGTCTCGATGCCGTCGCCGTCGCCGAGCATGACGTCGGTCAGCATGACGTCGTAGCGCCGCTCCGCCAGCAGCCGGTCGCGGCCGGCGATCGAATCGCAGCGAGAGACGCTGAAGCCGTCCTCCTCGAGCGCGGCGGTGATCACCGTGGCGATCGCGCCGTCGTCCTCGACCAGCAAGGCCGTCCTGCTCATTTCGCTTTCTCCTGGCGCGCCATCGGCAGGTGGACGCGGAAATGCGTCAGTCCGGCAGCCTCGTCGCGTTCGTGCGATATCCGTCCATTCATGTCGCGCACCAGCTTGTTGACCAGGGCCAGGCCGAGGCCCTGCCCGTTGAGTTTGCTGGTGACGAACGGCTCGAAAATGTGGTCGGCCAGCGCGGGTTCGATGCCCGGGCCGTTATCGGTCACCTGGACCTCGATCGGCAGCTTCACCGGGCGCCCGAGGCGGATGACGTTCAGCACCAGGCCGCTAACGAAGCGGGTGCGGATCGTTACCGTCGGATTGGCCGCGCTGCTGCAGGCGTCGCGGGCGTTGGCGACGAGATTGACCAGGACTTGCACCAGCGCGCCCTCGTTGCCGAGGACCGGCGGCAGCGAAGGATCGAATTCCTCGCGCAGCGCCACCTTCCCCTCGCCCGCCGCGAAAACCGTGTCGCAGGCGCGGCGCACGGCCTGATGCAGATTGACCGGCGTCACCGGCTCGGGCTGCTCCCGGCCGAGGCGTTGCATCCGGTCGATCAGCTGCGCAATCCTGTCCACTTCATCGGCGATCAGCGTCGTGAGCCCCTTTTCACCCTCGCCGACCTTGCGGGCGAGCAATTGCGCCGCGCCGCGGATGGCCGAGAGCGGGTTCTTGATCTCGTGCGCGAGAATCGCCGGGCCGCGCAGCGACGGCGCGCGATCTTCCTCGCCGAAGCGTTCGCCCTGGCCGGTGTCGGAAAAGGTCACTACCCGCCAACCCGGGTGCGAGATCAGCGCTGAAACGGTCATGTTGACCCTTTGCTCGCGCTCGCCGAAGCGGACGGTGAGGCCGCGCGCCGTCACTTGCGCGTCGGGTTCCGCGATCCGTTCGGCGATGCGCTCGTCTTCGAACGTGGCGAGGTCCGTCAGGGGCTGCCCCATCATCCGGCGGATGCTTGCGCCGAGCAGGTCCTCGGCCGACTGGTTGGCCTCGCGAATGGCGAGATCCGGGTCGAGCAGGATGCAGGCGAAGGTGAGGCCGGAGATTTGCTCCACCGCCGTGGGAGCGGCGCTCTCGCTCACGCGGCCTGTCGCCGCAGGAACGGCTCGTAGAAGCGGGCGATCTCGCCGAGCACCTGGTCGGGGTTGTCGACGAAGTTCACGAAGTTACGGAACTCCGCCGAACCGTGCATTCCCTTGGTGTACCAACCGATGTGCTTGCGCGCGACCTTGGTCCCGACGTCGCGCCCGTACAGCTCGAGCATGTCTGAGTAATGCTCGACAAGCACTTCATATTGCTCGTCATAATCAGGAGTTGGCATGACTTGTCCGGTGCGCCACCAGTGCATGACCTGGGCGAGCAGCCACGGCCTGCCGTAGGCGCCGCGGCCGATCATGACCCCGTCGGCGCCCGACTGCTCGAGCGCCTTGGCGGCGTCCTCGATCGTGCAGATGTCGCCATTCGCGATGACCGGAATCACCACCGCTTCCTTGACCTTGCGGATGAACGACCAGTCGGCATCGCCGCGGTACATCTGGTTCCGGGTGCGTCCGTGGACGGTGACCATCTTCACGCCGAGGTCCTGCGCGATCCGCGCCAGCTCGGGCGCGTTGAGGCTGTCGTGGTCCCAGCCCATCCGCATCTTGACCGTAACCGGCACCGAGACCGCCTTGACCGTGGCTTCCATCAACTTGGTCGCCAACGGCACCTCGCGCATCAGCGCGCTGCCGGCGTAGCCGTTGACCACCTTGCGCACCGGGCAGCCGAAGTTGATGTCGATGATCGCCGCGCCGCGATCGGCGTTGAGCTTGGCCGCCTCGGCCATCGAGCGCGGATCGCAGCCCACCAGCTGCATCGACACCGGCTCCTCGATCTGGTGCCACATCGCCTTCTGCACGCTCTGGCGTGTCTCGCGGATCGCCGCCTCGCTGGCGATCATCTCGGTGACGTTGAGCCCCGAACCGAAGCGCCGCACGAGCTTGCGGAACGGCAAGTCGGTCACGCCGGTCATCGGCGCGAGCACGACCGGGCAATCGACATGCACGTCGCCGATGGCGATCGACCGCAGCGGCGGAGGAGGCGGGACTTGGGACATTGGGTAAAGGATGCCTAAAATTTGGGCAGCGCATAGTGGATTGCCCCCGCCCGCGCAAGCGTCTAGCCGCCCCGCCCATGGCCCCGCCGCCTCCATTCGCCGCCGTGATCGTCGCCGCCGGCAAAGGTGTCCGCGCCGGGGGGCCGGTCCCCAAGCAGTTCGCGCCATGGCGCGGCAAGCCGCTGGTGCGGCATTCGGTCGAGACTTTCGCCCGACTGGGGGCAATGCCGATCGTCGTTGCCATCCCCCAGGGTGCAGATGTCCTCGCGCGCGAAGGTTTGGCCGGCATCGACGGCGTGCGCCTCATCACCGGCGGCACCACGCGCCAGCAGTCGGTTCGCGCGGCGCTCGAGGCACTGGATGGAGATTCCCCGGCGCGGGTGCTGATCCACGACGCGGCCCGTCCCGACCTGCCGGCTTCAGTCATCCAACGCCTGTTGGGCGCGCTGAATGATTATCCGGCAGCCATTCCGGTGCTGCCGGTGGTCGACAGCATGGCCGTGGCCTCCGGCAGCCTGATGACCGCGCAAGTCAACCGCGAGGACTTGCGCCGAGTGCAGACGCCGCAGGCGTTCCGTTTCGCGGAAGTGCTCGCCGCCCATCGCGCGTGGACAGGCGGCCCGAGTGCCGGCGACGACGCCCAGGTGGCCGCCGCCGCCGGCCTTGAGGTGGCGTTGGTCGAAGGCGACGAGCGGTTGCGCAAGTTGACCTTTGCCGCCGACTTCCGCACGGGCGCGGCCATGGTCCGCATCGGCATTGGCTACGACGTCCACCGCCTCGCCGCGGGCGAGGAGCTGTGGCTATGCGGGGTGCGGATTCCTCACGGCCAGGGCCTGGCCGGGCACAGCGACGCCGATGTGGGGCTGCACGCGGTGGTCGACGCGATCCTCGGCGCCTGCGCCCAGGGCGACATCGGCGAGCACTTTCCGCCGAGCGATCCGCGTTGGAAGGACGCCCCGTCGAAGGAGTTCATCGCCCATGCAGCCGACCTGGCGGACAAAGCCGGTTACCGGGTCGGTAATGTGGACGTCACGTTGATTTGCGAAGCGCCCAGAATCGCTCCCCATCGCGAGGCGATGCGGCGGAAACTCGCAGGGCTGCTAGGCGTTGACCTGACACAGGTCAGCGTCAAGGCGACGACCACCGAGCGACTCGGCTTCGCCGGCCGCGGTGAGGGCATTGCCGCCCAGGCCGTGGCGACACTGGTATCTCGGGAGGACCACGAGACATGAAGCTAACCATCCCCTTCGCCGCCGCCGCGCTGGCGGCTGCTACCATCTCGACCGCGGCGGTGTCGGCCATGCCGAACATCCCCGACATGTCGGGCGACGAAGCCTCGGCCCTCGCCGTCTATGCCATGCCCGGTTTCATCAGCGCCGCGAGGCAGACTTGCGCCAGCGAGCTGTCGCCAAACGGATTCCTGGCGATGCAGGGGCCGGGGCTGGCCCAACGCTACGCCGTCGAGCAGAACGCGGCGTGGCCCGTCGCGCGTTCGGCCCTGCTCAGGATTGCCCGGGACAAGGCGCCTGACCAGGCGAAGACCTTTGCCTCCCTTCCCGACAACGCGATCCGGCCCCTGGCCGACGCGCTCATCGAGCAGGAGCTGGCGGCGAAGATTCATCCGCGCTCGTGCCGCAACATCGAACGGATGGCCGAGGCCATCTCGCCGCTCGACCCGCGCGACGCGAGCCGCGTCCTGGGCGTGCTGTTCGACATCGCCTCGGCGAGCGACAAGCTGGTCGCCAGCCTCGGCAGGCTGCCAGCACAGCGATGAGCCAGTCCTTGCTCCCGGCCGACATCACCGCCCTCGCCCGCCGCGTGGTGGAGGAAAACCGTGCGGCCGGGCGCAAGATCGCGATTGCCGAGAGCTGCACCGGCGGCCTCGTCGCCGCCGCCATCACCGAAATCCCCGGCTCGTCGGCGGTGCTCGATTGCGCGTTTGTCACTTATTCGAACGAAGCCAAGCAGCAGACGCTGGGCGTGGCGGGCGACGTGATCGATGCCTTCGGCGCGGTTTCGATCGCCTGCGTCTACGCCATGGCACAAGGCGCGCTCGAGCACAGCAACGCCGACGTGGCGGTGGCGATCAGCGGGATTGCGGGTCCCGATGGCGGAACCGAGCAGAAGCCGGTCGGCACCGTCGTGTTCGCCAGGGCAACACGTTACGCCGAGGAGCGCGAGGCGGAATCGAAGCTTTTCGCGACCGGCGATCGCTCCGAAGTGCGCCGTCAGGCGACGCTTTGCGCGCTCGAGCTTCTCTTGCCGTAAAGCTCTTCAGCGCGCGTTTCGAACGCCGCGACCATCTTGCGGAAGGCGCGGTCGAAATATTGCCCGGCGAGCGCTTCGAACATGATGTTCCGGAAGGCGAAGTCGACGCAGAAATGAACTTCGCAGCCGCCGTCGGGCAGCGCAGCGAATTCCCAGATGTTGTCGAGATCCTTGAGCGGCCCGTCGACGTACATCACTTCGATCCGTTTCGGGCGTTCCTTGATCACTTTCGAGGTGAACTTCTCGCGCAAGGCCTTGAAGCCGACGAGCATGTCGGCGACCATTTCCGTCTCGCTGTTCGAACGCACCCGCGTGGCGACCACCCACGGCAGGAATTCGCTGTAGCGGCCGACATCGGCGACGAGGTCGAACATCTCCTCGCAGCTGTAAGGCAGCCTGCGTGTCTCGCGAATGCCGGGCATTAGCCTTGCCGTTTCGCCAGCTTCGCCTCGCGCGCCGCCTTCATTTGCGCGAAATCCTCGCCCGCGTGATAGCTCGAGCGAGTCAGCGGGCTCGAGGCGACCTGCAGGAAGCCCTTGGCCCGGGCGATCGCGCCGTAGGCGTCGAACGCCTGCGGGCTGACGAACTCCTCGACTTTGGCATGCTTCGGAGTCGGCTGCAGGTATTGGCCCATGGTCAGGAAATCGACGTCGGCCGTGCGCATGTCGTCCATCACCTGGTGCACTTCGAGCCGCGCTTCGCCGAGGCCGAGCATGATCCCGCTCTTGGTGAAGATCGCCGGGTCGTGCGCCTTCACTTCCTCGAGCAGCCGCAGCGAGGCGTAGTACCGCGCGCCCGGGCGGATCGTCGGGTAGAGCCGCGGCACCGTCTCCAGGTTGTGGTTGTAGACGTCGGGACCGGCGGCAACGATCGCCTCGACGGCGGGCCGCATCTTGCCGCGGAAATCGGGCGTGAGGATCTCGATCGTGGTGTTCGGCGTCTCGCGCCGCAGCGCCTCGATCACCTTGACGAACTGCCCGGCCCCGCCGTCCGCCAGGTCGTCGCGGTCGACGCTGGTGACGACGATATGCTCGAGGCCGAGCCGCGCGGCGGCGGTGGCGACATGTTCGGGCTCCAGCGGATCGACCAGGCGCGGCATGCCGGTCTTGACGTTGCAGAACGCGCAAGCACGGGTGCACACGTCGCCGAGGATCATCACCGTGGCGTGCTTCTTCGTCCAGCACTCGCCGATGTTCGGGCAGGCAGCTTCCTCGCACACCGTATTGAGGCTCAGTTCGCGCATCAACGCGCGGGTCTGCTGGTAGCCCTTGCTGACCGGCGCCTTGACCCGGATCCAGTCCGGCTTGCGCTGGCGCTCGGGCCGCGGGGCTGACGAGAGATCGTTCATGCGGCGCCACTTAAGCGCGAGCCTTGCCATAGGCAATGGCGCGCGGCATTGGGCCGGGCATGGCCGACGAACCCGTTTCCGCTGAACTCGCCGCGCTCATCGCCGGCTATCGCCGTTTTCGCGAAAAAGGCTGGCATCCGCAGCGCTCGCGCTGGGACAAGCTGCGCGAGGGCCAGGCACCCAAGGTCATGGTAATCGCCTGCGCCGACAGCCGGACGGACCCGGCGACGGTGTTCGACGCCGACCCCGGCGAGATATTCGTCGTGCGCAACATCGCGGCGATGGTCCCGCCGTTCGAGACCACGCCGGGCCGGCACGGTGTCTCGGCGGCGCTCGAGTTCGCCGTCCAGGTGCTCAGGGTGAGCGAGATCGTCGTGATGGGCCACGGCATGTGCGGCGGCTGCCAGGCGGCGCTGACGCAGGAGCTGCACGGCATGGAGCCAGGCCACGGCGGCTTCATCGCCGACTGGATCTCGATGCTCGACGAAGTCCGCGGCCCGATCGTCGAGGAATACGGCACCGAAGGGCGGGCGGCCGAGCGCGCGATGGAACACGCGGCGGTGCGCGTGAGTCTCGCCAACTTGCGAACCTTCCCGTGCGTGCGCGAGCTCGAGGGGCGCGGAAAGCTGCGGCTGCGAGGCGCCTTCTTCGCCATCGCCGACGGCGTATTGCACCTGCTCGACGAGCACACCGGCCGGTTCAATCCCGCCTAGAGACGGACGTGTCTGAATTGCCTGGGCCCGTACCGCCCTTATATAGCACAGCGGAGGCCCAGGCGCGGCGGCGGGGAGGTAAGAGCAAGTGCGTTGTCCCGGATGTTCTGCCGACGTCTCCGCGTTGCGGGAATTTTGTCCGATTTGCGGCACGGCAATGGACCCGGGCGTTCGCGGGAGTTTGCTCGGCGGACGCCGCGATCGCCCGGGCGAGGGCCGGAAAGGATCTCGCAAAGCTCTCCTGGTCGGCGGCGGCGCGGCAGTCCTGCTCGCGTTGGGAGTCGCGGGGCAGCTCACCGGGGCTTGGCCAGACCCGACGGTGACCATCGGCTCCGACGAGCGGAACCAGGCCGGCGGGCCGGTGACGATCGAGGCGGAGCAGTTGTACAAGGCTTACAGCGATGACCCGGGCGCGGCAGCAAGGCGGTTCGGCAACCGCGAGATCGTGGTCAGTGGGGAGTTCCTCCGGATCGTGCCGGACGGCTACGGCAGCCTCGATCTGCGTTTGAAGACTTCCAATCCGAACGTGCAGCTTGGCATCGACGTCGCACAGCTTGCGATCGAGGACGCCAAGCAGCTCCGACCAGGCCAGCGAGTCACGCTCAGTTGCCAGCATATGGGTTCAGGCGGCGACGAGCTCTGGGTGCAGGACTGCGCGATCCAACAGACAGACGACGCCGCGCTGCCCTCTCCGCCGCCTCCTCCGAACCCCCCGTCTCCCGAAGATCAGGACAAGCAGGAACAATAGGTCACGCGCGGCGGCGCTCGGCAAACCCGCCGACAGCACCCATTGCTTGCACTCCCCTCGCCGCGCGGCCACATAGCCGGACATGCCCGAGGAAGCCCTCAAGAACATCGCCCTGCTGATCGACGCGGACAACGCGAGCGCGGCGGGCATCGACCCGGTTCTCACCGTCCTCGCCGAGCTCGGGCAGGTCAACGTCCGCCGCGCTTATGGAAACTGGCAGAAGCAGGCGTTGTCGAAGTGGGACAAGATCACCCACCGCTTTGGATTGCAGCCGGTGCAGCAGTTCGACCTCACGAAGGGCAAGAACGCCACCGACATGGCGATGACGATCGACGCCATCGACCTGCTCTACGGTGGCAAGGTGGACGGCTTCGGGATCATGAGCAGCGACAGCGATTTCACCCCGCTGGTCACCCGGCTGCGGCAGGACGGGCTGCTGGTCTACGGCTTCGGCAGCGCGAAGGCGCCCGAGGCGTTTAAGACGGCTTGTACCCGCTTCATCGACGTCGACCAGCTGATCCGCACTCAGGCGCAGGACGAAGCCCCGAAGGCCAGCGAAAGCAGCCCGATCGATCCCGAGCTGATCGAGCTGCTGGGCGCGGCATGGAAAGCTGCAAGCCGCGACGAGGAGGGTTATGCCAAGCTGCAGGAAGTCGGCCAGATCGCGGGAAACCGTTCGAGCTTCGACGTCCGCAATCACGGTTTCAAACGCCTGTCCGACCTGATGAAAGCGGCGAGCGACAACTTCAAGCTCGAACGGCGCGACAACCAGCTTTACGTCAAACGCGTGCGCTAGGCACCAATGGCCCGCAGCGCCGTTGAACCGCTCGGGTTCATGGAGCGCGAATGGTCGACACATCGGAAAAGTTCAGCTGGCTGGTGCGGCTCGGTTACGCCGCGCGCGGGGTGGTTTACCTGCTGCTCGGCTGGCTGGCGCTGGGGACGCGGGTCAAGGTCGATGCGGGCGGGCAGGCCGTTTTCGACGCGCTGCAGGACATGCCGCTTGGAAAGCCGCTTCTGTTCGTCCTCGCTGCCGGTCTCGCGGGTTACGTAGCCTTCAAATTGCTGTCGGCGGTCTGCGACGTGCAGCATCGTGGCGGCGACGCGAAGGGATGGCTCCACCGGGTTGGCGACATCGCCGCCGCAGCGGGCTATTCCGTCCTCGCATTCGCCGCGCTGCAATTCGCGCTTGGCTTGAGGCACAGCGCGGGCCACGGGCAGACGAGGCACGCGACCCACACCGCGCTGGATTGGAGCCTGGGCAAGATCGGCATCGGCGTGGTCGGCGCGGGTTTCGTCATCGCGGCCCTGTTGCAGGTGAAGGAAGCGGCCACCGGCCATTTCATGCACCGTGTCGGCTCCCGGGCGCCGCGCGGCATCGAGCTGATCGGCCGAGCCGGCTTCGCCGCGCGAGCCGTGGTGTTTGCCATCATCGGCTGGTCGTTGGTGCGTGCCGCCTGGTTCGATGCCTCGGGCGATGCCAAGGGCCTTGGCGAGGCGCTGTTGAGCCTTCGTTCGAGCGGGCTCCTCTACACGCTGGTGGCTACGGGACTGATGCTGTTCGGGGCGTTCAGCCTGGTCGTCGCCCGCTACCGGATCCTCCCGCCGCTGCAAAAGGCCGACCTGAAGCCGGCGCTCGGCTGATCAGCCCGAACCGAAGGCGTCGAGGATCGGGCACGGACCCGCCCCGCCCTTCGCGCAATCGTGGGCCAGCTTGGCGAGCGACTGCCGCGCAGCCTGAAGCTCGGCGATGCGCTCATCGAGCTCGGCGATCCGTTCGCGGGCCATCTCGCGGGCGCGCGGGCGGTCGTCGGTACGGTGGAGGTGGAGCAACTCGGCGATCTCGGCGAGGGTGAAACCGGCGGTCTGCGCCTGCTTGACGTAGCGTAAGCGGCGCAAGTCCTCTTCGTCGTAATGTCGCCCGGCGGGGGCGTCTCCCCGCGGAACGGCCAGCAGCCCCTTGCGCTGGTAGAACCGCACCGTCTCTACGCCGACGCCCCCCGCCCGCGCCAATTCCGAAATGCGCATCATTTTTCCGGTTGACTCCGTACCGTGGTACAGAGGTTATAGGAGTGGACATGACGTCCGACAACACCCCAAAAAGAGCCCGCCTCCACCGCATGGTAATGGACAAGCACGTGTGCCCCTACGGCGTGAAATCGCGCTGGCTGCTGGAGAAGAGCGGCTACATCGTCGATGACCGCTGGCTGACCACGCGCGAGGAGACCGACGCGTTCAAGCGTGAGCACAAGGTCAAGACCACCCCGCAGACCTTCATCGATGACAAGCGGATCGGCGGCTACACCGAACTGCGCAAATACCTCGGCGATCCGTTGCCCGAAGAAAGCGCGACCAGCTACAGGCCGGTGATCGCCGTGTTCGTCATCGCTGCGCTGCTGGCGATGGCGGTCAGCTTCCACGCCTTCGGCTCGCCGTTCACCGTCCGCGCGGCCGAATGGTTCGTCAGCTTCACGATGGCGATCCTGGCGATGCTCAAGCTGCAGGACCTCGAGAAATTCTCGACCATGTTCGTCGGCTACGATCTGCTCGCCCAGCGCTGGGTGCCCTATTCCTACGCCTACCCGTTCCTGGAAGCCGGCGCCGGCGTGCTGATGGCGGCGCATGCGCTGAACTGGCTGTCGATCCCGGTGGCGCTGTTCATCGGCGGCATCGGCGCGGCCAGCGTCTACTACGCGGTCTATGTGCAGAAGCGCGCGATCAAGTGCGCCTGCGTCGGCGGCTCGAGCAGCGTGCCGCTCGGCTTCGTCTCGCTTACCGAAAACCTGTTCATGATCGGCATGGCGATCTGGATGCTGTTCAATGCGTAAAGGACTTTCGACGTGACCAAGCTTCTTCTGACCGCTGCCGCTCTCGCGCTGCTTCCGTCCACGGCCTTCGCGCAGGAACACCAGCACGATGCGCCCGCCGCGCAGGCCGCCCCGGCCGAAACGGCAAGCGGGGATTCGACCTCCGAGCAGTCCGACGCGGATCATGGTTCCATGGGCAACATGGACATGAAAGGCATGAAGGGCATGAAGGGCATGAACATGCCCGGGATGGATCATGCGCAAACCGAGCATGGTACTCGCGAGCATCCCTTGCCGGGTCGAACGCCCGAATGTCCCGATCCGACGTGGGACGACTGCGATTATCCGTGGAACGGGACTATGCGGGCTCTGGCGCCTGCCGGCGAAGGCTCCGGCACCTCGCGCCTGCCGCCGAACGAGAAGATGAACCACGGCGCGATGCTTGGCCTCGGCGGCGATGCGATGCTGATGCTGCACGGCTACGTCTGGCCGATCTACACCAACCAGTCGGGCCCGCGCGGCGACGACAAGCTGTTCGTTGCGTCGATGGCCATGGCGACGCTGACGGCGCCGTTCGAAGGCGGCACGTTCACCTTGCGCTCGATGATGAGCGCCGAGCCGCTGATGAAGCACAGCGGCTATCCGCTGCTCTTCGCCACCGGCGAGGAGGCTTACGGCCAGCCGATCGTCGACCGCCAGCACCCGCACGACTTGTTCATGGAGCTGGCCGGACGAATCGATCTCGATGTCGCCGAAGGCACCAGCGCGTTCCTCTACGGCGGCCCGGTTGGCGAACCGGCGCTTGGCCCGAGCGCGTTCATGCACCGCGCCAGCGCCGCCTATAATCCCGAGGCGCCGATCAGCCATCACTGGTTCGATTCGACCCACATCACTTACGGCGTAGTCACCGCCGGCCTCGCCGCGCCCCGCTGGCAATTCGAGGCCAGCGCCTTCCGCGGCCGTGAGCCCGACGAATTCCGCTGGAATATCGAGAAGCCCAAACTCGACAGCTGGAGCGCACGTGCCAGCTTTGCCCCCTCGCCTTCCTGGTTGCTGCAAGCAAGCTATGGCGAGATCAAATCGCCCGAGGCGAGCCACCCCGGCGAGAACGAGCATCGCACCACCGTCTCGGCTCACTTCAACAACGGCAAGGGCCTGTCGGCGATGGCGGCCTTCGCCGCCAAGGACCGGGTGCCCGGTCCCACCCTCACCGCCTGGCTCGGCGAAGTGAACTGGGACCTGACGCGGCACCACACGCTGTTCGGACGGGTCGAGAACGTCGACAACGACGAGCTCTTTCCCGACCATGCCGACCCGCTGCACGACATGGCCTTCCGGGTGACCAAGTTCCAGGCCGGCTACGCCTATCGCCTGCCGCTCGGGCCGCTCAATCTCGCCCTCGGCGGGACCGCGTCGGCCTTCCTCAAGCCGGAAGCCCTTGATGCGGCCTATGGCCGGTCGCCGATGGGCTACACGGTCTTCGCCAAGCTCAGCCTGGGGAATTAGGGTGACACTTTCGGCAACTGTCACCCAAAGTGTCGCCTTAACAAATCGCGTAAAATCAAGCGATTATTGGCGAAATGGCGACAAAGCGACAGGGTGACACATTGCGCTCCGGCGCAAGGGTCGGCGTTGACGGTGGTCCGCGCCGGCGGGCGCTGCCCGTGATGGGTACGAAGGTGTGCCGAGGTGAGCATGATCGCGGAACATAGACAGAACATCCCCGTGTAGGAAAGCGATTTCTGACCTCAGCGATCACCCGCCGCACTGCACGTCGCCGGCAGTCGAATAGAGCACCCTGCCCTTGCCGTCGCTCAGCTTGACCGACCCCTCGAAACCCAGTTTCCCCGCCGCTTCGCTGCGCGTTTCGCTCTTGATCGCCAGGTCGAGCACGTAGCCGGGCGCGACGTAGCGCGAGCCGGTGCCCTTCTCGAGCTTGTCGCACTGCGGATCGAGCGTGAAGCGCTTGAGCGCGCCGCCGAGCTTCATCACCGCGGCATCGTCCATCGCCATCACCACCGCGCCCATGCTCTTGCCCGCGGCGTAGTTGCAGCTCGGGCCGGCGAGCTTGGCGGCTTCGATGTCCATGTAGGTGATGGGTTGCGCGTCGAGTTGGGAGACGGTGTGCGCTTGGTTAGCCTCGTCGGTTCCGCAAGCCGCGAGGACCGACAACAAGGCGCAGGCGATCCACATGCGATTAAGGAACATGGACAGACTCGATTTCCCAGCGGGCACCATCATGTTCGTTTATTTTCGCGTGCAAAGTGAGGTCGCTTACGAGTTCACCATCGGTGGTCAGGTCAACGAGCACTTGCCAGTAACCGTCCATCCAGCGGCAAACCGAACGTTCCCACGTGATTTCGCTCAACGGAGCCAGATATCCTCCGTAATCGCGAACGTTATCGGCAATGCTTTCTGCGACGGCATCCGGAACGGGTGCGACGCCGTCGATCGAATGGCGGCTAAGCTGGAAGTCTCCTTCGGCAAATGCGCTGGCAATCTGCCGAAACGTCGATCGCCATTCCTGTGGGATAGGATGCTCAGCCTCGTCTTTCGGCATTTTGATCATCAATGCCGCCCAAACAGCTTCTCGACGTCGCCCATCGACAGCTTAACCCACGTTGGTCGCCCGTGGTTGCACTGGCCCGAGCGCGGGGTGCGTTCCATTTCGCGCAGGAGCGCGTTCATCTCGGCGACCGAGAGCGTGCGGCCGGCGCGGACCGAGCCGTGGCAGGCCATCGTCGCGAGGACGTGCTCGATCTTCTCGCCGAGCAGCAACGCCTCGCCGTGCTGGGCGAGGTCGTCGGCGAGGTCGGTGAGGAGCTTTTGCGGGTCGGCGCCCCTCAGCGCGGCGGGCATCGCGCGGACCAGCATCGCCGCGGGGCCGAAGCGTTCGAGGGCGAGGCCGTATTCGGCGAACTTCGCGGCGCTGTCTTCCAGGCGGTCGCAGGCGGGTTCGTCGAGCTCGACCACTTCGGGCAGCAACAACGCCTGGCTCGCCGCGACCGCCTCGCCCGCTCCGGCGGCGCGCAGGCGTTCGAGCACCAGGCGCTCGTGCGCGGCGTGCTGGTCGACGATCACCAGGCCGTCGGCCGCTTCGGCGACGATGTAGGTGTCGGCGATCTGGCCGCGGGCGATGCCGAGCGGGTAGTCCGCGGCTTCCTCGGGCAGCGGCTCGGCCACTTCGGCCCGGCCTTGCGGGGCAGCCATCACGTCGGCTTCGTAAGCGCGCCATTCGCGGCTTGCTTCCCTCACCGAAGCTGACGGCGCAGTCCAATCCCGTCCACGGAAGATCGAACCCAGCGCCGGTGCAATCTCAGGCTCCCGCTGCCAGCGCCCCATCGCTTCGGCGTCGGGCGCCTGCGCGCTGCGCCTGTCGCCGGTTGCGAGCGCTTGCCTCAGGCCCGAGACGATGAACCCGCGCACCGCCGCCGCGTCGCGGAAGCGGACTTCGGTCTTGGCCGGGTGGACGTTGACGTCGACCTCCTCGGCGGGAAGCTCGAGGAACAGCGCCAGCACCGCGTGGCGGTCGCGCGCGAGCATGTCGGCGTAGGCCCCGCGCACCGCGCCGACGAGCAGGCGGTCCTTCACCGGGCGGCCGTTGACGAACAGGTACTGGTGGTCGGCGACGCCGCGGTTGTAGGTCGGCAGGCCGGCGATGCCGGTCAGGCGCATGGCCCCGGTATTCGTTGGGCGTTCGAGGTCGATCAAGACCGCGTTGCCCGCCAGCTCGCGCGCGATCAGCAGCGCCACGCGGGCCGGCAGCCCATCCCCGCCCTGAAGGTCGAACGCCGTCCGCCCGCCGTGCTCGAGGCGGAAGGAGACGTCGGGCCGCGCCATCGCCAGGCGGCGCACCACGTCGAGGCAGGCGGCGTATTCGCTCCGCTCGCTGCGCAGGAACTTGCGCCGCGCGGGCACCTTGGCGAACAGGTGCTCGACCCGCACGCGGGTGCCGGGCGGAAGCGCGGCGGGCCCTTCCTCCGTCAGCACGCCGTGATCGACCACCCGGCGCCAGCCCTGCTCCGTCCCGCGTACCCGGCTTTCCAGCGTCAGCCGCGCGACGCTGGCGATCGACGGCAGCGCCTCACCGCGGAAGCCGAGCGTGGCGACCTGTTCGATCGCCTCATCGGGCAGCTTCGAGGTGGCATGGCGTTCGAGCGCCAGGGCCATCTCCTCGGGCGTCATGCCGCAGCCGTCGTCGGTTACCTCGAGGCGCGACAGGCCCCCGTCCACCAGCGAAACCGCGATCCGTGTGGCGCCGGCGTCGATGGCGTTTTCAACCAGCTCCTTGAGTGCCGAAGCCGGGCGTTCGACCACCTCGCCCGCGGCGATACGGTTGACCAGGCTCTCTGGCAGGCGGCGGATTTGCGGCATGGGGAGGCAGGGTAGCGGCGGGGTGCCGGAAATTCGAGCCGACCGGTGCAAAAACCGGTCGATTGCGGCACAAAAAATTTACCATTGTGCGGTGCATACGGTAAGGCGTCGGCTCACGCCGGGGTTCCCCGGCTTTTGCCATATCAATCATCCGCGGCCCAAACGTCCTCGGCGCTGATTACGAACGGATACTCGATGAGCTCTTTCTTCTCCCGCTTCTTCAAATTCGGCTCGCAGAACATGGCCATCGACCTCGGCACGGCCAACACGCTGGTCTACGTGCAGGACCGCGGGATCGTGCTCAACGAACCGTCGGTGGTGGCGATCGAGACGATCAACGGGATCAAGCGGGTCAAGGCCGTCGGCGACGACGCCAAGCTGATGATGGGCAAGACCCCCGACAGCATCGAGGCGATCCGCCCGCTGCGCGACGGGGTGATCGCCGACATCGAAATCGCCGAGGAGATGATCAAGCACTTCATCCGCAAGGTCCACGGCAAGAAGAGCCTGTTCCGCTATCCCGAGATCGTCATCTGCGTGCCGTCGGGCTCGACCTCGGTCGAGCGCCGCGCGATCCGCGACGCGGCCTCGAACGCCGGCGCCAGCGAAGTATTCCTCATCCTCGAGCCGATGGCCGCCGCGATCGGCGCGGACATGCCGGTGACCGAACCCGTCGGCTCGATGGTCGTCGACATCGGCGGCGGCACCACCGAAGTCGCCGTACTTTCGCTGCGCGGCCTCGCCTACACGACGTCGGTGCGCACCGGCGGCGACAAGATGGACGAGGCGATCGTTTCCTACGTCCGCCGCCATCACAACCTGCTGATCGGCGACGCCACCGCCGAGCGGATCAAGAAGGAATACGGCGTCGCCACCGTGCCCGAGGACGGCGTCGGCGAGACGGTGACGATCAAGGGCCGCGACCTCGTCAACGGCGTGCCCAAGGAAATCACCATCAACCAGGGCCACATCGCCGAAGCGCTAAGCGAGCCGATCGGGGCGATCGTCGAAGGCGTGCGCATCGCCCTCGAGAACACCGCGCCCGAGTTGGCCGCCGACATCGTCGACCAGGGCATCGTCCTCACCGGTGGCGGCGCGCTGATCCAGGGCCTCGACGATCACCTGAAGGAAGAGACCGGTTTGCCGGTCAGCGTCGCCGAGGACCCGCTGTCATGCGTCGCGCTCGGCACCGGACGGGCGATGGAAGACCCGATCTATCGCGGCGTGCTGATGACCGCCTGATCCTTCGGTACGAGTGGGAGAGGCGGGAATGGCGCCGCCTAATGTTCGCGGATCGAGTGCCAACCGGAAGGCGCAGCTGAGCGTCTTCACCGGCTACCTCGTCGCGGCCGCCGGGGCGGCGATCGGCGCCGCGCTACTGATCATCTCGCTGTGGCAGCCGCAGGCGCTCGCCGGACTGCGCAGCATGGCGAGCGATGCGACCTCGTCGGTCGGCCAGGCCGGCGCCTCGGCGCGGACCGGCGGCAAGAGCTTCTTCGACGCCATCGCCGGTTACTACCGCGCCGGCAGCAAGAACGCCGATCTCGAGCAGGAAATGCAGATCGCCCGGGTCAAGGTCGCCGAGGCCGAGGCGCTCAAGCGCGAAAACTTGCGCCTGAAGGCCACGCTCGGGCTGCACGAGAGCGACGCCAGGCCCGTCGCCCTCGCCCGCCTGATCGGCTCGACCTCGTCGAGCGCGCGGCGCTTCGCCTATCTCTCGGCCGGCTCCGCCGACGGGGTGCAGCGCGAGATGCCGGTGGTCTCGCCGATGGGCCTCGTCGGCCGCGTGCTCGAGGCCGGGGCGCACAGCTCGCGAGTGATGCTGCTGACCGACAGCGAGAGCATGGTCCCGGTGCGCCGCGCGAAGGATGATGTGGTCGCGTTCGCCGAAGGCCGCGCCGACGGTTCGCTGCGCCTCCGGCTGATCAACCTCGGCATCAACCCGATCAAGCGCGGCGACGTGTTCGTCACCTCGGGCGCGGGCGGGCTGTTCCGCCCGAACGTGGCCGTCGCCGTGGCCGAGGTCATCACCAAGGACGGCGCGATCGCCCGCGTGCTCAGCAATCCCGCGGCGACCGACTATGTCGCGGTCGAACCGGTCTGGCAGCCGGAAGCGGTTAGGATGCTCAAGGTTCAGCCGGCGAGCGGTAAAGAGCGCGAATGATCGACCCGATCAATCCGCGCGCCCGGCGGGACGCCTTCGGCAGCAAGATCAACCGCGACCACTCGGCGCTGCTGGCCTTCGGCGTGCCGTGGCTGTCGATTCTGCTCGCCTCGCTGACCCCGCTTCTGCCGATCATCGCCTCCGCGCCCATCGTGCCGCCGCTCGCCTACCTGCTGCTGCTCGCCTGGCGCCTGATGCGCCCCGGGCTGCTGCCGCTGTGGGCCGGCTTGCCGCTCGGCGCATTCGACGACTTGTTCTCCGGCCAGCCCTTCGGCAGCGGGATCCTGCTGTTCTCCGTCACGCTGATCGGCATCGAGCTGCTCGACGTGCGCTTCCCGTGGCGCAGTTTCTGGCAGGACTGGATCATCGCCATGGCGGTGACCGCAACCTACCTGGTGGTCGCCGCGCTGGTTTCGGGCGCACATGTCGACCAGGGGATGTTGCCGGCGCTGGTCCCGCAGTTCGGCCTGTCGGTCCTGACGTTCCCCATCATCGCGCGCATCGTCTCGATGCTCGACCGGCTGCGGCTGCTGCGCGTCCGCCGGCTTGCCTGAGCGATGGCGAAGCTGACCACCTCAACGCTCCGCCAGAGTTTCGACCGGCGCACTTTCGTCATCGGCGCCGTGCAGGGCGGCGTCGGCCTGCTGCTCGCCGCGCGAATGGGCTACATCGCGGTGGCCGAGAACGAAAAGTACGAGATGGAATCCGAGAGCAACAGGGTCAACCTGACGCTCATCCCGCCGCGCCGTGGATGGATCCTCGACCGCAAGGGGGCTCCGCTCGCGTCGAATCGGGCCGATTTCCGCGTCGACATCATCCCTGTGCGGCTGAAGGACCCTCCGCGCGAGGTGGCGGCGCTGGGCGAGTTGCTCGCCCTCAAGCCCGATCAGCTGGCCGACCTCAACACGAAGATTGCCGATGCGGCCCGCTTCCAGGCGGTCCCGGTTGCGGACGGGCTCGATTACGACCAGTTCGCCGCGATCAGCGTGCGGCTGCCCGAGCTGCCCGGCGTGGTGCCGCAGCGCGGCTACTCGCGCTATTACCCCACCGGACCGGCGGTGGGCCACTTGCTGGGCTATGTCGGCGCGGCCAACAAGGAGGAATACGACAAGGAACGCATTCCCCTGCTGGTCACCCCCGGCTTCAAGCTCGGCAAGGACGGGCTCGAGAAAGAGTACGAACAGGTGCTGCGCGGCGAACCCGGCGCGCGACGCACCGAAGTCACCGCCTCTGGCCGCATCGTTCGCGACCTCGACACTCGCGAGGACGTTCAGGGCCAATCGATCCAGCTGACGATCGACGGCCAGCTGCAGGACTTCGCCGCGCGCCGCATCGGCCTGCAATCGGCGGCCGTCGTGGTAATCGATTGCCACACGGGCGGCATTCTCACGATGACCTCGATGCCCTGCTTCGATCCCAATACGTTCGCCAACGGCATCGGGCGGATCGAGTGGAAGATGCTCAACGAGGACGACCACATCCCGTTGCTGAACAAGGCGGTGCGCGGCCTTTATCCGCCGGGTTCGACGGTCAAGCCGATGGCCAGCCTGGCTTTGCAGTTGCAGGGCGTATCGCCCGAGGAGCACGTCAACTGTCCGGGCGGCTATCAGCTCGGCAACCGCTTCTTCCGCTGCGACGCGGTCCACGGCTCGCTCGACATGCGCGGAGCCATCGAGCACAGCTGCAACACCTATTTCTGGAGCATGGTCCACCGCGTCGGCTACGAGAATGTCGCGCCGGTCGCCCGCAAGCTCGGCCTGGGGCAGGAATTCGATCTGCCGGGGGTCAACCAGCGCTACGGCACGGTGCCCGATCCCGAGTGGAAGAAGCGCCGCTACAAGCAGGAATGGACCGCGGCGGACGGCCTCAACGCGGCGATCGGCCAGGGATACGTGCTGGTTTCCCCGCTGCAGCTGGCGGTGATGACCTCGCGGATCGCCAGCGGCCGCGACCTGGTGCCCTCGCTGATGTTCGGACACCCGAAGCCGCCCGGCCCCGCCCTGCCGTTCACCCCCGAACAGCTCGCCGTCACCCGCGACGGCATGTTCCGCGTGGTCAACGGCTCGGGCACCGGTGCCGGCAGCCGGCTGCAGGTCCCCGGCGTTACCATGTCGGGCAAGACCGGCACGGCCCAGGTCCGCAAGTTGCTCAGCCGCGGAGGCGGCGGCGCATGGAAGACGCGCGATCACTCGTGGTTCATATGCTTCGCGCCCTCGGAAGCCCCACGCTACGCGATGGCCGTCGTGGTCGAGCACGGCGGGTTCGGGGCGAGCGCGGCGGCGCCGATCGCCAAGGACGTCATGACCTGCCTGTTCGATCCGGCCAAGGCATGGTCTGCGCTCCTCGAGATGGAGAAGACCTGGGGGGGCACACCGGCCGAACGCATGGCGGCCAAGTACAGCGCCTATGCCGCCCAGTACGGAGCCGCCGTGCCGAAGGCGGCGAGCGACGCGGCCGTCCAGGCCGCCATGACCCAGTCCGAAGGGGGCGAGACGCCTCCCCTAACGAACGGGGTCGTCACCAACGTCGAGAGCGGCGAAGCCAAGGCGGCCGCTTCTGGCGGCGGGCAACCTTCCGATGAGCCGCGCGCGCCCAGTACCGGCCCGGCCGAACGCGGAGATCGCCGGTAATGGCCCGCGGTCTGCTCCCGCAACCGATCGCGACCCTGCCGTGGCGCGCCCTGCTGCCGCTCGCCCTGCTGACCGGCTTCGGCGCCGCGGTGCTGTACTCGGCTGCGGGCGGATCGTTGTACCCGTACGCCGCGCCGCACCTCATGCGTTTCGGCCTGTTCGTCCTGCTCGCCATTGCCATTTCCTATGCGCCTGCCGACCTGGTCCGCTGGGCGGTCTATCCGGTCTACGGCGCGGTCTGCCTGATGCTGGTCCTGGTCGAGGCGCTGGGACACATCAGCGGCGGCAGCCAGCGCTGGCTGACGCTCGGCCCGCTGGTGCTGCAGCCTTCCGAGCTGATGAAGCCGACGATCGTGCTGGTGCTGGCGAATTTCTACAACACCCTGCCCGCCGGAATGGTCGCGAACTGGCGGTCGCTGGTGCCGCCGGCGGTCCTCATCGGCGTGCCGATGGTGCTGGTCCTGTTGCAGCCCGATCTCGGCACTGCGCTGGCGATAACCTTCGCCGGCGCTGTGGTGATGTTTCTCGCGGGATTGCCGCTCAAATGGTTCCTGGGAGCCGGCGCGGCGGGCGCCCTGGCGGCTCCGCTCGCCTATTTCTTCGTGCTGCACGATTACCAGCGCGCGCGGGTGACGACCTTCCTCAACCCGGAAAGCGATGCCCTGGGCACGGGGTACCACATCACCCAGTCGCAAATCGCCATCGGCTCGGGCGGAATCCTCGGCAAGGGATTCGGCAACGGTTCGCAGAGCCACCTCAACTACCTTCCCGAAGCGCATACCGATTTCGTGTTCGCGACGATGGCCGAGGAATGGGGCCTGCTCGGCGGGCTGTTCGTGCTGCTGGTGTTCGGCGTGGTGCTGCGCTGGGGCCTCGGCGTCGCCCGCCGCGCGCCCGATCGCTTCAGCCGCCTGCTCGCCGGCGGGATGACCGCGACGATTTTCTTCTACGCCGCCGTCAACATGATGATGGTCATGGGCCTGGCTCCGGTGGTCGGCATCCCGTTGCCGTTCCTCAGCTATGGCGGTTCGTCGATGATGACCAACATGATCTGCGTCGGGACCTTGATGATGGTCGACCGCTGGAGCCGCAAGGCCAGCACGCCGGGATTGCTCTAGGCGGCGCCAAGGCCCTTTTATCATCGGCGGCAATCGCTATATGGGCCGCTCCCGGCGATTCGCCGGCCGCGGTTTTCCAGCCCGGGATGGACGCATAGCTCAGTTGGTAGAGCAGCTGACTCTTAATCAGCGGGTCCTAGGTTCGAGCCCTAGTGCGTCCACCACCCTCCCCCGAAAGATTGACGGTTTCGCATCGGCTGCCGGCGCGGTAAGCGGCGAGGCACGTCCAGTCCAAGGGGAAGACCGTTGAGCATCTTGAAGGGCCGCGTGGCGGTGGTGACCGGAGCCAGCTCCGGTATCGGCGAGGCCTGCGCGATTGCATTCGTCGAGAAGGGCGCGAAGGTCGCGCTCGCGGCGCGGCGTGCGGAGCGGCTGTCGGCGCTGGTCGGGCGGCTCGAAAGCCTGGGCGGCGAAGCGCTGGCGGTGACCACCGACGTGACCAGCGAATCCGACGTCGACAACCTCTTTGCGCGGGCCGTCGAGCGCTTCGGCACCGTCGACGTGCTGATCAACAACGCCGGCATCGCCGACAGCACGCCGGTCGACGAGATGCCGCTCGAGCTGTGGCACCAGGTGATCGAGACCAACCTCACCAGCGCCTTCCTGTGCAGCCGCGCGGCGTTCCGGGTGATGAAGGGCAAGGGCCGCGGGCGGATACTCAACATCGGCTCGATCTCGGCGCGGGTGCCGCGGCAGAACAGCCCGGCCTACGCAGCGAGCAAATGGGGCCTCGACGGCTTGACCCGGTCGCTGGCGATCGACGGGCGCGAGTTCAACATCGCGGCGTCCATCTTCCATCCCGGCATCGTCGCCACCGAGATCGCGCCGGGCGCGGTCAAGCTGCCGGACGACCTGACCGCCGATCCGAAGGACATCGCCGATGTGATCATCCACATGTGCGACATCCCCGATCACCTCAATTTCTACGAAGGCATGGTCGTGCAGAACAAGATCCCGTTCCTCGGGCGCGGCTGATGGCCGCAAAGTCGCTTGGCGACCTTGGCTGCTACAACATCGCCGACTTGCGCGAGCGGGCGCGGCGACGCCTGCCCCTCGGAATCTGGGAATACGCCGAGCGGGGGGTCGAGGACGAATGCGGCATGGCGCGCAATCGTGCGGCCTTCGAGACGATAACCTTTCGCCCGCGGGTCTTGCGCGGTGTCGACAAGATCGACCCGTCTACCGAGATATTCGACCAAAAGGTCCCTTTTCCGCTCGCCATCGCCCCGACCGGTGCCGCCGGCTTGATGTGGCACAAGGGCGATCTCGCCCTGGCCCGCGCCGCGGCCGGGGCCGGCGTGCCGTTCATCATCTCGAGCGCGAGCACGATGGACCTGGAGCGGATTGCCGAGGCCGGCGGGAGGCAGTGGTTCCAGCTCTACCTGTGGGAAGACCGCTCGCTTTCCTACGCGGTGATTGACCGCGCCTGGGTGCACGGCTGCGAAGCGCTGTTCGTCACGCTCGATCTGCCGGTACCGCCGAACCGCGAGTACATCTACCGCAGCGGTTTCGGCACGCCGTTCAAACTGAACGCGCGCAACACGCTCGACGTCCTGACCCATCCGCGCTGGCTTGCCGGCGTGATGGGCCGCTACCTGCTCGAAGGCGGTATTCCGACCCAAGCCAACCTGCCCGACCGGCTGCGCGCCAAAGTCACCAAGGGTGCGCCGCCGGGAGCGCTGTTCAAGCAGGACGATCTCGGCTGGGACGGGATCAAGGAGTTGCGCGACCGCTGGCCAGGCAAGTTCGTGCTCAAGGGCGTGCTGCATCCCGAGGACGCCAGGCAGGCGCTGGCGCTCGGCGCTGACGGAATTGTGGTGTCGAATCACGGCGCGCGGGCGCTCGATTGCTCGATCGCGCCAATAGAAGCCTTGCCGGAAATCGTCGACGCCGTGGGAGGCCGGCTGACCTTGTTCCTCGACAGCGGCGTACGCCGGGGCAGCGATGTGGTGAAGGCGGTCGCGCTCGGAGCGGATGCCGTGCTTGCGGGTCGTGCGCCGCTTTACGGCCTCGCCGCGTTCGGAGAACCGGGGGTGGCGCGGGCGATCGCGCTACTGCGCTCCGAAACAATACGCACGATGGCGATGCTCGGCGCGCGAAACATTAGCGAAGTGCGAGCGGCTGCGGTTGAATCGCTTGTTCGATAGACAATAAAAAACGGCGGGAAAGCCCCGCCGTTTTCGTTTTCCTGATCGACCGAAGACTACGGGCTGACCGGGTTGTTGTTGTCGTCGGTAGCGATGATCGCCACCACGCCGGCAACGATAAGCAGCCCGAGCAGAATGCCGAACGTGCCAATACCAGCCAGATCTTCAGACTCGGAGACGGGCGAAGCATCGCGCGCTTCCGCGGCGACCGCAGCCGTCGAACCAAGAACCAACCCGGCAGCTACCAAGCTGGAAAGCGTCTTACGAATAACCATTTGATGCCCTTCCTATAATCTCGACCCCGGGATACCACCATGGTCTGTCCAGTCAACCGTCCGCGGCGCAATTTTGTCTCAACTCATCACAACGAGCGGTCGATTGCCAATTCCCCGGCAGGGGTTCAGTTCCCTTCATTGGAAAGAAACCCTACCGCGGCGCCTATTGCAGGGCAATTATGAACGTTTCCTTATGCCATGATACGCCCCGGCCGGTTGCTCGGCCGGCCGCATGCCTGAAATGGCTGGCGATTCTCGCGCTCGCCGCCGCCGCGCCGGCGCTTGCGACCGACGACTCGCTTGCTCCTTTGCGCTCGCAGGACGAACGGCTGCTGAAGATCGCCGAGCCAATTCTGGCCCGCAACGTGGCCCTCTGCGACCGAACGATGCCAGGCCTGGGCGTCGCCTTGCAGAGCGCCGACCAATATTCGGCGCAAGCCCGTCCACCGTTCGCGGCGCCGGTGGCCTTTGCGGCCGTTCTGCCGGGCTCCGCCGCCGCGCAAGCCGGGATCGAGCGTGACGACGGGCTGCTCTCGGTCGACGGACAGGCGATTGCCAAGCAGCCCGACCTGCTCGCTTCACCCTTGCGCGATTCCGCATTTGCACTGCTGTCCGCGCATTCGCCGGGCAAGCCGCTCGTGCTCGGCATCGCGCACGCCGGGCAAGCGCGCGAAGTGACGATCCCGGCGCAGCAGGAATGCCTCGCGCTGGTCGAGATTCTCGCCGATCAGGGCAACGACGCGCGTTCCGACGGCCGGGTGATCCAGATCGGCTTCGGCCTGGCGAGCCGCGCGAGCGACGAGCAAATCGCCACGATTTTCGCCCACGAACTGGCGCATTCGATCCTCCACCATCGCGATCGCCTCTCGGCGGCAGACGTCAACAAGGGGCTGCTTGGCGAATTCGGGCGTAACCGCCGGCTCAACCTTCAGGCGGAGAAGGAAGCCGACCGCCTCAGCGTCCATCTGCTCGCCAACTCCGGCTACGACCCTCGCGCCGCTGCGGCGTTCTGGCGCTCCAAGCTCGGCAAGCAGTTGAGCGGCGGTGTTTTCCACGACCGCATGCACCTTTCGGCAAAGGCTCGCGCGACGATGCTCGACAGCGAGGTTTCGAAGCTGGCATCCGGCTCGGCGAGCTATCCCGACGACCTGATGGCCCTGCGCAACCAGCCCATGCGCTGAGGTGTCAGCGCGGGGCGCGTTCGGGCGCGGCGCTGATGTCGATGTAATGGCGGTCGTAATAAGTCAGCGGCGCGGCGTTCTCGCGGTGGCGGGCGTCGATCAACTCGCCGATGAAGATCGTGTGCGTGCCGAATTCGTGGCGGTGAGCGGTGCGGCAGATGAAATACGACTGCGCGCTGGCGAGCACAGGAACGCCGTGCTCCTCCCGCCAATCGCCGATCCCGAAGCGATCCTCGCCTCGCGCTTTCTCGAAGACCTCGGCGATCTCGCGATTGCCGAGGCCGAGCACGTTCACGCAAAAGGTGTCGGCGCAAGCGAGCGGTTCGTGCAACGAAGCGGCCCGGTTGATGCAGACGAGCAACGAGGGCGGCTCGAAACTGAGCGAACTCACCGCGGTGGCCAGGATTCCGTGGCGCTCGCCCACGTGCCCGGTGGTGACGGCATAGACCGTCGCCGCCACATGGCGCATCGCCGCACGGAAGGCGTCGAGAATGGCAGTGTTATCGGCCGCGGCGCTCACGCCTTCTCCATGCTTTGGCGCGCGCCGGGGCGCAAGCGCTAAGGGTAAATGTGATCTGAGCTTCCCGAATCACATTTTATTGTGATAACGGACGCGGCATGAACACACAAACGATCGACCGAGTCCGCAATCTCGTCGCCGAGGGGCGCATGTCGCGCGCCGGCCTTGCCCGTGCGGCCGGGCTGCACGCCAACACCTTGCGAGAGTGCACCGAACCGGGCTGGAATCCGACCGCCGAGACCCTGGCGAAGATCGACCGTTTCCTCGAGGAGAACGACGCCACGCCGGTGCTCGTGCCGATCGAGGAAATCATCGACGAGGCGCGCAACGGGCGAATGTTCATCCTCGTCGATGACGAGGACCGGGAGAACGAAGGCGACCTGATCATCCCGGCGCAGATGGCCACGCCGGACGCGATCAATTTCATGGCTACCCACGGGCGCGGCCTGATCTGCCTGGCGCTGACCCCGCAGCGGATCGAAACGCTCGGGCTGCCGCCGATGAGCCGCAGCAACGGCACCCGCCACCAGACGGCCTTTACGATCTCAATCGAAGCTCGCGAGGGCGTCACCACCGGCATCAGCGCCGCCGACCGCGCACGCACCGTTTCGGTGGCGATCGACGCGAGCAAGACTGCCGAGGACATCGTCACGCCGGGCCACGTGTTCCCGCTCGCGGCCCGCGAAGGCGGCGTGCTCGTGCGCGCCGGGCACACAGAGGCGGCGGTCGACATCTCGCGCCTCGCCGGCCTCAATCCCTCGGGCGTGATTTGCGAGGTCATGAACGACGACGGCTCGATGGCCCGCCTCGAGGACCTGATGCGCTTCGGGCGCAAGCATGGCCTCAAGATCGGCACGATCCGCGACCTGATCGCCTACCGCCGCCGCCACGACCACCTCGTCGAGAAGCGCGCCGAAGACCGCTTCCACAGCCGCTGGGGCGGCGACTGGACGGCGATGAGTTTCTACAACAAGGCCACCAAGGGCGAGACCATGGCGCTCGTCAAAGGCCATATCGATCCGAGCAAGCCTACGCTGGTGCGCATGCACGCGCTGTCGACCTTCGACGACATTTTCGCGCAAGACACCGAACGCTACGGCATGCTCGAAGGGGCGATGCGGATTATCGGCGAGGAAGGTTCGGGCGTCGTCGTGCTGATCAGCCGCCCCTCGCCGGATTACGCCACCCGGGCCATCGAAGGGCTCGATCGCAAGCAGGCGCCTGCCGACGACGATCAACTGCCGCCCGAGCAGCGCGACTACGGCGTCGGCGCGCAGATCCTCGCCGAACTGGGCGTCCATGACATGATCCTGCTGACCAACACCAAGCACTCGCTGGTCGGCCTCGAAGGCTACGACCTCTCGATCGTCGGCGAGCGGCCGATCGCGTGAAGGTCAACCGCGGCCTCGACGATGAGACCGGCGAGCCGAGGTATGCGCGGACGGAATTTGAGCGCAGGTGGCTGGTTGACCCGGCGGCGCGCCCGGCGCTCGACGGTCAGTGGATGACGATCATCGACGATCGCTACATCGACGGTACGCGAATGCGGCTGCGGCGGATGACTCGGCCGGACCTCGGCGAGGTCAAGTGGAAGCTGACGAAGAAGTACGAGTGTAGCGATCCGTCGGCACGACCGATCGTCACCAGTTACCTCACCGAGGCCGAATACGATGTGCTTGCAGCTCTTCCCGCCCGCGAGCTGACGAAGCGGCGTTATCACTTGCCGCTTGGCGGCCGTTACTGGAGCCTCGATCTCTTCGAGGGACCGCTCCTCGGACTCGAGATGATCGAATGCGAAGCTGACGACGAAGCCGCGCTCGCGGCGCTCGTGCCGCCCGATTGGGCCTTGCACGAGGTGACCCACTTGCCGCAGTGGCAATGCGGTGCACTCGCCAGCGCAAGTGCCATTCCGGAGGATTGATGGCCAAGTTCCTGATCGTCGAAGCGCGTTTTTACGGGCACCTCAACGACATGCTGATCGCCGGAGCGCAAGGTGCGTTCGAGGCGGCGGGGCATTCGGTCGAGGTGATCACCGTGCCCGGCGCGCTCGAGGTGCCCGGAGCGATCGCGCTGGCCGCCGAGAGCGGGCGCTACGACGGCTTCGTCGGGGTGGGCGTGGTGATCCGCGGCGAGACTTACCATTTCGAGATCGTCGCCGGCGAAAGCGCGCGCGGGATCATGGCGCTGACAATGGACGGCATCGCCGTCGGCAACGGCATCCTGACCGTGGAGAACGAAGCTCAGGCGGTGCTGCGCGCCGATCCGAAGCAAGCCAACAAGGGCGCCGGCGCGGCCGAGGCGGCCATGGCGCTGCTCGCCCTGCAGGAGAGATTCGCATGACCGAGCATCCTTCGATCGCCGGAATCCCGCTGGTCCTCGGCGGCAACGTGTTCGGCTTCACCGCCGACGAGGACGCTAGCTTCGCGATCCTCGACCGCTTCTACGAACACGGCGGGCGGATGGTCGACACTGCGCAAGGTTATTCTGTGTGGGTCCCCGGCCATGTCGGCGGCGAGAGCGAAGCGGTGATCGGCAAGTGGCTCGCCAGCCGCGGCGTGCGTTCGGAGATGCGCATCGCGACCAAGACCGGGATGTTCGGCAAGCCCGGAGACCTCGCGCCGCACAAGGTTGCAGAAGAGCTGCACAAGAGCCTCGAGCGCCTGCAGACCGACTATGTGGACTTGTACTACGCCCACCGCGACGATGGTGAGACTGACCTCGAACAGGTGGCGGCTGGGTTCGACGCCCTGGTCCGGCAGGGGCTGGTGCGCGAAGTCGGGGCATCCAATTTCGACGCCAAGCGCCTGGCCGCGGCTCATGCGGCCGCACATTCCAATGGGACGGTGCCCTACACGATCCTGCAAAACGAGTACAACCTGGTCGAGCGCGACAGCTACGGCCCCGATCTCCAGGAACTATGCCTCGAATTGGGTATCGCCATGCTGCCGTGGTTCGGACTCGCCGCGGGCTTCCTCACGGGCAAATATCGAACGCGCGAGGACCTGGCGAAGTTCAACCGCGGTTCCAGCATCGAACGGTTCTTCGACAAGGGCCTGAAAGTGCTTCCGGCGCTCGATGCGGTTGCCGCCGAAACCGGCGCCAGCCCGGGCGCGGTCGCCCTCGCCTGGCTAATGCGCCAGCCCGGCATCGCCGCGCCGATTGCCAGCGCCAGCAGGCCCGAGCAACTCGACATCCAGTTCGAGGCGCTGGAGTTGAAGCTGGGCGACGATCAGCTCGACCGGCTTACGTCGGCGGGAGCATGAGCGACCACCAAGAGGTTCACCCCTTTATCATATATTAGAGGTTTCTACCTAACCTCGGCCCCGTGGAGCGCGGGGGTGGTTATGGACCAGACATTGCCGGCTGCCGTGATGACGGTCGTCGCTTCCCCGGCAAAGGCCCGGGACACGCGGCGGATCTCTCAAACCGTCGCCTTGCTCGCAATCGTCGTTTTCGTGGTGTCGGCAAGCCAGCTGCTACCGGCACTCGTAGCGCAATCCGGCGCATCGAACCCGGTCCCGCGCGACCTCGTCACCGCTTTTCTACTCAATATCGCGCTGATCCTCTTCGCCTGGCGACGTACGGCGGAACTGCGGCAGGTTTCCAGCCAACGTGACGCGGCCGAGCACCGCGCCCATCAACTGGCCTACTTCGATGAAGTGACCGGTATCCACAATCGTCGCTGGCTGAACGACCTGATCGCTCGCTTGTCGTCGAGCGAACCGGCTCCGAGCGCCCTGATCCTGATCGACCTGGACCGGTTCAAGAAAATCAATGACTTGTTCGGCCATGCTGCCGGCGACGAGTTGCTGGCCATCGCCGCGGCCCGCATTCAGGAGGCCTGTCCGGCCGATGCAAGCTGCGTTCGCCTTGGCGGTGACGAGTTTGCCGTCCTGCTCACCGGCGCCTCGGCCGACAAGCGGGCCTCTGCCCGCACGGCGGGCCGGCTGATCGAAGAGCTCAACAAGCCGGTTTACGTAGCGAATACCCTCACCGCGATCGGCGTTTCGATCGGCATCGCGTGCGCTGGCAACGGCGGGGAGGAGGCTTCCTCGCTTCTTAGGCGCGCCGACGTGGCGATGTATGAGGCCAAGCGCCTCGGGCGCAACCGCTGGGCCTTCTTCGATGCGCACATGGCCAGTGAGCTCAAGCGCGTGGTCAAGTTGGAAGCGGAAATCCGCGAGGGGATCGCCAGCGGGCAGTTCGTGCCGTTCTTCCAGCCGATCATCGATCTGGCGACCGGCGAGGTTACCGCCTTCGAAGTCCTTGCCCGCTGGATGCACCCGACGAGGGGTGTTCTCGAACCGGCTGAATTCATCGAGATGGCTGAGCGGAAGGGGATGATCTCCGATCTTTCGTTTGGCGTCATGCAGGCAGCGCTGACCAGCGCCCGGTCCTGGCCGGGCCGCCTGAAGATCGCGGTCAACGTGTCTCCAGTGCAATTCAGTGATCCGCTGATCGCACAACGCATCATGAAGATCCTGGCGCTCACCGGCTTTCCTCCGGCGCGGCTCGAGCTGGAGATCATGGAGCGCAGCCTGCTCGAGGACCTCGGCATGGCGCTGTCCACCATCACCAGCCTGAAGAACGCCGGGATCAGCGTGTGCGTGGACGATTTCGGCACTGGCTATGCGTCGCTCACCCATCTCCACTCACTGCCCTTCGACCGGATCAAGATCGACCGCGAATTCATCGCGTCGATGGTCGACGGGCAAAAGTGCGATGCTCTCGTCGAAGCGCTGGCGACGCTTGGAAAGGGTTTGAAGCTTCCCATCACCGCCGAGGGGGTGGAAGCGGACTCGCTGCGCTCGAAACTGATCGAGCTCGGTTGCTCGGATGCCCAGGGCTGGTTGTTCGGCGCAGAACTGTCGGCCAAGGAAGTCGTCCTCGGCTTCGGAAGCCGGTGGTCCGATCTTACCGTCCTGCCAACGGCCCCGGATGATACCGCCGCCAGGCCTACGCTGACATCGACCGGGACGTGACGGCAATTCGCGCGGCGCTCTAACGCGAATTTAACCGGGCTGCCCCACTCTCGCGGGGCATGCGCATCGAAGGTCGCCTCGAGACACGCCCGCAGGGCGACCGCCGCACCGCCCCGCGGCGCGAATTGCACTTGCGCCTCACGTCGATCGCCGGCCAGCGCGCGGTGTCCAACGTCATGGTTCTCGATCTGTCGCAAACGGGCGTTCTGCTGCAGACTTCCACACGCCTGGCAGCGGGCGAGACGCTGCAGATCAATTTGCCGCACGCCGGGTTCCAGGCCGCCGAGGTGGTCTGGACCAGCGGCGAGTTTGTCGGCTGTCATTTCGAGCAACCGATCAGCAGCGCGGCGGTCAGCGCCGCTCGGTTGCGCAGCGGGCCTTCCGCGGCGATGCGATCGGTCAGCCGGGCTGCCATCGGCAGCGGCGCGCCCGCGGACGACAGTTTCGGGGCCAGGCTTCGGCGGTTACGCTCGCAGTACAATCTTTCCCAATCCGCCTTGGCCAAGCTGCTCAACGTGAGCAAGTTGAGCGTCTGGAAATGGGAGCGCGATGACGCCCACCCGCGCCGGGCGACGGTGACGGCGCTGGCCAACCTGTTCGCCGTCTCCGAATCGGAGTTGCTGACCGGAACGCCGGCTCAACCGGCCGCGAGCGCCGAGACCGGCTCCGGCGCACCGGAAGGGCTCGCCGAGCTCGTCGAGGAATGCAAGGCGAGGATCGCCGCGCACCTCGGCACCACGACCGACAAGGTGGATATCTCGGTCAGCCTGTGAGGCGGCATTTCATGTCGCGAATTCGACCAGCCCCCACGCGACCGTAAGCACCAGCACGGTCTCGCTGGCGAGCAACGCCAGCGCGGCATTGCGCCCGCCCGACCAGCGCGCGTTGGCGATGGCTATGCCGATCTTGAAGGCCATGTTGACCGCGGCCGTGCCGGCGAGGGCCACGGCGGCCAGTCGCGGCGCGATGGCGTCGTTCGGCAGGCTTGCCAGGGTGACGATCGCCGTGTCGACGTCGAAGCTGCCGGCGAGGAACAGCGACCAGGCCCCCGCCGTCTCGCCGATGTCCGCTTGCGCCCAGCGGACCAGGAGCGCGGCACCCGCCACCGCCACGAGAAAACCCAGCGCGGGGAGCAAGTGGAAGGGCTTGCCGGGCACCGGCGACTTCACCCCTGCCGCGCGCGAATCGAAACGCCAGGCGACACCGGCGGCGAGCCACGCGACCAGCGTGGCGGGCGCGAGAAGGATCGCCAGCGGCACTGCGGCGGAAGGTGCCAGAACCGCGGTCAGCAACGCCACACGCAGGTACATGACCGCGCTGGCGAGAGCGATGCCGGTGGTCAGCGGTCCCGGTTCACCGTCACGCAGCTTGGCGGCCAGCGCCGCAGTCACCGCCGTCGACGAATAGGCTCCGCCGATCAGCGCCGTAGCGATGGTGCCCTTTTTCTCCCCGACCAGGCGATTGGCGATATAGCCGACGATCGAGAAGCCGGTGACGAAAACGACCACCAGCCACAGCTGGAAGGGATTCCAGGCTTCGTAGGGTCCCATCCGCCGGTCGGGCAAGAAGGGTAGCACCGCCCCCGAAATGACGGCGAAGCGGGCGAGCGACTGAACTTCCTGTGCGGTCAGTGCGCCGACCAGCCTGTGGGTCTCCTTGCGCGTTGCCAGCACCAGCGTCGCCAAGGCGGCTCCGGCCACGGCCAGCGCCGGTTGGCCAGCCCCGGCGAGCAATCCGAGCAGGAACGCGCCGAGTGCGGCGATCATGGTGGTCGCATCGCGCTGCGCCGGGTCGGCCGGTCGGCGCAGGAACGCAACCAGCAGCCCCGTCGTGACTCCTGCCGCCACGACGGCCGCGACCAGCGGCGAGAGCGACCGAGCGATCACCGCCACCAGCCCGCCAGCGCCCCCGATCAGCGTGAACGTGCGCACCCCGGCAACGCGGGTGCCGTCGGCCTCCCCCCGCTGGCGCCAGCCGCGTTCGATACCGATCAGCAGGCCCGCCGCGACGGCGGCGAGCAGCGGCAGCGTGAACGAGGTGGCGAGAAGCAGGTCGCGAGTCTGTTGCACGAGCCCCCTTCCCCTTTGCTGGCCGAGCCGAGCGCGCGGAATAGCATCCTCGCGCCGGGGCGGAACCTGCGAATGTTCCGGGGTCAGCCGGCGGCGATCACCAGAGCTTCACGCGCTTCTCGGGCGCGAGGTAGAGCTTGTCGCCGGGCTTCACGTCGAACGCCTTGTACCAGGCGTCGATGTTGCGGACCGTGAGAGCGCGAGTCGTGTCCGGCGCGTGGGCATTGCCGACGATCTGCTTGCGCAGAGCTCCATCGCGGGTCTTGCCGGCGTGCGCCTGGCCGTAGGCGACGAAGAAGCGCTGGTCTCCGGTCAGGCCGTCCTTGACGGGCAGGTCCTTGCCGCCGAGCGAGGCCCGATAGGCGTCGTAGGCCGCCGCGAGCCCCGCCACGTCGGCGCCGTTCTCGCCCAGCGTCAGTTCGCCGTTTACGTGCAGGCCGGGAAGCGGCTCGTAGCCGTTGTACTGCTCGACCAGCGCCTGGCTCTGGCCCTTGAAGTGGGCCAGGTCGGCAGGCTTCCACCAATTGCGCAGCTTGCCGGTCTGGTCGACCGCCGCGCCGCTCGAATCGAAGCTGTGGCTTATCTCGTGGCCGATGATCGATCCGATGGCCCCGTAATTGAACGCGGCGTCGGCGTTAGGATCGTAGAACGGCGGCTGGAAGATCGCCGCCGGGAAGTTGAGCGCGTTCTGCACCGGCAGGTTGACCGCGTTGACCGTCTGCGGGTTCATCCACCACTCGGCCGGGTCCTGCGGCTTGCCGAGCTTGGATAGCGCCCGCGTGGTCTTGAAGCGGATCGCCGCCATGCGATTCGCATAGGCGTTGTCGGGCCCGATCGTCAGGCTTCCGAGATCCGGCCATGTGTCGGGATAGCCGACCGACACGTGCATCGAGTCGAGCTTGGCCTTCGCCTGCTGCTTGGTCGCCGGATCCATCCAATCGAGCGCTTCGATCCGGTTGGCGAACGCCGTCTTGATGTTGGCCGCCATCGTCTCGATCCGCGCCTTGTCGGCGGCGGGGAAGTACTTGTCGACATACGCCTTGCCGAACGCGACGCCGATGTCCTCGTTGATGTTGTCGAGCGCGCGCTTGTCGCGAGGGCGTTGCTGCGGGGTCCCGGAAAGTTCGGTACCGTAGAACGCGAAATGCAGGTCATCGAGCTTGCTCGGCAGCACGTCGGTCTGCGCGTTGATGCGGTGAAAGGCGAGCCAGTCCTTCCACGCGTCGAGCGGCTCGGAAGCCACGAGCTTCGCCAGCCCGGCGATAGACGCGGGGCTGTAGACGTCGAACACCTGCTGCGAGGGCATGCGCGCCGCGGTGAAATAGGCGTCCCAGTCCATGCCCGGCGCCTTGGTGGCGAAATCGCTGCGCTGCCACAGCGTGCCGCCCTTGGTGAAGTCCGCCGTGTCCGCCTTGGTCGCATGTGCTTGCGCGATCTTGGTCTCCAGCGCGTAGATGCGCTCGGCGCGCGCCTGGGCGTCGTCGATCCCGGCGGCGGTGAGCAGGTTGGCGATATAGGTCTTGTAGTCCTTGCGCGCCGAGACGAGCTTGGGATCGTTGCCGAAATAATAGTCCCTGTCCGGCAGGCCGAGGCCGCCCTGGAAGATATAGGGCACCACTTCGTCGGTGGTCAGGGCCTTGGTGACAAACAGGCCGAACAGGTTCTCGGTCGACATGTCGTTGTTGTCGTTGAACAAGTCGAGATCGCTCTCGGTCTGGTCGCCGAGGACCTTGACGAGGTCCGCCTTGTTGCCGATCGCGGCATAGCGGTCGAGGTCGGGCTTGACCGGGGCGAGGCCCGCGGCGTCGATCGCCTGCTGGTTCGTGTAGGCCTGATAGTAGTTCTTGATCAGCGCGTCGTTGCTGCCGGCCGCGGGGTCCGATTTCAGGATGTCGGCGAGAAGTTGCCCCTGCCGTTTCTCCGTTTCCAAGCGGGCGAGATAGAACGAGCCGATGCTCGAACGATCGGCCGGAATCTCATTGGTCTTGACCCAGTTTCCATCGGCGTATTCGAACCAGTCGTCACCCGGCTTGACCGAGGTGTCCATCCACCCGGTCTGAATTCCGGCTTCGGTTCCCTCCTTCGGCGCGGCGATTTCGGTCCCGGCCTGCTTGCAGGCGACCGGACCGAAGGTGACGGTGGCAACGCCGAGCAGGAGGGCGGCAATCAGGCGGGAATTCATCGGCAAATCTCCAGTCCGAGGGCGCGGGCTGCCGCGCATGGTTGCAAACGCAACCGCATAGGCGCGCGCCAGGCATCTTGCAAAGAACGCCGGTCGAGCCAATTCGGCGCCCGGTCGACGATAGCTGAGGCCTTCTAACCCGCGCTTCCCGCCGGCCTGGCGAGCGAGGGCACGAGGAACCAGCCATGACCCATGATCGGGTACAGCCCGACCGCCCCGCCGGGGTTGCGCAGGTAGTCGAAAAGCTCGTCGAAATCGCCGCGCTGGTCCCCGGCGATGGCGACGACGCACACATCCTTGCTGGCGTCCTCGCGCAGAAGTTGCTTGCGGTCCCTGGCGTTGCGGAGGAGGAGCAGTTGGTCCTGTCCTTGTGGGTCGAGGCCCGAGGCGCGCAAGGCTTGCGCGACCTCGGCGGCGCGCCCGGCGGGTAGTCGGGTGATCCACAGGACCACGATCCCCTCCTGACGCAGCTGAGCCAGGCCTTCGGCGACCCGTGCCGGCGCAGGCACCAGCCCCCCCGGGTCAAAGGTTTGCGACCCCTCGTCAAGGTCGATCACCACAGCTGCCACAGGTGCGGCGCATTTGAGGCGAACTGGCGAGTCAATCGTGGGAGGCTGCTTGAGAAGCGCGGATTCGATGGTCTTGGCGTCCTTCGGCGACCGCCGCGCTTGCGCATAGGTGAAGAAGGGTTGCCAACCGTCGTCGGACACCGTCGCGGAGGCGTTGCTGGGCGGCGGCAATTCGGTCAGCTGGGTCGGCATCGGCTTAGCCGATAGAATCGCATCCTCCGCCTTGGCTCCAGCAGTGGCGGCCGGCGCGATCGCCGGAGGGGCCACCTGCGTCGCCGCGCGCACGCGGTGCTCGTCGGTGGCCATCAGCGTACCGCCCGCCAGCAGCGGCAACGCCACCGCGCCGAGGCAGCCGCTCAGCAGCGGAACGAGCGCGAGGGCGAGCCAGATGCGAAATTGGCCGGACGCCCGGGGCAACCCCTTACCTCCCGAAGCAACCCTTGCCGGCGTAGACCGCGCTGTCACCGAGCTCTTCCTCGATGCGGATCAGCTGGTTGTACTTCGCAAGCCGGTCGGAGCGGGCCAGCGAGCCGGTCTTGATCTGCCCGCAATTGGTGGCGACGGCGAGGTCGGCGATGGTCGCATCCTCGGTCTCGCCCGAGCGGTGCGACATCACCGCGGTGTAGCCCGCGCGGTGGGCCATGCTGACCGCCTCGAGCGTCTCCGTCAGCGTGCCGATCTGGTTGACCTTGACCAACAGCGAATTGGCGAGGCCCTTGTCGATGCCCATCGCCAGGCGCTTCGGGTTGGTCACGAACAAGTCGTCGCCGACGAGTTGGACTCGCGCGCCGAGCTTGTCGGTGACGGCCTTCCACCCTTCGAAATCGTCCTCGCTCATCCCGTCCTCGATCGAACGGATCGGATAGGCGTCGGCGAGATCGGCAAGGTAATCGCTCATCTGCTGCGGTGAGAGCGACAGGCCCTCGCCCGAGATCTCGTACTTGCCGCTCTTGAAGAACTCGGTCGCGGCGCAGTCGAGCGCCAGCGCGATGTCCTCGCCGGGCTTGAAACCGGCCTGCTCGATCGAGGCCATGATGAAATCGAGCGCCGCGCGGGTGCTGGCGAGGTCGGGCGCAAAACCGCCTTCGTCGCCGACCGCGGTCGCCAGGCCCTTTTCGTGCAGGCCCTTCTTGAGCGTGTGGAACACTTCCGAGCCCCAGCGCACCGCTTCCGCAAGCGTCGGCGCGCCGACCGGCATGATCATGAATTCCTGGAAGTCGATCGGGTTGTCGGCGTGCTCGCCGCCGTTGATGATGTTCATCATCGGCACCGGCAGCACGTGCGCAGAGACCCCGCCGATATAGGAATAGAGCGGCAGGCCCCGTGCGTCGGCCGCAGCCTTGGCGACCGCCAGACTCACGCCGAGTATCGCGTTGGCGCCGAAGTTGCCCTTGTTATCGCTGCCGTCGAGCGCGATCATGGCGCGGTCGATCTCGCGCTGGTCCTCGGCATCGACGCCGAGCAGGGTATCGGTAAGCGGACCGTTGACCGCGTCGACCGCCTTGAGCACGCCCTTACCCAGATAGCGCGACTTGTCGCCATCGCGCAGCTCGACCGCCTCGTGCGCACCGGTCGAGGCGCCCGAAGGGACCGCCGCGCGGCCGAAGCTGCCATCTTCGAGCAGGACGTCGACCTCGACCGTGGGATTGCCCCGGCTGTCGAGGATCTCGCGGCCGTGAATGTCGATGATCGCGGTCATTCGTTGGCCTCCCGGGCAGTGTTGTAATCGACTATGACACTTCCCATGTCACGGTGACGGGCGGCGCCTAAACCGCGGAACATCGCGGTGCAAGTCGCGTTCGGATTGACAACGGCCGGCCGGGCATTCCTATTGCTCCGGGGAGACAGGCCAGAGCCGAGTTAGAACGAAAGGGCTTTCAAATGGCAAACACCGGCAGCACAACTCCGAAGACCCGCAAGCCTGCGGCCGCCAGGAAGACGGCCGCGGCCAAGAAGCCGGCCACGCCCCGCAAGCCGGCCGCGCCGAAGAGCAACACCGCCGAAGCCAAATCGCGCTTCAACGCCGCGCTCGAGGAAGCCCGCGCCGGCGCAGCCGCGCTTGGCGCCGAAGCCAAGGAGCGGGCCGGCTCCTATCGCAGCCAGGCACTCACCCGCAGCGACGATTACGCGGGGCAGGCCAAAGCCAAGGCCGGCGAGCTGGCGCGCGACGGCAAGGAAAAGGCCAGCGACGCGCTGGCGAGCCTCGGCCGGATGGTCGCCGAAAATGCCGCCACGCTCGATGACAAGTTCGGCACGCGCTACGGCGATTACGCGCGCACCGCCGCGCGCAGCCTGCAGGAAACCGCCGCCACGCTCGACAGCAAGAGCGTCGAGGAACTCGGCGATGACGCCCGGGAAATGGTCCGCAAGAGCCCCGGCACCGCCGTGGGTATCGCTGCGCTGGCGGGGTTCTTCTTTGCGCGGCTGTTCCGCAGGCGGTAAGACGCTCTCCTTGCCACAGGCGTAGGAGGGACGACGCCCGGTGTCCGAAGTCGAAGAAACCACGCCCGCCGGCTCGTCCGACGATGGCCGTGCTGTCGATGAGGCCGCCGAGAACCGTTCGCTGATCGACGATGTCGAAGTCCTGATCGAGGACGGCAAGACCTATCTCGAAGCCGAGCTCAATTTCCAGAAGACTCGCGCCCAGTTCGTCGGCGACAGGGCCAAGGGCGTCGCGCTTTACGGCCTGCTCGGATTGATGTTCGCGTGGATGGCGCTGATCGGGCTGACCATCGGCCTGATCTTCGCGCTTACGCCCTCGATCGGCGGGTGGGGCGCGACGGGAGTGGTGGTGGCGATCTGGCTGGTCGTCGCGGGTGTCGCATTCCGCGCCGCTGCGGGACGCTGGCGCGCGCTCCTGGCGTCGTTCGAGCCTGGGGGCGAGCCATGAGCGATCTCGAAGCGCGCCTCGTCGAAGATCGCCAGCTGCGCGACGCCGCCCTCGAGGTGTTCAGCACCGACTTGCGCTTCATCCGCCAGGATTTGCGCGCGCGCAGCGTGGGCAAGCGGATCACCGACCGCATCGGCGACAGCGCGATGGATATCGTCGACGAGGCGGTCGACTACGCCGAAGCCAATCGCGGGAGAATCGCCGCGGCGGCGGCCGCAATCGTGCTGTGGTTCGCCCGTGCGCCGTTGTTGAACGGACTGTCGCGAATCTTCGGGCTGGACGAGGACGACGAGGAACAAGACGGGGACGACGCCCGTTCCGACAGCGATTGAGCTTTTCCCGGAGAACGACAATGCCCGATGCCAAGCGCCAGAATATCAAGCGGAAAGTGACCGCCGCCAAAAGCCGCAACAAAGCTCGCGCCGAGCCGGCCTCGTTCGCCGATCGCGCGGGTGAGAAAGCCATCGAGGCGAAGGACAAGTTCACCGCATTCGCGAAGAAGCATCCGATCGCGACCGTCGCCGGCGGCCTGGCGGTGGGCGTGCTTGTCAGTGGCTTGTTCCGGGGTTCCCCGACCCGCAAGGCCGGCAAGAAGCTCGGCAAGCGTGCGGCAGGCCTTGCCGCCCTCGCCGCCGAACTGGCGATCGCCTATGGCCAGAGCGCCATGGAGAAGGCCGGCGACGCCCGCGAAGCCGGCGCCGAAAAGCTCGGCAGTTGGACCGAGGACGCGGCGGATTGCGTCACGAGCGCCCGTGCCGTGGCACGCGACACCGGCAAATCGATAACCCAGGCGCTGCGCGACCGGCTAAACTGACCCGAACGGCTCTTGCGGGCTTCGGGCGATCCCTTAAAGGCTCGCCCGAACCCTCATGGCTGCGAAAGGCTTACGGCGAATGGCGAAACAGCTTCTGCACCTGGTGATGGGCGGCCGGGTGGTGGACCCGCAAGGTGTCGAATTTCAGAATCTTGACGAGATCGAACTGGTCGGCGTGTACCCGAACTACGCGGCAGCCGAGGAAGCGTGGCGCGGCAAGGCCCAGCTGACGGTCGACGACGCCGAGATGAAATACGTCATCGTCCACCTGCACCGGCTGCTCGAGCCCGAGCTGCCGGGGAAATAGCGTTCAGATAAACTCGATCTTGTCGACCAGGTAGCAGCGGTCACCGGCAGGCACCGTAACCTCGACCTCGTCGCCGACCGACTTGCCGATCAACGCACGACCCATCGGCGAATCGTAGGAAATCCGCCCGACCCGAACATCCGCTTCCGGCTGGCCGACGATCTGGTAGCGCTGCGGCTTGTCGTCGTCGTCGCGCACGGTGACGGTGGCCCCGAACACGATCCGGTCGCCCGACAGCGAGGCCGGATCGATGATCTGCGCGCGGCTGACCTTGTCTTCCAGGTCGGCGATCTGCGCCTCGACCTGGCCCTGGCGCTCCTTGGCGGCGTGGTACTCGGCGTTCTCCGAGAGATCGCCGTGCGCGCGCGCTTCCTCGATCGCATCCACGATCTTTGGGCGCTCGGCCCGCAGGATCTTCAGTTCGGCAGTCAGCTTCTCATAGCCTTCCGCCAGCATCGGCACCTTTTCCATAACCGGTCCCTGTGTTCACTGTTGCCCGTCAAAACCGCCCTCCCCGCTCATGTCTGGCGGCGGTAGGGGCGGAATGTCGGGGAATTTGGTTCAGCTATAATAGTCTTGCAGCGACCGCACTTCAAGTTCGCTCACCTTAACCGACGTTATGGCGAGCGCCGCTGCCGCCGAAGCCGTCGCGGTGGTATAGTACGGCACCTTGGCGCCGAGTGCCGAGGCGCGGATCGACTGGCTGTCCTTGTGGCTCTGCCAGCCCTCGGTGGTGTTGAAGATCAGCGCCACCTCGCCGTCGACGATCTTGTCGACGATGTGCGGCCGGCCTTCGGCGACCTTGTTGACCCGTTCGACCGGCAGGCCGGCCTCGGCGAGAAAGGTTTGCGTGCCGCCGGTGGCGATGACCCTGAAGCCCTGGGCGATCAGCTGGCGCACCGGTTCGAGGATCTGTGGCTTGTCGCTGTCCTTGACCGACACGAACAGCACGCCCTTCTCGGGCAAGACGGTTCCCTCGCCCAGCTGCGACTTGATATAGGCAGTGGGAAAATCGCGATCGATTCCCATGACTTCACCGGTAGACTTCATCTCAGGTGTGAGAACCGGGTCGGCTCCGGGGAAGCGGCTGAAGGGGAATACCGCTTCCTTCACCGTCATGTAATCGATCCGCCAGTCGACCGCGGGCAAGTCGGCAAGCTTTTCGCCGGCCATCACGCGAGCGGCGATCTTGGCGATGGGCACCCCGATCGCCTTGGCGACGAACGGCACCGTGCGGCTCGCCCGCGGGTTGACCTCGATGAGGTAGACTTCCCCGTCCTTGACCGCAAACTGGACGTTCATCAGTCCGCGCACGCCGAGCGCCATTGCCAGCTGGGTGGCCTGGCGCTCCATTTCGGCGACGATGGCGTCGGGCAGGCTGTAGGGCGGCAGCGTCGCGGCGCTGTCGCCCGAGTGGACGCCCGCTTCCTCGATGTGCTGCATCACCCCGGCGATGACCACCTGCTCGCCGTCGCACAGCGCGTCGACGTCGCATTCGATGGCGTCCCGCAGGTACTGGTCGACCAGCACCGGGCTGTCGCCCGAGACGTTGACCGCCGTGGCGATGTAATCGTCGAGCTGGGCTTCGGAATCGACGATCTCCATCGCCCGCCCGCCGAGCACGTAGCTCGGGCGCAGCAGTACCGGATAGCCGATCCGCGCGGCCGCCGCGGCGGCTTCGTCGCGGCTCTTGGCAATGCCGTTGAGCGGTTGTTTCAGCTTGAGCTTATTGACCAGCTTGGCGAAGCGCTCGCGGTCCTCCGCGAGGTCGATCGCGTCGGGCGAGGTGCCGAGAATCGGTATGCCAGCGTCCTCGAGCGCCTGGGCCAGCTTGAGCGGGGTCTGCCCACCGAACTGGACGATCACGCCGACGAGTTCGCCGCGCGAATGCTCGACCCGGAGGATCTCGAGCACGTCCTCGGCGGTCAGCGGCTCGAAATAGAGGCGGTCGGAGGTATCGTAGTCGGTGCTGACGGTCTCAGGGTTGCAGTTGACCATGATCGTCTCGTAGCCGGCCTCGCTGAGCGCGAAGCAGGCGTGGACGCAGCAGTAGTCGAATTCGATCCCCTGCCCGATCCGGTTGGGTCCGCCGCCGAGGATGACGATCTTCTTGCGGTCGCTCGGCCAGGCCTCGTTCTCGGCCTCGCCGAAGCTCGGCGCCTCGTAAGTCGAGTACATGTACGGGGTGATCGCCTCGAACTCGGCGGCGCAGCTGTCGATCCGCTTGAACACCGGCAGCACGCCGAGCTTCTGGCGCAGCGCGCGGACCTCGTCCTCGCTGGTCGCGCCGGCCATGGCGCGCAAGGTATCGTGGAGCAGCCCGGCGCGCTTGGCCTGGGTCTCGGCCAAGCCGCCGGCGACGCCGACCGAGCGCACGGCCAGCGTGGCGAGGCGCTTGTCGGAAAAGCCCATCGCTTTCAGGCGCCGCAGTCCGTCGGCATCGTTCGGCAGCCCGTTCTGGCCGATCATCGCCTCTTCGTAGACGATCTCCTCGATGTGCCGCAGGAACCATGGGTCGAAGTGGGTGATCGCGTTCACTTCCTCGACCGTGAAGCCTTCGCGGAAGGCCTGGGCGATGTTGAGGATGCGGTCGGGGGTCTGCTTGGAGAGCTCGGCGGTGATCTCGTCGCGCGTCGCGCCTTCGAGCGCCACCATGCGGTTGAACCCGTCGAGCCCGGTCTCGAGCCCGCGGAGCGCCTTCTGCAGGCTCTCCTTGAAGTTGCGGCCGATCGCCATGACCTCGCCGACCGACTTCATCGCCGTCGACAGCTCGACCTTGGTGCCCTTGAACTTCTCGAACGCGAAGCGCGGGATCTTGGTGACGACGTAGTCGATCGTCGGCTCGAACGCCGCCGGGGTCGCGCCGGTGATCTCGTTGGTGATCTCGTCGAGCGTGTAGCCGACGGCGAGCTTGGCGGCGACGCGGGCGATCGGGAACCCGGTCGCCTTCGAGGCCAGCGCCGACGAGCGCGACACGCGCGGGTTCATCTCGATGACGATCAACCGCCCGTCCTTCGGGTTGACCGCGAACTGGACGTTGGAGCCGCCGGTCTCGACCCCGATCTCGCGCAGCACCGCGATGCTGGCGCTGCGCATGATCTGGTATTCCTTGTCGGTCAGCGTCAGCGCCGGGGCGACGGTGATCGAATCGCCGGTATGCACGCCCATCGGATCGACGTTCTCGATCGAGCAGATGATGATGGCGTTGTCGTGCTTGTCGCGCACGACCTCCATCTCGAATTCCTTCCACCCGAGCAGGCTCTCCTCGATCAGCACCTCGGTGGTCGGGCTGGCGTCGAGCCCGGTGCGCACGATCGCCTCGAACTCCTGCCTGTTGTAGGCAATCCCGCCGCCGGTGCCGCCAAGCGTGAAGCTCGGCCGGATGATTGCCGGCAGTCCCGTGTGCTGGAGCACCGCGAGCGCCTCGTCGACGCTGTGGGCGACGCCGCTGCGGGCGCTTTCGAGGCCGATCTTGTCCATCGCCTCGCGGAAGCGCTGGCGGTCCTCCGCCTTGTCGATCGCGTCGGCATCGGCGCCGATCATCTGCACGCCGTACTTCTCGAGCGTGCCGTCGTTGAACAGCGCCAGCGCGCAGTTGAGCGCGGTCTGCCCGCCCATCGTCGGCAGCAGTGCATCGGGGCGCTCTTTCTCGATGATCTTGGCGACGATCTCGGGCGTGATCGGCTCGACATAGGTCGCGTCGGCGAACTCCGGATCGGTCATGATCGTCGCCGGGTTGGAGTTGACCAGGACGACCCGGTACCCCTCCTCCTTCAGCGCCTTGATCGCCTGCGTGCCCGAATAATCGAACTCGCACGCCTGGCCGATGATGATCGGCCCGGCGCCGATGACGAGGATCGAGGAGATGTCAGTGCGTTTGGGCATTATTCGCCTTTGAAATCCTAGCAGCGGTGATTGCCTCAACAGCCGCCGCCTTTACCGAAAGCCAGCTCGGTGACTCGATGTCGAATTCGCTTTCGCCTTTCTGCTCGTCAAAGACAGACAGGCGCCTCACGAACGAGTCCAACGCAAGCTTCAATTCATCGTCGATCTGGCTTTCAGGTAGTTCTGGTAGAAGCCCGAGCGCATCGAGGTCATCGAAGATTTGTTCAATCAGCTCGTCGTAGCCGGTAACCGACGTCCAGAATTGCCCAGACTTCTGATTGAAAGCCGAAGAAAGTCGCTCATCGTCGGCGACTAGCTCGCAATATGCGAGCATCTGAGGCACCCAAACGTCTTGGACGTCAATCACCCCAACATCCCCACGAACTTCTCGAACAGGTAAAAACTGTCCTGCGGCCCCGGGCTCGCCTCGGGGTGGTATTGCACGCCGAACGCCTTCTTGCCCTTGATCGCGATGCCGCAATTGGAGCCGTCGAACAGGCTGACGTGGGTCTCCTCGATCCCCTCCGGCAGGGTCGCGTTGTCGACCGCGAAGCCGTGGTTCATGCTGGTGATCTCGACCACGCCGTCCGCCAGGCGCTTGACGGGGTGGTTGGCGCCGCGGTGGCCCTGGTGCATCTTGCTGGTCTGCGCCCCCGCGGCGAGGCCGAGCATCTGGTGGCCGAGGCAGATGCCGAAGATCGGCACGTCCTTGTCCATCAGCGCCTTGATCGTCGGCACCGCGTATTCGCCGGTCGCCGCCGGGTCGCCGGGGCCGTTCGACAGGAACACGCCGTCTGGCTTGAGCTTGAGGATCTCGTCGAGCGATGTCTTCGCCGGCACCACCGTCACCCGCGCCCCGGCCTTCACCAGATTGCGGAAGATGTTGTCCTTGCTGCCGTAGTCGATGGCGACGACGTGCGGCTTGGCATCGCGCGGGGCGCGGCCGTAGCCCTGCCCGAGCTTCCACGGTCCGCCTTCCCAGCCATGGTGCTTCTCGCGGGAGACGCGCTGGGCGAGGTCCATGCCCTCGAGCCCCGGCCATTCCTTCGCCCGCTTGAGCAGCGCGGGAATGTCGAACCCGCCCTTGGGATCGTGCGCGATCACCGCATTAGGTGCGCCCTGCAAGCGGATGCGGCGGGTGAGCGCGCGAGTGTCGATGCCGGCGACGCCGATCTTGAGATGGCCTTTGAGCCAGTCCTCGAAGCTGCGATCGGAGCGGAAGTTCGATGGTTTGGTGACATCCTCGCGAACGATGCAGCCGACCGCGCCTTCGACTTCCGACTCGATATCCTCGACGTTGGTGCCGACATTGCCGATGTGCGGGAAGGTGAAGGTGACGATCTGCCCGGCGTAGCTCGGGTCGGTCATCACTTCCTGGTACCCGGTCATCGCGGTGTTGAAGCATACCTCGCCCACCGCGCTGCCGACGTGGCCGAATCCCCTGCCCCAGACCACCGTTCCATCCGCGAAAACGATGACTCCTGTCGCGCCCTTGGGTGGCGCGTGCGAGGAGGCGGGGTCGGCCATGATTAGGGGCGCTCCGATAACTGGTTTCCGGCGATGCGTGCTAAGTCGTGGCCGCTAACCGCCGGCCGGCCATGCGTCAACCTGTCCAAGGCCGATTTTGCCCGCTATTTGGACGCTGACGCTCCGCATTCAAACAGAAAGATCACTCGATGCTTCGTGACGACCTCAAGCAGGCGCAAATTTCGGCGATGAAGGCCGGCGACAAGGAGCGCCTCGCGGCGGTCCGGCTGATCCTCGCCAAGGTCAAGGATCGCGACATCGAGCAACGCACCTCCAGCAAACAAATCGAGGACGACGCGCTGATCATCGACACGCTGCAGAAGATGGCCAAGCAGCGCCGCGAATCGATCGAGATGTTCGACAAGGGCGGGCGCGACGAACTGGCCGCCGTCGAACGCAGCGAGCTCAAGGTGATCGAGGAATTCCTTCCCCGCCAGATGGACGAAGCCGAGACCAAGGCCGCGATCGAGGCGATCAAGGGCGAGTTCGGCGCGAGAAGCCTCAAGGACATGGGCAAGGTCATGGCCGAACTGAAGGCGCGCCACGGCACCGTGCTCGACATGGGCCGGGCGAGCGGATGGGTGAAGGACGCGCTGCAGTGAAGCAGGCCGCCGCCCTGCCCCTGTTGCTGTTGGCGGCGTGCTCCAGATCGCCTGAGGCGCCCTCGCCCACGCCATCGCCGGTCGTCACGCCCGACAAGCCGCACACGCTCGTTCCGGCGGATTTCGCGACGCTCAAGCTCGGCGCCAAAGTCGCCGGCTCGGATGCCACGGGCAAGTTCGTCTCTGACGGGCAGGTCGTGGCCGAAGTCGAAAGCTACGTCGCTTGTCCCGAAGGGGTCACCGCTTGCGATCCCGAGGCACTGCCCGCCGGCACGGTCTACACCTACGTGCACCGGGTCGTCCCCGGGAAAACAGTCGCCAGCGCAACCCTGTTCCGCACTGCCCGCCCGGCCGGAGGGTTCGCCAACGGCGTCGGCATCGACAATTCCCAAGCCGCCGCCGCGCTCGGGCCTGACGGCCAGGTCGACGTCGCGGCGGACAACGGCGCGCTCGTCTGGCGAGTGATCGGCGGCGACGGGTGGAAAGCCGGCGAGCCGATCACTTTCTTCTGGCAATCGACGCTGCCGCCCGCGCTTTCGACTGAGGCTTACCTGGTCGAGACGGACGGCAGCGTGGCGATGGGCTCGGGCCCCTTCCCGACAAAGGAAAAGACCGCCGAGCCCCGTTACTAGCCGGCAGTCGGCGTTGACGAGCAGTTCTCGTTGACGATCAGCCAGCTGCCGCTCGCTTCGCGTTTGTAGACATCGGTGCAACGGAACGTGGCGCTGGCCTTCGCGCTCGAGCTGATGTCGTCGCCATAGGAGCTGACGACAAAGGCATCGGGGCCGAGGAGCTGGATCTTCTTGGCCTTGATCACGATCTTGTCGATTTTCGCCGCCGCAAACGCGTCCTGGTTCTTGTCCCAGGTCGAGCGATCCGTAACGAGCGGCCCGACGAAGTCGAAACCCGCGACGTCGGAGGCATAGAGCGCCTTGATCGTCGCCGCATCGGCCGACTGCCACCCCGCGATCGTGGTGTCGAACGCCTTGCCGGCCTCGTCTTCAGTCACCGCGGCTGCAGTCGCATCGGCCGTCGGTGATGGCGCGCTTTGCTGGCAAGCGACGAGCAGGGCGTAGAGCGCGACGATGGCGATAAGAGTGGGTCGGCGCATGGGTCGGTCTCCGGTCAGGGGCGACCCCTCTTTGCCGGATACACGTTTTGCCGCCTTTCTCACCTGAATTCGCCCGCACGCGGGTTTGAGCAGCGGGGCTATCCGGCTTACAACCCGCTCATGGCCCTCACCCCCCAATGGCTGGACGAACTGCGTGCGCGGGTGACGCTGTCGAGTGTGATCATGCGCACGACCAAGCTGCAAAAGGCCGGGCGCGAGTGGAAGGCCTGCTGCCCGTTCCACAACGAGAAGAGCCCGAGCTTCACAGTCAGCGACGAAAAGGGCTTCTACCATTGCTTCGGCTGCGGCGCGCACGGCGACGTCATCCGCTGGATGACCGACCAGCGCGGGCTGTCGTTCATGGATGCGGTGAAGGAGCTGGCGTCGGAGGCCGGGATGGAAGTTCCCCGCGCCGATCCCCGCGAAACCGAGCAGGCGGAGCGCCGCGCAGGTTTACATGACGTCATGGCGTCGGCGCAGGAATGGTTCAAAAACAATCTCCTGGCGGATGAAGGTCGAAAGGCGCGCGAATACCTGGCGGCACGGGGCCTCGACGGCCACACGATCGAGCGCTTCGGGTTCGGCTACGCGCCGGAGGATCGCAAGGCGCTGAAGAAGGCCTTGGCGCGATATCCCGAGCCGATGCTGGTCGAAGCCGGACTGCTGATCGCGGTGGACGACAAGGAGCCTTACGATCGTTTCCGCGGCCGGCTCATGCTGCCGATCCAGGACGCGCGCGGGCGAGTGATCGCATTCGGCGGGCGCATCCTCGAACGTGGCAAAACAGATGCCCCTAAGTATCTGAATTCACCGGATACACCCCTATTCGACAAAGGTCGCACGCTTTACAACCTCCACCGCGCGGGCCCCGCCTCGCGCAAAACCAACCGCATCGTCGTCGTCGAAGGCTACATGGACGTCATCGCCCTTGCTGCGGCCGGGATTGAGGAAACCGTCGCGCCGATGGGCACCGCGCTGACCGAGCGGCAGATCGAACTCCTCTGGCGCATGGTCGAAGTGCCGATCCTGTGCTTCGACGGCGATGCCGCCGGCCAGCGTGCGGCGATGCGCGCCGCCGCCCGCGCCCTGCCCCTGCTCCGCCCCGGGCATTCGCTGGCGTTCGTCCACATGCCGGCCGGGCTCGATCCGGATGACCTCCTGCGCAAGGATGGACGAGGGGCGATGGACCGCCTGCTCGCCGAGCCGCACAGCCTGCTCGAGACGTTGTGGCGTCACGAAAGCAACGCCCAGCCGCTGCGCTCGCCCGAGGACAAGGCCGGGCTGAAGGAACGGCTGATGGCCCACGCCGAGAGCATCCAGCACCCGGAGATCCGCGCGCTTTACAAGCGCGAGCTGGGCGACAGGTTTTCCGCCTTCGCCTTTCCCAAGCGCGAGTTCGTGCCGCGCAAGGACTGGCGCGCGAAGCTCTCCGACAAGCGCTCGAATGCGCCGAGCGACACCGCAGGGCTACGCCGCGCGCGTAGCGGCGCGCGCGACCATTTGACGCAAGCGGTCCTCGCGGGCTTCGCCCGTCACCCGCACGAGATCGCCCGCCACGCCGAGGCCCTCGCCCGCCTCGCCAGCGCCGCCGGAGAAACCGCGCAGGCGATCGACGCCTTGCTCGATGCCTCCGAGGCGCTTGAAGCGGGCGGCGGAAGCCCCATATCCGCGCTCAAGGTCGTCGCGCCGCCGCCGGAAAGCACCCGTTTTTCCTTCCTCGTCGAAGGAACCGATCCGCAAGACGCACGCGAAGACCTGGCCGAAGCGGTTTCGCTGCTGGTCGAAAGGCCCGCGCTCGAAGCGGCGATTGCCGAGGCGACGGCGCGATTCGAAGCCGATCCGGAAGGCGCTTTCGCCGAGCAGCAGCGGCTGCGCAAACGAAAGCTGGAAATCGAGGTGCGACTCGGGCAGATGGCCCGGAAACGCGCCGCCGGTTCGGCGTTGGAACATGGTGACACGGGCGCTCCCGCAGGCGACCGCGAACAGGAAACGGAATAAGCACAGCGATGGCGTCGGAAGAAATCACCACCAACGGCAGCGGCAATGACGACGCACCGCTGATCGATCTCAACGAAGGGACGATCAAGAAGCTCGTCGCCAAGGGCAAGCGCAAGGGCTACCTGACTTACGACGAGCTCAACGCCGCGCTGCCGCAGGACGAGCTTTCGTCCGAACAGATCGAAGACGTGATGTCGGCGATCTCCGAAATGGGCGTCAACATCGTCGAGAGCGACGAGGACGCCTCCGAGGAAGACGGCGAGGACGCCGAGGGTCCCGAGGAAATCGCCGCTTCGGACGACGACGGCGAAGAGCAGCAGCACGTCCCCGAAAAGAAGAAGAAAGAGACCACCGAGCGCACCGACGACCCGGTACGGATGTACTTGCGCGAGATGGGCGCGGTCGAGCTGCTCAGCCGCGAGGGCGAGATCGCCATCGCCAAGCGCATTGAAGCCGGCCGCGACACGATGATCATGGGCCTGTGCGAGAGCCCGATCACGTTCCACGCGATCATCATGTGGTCCGAAGCGCTCAACAACGGCGAGATGCAGCTGCGCGAGATCCTCGATCTCGACGCGATGCTCTCGAAGGAACCTCCCGTCGAGAAGATGGAGGAAGAGAACGAGGACGACAGCGGCGAGATCTCCGAGGAGACCGCCGGCCCGACCTACAAGGAAGAGGAAGAGGTCGAGGAAGAAGAAGAGGCCGACGCCGACGAGGACGAGGACGGCGAGCCCCGCCCGCGCCAGCGCGAAGAGGAGGACGAGGAAGACAACACCCTCAGTCTCGCGCAGATGGAAGCCGCGCTCAAGCCAGAGGCGCTCGAGCGATTCGCGCGCATCACCCAGCTGTTCAAGAAGTTCGAGAAGCTCCAGGGCGAGCGGGTCGACACCCTCGGCCGCGGCGACGATTTCCCCGCCGCCAAGGAGAAGAAGTACGAGGCGCTGCGCGAAGAGCTCACCGCCGAGGTAGAGAGCGTGCAGTTCCACGCCACCAAGATCGAATACCTCGTCGACAACCTCTACGCCTTCAACCGCCGCCTGACCGCGCTGGGCGGCCAGATGCTGCGCCTCGCCGAGCGGCATAAGATCAAGCGCTCCGACTTCCTCACCGAGTATGTTGGGCATGAACTTGATGAAGAATGGCTCGCCGGCATGGCGAAGAAGGACAAGAAGTGGGCCGCCTTCGTCGAGAAGGAAGCCGAAGCGGTCGAGCGCATTCGCGCCGAGATCGCCGACATCGCCGCCGCCACCGGCATGTCGCTCACCGAGTTCCGCCGGATCGTCAACATGGTCCAGAAGGGCGAACGCGAGGCGCGCATCGCCAAGAAGGAAATGGTCGAGGCCAACCTGCGCCTGGTCATCTCGATCGCCAAGAAATACACCAACCGCGGCCTGCAATTCCTCGACCTGATCCAGGAGGGCAACATCGGGCTGATGAAGGCGGTCGACAAGTTCGAGTACCGCCGCGGCTATAAGTTCAGCACTTACGCCACCTGGTGGATTCGTCAGGCGATCACCCGCAGCATCGCCGATCAGGCGCGCACGATCCGCATCCCGGTGCACATGATCGAGACGATCAACAAGCTCGTGCGCACCTCCCGCCAGTTCCTCCACGAGCAGGGCCGCGAGCCCACGCCCGAGGAAATGGCCGAGCGTCTGTCGATGCCGCTCGAGAAGGTCCGCAAGGTGATGAAGATCGCCAAGGAGCCGATCAGCCTGGAGACCCCGATCGGCGACGAGGAAGACAGCCACCTGGGCGACTTCATCGAGGACAAGAATGCGGTGATCCCGGTCGATGCGGCGATCCAGGCCAACCTCAAGGAGACCGTTACGCGAGTGCTCGCGTCACTAACTCCGCGCGAGGAACGCGTGCTGCGCATGCGTTTCGGCATCGGCATGAACACCGACCACACGCTGGAGGAAGTCGGCCAGCAGTTCTCGGTCACCCGCGAACGCATCCGGCAGATCGAGGCCAAGGCGCTGAGGAAGCTCAAGCACCCGAGCCGGTCGCGGAAGATGCGCAGCTTCCTCGATCAGTAAATCGCCGGCGAGCGGAGGCTCGCTGAACTACATTCGCCCGATCGCCGGCCCGCGCTTTCGCGGATTTCGGCAACGGTCCATTTCCTGCTCCGCCGCAATCGTGCGCCGGCAACCCAGAACCGAGCGCCATGCCCTTCTCTAGCCTCCCTACCCATCTCGCCGATGCGCTGACCAAGCGCGGGTATACCGGCCTCACCCCCGTTCAGGCCGCGGTTCTTGAACCCCAAGCTGCCGGCCGGGACCTGATCGTCTCGGCCCAGACCGGCTCGGGCAAGACGGTCGCCTTCGGGCTCGCGATGGCCAGCGAACTTCTCAACGAAAGCGGGGTCACGTCTCCGGCGGCCAAGCCACTCGCGCTGGTCATCGCGCCGACCCGCGAACTGGCCCTGCAGGTCAGCCGCGAGCTAATCTGGCTCTACTCCGGCGCCGGGGCGCGCATCACCACTTGCGTCGGCGGAATGGACGCCTCGAAGGAGCGCCGCAGTCTCGGTTACGGCACGCATATCGTCGTCGGCACGCCGGGCCGCCTGCGCGACCACCTCGAACGCGGCGCGCTCGACCTTTCGGCGCTCAAGGCGGTGGTGCTCGACGAAGCCGACGAGATGCTCGACATGGGTTTTCGCGAGGAGCTCGAGGAGATCCTCGACGCCACGCCCGAGAGACGCCGCACGCTACTGTTCTCGGCCACACTGCCGCGGCCGATCATCGCCCTCGCCAAGCGCTACCAGCGCGACGCGCACCGCATCTCGACCGTCGGCGACGACCGCGGGCACGGCGACATCACCTATCAGGCGGTGACCGTTTCGCCCTCGGAGATCGAGAACGCGGTGGTCAACCTCCTGCGTTTCCACGAAGCCGAGACGGCGATGCTGTTCTGCGCCACGCGCGACAATGTTCGCCATCTTCATGCTACGCTGCAGGAGCGCGGCTTCGCGGTCGTCGCCTTGTCGGGCGAGCACTCGCAGGCCGAGCGCAACCAGGCGATGCAGGCCTTGCGCGATCGGCGCGCGCGGGTCTGCGTCGCGACCGACGTCGCCGCGCGCGGCATCGACTTGCCGAGCCTGAGCCTGGTGGTCCACGTCGAGATCCCGCGCGATCCCGAAGTGCTCCAGCACCGCTCGGGCCGTACCGGTCGCGCGGGCAAGAAGGGTACCGCGGTCATCGTCGTGCCCTACCCGCGCCGCCGCCGCGTCGAATCGATGCTGCGCGATGCGCGGATCGAGGCCGATTGGATCGACGCGCCGACTCCCGAAGCAATCCGCGTACAGGATCGCGGACGCCTGCTGGCCAACTTGCTCGAGGCGGTCGAGTTCGACGACGAAGACCGTGAGCTGGCGGTCCGCCTGATGGCCGAACGCAGCCCGGAGGATATCGCTGCCGCTCTGGTCCACGCGCATCGTGCGGCGATGCCTCAGCCCGAAGAATTGATCGCCAACACTCCGGAAGCTCGCGAAGCGGCGCAAAAAGAGCGTCACCGGCCCGGATTCGAAGACACCGTGTGGTTCCGCCTGGCTGTTGGCCGCAAACAGAACGCCGATCCGCGCTGGATCCTCCCGATCCTCTGCCGCCGCGGCCACGTCACCCGCGGTGAGATCGGCGCGATCCGCCTCGGTCCGGAAGAGACTTTCGTGCAAATTCCTCGCGCGGTCGCCGCCAAGTTTGCCGATGCGGTGAAACGCACCGCAGCCGCCGAACTGGCCGCGGGCGAGGAAAGCATGCTGATCGAGCCGTCAGAGAGCGGGCCGCGCGATACCGCCCGGCAAAGCCGTCGCGACGGCCCGCCCAGGCGCGCGCCGAACGACGGCCCACCGCGCGGTAAGCCGAAGGTCCACCGCAAGGGCAAGCACCCGCATAATGCCAACCGTCCGCCGAAGACTTATTCCGACAGGAAGCCGCGCGGCTAGGGGGCGGAGCCAGCTTGCCTGCGCACCGATTGCCAGAACAAGCCCGCCGAAAGCAGCCACATTCCCGCGAAGCCGAGGTTCAGCACCAACACGCCGGCGAAGCCGGGCGGTTCGCTCGCGCCCCAGCCACCGTGGGCCGCGAGCGCCGTGATCAGCAACTGGAAGCCGCCCGTGGCAAGCATCGCGCGGCTCATGCCGGCGGGACGAAACGCGGCGGCGAAGGCGGCCGCGGCTGCGAGAAGCACTTCGCAAAAGTAGGCCGCGTTGTGCGGGTCGTCCTCGTTGCCGATCACGCCGACGGCCAAGTTGACCCAGATGAGCAGGAAGGCAGCGGTCAGCGCGACGGCGACGCCTGTGCGATAGGCCCACCCACCGGACAGCTTGACCGCCGCTTCATAAAGCAGCGCGGTACCAATGATCATCACCCCGGCGAACACGAAGTCGCCGACGGTCCAGTTAACCTCGTCGCTGACCTGCATCGCCAGCGCCGGGACGGCCAGCAGGGTTCCCGCCACCGTCCACCGCGTGATCCGCCAGGCGTTCCAGGGTCTGTGTGCCAATTCCGTCATGCTCTTGCCTCCATCCATATCGAGGGCTTACCCCTGCGCGCGGGAGCGGTGAGCGCCATGAGCAAGGGCTGAGATTTCACTGAAAAATGGATCCGGGGACGTTCACCTTTGAAGAATTTTCGCTCGATCATGGCGACCGGCGGCTGTGCCGCGCCGGCGAACCGGTCGAGATCAGCAACCGCTATTTCGACGCCCTCGCGCTGCTGCTTAGCGAGCCCGGCAAGCTGGTCTCGAAGGACCGTTTCATGGACGAGGTGTGGCGCGGCATCCCGGTAACCGACGAGGCGCTCACCCAGTGCATCAAGACCCTGCGCCGCCAGCTCGGCGACGACGCTGCGAGCCCGCGATTCATCGAGACGGTGCCCAAGCACGGCTATCGCTTCATCGCGCCGGTCATGCGCCTGGGGTCCGCGGCTGAGACAAGGTCGGCAGCGGCATCCGGTCCTTGGCCAGCGTTCTGGCTGACCGGCGCCGCCGGAGCCGTCGGCGGCGGGCTGGCCGGCCTGCTCGGCGGATTCCTCTACGGCTTCGCGGCTTCCGCCCAAGGCATGGGCGCGACGACGCTGCTGCTGGTGTTGATGGCGCTGACCGCCGGGCTCGGCCTGATCGGCGGCGCAGGAGTCGGCCTCGGTATCGGCGCGGCCGCCTTTGCCCCGATTCAACGCTGGCAATGGCCGGTACTCGGCGGCCTTGCAGGCGGCTTCGTGGTCGGCGCGCTGGCCAAGCTGCTCGGGCTCGATGCCTTCAACTTGCTGTTCGGGCACGCTCCGCGCGACATGACCGGAGCCTCCGAAGGCGCACTGCTCGGCGCGGCCATCGGCTTCGGCACGTGGTTGGCCAGAGGTGGAACACCGCTGCGCGGCATCGCCTGCGGCGCGTTGACCGGAGCGGTGGCCGGGCTGCTGATACCCATGCTCGGCGGGCACATGCTCGGCGGCAGCCTCGACCTGCTCGCGCGGCAATTCCCGGATTCGCACGTCCGCCTCGATTCGATCGCGCACTTGCTGGGCGAGAGCGGCTTCGGCCGTGTGAGCCAAACCGTCACCGGGGCGATCGAAGGCACGGTATTCGGCGCGGGGGTGGTGGGGGCGCTGACCATTGGCCGCCGCTATCTCCGGTGACCGCGGGCTACGACTTCATCGTCGTCGGCTCGGGCTCCTCGGGCGCAGTGGTGGCAGCGCGGCTGAGCGAGGACCCTTCGGTGTCGGTGCTCTTGCTCGAGGCCGGGCCACGCGACCAGCATCCCTTGCAGCTGATGCCGCTGGCGTTTCCGCGCGTGGCGATGGGGCGGATCGGCACCTGGCAGTTTGAATCCGAACCCGAGCCCGGGCTGCACGGCCGCCGCCTGGCGATCCCGCGCGGGCGGACGCTCGGCGGCACCTCGTCGATCAACGCAATGATCGCAATCCGCGGAAACCGGCGCGACTACGACGACTGGGCAGCTCAAGGCCTGGCAGGGTGGAGCTACGCTGAGGTGCTGCCCTACTTCAAGAAGCTGGAGACTCACTGGGGCGGCGCCGGCCCCTACCACGGCGGCGATGGCCCGGTGCACATCTCGCGGATGGAAGGGCCGGACTTGCTGTGGGAGCCACTGCTCGCGGCGGCGAACGCGGCAGGCGTTCGCTATCGCGACGATCCCAACGGGCCCGAGCAGGACGGCATCTCGCGGATGGAATCCACGGTCTACCACGGCCTCCGCGTCAGCTCCGCTCGGGCCTATCTCTACCCAGCGAAGGACCGGACCAACCTCACGATCGAGACCCGCGCTCTCGTTCAACGGATCGTGGTGCGCGGCGGCCGGGCGATCGGCGTGCAATTCGTCAAGCGCGGGCAACTGCTGACCGTTATCGCCAACGAGGAAGTGGTCCTTTCGGCCGGCGCTTATGGCTCGCCGCAGGTCCTCATGCTCTCGGGGATCGGCGCGGCGGACGAGCTGCGCGGCGCAGGCATCGAGCCGGTGCACGACTTGCCGGCCGTCGGACGCAACCTCGCCGATCATCCCAACATCATCAATGAATACGACCTCGTCGGCGACGAAGGCTTGACCCGCCATCTACGCGCCGACCGGGCCGCGCGGGCCGCGGCGCGCTGGTTCGCGCGCCAGTCAGGCCCGTTCGCGTATACCGGCACCTCAGCGAACGTCTTCGCACGCTCGAAAGGAGGCCTCGATCGGCCCGACTTGCAGATGATGGCGCTGCCGCTCAGCGGCGACGCCCGGCTATGGGTGCGCAAGCCGGTGTCGCGGGTGTCGGTCCGCACCGGTTATCTCGCGCAAAAGTCTCGCGGCTGGGTCAAGCTGCGCTCGGCCGACCCGCGCGAACCACCGCGCATCTTCCTCAACCTCTTCGCCGAGCCAGGCGATCTGACAGGGATGGTCCACGCCTTGCGCCTAAGCCGCAGCATCTATGCGCAAAGCCCGTTGCGAGAGCTGATCGCCCGTGAAAACCTGCCCGGAGCCGAGGTGCAGGGCGACGCGGACCTGGCCGAATACATCCGCCGCCACGCGACCCACCGGGCGCATCCCGCCGGCTCGTGCCGGATGGGAACGGAGTCCGACGCCGTGGTCGACGCCGAGCTCCGCGTGCGCGGCATCGACGGCTTGCGCGTGGCCGATGCGTCGATCATGCCTGCCCTGCCGCGCGGCAATCCGAACCTCGCCTGCATGATGATCGGCGAAAAAGCCGCCGACCTCATTCTGGGCCGCACGTTGCCATCCGAGACGCCGGAGTGACGGCCGGCGATTTAGTTCGATACCGACGGTCAATCCGCTGCTAGGCTGGCGTCATAGGTCAAGCCGTCTGGGGAGAGGGTGGGAATGGCGTCGGTATCAGCTGAACCTCGTGCGCGCGGTTTGACGAGCTCGCGTTACCAGGCCGTGCTCGTCGGGCTGCTCGGGGTGAACCTCGGGATAGTCTTCCTCGACCGCACGGCGTTCGGCCTGCTGGCGCCGATGATCCAGCCAGAGTTTCACCTGAGCAACACGGATATCGGCCTGATCAACGCCGTCCTCGCCGTCACCTGGTCGATCTCGAGCTTCGGCCTCACTCGGGCCGCCGACCTGACGGGCCGCAGCAAGCTGCTGCTGGTTGCCGCGACGGTGATCTTCTCGCTGGCGTCGATCAGCTCCGGGCTGGCGGTCGGCTTGCTAACCTTGCTTGCCGCGCGGGCGCTGATGGGGCTTGCCGAAGGTGGCCTGCCGCCGCTGACCTTCCACATCGTCAACAGCGAGGTGGCGACCGAAAGACGCGGGCTGGCGGTCGGCCTGACTTCGACCATCGGCCTGCAGGCAATTCCGCTACTCGGTCCGCTGATCATCGTCGGCGTCGGCACCGCGTATGGCTGGCGCGAGGCGTTCTGGGTCGCCGGCGTCCCCGGCCTGATCATGGCGGTGGTCATCTGGCTGTTCATTCGCAACCCGCCGCACACGCGGACCGATGATACGCCGAAAGGCGCCATCGGGCCGTTGCTGATGGTGAGGAACATTCGCTTCTCGATGATCCTCGCCGTGCTCAACATGACTTCGTACGGGGCGCTGCTCGGGTTCGGGCCGCTGTACATCGTCAACGTCGCCGGCCTGAGCAACGGGGCGATGAGCGTGATCATGACCGCCGTTGCCATGGGCGGGGTGTTCTTCGCATTCGTCGGACCGATGCTGTCCGATCGTGTGGGCCGCAAGCCGGTGATCTTCGGCTGCTACGCGATCTCGGCGGCGGGAGCGATGCTACTGGCCTTCGGCGATCACACCTTACCACTCGTGTTCGCCGGTGCCGTCTTGGCCGGAGCCGGCGGAGCCGGGACCGGCGCGCTGATCATGGCGATCATCCCAGGCGAATCCGCCCCCGCGCACCTCAAAGGCACGGCGATGGGCTTCAACGCCGGCGTCGGCGAGTTGCTTGGCGCGGGCGGAATGTCTGTGGTCGTCGGCTGGCTCGCCGATAGTGCAGGATTGGGCGTGGTCCCATGGGTCTTGCTTGCGGTCGCAGTGCTGTTCTGTCTGATCACCCTGGCGCTCAGGGAGACCGCGCCGAAAGTGATCGAACGACGGATCGGCGCGACCGCGTAGACCCACCGCTGTCCGCATGACCGAACCCGATCAGCTAGCTCCGCCGGCCGGCAAAGCTGCCACCTTCCTGAAGACCCTCGGCCCGGGGCTGATCACCGGCGCGGCAGATGACGATCCGAGCGGAATCGGCACGCACAGCCAGGTCGGCGCCGAATTCGGCTACGGCCTTGCCTGGACTTTCGTTCTCAGTTTTCCGCTCATGGTGGCGATACAGGAGATAGCCGCCGAGATCGGCCGGGTGACCGGCGCGGGAATCGCCCGCAACCTGCGGCGGCATTACCCCCGCTGGCTGCTGTGGTTCATGGTCTCGCTTCTGCTGATCGCCAACGTGATCAACCTCGGAGCCGATCTCAGCGCGATGGGCGCTTCTCTCGCGATGCTCACCGGCGGTCCGCCCGGGCTCTACACGCTCGGCTTCGGCGTCGTGTGCATCGTGCTTGAGGTCTGGCTCAGCTATCCACGCTACGCTTCGGCCCTCAAATGGATCTCGCTCTCGCTGTTCACCTATGTCGCGGTCGTGATGGTCGCCGGTGTCCCCTGGGGGCACGCGCTGCGCTCGCTGGTGGTGCCGGAGTTGCAGTCCAACATCGCCTATGCGACCGCCTTTGTCGCTATTCTCGGGACGACAATCAGCCCCTACCTGTTCTTCTGGCAAGCCGCGCAAGAGATCGAAGAGCAGCACCGCAGCCACGCCAAGCCGCTGTGCCTGACCCCGAAGTCCACCGGCCCCGAGATGAAGCGCATTCGCGTCGACACGCTCACAGGAATGGCGTTCAGCACGCTCATTTCGTTGGCAATCGTCTACGCCACCGCGGCCACGCTCCATGCTCATGGGATTCGCGACATCGAGACCTCTTCGCAGGCCGCCGAGGCGCTTCGCCCGATCGCCGGCCAGTTCGCGTTCGCGATGTTCGCCGCCGGAATTATCGGCACCGGGCTGCTTGCCGTGCCGGTGCTCGCAGGCTCGGCCGCTTACGCGGTGTCGGAGATGGCGGGTGTCGCCGGTAGCCTCGATGCAAAGCCGCTCGCCGCTCGGCTCTTCTACGGCACGATTGCCGCCACCACCCTGGCCGGCGCCTCGCTCTCCTGGATTGGGATCGACCCGGCGCGAGCGCTGTACTGGACAGCCGTGGTCAACGGACTGCTGGCCAGCCCGTTGATGATCATGATGATGCTGATCGTGAGCAACCCGCGAGCGATGGGGCGCGTGGTGATCTCGCGGAGGCAGAAAGTCTTCGGCTGGGCGGCAACGGTGGTGATGATCGCCGCGTCTGCGCTGTTCCTCGGCTTCGCCGCAATCGACCTGTGATGAGCTTCAGGCCGCTTATCCTACTGCCGAGACGTTCGCCAATTCGCTGATGCCGAAGCGTTCGCGGGCTTCCTCGACGGTGGCCGGCTCCATCCCAAAGAATCTCCCCATGGTCACCGCCGCCTCGACCATTTCTCTGTTGTCGCGGGCGATCGAACCGTCAGGCAAATAGAGCCCATCCTCGAAGCCGACGCGCACGAGGTCGCAGTGCATCGACAGCCCGAGCGCGATCATCGGGAACATCGCGCGACCGGTAGAGGTCATCCCCCAGATCGCCCGGGGGAAATAGCGCAGGCCTTCCTCGACATTGAAGATCAGATTGCGCGCGATCGCCGGTACCGCACCGTAACCGCCGCCGTGGAGCAGCCAGACGTTATCGCGGTCGCGGTCGAACAGCCCTTCCTCGGCATAGCGCAGCAGCCGGTGGATCGAGCTCGCCTCGACGATCTCGTATTCGAGCGCCGAGCCCATCGCGTAGACCGCCTTGATGGTCTGCTTGAGCAGATCGGGCGAGTTCACATAGGGCGTCTCGTTCACGTAGCCACCCTCGGGATGATAGAAATCGGCCGATCCACCGGCGATGCCGAACAGGTCCTGCCGTGGCTCCAGTTCCAGCAGACCCAAACGCTCGGCGTCGGTCGGCCAGATGAATTGCCCGGTGTCCGGATCGCGTCGGACCCCGATGCCGTTCGTCGTCTGGATCAGGACCGGCGAGCGGGCGCGGATCTGGCGGATGATCTCTGCGTAGACCTCCTTGTCGCCGGTGTTCTTGCCGTCTGGGCCGCGAGCGTGGACATGGACCATCGCCGCGCCGGCTTCCCAGCAGCGCGCGGCGGCCTCACCGATTTCCTCGGGCTGCTTGGGGACGACCGCCCCGTCACGGTCCTGCTGCATGCCGCCGTTGAGCGCGGCGCTGACGATGAACTTGTTGCCGGCGAACATTGGTAATCCCCTCCCTTGCGTGATCAGCGTACCTGGCGCCCCTCGATGGGATAGGCCGGATCGGTGTAGCCCGGCGTCGAGGCGTGGCCCGGCGGCACGAGACTGTCGACGAACGCCTCGTCCTCGGCATCGAGCGCGGCGTCGATAGCGGGGACGTAGGCGTCCCATTGCTCTTCGGTACGCGGGCCGACGATCGGCGCGGTGACGAACCTGTTGCGCATCACCCAGGCGATGGCGAAGGCGACTGTCGATAGGCCCCTGGCCTCGGCGCGCTCGGCTACCTTGCGGGCAATCTCGAGCGATTCCGGCCGCCACTCGGTCTGCATGATGCGCACGTCGTTGCGTCCCGCGCGCGAGCCTTCGGGCGGCGGCGCGCCGAGATCGTACTTGCCGCTGAGCACCCCGCGGGCGAGCGGACTGTAGGGCGCGACGCCGATCCCGCAGTGGCCGGCCGCGGGCAGTTGCTCGACCTCGGACAGGCGGTCGACGATGTTGTAGAGCGGCTGGCTGACGATCGGCCGGTCCATGCCGAGCCGATCGGCCACGCGGCAGACTTCCATGATCCGCCAGGCCTTGAAATTCGAGACGCCGTAGTAGCGCACCTTGCCTTGGGCCATCAGGTCCTTGATCGCCCGCAGCGGTTCCTCGAAGCCGGCCTCGTTGTCCGAGCGGTGGAAATAGAGAATGTCGATGAAATCCGTGCCGAGCCGGCGCAGGCTGTCGTCGACGTCCTGGAAGATCCACTTGCGCGACTGCCCGCCCTCGTTGGGCTTGCCGCTGCTGTTGTAGCCGAACTTGGTGGCGACGACCCAGTGATGGCGGCTGTCCCTGATCGATCGGCCGACGACTTCCTCGCAAGCCCCGCCGTTGTAGAGGTCGGCCGCGTCGAGGAAGTTGATCCCTTGATCGCGCGCCTTGTCGATGATCCGTTTGGCGGTCGGCTCGTCGGTCGCGCCGCCGAACATCATCGTGCCGAGGCACAACGGCGAGACTTTCAAGGCGCTGCGCCCGAGGTAGCGGTATTCCATGGCCGACTCTCCTTCGCTCCCGCCCCTATAGCTGACCTCGCCGGGGACAAAGCCCATTTGCGGTGGCACCGCGCGCGGCAAATGCTTATGGGCGGTGCATGAAGATCGCCATCGCGTCCGATCATGCCGCGCTCGACATGAAAGCCGACCTCGTCCAGTGGCTCACCGAGCAGGGCCACGAGGTCGCCGATCTCGGGCCCTACGACACCGCGAGCGTCGATTATCCTGACTACGGCTACAAGATTGGCGAGGCGATCGCCTCGGGCGCGGCCGAGCGCGGGATCGCGCTGTGCGGCTCGGGCATCGGCATCGCCATCGCCGCCAACCGCAACCCCAAAGTGCGCTGCGCCCAGGTCTCGGAGCCGCTCTCCGCCAGGCTCTGCCGCTCGCACAACGACGCCAACGCCATCGCCATGGGCGCCCGCCTTATCGGGCCGGAAATGGCCCGCGCCTGCGTCGCCGCATTCCTCTCCACCGAATTCGAAGGCGGCCGCCATGCCGGACGCGTCGACAAGCTTTCCAAGTCACCGCAGGACGCCTGACCCCCATGACCACCGCCAACGCGCCGCAATCCGAGCTTTCAGATGCCGTCAATCGCTTCTGGCACGATAGCCTCGCCGAAGCCGATCCCGATGTTTACCAGGCCATCCGCAACGAGCTCGGCCGGCAGCGCGACCGAATCGAGCTGATCGCTTCGGAAAACATCGCCAGCAAGGCGGTGCTCGAAGCGACCGGATCGGTGTTCACCAACAAGTACGCCGAAGGCTATCCGGGCAAACGCTACTACGGCGGCTGCGAGTACGCCGACGTCGTCGAGACCCTCGCCATCGAGCGGGCAAAGGCGCTGTTCGGCTGCCAGTTCGCCAACGTCCAGCCCAACTCGGGCAGCCAGATGAACCAGGCGGTGTTCTTCGCCTTGCTCAATCCCGGCGACACTTTCATGGGACTCAACCTCTCCGCCGGCGGGCACCTGACGCACGGCTCGCCGGTCAACATGAGCGGCAAATGGTTCAACGCGGTGCCTTACGGGGTGCGCCGCGAGGACCAGCGGCTTGACATGGACGAAGTCCGCCGCCTCGCCCACGAGCACAAGCCCAAGCTGATCATCGCCGGCGCCACCGCCTACCCGCGCCACTGGGACTTCGTCGCCTTCCGCGAGATCGCCGACGAAGTGGGCGCGTACCTGCTGGCCGACATGTCGCATTTTTCGGGCCTCGTCGCCGGCGGCGTTCACCCGAGCCCATTCCCCCACGCGCACGTCGTCACCACGACCACCCACAAGAGCCTGCGCGGCCCGCGCTCGGGCGTGATCCTGTGGAACGACGAGGAATTGTCCAAGCCGCTCAACATGGCGGTGTTCCCCGGCCTCCAGGGCGGCCCGCTGGTCCATGTCATCGCCGCCAAGGCGGTCGCTTTCGGCGAAGCGCTGCGGCCCGAGTTCAAGGCCTATGCCGCGAGCGTGGTCGAGAACGCCAAGGCGCTTGCCGCGAGCCTCGAGGAATCGGGCCTGCGGATTGTCTCGGGCGGGACCGATAATCACCTCATGCTGGTCGACCTCACGCCCAAGGACGTGACCGGGAAAGCGGCGGAAAAGGGCCTCGATCGGGCGTATCTCACCTGTAACAAGAACGGCATCCCGTTCGACACGAAGAGCCCGTTCGTCACCTCGGGCGTCCGTCTCGGAACGCCGGCGGGCACCACCCGCGGGTTCGGCCCGGCCGAGTTCCGCAAGATCGGCGGACTGATTGCAGAAGTCGTCGAGGGACTTGCGAAGAATGGCGACGAAGGCGATGCTCAGGTAGAAGAGAGCGTCCGCCGCCGGGTGGGCGAGCTGTGCGCCGCCTTCCCCGTCTATCCCGGGAGATAAGCCTATGACCGATCCTCACGACGAACCCGATCTGGTCGACGACATGCGCGAGGAAATCGTCGGCATGGCCAAGGAGGGGATGCATCACCCCTCGACCAAGCCGGTGCTGATCGGCGCCGCCGTGGGCGCTGTCGCGGCCGGGATCTTGCCGGTGGTGACCTGGCCGATCGGCTTGCTCGCCGGCGCCGGGTTCATGCTCTACAACCGGGTCAAGCGCTGACTCCTGATGCGCTGCCCCTTCTGCGCGCATGACGACAGCCAGGTAAAGGATTCGCGCCCGACCGAGGACAACACCTCGATTCGTCGCCGCCGCCAGTGCGAAAGCTGCGGCGCCCGATTCACCACCTTCGAGCGGGTTCAGTTGCGCGAGATCGTGGTGATCAAGAGCGGCGGCAAGCGCGAGCCGTTCGAACGCAGCAAGATCGAACAGTCGGTCGCCCTCGCCTGCCGCAAGCGCAGCATCGAACAGGAACGCATCGACCAACTCGTGTCGGGCATCCAGCGGCAAGTCGAAACCATCGGCGAAGCGGAAATCGCCTCGGCGCGCATTGGCGAGATGGTGATGGACGGTCTGCGCCAGCTGGACTCGGTCGCCTACATCCGTTTCGCCAGCGTCTACCGCGACTTCGGCGAAGCGCGCGATTTCGAGGAATTCGCCAGCGCGATCCAGGAAGCCGGTGTGCGGGATGCCGCAAGCGACTCCTGAAGCGCCCGTCATCGTCCTGGTCCGTCCTCAACTGGGCGAGAACATCGGCAAGGCGGCGCGGGCGATGCTCAACTTCGGGCTCACCGAACTTCGCCTGGTCGCTCCGCGCGACGGCTGGCCCAATCCCGCCGCCGGGCCCGCGGCAAGCGGCGCCGATCAGGTTCTCGCGGACGCGCAGGTCTATGACAGCACGGCCGCAGCGGTCGCCGATTGCGCACACGTCTACGCTACTACGGTGCGCAAGCGTGGTGTGACCAAGCCGGTGCTCACGCCCGAATCGGCGGCGCTCGAAATCGCCTCGCAATCCGGGCGAAGCGCGATCCTTTTCGGCCCCGAGCGCTCGGGCCTCGAAACCGATGACGTCGCCCTCGCCCGAACCATCGTTACCGTGCCGATCAACCCCGAGTTCGGCTCGCTCAATCTCGCGCAGGCGGTGATCCTGATGGCTTACGAATGGTCGAAGCATCGCGAGCTCTCGCAGCCTACGCTCGATGAGCAACTGCCGCCGGCCCCGCAGGAAGAACTCGAGGGCTTGATTGCGCATCTCGAGGAGCTGCTCGAGCCGAAAGACTACTTTCGCCCTCCCGCGCGGGCCGAAGCAACGCGCCGGACACTGCGCGGCGTGCTCACCAAGCCCGGCTGGAACCATCTCCAGGTGCGCACGCTCCGCGGCGTGTTGAGCGCGCTCGGGCGAAAGGAACGCTGAGCCCATTCATCTTTGTAATACTTTGTACGTCGTTTGCATTTTCACGCACAGCGATTACTTTATCGCTCACTCTTCGTGGTCGGCAGCGGCAGGTGGTCGCTCCTGAGGATCGAATTGTCAGGAGGATGGAATGCAGGTGAAGATCTTACTGGCAGCCGCGCTCGCAATGGGAATGTCGGCTCCGCTCCTCGCCAAGGACGAGAGCAACGCCAGTGGCGGTGCAACGACCAAGGAAAAGAAGGTCTGCCGCACCGAAAACATCACGGGCTCCCTGATCGGCAAGCGCCGTGTCTGCCTGACGCAGGCGGAATGGGACAAGGTCGCCGCGGAAACCAAGAAGAACCTTGACGAGTACGGCAGCAGGATGGGTGGCATCCGCGAAGGTGCGGGCCAGGCCGGCTGACAAGCCTCTCATAGATTGACATTCCGGTCTCGGGCGGCCATTGGCGCCGCTCGCGATTGGCCCCGCATCCCGGTGAAGCGGCGGCCGCGCTGGAGAATAGCTCCAGCGGTGCGATACCGGGTTGAAACGCTATCGATGGGATAGCGGCAGCAAATTGAAGGATCGACACGATGTCGAAGCGCAAGAGCGCCAAGTACAAACTCGACCGCCGGATGGGCGAAAACATCTGGGGCCGTCCGAATTCTCCGGTCAACCGCCGCTCCTACGGTCCGGGCCAGCACGGCCAGCGTCGCAAGGGCAAGATGAGCGACTTCGGTCTGCAGCTGCGGGCCAAGCAGAAGCTCAAGGGCTACTACGGCGACGTCACCGAGAAGCAATTCAAGGCGACGTACCAGGAAGCCAGCCGGATGAAGGGCGACACCGGGCAGAACCTGATCGGCCTGCTCGAGCGCCGGCTCGACATGGTCGTCTACCGCGCCAAGTTCGCGCCGACGATCTTCTCTGCCCGCCAGCTCGTCAGCCACGGCCACGTTCGCGTCAACGGCGTGAAGTGCAACATCGCCAGCCGCCGCGTGGCGCTCGGCGACGTGATCAGCCTGGGCGACAAGGCCAAGGACATGGCGTTGGTGGCCGAGGCGCAGAGCCTGCCCGAGCGTGACGTTCCCGACTACGTGGCGGCCGACGGCCCCGACAAGGTCACTCTGGCGCGCATCCCGACGCTCGACGAGGTGCCTTATCCGGTGACGATGGAACCGAACCTGGTCGTCGAGTTCTACTCGCGCTGATCTTCGGACGACCGGAACACGAAAGGGCGGTCCCGCGGGGCCGCCCTTTTCGTTTGTAACTCGTGACTAGAGCAATGGCGTCGGCTCGCCGAGCAGCGGCCGGTCGAGCGCCGCCGGAAGACCGTGCCGTTCACCGGCCGCTTCCGCCCAGGCCCGCGCTTGCTCGATCTCTCTCTCGAGCCGCCGCATGGCCTCGGCCTCGCGCGCCGTCCGCACCTCCGGATCGTAATCGAGCGCGGGATTCTTCGAGTAGGAACGGAACAGTTCGCCCGCGGAGATCTGCCGCGCTTCGACGTCCGACATATCGAGTTCCAATAGACCGGCGGCCGCGAGAACCGTCTCAGCGGGCCGGTCGAACAGCATCGAAGCCTCAAGGCTGCGCACGCCGGCATATGTTTGGAGCAAGCTCTCGAACGCCTTCATCTGGGTGAACCATAAGGCGGCCGCCTTTTCCGCCGCGGTCTGCGGTGGGGCCACAGCAGAATAACGACTCTCGCCGATGCGCAGCTCGGCGAAGACATTCTCCGTCCAGCGAACGTGCCCATCGGTTCGCAGAATCGCAGCGACGTAGTTGGCAAGCGGGAAATGAAGCATGATCGCGGGTGCGAGCGGGTCGAGCGCAAGGACCCGTGCGGCGATGAAGTTCACCGGGACGTTGGCCTTGACGATAACCGGCCGATCAGCATGCCAACGCTTGCCGAGCATCGCCACCACGAAGCGCAGCAGGGCGGGCGCGGGGCCGGTCGCCGAAGGATCATTCGCCCCCGCCATGACGCCCAGTTGGCGCAACACCGCCGGCTCTCGCAGAACCAGCGAGCGGTCGGGGTGGTCGAGAGCGCGCGCCAGCAGCGTCGAGCCGCATTGCGCCACATGGAATATCCACCCGATCCTGCGCACCGGCAGCGCGTCCGGCGTGGCTTCGGCCAGGAGCCGATCGATGGGCACGCGAAAGTTGGGCCGGCCGCCGTGTCGGATGCGGCCGTCGACGAAGATCGACTTGGCGATGTCCTCCCGCGTCATCGTCTGGAAGACCGCATGTTTGCCGTCGATCTGGTGCAAGAAGAGCGCGGGGTCGCCGAACAGATCCTGCAGCGTCACGGCCATCGGGAGGACCTAGCACGAGCGCGGCCGATCATCTATCCTCCACCGATGGGGGAGAACGAAACCGGCCCGCTGATTGTCATCGAGGGGCACGGAACCGGGCTCGAACAAGCCGATTCCGCAGCAATACGCGCGCTGCTGGAAGACCGTGGCGCAGTCCTCCTGCGCGGATTTGCCACCACCGTTGAAGGTTTTGCCGCGCTCGGTCACTCCCTCTGCGCGACTTCGGTTTTCAACGAGAGCCCGCACCGCGAAATATTGGGCGACGGAGTTCGGGTGCAGTCGGTCAATCTCGGCGCCGACCCCTTTCCGCTCCATCCCGAACTGGCTCGCGAGCCGTGGCGGCCCGACCTGGCGATGTTCGCGTGCCTTGATCCCCCAAGCGTCGGCGGGCAAACCAACGTCTGTGACGGGATCGCCATCGCCGACAACTTGCCGGCCGAGGTGCGCCGCGTGCTCGAAGGCAAGCGGCTGTTCTACATCCGTCCGGCCTCGCCCGAGTTGCTGCGCTACTGGTTGGGCACGGAGCAACCGGACGACGCCCTTCTGGCCGATCCACCAGCAACTTGTCCCTACTGGTTTCGGCGCGCACGTGACGGAATCGTGCGCGGGTTCACTCGACCGGCCCTCGAACCGACGCTGTTTCAGGATCAGCCGGCGTTCGCCAATTTCCTGCTGTTTGCCCGCGACTACCTGGGTATTGCGCGCATTCCGCTGCTCGAGGGCCAGGTCTTCGATGACGACATGGTCGACGCGATCCGCAGCGCCGCCCGCTCGCTGACCTATTCGCACCGCTGGCGGCAAAGCGACGTGGTGCTGCTCGACAACAGTCGCTTCATGCACGGCCGGAGGGCGATCGCGGAAACGTCGGAACGCCGCATCGCCACCTATTTCGGTTACCTCAAGGGCATCGGCAGGCGCGCAGGCGAGCCGTTCGAGCCGATCTGGCGCCGCGAGACTTTCATCCCGCCGGAAAAGCCGAACGAGAGTTGAGCCGTCAGTTGCGGTATTCCCGGCGGAACCGCGCGGCGAACGCGGCGAAGCTCCCGGCCATAATGGCCTCGCGCATCGAGCGCATCAATTCCTGGTAAAACATCAGGTTATGTTCGGTAGTTAGCATCGCGCCTAGCATTTCGCCGGATTTGACGAGATGATGCAGGTAGGCGCGCGAATAGCTGGTGCATGTCGGGCACGGGCAGCGCTCGTCGAGCGGCGACGAGTCCTCCGCATGGCGCGCGTTGCGCAAGTTGAGCGGGCCGGACCAGGTGAAGGCCTGCCCGTTGCGGCCTGAGCGCGTCGGCAGCACGCAATCGAACATGTCGACCCCGCGCATGACCGCGCCGACGAGGTCGTCGGGCTTGCCGACCCCCATCAGGTAGCGCGGGCGATCGGCGGGAAGCTGGCCGGTGGCGAAGTCGAGCGTGGCAAACATCGCCTCCTGCCCCTCGCCCACGGCGAGGCCGCCGATGGCGTAGCCGTCGAAGCCGATGGCGGTGAGCGCCTGCGCGCTTTCGAGCCGCAACTGCTCATCGAGCGCGCCTTGCTGAATACCGAACAGCGCCGCGCCGGCGGCATGTTCCTCGCCGCCGTCGAACGCTTCCCGGCTGCGCCTGGCCCAGCGCATCGACAGCTCCATCGATCGGGCAATCTCGTCGCGCGGACGGTCGGTGCGCGGGCATTCGTCGAACGCCATGACGATGTCGGAGCCGAGCAGCCGCTGGATTTCCATCGAGCGCTCAGGGGTGAGCATGTGCTTGCTGCCGTCGAGGTGGCTGCGGAATTCGACTCCCTTTTCGGTCAGCTTGCGCAGCTCGCTGAGGCTCATCACCTGGTAACCGCCGCTGTCGGTCAGGATCGGGCGCGGCCAGTTCATGAACTTGTGCAGTCCGCCGAGCCTGGCCACGCGCTCCGCTCCGGGGCGGAGCATCAGGTGATAGGTGTTGCCGAGGATGATGTCGGCGCCGGTCGCTTGCACCGCCTCGGGTTTCATAGCCTTGACGGTCGCCGCGGTGCCGACCGGCATGAACGCCGGCGTGCGGATCTCGCCCCGGCGCATGGCAATGCGGCCGGTGCGAGCCTTGCCGTCGGTTGCCTCTACGCTGAAGGCGAAGCGCGGGGCTTCAGAAGCCATAGACCATCGTAAAACGAGTCATGGTGTCGATCGAGACGCCCTGCGGCGGCGGGTTGCTGTCGTAGTTGAGGGCATAGGACAGCCGTGTGCTGAGCCGGTCGCTGATCTTCGCCTCGAGCCCGCTATTGAGCGCGAGCGTGGTGTTATCCGAATCGACGATCAGGGTGGCGCTGCCGCCGGTCTCGGCGACCATGTTGGCGTTCTGCGTGAAAGTCAGCCGCGGGTTGATCTTCCAGTCGAGGTCGAAACCGGCGAGGCCGCCGAGATGGTTTTCCGCATCGCCATCCACCAGCTCCGTGCGGCGGAACACCGGACCGGCCTTGGCCGAGAGCTTCAAGTCGGGCGAGGAGATCACGTTGTAGCCCAGCCCGCCCGAGAGCGAATAGCGCGAGGCGAAGCCCTGGATCGTGTCGCGCTCGTACTGCGCCAGGCCGAAGGTGAACAAGTCTGGGCTCACCCTGACTCGCGGCTCGTAGGCAAAGAGATAGCGCTCGCGCGAGGTGCGCCCGTTACTGCGCTGGTAGTCGACCGTCGCGGTCAGCTTGTGCTGCCAGTCGATGCCCTTGCGGTCGAGATTGAGCGCCAGCGACACGCCGACGTCGTGACTGTTGCCGGAGGACTGGAAGGCACCGACCTGGCCTTTGCCGTGCCAGTTGTCGAGGAGGCCGGCGGTGCGGATTTCCTGTTCCTTGCGCGCCCTCTCTGCGGCTTCGCGGCTCGCGACTTGCTGGCGGAACGCGCTATCGAGGGAATCGATCTCCGCAACGTCGCCGGGATTGGTCTGTTTGGCGATCTCGACCACCGTTGCGACCTTGGCCTTGTCGCCGGTGGCGATGGCGGCCTCGATCATCGCCCGCACCGGATCGGGCAAGGCGGCCTCGGCGGCCGTGCTCTGCAGCGCGAGAATGAACATGGCCGCGCAAAGGGTGGGCTTGGCAATTGTCATACATTTACTTGCTAGCGCGTCATTCGCGCAGCCGCCAGCCCGTACGGAAGATGAACCCGATAACACCGACGCACAGTACGACGAACCCCACAGTGCATGCGAGCGACAGGCCGATCGGCACGTCCGACCCGCCCATGAAGGTCCAGCGCAGGCCGCTGATCAGGTAGAAGATCGGGTTGAACTGGGCGACCGTGCGCCACGGCTCGGCCAGCATCTTGATAGAATAGAACGTGCCGCCAAGGAATGTCAGCGGGGTGAGGATCAGCAACGGCACGATCTGCAGCTTCTCGAACCCGTCCGCCCATAGGCCGAGGATGAAGCCGAACAGCGCGAATGCCGAGGCGACGAGGACGATGTAGCCCGCCGCGTAGAACGGGTGGGCGACCGAGTAGTCGACGAACAGCATCGCCGTGAGCATGATGATCCCGGCGATGATCAGCGATTTCATCGCCGCGGCGCCGACGAAGCCGACCAGGGTCTCGAACACGCCGACCGGCGCGCTGAGCAGCTCGTAGATCGCGCCGGTGAAACGCGGCATGTAGATGCCGAAGCTGGCGTTGGAAGTGCTCTCGCTCAGCAGCGTCAGCATGATCAGGCCGGGCACGATGAAGGCGCCGTAGGTGGATCCGCCGAACTGGCTGGGGTCCATTCGGCTGCCGATCGCTGCGCCGAAGACGACGAGATAGAGCGAGGTCGTCAGCACTGGCGACAGGATCGAACCGAACGCGGTGCGGAAGAACCGCAGCAATTCGTTGGTGAAGATGGCGATCGCGCCGCGAAGGTTCATGCCGCGCCTCCCTCGCGCCCGTCGACGAGGTCGACGACGATGTCTTCGAGCGTCGATTCCCGCGTGTCGACTTCTTCGAACATGATGTCCTGCCGCACCAGCAGGCGCAGCACCTCGGCGATTTCGCGCTTGCCCTTGCCGGTGCCGTCGCCGCCACGATAACGCAGGGTACGGCCTTCGTCCTCCAGGCTGAGCGGGAATTCGCCCAACGCCGGGGGCAGTTCGCTCATCGGCGCGCCGAGGATGATGCGCGCCTCGGTACGGCCGAGCTTGGCCATGATCGCGTCCTTGTCGTCGACCAAGAGCAGCTTGCCCTTGTTGATCACCCCCACGCGGTCGGCCATTTCCTGGGCCTCCTCGATGTAGTGGGTGGTGAGGATGATCGTCGTGCCCTGGTCGCGCAGCGCGCCGATCTGCCGCCACATGTCGCGCCGCAGCTCGACGTCGACGCCGGCGGTCGGCTCGTCGAGGAACAGCAGCTCGGGATCGTGGCTCAGCGCCTTGGCGATCATCACCCGGCGCTTCATCCCGCCCGACAGCTCGCGGATCTTCACCTCGCGCTTGTCCCACAGGCTGAGCGAGCGGAGCACTTCCTCGAGCCGCGCCTTGTTCGGCGGATAGCCGAACATCCCGCGCGAATACTCGACCGAATGGTCGACCCGGGCGAACATGTCGAACGCCAGCTCCTGCGGCACCAGGCCGATGCGCCGGCGGACCGAGCGCCAATGGCTCTTCACGTCCTCGCCGAATGCGCGGATCGTGCCCTCCGTTGGACGCACCAACCCGCAGACCGCGCCGATCAGCGTCGTCTTGCCGGCGCCGTTGGGGCCAAGCAGCGCGAATATCTCGCCCCGGCGAATGTCGAGATCGACTGAATCGAGCGCGCGCACGCCGCCCTTGTAAGTCTTCGATAATCCACGAAGCTCGAGAATCGGTCCGTCCACCGGCGGGACATTGGCGGCGCCCCGTTGGATTGCAAGGGTCAGGGCAATAGCAGTGACGAATCGCCGTAGCTGTAGAAGCGGTATTCCTGCTCGATCGCGTACGCGTAAGCCGACCGCATCCGCTCGAGGCCCATCAGCGCACTGACCAGCATGAACAGCGTCGACTTGGGCAGATGGAAGTTGGTCATCAGCCCGTCGATGGCGCGAAATTCGTAGCCGGGGGTGATGAAGATCGCGGTGTCGCCTTCGAACGGGCGGATCGTCCCAAGTTCGTCGGCGGCGCTTTCGAGCAGGCGAAGGCTGGTCGTACCGACGGCGATCAGCCGGCCGCCCGCGGCGCGCGCGGCGTTGAGCCGGTCGGCGGTGGCGGCGTCGATACGGCCCCATTCGGAATGCATCCGGTGGTCCGCGGTGTCCTCGGCCTTCACCGGCAGGAAAGTGCCGGCGCCGACGTGGAGGGTCAGCGTTTCGCGGCCGATACCGGCCTCGTCGAGAGCGGCCAGCAACGCCGGAGTAAAGTGCAAAGCGGCAGTCGGCGCGGCGACCGCACCGTCCTCTCGTGCGAACAGGGTCTGGTAATCCTCGCGATCCTGTTCGTCGGTGGCGCGTTTGCCGGCAATGTAGGGCGGCAGCGGCATCGTGCCGGCGCGCTCGAGCAGGACTTCGACCGGCTCCTCGCCGCCGAACGCCAGGGTGAAGCTGCCGTCGGCGTGCCGTTCCTCGGCGACGGCTGTGACGTCCTGCGAGAAATCGATCCGGTCGCCGGGCTTGAGGCGCTTGGCGTTGCGGACGAAGGCCTGCCAGCGGCGCAAGTCGAGCCGCTTGTGCAGCGTTGCGCCGACCTTGGCCTCGCCGCGGCGGCCCTCGAGCTGCGCCGGGATCACCCGGGTGTCGTTGAGCACCAGCACGTCACCGCGGCGCAGAAGATGCGGCAAGTCGCGCACCGTGCTGTCCGCGAAGGGTTTGTCGGCTTCGATGACCAGCATCCGCGCTGCATCGCGCGGGCGCGCCGGCCTCAGCGCAATGCGCTCGGGAGGTAAATCGAAATCGAAAAGATCAACGCGCATCGCGCGCGTTACTGGCCGCCCTCGGCCTGCCGCGGCGAGGCGCCGTCGGCGGGCGTCGGCGCAGCGTTGTCGTTCGCCGCCACCGGCAGCTTCTCCTGCGCGGTGAACTTCGGCGGCTTGTTTTCCGAGGCGAGCGAAGCCTGGGCGATATAAGTCGGATTCTCCGGAGGCTCACCGCGCTGGATCGCGTCGACCGCAGCCATGTTGGAGATCACCCGGCCGAAGTTGGTGTAGTTCCGATCAAGACCGAAGCGAGGATAGAAGACAATGAAGAACTGGCTGTTGGCGCTGTCTTCCGACTGCGCGCGGGCCATGGAGACGGTCCCGCGGACATGCGGCATGGGGTTGAACTCGGCCTTGAGGTCGGGCAGCGGCGAACCGCCCTCGCCTGTGCCCGTCGGGTCGCCGGTCTGCGCCATGAAGCCATCGATCACGCGGTGGAAAATGATCCCGTCGTAAAACCCTTGCCGCACGAGCGTCTTGATCCGCTCGACATGCTGGGGCGCCCACTGCGGCATCAGCCGGATGGCGACGCGCTGGCCGTTGGACAAGTCGAGGTAAAGGATGTTGTCCGGGTCGTGCGTCAGGTCGAAATCGACCGGCGGCAGGCCGACGACAGGTGCGGCGGCAACCTCTTCCGACTTGAAGCGAGTGGCGTCGGGGTTTTCTTCCTTGCCCCCCTTTTCCTGGGCAAAGGCGGCAGCCGGCGCGAGTATCAGCGAAAGCGCAAGCGCCGCGCGGGCAATAATCTTGATCATTGTTGGTCCATCAACCCCAGAACGTCGAGCCGCCGCCCTATCGGCATCGCGCTGACGCTGCAATGAACGATTAGTAATCGCCGCGCCGACCGAGCTTCTGGACCCGATCGACGATTTGCTCACGCACTTCGGGGCTGACGAAGGGTGCGATATCCCCGCCGAGCAGCGCGATTTCCTTGACCAGGCGCGAGGCGATCGGTTGCAGCGAGACATCGGCCATCAGGAATACCGTCTCGACCGCCGGATCGAGCTGCTGGTTCATCCCGGCCATCTGGTACTCGTATTCGAAGTCCGCCACCGCACGCAGCCCGCGGATCAGCACGGTCGCCTGCTTCCTCTGCGCCCACTTGACCAGCAGCGCGTTGAAGCCCTCGACATCCACGTTCTCGATGCCGAGCCGCGCGACTTCGGCGCGCACCATCTCGACCCGTTCGGCGGGGGAGAACATCGGGTCTTTCGAGGGGTTGGTGGTGACCCCGACGATGAGCCGGTCGACCAGCTTGGCGCCCCGGCGGATGATGTCGGCGTGGCCGAGGGTGATCGGATCGAAGGTGCCCGGATAGAGGCCGATGCGTTCACTCACCTGTCCCGCTCCACAATGAACCGCGCCAGCGCGCGCAGGATGTCGGCTTCCTCGCCATGCCCGGCCAGATGGCCGACCGCCTGCTCGGCCAGCGCCTGGGCCTGGTGGCGGGCTTTGTCGGCGCCCATCAGCGAGACGAACGTCGCCTTGCCCCGGTGCGTGTCCTTGCGCAGCGACTTGCCGGCCTTGCCCTCGTCGCCGTCATAATCGAGCAGGTCGTCGGCGATCTGGTAAGCCAGGCCGATGTCGCGCGAGTAGGCCCGCAAGTGCGCCCTGCCCTCTTCCGGACAGCGGCCGAGGATCGCGCCCATCTCGACCGCGGCGCCGAGCAAGGCCCCGGTCTTGAGCTGCTGCAGCCGGGTGACGGTGTGGAGGTCGAACTGGCGCTCGCCGGCGACGATGTCCATCATCTGCCCGCCGGCCATCCCGCTGGCGCCGCTTGCCGCCGCCAGGGTTTGGACGAGCTCGGCGCGAATGAACGAATCGCCGCTGATCTCGGGCATCGAGAGAATCTCGAAGGCCAGCGCGTGGAGCGAATCCCCGGCGAGCACCGCGGTCGCCTCGTCGAACGCGCGGTGCACCGTCGCCTTGCCGTGGCGCATGTCGTCGTCGTCCATGCATGGCAGATCGTCGTGGATCAGCGAGTAGGCGTGGATCGCCTCGATCGCGCAGGCGGCGCGCACGGCCGGCTCGCGCGCAACGCCATAGATGTCGGCGGTGGCGACGAGCAGCAGCGGACGCACCCGCTTGCCGCCGCCGATCGCGGCATAGCGCATCGCTTCGACCAGACGCGCGCGGGCATCGTCGGGAATCGGCAGCAGGGCATCGAAGGTGACGTCGACTTCACGCTGGACCCGTTCGAACGCTCGCGCGAGGGGGCTGTCGGCGAGGCGCAGGCCCATGTCAGGCCTCGAAGGGCTCCGTGCCGACCGCTTTGCCGTCGGGCCCGGCAACGATCTTCTCGATCCGCGCCTGCGCCGCGTCGAGCCGCGCCTGGCAATGCTTGCGGAGCAGCTCGCCGCGTTCGTAGAGGCTTATCGAATCGTCGAGCGGGACCTCGCCGGTCTCCAGCTTGCGCACCACTTCCTCGAGCGCCTTCAGGGCATCCTCGAAGGTCATCTGCGAAAGATCGGGTCCCTGGTCGTCCATTCGCGGAGCAATGACGGGGACAGGCGAGCGGGTCAAGCGTGGCGGGGCTAGCGGGACTCGGCGGCCATCGCTAAGGGCCGCAGCCATGCCCCAAAGCACCGTGAGCATCACCCCCGAGATCGTCGCCGAGCACGGTCTCTCGCCGCAGGAATACGCGGTGATCGAAGACCGGTTGGGCCGCGCGCCGAACCTCGTCGAGCTGGGCATCTTCTCGGTGATGTGGTCCGAGCACTGCAGCTACAAATCGAGCCGCATCCACCTCAAGAAGCTGCCGACCGAGGCGCCGTGGGTGATCTGCGGCCCGGGAGAAAACGCCGGGGTAATCGATATCGGCGAGGGCCAGGCGGCGATCTTCAAGATGGAGAGCCACAACCACCCGTCGTACATCGAGCCGTACCAGGGCGCGGCGACGGGCGTCGGCGGCATCCTCCGCGACGTGTTCACGATGGGCGCGCGCCCGGTGGCCAACCTCAACGCCTTGCGCTTCGGACGGCCCGATCATCCGAAGATGAAGCACCTCGTCGCGGGGGTCGTGGAAGGCATCGGCGGCTACGGCAACTGCGTCGGCGTGCCGACCGTCGGTGGCGAGACCAACTTCCACCGCGCTTACGACGGCAACATCCTGGTCAACGCGATGACCGTCGGCGTCGCCGAGCAGGACAAGATCTTCTATTCGGCCGCCACCGGCCTCGGCAATTCGATCGTCTACGTCGGATCGAAGACAGGCCGCGACGGCATCCACGGCGCAACGATGGCCAGCGCCGACTTCGCCGAGGACGCCGACGCCAAGCGCCCGACCGTGCAGGTCGGCGACCCGTTCACCGAGAAGCTGCTTATCGAAGCCTGCCTCGAGCTGATGGCGACCGACGCGATTGTCGCCATTCAGGATATGGGCGCAGCGGGCCTGACCTCCTCGAGCGTCGAAATGGCCAGCAAGGGCGGCGCCGGCATCCGCCTCGACATGGACAAGGTGCCGTGCCGCGAAGAAGGCATGACTCCCTACGAGATGATGCTCAGCGAGAGCCAGGAGCGCATGCTCATGGTCCTCAAGCCCGGCCGCGAAGGCGAGGCCGAGGCGATCTTCAAGAAGTGGGAGCTCGATTTCGCGGTGATCGGCGAAGTCACCGACACCGGGCACATGGTGCTCGAATGGCAGGGCGAGGTCGTGTGCGACATTCCGCTCGGCCCGCTCGCCGACGACGCCCCGCTGTACGACCGCCCCGCAGTCTCGAAGGACGATTACCGCGCCTGGGCAGGGGTCAAGCCGCTCGAGGATGTTCCCGAGAGCAACGACATCGGCGCCGACCTGCTCAAGCTGATGGGTACGCCCGATCTTGCGAGCCGCGCGTGGATCTGGCGGCAGTACGACAGCCAGGTCATGGGCGACACGCTGCAGCTCTCGGGCGGCGACGCGGCGGTCGTTCGCGTGCACGGCAAGCGCAAGGCGCTGGCGATGACCACGGATTGCACCCCGCGCTATTGCTACGCCAACCCCTACGAAGGCGGCAAGCAGGCCGTCGCCGAAGCTTACCGCAACCTGTCAGCAGTCGGCGCCAAGCCCTTGGCAATCACCAATTGTCTCAACTTCGGCAACCCCGAGCGGCCCGAGATCATGGCCCAGTTCACCGGCTGTCTCGAAGGCATGGGCAACGCCTGCCGCGCGCTCGACTTCCCGATCGTGAGCGGTAACGTCAGCCTCTACAACGAGAGCAAGGCGACCGGAGGAGGCAGCGCGGTCCTCCCCACTCCGGCGATCGGCGGCGTCGGTATTCTCGACGACTATTCGACAATGGCGACGATCGGCTTCAAGGCCGAAGGCGAAGCGATCTACCTGATCGGCTCAGAGCCGTGGGCGACTCCGCACCAGGAGCGCGGCCATCTCGGCCAGTCGCTCTGGCTGCGCGAAATCCACGGCCGGGAGGAAGGCGATGCGCCGCATGTCGACCTGACGCTGGAAAAGAACTCGGGCGAGTTCGTCCGCGAGCTTATCGCGGCCGGCCTTGTCAGCGCGGTGCACGACGTCTCGGACGGCGGCCTGGCGATCGCGCTGGCGGAAATGGCGCTGGCAAGCGGCCTCGGAGCCGAGACCATGGCGCATGAAGGCTATTCGCCAGCCGAGTGGTGGTTCGGCGAGGACCAGGGCCGCTATGTCGTCACCGTGCCCGACCTCGACGCCTTCCAGCGTCAGATCGCCAGGGGAACACGCAACGCCGATACGGCGTCCTCCGGCCTTCGCCGGATCGGCACGGTCGGCGGCTCGAGCTTGTTCGGCGTCGCCCTCGCCGATCTTCGCGCCGCGCACGAAAGCTTCTTCCACGACTGGATGGAAGCCTGAGAGCGCCCATCGGCGCTCAACAGCTTTCGGTCGAAGCGATCTTCCCTAAAGGGTGTTAGCCGAGTAATACACCTCGGAGGCGCCGGGGGTGGCGCATCCGGGGGACCACACATGGCTACGACCAACGGCGATCGCATCCTGACACTCGACCTAATCCGCGGATTTGCGGTGATGGGCATCCTTTCGGTCAACATCGTCGGCATGGCGATGATCGAGGACGCCTATTTCTACCCGCCGGCCTACGGCTTCCATTCGGACGGCGACAAGCTGATGTGGGCGCTCAACTCGATCTTCGTCGACGGGCGCTTCCGGGCGCTGTTCTCGATGCTCTTCGGCGCTTCGCTGACGCTCGTCGTCACGCGGGCGGTCGAGGCGGGCAAGAAAGGCTGGCAAGTCCACTATCCGCGGATGATCGCGCTGCTGCTGTTCGGCTGCATCCACTACTATGTGCTGTGGTGGGGCGACATCCTGATGAACTACGCGCTCGTCGGCATGATCGCCTATCTCTTCTGGCGGTTGAGACCCTCGCTGCTGGTGCTGGCGGCAATCGTCGCGCTTGGGCTTTCCTATGTGCCGCCGGTCATTTTCGGCCTGACGCAGATTCACAAGATCGCGGAAGGCATGCAACCCGGCGCCCCGCCCGCGCTCCAGGCCAAGGCGAAGCGCGCTTTCGCGCAAATCACCCCTGCCCCGGCGGAGATCGAGCGAGACAAGCGCGAGCATGACAGCCTGGCTGCGCACATCCGGGCCTCGACCCAAGGCGAGACGGCGCTCGAACCATGGACCTCGGTTTACGGCTACGGCATCGAAACGCTGGGTTTGATGCTGCTCGGAATCGCCCTCTTCAAGTCCGGCTTCCTGACCGGCGACTGGACGAGGCGCAGCTACGTCATCGTCGCCGCGACCTGCCTCGGAGGCGACCTGTTGATACAGGCTTACGCGGCTTACGTGTCCGTGAAGTCCAACTTCGATCCGTTTACGTTCATGCCCTGGACGCGAATCTACCTCAATCCGCTGCACGCGATCGGCGCCATCGGTTACGCGGCGCTGATCATGCTGGTGTTCAGTCAGCGCAGCGCCGTGGCCGATCGCTTTGCGGCGGTCGGCCGGGCGGCGTTCACCAACTACCTCGGCTCGACGATCATCGGCACGCTGCTGTTCTATGGCACCTTCGGCGGGCTCTACGGCCAGCTCTCGCGCGGCCAGGTGTGGCTGTTCGTTCCGGTCATCTGGGGCGTGATGCTGCTGTGGTCCAAGCCATGGCTCGACCGCTACAACTACGGTCCGTTCGAATGGGCCTGGCGGAGCCTGGCGCGGTGGAAGCTGCAGCCGATGCGCAAGGGCTCGCGATCGCCGGTGCTCGCCGAGGCCTAAGCCGCCACCCAGTCGTGCTCGGGAATCTCGAGCAGCTTGAGCAGCGCAGTCAGGTCGCCGCGGTCGAGCCAGCCATTGGCCGCGGCTCGAGCCTTGGGCTTGGCGCGGAAGGCGACGCCGTAAGTCGCCGCCGCGAGCATCGGAATGTCGTTGGCGCCGTCGCCCGTGGCGAGGCTGACGGCGTTGTCGCCGTGTCGTGCCATTTCCTCGCGAAGCGCCGCTTCCTTCGCCGGCGCGCCGGTGATCGCACCGACGAGGCCGCCGGTGAGCTTGCCTTCGTGCACGGCCAGCCGGTTGCCGATCACCCGCTCGAAGCCGATCTGCTCGGCCACCGGATCGGCGAAGTGGTGGAATCCTCCCGTCACCAGTACGGTCCGGCAGCCGTGCGCCTTCAGCGTCGCGACGAGCGCTCGCGCGCCGTCCATCGGGACGATCCGTTCGGCAAGGCATCGCGCGATTGCGGTTTCCTCCAGCTCGGCCAGCAGCCCAACCCGCTCGCGCAGCGCAGATTCGAAATCGAGCTCGCCCAGCATCGCCCGCTCGGTGATCGCGGCGATCTGCGGCTTGATGCCGGCGTAATCGGCCAGCTCATCGATGCATTCCTGGCCGATCATCGTCGAATCCATGTCCGAAACGAACACGTCGGGGATGCGAAACGGCTCGCGGGCAATGATCGCGTCGGAGGGCGCGAAATAGTCGTCGATGACCCGCCGCAGGAGCGCGATGTCGTCGCCGGGCAGCATCAGCTGGAGCACTTCGCTCCAGTGATCCAGCATCACCGCCTCGGCGATCGGCATCCCGGCGGCGTCCAGCGCCGCGCTCGCCGCATCGACGCGTCTTTCGAGCGTGTCGAGGTCTGCTATCAGGCGGGCGATGAGCAAGGGAAAGTCTCCGGTAAAAGCGGTCGCGCTCATTGCAGGGCCGACCGCCAGCGGCAAGAGCGATCTCGCCGTTGGGCTGGCGCTCGCGCTTGAGGAGCGTGGCCGGCGCTGCGTGGTGATCAACGCGGACAGCGCGCAAGTCTATCGCGACCTTCGCGTGCTCAGCGCCCGCCCCACCGAAGCCGACATGCGCGGCATCGAGCACCGCCTGTTCGGCGAATGGGACGGCGCCGAACCCTGTTCCGCCGCCGACTGGGCCGCGCGCGCCAAGCGCGAGATCGAAGACGCGCAGCTCGCGGGCTTGCTGCCGATTCTTGCCGGCGGGACCGGTCTCTACATCCGTACGCTGCTGGACGGCATTGCGCCCGTCCCGCGGATCGATCCGTCGGTGCGCGAAGCGGTGCGCGCCCTCCCCGTCGAGGATGCTTACGCCGCACTCGAAGCCGAGGATTCCGAGCGCGCCGCCGCCCTGAACGCAAGCGACACCACTCGCATCGCGCGAGCGCTCGAAGTGGTCCGCTCGACCGGCAAACCGCTGACGCACTGGCAGCACCGGCGTGTCGGCGGGATCGGCGAGGCGGTCGAGTTACACCCCCTGATTCTGCTGCCGTCGCGGGAGACGCTTTATGCGCGGTGCGATGCGCGGTTCGAGCGGATGCTGGAGAACGGAGCGATCACCGAGGTCGAGACGCTTCTCGCGCGCAACCTCGACCCTGCCCTCCCCGTCATGCGCGCGATCGGTGTTCCGGAGATCGCCGGCTATCTGCGCGGCGACTGGCCGCGCGAGGAGGCGCTCGCCCGCGGCCGACAAGCGACGCGCAACTATGCCAAGCGCCAATACACCTGGTTTCGCCGCCAGCCGCCGCAAGATTGGCCTCGGTGTGAGTCCGAGAGTTGCGATATCTCAGCTTATTTTGAAACTTTATTCTGATTTTAACGGTTGACATGACATAAACTGTCACTTAGCAGCCGGTTCGACAGGAGGGCTTGCCCTCCGCCGAGTTGGAGAGGAGAGACCCGGCACGACGCAGATCGTGCCGGGTCGCTTTTTTCCCGGGTTCGCAAGCAAAGAAGGAACTGTCCGTGTCCGAGGAGCGCAGCGGGGCTGCGATATTGGTCGAATGCCTGGTCCGCCAGGGTGTCGAATTCGTCTTCGGCTATCCCGGCGGCGCGGTGCTGCCGATCTATGACGAATTGTTCGGCGACCACCGGCTGCGCCACATCCTCGTGCGGCACGAAGCCGGCGCGGCGCACGCCGCCGAAGGCTATGCCCGCTCGACCGGCAAGCCGGGCGTCGTCCTCGTCACCTCGGGCCCCGGCGCGACCAACGCGATCACCGGCATCGCCGACGCGTTCATGGATTCGATTCCGCTGGTGGTCATCACCGGGCAGGTCGCGACAAACCTGATCGGCACCGACGCCTTCCAGGAAGCCGACACCATCGGCCTGACCCGCCACTGCACCAAGCACAACTACCTGGTGAAGGACCCCGCCGAGCTCGCCGCGACGATCGACGAGGCGTTCGAGATTGCCACCACCGGCCGCCCCGGCCCGGTCCTGGTCGACATCCCCAAGAACGTCCAGGTCGCCACCGCGCCGATGAGCGACGTGCCGGCGCAGCGCCCGCAGCGCTATCGCCCGCGCACGACCGCCGCGGCCGAGGAGATCGCCGAGGCCATCGCCCTGCTGGAGAAGGCGGAGCGCCCGATCTTCTACACCGGCGGCGGGGTGATCAACTCCGGCCCGCGGGCGAGCGAATTGTTGCGCGAGCTGCAGACTCTGACCGGCGCCCCCGTCACCTCGACGCTCATGGGCCTCGGCGCGTTCCCCGCCGATCATCCAGAGTGGCTCGGGATGCTCGGCATGCACGGCACGTTCGAAGCCAACATGGCCATGAATCAGTGCGACCTGATGGTGAACATCGGCGCCCGCTTCGACGACCGGGTGACCGGCCGGCTCGACGCGTTCTCGCCGGACTCGACGAAGATCCACATCGACATCGACCGCGCCTCGATCAACAAGGTCGTGCCGGTCGACCTGCCGATCGTCGGCGACTGCGCGACGGTGCTCGAGCAGCTGGTCGAGGTCTGGGGCAACCGCCAGCCGCGCGACCTTTCGGCATGGAAGGCGCAAATCGACGACTGGCGAACGCGCGATTCGCTCGCCTACCCCCAGCGCAAGGGCCCGATCATGCCGCAGCTCGCGGTCGAGCGGCTGTTCGCCCTCACCCACGAGCGCGATCCGATCATCACCACGGAAGTCGGCCAGCACCAGATGTGGGCGGCGCAGTACTTCGGCTTCGTCAAGCCCAACCGCTGGCTGACCAGCGGCGGGCTCGGCACGATGGGCTACGGCATGCCGGCGGCGATTGGCGCGCAGCTCGGCAATCCGGGCAAGCTGGTGATCGACATCGCCGGCGAAGCCTCGATCCAGATGAACATTCAGGAGATGGGCACGGCCAGCCAGTTCCGCCTGCCGATCAAGGTGTTCATCCTCAACAACGAGTACATGGGCATGGTTCGCCAGTGGCAGGAGCTGACTTACGAGAGCCGCTATTCGAACTCCTATTCGGACAGCCTGCCCGATTTCGTCGCGCTCGCCGAAGCCTATGGCTGGAAAGGCATCCGCATCGAGGACCAGGCCGACCTCGACGCCTCGATACAGGCGATGATCGACCATGACGGGCCGGTCATGGTCGATTGCCGGGTGTCGCAGGAAGCCAACTGCTTCCCGATGATCCCCAGCGGCGCGGCGCACACCGAAATGCTGCTTTACGGCGACCAGGTCGAAGGCACGATGGACGACGAAGCGAAGGCCCTGGTGTGATGAAGATCCATCCCACCGAGTCCGAGCGTCACGTGCTGACGGTCACCGTCGATAACGAGGCCGGCATCCTGGCCAAGATCGCCGGCCTGTTCACCGCGCGCGGCTACAACATCGACAGCCTGACCGTGGCCGACATCAGCGAGGACCACGCGGTCAGCCGCATCACCATCGTCACCAACGGCCCGCCGCCGGTGATCGACCAAATCATGGCACAGCTCGACCGCCTGGTGCCGGTGCACAAAGTCATCGACCTCACCGAAGCCGGGCCGCACGTCGAGCGCGAGCTGGCGCTGGTCAAGGTTCGCGGCACCGGCGCGGCGCGCGGCGAAGCGCAGCGCATCGCGGATGCGGCGGGCGCGCGGGTGATCGACACCACGGAAGAAAGCTTCGTGTTCGAGCTGACCGAAACGAGCGACCGGATCGACAGCTTCGTCTCGCAGATGCGCGAGCACGGGTTGGTCGAAGCGGCCCGCTCGGGCGTCGTCGGCATGATGCGCGGGACCGAAGGGGCTTAAACGAGTTTGACATCGCGCGCCGTCCCGGGCTTGACCCGGGACCGCTGGCCGCCAGGCGGCGCGCATCCGACAGCGATCCCGGATCAAGTCCGGGATGACGAGAAAGAGCGAATGCCATGAAAGTGTACTACGACGCCGACGCCGACCTGAACCTGGTCACGGGCAAGAAAATCGCCGTGCTCGGCTATGGCAGCCAGGGCCATGCCCACGCGCAGAACCTGCGCGATTCGGGCGTCAAGGACGTGGCCATCGCGTTGCGCCCCGGATCGGCCAGCGCCAAGAAGGCAGAGGGCGCCGGCTTCAAGGTCATGTCGAACTCCGACGCGGCCGGCTGGGCCGATATCCTGATGATCCTCGCCCCCGACGAGCACCAGGCGGCGATCTGGGAGAACGACATCAAGGGCAAGATGCGCCCGGGCAGTGCTCTCGCCTTCGCCCATGGGCTCAACATCCACTTCGGCCTGATCGAGCCGCCGGCCGACATCGACGTCATCATGATCGCCCCCAAGGGTCCCGGCCACACCGTGCGCGGCGAATATCTCAAGGGCGGCGGCGTGCCGTGCCTGATCGCCGTCCACCAGGACGCCAGCGGCAACGCCCATGACGTCGCCCTCGCCTACGCCAGCGGCGTCGGCGGCGGCCGCTCGGGGATCATCGAGACGAACTTCAAGGAAGAGTGCGAGACCGATCTGTTCGGCGAGCAGGCGGTGCTGTGCGGCGGCATCACCCACCTGATCCAGGCCGGGTTCGAGACGCTGGTCGAGGCAGGATATGCGCCGGAGATGGCCTATTTCGAGTGCCTCCACGAGACCAAGCTGATCGTCGACCTGCTCTACGAAGGCGGCATTGCCAACATGCGCTATTCGATCAGCAACACCGCCGAATACGGCGACATCACTTCGGGCCCGCGCGTGATCACGCCCGAAACCAAGGCCGAAATGAAGCGCATCCTCGCCGACATCACCTCGGGCCGGTTCGTGAAGAACTTCGTGCTCGACAACCGCGCCGGCCAGCCCGAGCTCAAGGCCGCCCGCAAGGCCGCCGCGGCGCACCCGATCGAGCAGACCGGCGCCGCCTTGCGCGCGATGATGCCGTGGATCAGCGCCAACAAGCTGGTCGACCAGGACAAGAACTGAGCGGAACATCGCTTCGGCGGCACCGTTTTTACGCGGTGCCGCTGGAGACAACGATGACCGCCAAGCCCTGCATCGCCTTGCTGAGCGCGGCATTGGCCGTGACCGCGTGCCAGAAATCCTCCGAAGTCAGCCCCGTCGAGCAGGCAACGTCCGAACCGGTCACTACCGAGGTCACACCGCCGCCACCCGCCACCACGGCTGCCACGCCGCTTCCAGATCACTCGACGAGCGTCTCCGTCACCCCCGAGGCCACGCCCTGCGGTGCAGAGAAGCTGCAGAATTACCTGAACCTGCTGCCGACCTCGACCGCCAAGGACGAGATCGCCCGCACGGTGGGGCACGATCGCGTCCGCTACGTTCCCCTTGAGCAGGAGAAAGCCGAGGCGGCGCCCACCTCGATGCGGGTGACTGCCGGTGTCGGCGTCGACGGGCGGATCAAGGAATTCACCTGCGGCTGAGGCCTATCGACACATGCCACCGCCCCCGGCATAGGCGGCGGCGCAATGGACAAGCTTGCCGAGATATGCGCCGTGAAGCGTGAAGAAGTCGCCGCCCGCAAAGGGCTGGCGACCCTCGACGATCTCGACCGCGCAGCCGCTTCGGCGGGCGCACCCCGCGGGTTTCGCCTCTCGCTGGAGGCCAAGGCAAGAACGGGCTTCGGGCTGATCGCGGAGATCAAGAAGGCCTCGCCCTCCAAAGGATTGATCCGCGCCGATTTTCGTCCTGCCGAGCACGCCATTGCCTATCAGCGCGGCGGCGCCGCCTGTCTCTCCGTCTTGACCGACGAGCCGTTCTTCCAGGGCCACGAGGATTACCTGATGGACGCCCGTGCCGCGTGCGATCTGCCGGTGCTGCGCAAGGATTTCATGGTCGACCCGTGGCAAGTCGCGGAATCCCGCGCGATCGGCGCGGATGCGATCCTCATCATCGTCGCCGCGCTCGGTGACATGGAGATGGCCGAGATCGAGGCGGCCGCGCTCGAGCGCGGCATGGACGTACTCGTCGAAGTCCACGACGAAACGGAGCTCGAACGCGCGGCGCGCCTGCGCTCGCGGCTGATTGGCGTCAACAACCGCGACCTCAAGACCTTCCGTACCGACCTTGCGACGACCGAGCGCCTCGCTCCGCTGGCGCCCGAGGGTGCCTTGCTGGTGGCGGAGAGTGGCATTAACCGCCACGCCGACCTCGAACGCCTCGCCAAAGCCGGTGTGCGCTGCTTCCTCGTCGGCGAAAGCCTGATGCGGCAGGATGACGTGGAGGCCGCGACGCGCCAATTGCTCGGCCACTGAACCGTTCTGGCGCAGCGCGGCATTAACGCCTAAGCATTCGACCGAGTCACTGGGGGGGAACATCATGGGCGGCCTGTTCAACACCGTTTTCAAGATCGTCAGCACTCTTCTCGGCGTGCTGATGGTATGCCTCGGCGGAGTGTGGATTCTCCAGGGCCTCGACATCGCCTTCCAGGGCGGCAGCTTCATGGCCGGCGACCCGAAGTGGGCGGTCTATGGCGCCATATTGGCGTTGTTCGGGGTGGGCCAGGCGATTTGGAGCGTCACCCGCCGCTGATACTCGGGGCTGTCCTACAAGCCCTCGATCTGCCATGAGAGCGGGATGATCTCGCCCGCCCAACCGCAGAATTCCGCCGTTTCCAGCCGGTTCTCGCAGCACGCGAGACTGTGCCATGGACCGTGTCAGGGTTGTCAGGCGCGTGTAAACTTCGCAGCCTTCCGATGAGCAGACTGACCCACCTCGATTCGCAGGGTGCGGCGCGGATGGTCGACGTCGGCGGCAAGCCGGAGACCGCGCGCTCGGCAACCGCGACGGGGCGCATCCGCATGTCCGTGGAGGCACTGGAAGCCGTGCGCGAAGGCAGCGGGGCCAAGGGCGATGTGCTCGCCGCGGCGCGCATTGCCGGAATCATGGCCGCCAAGAAGACCGGCGAACTGATCCCGCTCTGCCATCCGCTGTCGCTCGACGCCGTGAGTGTTGCCTTCGCCTTCGAAGACGGCTCGGTACGCGCCACCGCCACCGCCTCCCTGACCGGCCGGACCGGTGTGGAAATGGAAGCCATGACAGCTACTTGTGTGGCGCTTCTGACAATCTACGACATGGCCAAAGCGCTCGACAAGGGCATGGTGATCGAGGAAGTGCGCCTGCTCGAAAAGACCGGCGGGAAGAGCGGCGCCTGGCGTGCCGCGGAATGAGCTTGCCGCCGCCGCGTCCGCTTGCCGAGGCGCAGGAGCGGCTGCTGGCGCAAGTCGAGGCTCTCGCTGCCGAAACGGTTGCCGCCGAGCGCGCCATCGGCCGCCGCCTCGCCGCTCCCCTGCTCGCCGCACGCACCCAGCCCGCCGCCGATCTTTCGGCAATGGACGGCTATGCCATGCGTGCCGATGACGTCACCGGGCCGTGGAAGGTCGTCGGCGAAAGCGCCGCGGGGCATCCGTTCGACCGGGAGCTTGGCACCGGCGAGGCAATCCGCATCTCGACCGGTGCGATGATGCCACCCGGCAATGGCGTCATGCTGCTGCAGGAGAACGCCGCGCGCGAGGGCGACACGGTTTCGCTCAACGGCGAAGGCGAGCCGACTGCGCGCCATATCCGCCGCGCCGGGTTCGACTTCCGTCACGGCGACGAGGTGCTCGCTGCCGGAGTCCGCATCGGACCCGCGCAACTGGCGCTGACGCTGGCTGCGGGGCATGCCGAACTGTCCGTCCACGCCCTCCCCTCGCTCGCCGTGCTCGACAGCGGCGACGAGCTGGCATCCGATCCCGCGGCCTGCGCCTCTCATCAGGTCCCCGCGAGCAACGGCGCGATGCTCGCGGCAATGGCCGCGCCGCACACATCGTCGATCCGGCGGCTCGGCCCTGTGCCGGACCGTCTCGAGGCGATACTCGCGGCGCTCGACAAAGCCGCCGATACGGATGTGATCGTCACCAGCGGCGGCGCCTCGGTCGGCGATCACGATCTCGTCCGACCCGCGCTCGAACAATGGGGTGCGGAGATCGACTTCTGGAGGGTGGCCATCCGGCCGGGGAAGCCGCTGCTGGTCGCCCGGCGCGGCCGGCAATGGGTGATCGGCCTGCCGGGCAATCCGGTATCGAGCTACGTCACCGCATTCCTTTTCCTGTTGCCGCTGCTGCGGGCGCTCGGCGGCGCGCGCGATCCGTTGCCGCGCCGGTTGGCGATGCGCCTGGGTAGTGCAGTGCCTCCGGCCGGCGACCGCACCGAGTTCGTCCGCGCGCGACTCGACGGCGATTCGCTGGTCCCGGTGGTCGAGCAGGACAGCAGCGCGCTGGCGGCACTGGCTCGCGCCGAGGCACTGATCGAACGCCCGGCGAACGCGCCCGCCGCCGAAGTTGGGGCCTTGGTGGCGGCCTATTGGCTCGAAAATGGCGCTAGCGCTTGACGGGCGTCCGGAAGTTGCCTAATTGTTCCGCGTTCGTTCCAAACTGGAACATCTGCCGGGGACCAGCGCCATGTTGACCGCCAAACAGCACGAACTCCTCCTGTTCATCCAGCGCAAGCTGGAAGAGACAGGCATCTCGCCTTCTTTCGAAGAAATGAAGGACGCGCTCGACCTCAAGAGCAAGTCGGGCGTGCACCGGCTGATCTCGGCGCTCGAGGAACGCGGATTCATCCGCCGCCTGCCCAACCGGGCTCGCGCGCTCGAGGTGACTCGCCAGCCCGAGGATGTCACGTCGGGCAAAAGGGCTCCGGCCAACGATCTGGTCTCGCGCGTGGCGATGCCGCCGAAAGCTGCACCTGCGCCCGCCAACGATATCATCGAGCTCCCGCTTCACGGCCGCATTGCCGCCGGTGTGCCGATCGAGGCGCTCGAAAGCGATCGCACCTTGCCGGTCCCCGCTGCTCTGCTCGGTGCCGGCGAGCATTACGCGCTCGAAGTTTCCGGCGACTCGATGATCGAGGCCGGCATCCTCGACGGCGACTTCGCACTGGTGAAGAAGACCGACACCGCTCGCGATGGCGAAATCGTCGTGGCCCTCGTCCGTGACGAAGAGGCAACGCTCAAGTACTTGCGCCGTGAAAACGGCATGGTCCGCCTCGACCCGGCCAACGGCGCCTACGATCCGCAGGTCTATCGGCCCGACGAGGTCAAGGTCCAGGGCAAGCTCGCCGGGCTTCTGCGCCGGTATCACTGACGAGCGCGCCACCAGCCATGTTCGCCTTCGCTTGAGGCGACGGTGGCGACGCGCGGCGGAGCGCTGAGGACGACCGACAAGCCGCCCGTCCGCGCCAGCAGCTTGCCGTCCGCGTTGAGCTGCTTGGGCAGGCACGTTCGCGGCAGCCAGCGGTCGGAGACGACGATATCGGCCCGCGCACAAGCTTGCGCCAGGACCGCCGCATCGACCTGGTAGCGGCTGCGGCTCATCAACAGGCGCCAGTCGCGTCCGGCTCGGTGAAGGGTCAACGAGCAGAAGTCGGCGTTGCACTCGGCGCCGGGCCATTGCGCCAATGCCAGCGGCTCGGCCTCGACGCCGGCTAGCTCCTTGAAGTTGTGGCGCGTGAACTCGCTGCGGCTGTCGCGCAGCAGCAGCAGTCGGCTGTCGGGCGCGACGATCGCGACGTTGCGGCCGTCGCCGGCGATCAGCAGGTCGGGCGCGGGCGTGGTCAGCAAGAGGGCGGTTGCCAGCACCGCAGGTGCGAAGCCCCACAGCCGAGCCCTGCCGCGCCACAGCGCCAGCCACAGGCCGCCGGCGACAAACAGCGCGAACGTGCCCCAGCCCATCTGCGGCATCAGCCTGACCGCTCCGGGCTGCGCAGCGGCGACGTGCGCTATCCACAGCATCAGTTCGAGCGACTTGCCGGCCAGCCACCACACCGGCGCGCCAAGCCCGACCAGATCGAGCACGAGCGCCAGCGCGATCAGCGGCATCGATCCGAAGGTTACCAGCGGGATCACCACCACGTTGGCGAACGCGCCGTAGATCCCGGCGCGGTGAAAGTGGAACAGCACGATCGGCATGAGCGCGATCTCGATGACCAAGCCGGTCAACAGCAGCATCGCCGCGTGCCGTCCTAGCCGCGTCAGCCACGCTTCCTCGCGCGGCGCGAGGAAGGCTCGCGCGGGCCTCGAAGCATGGAGCGCGATGATCGCGATCACCGCGGCGAAGCTCAACTCGAAGCTCGGTCCGGCGAGGGATTCGGGCCACAGCAGCAGGACGAAGATCGCCCCAACGGCGAGCATCCGCAGGCTCAGCGGTTCACGCCCCAGCGCCAGTGCGCCGAGCACCAGCACCGCGCCCACGCAACTGCGTACCGTCGGCACTTCGGCGCCGGTCAGCAGCGTGTAGCCGATCCCCGCCAACGCACCGATCCCCGCTGCGACCAGCGGCAGCCGCACGCGCAAGGTCAACCACGGCCACAGCGCGAACAAGGTTATCGCCAGGAAATAGGCGCCGGCGATCACCGCGCTGACGTGCAGCCCGCTGATCGACAGCAGGTGGGTCAATCCGGCGTCCCGCATCGCCTGCTCGTCGGCTTCCGAGATCGAGCCGCGGTCGCCGCTGGCAAAGGCGGCCGCGATGGCGCCCGGCGAGCCGCCCAACTGCGCCCGGACATGCTCCGACAGCCGCCGTTGCAGCGGAGCGAGGAACGGCGCGCCTTTGGCCGGCTGGAGTATTTCGACAGGTCCTTGCACACTCCCCGTGGCGGCATAGCCCTCGAACCACGCCGCCCGCGCGAAATCGTAGCCGCCGGGCAGCATCGGCGGAGCGGGCGGCATCAGCCGCGCCTTCAACCGGACGACCGCGCCTTCGCGCAGGCGGGAATCGTCCTGCTCGAGAGGCAGATTGACCCTGACCTTGATCGCCCGCCCAGTGCGCTCGCGCGTCGCCAGGACCAGCCGGATGCGGTCGTCGGCCGGCTGCTCGATCCGCTCGAGCACTTGGCCGGCGACGACCATCGAGCCGGGCCGCTCGATCGGCTCGGCGCCGACGAGCTCGGAGCGCGCCCAGATGAGCGCGACGCCGAAGGCCACGAGCAAACCCGTCCCCACGCAGGCAATAACGAGGTTGCTTCGCCCCTCCTGGCCGCGCCACAGCGCCAGTGCGCCGAGCGCGACGATCAGCCCGGCGGCCATTGTCGCGACCCACCACCCGGCACTCGGCAGCGCAAACCAGGCCGCGATTCCTCCGGCGAGGGCCACCGCCAGCCAAGGCCCGCGGTCGAATCCGGCACGCGCGAGAAAGCCTTCCGCCGCATCGGCCACGCTGGACAAGCGCGCGGCCTTTCGCCAAGGCGGCTGCTGCAACGCAGCATCGCCCGGTTCCTCCCCCAGCGGGACAAGCGGCGTCACGCGCGTGGCCATCGGTAAGTCATTGGATAGGAAACACGAACGTATGGCAAGCGGCAGCGACTCAGCGGTGGTTACCCGCTTCGCGCCCTCGCCCACGGGCTTCCTGCACATTGGCGGCGCGCGCACCGCGCTGTTCAACTGGCTTTACGCCCGCCGCATGGGCGGCCGCTTTCTCCTGCGGATCGAAGACACCGACCGCGCACGCTCCACTCAAGCAGCGATCGACGCCATCCTCGACGGGATGCGCTGGCTCGGCCTCGATTGGGACGGGCATGAGTATTACCAGTCGCAATTCTGGGCGCGGCACGCCGAAGTGGCGCACGAGCTCCTCGCCCGCGGCCATGCCTACAAGTGCTGGATGAGCCAGGAAGAGCTCGCCGCGCAGCGCGAGCGCGCCCAGGCCGAGCGCCGCCCGTTTCGCATCGACAGCCCGTGGCGCGACAGCGCCGGCGAAGGCGAAGGCGCTTTCGTCGTGCGCCTCAAGGCGCCTCGCGAAGGCGAGACCGTGATCGAGGACAAGGTCCAGGGCCGCGTGGCGGTGCAGAATGCCGAGCTCGACGACTTCATCCTGCTGCGCTCGGACGGCACGCCGACCTACATGCTCGCGGTGGTTGTCGACGATCACGACATGGGCGTGACCCACGTGATCCGTGGCGACGATCACCTCAACAACGCGTTCCGGCAACTCGCCATCATCAAGGGAATGGGCTGGCCCCAGCCGATCTACGCCCACGTTCCGCTGATCCACGGTTCCGACGGCGCCAAGCTCTCGAAGCGCCACGGCGCAACGGGCGTCGAAAGCTACCGTGACGAGCTCGGCATCCTGCCCGAAGCGCTGTTCAACTACCTGCTCCGCCTCGGCTGGGGCCACGGCGACCGCGAGGAATTCACTCCGGCCGAAGCAACCGAGGTGTTCGACCTCGACGGCATCGGCAAGAGCCCGTCGCGCTTCGATCTCAAGAAGCTGCAGAACCTCAACGGCCACTACATCCGCGCCGCCGACGACAAGCGGCTGGCGGAGCTGATCGCCCCCAGGATCGGCCCGCAGTCCGACGTCGCCCTGCTCACGGAAGCGATGCCGGTGCTCAAGACCCGCGCCCGCGATCTAAACGAACTGGCCGAGGGCGCGGCGTTCCTGTTCAAGGTTCGCCCGCTGCAGCTGAGCGATCAGGCGCAGGCTCTCTTGGAGCCCAGTGCCAAGGCCGTGCTGGCGAGGATTTCCGCGCGCTTGCGGGCTGAACAAGACTGGACAACCGAGGCGCTGGAGGCCAATCTGAAGGCCTACGCGGAGGAGCAGGGCCTCGGCCTCGGCAAGCTCGCACAGCCGCTTCGCGCGGCGCTGACGGGGCAGACCACATCCCCGGGCATTTTCGACGTTCTGGTGCTGCTCGGCCGGGATGAAAGCCTCGCGCGGATCGACGCGCAAGCGGCGGAACCGGCGTAGCAGCCAGGCAGCAAAGACTTAGAGGAGACGCAATTTGGCGGACAAGCAGGCGAAGCTGGCGATTGGGGCCGAGACTTACGACCTCCCGATCATGGAAGGCACCGTCGGTCCGGACGTTGTCGACATCCGCAAGCTCTACGGCACGACGGGAATGTTCACGTATGACCCCGGCTACAAGTCGACCGCGTCGTGCGAAAGCGCGCTGACCTTCATCGACGGCGAAGAAGGCGTGCTGCTCCACCGCGGCTATCCGATCGGTCAGCTTGCCGAACATTCGAGCTTCATGGAAGTCGCCTACCTGATGCTCAACGGCGAGTTGCCGTCGCAGGATGAATACGAAGACTTCAAGGTCACCATAACCCGTCACACGATGCTGCACGACCAGCTGCGGCAGTTCTATCAGGGTTTTCGCCGCGACGGGCACCCGATGGCGATCATGTGCGGCGTGGTCGGCGCGCTGAGCGCGTTCTACCACGACAGCACCGACATTTCCGATCCCGAGCACCGCAAGATCAGCAGCCACCGCCTGATCGCCAAGATGCCGACGATCGCCGCGATGGCTTACAAGTACTCGGTCGGCCAGCCCTTCATGTCGCCGATGAACTCGCTCTCCTACACCGGCAACTTCCTGCGCATGACCTTCGGCGTGCCGGCCGAAGATTACGAGGTGATCCCGGCGGTCGAGAAGGCGATGGACCGGATATTCATCCTCCACGCCGACCACGAACAGAACGCCTCGACCTCGACCGTGCGGCTCGCCGGCTCGTCGGGCGCCAACCCGTTCGCCTGCATCGCCGCGGGCATCGCCTGCCTGTGGGGGCCCGCGCACGGCGGCGCCAACGAGGCGGCGCTCAACATGCTGCACGAGATCGGCACGCCCGACCGCATCCCGCACTACATCGAGCGCGCCAAGGACAAGAACGACCCGTTCCGGCTGATGGGCTTCGGCCACCGGGTGTACAAGAACTACGATCCGCGGGCGACGGTGATGCAGAAGACCGTGCGCGAGGTGTTCGACGCCCTCAAGGTCAAGGATCCGGTGTTCGAGGTCGCGCTGCGGCTCGAGGAAATGGCCCTGCACGACGACTATTTCATCGAGAAGAAGCTGTTTCCGAACGTCGACTTCTATTCGGGCATCATCCTCTCGGCGATTGGCTTCCCGACGACGATGTTCACCGCGCTGTTCGCGCTCGCCCGCACGGTCGGCTGGGTTGCCCAGTGGAACGAGATGATCTCCGATCCCGCCCAGGTCATCGGCCGCCCGCGCCAGCTCTACACCGGGCCTACGCAGCGCGATTACGTGCCGTTCGACAAGCGCTAGCGGGGTTTCGTTCGCCGTTCGTCGAACGTCGGCAGATCGAGCATGAAGCGCGCGCCCTGCCCCGGCGCGCTGTCGACCGTGAGTTCGCCATTCATCGCGCGAGCGAGGCGCCGCGATATGTACAGGCCGAGGCCCGAACCGCCGTCGCCGCTGCGGCCGAGCCGCTCGAACTTTTCGAACGCCTTGGCCTGCTCCTCGGCGCTCAGGCCTTGGCCCTGGTCTGCGACGACGATCCGCGCGCGCCCGCCTTCGGCCTCGGCGCGCAGCCACACTTGCGAGCCTTCAGGCGCGTAGCGCAGCGCGTTGCCGAGCAGGTTGAGCAGGATCTGCAGCACCCGGCGGAACTCTCCGATCGCCGGCACGCTTTCGCCTTCCTTCGGCGCATCGATCTCGATCCCACGTTCGCGCGCGCGCGCGCCCAGGATGCCCGCCGCCCGCCGCGCGACATCGGCAAGGTCGATCTTGTCGGGCGCGGCGCTGAAATCGTCGGCCTCGACCACTTCAAGATCGGCCAGGTCGTCCAGGAGCGCCAGCAGGTGCTCGCCCGCGGACGCTATGTCCGCGGCGTAGTTGCTGTATTCCTCTGCCAACGGTCCGGCGAGCTGGGTGCGGATGGTTTCGGCGTTGGCGATGATCCGCGCGATCGGCTGGCGCAGCACCGGGGCGATCTCGCGCCCCATCCCGGCGTTGAAGCCGCTGCCGCCGTCAGCCGCTGGCAGGACCTCGTCCGCCGGCGGCTCGTCGGCGACGAACAACAGGTCGAAGCCGGCTTGCCCTGGTTCCGGGCGCCCGAGCGGCAACAGTACGGCCTTCCAGTGTCGTTGCGAGCCTGCGATGGTCACGCGCGCACCATCCAGTAAGCGCCAGTGGAGCGGCTGGCGATGTTCGCCGTTGCCTTCGACCTCGACCAGATCGGTCCAGCGCCGCCCGAGGCCTTCGCGCAGCCTGGCCGCGGTGTCCGCCAGCTCCGCGCAGTCGCAGTCGACCGAGATGACTTCCTGGTCCGGCCCCAACCGCGCCGACAGCTCGGCGACATGGCGTTCTATCGCCGCGCGCCGCTCCTCGGCTGCGCCCACTTCTTCCCGCGCCAGCGGCGCGGTCTGCCAGTTGGCGATTCCGATCGTGCAGCCTTCGCCGCTTTCTTCGGGATCGACTTCCACCCATGCCGTAATCTGCTCACGGTCGTCCTGCGCGTGGATCGCGCGAGCAAGCTTGAAGCCGTAGCGGCGGGCCTTGCGCACCAGCTCAAGCAGCGCGGGCGTGGCGACGATCCCGGGAAGCTCGCCGCCGCTGCGCAGTTGCAGCCCGGCGAGCGGCTCGTCGGCCTCGACCAGCCAATCGCGCCCATCGGTACGGGCGGTCGCGAGGAAGGACCCGAGCGGCATCGCTTCAGCCATTGCTCGAAGCGGCGGCCAGCAACATCGCCGCGTGGTGGGCGGCCAGCTTGTCGAACCCTTCCGGGAGCACGACGTCGGGATGAAGGTAGAGGAATTGCGCTTCGACCGCCGGCTGCTTGAGGCCGGCGGCGCGCATGGCGAGGGCCAGACGCGCAAATTGCCGATCGGAGAACGACAGCACCGCGAGGTCGCGTTGCTGGCCCGAAGCCATCGCCAGCGAAGTCGCGAAGATCGCCAGTCCGGCGTGACCGATATCGAGCGCGCGGAGCGCGGTCTTGCCCATTCCCATGACCAGGCGCGAGATCAGTCCGAGGCGCCCGCGACTCTCGTCGAAGCTGTCACGCAAATACCGCTCCGCGGCGACGGCGGCGTGGTCCTGCTCTCCGGCTTCTTCGCGCATCGCCAGCAGGGCGGCGTGCAACGAGTCACCCGGAAGCTCGCCGAGCGGCAGCGCCATCCGCCGATGATGCTGGATGAAGCGGGCCTGAGCAGCCAGCGCTGCCATCGCCGAAGCAGCCACGACATCATCGCGCGAAGCGACCAGCTCCTGCAGCAGCGGGCAAAGCACGGCGTCGACGTTGCTGCGCGCCTGCAGAAGGAGCGCCAACCTCGCCTCGATCGTGAGCGCGTGCACGTGGGCGAGCAAGGCGGTTTCGCCGGCGAGGCGCTCCGTCAGCCCCGTTTCACGCTCGGCGACGAAACCTGCTCGGTCGACAACTCCCGCCGCTTCGGCCTGGGCGTGGAGCAGCTGGCGGGCGGCGTCGGTCAGCATTCCGCGCACGCGCGCGACGACCTCGTCGCTGAACAACCCCTGGTCCTCGTTGACCAGCAAGTGGCGCAGGATCGGCGCGGCGGTCGACAGCGTGGCATCGCCTTGCGCGAGTTCGTCGCGCAGGCGCGTTTCGACCGATTCGAGCGTCGGTTCAGCTAAGGTCGCCACAGTCATGGCTTTCACTTACCGGCACAGGGTTAAATGCGCGTTAGCCGCGTTCGCCGGCCGGCGCGGCGATGCGCAGCACGATCAGGAGCAGCGCGAGCAGCATGAACCCCCCTTCGGTGACGCCAACTCCAGCGGCCAGCGCGAGCAAGGCCGCCAACACACCCCGGTCGCCCGCCAATGCGCGCCAGCCGGCGTCCGGCGGCGGCGGCGGAACATGGAGGACACCGACCGAGACCAGTGGCGCGAACAGCCGATGCGCCGGGCTGCCATCCACTGTCAGCATGCCGATCGCCACGAGCACGACATCCCATACGAGACGAAGTGCGAAGAAGAGACGGGAGCGTTTTGATTCTGAAATGAAAATGGAACGACCCAGCGCACCGAACGCGTCGCCCGCCTCGATCGCCAGCGCCGCCGGGAGGAGCACTGCAAAGGCGAGCGCAGGAAGCCCGAACCAGGCCGCCGTCACGCCGGCAGCCAACAACATAAGCGTGGCGATGGGGAAACCGAGGGCCGCCCTTCGCTGACCGAGCCATAGCGAACCGAAGCGCCGCACGAGTGCGCGGGCCAGCCACGTTGTCGGCCGAAACGGCGAGGCCGGCGGGAGCCGCCGCCTCAGCCAGGCGGGCTCGTTTGCCCGGGCGGCTTCGGGGGTTCGGACGATTTGCCAGCGTCCCTCGGCGAGTTCGCGCTCGGCGAGCGGGCGTTCGGGCACTCCGGCCTGGCGGGCAATCCTCAGCAACGCGGCAATCGGCTCGGCGTCTTCGGGAAGCGGATCGAGCCCCGCCACGAGCCGCCCCGGCAGCACCATCGCCCCGCCCCACGCCGCAGCCAGGTCGAGCCGTTCGAACCCGGCACTCCAGCCCGGTTCCGCCGGGAGTACAAGAACGCCGTAACCTTCCTTAAGCTGCTCGAAGGCCTGCGCCGATTCGGGCAAGAGCCCCTGGGCAAGTACCAGCAACTGGTCGTCGCCGCGCACCGCCGCGGGCAAGTCGCGTACGCCGCGCACGACCTGGAATTGCGCTCCGGCGGCTTCGGCGGCGTGACGCAGTTCGATGGCATCCTTGCTCGCCCCGTGTCCGTGCAGGATCACTTTTTCGCAGCCTTGAGCGAGCACGAAATCGAGCTGGTGGCGCACCAGCGAGCGGCCGGCAAGAGTACCCGTCTGCGCCGGGTCGACAGCATCGCCAATCGCGATAAGACCGATCCGCACTCAACCCGCTCCCATGCCAATCATGCACCGGACGCTAGGCCGTGGGCCGGGCACTGCCAAGCGGGCAGGTCAGGCGGTGAGGAATTCCCCGGCAAACCGCTCGAGATCGCGGATGACCACGGGTTCCCCCGGAGCGCTGTCCAGCGCCTGGTCGGCCAGGCGAATGAGCTCGGGCGCGTGGAAGCTGGCCCCAAGACCCTTCAGCCGCATTGCAGCGACATTCCAGTTGCCGTCGCAGCGCGCGCGGCGGAGCAGGTCGATCTGCCGCGTCAGGCTCTCCCCGAACACTGCGCGCAACTCGCCGAGAAGCGCCGCGTCCTCGCCGGCCGCCGCTGCGATAGTCGCATCGAGATCGAAGGTTGCGAACGCCATCGCGCCAATACTGTGGGATAGGGGGTTAAGGCGGGGTTTATAGCGCCCGCCGCTGTGGTATTCGTCGCTCATGACGCGCAGGGAAAATCTCGTGGCGGTCGGGTCCGATCCCGAGCTCGCCAAAGCCGCCGCAGCCGAACCGGCTGCGGCTGATGAAACGCTCGTCCTCGACGAAACGGCCCAGGACGCATGGGAAGACGAGCCCGCGCCCCGCAACTGGGGCTGGGTCGTGCCGACTCTCGCTGTGCTGGCGATCGCCGGGTGGACCGGGTTCTTCGGCTGGGTACACCAGAGCGAAATGCTTGCCGGCGGCACCCCCGAGCAGTGGAGCGGGTGGATCGTCGCCTGGGCGGTGCCGGTGCTGCTGGTCGTTTCGCTGTGGCTGCTGGCCCTGCGCCATTCGCGGCGCGAAGCCGGTAGGTTTACCGATGTCGCGCGGGCCCTGTCGCAGGAAAGCGCGCGTCTCGAGCAGCGTCTCGCGGTCATCAACCGCGAGCTCAGCCTGGCGCGCGAATTCATCGCTGCGCAATCACGCGATCTCGAATCGCTCGGCCGCGTCGCCAGCGAGCGGATTTCGCAGCACGCCGACGCGCTGCAGGGCCTGATCCGCGACAACGGCGAGCAAGTCGAGACGATCGGCCGCGTCAGCGCCACCGCGCTAGAGAACATGGACCGGTTGCGCGGCGAATTGCCGGTCATCTCCAATTCGGCGCGCGACGTCGCCAGCCAGATCGGCCAGGCTGGCAATACGGCGCAGGCTCAGCTCGAAGAGCTCGTTTCGGGCTTCAACCGGCTCAACCAGTTCGGTGAAGCGAGCGAGCGGCAGGTCGCTTCGCTGCGTGCCCGGATCGACGACGCGCTGGCGGCCTTCGATGCCCAGGCCGAGCATCTAGCCGACATGGCCCGCACTCGCTTCGACACGCTGGGCGAACGCAGCCGCGAATTCCGCGCCGAACTCGACGGTCACGAGGTCGAAGCGCTCGCTGCCTTGCGCCGCCGCGTCGATCACCTGCGCGAAGAGCTCGATGCCCATCACTCGGAGATTCAGCGCCGCACCGAAGAAGAGATCGCTCTGCTGCAGCAACGTGTCGGCACCGCCGGTAACGAAGGCAGGCAGGTCGCCGACTCGCTGCGCGCCGCGCAGGAGGACGCTGCCCGCCGCTGGACCGAAGCCATCGACGAATTGAAGGAGCGTCTTGCCTTCGCCATCGGCAAGATCACCGAAGTCGACAACCACGCGCTCGACAACGCCCGCAAGCGACTCGAAGCCCTCAGCGAGGAGGCCGAGCGGGTCGATCGGGTGATGATGGAGCGGACGCAGGTGTTCGAAGAGAACATCGCCGCGCGCCAGGCGGAAGCCGAACGGCGCGAGCGGGAGGCCGCCGAGGCGCTCGATGCGCGCATGGCCGCACTCGATGCGACCGTTACCGAGCGGCAGCAGGAACACCTCGCCCACGTCTCGGGGCTCGCTGAGCGCGGCGACGCGCTGGCATCGCGAATGGCGGCCCTTTCCGCCGAGATGGCGCGAATTGCTGCGCAGGGAAGCGAAACCGGCGGCGCCCTCGACGAGGCCGCGGCCAGCCTACGGGCGCGCATTGCCGAAGGTCGGGCCGAGCTCGACGCGAGCCGCGAGCGCATCGCCCAGTTGACCGACGAAAGCGTGCGCCTGCTCGAGCTCATCCGTGCCGGAGCCGAACATTCGCAGCAGGATTTGCCGCGCGCGCTGAACCAGGCCGCCAACGACCTCGAACGCTTCGAGGAACGGGTACGCAGCGCCCACGGGCTGATCGGCGAAGCTCTTCGTCAAGGCGAAGCCCTGGCTGTTCACGCCGCCACGGCCCAGCGCGAAGGCGCCGGCTCGGTCGAACAATTCGAAACGCTCGAACGGCGCATCGCCGAAGCCAACCGCGCGCACGCCGAGACTCTGGCCGAGCTGCAAGCCTCGCTCGAAGACATCGCCGGCCGCTCACAGACGCTGGCCGAGGCGGCGCAGGCTTCGCTCGGCGACGCTCTCGTGTCGATGACGGAGCGTTTCGCCGACGAGAGCGCCGCATCGATCGAGCGCGGCCTTCGCGAACATACCCGCGAGGCTGTCGAGCAACTCGAGGCGAGCGCCGAACGCGCCAGCGCGGCCAGCCGTGAGGCGGCGGTGCAGCTGCGCGACCAGCTTGCCGTGGTCAACGAACTGGCCGGCAATCTCGAGCACCGCGTGGCGCATGCCCGCCGCCGCGCCGAGGAACAGGTCGACAACGACTTCGCCCGCCGCATGGCGCTGATCACCGAGAGCCTTAATTCGAGCGCGATCGACATCACAAAGGCATTCGACAACGACGTCGCCGATACCGCCTGGTCGAGCTACCTGCGCGGCGACCGCGGCATCTTCACGCGCCGCGCGGTGCGCCTGCTCGACAATCAGCAGGCGCGCGAGGTCTCGGAGATCTACCGCGCGGACGCCGATTTCCGCGAAACCGTCAATCGCTACATCCATGACTTCGAGGCGATGTTGCGCAGCGTGTTGTCGACCCGCGACGGCCATGCACTGGGGGTGACGCTGCTCTCGTCCGATCCCGGCAAGCTCTACGTCGCGCTCGCCCAGTCGATCGAGCGGTTGCGCGCCTAGCCCACGCCGCTCGAAAAGCCCGCAGGCTCTCCGAAGACGTCGAGGTTCTCGCGGGTGATCCAGCCCTCATTGTAATTCAGGATGATCAGCCCGCAGATCACCAGCGAAAGGACCGTCGCGCGCAGGACCACCTTCAGAGGCCGGAAATTGGCCGGGGCGCTGTCGGCCTGGCCGGGAATCTTGTCATGTCCCGCTTCGTCGTGGGTCTGGATGCCGAACGGCATGACGACGAACGCGCAGACGACCCAGACGAGAAAGTAGATCGCCAGTATCGAGTACCACCGCATCAGGCGTGCTCGTCCAGCAGGATGACCTTGGTCTGCGGCTTCTTGCCGGACCACCGCTGCGCCGCGCGCCGTGCCGCCACGCGCGCCGCCTCGATGATCTCTTCACGGTCGCGCGCCTTGGGCCCCTTGAGCCGCTTGAGCGCCTCGCCCACGTCGCGTTCGGCTTCGGTGACGAACTCCGCATAGTCCTCGTCCAGCGGCAGACCGAAACCGTGGATTTGTACGCGCCGCCCGGCGTCGAGCGCGACGATCAGGATACCGTCGCGCGAGATGCGCCGGCGGGTGACGATCGCTTCGCCGTCGGCGGGCACGATGATGTCACCGTCGAGCACCAGACGCCCTGCCGGAGCGTGCGCAAGCTTGCCGGGCTCGCCCGGCGCCAGGCGAACGATATCGCCGTTCTGCTGCACGACCGCGTGCGGAATGCCGCGCGCGCGCCCGAGCCGCGCCTGTTCCTGCATGTGGCGCATCTCTCCGTGGACGGGCACCAGGATCTCCGGTCTGATCCAGCCATAAAGCGCTTCGAGTTCGGGCCGTCCGGGATGGCCCGAGACGTGGATGTCGCTCTGCCGGTCGGTGACCATCTCGATCCCGCGCTCGGCGAGCAGATTCTGTATTCTCCCGATGGCGAGTTCGTTGCCGGGAATTTGCCGGCTGGAGAACAGCACGACATCGCCCTGCGCCAGGTCGAGCGCGTGACTTTCGTCGGCGATCCGCGCAAGCGCGGCGCGCGGCTCGCCCTGCCCGCCGGTGGCGAGGATCAGCACCTGGCCGCGCGGCAGGCCCATCGCGGTGTCGAAGTCGATCACCGGCGGAAAGTGCTGCAGGTAGCCGCTCATCTGCGCCACTTCGATGATCCGCTCGAGCGAGCGCCCGGCGACGCACAGCGCACGGCCGGTTTCCTCGGCGATATGGCCGAGCGTCTGCAACCGGGCGACGTTGGAGGCGAAGGTCGTGACGAGAACGCGGCGCCCTTCCCAACGGCGGACCTCCTCGAGCAGGCCTTGGTAGACCATGCCTTCCGAACCCGACGGTGCGGGATTGAAGACGTTGGTGGAATCGCACACCAGGGCGAGCACGCCCTCGTCGCCGATCTGGGTCAGCTCCTCCTCGGTCGCGGGAATGCCGACCAGCGGATCGTCGTCGAGCTTCCAGTCGCCGGTGTGGAATATCCGGCCGAACGGCGTTTCGATCTGCAGCGCATTGCCCTCGGCGATCGAGTGGGCGAGCGGGATGTAGGTTATCTCGAACGGGCCCAGTTCGAAGCTGCCGTGCTCGCGATCGATCACGTTGAGTTCGATATCGCGCTCGATGCCCGCTTCGGCGAGCTTGCGGCGGACCAGTTCGGCGGTGAACGGGGTCGCGTAAAGCGGCACGCCAAGCTCGGCGGCGAAATAGGGCACCGCGCCGATGTGATCCTCGTGGGCGTGGGTGAGGACGATGCCGATCAGGGTCTCGGCGCGCTCCTCGATGAATTCGAGGTCGGCGAAGACCAGGTCGATGCCCGGGTACTCGTCGCCGCCGAAGGTCATGCCGAGGTCGACCATCAGCCACTGACCACGGCAGCCGTAAAGATTGACGTTCATGCCGATCTCACCCGATCCGCCGAGCGCGAGAAACAGCAATTCGTCCTCTGGTGTGAAATCCTTCTTCACGAAACTCCTGCCCGTTCGGCGAGGATAGCCAGGCCTTCGAGGGTTAAGTCGGGATCAACATGGTCGAACAGTTTGGTGTGCTCCTCAAACAACAGCGAAAGTCCGCCGGTAGCGACGATCTTGGCCGGGCGGCCGATCTCGGCACGCATGCGGCCGACCAGCCCCTCGATCATCGCTACATAACCCCAGAACACGCCTATCAGCATCTGGTCCTCTGTATTGCGGCCGATCACGCTGTCCGAACGCGGCGCCTCGATGGCGATCCGCGGCAGCTTGGCCGTGTTCGAAACAAGCGCGTCCAGCGAAAGATTGATCCCGGGGGCAATGATCCCGCCCTTGTAGGCGCCATGGAAGTCGACGACGTCGAAAGTCGTGGCGGTTCCGAAATCGACCACGATCAGGTCGCCACCGTGCTTGGCGTGCGCCGCGACGGCGTTCACCGCGCGATCGGTGCCGAGCGAGTTCGGTTCCTCGACGTCGATCTCGATACCCCATCCGGCCGCGCCCTCCCCGGCGAAAAGCGGGGTGACGTGGAAGTACTTCTCGGCAAGCACTTCGAGGTTGTGCCGCGCGCGAGGGACGACCGTCGAGACGATCATCGCGGTAACATCCGACCGCTCCAGGCCCTCGATGGCCAGCAATTGCGACAGCCATACGGCGTACTCGTCACCGGTGCGACGCGGGTCGGTGGCAATACGCCAGCGCACACGGATCTCGCGTCCCTCGAACAGGGCGAAGACCACGTTGGTATTGCCGCAATCGACCGCCAGCAACATCAGGCTGCGCCTCCAAGCATCACATCGCCCGCGTGAATGACACGCGTCGAGCCATCCGCCAAGCGCAGGCGCAGAGCACCGTCGGGTTCGAGCCCATCAAAAGCGCCCGAAATGCGGCCACCGTCAGGTTCGTGCACCGTCAGCCGGCTGCCGACCGGATGAGCGGCGGCGAGCCAGCGGTTGAGGATCGGCTCGAGCCCGAATTGCCGCCACCGGCCGACCTCAAGGGCAAAATGCGCGGCCAGCTCGGCGGCGAACGCATCGCGGTCCGGTGCGGGGCCGAGTTCCGCCAGCGCCCTGGCCTGCGCTTCGGAGCGCGGAGCGGAGGCGAGGTTGACGCCGACGCCAATGACGACGCTCCCTCCCTCGCGCTCCAGCAGCAACCCGCAGAACTTGCCGCCGCCCAGCAGAACGTCGTTCGGCCACTTGAGCTGCAACTCGCGCGGATTGCCGAGACGAGCGAGCACCGTCTCGTACACCGCCAGCGCCGCGACGAACGACAGGCTTGCCGGCGGCGGGTCGTGCGGAGAGACGTGCACCACCGTCGAACCCATGAAGTTACCCGGACCGTCAAGCCAGCTGCGCCCTTGCCGCCCTCGGCCACTCGTCTGGCGATCGGCGGCGAGCCACTCGCCTTCTGGAATGCGCTCGCCCGCCGCGAGCCGCGCAAGCAAATCCGCGTTGGTCGAGCCGGTCTCGGGTACGACCCGGATCAAGCGGCCAGGAACAGCGCCGCTGCCGCCTTGTCGGCCAGGCTGCCGAGCCAGATCGTCAGCAGGTAGCCGAGCGGGGACACGGCCGCGGTACTGATCGCCAGCAACGCCCAATGCGCCTTGCCGCCATCCTTCCAGGCCACATCGGCCGGTTCGTCGAAATACATCACCTTGACGATCTTGATGTAATAGAAGGCGCCGATCACGCTGCCGGCGATACCGAGGAACGCGAGCGGGACGAGGTCGGCCCGTACGGCAGCCTGGAAGACCACAAACTTGCCCCAGAAACCGAACAGCGGTGGAATGCCGGCGAGGCTGAACATCTGAATCGCCAGGCACAAGGCCAGCAGCGGCCGCGTGCGCGAGAGACCGGAGAGGTCGGCGATCTGTTCGGTATGCGTGCCGCCCTCCGTTCGCAGCATCAGTACGGCGACGAAACTGCCAACGGTCATCGCCACGTAGATCGCCAGATAGACCAGCATTGCGCTGGCGCCCTCAGGCGTAGCCGCGGCCAGACCGATGAGGATGAAACCGACGTTGTTGATCGACGAATAGGCCAGCAGCCGCTTGATGTTGCTCTGCCCGATGGCGCCCACCGCACCGACCACGATGGAGGCCAGCGAAGCGAAGACAACGATCTGCCGCCAGGCGTCAGCTTGAGGTCCAAAGGCGTCCAGCGCAACGCGCGCGCTGAGCGCGATCGCGGCAACCTTGGGGGCGCTGGCGAAGAACGTGGTGACCGGAGTCGGTGCGCCTTCGTAGACGTCGGGCGTCCACATGTGGAACGGCACCGCGCTGATTTTGAAGGCGAGCCCTGCCAGCACGAAGGTGATGCCGAACAGCGCGCCCATCGCCATGTGGCCATCGAGCGCTCCGCGGATACCTGCGAAACTCGTCGTGCCGGTGAAGCCGTAGACCAGGCTGACGCCGAACAGCAGAATGCCCGACGCCAGTGCCCCGAGGACGAAGTACTTGAGGCCGGCTTCTGACGAGCGGTTGTCGGTCTTGAGGAACGAGGCGAGCACGTAGCTCGACAGGCTGTTGAGCTCGAGCCCGATGTACAGCGTCATCAGGTCGGTCGCCGAGACCATCACGTTCATGCCGAGCACGGCGAACAGCACGAGCACCGGGAATTCCGCGCGCATCAGGCGGTACTGCTCGAAATAAGGCGGCGCGATCAGCAGCACGGCGCCGGCCGCGGCGTAGATCATCAGCTTGGCGAAGCCGGCGAAGGCGTCGGCCACGAACAGGCCGCCGAAAGCGTCGGCGCCCGCGCCCATCGCGCCGCCGCACACGGCGGGAGCGGTTAGGGCGAAGCAGGCGGCGAGGATCGCGCAGGCGGCCAGGCTGATCCAGCGACTGGCCTTGTCGCCGGCCCAACCGGCGACGAGCAGCAGCACGAGGCCGGAAACCGACAGCAGGATCTCGGGCGCGATCAGTGAGAGGGAGGCGGAAAGGTCCATTAGTGCGCTTCCGCTGACGCCGCAGGCGCGGCCTTGGGCGCTTTCATCTTCAACTTCGAATCACCTGCCGGCGCGGCACGGGCGACCCGCGCGTCGAGCGCGGCGATGTCGGCACGCATCGGCGCGAGGAAGCTCTCGGGATAGACGCCCATCCACAGCACCGCGAGCGCGATCGGGCCGAGCATCAGCCATTCGCGCACGCTCAGATCGGGCATCGCCGCCGCATCGGCGTTGCGCTGCACGCCGAAGGCCACGCGCCAGTAAAGATAGAGCATGTAGGCCGCGCCGAGGATGATCCCTGTGGCGCAGATCGCCGTCACCCAGGTGTTCGCCTGGTAGATGCCCACGAGGCTGAGGAATTCGCCAACAAAGCCGCTGGTTCCGGGCAGGCCGACGCTGGCCATCGTGAACAGCATGAAGAACAGCGCGTACTTCGGCATGTTGATCGACAAGCCGCCGTAACGGGCGATTTCGCGCGTGTGAAGGCGGTCGTAGATCACCCCGACGCACAGGAACAACGCGCCCGAAACCAGGCCGTGGCTCAGCATCACGATCATCGAGCCTTCGAGCCCTTGGGTGTTGAAGGCGAACAGCCCGACGGTGACGATGGCCATGTGCGCGACCGAGGAATAGGCGATCAGCTTCTTCATGTCGGTCTGGACCAGCGCGATCAGGCTGGTGAGCACCACTGCGGCCATCGACAGGCCCCAGATGAGCCAGACGAACTGCGCGCTGGCCTCCGGGAACATCGGCAGGCTGAAGCGGATGAAGCCGTACCCGCCCATCTTCAGCAGCACGCCGGCCAGAATGACCGAGCCCGCTGTCGGCGCCTGGACGTGCGCGTCGGGCAGCCAGGTGTGCAGCGGGTACATCGGCATCTTTACCGCGAAGCTGGCGAAGAAGGCGAGGAACAGCCAGGTCTGGGCGTGAGGCGGGAAGTCGTAGGCCATCAGGGTCGGGATGTCGGTGGTGCCGGCCTCGTTGGCCATCCACAGCATCGCGATCAGCATCAAGACCGAGCCGAGCAGCGTGTAGAGGAAGAACTTGTAGGCCGCGTAGATGCGGTTATCCCCGCCCCACACGCCGATGATCAGGTACATCGGGATCAGGCCGGCCTCGAAGAAGATGTAGAACAAGTACAGATCCTGCGCGGCGAACACGCCGATCATCAGCACTTCCATGAACAGGAAGGTCGCCATGTACTCGGGCACGCGCTTGGCGATCGACTGGCTGGCGAGGATGCAGATCGGCATCAGGAACACCGTCAGGACGATCAGCATCAGGGCAATGCCGTCGATGCCCATCGCCCATTGGAAGCCGGCGAACAACGGCACCCGTTCGGTGAACTGCCACTGCGCGCCGCCGATGTCGTAATTGGCCCACAGCACGATCCCGAGCGCGAGATCGATCACCGTGGCGACAAGGGCGATCGTCCGCGCGGCCTTGGCCTCGACGAACAGGCACGCCAGCGCGCCGATCGCCGGCACCAAAAGCATCAGCGAGAGCATCGGCAGGCCGCTCACTGCGCCATCACCCAGGTCACCGCGGCGACGAGGCCTACGAGCATGATCAGCGCGTAGTTGGTCAGGTAGCCCGACTGGAAGCGTTTCGCGGCGACCGAGCCCTTCTCGACCACCCAGGCGGCGCCGTTGGGGCCGAAGCGGTCGATGATCCCGACGTCACCTTGCTGCCAGAACAGGCGGCCGAACCAGAACGCGGGCTTCACGAACACGACGTTGTAGAGCTCGTCGAAGTACCACTTGTTGTAGACGAACGTGTAGATCGGCCCGAGCTGCTCGGCGACCTTGCCGGGGATCGAGGTGTCCTTGATGTAGGCGTACCACGCGGTCACGAAGCCGAGCAGCATGGCGGCGGTGGCGCTCAGCTTGGCCCACTCGGGAATCTCTTCCATCGCGTCGATCAGGTGCTCGTTATAGGCGACCGCGCCGTTCCAGAACGCTTCGGTGTGGATGAATGGCGTGTAAAACGCCCACCCGGCGAGTACCGCGCCAACCGCCAGCAGGCAGATCGGAACAAGCATCGTCCACGGGCTCTCGTGCGGGTGATAGCCGCCGGTGCCCTCGTGGGGATGGACCTCAGCGTGGTGCGCGTCGCCGTGCTCCTCGTCGGGGCTTTCATGTTCACCGTGCAGAGCATGCTGGATATGCTCGCTCTCGGCCCAGCGAGGCTTGCCCCAAAAGGTGAGGAACACCAGGCGCCAGGAATAGAAGCTGGTCAGCAACGCCGCGAACGAACCGAGCCAGAAGGCCGCCGTGCCCATCGCAGTGCCGGAAGCGAACGCCGCCTCGAGGATTGCGTCCTTCGAGTAGAACCCGGCGAACCCGAACACGCCCGCGATGCCCACGCCGGTAATCGCCAGCGTTCCGGCAAGCATGACGTAGAAGGTGATCGGGATCTGCTTTCTGAGGCCCCCGTAATACCGCATGTCCTGCTCATGGTGCATCGCGTGGATCACGCTGCCCGCGCCGAGGAACAGCAGCGCCTTGAAGAACGCGTGGGTGAACAGGTGGAACATCGCCGCGCCGTAAGCGCCCACGCCCGCGGCGAAGAACATGTAGCCCAGCTGCGAGCAGGTCGAATAGGCGATCACCCGCTTGATGTCCCACTGCGTGGTACCGATCGTCGCGGCAAAGAAGCAGGTCGCGGCGCCGATGAAGGTGACGAAGGTCTTGGCCGCCGGCGCCGCCTCGAACATCGGCGACAGGCGGCAGACCATGAACACGCCGGCGGTGACCATCGTCGCCGCGTGGATCAGCGCGCTGACCGGCGTCGGGCCTTCCATCGCGTCGGGCAGCCAGGTGTGCAGTCCGAGCTGGGCCGACTTGCCCATCGCGCCGATGAACAGCAGCAGGCACAGCACGGTCATCGTGTCGGCGCGCAGCCACAGGAAGTGGATCGTGCTCGCGCCCTTCATCGCCGGCGCGGCGGCGAGGATCTCGGGGATCGATACCGTCTGGAACACCAGGAACGTACCCAAGATGCCGAGCATGAAGCCGAGGTCGCCGACGCGGTTGACCACGAAGGCCTTGATCGCCGCGGCGTTGGCGCTCGGCTTCCTGAACCAGAAGCCGATCAGCAGGTAGCTGGCGAGGCCGACCCCTTCCCAGCCGAAGAACATCTGCACCAGGTTGTCGGCGGTCACCAGCATCAGCATCGCGAAGGTGAACAGGCTGAGGTAGGCGAAGAACCGTGGCTGGTCGGGGTCCTCGTCCATGTAGCCCCAGGAGTAGAGGTGGACGAGCGCCGAGACGGTCGTCACCACCACCAGCATCACCGCGGTCAGCGTGTCGACGCGCAGCGCCCAGTCGAAGCTGAGCGTGCCTGACGAGACCCAGTGCAGCACCGGCGTTACCGTCGCGCCGACGTTGCCGCCGAGGTAGTGCAGGAAGATCGGCCAACTGAGGAACATCGCGGCAAACAGCGCGCCGGTGGTGATCAGCTTGGCCGCGAAGCTGCCGAGCGCTCGGTTGCCCAGCCCGGTGACGATCGCTGCGAGCAGCGGCAGGAAGACGATGAACAGGATCGAGGGCACGGGCTAACCCTTCATCCGGTTGACGTCGTCGACCGCGATCGTGCCGCGGCCGCGGAAGTACTGCACCAGGATCGCCAGACCGATCGCCGCCTCGCCCGCCGCCACGGTCAGCACGAACATCGCGAAGATCTGCCCCGTCAGGTCGTGCAGGAAGGCGCTGAACGCGACCAGGTTGATGTTCACCGCCAGCAGGATCAGCTCGATCGCCATCAGGATGACGATCACGTTCTTGCGGTTGAGGAAGATGCCGAGAACGCCGAGCACGAACAGGATCGAGCTGACGACGACATAGTGTTCGATGCCGATCACAGCTCGACCCCCTTGCCGACTTCGGGCCGCATGTTGACGGTCGCATCCTGCGGCCGGCGGGCGTTCTGCTTGGCCACGTTTTGCGGCTTCGTGTCCTTGCGCTCGCGGTGGGTCAGCACGATCGCGCCGATCATCGCCACCAGCAGGATGATCCCGGCAGTCTCGAACAGGAACAGGTAGCGCCCGTAGAGCAGTGCGCCGATCGCGGCGATGTTGCTGACGCCGGGTGCCGTCGCGGCGGTGCCGTCAGGCGTGCCGAGCGCCAGTCCGCCGACCTGATAAGCTCCGACGCCGAGAAACAGCTCGGCGAACAGCACCAGCGCGATGGCAATCCCGAGCGGGAAGTTCTTCATGAACCCGGCGCGCAGCTCGGCGAAATCGATGTCGAGCATCATGACCACGAACAGGAACAGCACCGCGACCGCGCCGACGTAGACGATCACCAGCAGCATCGCGATGAATTCGGCCCCGACCAGCACCATCAGCCCGGCGCCATTGAAGAACGCCAGGATCAGCCACAACACCGAATGCACCGGGTTGCGCGACGCGATCGTGAACACGCCGGAGACGATCACGAGGAACGCGAACAGGTAGAAGGCGATGGTCTGGATCATTCGGTCGCGCGCCGCCTAGCGATAGGGCGCATCGGCTTCAAGGTTCGCGGCCAGCGCTCGCTCCCACTTGTCCCCGTTAGCCAGCAGTTTCGCCTTGTCGTAGAGCAGCTCCTCGCGGGTTTCGGTGGTGAATTCAAAGTTCGGCCCCTCGACGATGGCATCGACCGGGCAGGCTTCCTGGCAGAAACCGCAGTAGATGCACTTGGTCATGTCGATGTCGTAGCGGGTGGTGCGGCGGCTGCCGTCCTCGCGCGGCTCGGCCTCGATGGTGATCGCCTGCGCCGGACACACCGCCTCGCACAGCTTGCAGGCGATGCAGCGCTCCTCGCCGTTGGGATAACGGCGCAGTGCATGCTCGCCGCGGAAGCGCGGGCTGAGCGGGTTCTTCTCGAACGGATAGTTGATCGTCGCCTTCGCCTTGAAGAAGTACTTCAGCGTCAGCCAGTGGGCCTTGAGGAATTCCCACAGGGTGTACGACTTGATCAGTTGGGCGACGGTCATGCGCCATACCTCGTCAGCATCAGGTAGCCCGAGACCAGAACCACGAACGAAAGGCTCAGCGGCAGGAAGATCTTCCAGCCGAGGCGCATCAGCTGGTCGTAGCGGTAGCGCGGCACAGTCGCCTTCACCCAGCTGAAGACGAAGAAGAAGAAGAAGATCTTGGCGAAGAGCCAGATCCAGCCCGGGATCCAGTAGAGCGGCGCCCACTCGAGCGGCGGCAGCCAGCCGCCGAAGAACAGCGTGGCGTTGAGCGCGCACATCAGCAGGACGTTGGCATATTCGCCGAGCCAGTAGAGCGCGAAGCTCATCGACGAATATTCGGTCTGGTAGCCGGCGACGAGCTCGCTCTCCGCCTCGGTCAGGTCGAACGGGGTGCGCGCGGTCTCGGCCATGCTCGAGATCAGGAACACCACCCACATCGGGAACAGCAGCAGGTTGAAGAAGAACCCGTTGACGATCCCGAAGCCGTGCCCACGCTGCGCCTCGACGATGCCGTTCAAGTTGAACGTGCCCGCCCACAGCACCACGCAGATGAGGATGAAGCCGATCGAGACTTCATATGAAATCATCTGAGCAGCGGCGCGCATCGCGCTGAAAAACGGGTATTTCGAGTTCGAGGCCCAGCCGGCGATGACCACCCCGTAGACGCCGAGCGAGCTGATCGCGAGGACGTAGAGCAGGCCGACGTTGATGTCCGCCAGCACCGCCCCCGAGTTGAACGGGATCACCGCCCAGGCCATCAGCGCGACGGTGAAAGTGATGATCGGCGCGATCAGGAACAGGCCCTTGTTCGCGGCCGACGGGACGATCGTTTCCTGCAGGAACACCTTGAGCCCGTCGGCGAAGCTCTGCAGCAGGCCCCACGGCCCGACCACGTTCGGCCCGCGCCGCAGCGCCATCGCCGCCCAGATCTTGCGGTCGACGTAGATGATCATCGCCACGGCGAGCATCAGCGGCAGGGCGATCAGCAAGATGCCGGCGATGGTCGCGACGAACCACGCCCAGTCGTGGGTCATGCCCCATTGTTCAAAGACGGAGGTCATTCCGCCGCCTCCGCGAAGCTGTCGTCGCCGTGCAGCAGCTCGGCCGAGCAGCGCTGCATCGTCAGGCTGGCGCGGGCGATCGGATTGGTCAGGTAGAAGTCCTTGATCGGGTACCCGATCGTGCCTTTGGGCTTGGCGCCCTTCCCCGGCTTCGGCAGCGCGCCGAAGTTGACGAGGCCCTCGACACCCAGCGCCGGCACTTCGGCGATCATCGCCGCGCGCAGCTCGTCGAAGCTGTCGAAGCCAACCGAAACGCCGAGCGCGTCGGCCAGCGCGCGAAGGATCGTCCAGTCCTCGCGCGCGTCACCGGGGGCGAACACCGCCTTGTCGGCGAACTGCACCCGGCCTTCGGTGCTGACGTAGGTTCCGGCCTTCTCGGTGTAAGCCGCGCCGGGCAGGATGATATCGGCGGCGTGCGCGCCCTTGTCGCCGTGGTGGCCGACGTAGACCTTCAGCGCATCCGGGAAGCGGCGGAAATCGACCTCGTCCGCGCCGAGCGCGAGCAGCACTTTCGGCTTGGCATTCACGAGGTCGACGATCCCGCTCTTCTGCGCAAAGCCGAGCATCAGCGCGCCCATCCGGGCGGCCGAGAAATGGAGGACGTTGAAGCCGTTCCACCCGTCCCGAACGAGATTCCACTCGCCGACCAGGCCCAGCGCCGCCTCGAGCGCCCCGGCGGCAATCCCGCCGCCGCCGACGATCACGGCGGGCTTACTGGCCTTGCCCATCGCCTCGCCGACATTCTTCGGCAGCTTGCCGAGTACCGCGACGTCGTCGCCGAGCCACTCGGCCGGGAAAGTCGTTTCCCAGTGCGGGCCGACGATGAACACCCTGGCGCCCCGCTTGACCGCCTTGCGCAGCCGCACGTGGAGCAGCGGCGCCTCCCAGCGAACCATGCTGCCGACGATCAGGATCGCGTCGGCTTCCTCGATCCCGGCGAAGGTCGAGTTGAAGTTGACTGCCGCGAGGTTGCCGGTCGGGTAGTCCATCCCCGTCTGGCGGCTCTCGACCAAAGTCGAGCCGAGCGCGCCGAGCAGCTTCTTGGCGGCGAACATCGTCTCGCAGTCGAGCATGTCGCCCGCGACGGCCGCAACGCTGGAGCCGGCCTTGGCCCTGGCGATCGCGCCGAACGCCTCATCCCAGCTAGCCCGTTCGAGCTTTCCGGCCTTGCGGACGAAGACCTTGTCGAGGCGCTGCCGCACCAGGCCGTCGACCTGGTAGCGCGCCTTGTCGCTGATCCACTCTTCGTTGACGTCGTCGTTGATGCGCGGAAGCACCCGCAGCACTTCGCGCCCGCGGCTGTCGATGCGGATGTTGCTGCCCATCGCGTCCGAGACGTCGATGCCGAGGGTCTTCTTGAGCTCCCACGGCCGCGCTTCGAAGGCGTAGGGCCGCGAGGTCAGAGCACCGACCGGGCACAAGTCGATCACGTTGGCCGAAAGCTCGTGCTTGGCCGCATGCTCGAGGTAGGTGGTGATCTGCATGTGCTCGCCGCGATAGAGCGCGCCGATCTCGTCGACGCCGGCGATCTCCTCGGAGAAGCGCACGCAGCGCGTGCAATGGATGCAGCGGGTCATGATCGTCTTGATCAGCGGGCCCATGTATTTCTCGGTCACCGCGCGCTTGTTCTCGTGATAGCGCGAGGCGCCGCGGCCGTAGGCGATCGCCTGGTCCTGCAGGTCGCACTCGCCGCCCTGGTCGCAGATCGGGCAATCGAGCGGGTGGTTGATGAGGAGAAACTCCATCACCCCTTCACGCGCCTTCTTGACCATCTCGCTGTCGGTGCGGATTTCCTGGCCTTCGGCGGCCGGCAGCGCGCAACTCGCCTGCGGCTTGGGCGGGCCGGGTTTCACCTCGACCAGGCACATGCGGCAGTTGCCGGCGATGCTCAGCCGCTCATGGTAGCAGAAACGCGGGATCTCCTTCCCGGCCAGTTCGCACGCCTGCAGGACAGTGGCGCCGTTGGGAACCTCGATTTCCTGTCCGTCGACGGTGACTTTGGGCATGAGCGTCCTGTTGCGGTCAGAATGCGGCGGCGAGAATCCGGTGAACCGGGCCGCCGCGCGCCCCCTCTGTCCGAGCAAGCGCATCAGTGCAACCCGTTTCGCGGGCGCGCATGGACAAAACCGCGCCGGCCCGACACCAGACAATCCACAACCGGTTTCTCATTTCGCGGCGGCGGCTTTCACCACCGCATAGCGGTAGGCTCCCTCGGCCAGATAGCCGCGCAATTGGAATTTCGAGATCTTCATTTCGACGCCGGGCGGGATGCAGCCGGCGAGCGCCGGGGTGATCGCGGCAATCGCGGTGCTCTCCGCGGGCGTGCCGGCCTCAGTAGCGAACAGCGCAGCGACCGCGGCGGGCGATGCCTGGGTGGTGCAAGTGCCGATTTCGGTCATCACCACGGCGCTGCGGGAGTCAGCCGAAAGCCTGACCAGCTGATCGTTCGTCGGGGCGGGAAAGATCTTGGCCGGTTTGCCCCGCGCCGACCATGTCGACAGATCGAAATCGCTCTCCAGCAAGAGTTCGGCCAAGACGCCCCGGTAATTGCGCACCGAGAAAGTCAGCCGGTCATTATGGGGCGCACAGTTCGGGTGAGAATCGGTCATGAAAAACAGGCTTCGATCGCTCTGCTGACTGGCCGGCAGAAGCCGAAGCAAGTTGGCCCCACCCCGCTCGCCACCCGCACATTGGGCAAACTTCGTCACGAAGTCGATTTCGGCGGCGCTATTCGGGATCACATTGGCGCGGACATTGTTCAGTTGCGCGGTGTCGGTATCCATCTGCGCCATGGCAGGACCGCCCGGCAATGCGAGGGCAACGGCAATGGTGAAAACGGATAAGCGACGAGCCATCCTCGCCGCCGCAGATGCAAGAGTGCGCTCCATTTCCCCCTCCCGGTGAAGTCGCTTGTTACTGAGGAAACTATCGTACCGGGAACGCGCCGCCTTGCAACCCAGCGCATTTGGCAAGGAGAGGCCGCTATTCCGCCGCCTGCGGCATCGCTGCTGTCCGCTCCGCCATCCGCCGTTCCAGTTCCGGCCGGAAATGCCGGATCAGGCCCTGGATCGGCCAGGCGGCGGCATCGCCGAGGGCGCAGATGGTGTGGCCTTCGACTTGCTTGGTCACTTCGTAGAGCAGGTCGATCTCGCGCGGTTCGGCGGCGCCGGTGCGGAGGCGCTCCATCACGCGCCACATCCATCCGGTGCCTTCGCGGCACGGGGTGCACTGGCCGCAGCTCTCGTGCATGTAGAACTTGCTGATCCGGCTGATCGCGCGGACGATGTCGGTCGACTTGTCCATCACGATCACCGCCGCGGTGCCGAGGCCGGAGCCGAGCTCCTTGAGCCCGTCGAAGTCCATCTGGCAGTCCATGATCTGCGCCGCCGGGACCAGCGGGACCGAGGAGCCGCCGGGGATCACCGCTAGCAGGTTGTCCCACCCGCCGGTGACGCCGCCGCAGTGCTTCTCGATCAGCTCGCGAAACGGGATGCTCATCGCCTCTTCCACCACGCAGGGCTTTTCCACGTGCCCGCTGATCTGGAAGAGCTTGGTGCCCTTGTTGTTGTCGCGGCCGAAGCTGGAGAACCACGACGCCCCGCGGCGCAGGATCGTCGGCACGACGGCGATCGATTCGACGTTGTTGACCGTCGTCGGGCAGCCGTAGAGGCCCGCGCCGGCCGGGAACGGCGGCTTGAGGCGCGGCTGGCCCTTCTTGCCCTCGAGGCTTTCGAGCATCGCCATCTCTTCGCCGCAGATGTAGGCGCCCGCGCCGCGGTGGACGAACACGTCGAAGTCGAAGCCCGAGCCGGCGGCGTTCTTGCCGAGCAGGCCGGCGTCGTAAGCCTCCTGCACCGCGGCGAACAGCGTTTCGGCCTCGCGGATGTATTCGCCGCGGATGTAGATGTACGCCGCCCGCGCGCGCATCGCGAAGCCCGCGACCAGCGCGCCTTCGATCAGCTTGTGCGGGTCATGCCGGATGATCTCGCGATCCTTGCACGAACCGGGCTCGCTCTCGTCGGCATTGATGACCAGGAAGCTCGGCCGGCCGTCGCGGCTCTCCTTGGGCATGAAGCTCCATTTCATGCCGGTCGGGAAGCCCGCTCCGCCGCGCCCGCGCAGGCCCGAGGCCTTGATCTCCTCGATGAGGGAGTCCTGCCCGCGCGCGATCAGCGCCTTGGTATCGTCCCAGTCGCCGCGTTTCTCGGCGGCCTTCAGGCGCCAGTCCTGGTAGCCGTAGACGTTGGTGAAGATGCGATCCCGATCAGCGAGCATCTGCGAGCGTCCCACAAGAAGAGCCGGCGAGCATCAGTTGAACCCTCCGAACACATAGATCGCAGCAAGAACCAGGATCGCCACCAGCGCGATTGTCTTCACAAGGCCCTTGAGCAGCTTCCAGCTGACCACGATGGCGATCAGAGCGACGACGATCGGAACCGCGAACTCCATCACCACTCGCCCCGGTAGTCGTGATTCTCGGTGACCATCTGCTTGAGCGTGGTCGGCCCGCCGACCGGCTCGACGGTGTGCCGCGCCGGGTCCTGCGTGCCGGTCTTCGGCTGACGGCCGGCGGCCAGCTCGTCGAGCACGTGGTCGAGGCGCTCGGGCGTGAGGTCCTCGTAGTTGTCGTCGTTGATCTGGACCATCGGCGCGCTGGAGCAGTTGCCCATGCATTCGACCTCGGTCAGCGTCCACAGCCCGTCGGGCGTGGTATGGCCCTGCTTCATCCCGCGCTTGTAGCAGGCGTCGAGAATGTCGTCGGAGCCGCGCAGCATGCACGGCGTGGTGCCGCAGACCTGCACATGGAAGCGGCCGACCGGGGCGAGATTGTACATCGTGTAAAACGTCGCGACCTCGAGCACGCGGATCACCGGCATGTCGAGCTCGCGGGCGACGAACTCCATTACCGGGATCGGCAGCCAGCCCTGGGTATTGGTCTCCGCCCCGACTTGCCGCTGGGCGAGGTCGAGCAGCGGCATCACCGCCGAGCGCTGCCGCCCTTCGGGGTAGCGCTTGACGATCGCCTTGGCCTCGGCCGCATTGGCCTCGGTCCACGCGAAGTTGCCGTACTGCTCGCGCAGTTCCGGCGTATCGGGATGCGGCGCGCGCTCAGCCATGTCGCCGAGCCTCGATCCAATCCGTGATCTTCAAGACCGCAAGAACTCCATTCGCGAGCAAATTGAACGCCACTGTGAACAGCATTAGGTTGACTGCCAAATTCAGACCGAACTTTGTGCCGGCGATTGCCGTAACGATAATCGCAGCAATCGCGAACAGCCCGACAAACGACAAGGCGAGCTTGATCAGGCCGAACCGCAACTGCCGATCCGTCAGAGTGACCGTCTTCTCAGCCACGGCGTTTCCGCTTGTTGGCAATGTCCTGCCCGAACAGGAACAGCTCGAAGCCGGCAATCGACGCGGCTAGCATCGGCAGCGTGTCGCCGATCTTCACGCCGAAGCCCAGCTGGACGAACACCAGCGCCACCAGCACCAGCCCAGTGAGCGAGGCCCACACCCGCAGCATATCCAATTGCGTCTTCACCGGTCGCATTCTCCAAAAACGACGTCGATCGCCCCCAGGATCGCCGTTGCGTCGGGCAACATGTGCCCCTTGCTCATAAAATCCATCGCTTGAAGATGGCTGAACGCGGTCGGCCGGATCTTGCAGCGGTAAGGCTTATTGCTGCCGTCGCTGACGAGGTAGACGCCGAACTCGCCCTTTGGGCTTTCAGTGGCGACGTAGACCTCGCCCGCGGGCACATGGAAGCCTTCGGTGTAGAGCTTGAAGTGATGGATCAGCGCTTCCATCGACTGCTTCATCTCGGCGCGCCTGGGCGGCACGACCTTGCGGTCGTCGCTGGCCACCGGGCCTTCGGGCATCTCGGCGAGGCACTGCTTGATGATCTTCGCCGACTGGCGGACTTCCTCGACGCGGACCATCATCCGGTCGTAGCAGTCGGAGTTGGTGCCGACGGGAATCTCGAAGTCCATCCGGTCGTAGACGTCGTAAGGCTGGCTCTTGCGCAAGTCCCACGGAAGGCCGGCGGCGCGGATCATCGGGCCCGAGAAGCCCCAGGCGATCGCGTCTTCCTTGCTGACCTTGGCGATGTCGACGTTGCGCTGCTTGAAGATGCGGTTGTCGACCACCAGGCTCATTGCGTCCTCGAACAGCCGCGGCAGGCGGGTGTCGACCCAGTCGCCGATGTCGGTCAGCAGCTTGAGCGGCACGTCCTCGTGCACCCCGCCGGGGCGGAACCAGGCGCAGTGCATCCGCGCGCCCGAAGCGCGCTCGAAGAAATTGAGCGTGTCCTCGCGGATTTCGAACAGCCACAGGTTCGGCGTCATCGCGCCGACGTCCATCACGTGGCTGCCGATGTTGAGCATGTGGTTGGAGATGCGCGTCAGCTCGGCGAACAGCACTCGCAGGTATTGCGCGCGCAGCGGCACCTCGAGGTTGAGCAGCTTCTCGATCGCGAGAACGTAGCTGTGCTCCATGCACAGCGGGCTGCAGTAATCGAGCCTGTCGAAGTACGGCAGCGCCTGGAGGTAGGTCTTGTACTCGATCAGCTTCTCGGTGCCGCGGTGGAGCAGGCCGATGTGCGGATCGATCCGCTCGATCACCTCGCCGTCGAGCTCCATCACCATGCGCAGCACGCCGTGCGCGGCGGGATGCTGCGGGCCGAAGTTGATCGTGTAATTGGAGATGGTCCCGCCTTCGGTGGTGGGCGAATTTTCGAGAGACAGGCTCATGCCTTGGGTCCCTTCGGCTTGCGCGCCGGGCGACTTGAGGTTGGCTTGGGCGCGGCGGGAGCTTTCTTGGCGGTCACCTTCTTGGCCGGAGCGGCGCTCGATTTCTTGGTTGCGGCTTTCTTGTCGGCCCTCTTGCCCGCGCCCGTTTCACTCGCTTTGCCGGTCGTCTTCGGCGTGCTAACACCCGGCGCGCCGCGCGTCTCGGGCGCCTTGGCGTCGACTTTGCCGCTCGGCTCGGGGACCGGCTTGGGCTGCGGTGCGGGCGGCGGCGTGACCGACTTCTCGTCACCCGGCAGGACGTAGTCGGCGCCTTCCCACGGGCTCATGAAGTCGAACGTGCGGAAGTCCTGCGGCAGCTCGACCGGCTCGTAGACCACGCGGTGCTCTTCTTCCGAATAGCGCAGCTCCTGGAATCCGGTCAGCGGGAAGTCCTTGCGCTGAGGGTGCCCCTCGAAGCCGTAGTCGGTGAGGATGCGGCGCAAGTCGGTGTTGCCGTCGAACAGCACGCCGTACATGTCGAACACCTCGCGCTCGAGCCATCCGGCGTTGGGCCACAGGCGGGTGACGGTCGGCACCGGGGTGTTCTCGGCCGCGCGCAACTTGACCATGATCCGGTGGTTCCTGGTCAGGCTGAGCAGCATGTAGACGACCTCGAAGCGCTCCTCGCGCTCCGGGTAGTCGACCCCGGCGATCTCCATCAGCTGCTGGTAGCCGTGCTCGTCGCGCAGCGTCCGCAGCACGTCCTCGATCGCCTCGCGCTCCACGCCGATGACGATCTCGCCGTGCATTTCCTTGCTCGCGAGCACGCGCTTGCCGAGCGCCTTGACCAGGGTCTCGCGCACGCCCTCGTTCGAGCTGATCTTCGGGGCCGGATGCAGGACGGTGGCCATCTTAGCGCTCGATCGTCCCCGCGCGGCGGATCTTCCGCTGGAGCTGCATCACGCCGTAGAGCAGCGCCTCGGCGGTCGGCGGGCAGCCGGGCACGTAAATGTCGACCGGCACGATGCGGTCGCAGCCGCGCACCACCGAATAGCTGTAGTGGTAATAGCCGCCGCCGTTGGCGCAGCTGCCCATCGAGATGACGTACTTGGGGTCCGACATCTGGTCGTAGACCTTGCGCAGTGCCGGGGCCATCTTGTTGCACAGCGTGCCGGCGACGATCATCACGTCGCTCTGGCGCGGAGACGCGCGCGGGGCGACGCCGAAGCGCTCCATGTCGTAGCGCGGCATGTTGACGTGGATCATCTCGACCGCGCAGCAGGCGAGCCCGAAGGTCATCCACCACAGCGAACCGGTGCGGGCCCACTGGAACAGGTCCTCGGTCGTGGTGACGAGGAAGCCCTTGTGGTCCAGCTCGTCGCTGATCTGATTGAAATATTCACCGCCCGGCGGGACTATGGCCGGGTGAATGGTCGGATTGACCTCGGGGCCAGCGACGTTGGTTGCCGCGGGATTGGCCAGCGCGTGGTCGAGCGGGCCCTCGTCCTTCATTCCCATTCGAGCGCCCCTTTCTTCCACGCATAGGCGTAGCCGACGATCAGCTCGAACAGGAACACCATCATCGTCACCCAGCCCGGCCAGCCGGTCACGTCGAGGCTGACGGCCCACGGAAACAGGAACGCGGCTTCGAGGTCGAAGACGATGAACAGGATCGCGATCAGGTAGAAGCGCACGTCGAACTGGCTGCGCGGATCCTCGAACGCGGGAAAGCCGCATTCGTACTCGCTGAGCTTCTCCGCATTGGGCTTGTGCGCGCCGGTCAGGCGGGCGACGCCCATCGGCAGGAACACGAACAGCGACGAGATTCCCAGCGCGATGACCAGGAAGATCAGTATCGGCAGATATTGGAGAAGGTCGACCAAGCGCCTGACTCGATGTGAACGGTTTCGCTGCGCGCCCTAGTCTGCCCCGCCGAACGGTTCAAGGCCGGAACCGCCCGATTTGCCGGACAGCGGCGGCGAGCCGGCAGAAAGCGCTTTCCTACATCGCGTGAAACGTGCTTGGGTCATCGTCATGCTCCATGCCGGACACCCGGAACGACGCCGCGAAGACCCCGCCGCAGGACCCTGCGAAGTTTCTTCATGGACCGTGTCAACCTTGTCCAGCGAGTGTAAACCTCGTCAGGAATCCAGCCGGCGCAGGTGAACGAATCGGCACGGACCCCGGCGATCAGCGCGATTGAAATTGCTGCGCTGCACCATTAGATGCCCGCCATCCTCTTAACGCAAGGCACCCGCTCCCCATGGCCCAGTTCTCCGAATCCGACCCGATCGTCATCCTCTCCTACGCCCGCACCCCGATGGGCGCGATGCAGGGCGCGCTGGCGGACGCTTCGGCGACCGATCTCGGCGCCACCGCGGTCAAGGCGGCGGTTGAACGCGCCGGCGTCAACGGCGAGGACGTGGACCGGGTCTACATGGGTTGCGTGCTTCCCGCCGGCCTCGGCCAGGCGCCCGCCCGCCAGGCGGCGCTCAAGGCCGGGCTGCCGAAATCGGCCCAGGCGACCACGGTCAACAAGGTATGCGGCTCGGGCATGCAGACGGTCATCATGGGCGCCGAAGCGCTCGCTTCGGGCGCGGCGGACCTGATCGTCGCCGGCGGCATGGAGAGCATGACCAACGCCCCGTACCTCCTGAAGAAGCACCGCTCGGGCGCCCGCATCGGGCACGACACCGCCTACGATCACATGTTCCTCGACGGTCTCGAGGACGCCTACGAGGAAGGCAAGGCGATGGGCAGCTTCGCCCAGTGCACCGCCGACGAATACCAGCTGACCCGCGAGGACATGGACCAGTTCGCGATCACCTCGCTCTCGCGGGCGAGCGAGGCGATCAGTTCGGGCGCCTTCGCCGGCGAGGTCGTGCCGGTGACGGTCAAGACCCGCAAGGGCGAGATCCAGGTCGATACCGACGAGGCGCCGGGCAAGGCCAACCCGGAGAAGATCCCGCAGCTTCGGGCCGCATTTGCCAAGGAAGGCACCATTACCGCCGCCACCTCGAGCTCGATCTCGGATGGCGCCGCCGCGGTCGTCCTGACGCGCGCGAGCCTCGCCGCCGAGCAAGGCAGGCAGCCGGTCGCCCGGATCGTCGCCACCGCCGCGCATGCCCAGGAACCGAAGGATTTCACCACCGCTCCGGTCGGCGCGATCGAGAAGCTGCTCAAGCAAACCGGCTGGTCGGTCGATGACGTCGACCTGTGGGAAGTCAACGAGGCGTTCGCCTGCGTGGCGATGTTCGCGATGCGCGACATCGGCATTCCGCACGACAAGATCAACGTGAACGGCGGCGCGACCGCGCTCGGTCACCCCATCGGCGCCAGCGGCACGCGGATCATCGTGACCCTCCTCAACGCGCTCAGGCAGCGCGGCGGCAAGCGCGGCATCGCCAGCCTCTGCATCGGCGGCGGCGAGGCGACGGCGATCGCTGTGGAGATGATCTAGCTCGCACCCTCCGCCAATTTGCTCCGCCCCTCGCTTGTGGTATGCTGCGTCGGGCAGCACCTGGGGAGGGAATGCCATGAAAATCGTTATGCCGATCGTCGCGCTGGTCATGCTGGCCGCATGCGGCCAATCCGCACCGAAGGATGGCGAGGCCAAAGTTGCCGCCGCGCCCGCGGGCCCACACAGCAACGCCGGCCCGGGCACCTACATCGTGACCGGCGCCGACGGGTCGATGACCACCGTGTTCCTCAAGGACGACGGCACCTATACGGACTGGGTTGCCGGCGAGATGAAAGAGGCCGGCAAGTGGGCGATCGAGAACAACAAGACCTGCTTCCATCCGGACAAGGGCGAAGTACGCTGCGGTTCCGACGGGCCGATCGGCGAGGACGGCAGCTATACCGTCACGCCTGACAGCGGTGCGCCCTATCAGGTCCGTAAGACCTAACGACTGCGGCGACCAGGGGGCCGGTCGCCAAGCGACTATCGACGGGAGACCATCGATGAGGATGCTTGCTTTCTGCCTGGTGACGGCGGCGCTTGCGGCTTGCGGTCAGAGCAAACCGGCGGGTCCGGTTGAAGTGGCCGCGACCGAGCCCGAGCCGCAGCCGACCAGCCAGGCCTCTCCCGGCACTTACAGCGTCACGGAGATCGACGGGACCAAGATGACCTCGGTCCTCGCCGCGGACCACACTTACACCAACACGGTGCATGGCCGGATGACCGAGGCGGGCTCGTGGTCGATCGTCGGCGGCCGCACCTGCCTGACGCCGAGCGAAGGCGAAGGCGCGGTTGTACGCTGCTACACCGACAGCACTCCCGCGAGGGACGGCACGTTCACCGCGACACCGGACGTGGGCGAGCCCATCACAATCAAGAAGATCGCCTGACCGCGAAAGCGATTGGCGCATTCCGCGCGCATTGGTAAACCGCCACCAGGGCGCGTTTGAGGGGAGTTCACGAGATGAAGAAGCTTGCAATGATCGCGGCATTGGCCGCGCTTTCCGCGTGCAACCAGAAGCAGGCCGAGCCTGCTCCTGCGCCGAGCGAGGCAGCGACGACCGCCGCCCTGACCATGGCCGACCGAGCCGGTACCTACACTTACGACGACGGCAAGGGCGAGAGCGGCACCTCGGTCATGACCACCGATGGCAATTACACTGACACCAGCACTGACGGTAAGTCTGTCGAAACCGGCACCTGGAAGGTCGACGATGCCGGCAAGATCTGTTTCGATCCCAAGGGCGACGACCCGAAGCAACCGAGCCGCTGCTATGCGATGGGTGAGCCCGACGCCGATGGCAACATGACCGCCACCGGCGACGACGGCGCGGTCGTCAAGGTGAGAAAGACCGCCTGAGCGCAAACAGACCTGAAGCGGAAAGGGCGGCCCGCGGGGGTCGCCCTTTCCCTACGGGTCGCCGGCGCCCCACAGGCGCTTCTGCTCGACCCAGCCCTTGCGGGGCCCGACGCTGAGCTCGCACCATCCGGCGTCGCAATCGCCAAGCTTGCCGACCACGCCCGGCTCAAGGTTCCAGCGCAACGCCGCTCCTGCGTTGCCCTCGGCTCGCATCGCCGCCAGTCCCTTGCCGACGACGACCGCCGATCGCTCCGGGCTGAGCAGCCGCGCGACGATCCAGCCCTCGGCGCCGTCCTGGTCCCGCACCCGCCGCCAGCCCTGGTACAACCGCACGACTTTCACCGGCAGGTTGGCGCGGTGGTACACCCACTCGACCGGATAGCTCTCGCTCGGTCCGACACGCATGTTCACCTCGTCGGCGCGCATCGAGGCCCAGTACGGCACCTCCCGGTCCTGCGCCTGGGCGGGGAAAGAAGCGACGAAAAGGAGAGCGGCAGCAAGGCGGCGAAGCATCGCCCCTGTCTAGCGTCGGCGCGGGCGTCGCATCAAGCGTGGCGAGGGCTTTGGTAATATCCTGTCCCCGGACCTTGCCGCGGCGCCCGATTATGTCTTAACTGCCGCGTGGAGGAGAGCCGCGGCAAGCGGCCTCGGGAGGCCTCGAATGTTCCGCAAGACCGCCGCCGCCCTGGCGCTCATCGCTTTGCCCGCTGCCGCGCACGCGCAGGCCGCCACAGCCGACAGCGGCGACACGGCGTGGGTGATCGCCGCCTCGGCGCTGGTGCTGCTGATGACGCTGCCCGGGCTCGGGCTGTTCTACGGAGGACTGGTGCGGGCCAAGAACGTCCTCTCGGTGCTGGTTCAAGTCGCCGCGGTGACCTCGCTCGCCTCGCTGGTGTGGATCGTCGCGGGCTACACGCTCGCGTTCGGCGAGGTGACCAACGGCTGGCTCGGCAACGGCCGCGCTTTCATGCTCATCCCGGCCAACCTGTTCGACCTGCGCGCGAACACCACCCTGCCGGAAAGCGCCTTCGCGCTGTTCCAGATGACCTTCGCGGCGATCACCCCGGGCCTGATGGTCGGCGCCTGGGTCGACCGTGCGCGCTTTTCGTGGGTCGTCGCGTTCACCGGCTTATGGAGCCTGATCGTCTACGCCCCGGTCGCCCACTGGGTGTGGGGCGGCGGCTGGCTGGGCCAGATGGGCGTGCTCGACTTCGCCGGGGGCATCGTGGTGCACACCACGGCGGGCGTGTCGGCGCTCGTGGTCGCGCTGCTGCTCGGCCGGCGAATCGGCTTTCCCACTCAGCCGCTCATCCCGCACGCACCCGGGCTGACGATGATCGGCGCGATGCTGCTGTGGGTCGGCTGGTTCGGCTTCAACGGCGGCTCCGCGCTCACCGCCTCGGACAGCGCCGCCACCGCCATCCTCAACACCCACGCCGCCGCCGCGGCGGCCGCCCTGGTGTGGATCGGGATCGAGCGCATGACCTTCGGCAAGCCGACCACCGTCGGATTCGCTACCGGCGCGATCGCCGGGCTCGCCACGGTCACCCCGGCGGCAGGCTATATCTCGCCGGGTACCGCGCTGCTGTTCGGCGCCGCCGCGGCCGTGGTCTGCTACGGCGCGATCCAGCTGGTGAAGGTCAAGCTGAAGCTCGACGATTCGCTCGACGTGTTCGCCGTCCACGGCGTTGGCGGCATGATGGGCTCGATCCTGCTGGCCGTCTTCATCGCCCAAGGCCTTGGCGGAATCGGTTACGCCGAGGGCCTGGGCATGGGCTCGATGCTCGGCGTGCAGGTCCTCGCGGTCGCCGCGGTGGCGATCTACTCGGCCATCGCGACGGCGCTGATCGCGCTCGGCGTCTCGCTCTTCCTGCCGATGCGGGTGAGCGAGGACGAGGAGCGCCAGGGCCTCGACATCGCCAACCACGGTGAGCGCGGCTGGGAGTTCGACTGAGATGGATCGCGCCCGCTACGAACGCTATCTCGCCGCCTTCAACGGCAAGGACTACGACACGCTCGGCGAGTTCTACGCCGACGATGTCGAGTTCGTACTGAGCGAGGAGCGCGGGCTCAAGTTCCACGGGCGCGACGCGATCCTGAACCTCTACCGCCCGTTCCACCAGGCGGTCGACGAGCGAGTCGAGATCGTGCGCTTCGCCGACGGCGGCGATTTCCTGGCGGTCGAGGTGAACGCGGAATTCCGCCCGATTCCCGGCCGGCAGCAATCGGTTATCGACTTGCCGCCAGGCAAGGTGCTCAAGGTCACAACGTTCGCCTTCTACGACCTCGGCCCGGATGACCGCTTCACGCGCATCCGGGCGAGCAGCTATTCGCGCCGTTACGAAGACACCTGAGGGGAGCACGATGAGGAAAATCGCCGGACGGATCATCGCGGTCTCCGCCTTGCTGTGCACCGCGATCGCCCAGGCGGCCGACACCGCCGCGCCGTTCGTGCCGGTCACCGACGCGATGATCCAGAACCCCGACCCGAACGATTGGCTCAGCTGGCGCCGCACGCTCGATTCGTGGGGCTACAGCCCGCTCGACCAAATCACCACGGCCAACGTGAACGAGTTGCGCATGGTCTGGGTCCGCCCGCTCGATGCCGGTCACCAGGAAGGCACGCCGCTGGTCCACAACGGGGTGATGTACTTCCCCGGTCCGAGCGACTCGATAACCGCGCTCGACGCCGCCTCGGGCGACGTGCTGTGGATCCACAAGCGCGAGCTGCCCAAGGACGTCGGCAAGTTCCTGACCTTCCCCGACACCAACCGCAACCTGGCTATCTACGGCGACCTGATCATCGCCCGCGGGTCCGACGATCATATCTATGCCGTCAACGCGCAGACCGGCAAGCTGGTGTGGGACACCCAGATCCTCGACTATCATCACGGCGCCAAGCAGAGCGCCGGCCCGATCATCGCCGATGGCCTGGCCATCACCGGCCGCTCGTGTGAACCCGAAGGCGGCCCCGACGCCTGCATCATCACCGCGCACGACGCCAGGACCGGCAAGGAAGTCTGGCGCACCAGCACGATCGCCCGGGGCAGCGATCCCAACGACAAGACCTGGGGCGGCACCCCGCTCGAGAAGCGGATGCAGGTCGGCGCGTGGATGAACGCCAGCTACGATCCCGAGTTGCACCTCCTCTACATGGGCACGTCGGTAAGCACCCCGGCGCCCAAGTTCATGCTGGCGGGCAACCAGTACACCTACCTTTATCACAACTCGACGCTGGCGCTCGACGTCAGGACCGGCAAGATCGTCTGGTACTACCAGCACGTGGTCGACCACTGGGATCTCGACCACCCGTTCCCGCGCATCCTGCTCGACGAACAAGTCGCGCCCGATCCCGCCGAGGTGACCTGGATCAACCCCAGGATCGACCGCAAGAAGACCTACAAGGTCCTCACCGGCGTGCCGGGCAAGACGGGGATCATCTACACCCTCGACCGGCGGACCGGCGAGTTCCTCTGGGCGCGGCCGACGGTCATGCAAAACGTCGTCCAGTCGATCGACGGCAAGACCGGCAAGGTCACCGGCAACCCGGCGACGCTGTTCGACAAGATCGGCGACACCCGCTTCGTCTGCCCCTCCTCGACCGGCGGAGCGAACTACCAGGCGCCGGCCTACAGCCCGCTGACCAAGACGATGTACCTCCCCGCGCAAAACCTTTGCGAGACGGTCACCGCGACGGCGCCGAACTGGGACAATCCCGGCTACTCGGTGGCTTCGAAGATCGCGCTGGCGCCGAACGCCGACAACAAGCTCGGCGTGATCACCGCGGTCAATGCGGTAACCGGCAAGACCGCCTGGAAGTTCTCCACCCGCGCAGGGATGCAGTCGATCCTCGCCACCGGCGGCGGGCTGCTGTTCGCCGGCGACGCCGCGGGGCGCTTCCGCGCGCTCGACCAGGCGAGCGGCAAGGTGCTGTGGGAAATGAACCTCGGCTCGGCGGTGACCGGCTACCCGGTCACCTTCAGCACCGGCGGCCACCAGTACGTCGCCGTCTCGACCGGGTTCTGGCTCGGCGACAGCTTCACCCCCGAGCTGATCCACGGCACGCAGGGCACCTTGTTCGTCTTCGCCCTGCCCGACGCCGGGATCGGCCGGCAAGGCCCGCCGAGGACGCCGATCAACAACGACCGCGCAGGTGCCATTCCGGTCGATCCCGCGTCCGCCGCCGACGCCCCGCTCGCGCAGGCGGGTGACGGCAAGGCCGTTTACGACAAATCCTGCGCCGCCTGTCACGGCGGGGAGCTGCAAGGCGGCGGCGAAGCGCCTCCGCTCAAGGGCCCGCCCTTCCTCGCCAACTGGAAGGGCAAGCCGAACGGCGGTCTCTATGCCTACATCCACCAGAACATGCCGCCTGGAGCCGGCGGGTCGTTGAGCGACGGAGATTACCGTGCCGTGACCGCGTATGTCCTCCAGGCAAACGGGCTCGGGAGCTAGCGATGGACGCCGCGCTTCGCGCCGCCGTCGTCGCCGCCTCCGGCCTGCTGCTGTGGGCCGTCGCGGCGATGGGCCTGCACACGGCAGAGCCATGGGATTCGCCGGCGTTCTGGTACGCTTATGCCGTTGCCATTGGCGTGTCCGGCGCCTGGGGTTATCTGCTTCCCCAGAGAGCCTGGTTGTGGGGCGTGATCATGAGTTTTAGCCAGGCGCCGGTAATGTGGGTCACGAGCGGTGAGGTAGGATCGATGTGGCTGCCGGGTGCCGGGGCTCGTCGCGCTCGGCTTCCTCGCCTTGCCGCTGGCGGGCACCGCGGTGGTCGCGTCGCGCTTCTCGGCGCTGCGCCCGACCTGAGCCGTTAATTCTGGCTTGCCGAGTCATTCAGCGGCGGTGCATCGCTTATCTTTAACCTGGGCTGCCAATTTCAAAGGACGCAACATGCGTAAGTCGCTCTCCCTGTTCGCGCTTGCCGCCGCCGCGCTGGCCCCCGCCGCTCCGGCGTTCGCACATGCCCACGTGGTGAAATCCACGCCGGCCGCCAACGCCGTGATCGCCGCACCCAAGACCGTCAGCGTGACCTTCAGCGAGAAGCTGGTGCCGGCGTTCTCCAAGCTCGACATCGCGATGTCCGGCATGAAAATGGGCATTCCGGTAAAGACCTCGCTCAGCGCCGACGGCAAGACTCTCACCGGCATTCCGCAAGGCGCGTTCATGAAGGGAAGCTACGTGGTCACGTGGACCGCAGCTTCGACCGACGGGCACAAGATGAAGGGCTCGATACCTTTCCAGATCAAGTGACATGATCGAGCTGGCGGTCATACTCCTCCGGCTCGTGCAATATTCGGCAGCGTCGGTCCTCATGGGATCGGCGCTGTTTTTCGTTTATGCGCTGCCCGCGCGCGGACCGGCCTCGGCGGCGAGCCTGCGGTGGGCGAAGCCGCTGCTGATCGGTGCGGCACTGATGCTGGCTGCCGGAACCCTGCTGGGGCTCGCCTTGCAGACCGAAATGCTCGCCGATGAACTCTCGGCGGAGGCGCTCACCGCGGTCGTCACGCAAATGGACCTCGGCAAGGCGGCAGTCGCTCGCGCCGCACTCGCGCTCATCGCCGCGATCTGCGCGATGGTCGTGCCGCGAGGACGCACGCTGTGGCTGGGGACCGGCGTTCTCGGCAGTCTGGCTTGCGCCACCTTCGGCTGGATGGGCCACGGTGCCGCGACCGAGGGCGGCGGTCATACACTTCACCTGGTCGCGGATGTCTTGCATGCACTCGCTGCGGCGGGATGGATTGGAGCCCTCGTCGCTTTCGCCGCGCTCGCGGCTCCGCCTGGTCAGGAACCGGAGCGGCTTTCGGCCTTGTCAGCCGCGCTGCAACGCTTCTCGCCCGTCGGGATCTCGCTCGTGGCGGCGCTTGCCGCGACCGGGCTGGTCAATGTCTGGTACCTGATCGGGACCGACGTCGCGGCGGTCCTGCGCGACCCCTACGCGCAGCTGCTTGCGCTCAAGCTGGTCCTGTTCACCGCCATGCTGGCCCTGGCGGCGCTGCACCGGCAACGTTCGGTCCCGGCTCTCGCGGCCACGCTGGAGACGAACCTGCTGCCTCAAGGGGACGTCCTGGCATCCCTGCGCCGCTCGCTGTTCGGCGAGGCAGCCCTCGGCCTCGCGGTGCTGGCGGCGGTGGCCTGGCTCGGAACGCTCGCCCCGCCCGCCTGAGCGTCAGGGCCGCTGGAACACGTAGACGAACTGGTCGGTCTTGCCTCGCACCGAAGGGTCGAACACCAGCTTGGTGCGGTCGTCTGCCGGATTGCGCAGCACATTGCTTTCGCCGACGAACTTGAAGCCCGCCGCCGCCATGTCGGCCTTGACCACCGCGGCGTCGATCCGGTGCGTCGTCTCCGTCGAAGCCAGGCCGGAGCCGTCGGGCGCCGAATGGTCGATGATCACGAACCGCCCGCCGGGCTTTAGCTCCTGGAACACCGCCTTGTTGAACGCCGGCACGTCAGCCGGGCCCATGAACTTGTCGTAAAGATCGTGATAGTTCTGCCGGAACCAGATCACGTCGGCCTTGCTCGGCAAGCTGAAGCTGCTCGCCCGCGTTACCGCCACCACCACATTCGGGTGTCCGGCCAGGGGCATCGAGCCGGCCGGCGGGGTCGTATGATGCTCGGCCTCATCGGCGTCGGCGAGATGGGTGGCGTAGACCTTACCGGTCGGCCCGACCGCATCGGCGAAGAGGCGGTCCCAGTAATCGCCAGGCCAGATATCCGCGACGGTGTCGCCCGTGCGGATGTTCAGGAAGGCGAGCAGTTCGGCAGGATGCCGCGAGGCGTCGAGCGCGCGATCGCCCTCGGGCCGCGACGGGTCGGCGACGATCGCCGCGGCGTCGGGCTGCTTTTGCACGGGCGTGGCGCAGGCGGTTCCGAAGAGGCAGGCGGCCAGCGCGATGCTCGCGATTCGCCGCGATGTGATCGATTTCATGACCTTCGCTCCTCTCCCAGGCGTTGTGCGCCGAATGAATCTCAATCCCCGGTCAGGATCCGGTCGACCAGTTGCTTCACCGTCGGCGTGAAGTTGTTCGAATAGAACGGGTCCCGCTTGAAGCGGAACGCGCTGTGGCCGGCGAACATCAGGTTGTCCTCCACCGGACCGCCGTGGGCGATATCCTGCAGGGTCTTCTGGATGCAGAAGCTGCGCGGATCGGCGAGGCGGCCGGTCGAATAGTCGTCGTGGTCCTTCCACGAGGAGAACCCGCAGTGCGACAGGCAGCCCATGCACGCCGCCTGGTCCTCGCGAATTTGCCCGCGCTCGCCGGGGCTGACGAAGACCACCGTGTCGTCGGGCGTCTTGAGCGCCTCCGTGTGGCCCTGGCCAAACCATTCCCGCGCGCGGTCGCGGTCCTTGGGAGCGACCCAGAAGTTCTTGCCCTTCACCCCGACGTCGAGCTGCACGGTGTGCTCGCCCGCCTCGACCCGCGAATACGGGATCTGCCGCTCGGTGCGCGCTTCGAGACTGCGCAGGAATGTGTTTCTCACCGCCGAGCTGTAGAAACCGGTCGGGCTGAAGCGGTGCAGGAGGATGTCTCCTTCCTCGAGATGGCGGAGCGCTTCCTTCCATCCTTCCGGGATCGGACTTTCCTCGGTCAGCAAGGGCCGCGTGCCGTACTGGAAGGCGATCTGACCGAGCTCGGGGTTGTCGATCCAGTGGTCCCATTCGCGCAGGTACCACACGCCGCCGGCCATGATGATCGGCACGTTGTCGGAAATCCCCTCGGCCCGCATCGTCTCGCGCAAGGCCTGGACGCGGGGATAAGGATCCTCGGGCTTTTCCGGGTCCTCGGCGTTGCTGAGTCCGTTGTGCCCGCCGGCGAGCCACGGATCCTCGTAGACCACTGCCGCCATCAGGTCGGCGACCTTGTTGTAGCTGCGCTTCCACAGCGCCCGGAAAGCGCGCGCCGAGCTGATGATCGGCAGGTAGTTGACGTTGAAGCGCTGGGCGATTTCAGCCAGCTTGTAGGGCATGCCCGCGCCGCAGGTCACCCCGGCGACAAGCCCGCGGGTACGCTCGAGCACCCCTTCGAGCACTTGCTGCGCGCCGCCCATTTCCCACAACACGTTGATATTGATCGCGCCCTTGCCGCTGGCGATGTCGTAGGCACGCTTGACCTGCTCGACCGCCCCGTCGATCGCGTAGCGGACCAGTTGCTCGTGCCGTTCGAGCCGGGTCAGCTGGTCGTAGATCTGCGGGATGATCTTGCCCTCGGCGTCGTAGCTGTCGGCGTTGACCGCGCTGACCGTGCCGATCCCGCCGGCCGCCGCCCACGCGCCGGAGCTCATGTGGTTGGTCGCCGAGACGCCCTTGCCACCTTCGATCAACGGCCACACCTCGCGGCCGCCATAGGTGATCGGTCTCAGACCCTTGAATGCCATTGTCGGACCTTCAATCCTTCGTATCAACCGGCGGCGGAATTGGCTTTCGCCTCGCCCGGCTGGCTGCAGGGCTCGATCTTGCTGGGTTCGGGTCTCTTCCCGACCGCTTCGAACCGCGCATAGTAATTTGCTAATTCAGGTTTACGGACAAATTCGGCCAGGCGAAAGCCCAAGCGGTCGAATTCGCAGAAAAGCTGCTTCGGCGGGATGCCGTGCTGGTCGGTCGGCCGGTCGGCCTCGACCACGATGGCAGAGCCACCGGCCTTCAGCGCCGAGCGCAGGTGCCACAGGAAGGCATAGGGTTCGCTCACCTCATGGTACATGTGGACCAGGAAGATGCGGTCGAAGCTGCCGACCGGCAACTTCGGATCGTCCTCGGTGCCGAGCTTGATCGAGACATTGTCGAGATGCTCGGCCTCGACCCTGCTGCCGAGCCGGGCGAGCGCGTCGCGATCGATATCCTCGGCCAGCACCCTGCCCTTCTTGCCCACGCGCTCGGCGAGGCGAACGGTGTAGTATCCCTCGCCCGAGCCGATGTCGGCCACGGTCATGCCCGGTCGGATCGCGGCGAGATCCATCACGGTAACCGCCTCGCGCCGGTCGTCGCGCACCTGCTCGTTCGAGAAGCCGTCGCCGCTGCGGGCGGAGACCGGCCGGTAAGCGCGCGGGAAATCGCGCGCGCTCGGCGGCCGCTGCTCGTCGGCCGCCGGCTTGCAGCCGGCGACGAGCAGCGCAAGGCACAAGGCGCGCGCTAACTTCACTCGACGTCCTCGACCTCGACCGTCTCGCCGGTCACCCGCTGGGCGAGCGCGGCGGCGATGAAGTCGTCGAGCTCGCCGTCGAGCACGTCGCCCGGGCTCGACGAGACGACGCCGGTCCTGAGGTCCTTGACCATCTGGTAGGGCTGCAGGACGTAGCTGCGGATCTGGTGGCCCCAGCCGATCTCGGTCTTTTCCTGGTACTCGCCCGCCGCTTCGGCCTCGCGCCGCGCCAGCTCGGCTTCGTAGAGCCGAGCCTTGAGCATGTTCATGGCTGTAGCGCGGTTCTTGTGCTGGCTGCGGTCGTTCTGGCTGGCGACGACGATCCCGCTCGGAATGTGCGTGATCCGCACCGCGCTGTCGGTGGTGTTGATGTGCTGCCCGCCAGCGCCGCTCGCACGGTAGGTGTCGATCCTGAGGTCGCCGTCGTTGATCTCGATGTCGATCGCGTCGTCGATCACCGGATAGACCCACACGCTCGAGAAACTGGTGTGGCGCCGCGCCGAGCTGTCGTAAGGGCTGATCCGCACCAGGCGGTGCACGCCGCTCTCGGTCTTGGCGTATCCGTAGGCGTTCTCGCCCTTGATCTGCAGCGTGGCCGACTTGATCCCGGCCTGTTCGCCGGCCTGGTACTCAACCACTTCGACCTTGTAGCCCTTGCGCTCGGCCCAGCGGCTGTACATCCGCAGCAGCATCTCGGCCCAGTCCTGGCTCTCGGTGCCCCCGGCGCCGGCGTGGACTTCGAGGTAGGTGTCGTTGGCGTCGGCCTCGCCCGCGAGCAGGGCCTGGACCTTGTCGGCATCGGCGCGGGCGGCGAGGCGCTGGAGGCTGTCCAACCCATCTTGCACGACGGCGTCATCGCCTTCGGCTTCGCCCAGCTCGACGAATTCGATCGCGTCGGCCATTTCGGCGGAAATCTCTTTCACCGTGCCGATTGCGCTTTCGAGCCGGCGACGCTCGCGCATGACTTCCTCGGCCTGCTTGGGATTGTCCCACAGCTTCGGGTCCTCGACCCGCGCGTTGAGCTCGTCGAGCCGGCGCACCGCGCGCTCCCAGTCGAGCGAGCGGCGGACCAGCGCCAGCGCCGCTTCGATCCGGTCGATGTGGGCCTGCCCTTCGGCACGCATTCGAAAGTCTCCAAGTAAATCGGGCGTCCGCTTAGCGGAGGGGGCGAATAAGGGAAAGGGCACCGCACCCGGAGCCGGGGCGGCGCAGGGGACCGGCGGGGCGAAGTCAGCCCTTCTTGAGCGCCTGCAGCGCCGCGAGGCTGTTGCTGACGTGCTCATTCGGCTGCATCGCCGAATAGACCATGGCAATCTTGCCGTTCTTGCCGATCACGTAAGTCGTCCGGCTGGTGACCCCGGTCGAGCTGCCGTCGGGCTTCTTCAGGTCGACGTCGTAGTCGGCTTTCATCTGCGCGCTCGCCGCGGCGACCGGGAACTTGCCGGCGCACTTCTTCGCCGAGAAATCCGCGAGCTGATCGACGTTGCCGGCGGTCACTCCGATCACCGTCGCGCCGGCAGCCGCGAACTTCGGCATCGCTTCGGCGAAGGTTTCCGCCTCGATGTTGCAGCCCGGGGTGAACGCGGCAGGGAAGAAGTACAGCACGACCGGGCCCTTCTTCAACGCTTTGGCGAGATCGAAGGTAATGGGCTTGCCAGCCTGCGCGCCCTGGGCGACGAAAGCCGGGGCCTTGGCTCCCTTCGGCAGCGTGGCGTGAGCGGGGGAGGCGGCGAGCGCCAACGAGGCGAGTGCGGCGAGCGCGATCGTGGGTTTCATAGCGCCGCTCTTGTGCCTCGCCGCGCCGAGACTGTCGATTCCAATCTTGCGCAACGGAATTTCAGTAGAGCCCGCCCTGTTCTTCCACGAAATCTTCCGGCGGCGCTTCCTGGTTGCGCACGGCGGCATTGGCCGGCCCCTGCTCGCGCCGGCGCAGCTGCGCCAGGATGGTTTCGCGCATCGCATCGATCTCGTCCTGCCGCTGGGCCCGGCGCGGTTCGGTATCGGGCTTGAACGCTTCCCAGATCACCGAACTCAGCGGATCGTCCGTCGGATTGGCGTCGAACACCCTGGTGCCGGTGCGGCGATCGACCCGCACCATGCGCACGCCGGGCGGGGCCAGGAACGGCCGGTCGCTCCAGCGGTCGCGCGTGCCCTTGACGAAATCGATGAAGATCGGCGCAGCGATATTGGCGCCCTGGACCCACCCGCCGAGATTGCGAGGCTGGTCGAAGCCGACGTAAGTCCCGGCGATCAGGTCGGGCGAGCCGCCGATGAACCATACGTTGGTCGGGCCGCTGGTGGTGCCGGTCTTGCCGGCGAGCGGCAGCCCCAGCGCGCGGACGCGCACCGCGGTGCCGCGCTGCACGACGCCTTCCATCATGTGGACCACCTGGTAGGCGGTGCGCGGATCGAGCACCTGCTTGCCGCCGTCGGGCAGACGCGGCATCGCCTTGCCGTCCCATTCCGGCATGTTGCAGCCGGTGCAGTCGCGCTTGTCGGCGCGCCAGATGACCTTGCCGTGGCGGTCCTGCACGTAGTCGATCACTGTCGCAGCGTGCTGCACGCCCTGGTCGAAGAGCGCGGCGTAGGCGTCGACCATCTTGAGCACGGTGGTTTCGCCCGCGCCGAGCGCGAACGACAGATAGTTCTGGTAATTGCCGATCCCGAGCCGCGAGAACGTGCGGGTGACGTTCTCCATGCCGACGTCCGAGGCAATGTGCACGGTCATCAGGTTGCGCGACTGCTCGAGGCCCCAACGCATCGTGTGCTCGCCGCCGCCGCCCTCGTTCTCGAAATTGCGGAAGCATTTTTGGCCGAGCGCGGCACCCTGGTACACGCAATAGGCGGTGTCGGGGACCATCGTCGCCGGCGTCATGCCGTTGTCGAGCGCAGTGGCATAGACGAACGGCTTGATCGTCGAGCCCGGCTGGCGCAGCGCCTGCGTCGCGCGATTGAACGAGCCGAGGCGGAAGTCGAAGCCGCCCTGCATCGCCAGCACCCGGCCGTTATGCGGGTCCATGGCGATGAATCCACCGGAAACCTCGGGCACCGTCCGCACCGCCCATGCACCACCTTGCGGAGCGGCCGCGACGACGTCGCCAACCTTCAGCGCATCGGGCAAGTTCGTCAGAGGCGCCTGTTCGTTGGTCGCAAAACCGATCCGCGCCGTCGGGCCCGAGCGCTCGGTGACCACGCCCACGCGCCAGTCCTTGTAATTGATACCCAGGTTCGACCCCGCAAGCTGCCCCGTCAGGCTGCCCCTCGACGGGTCGAGCCAGGCGAGCGGCTTGGTCCATGCCTTGCCCGCCCAATAACGGAACAAGCCCGCGCGCACGGCCTCGCGCGCGGCATCCTGCATCTCGGTGTCGAGCGAAGTGCGAACCCACAAACCGCCGGCATAGACGCTGTTGGGCCCGTCCTCGGCCTTCTCGCCGTACCGCACGAGCAGCTCGCGGCGGACTTCCTCGAGGAAATAGCCGGCATCGGCGGAACCGGTGTCGTCATGCTGCGTGACGATGCCTAGCGGAGCCGCCTTGGCCGCATCGGCCTCGGCCTGGGTGATGTGGCCGTTGTCGACCATCTCGTCGAGTACGTAGTTGCGCCGGGCGATTGCGTCCGCGGCGTATTTCGGACGGCTGTAATGCTCGGGCGCCTTGGGCAGGATCGCCAGGAAGGCCATCTCCGGCAGGGTCAGCTGGTCGACGTCCTTGTCGAAATAGGCCCGGCTCGCCGCCTGCACGCCGAAGCTGCGCCGGCCGAGCGGAATCTCGTTGAGGTAAAGGGTGATGATCTCCTGCTTGCTGAGCACCCCTTCGATGCGCCGCGCGAGGATCATCTCCTTGAGCTTGCGGCTGACCGAGTATTCGTTGCCGACGAGGATGTTCTTGGCCACCTGCTGGGTGATCGTCGAGCCGCCCTTGGCCCGCTCGCCACTGCCGATCTTGGTCGCGTAATCGAACACCGCGCCGATCAGGCCCCCGATGTCGACCCCGCCGTGAGTCCAGAAGGTCTTGTCCTCGGCCGAGGTGTAGGCGTTGATGAGCTGGGTCGGAAAATCCTGGAACTGCAGCTGCACGCGATGCTCGCGCGCATAGGAATGGACGATCGCGCCATCATAGCCGCGCACCACGGTCGGCAGCGGCGGCTCGTAGGTCAGCAGCTTGTTGGCGTCGGGCAGGCCGCTCGCGACCACCGTCCAGCCGACGATGATCAGCGCGAGGAACGCCGCCAGCGCCGACGAAATCCACCGAAATTTCCGGCTGCCGCGCCAGTTCTCACGGAACCAGTCCAACGCCCCGCTGGCGTCACGGCGAATGCGGTAGCGGAAATAATCGCCGCGCGATTGCTGCGTCTCGTCCATTGTGCCGGCGCCTTAGCATGGCGATTCCGCATCGCGCCAGTTGCTTTGCGGCGGGTCGTTCAGGCCCCGGCTTCGCGGGCGAAGAAGATGCGGATGGCCCGCGACATTACCGTAGCGAAGCGCTGCTGGCCTGCAGGCGAAGTCAGCCGGGCGGCATCCGCCGGGTTGGAGACGAATCCGGATTCGTAAAGCACCGAGGGCACGTCGGGCGCGCGCAGGACGACGAAATCGGCCGAGCGGAGCGGATCGGGGTGGAGCGTGAGAATCCCCTGGCCCTCGCGAACGATAAGGCCTGCGAAGGTGGCCGACTGCTCCGAGGTGCGCCGCTGGGCGAGGTCGACGAGGATATTGGTGACGACGTCGCTGCGCCCGGCGAGCTGGACGCCGTTGACGCTGTCGGCGCTGTTCTCGCGCGCCGCCACCCGCGCGGCCGCTTCGCTCGAGGCCTTGTTCGACAGCGTGTAGACACTGGCCCCGGTAACCTGGTCCTTCTCGCCGGCCGAGTCCGCGTGAATCGACACGAACAGATCGGCGCCGAGCTGGCGGGCAATCCCGATCCGCTCGTCGAGCGCCAGGAAGCGGTCGTCGGCGCGAGTCAGCGCGACGCGTACGCCGCCTTGACGAACGAGCTGGTCGCGCAGCGCCCGCGCGAGCCCGAGCGCCAGCGCCTTTTCGCGGAAGCCCTCGCCGACCGCGCCGGGATCGTGCCCGCCATGGCCGGCATCGATCACCACCAGCGGCCGCGAAGGATCGCTCGGCCCGGCGATCGGCGGCAAGCCGATCGGCCGATTGGCGTCGGGCAGCTTCACGCGGATCACGTATTGGCGCCCGAGCAGCGGCACGGGAATCGTCAGGCCGAACAAGTAGAGCCCGCCGATCAGCACGACCGGTGCAAGGAAGATCAGCGCAATCTGTAGTCGGTGCCACATGCCGCACGCAGTGCTATCGGCGCAGCGGGCCGGCGAACAGCGGTAAATTGCCTTTAACCGCAACAAGGTTGCCGAGACGAATGGCGGGTGCTAGCAAACCCGGCGCCGGACGAGCTTCGCCCGGCCCACGCCGGAAACCCGTTTGGAGCCTTCCGGCCAATGCACACAGGTTGATGCCACAATGACAAGACTGCGCCTGTCCGTTTCGCCGCTGCCCCAGGGCCGCGACGCGATGGCTGGCGCGAGCGCGCAGACTGCAACCCTGCGCCTTGCCACTGTGGCAGACACATTCCGCAGCGCCGCCGCCTTCGTGCGCGTCGGTGCCGTTCCCTATTCCGGCGGCGTACTCGCACGCGCTGGATTCCACAAAGAGATGCGCGCCGCGCCCCCCAACAGGGCGCTTGCCTTGCCACACGCAGGGGCTCGCCGCGCATGGAGATTTTTACATGGCAACGCGCATGCTTATCGATGCGCGCCACCCGGAAGAAACCCGGGTGGCGGTGCTCAAAGGCAACCGGATTGAGGAATTCGACTTCGAATCTGCCGATCACAAGCAGATCAAGGGAAATATCTATCTAGCCAAGGTTACCCGGGTCGAACCGTCGCTGCAGGCGGCGTTCGTCGACTTCGGCGGCAATCGCCACGGCTTCCTCGCCTTCAGCGAAATCCATCCCGACTACTACCAGATCCCCAAGGAGGATCGCGAGGCGCTGATCGCCGAGGAACAGGCCCACGCCGAGGAAGAAGCCGCGCTCCGCGCCGCCGAGGAAGACGATGAGGACGACGATCACTCCGGTGAGGACGGCGTCGAGGAGATCGACACGTCCGAGAAGGACGACGTCGCCACCATCGAAGACGGTCACGTCGACCATGACGACGATGAGGCCGCCGCCGAGGAAGCCTACGAGGACTCCGGCGAGGACTCCGGCGAGGACGCCCATGACGAAGGCGAGAGTGACGGCGAAGGCCGCCAGCGCGGCCGACGGCAGCAGGGCCGCGGCCGCCGTCAGGGCCGCGGAGGCGGACAGGCGCGCGCCAAGGCGATGGACGACTTGCGCGACAAGCGCATGGCGCTGCGCCGCCGCTACAAGATCCAGGACGTGATCCAGCGCCGCCAGGTGCTCCTCGTCCAGGTCGTCAAGGAAGAGCGCGGCAACAAGGGCGCCGCGCTGACCAGCTACCTCAGCCTGGCCGGCCGCTACTGCGTGCTGATGCCGAACTCGAGCCACGGCGGCGGCATCAGTCGCAAGATCAGCTCGGCGGCCGACCGCAAGCGGCTCAAGCAGATCGTCGGCGAGCTCCGCCTGCCGCGGGCGATGGGCCTGATCGTCCGCACCGCCGGCCTCCAGCGCACCAAGACCGAGATCAAGCGCGATTTCGATTACCTCGCCCGACTGTGGGACGAAATCCGCGAAACCACCCTCAAGTCGAGCGCCCCGGCGCTGATCCATTCGGACAGCGACCTGATCAAGCGGGCGATCCGCGACATCTACAACCGCGAGATCGAGGAAGTCGTCGTCGAGGGCGAGGAAGGCTATCGCTCGGCGCGCGAGTTCATGAAGCTGCTGATGCCGAGTCACGCCCGGCGGGTGAAGGCCTATTCGGACCCGGTCCCGCTGTTCCAGCGCTACGGCGCCGAGGACCAGCTTTCGGCGATGTATGACCCGGTCGTGCAGCTCAAGAGCGGCGGCTACCTGGTGATCAACCCGACCGAGGCGCTGGTCTCGATCGACATCAACTCGGGCCGCTCGACCAAGGAGCATGGGATCGAGGCGACCGCGCTCAGCACCAACCTCGAAGCCGCGCGCGAGATCGCCCGCCAGCTGCGCCTGCGCGACATGGCCGGCCTGGTCGTGATCGACTTCATCGACATGGAATACGGCTCCAACGTCCGCAAGGTCGAGAAGGCGATGAAGGACGCGCTGCGCAACGATCGCGCGCGCATCCAGGTCGGCCGCATCTCGGGCTTCGGCCTGATGGAAATGAGCCGCCAGCGCCTGCGCACCGGCGTGCTCGAGGCGACCACTCGCCAATGCCCGCACTGCGACGGCACCGGCCTGGTCCGGACCGCCTCGAGCGCCGGGCTTTCGGCCCTGCGCCTGATCGAGGACGAAGCCGCCAAGGGCAAGGGCACGACGATCACGCTCCATGCTTCGACCGAGGCGGCGATCTACCTGCTCAACGCCAAGCGCGCCGATCTCGCCGAGATCGAGCACCGCTACGGCGTGACCGTCGAAGTCGTGCCCGAAGGCGAGCAGGAAGGCGCCAAGATGCGCGTCTCCAGCTCCGGCCCGCGCCCGACCTCGACGCCGAAGTTCGAGCCGATCGTCGAGGAAGTCGACGACCTCGACCTGATCGACGAGGACGAGGAGGAAGAAGAGGAAGAGCGCGAAGAGCGGGATAGCCCGCGAGAGCGCGAGTCCGGCGAACGCGGCGGCAAGCGCCGCCGTCGCCGCGGCGGCCGCGGCCGCGATCGCGAGCGCGAACCGGGCGAGGAGCAAGCCGCTGAGGACCGCGACGAGACCGACGAGGCGGTCGGCGAACCCGACCGCGAGCGCACCGAGGAAGGCGGCGAGGATCGCCCGAAGAAGCGCCGTCGCCGTGGCGGCCGCCGCAGGAACAAGCGTCGCGACGGCCAGGATGACGGTACCAGCAACGAGGAAGTCGGCGACGAAGCCGCGCTGATCCCCGAGGCCACCGACGGACCGGGCACCGAGGACGTGCCGGTCGCCGGAGCCTCGCTGGAAACCGCCGAGGCCGAAACGCCCAAGCGCCGCAGCCGCCGCAAGAAGGCGGTCGAGGAAGCCATCGAGGCCGCTCCGGTCGCCGAGGACGAGCCGTCGCAGATGGCCCCGACCGGTGAGGAAGCTCCGGTGGTCGAGGAGGCCAAGCCGAAGCGGAAGTCGCGGGCGAAGAAGCCCGTCGAGGAAGCTCCAGCGCCTGTCGTCGAAGCCGTCGTCGAGGAGCCCGCGGCGGACGCCGAGGCCCCGGCCAAGCCCAAGCGCAGCCGCAAGAAGGCCGAGCCGGCAGCAGCCGAGCCCGTGCCGAGCGCCGCCAACGACGTCAATGGCGACGAAGCCGCGGGCGACGACGGAGCGCCGCGGCGCAGCGGATGGTGGTCTCGCACCTTCGGCGAGTAAGCCTCGGGCGAACACGAAAAAGGGCCCCCGGAGCTACACGCTCCGGGGGCCCTTTTGGTTGTCAGCGCCAGTGGCTCAGACGTTGCAATAGGCTTCGGTCGTCGGATCGATGATCGAGACCACTTCGGTCACCTTGCTTGCCGGGAAGCCCGACTTCGCCGCGTGCTCGTGGATCTTGTCCTCGTTCTCGGCGAGGTAGATGCAGAAGGTCTTGTCCCCGGCGACGTAGGAATGCTCCCACTGCACGCCGGGAATCGCCGCCAGCGCCGCGTTCGACGTCTTCGCCGCGCCGCCCAGCTCGGCGTTCTTGAGCCCGCCGACACCCGGCAAGTCGCGCTCGATCACATACCGCTTCATCATGTTCATTCCTCCTCGATCTTGGTGACGCTGAACTACGCGTGTGGCGGGGCATGGACGAGATGGCGATAATGCTATAGTTGCGGGGTGATCCAGCCAAATGGGGCACAAATGCAACGTATCGTCATCCTGCTGGTCAAAGGCGGCCTCGCCTCGACGGCGATCCTGCCGATGGAGATATTCCAGAGCGCCGGCACCTTGTGGAACGCGCTCAACGGCGTGCCGCTCGAATCGCGCTTCGAGGTCGTGACCGCGAGCGCCGACGGTGCGCCGGTCCGGGTCAGCCGCCGCCTTACCCTCACCCCCGAACTCGCTTGCGCCGAGGTTGCCGAGCCGGACCTGGTATTCGTCGCCGCCGGCGGCCTCGAATTCGAGACCATGGTCAGCAAGCCCTACGACCCGGTGGCCAGCGTCGCAGAGAACGCGGCCGTGCTGCCGTGGCTGCGCCGCTGGCATGGCGAGGGAGCAACGGTGGTCACCGCTTGCTCGGGCGCTCTCCTCGCTGCCGAGGCGGGCCTGCTCGAAGGCAAGCGCGCGACCGCGCACTGGGGCCTCGCCGGGCTCTATGCGGAGCATTATCCGAACGTGGACTGGCGCGAGGAATACCTCGTCACCGATTGCGGAGACATCGTCTGCGGCGGCGGGGTCAACGCCGCGGCAGACGTCTCGCTCTACCTGGTCGAGAAGGTCTGCGGGCGAGAGGTCGCGCTCAAGACCGCCCGTTCGCTGTGCATCGAAATGCCGCGCACCTGGCAGAACAGTTTCACCCACTTCGAGCTGCGCGCACGGCACGAGGACGAGGCCGTGCTCGCCGCCGAGCACTTCATCCGCAACCACTTCGCCGAGGAGCTCAAGTTCGACGCGGTCGCCAGCCATGTCGGCATGAGCCCGCGCAACTTCGCCCGCCGCTTCAAGGAAGCGACCGGCGATACCCCCCTCGCCTACCTCCACGGCCTGCGCATCGCGGTCGCCAAGCAGATGCTCGAGACGACCCAGACCGGGGTCGCCGAGATCGGACAGCGGGTCGGCTATCTCGACCCGGCGTTCTTCCGCCAGCTGTTCCAGCGCAACGCCGGGATCGGCCCGAGCGACTATCGCCGGCGGTTTGGGCGGGTGGCGGCCTAAGACCCTGGCGACGGATCGGCGGGCGTGAAGACCATGAATGCCAGCTTGCCGTCGGGGGTGAGACCGATGGTGAAGATCATCGCTGCGCCGCTGTCGAAATCGACCCGGTAGACGTCGAGGCCGGTCAAGCCGGTGGCGAGGTAGGTAACCCTGGTGATGGTCCCCCACGCCTTGAACATCGGCTGCGCCGGATGCGCGCGCACCAGGTCGGCCATCGGCGGAAGCATCGTCGAATAGTCGATCGTGCCATTGGCTTCGTCGGCGATCAGCTTGCGCAGGAACGCTTCGCCGCCCGGCATCGGTGTATCCCGCAACGCAGGCAACGGCTTGTCCGACGTCAGCACGGCGAAAATGTCGTTGCCGACCATCTCGCTGAACATGACTTCGGAGTTGGAAATGACCGCGATGCGCAGGCTGAGGTCGGGCACATAGCTCAGCGCGCTGTTGAAGCCGTTGATGCCGCCGTTGTGAGAAACGACCTCATGGCCGTCCCGCTTGCCGATCCCCAACCCGAAGCCGTATTTGCCGTCGCCCTGGCCGGTCGGCACCGCTGAATCGATCATTTCCCGGTACGATGCCTGGCTGACGGCGCGGCCGCCGGTCAGTGCGATCTGCCAGCGCAGCAGGTCGCCCGCGGTCGAGATCAGCGCGCCGGCACCGCCGGGCACGTTCATGCTGAGCGGCGCGGCGTTGAGATGCTTTTTCGTGGCGAAGACATAGGAATAGCCCTGCGCCCGATGCGGGAGATCGGGGCCGTCGCGCCGTAGCGGGTGTGCGTCAGCCCGAGCGGGTCGAAAAACGCCTGCCGCATGTAATCGGCGTAGGACTCGCCGCTCAGCTTGGCGACGATCATCCCGAGCAGGTAGAAATTGGTGTTGGAATATTGCCACTTCGCGCCCGGTTCGAAGTCGAACGGCACGCCCTTGATCGCCGCCAGCAGTTCATCGTTGCTCAGGTCGCGCGGCGCGAACTTAGTCATGAAGTTCGGCTGCGCGGTGTAGTTGGGGATGCCCGAGGTGTGCGTTAGCAATTGCCTGATCGTCACCGTATGCCCCTCGGTGTCGAAATCCGGCAGGTATTTAGCGATCGAATCGTCGAGCCCGATCTTGCCCTGCTCGTGCAGCTTCATGATCGCCGCGGCGGTGAACTGCTTGGTCACCGAACCGATGCGGAACGGCGTGTTGGCGTCGGCCGGGGCGTTCCATTCGAGGTCGGCTGTGCCGACGCCCTCGTCGACGATCACGCGGTCGCCGCGCGCCACCGCCACCGACAGTCCGACGAACTCGGGCCGCGCCTTGTAGCGGTCGACCGCCGCCTGCACCCGCGCCGCGACTTCGGCGTCGCTCAGCCCGGTGAAGACCTGCGTCTCGCCCGCCGCTGCAGGGGGTTCCTGCGCCTGTGCGGCGGCCCGCGAAATGACCGCAGGATTGACTGCCAGCAGCGCCGCTGCCAGCAGCGTGAGCGATTTGCGCATGGTCAGCCCCCCTCGGGTCCCTCGCACTCGAAGCTCCCCGGCTTCGTGACGTCACCGCCGACATACTGCGCATGACTCGGGTAAGGACACAATGGCCGGCTGGCCGAACCGTCGCGGCGGCTGGCGATGACGCTTTGCGGCGCTTCGCCCTTCTCGACCCAGTCGATCATTTTCGAAAGCAGGTCGAACTGGTCGAAGCTGTTGCCGCCGGCGCAGTGGAGCATGCCCGGGACCATGTAGAACCGGCTCGCGTCGGTGAACGCCGCACCGTTGGTCTGGGCGGCGCGCTGGTACCAGTCCCAGGTCGCCAGCGGGCTGAACCAGAAATCGGAAACCCCATGATAGAACAGCGTCTTGCCGCCGTGATCTAAGAACGTATTGAGGTTGGTCCAGTAATTGGTATCGGTCAGCCGCTGCATCGCGTTGGCGCGCACGTCGTGCACGCGCGCGTCAAGATCGATCGCCGTGGCCTTGCTCGGCGGACCGAACGGGCCCGGAGCGCCGGACGGGAGGTAACCCATCGGCATCGCGAGGATGCCGGTGTCGAACGGGACCGGGGCATAGAGCGGATAGCCGGCCTTGTCCTTCGGCCCGGCGAACGCGGTTTCGAGCGTGTCGGCCAGCGGCTTGCCGATGCAACCGGCGGTCTGGCCCTTCGCGCAGACCAGCTTGGCGGGCTTGAAATGGCACGCCGCGACGTTCTCGATCATGCCATCCTTGAGTCCGTCGAGCGCGTCGCATTGCTCGAGCATGCCGTTCAGCAGCGTCTTGCGGACATCCGAGGTGAGCAGCATGCTGACATCGGGTTTGCTGTCCGTGCCGAGCGGTGAAACCTGGTTCAGCAGCACCTGGGTATATTCGACCCCGAGGTTCGAATCCCCCGTGCGCATCGCCGGGGCGCCGATCACCACGCCGTCGAACAGCTCGGGATAGCGCTCGATCGCCAGCATCCCCTCGCGCCCGCCGGTCGAGCAGCCGGTCATGTAGCTGTGCGCGATCGGCTCGCCGTAATAGCCGCTGGTGATTGCCTTGGCGGCGAGCGTGACCGTCCGCACGCTCGCTTCGGCGAAGTCGAGCGCAGCGCGCTGGTCGTCGGAGAAGCTGCTGTCGAACACCGCGCCCTTGTGGCCGCTGTCGTGGCTGACGACCGCGAAACCGCGCGCCAGCGCGGGAATCGTCCCGGCAGCGACCGGGCCGTACGGCGGCGCCACCGAGCCGTTGAGCCCGCCCCCGCCCATGAGCAGGAAGCGTCCGCCCCACTGGTCGGGCAAGGCGATCGCGAAGCCGATGCCGTAAGTCTTGCCGCCCGCGCCCTTGCGCTCGTTGATGACCCCGGTGACGGAGCAGTAACCCGGTAGCCCGGACTCGAGCTTGGCGGGCCCGTTCTGAACCGTTCCCGGCGCCGCGGCAGGCTTCTCCTCGGCTTTGGTGATCGTGATCCCCGGCCCGAAATCGCGCCCGACCAGCGCCGCGCAGCGCCCCGTCGATTGCGGCGCGGTCGAGGCCACCGTCGGCTGCGCCGCCTCCTGCCGCGTTGTGCACGATGCGAGCAGCATGACCCCGATGACCGCCAGTGATTTGCGCATGACCCTCTCCCAATCCGAGGTGCGACGATAAATCGCTTTCATCGCAGATCAAAATGCGAATATTCCGCCGTCGGGGGTGTCGGGATGCACATTCATCTGCCGAAGGTGCCGCACGGCTGGCGCGAATTTTTCAAGGAATACGCGATCATCGTGCTCGGCGTGCTCACTGCGCTGGCGCTCGAACAGGGGGTCGAATCGCTCCACGAACGCAGCCTGGCGCATGAGGCGCGGCAGGCGATAGACCAGGAAATCCAGACCGACATCGGCCGCACCGCCTATAGACTCAGCCAGCAAGCCTGCATCGAGAAGCGGCTTGACGAAATCGAGGCCCTGCTGGGAGACTGGCGTGACGACGATGCCTTTCCCGCAGGATTGCACATCGGCTTTCCGGGCGATGTCGGGCTGGTCTACGAACGCTGGGAAGCGAACCTCGCAAGCGGGCGGTTCAACGAAGAATCGGCCAAAGATCAGTCTGAACAGGCGGGCCTCTACTCGCTGATAAAGATTCTTGACGACCTTCAGCTGAAGGAGATCGATGAGTGGTCCCAATTGCGGACGCTCGAATTGGGTTCTCGCGCCTTGTCGCCGGCCGCCAAGCCGATGATCGCCAGCGCGCTGGCGAGCGCCCGCGCGGACGCGCGATCCTTCAAGCTTCTTGCGCCCGTGCTCGTGAACAGCCGGCCGGGGGCTGCGCGAACCGCCTTCAGCCCAGCCCAGCTTGGCACCGCCTGCCAGCCGATGCGGAAGGCCGGCTGAACGCAAGCCAAAAAAGCGCTTTCCTACAAAGGCGTCCAGGCGGCATGCAGCGGGAATGGAATGCGTTCAAGAATCTGATTCGCCACTATTTTCGGCCGCTAAGGAAGTTGAGGCCAGGACCCTGTCAACTGTGTCAGGCCCGTGTAAACTTCGCTGCCCTTGCTCCGCGCGCTCGGAACGCTAGATAGGCCGCGCAGCTAAGGATAGCCGATGGCCGAGTTCCTCCTCCCGAAGAACAGCAAGATCACCCGCAAGGGCCGGGTCCACCGGGCCGAAGGCGCCACGCGGATCAAGAGCTTCCGCATCTATCGTTGGGATCCGGAGAGCGGGCAGAACCCGCGTTACGACACCTTCGAAGTCGATCTCGACAACTGCGGGCCAATGGTCCTCGACGCGCTGATCAAGATCAAGAACGAGATCGACCCGACTCTGACCTTCCGCCGCTCCTGCCGCGAGGGCATCTGCGGTTCGTGCTCGATGAACATGAACGGCAAGAACGGCCTCGCCTGCACCACCGCGATGGACGAACTCAAGGGCGAGGTGCGGATCACCCCGCTGCCGCACATGGACGTGGTCAAGGACCTGGTCCCCGACTTCACGCATTTCTACGCCCAGTACGCCTCGATCCGCCCGTGGCTGCAGACGGTCACTCCGCCGCCGAGCGGCAAGGAGCGGCTGCAAAGCCCGGAGCAGCGCGAGAAGCTCGACGGGCTTTACGAGTGCATCCTGTGCGCCTGCTGCTCGACCGCGTGCCCGAGCTACTGGTGGAACTCCGACAAGTTCCTCGGCCCGGCGATCCTGCTGCAAGCCTACCGCTGGCTGGCCGACAGCCGCGACGAGATGACCCCGGAGCGACTCGACCAGCTGGAGGATCCGTTCAGGCTCTATCGCTGCCACACGATCATGAACTGCGCCAACGTCTGCCCCAAGGGCCTCAACCCGGCCAAGGCGATCGCCGAGACCAAGAAGATGATGGTCGAGCGCCAGCACTAACTTGGCGGGGCTCGAAGACATCCTCCTGCCCGCGCCCGACCATCCGGGCTGGCGGGAATGGCGCGTCCCTGGCGCCTTCAACCGCGAGGTCATCGGGACTCTGCTGGTGCGCGAAGAAGGCGCCGGCGTCGCGCGGACGCGAATTTTCCCGTCCCACCTCATGGGCAACGTCCACGGCGCGATCCACGGCGGGATCATCTCCGCCTTCGCAGACGCCTCGCTGTTCGCGGGCCCCGGCTTGCTGACCGGCCAGGACCTCGCCGCCTCGGTAACCATCGAGCTGTCGGTCCAGTTCATCGGCGTCGGCAGCATGGACGAACCGCTCGATGCCCTCGTGTCGATCCTGCGCGAGACCGGGCGGATGCTGTTCGTCCAGGGCAGGATCGTCCAGGGCGAGACCACCGTGGCCGGCTTCTCCGGCATCGTCCGCAAGATCGCCGCATGACCGGCATGCTCGCGCGCTACGAAGCGCTCGTCGCGGCCGGAGAGCTCGAGGCCGATCCCGGCCAACGCGCTGCGGCCGAACGCCTGCAGCTGTTGCAGGACGAGCTCGTCACGGCGCGCGAGCCGGGCGCCCTCGCCCGCCTGTTCGGCCGCGAGCAGGAGCGCGTGCGCGGGCTCTACCTGTGGGGCGGCGTCGGCCGCGGAAAGTCGATGCTGATGGACCTGTTCGTCGAGACGCTGCCGATCCGCCGCAAGCGCCGCGTCCACTTCCACGCCTTCATGCTCGAGATCGACCGGCTGCTGAGCGACGAGCGCAAGAAAGAAGCCGGCGACCCCATAGGCCCTGTCGCCGCGCGCATCGCCGAGGACGTCCGCTGCCTCGCGTTCGACGAGATGGTGGTCAAGAACACCGCCGACGCGATGATCATGAGCCGGCTGTTCACTGCGCTGATCTGCGACGAGAACGTGACCGTGGTCACGACCTCGAACCGCCAGCCGTCGGACCTCTACAAGGACGGTCTCAACCGCGGGCTGTTCCTGCCGTTCATCGCGCTGATCGAACGCGAACTCGACGTGCTGCCGCTTACCGGCCCGGTCGATTACCGCCTCCAGCGCCTCGCCGGCATCGGCACCTGGCACACCCCGCTCGGCCCGGAAGCGACCGAGCAAGTCCGCGAGGTGTTTTTTCGCCTGACCGACTATCCGCCGGAAGACGCCGCGCATGTTCCCTCGGCCAACCTCGACCTCGGCGGCGGACGGACGCTGCACGTGCCCAAGAGCCTGAAGGGCGTCGCCGTTTTCAGTTTCAAGCGCTTGTGCGGCGAGCCGCGCGGGGCGGCGGACTACCTCGCCATCGCCCAGGCCTATCACACGGTCATCGTCGTCGGCATCCCGGTGATGGACGCGGAACGGCGCGACGAGGCCGCGCGCTTCGTCACGCTGATCGATTCGCTCTACGAGAACAACGTCAAGCTGTTCGCCACCGCGGCCGCCGCGCCCGAGGCGCTCTATCCCGTGGGAGACGGCAGCTTCGAGTTCGAGCGCACGGTCAGCCGGCTCAAGGAAATGCAGAGCGCCGAATACATGGCACAAGGGCACGGAGCGGTGTAGAAATGCGCGCTGGGCAACGAGGGAGAGTCGAATGATCGTTGTGACAACCGAAAACATCGTCGGCCACCGCGTGACCGAGACCATCGGGCAGGTGTTCGGCGTGGTCGTCCGCAGCCGCGGATTGGGCGGCAACGTCATGGCCGGGCTGCGTTCGCTCGGCGGCGGTGAGATCAAGGAATATACTTCGCTGGTCGAGGACACGCGCCGTCATGCGCTCGATCGCTTGGTCCAGAATGCGCAGCTGATGGGCGCCGACGCGGTCGTGATGATGCGCTTCGATTCGGGCGAGATCGGCCAGACCATGAACGAAGTCGTCGCCTACGGCACCGCCGTGAAGCTGGCCGCCGAATGAGCCCGAATGCCCGCCTGCTGGTCTTGGCCATCGGCGCGCTGATGCTGTTCGGCGGCACGGTGTTGACGGTGCTGACGGGTGGTGGCGGCATTGGCCTGATGATCACCGGAGCGCTGATCTTCGCCAGCGTCGGGCTCGAGCGCCGCTACGGCCGTCCCGGCACGCCGCCGCGGGTCGAGCATACCGATTGGGAGCTGACCAAGGAGAAGTTCGTCGACCATGAGACCGGCCAGCTCCTGGAGGTGTGGATGGACCCGCTGACCGGCGAGCGGCGCTACGAGCCGGCCGGGCGCGATCTCAAGCTTCCGCGTCCTTGAAGCCTTCACCCACCGTTCGCATCTAACTCACATACCGGCGGCAACACCCCGCCGAGGTGGACTACCCGATGATCGATATCCGTCCTTTCGCCGGCCTGGCGCACAGCGACCACGGCTGGCTCGACACCCGCTTTCACTTCAGCTTCGCCGACTACCACGACCCCGAGCGCATGGGCTGGGGCAAGATCCGCGTGTGGAACGACGACACAATCGCCCCGCAAAGCGGCTTTCCGCCGCACAGCCACGCCAACATGGAAATCGTCACCTTCGTCCGCACCGGGGCGATCACTCACAAGGATTCGCTCGGCAACACCGGGCGTACCGGCGCCGGCGACGTGCAGGTGATGAGCGCCGGGAGCGGCGTCGCCCACGCCGAATACAACGTCGAGAGCGAGGACACGACGCTGTTCCAGATCTGGATCCTGCCCGACCAGGCCGGCGGTGAGCCCGGCTGGGGCATGCGCGAGTTCCCCCGCGGCGAACGTGCCGGGCGGTGGGAGATCGTCGCCAGCGGCGAACCCGAGAAGGACGACGCGCTGCCGATCCGCTCGGACGCGCGCATCCTCGCGGCGACCTTGCCGGCGGGCGACAGCGTGACTTACGAAGCCTCGCCCACGCGGCACCAGTACCTCGTCGCGACCGGCGGGCGCATTCGCGTCAACGGCGTCCAAGCGAACGCCCGCGACGGTATCGCGATCACCGGGGAGGAAGCGATCACCGTCGAGGCGCTCGAGGATTGCGAACTGGTGATGGTCGATGCCCGCTGATACGGGCACAGGCGCGCGCTAAGCGCGGGTCAGGCGTGGCCGACGCGCTCCTGAGCGCGGGTCAGCCGGCTCATTACCTTGAGGTCCTGCTCGGTGAGCTGAATGGCGGCGTCGGCCCAGAGCTCGACGATGTCCTTCAGCTCGCGCAGCTCGATGGGCCGCGTGCGCTTCATCGCCCTTCGTGCGTTGACCAGGCCCGGATGGCGCCGTTCGGAGCGCTTGATGAAATCGCGGCAGGCCTTGAGGCCCTCGCCCGGTTCGGCGAGCTGGTGGACCAGCCCGATCTCGTACATGTGTTCGGCGGTGTAGGTTTCGTTCGACAGGATCAACCGGTCGGCCATCGCGCTACCGAGGCGGCGCGAGAGGATCGAGTGCGCGCCCATGCCGGGGAACAGACCGAACAGGATTTCCGGCAGCCCGAACGTGGCTCCGCGCTCGGCGATGAGGAAATCGAACGACAGCAGCGCCTCGAACCCGCCGCCGAGCGCCGCGCCTTCGACGAGCCCGATGGTCAGCATCGGCAAGTCGAGCGAATGCATGTTGCGGTGGAGGATCTCGACGCAGCGGAAACCATAGTTCGCCAGGCCCTGGCGGTTGCCGGTGCGGATCAGCGTCTGGAACAGCGCCAGGTCACCGCCGAAGCAGAACACGCCGGGTGAACGGCTGCCGAGCACCAGATAACGCAGCGGCACCTTGTCGGGGCCAAAGTCGGCGCCGATCAGGCGCTGCCAGGTCTCGAAGTCACGGAGCATCGTCGGCGTGAAGCTTGGCCGGCCCTGCGGGCGCATGTACGACCACAGCGTCGCGGTCTGCGCTTCGTACAAGCAATCAAGTTCGTCGAGCTCAAACAATTGCGGATCGACCGCACGATGACGAACGTGCTCCTCGATGATCTGCTCGTGACCCGCGCCGAAACCGAACGCGGAAACATCCGTGTCGTTGGAAACCGGTTCGACATTTTCGATATGTCCCGACAACCGGTCCATACATTTACCCCGCTGGCGACCCCGCGCCCCCTGTAAGTTTTGGCGCTACATGCGGAATCTACGCTGGCCGGACTCGCTTTGGCAACGCAATATTTACCCTTAACCCCCGCTGGCGCCCTGTGGTGCCACGATGGGACAGGCGAGTGTGACCCGAGGGTAACACTCTAAAATGCTTAGGAAACGACACCGAGATGGCGCAGCGATCTGTCAAGCATAATCAACTGCCAGAGCAGCCGAGAATGGTCCAAACGGGATGCAATATGCGCCTCGGCGGCAGCCGCGAGACGTGCCGGGTCGAACCAGCCGGTGCGCGCCAACGCCGCGTTCTTGGCTATCGCCCGCGCCTCGGACGAGAGGGGGCCGCGCAGCCAATCGGCGATCGGTGTGACAAAACCCTGTTTCGGGCGGTAGAGCACGTTGTCCGGCAAATAGCGCCGCATGGCCCGCTTGAGCAGCACCTTGCCCTGCGCTCCGCGTACCCGCAGCTCTTCAGGCAGGCCGGCCGCGAATTCGACCAGCCGGTGATCGAGCAGCGGCTCTCGCGCCTCGAGGCTCACCGCCATACTCGTGCGATCGACCTTGGTGAGAATGTCGCCCGGGAGCCAGAACTTGAGGTCGGCATATTGCGCGCGGTCGAGCCCACTGCGCGCAGGGGCGCTCTCCATAAGCCGGATGAGCGGGTCTTCGGCGCGATAGTCGTCGATCTGCCGTGCGAAATCGGGCGAATAGAGCGATCGGCGCAATTCGGGCGGCGTGACCGACAGCGCCCGCGCATAGCCTTCGGCCCCGCTGCCCGCGAGCGAGAGCAGCGTGGTCTTCAAGCGCAACGAGCGGGGTGCCCAGTCCGCCTTGGGGTAGGCCGCACCCAGCCCGCCAAGCACCGATTGGCGGAACCCCGCCGGCAGCCAGCGCCGCGCCTGCTCCTCGTGCGCGTGAAACACCTGCCGGCGATACCCGGCGAACGCCTCGTCAGCGCCGTCGCCTGAAAGCGCCACCGTCACCGTCTCGCGCGCCAACTGGCTGACGCGCCAGGTCGGCAGCGCGGAGGCGTCGGCGAAGGGCTCGTCGAACATCGCCGCAATCGTGTCGATTTCGCCGAACTGGTCGGCGCTGACAGTGCGCGCGTGGTGATCGGTGGCGAACAGGCGCGCCACCTGCTCGGCGTAGGAAGTCTCGTCGAACGCGCCGACGTCGAAGCCGATCGAGCAGGTCCTTACCGGCTCGCGGCTCGCTTCGGCCATCAGCGCCACGACGCTCGAGGAATCGACTCCGCCGGAGAGGAACGCGCCGAGCGGCACGTCGGCGACCATCCGGCTTGTCACCGCCTCGCGCAAATGGTGCAGCAGCTCGGCTTCGAGATCGGCCGCCTTGCCGTTGTGCCGTTCGGCGAAGGAGACGTCCCACCAACGCACCGGCGCGGCGGGCGACGTGTCGTGCCGCAGCAGCCGGTAGTGGCCGGCCGGCAGCTTTTCGACGCCTTTCAGGATCGAGCGATGGTCGGGCACGTAACCCCAGGTCAGGTAATCCTCGACCGCCAGCGGATCGACTTCGCGCCGCAGCAGGGGGTGCGCCAGCAGGCCCTTAAGCTCGGAGGCGAAAGCCACACTGCCGTCGCTCAAGGGCGCCATATACAACGGCTTCACCCCCAGGCGGTCGCGGGCGAGGAAAAGCTCGCGCCGGACGCAGTCGTAGATGGCGAAGGCGAACATGCCGTTGAAGCGCCGCAGGCAATCGGCACCCCATTGCTGCCAGGCGGCGAGGATGACCTCGCTATCCCCTTCGGTGCGGAACTGCGCGCCGAGGCTCGTTAGCTCGCGGCGCAGCTCGCGGTAATTGTAGATTTCGCCGTTGTAGACGAGCACCGCGCGACCGTCGGCGGCGTGCATCGGCTGCGGCGAACCGGCAATGTCGATGATCGACAGCCGACGGTGGCCGAGGCCGACCCCCGGCGCGGTCCACACGCCCGACCCGTCCGGCCCGCGATGCGCCAGCGCATTGCTCATCCGCTCGACCCGCGCCGGATCGACCGGCTTGATCGTGCCGCAATGGAATAGACCCGCGATCCCGCACATTGTCTTCGCGGTTAGGGACGGAGGCCGGCGGCGGCAAGGCCGTCGGCGAGCAGGAGCGCCGCCGGCACGGCGAGCGCTACGACCGCCAGCGCATGCCAACCGCCGATCCGGCAGCGCGCCAGGCGGTTGAGCAAAGGGGACGCTTCGAGGGCTTCTACGTCGACCAGGCGATCATTCGCCGCCCGGTCGAAGTACCGCCAGGAAACCGCGAGCAAGCCCGTCATCACCAACGCGAAGAAGAACCAGCCGTAGACGACGTGATCGAACCCCGCGGCGAACTCCACACCGCGGCTCTGGGCAACGTAGATCGTGCCCCACGCGCGCACGCCGTTCGCGAGCACCGGAACAACGGCGCAAGCGGCCATGAATACCGCCCGGCGCTTCCAGCTACGGAAGCACAAGTGCGCGACCAGCGTGCCGAGCGCGATCATGGCGACGAGGAACTTCACCCCCGAACAGGCCTCGGCGACCTCGAAGCGGCCCACCGGGGTGTCGATGAACACGCCGGCGATACTGGCAGGAACGCCGCTGGCCTGCGTCAACGCAACGGCCATCTTCGCGGTGATGGCCTGCAACGGCGGGACGATCTCTTCGCCGAAAGGCACGAGAAAGATCATGTAGGCAAGCGGGAACAGTAGCCCGGCGACGATCCGTGGTCCGAGCAGGGTGGCGACCGCGGACTGCATCAGCATCACGGTGCCGAGTTGGGCGATGAGGTTGACACTCGCCGCCGTGCCCAGGGCCCAGGTCGACAAACCCGCCGCGAGCCACGCGAGGCCCGGCCACCACGCTTGCGGGCGCAGCTTTGCCAGTTCAGGCCAGCGCAGGTGCACCAGCCAGGCGAGGATCGGCGGGATCAGCAGGACGTGGTTGCAAGTCGACGAGTTCCACCACTGCCTCGCCATTTCAGACCAGTCGGTGCGAGTCAGCAGCGCAAGAGCGGCGCAGGCAAGGGCCAGTTGCAGCAGCGGCGTTCGCCACGCGGGCGGCACGCGCTGACGCCATGCGCGGCCTCGCGCGATGGCCAGTTCATGCGGCATCGCGCCGTCCCTGCACCCTCGCCTCTCGTCCCACCAGTCGCGGCAGCGGGGCCAGCATCGCCGGCCAGCTCATCGTCTCGATCACGAAGCGGCGGGCCGCCCTGCCCATCGCCGCAGCGGCCGTTCGGTCACCGAGCAGGGCCAGGGCCCGCGAAACGAAACCGGCGTCGCCGTCCTCGACCGCGAAGTGAACTCCATCGGTGGCGGCAATTCCCGTCGCCGCATCGGTGGTGAGCAGCGCCGGGCGCGCCATCGCCATCGCCTCGAGCACCTTGTTCTGGATACCGCGAGCGATGGTCAGCGGCGCCACGACGAGGTCGGCGCCGGCGAGGAACGGTTGCACCCCGGGGACTTCACCCCACACGCGGACGCCCCCGCCCTCCAGCGCGCGCACCTCGGCGGTCGGCGCACGGCCGACGATATGGAACTGCGCGGCGAGATGCGCCCTGCGGATTTCCGGCAGGATCATGCGCGCAAACCGCTGCACGGCGGCGATGTTCGGCGGATAGTCCATCTGCCCGGTGAACACGAAGTGCGGTCCCGGCGTCGCGGCGAGTTCGGGATGCGGAACGGCTTTCGCCGGATCGAAGGCGGCGAAATCGATACCGTTGCCGAGCGCTTCGATCCGCGCGCGATGGGGTTCGCGCAGGCGCGAGCGCAGCAGGGCCGCCTCGGCCTCGCTGACCAGCAGTGTCCGATCGGCGATGCGGGCGAGGCGTTCCTCCTCGATGCGCAAGAGGCGATCCTCGCGGGCGAAGAGTGGGGCCTTGGGCCAGCTGGCGTCGCGAGCATAGGATTCGAACTTCGCCGAATCGACGTCCCCCATGTCGACCACCAGGCGTCCGTCCCAATCCGCCGGGACGTACTGGCCCATCTGGCCGGAGAAGACGTAGATCGTGTCGACCGGTCTTTCGCGCAGCGCGCGTTCGATAAAGTCGGCGATCGCGCGGTGGCGAAACGCGGTCAGATTGATCGGCTCGCCTTGCAGCAACGCTTGCACGCCCGCGAGCGGGAGCGGCCTGCTCCGCGCCACGAGGCAATGGCTCGTGGCCAGGGAGGCCAGATACGGCTCCTGTGCGCGATCCGCCGCCGTCTCGGCGAACGTCGCCACGTGCACGGGCGCCAGCTCCGCCAGCGCCTTGAAGATATGGTGCGAGCGGATCTTGTCGCCGCGATCCGGGGGAAACGGGATGCGGTGGGCGAGGAAGAGGATCTCTCCGCTCACCCGAGCCCCCGCGCGATCGGCGGGCCGAGGCGGTTGGTCAGCGCCAGCGGCAGCCGCCGCCACAGCGCGATCCGCGCCGCATGCCTGGCGCTGGTGGGATCGGCGTCGCGCTTGTCGGCACCCGGTGCGGTCCAGCTGGCATAGGATAGCGGCTCAGGCGTGAAGCCCCAGTTCTTCTTGAAGGCCCAAGGTCCGCTGCCGGTCTTGGAGCGGCCGAAATCGAACCGCATGCAGCCGCGGCGACGGGCGTGAAGCATGAGCTCGTAATAGAGCCGGTCGTTGGCGCGAAGGCGGCGTGCCGCCTGCGTACCCCCGCCCCAGTAAGGCATCACCGCGCCGGCGTGGTAGAACGACAGCACGCTCGATACCGGCCGTCCTTTGTGGAACACTGTCAGGATGTCGCTGTCGAGCGCGTCGAGCATCGCCTCGAACAGCTTGCGCGGGAACGCCGGCGTGCCCAGATTGCGCACGCTTTCGGCATACATCGCGTAAAACGCCGCGAGACCGTCTGGACCGGTCCCTTTTCGTATCTCGAGGTCCTGCTCCAGCCCTTTGCGCACTTCGGCGCGCTGTCGCTTGGTTATGGCCAGCAACTGCTTTTCGTCGTCTTCGGCGAGCGGAGCGGCGAAACCGCAGTGGCTGTCCGTTCTCACGTGCCAATTCTCGGGCGCCGGACCGCCCCGCAGCTCAATCGTCGGACAGGAGAGGCGCGCCGCAAGCTCCTCGGCCGCGCGGCATAGCCTTTCCGCCGTCGCCGGGCTCTCGGTGAGCACCCCGCCGCCGACGGCAAAGCCGCTCGAGGCGAGCATGCGCCCGAAGATCGGTGAATGCACTTCACTCAGCGGCAACCAGCCGCTGATCGCCCCGCCCTTCTCCGCCAGCAGACCGAGCGCCCGTTGCCCAGTGCCGCGCTCCGCCGCGAGCAGCCACGCCGGGCGGTGGAACAGGTTGCCGGCCATCTCGGCGACGAACCTTTCGATCCGCGCAGTCTCGTCGGGTTGGCGCAAGTCGACGGTACGCACAGACTCGCGCGCGAGGGCGAAAGGCACGTTCATAGCGTCGCCGCACTGTCGAGCCGGGCGGCTTCGCGGTGAGCCAGCAAGTCCATCCGCCCCCAGGCGAACTCGCCGACCAGCTGGCGCAGCTTGCCGGCCATCTTGTCGAGGTTGGTATAGTGCCGCAGCCGCGACTTGAGCGGCGCGCCGGCAACGCGCGGCTGGCCCGGGTCGATCTCCCACGGGTGGAAGTAGAACACCGCCGGCCGGCCGGCGGTGCCATTGACCTGGCGGATCGCCCAGCGAGTGAAGCCGTAGGGGATCACGCGGAAGAATCCGCCGCCGCCAGCGGCCAGGCGCTTTCCGGCGAACATGGCAGTCGTCACCGGAAGCTCGACCAGTCGAACGCCGGGGATCGGATGGAAGGCAAAGCGCGGCGCGTCCGCCCAGCCGTAGTGATCATGGCTGACCGGGGCGACGCTGGAGGAATAGAGGTAGCCCTGTTCGGCCAGCTCCATGAATGCCCACGGGGTGCGCCGGTCGATCGAGAAGCTCGGCGCGCGGTAGCCGAGGATCGGCATGCCCGAGGCATCCTCGAGCACCTTGCGGGCGCGCGAAATGTCCTCGGCGAAGGCGGGGCGGTCCATCCGGAACACTCGTCCGTGATCCCAGCCGTGGCTCGCCAGCTCGTGTCCGCGGGCGACGATCTCGCGCATGAGCCCGCCGTGGCGCTTGGCCACCCAACCGAGCGTGAAAAACGTCGCCTTGACCTCGGCCGCGTCGAACATGTCGAGAATCTCGCGCACGTTGCGCTCGACCCGGTCGGCGAGCGAGTTCCAGTCGTCGCGCTCGATGACGCTCTCGAACGCGCCGACCTGGAACCAGTCCTCGACGTCTACGGAGAGGCCGTTGACGACCGCCGCGCCCTGTTCCGCGCGAAAAGGGAGCGAGACGGCGTTCAAGTCAGGCGGCCTTGCTCTCGTCCATCTCGCTTTCGATCCACTCGATCAGCATCGTCAGCGTGTGGCGGATGGTCCGCTCCTGCTCGAAGGTCTTGGCCTCGAGCCGGGCGAGCTTTTCCTGCAGCGTGGCGATCTCCGGCATCAGCGCAAGGCGGACGGTGTCTTCCTGGCGTTCGGCCAATTCGACGATCGCCTGCTGCAGCTCGGCGATGGTTGCATCGCGCTCGGCGAGCATGGCCTCGACCGTTTCGCGGTCGAGCCGCGGTTCGTGCCTCAAAGGCTGGACGGGCGCGAACTTCGGCTCCTGTTTGGGCATCGGCCTGGGGGCAGCCGCGGGGAATGCCTTCTCGCCGATCATCTCGTCGAGGACCGCCTTGAGCATCGCGGAATCGATCCGCGTACGCTCCTCTACCGCGCCGAGCAGCATCAGCCGGTTGGCGATCTGGTTGACGCGCCGTGGAATGCCGCCGCTGGCTTCGTAAAGCTCGGTGAACACCCGCTGGTCGAACGCCGGGTTGCCGTCCCAGCCGACCTTTTCCAGGCGGTGGATGATGTACGGCTCGATCTCGCCTTTCTCCATCGGCTCGAGATGGTGTGCGGCAATGACCCGTTGGCGCAGTTGCTCGAGATCGGGGCTCGATTGCAGCGTCACGCGGAACTCGGGCTGGCCGAGCAACAGCGTCTGCAGCAGCGGGTGATTGCCGAGCTGGAAGTTCGACAGCATCCGCAGCTCTTCGAGCGCCGGCACCGAGAGGTTCTGCGATTCGTCGACTACCAGCAGGCAGCGGCGGCCCGCGCGCGCCTGCTCGTGCAGGAAGCCCTCGATCGCGCCGAGCGCGCTGGCCTTGTCATGGCCCTCGACCTCCAGCCCGAAGCTCTGCGCGACGATGTGAATGACCTCCTCGTCGTCGAGCTTGCTGGTGACGATCTGACCCACCGCCAGCCGCTGCGGGTCGAGCGTGCCCATCAGGTGCGCGACGAGGGTCGACTTGCCGGCGCCGACCTCGCCGGTGACGACGATGAAGCCCTCGCCCTGCGCAAGGCCGTAGCCGAGGTACGACAGCGCCTTGCGATGGGTAATGCTGCGGAAATAGAACGCGGGGTCCGGCGTCAGCTGGAAGGGCTTGCCCGTCAGTCCGTAGAAGTCATGGAACATCTTGAGTCTCCGGGGCTCAGAACGAGTACCGCAGGCCGGCCAGGGCCGAAGCGGACACGATATCGGGAAGGCTGGGTTGCTTGATGCCGTCGATGCCGACGGCGGCGGTGCCGGCGAGGCCGGCGATGATCTGGCGGTAATAGGCGAGCGAGGCGCTGTAGCCGATCGCGTGCCCGCCGCTGCCGTCGAAGCCCTCGCCGAACAGCGTTTCGGTGGCGTTGAAGTGGATGCCCGAGCGCTCGTCGAGCTTGGTGCTCAGGTAGACCGCGCCCCACCAGGTCTCGTCGACCACGCCGTCGGCCGAGGCGAGCACGGTGCCCGGTGCGGCGATGAACTTGCGACGGTCGTATCCGAAGCCGAGCCCTGCCGTGGTGCGACCCATGTTGACCGCGTACGAGGCCGAGACTCCGCGGCTGCGGAAAGCGAGCGACTGGAGCGAGCCGAGCGCGCCGCCGATGCAGCTGCCGCCCTTCAGGCTGGCGACGCAGCCGCCGATATCGCCCGACAGCGCGTTGCGAACTGCGGTGAATTCCGCCGGCAGCCCGGCGAGGCGGTCGGTAATCACACCGCCGAAGCTGCTGATTCCGTCGTAGACCGAAACGTTGACGCTCTCGCGCGAGTTGGGCGCGTAGGCGAAGCTGCCGTAGTAGGTCGTCGAATCGTAGCGCCGGCCGACAAACGCCTCGAGCGAGGTGCGCCTGCTCGGGCGCCACATCACTCCGGCGTCCCAGATCAACCCGTCGGTCTGGTAGGCGATCGTGCGCGGCGCGCCGTGATCGGTGACGTAGCGGCCATCCTTACCGATCACCGGATTGCCGCCCGCGTCGCGCTTGGCGTCGCGGCTCGAGACTTCGACGTCCTCGTAACCGACGCCGCCGGCGAGCGCGAGCGTCGGGCTCACCGGCACGGTGACGTCGCCGCGCACATTGCGATCGCGCACGCGCTGGTCGAGGTTGGCGACGTCCTGCTCGTTCCACATTCCGCCGACGCCGACGCCGACCGGCAGCACGGTGTTCGGACGGAAGCCGACCCGCGCCTGGGCGTTGTGTGTGGTGGTCTCGTCCGCGAGGTCGACCGGAACCACGCCGGTGCCGGTGGCGAGCGTGTCGGGCTCCTCGACCTTGGTATAACCGAAGCGGTAATGCCCCTCGACCTGCAGGTCGCCCAGTTGAGTCTGGACCGAAGGTCCGACGTAAGCCGAGTAGATCTGTCCGCTGGTGCTGTCGTGCCCGACGAGCCCGCCGGCGAACGCCTTGCCGTCGCCGTCGAAATTCGCCCGCGAGGCGAGCGCACCGGCCTCGACCGTTACCGCGTGCGGCACCAGCGAAACCGAGGCGCGAACCACGCCGCTGACGGTGTCGCCGTCGCTGCCGCCGCTGCTTTCATCGATGTGGCGCTCGTAACGGACCGAGGCGGAAACCGCGGAATTGCGCCCGACCACGGTGGCGTCAACGCCCCCGGCAAGGCTCGTGTAAGTGACGATGTCGTTGCCCGGCGAGAGTTCGGAAGCGAGCACCTGGTCGGCCTCGATGTACGGCGTCACCGTGGTGTGCGGCCCCGGATGCACGCCTTTCGAGGCCTCGCTGCCGGCCCAGGCGGTCCCCGGCAGCGCGAGCGCCGCCAGTCCGAAGGCGAGAAGATGGCGGGGGGCGCGCATCCGCGTTACTCCCCGTAGCCGTAATAGGTGCCGAAGCGGCGCCCGCTCGGGCTGAAATGCACGGCATTGAGCAGCAGTTTGATGTCCGGGCAGCTCGACAGGAGCGACAGCGCGTCTTCGAGCGCGGATTGCCCGGTCATGTCGGCGCGGGCGACGACCAGCGCCTGGCCGACGTGCTTGGCGAGCTCGGCCGCGGGCGATGCTGCCAGCGCCGGCGGCGAATCGAAAATCACCATCCGATTGGGCGCGCCCTGCGTCAGGCGATCGAGCACTTCGGCCGTGCGAGCGCTGGCGAGATATTCGCTGTCGGAATTGGTCGTGCTGCCTGCCGGCAGCACGAACAGGCCCGGAACGTCGGTGGCGATGACGCATTCCTCGACCCGGATCGTCGCGTCGGCCAGCGCGTCCATCAACCCGCGTCCGGCGGGCAAGCCGAGCGTCGAAAGGATCGACGGCTTGGCGAAATCGGCATCGACCAGCAGGACTTCGCTGTCCTTCTCGGCGGCGATCGCAAGCGCGAGATTGGTCGCGCAGAAGGTCTTGCCCTCACCCGGCAGCGGCGAGCAAACCAGCACTCGCTGCGCGCGGACTCCGCTGCCGGCGCGCCGAGCGGCGCGCGCGGAAAGCAGCAGCTGCCGCTTCACGATGCGGAATTCCTCGAGCAGCGCAGTGATCTTGCCCTCGGGCTGGATCAGGCTCTGTTCCGCCAGGCGCGCGCGGTCGATGGCTTTGGGCGAGCCGGAGAATCGAATGGCCTCGAGCTCCGGCTCAGGCGCGGGTTCCGCCACTTGGATGGCCGGCGACGGCGCTTCCGATAACGCAGACGTATGATCGAACGGTCGAGGTTCGGCGGGCGGCGAAGCTCCCTTGCGCGACGGCCGCTTGACCACGGCATCGGCGACCCCTTCGGGCACCGGCGGAGCGGCAAAGCCATCAAAGCCGAACAGCTCCTCGGCGCGCTCGAACAGCGACTTGCCCTCGGCGGGCAGCGGGATCTTGCTCTGTTCGGTCATGCGATCATCCCCCGCTGGACGAACTCGGCCGCGAGCAGCACGACGAACAGGCCGCCGAGGCTTCCCGCCGCGGCCATGAACAGCTTGCGCTTCCTTTTCGCCAGCGCGCGGCCGGCATCGGTCATCGCCAGCGACACCGTGCCGATCACCGGCAATCCGAAGGTCGTCTCGAGCTTGCCCGCAGTGGCGAACGTCGCGCGCACCTTGCTGGCCGCGTAGGCGACCCCGCAGCCGGCCGCGATGCCGATGAACAGCACGCCGAACAGCAGCAGCGGCCGGTTCGGCGCCGCCGGTTTGCGCGGAGTGCTGGGCGGATCGATCACGTTGAACTTCACCGAGCTGTGCTCGGTCTCGACCTGGCCGCGCAGTCGCAGCTCCTCGCGGTCGGCGAGGAGCTTGTCGTACTGCGCCTTGAGCACCTCGTAATCGCGGCTGATCTGCTTGGCCTCGCCCGCCACCGCCGGCGCCTGCGCCTGGTTCGCCTCGACGGTCATGATCTGCTGGCGCAGCGCCGCGGCGCGCGAGGTCAGCGCCTCGACGGTCGCCTGGCGCTCGACGCGGATCGACTGCAGCGAGCCGTACGCCGGATTCGGCGTGCCGTAGTCGCCGCCCGGGCCTTGCGCCTGCTTGCCCAGGGCGGCGATCTGCTTCTGCGCCGCGATTACATCGGGGTGGCTGTCGGTGAGCCCGCGCGCCTGCAAGGCGGAGAGGTTGGCGCGGGCTTGCGCCAGCGCGGCCTTGGGCCCGCCGTTTCCGGGGGTGTCGAGGGTCTTGGGCGTGCTCGCCATCTGCCCGTCGATCGCGGCCAGCGCGCTTTGCGCCGCGGCGCGGTCGGCTTCGACGTTGCGCAGCTCGGCGCGGTAGCCGTTGAGCTGCGAGATGATCGCATCGGTGCCGCCGGCCAGATCGGGGTATTTCGATTCGAACGCCAGGCGCCGCTGCTCGGCGTCCTCGAGCTGCTTGCTGCGCTCGGCCAGCTGCTGGTCCATGAATGAGATGGTGTCGCGCAGCTCGCCGCGCGAACCGCCGAGGTTCTGTTCCTTGAAAATGTCGATCAGCTGCTGGGCGATGTCCTGCGACAGCTGTGCGTTGTCGGCATCGGACAAGTCACGGCGGCCGCTGGTCGCGGTGATCTTGAACACATGGCTTCCCGGATCGCCCTCGGCGACCATCTTGATGCTCTTGGTCAGCCCGGCGACCGCGGTCTGCATCTGGCTCGGGTTACTGACGGTGTCGCCGAGCCTGGTCGAGCGGACGATCTTCTCGAGGTTGACCGAGCTGGTCAGCGTCTGGCGGATACGCTCGATGTCCTTGTCGCGCGCCGCGGCGGTAATACCGATCTGGTCGGCGAGCATGTCGTCGAGCTGGACGAAGATGCGCGCTTCCGACTGGTAGGAATTGGGGATCAGCGCGACGACCAGCCAACCGAGCACGCACACGCCCCAGGCGACGCCGAGCGCGAGCCAGCGGCGGTTCCAGATCGTCCACAGCGCGACCCGCGCTTCCTGGAGCAGCTCGGTCACCTAGAACATGCTTTCGGGAATGATGATCACATCGCCCGGCTGCAGCATCACATTGGCGCTGGTGTCGCCCTTTTTGAGCAAGTCATTGAGGCGAACGGCGTATTCCTTCTGCTTGCCCTGCTGCTTGTCGAAGCGGACCAGCTTGGCGCGGTTGCCGCTGGCGAATTCGCCGAGCCCGCCGACCGCGATCATCGCATCGAGCACGGTCATGTTCGCGCGGTAAGGCAGCGAGGCCGGCTTCTCCGTGGCTCCGACGACGCGAATCTGCTGGCTGAAGGTGCCGGAGAACTTGTCGACCATCACCGTCACCAGCGGCTCGGTGATGTACTGCGAAAGCTGCAGGCGGATATCCTGCGCCAGCATCGTCGGGGTCTTGCCGACGGCCGGCATGTCGGGAACCAGCGGCGTCGTGATGCGCCCGTCGGGCCGCACCTGCGTCTTCGCGCCGAGCTCGTCGTTGCGCCAGACAGTGATCGTCAGCTCGTCGAGCGGGCCGATGACGTAATCCTCGCCCGGCCCTTCCTGCATGGCGACGAAGCTCGCCGGCGGCAACTGGCCGCCGGGCGCGCTGGCGCAGCCGGCCAACGTGAGACTGGCCGCGGCGCTGGCAGCGACGAGACGAGCGACCTGCATTTTGAACATTGCGAACAACCCTGACCCTGTTCGGCAGCGACCGGAATGCAATCAGGCGCAGCCGACCAACTGCCCGTAAAACTGAAGCGCGTTGTCCCCGAAAAGGGTGAACAATGCGTTAGCCTTAGGCCTGAAAAGCCTAGCAATTCCGGGGATTTGGCGGGCTGTCCCGATGCGGGACGGGTGGCCTCGAAGGCCTAAACGAGCACTTCGCGCGCCGGGCCCTGGCCGAGAAATGCCGCGGGGCTGGCGGAGGCGCCGTAGGCCCCTGCACAGAAGATCGCGACGAGGTCGCCGGCCTCGGCATGGGGCAGCAGTGCCTGGTCGGCGAGCCGGTCGAGCGGGGTGCACAGGCAGCCGACGATGTTCGCTTCCTCAACCGGCTCGGCGGCAAAGCCACTGGCGATCGCCGCAGGATAATTGCGGCGGACGACCGTGCCGAAATTGCCCGACGCGGCCAACTGGTGATGCAGACCGCCGTCGGTAACGAGATAGACCGCGCCGTGGCTCACCTTCCGGTCGACGATGCGGGTCAGGTAGACCCCCGCTTCGCCGACGAGATAGCGGCCGAGCTCGATGGCGAACTCGGTTGACACCAGCGCATCGGGCAAGGCCGCAAACCGGTCGTCCAGCGCCGCGCCGACGGCGGCGATGTCGAGCGGCCGGTCGCCGTGGAAATAGGGAATGCCGAAGCCGCCGCCCATGTTGAGGTGGGGAAGTGCAACACCGATCTCCTCGCTGAGAGCAGCCGCGAGCGTGAGCACGTTGCCCTGCGTCTCGATTATCGCCTGGGCGTCGAGCGCCTGGCTGCCGGCGAAGATATGCAGCCCGCGCCATTCCGCGCCCGCGGCGATCACCTCCCGCGCCAGCGCCGGCACGCGCTCGGCATCGAGTCCGAACGGCTTCGCGCCGCCGCCCATCTTCATTCCCGAGCCGCGTAGCTCGAAATCGGGATTGACCCGGATCGCCAGGCGCGGCGTCGCGCCGTGCCGCTCGGCGATCGCCAGCGCTCGGCCAGCCTCAGCCTCGGATTCGAGGTTGAGCGTCACGCCCGCGAAGATCGCCGCCGCCAGTTCCTCATCGCGCTTGCCCGGGCCGGCAAAGCTGATCCGCTCCGCGGAGAGGCCGGCCGCCAGGGCCGTCCGAAGCTCACCGCCCGAGGCGATGTCGAAGCCATCCACGAGAGTTCCCATCAATTCAAGAACTGGCCCGTAAGGATTTGCCTTCATGGCATAATGGACGTGCAGTCGTTCGGGCATGACCGACCGCAGATCGGCCACGCGGCGGCGGATCAAGTCCGCCGAATAAATGAACAGCGGCGTCCCTCCGGCTTCCTCGACCAATGCGCTTGCCGGGCAGCCGCCGATGGCCAGCTCGCCATCGATGACGTCGAAGCCGGCGGGGATCGGACCCAGCGGCTTCACGCCACCATCTCCGCCTGCAGTGCCGCTCGGTCGACCTTGCCGTTGGGATTGAGTGGCATCCGTTCGACCCAGCGGATCTCGTGCGGCTGCATGAAATTGGGCAGGTCGCGCTTCAGCGCCGCCTTGAGCCCCTCGTTATCGCCGTTTCCGCGTACCACCAGCAGCACGGATTGCCCCAACCGCTCGTCCTTCACGCCGACCGCGGCAGCCTCGGAAACAAGCCCCGTAGCCAGCGCCGCCTCCTCGATCTCCTGCGGGCTGATGCGGTTGCCGGCGCTCTTGATCATGGCGTCACGCCGCCCGACGAAGTAGAGCAGCCCGTCAGCATCACGCTGCACGCGATCCCCCGACCACACGGCCACGCCTCGATATTCCGACTCTTCGGGAGCGGGCTTGAACCGCTCGGCGGTGCGCGCCGCGTCCTGCCAGTAGCCCTGCGCCACGAGCGGGCCGCAGTGGACCAGTTCGCCCTCCTCGCCCGGCGCGGTTACGCGGCCATCGTCGCCGATCACCAGGACTTCGGCGAACGGAATCGCCTTGCCCATCGAGGTCGGATGCGAATCGACCAGCGAGGGGTCGAGATAAGTCGAACGGAACGCTTCGGTCAGGCCGTACATCGGAAACAGGCGCGCCTGCGGGAACAGTCCGCGCAGCCCGCGCACCAGGTCCGTGGTCAGCGCGCCGCCGCTGTTCGTCAGGCGCCGCATTGGCGTCACTGCCTCCGCCGGCCAATCCTGCTCGACCAATTGAACCCACAACGGCGGCACCGCCGCCAGCGTGGTCACCCCGTAGCGCGCGCAAGCCTTCGTGACGTCACGCGGGGCGAGATAATCGAGCGGCACCGCGCTGGCGCCGGCATACCAGGCCGAAAGCAGCTGGTTCTGCCCGTAGTCGAACGACAGCGGCAGCACGGCGAGCACCACATCGTCGCGCTCGAGCCCGAGATATTGCGTGACGCTGACCGCCCCGAGCCACAAGTTGGCATGACTGAGCATAACGCCTTTCGGCCGCCCGGTCGAACCGCTGGTGTAGAGGATCGCGGCGAGCGCCTCGGGATCTGCGGCGGACGGTGGCATTTCCCCCATTCCGCGCGAGGCGCCGATCGTGGCACCTTCCTCGAAGACCGAACAGGCCGAGGGCACATCCGCAGGTTCGAGGCTGTCGAGCCGGGCTTGCGTCCCGATCAGCAGCTTCGCCCCGCTGTCGCTGACGATGTGCGCCACTTGTGCGCGCTTGAGGAGCGGGTTGATCGGCACGTGCACCAGCCCCGCGCGCGCCGCCGCCAGCGGCAGCAGGCACGTCAGCTCGCCTTTCGCCGCCCAGCTCGCCACCCGCGCCCCGGGCTCGGCTCCCTGGCTCGCGAGCCAGCTCGCCAGTTGGCCAATACGGGTTCTTAAGGCCTTGTAGCTAAGCCCTTCCTCGCGCAGAACGAGCGCCGGATCGTCATCGCGCCCGCGTTCGGCGAGATGGTCGAGCGGATGGGCCACGGGATCGAGCGGCAGGGACATAAGGCTCCGCAGGGGGACAGTTCGGTGACGGCGATCAGCTATCACGCCACTATTAAAGATGTGCAAGCGCAGCCGCTTGCGGCCGCCGGGCCATTTGCTCGCCGCGAGTGGTTCGAACGGCTCGAAGCTGCCGAGCCGCGACCCTTGTTCGCCTTGGCCGAGGACGCGTCGGGCGCCGTGGTACTGCCGCTGCGCCGCAAGGGCCGGCGGCTCGAATCAATGCTCAACTGGTACGCCTTCAGTTGGCGCCCGCTGGCGACACCCTACGGCTCGGTGGACAGCCTGCTGATCGCCCTTGCCGAGGCACTTGCCAGGCAGACCTCTCATGTCGTGCTCGACAGGTTGCCGGACGAGGATGGCACCGCCCGCCAGCTGCAACGTATCTTCGTGCGCGCTGGCTGGCTGATCGCTTGCGAGCCCTGCGACACCAATCGGGTCCTGCCGGTCGACGGCCGCGACTATCGGACTTATCTCGACAGTCGTCCCGGGCCGCTGCGAACCACGCTCAAGCGCAAGGCCAAGAAAGTCGACGTCCAGATCGTCGAGCAATTTGATGAAGATATCTGGCACTCTTACGAATCGATCTACGCCGAAAGCTGGAAACCCGAGGAAGGCGATCCGGCACTGCTGCGCGCCTTCGCCGAGGCCGAGGGGACAGCCGGCCGGATTCGTCTCGCCGTTGCGCGCCACAACGGCGAATCTGTGGCGGCGCAGTTCTGGACGGTGGAAGACGGCACCGCGTACATCCACAAGCTCGCCCACCGGGAAAGCGCCAAGCCGCTCTCGCCCGGGACCACGCTGACCGCCGCCCTGATGGAGCACGTGATCGATCGCGACGGTGTGAAGCTGGTCGACTTCGGCACCGGCGACGACGGCTACAAGCGCGACTGGATGGACGAGGCGCGCGAACGTTACCGGCTGCAGTGCTGGCGGAAGAACGATCCGCGCAACTGGCCGACGATGGCCAAGGCTCGGCTGCGCGCGCTTGTCTCCGGCAAGACGCATGGCTAACGCTCGCGCGCTTTTCGATGGGGATACAAGCATGAGCAGCCACGCCGCGGCGAGCGACACCGATTCCGTGCTTCGCGGGGTGCTGCAGGACGTCCTTGGACTCGCCGCCGACCGCGTCGCCGCGTTCACGCCCGAGACCGGGCTGTTCGGTCACCTGCCCGAACTGGACTCGATGGCGGTCGCCGGCCTGCTGACCGAAGTCGAGGACCGGCTTGGCATCGTCATCGAGGACGACGAGGTCGACGGCGAGATGCTCGAGACCTACGGCGCGCTGCTGACCTTCGTGCAGGCCAAGCGCGGCTGAGCGACGGGCCGTGATCGCCGCCTGGCCCAGCCCCGCGGGCGAGGAATACGCCTTGGCGTTCGACAAGCACCGCTCGCGCCGCGTGCTGGTGCTGCCCGCCTGGTTCGACGAGAGCAACAAGCTGCGGCACTTCGCCGTCGAGGTCATGCGTCGGCTCGACGGTGCGGGCGTCGACAGCTTCCTCCCCGACTTGCCCGGCTGCAACGAAAGCCTCGCACCTCTCGAGGCTCAGACGCTCGCGAGCTGGCGCGCCGAGGCAGCGGAGGCCTCGGCGTATTTTTCGGCCACGCACGTCCTGGCCGTGCGCGCCGGAGCAATGGTCGCGCCCGAGGCGCTGCCGGGTTGGCGCTACGCGCCGCTTGCGGGCAGCTCGCAGCTTCGCGGACTGCTTTGCGCCCGCGTCCTGTCCTCACGCGAAGCAGGCCGCGACGAGAACCGCGAAGCGCTGCTTGCCGAGGGGCGCGACCGCGGGCTGGAGCTGGGCGGCTACCGCCTTGGGGCAGCGATGATCGGGGATCTCGAGGCAGCCGACCTGCCGCAGGCGGCTCAACAGCGCGATGTCGCGCAAGGGGACCTCGGCGGCGCCGGTCTGTGGCTTCGCGCCGAGCCCGACCACGATTCCAGGCAAGCCGATGCATTGGCAGCGATCATCGCGGTGGAGCTCCTCGCGTGAACCGGCGGCATTTCACGTTCGCCTGTGGGGGAAGTGCCCTCGCCGCGACCCTGGATGAAGCCGCGGCGGTCAACGGGCTGCTCATCGTCACCGGCGGCAACGAAATCCGCGCCGGGGCTTTCTCAAGCCAGGCCGAGCTTGCCTCGCGCATTTCCGCCGCCGGCCACCCCGTGCTGCGCTTCGATCGCCGCGGCGTAGGCGACAGCGAGGGCGTTAACTTTGGCTTCCGCCACTCGGCCGAGGATATCGCGGCCGCGCTCGCGGCATTCCGCGCGCATTGCCCGGCGCTCGAGCGGGTGATCGCGTTCGGCAATTGCGACGCCGCGAGCGCGCTGATGCTGGCGGGCGGCGCGGGCTTCGATGGGCTCGTGCTGTCCAATCCGTGGACTTTCGAGAACGATCGTTCCGACGCCCCGCCGCCGCCCTCGGCCATCCGCGCGCGCTATGCCGAGAAGCTGAAGAATCCGCGCGAACTGCTGCGTCTCTTCACCGGCAAGGTGAACCTGGCGAAGCTCGCCCGCGGCCTCGTTAGCGCCTCAACCAGGCAGCCAGCCCCAAGCGGCTTGGCCGAGATGATGACGCAGGGCCTGGCTCGCTTCGCCGGGCCTGTGCGGTTGCTGATCGCCGAGCGCGATCGGACCGGGCAGGCCTTCCTGGCCGGCTGGGACCCGAACGATCCCCGGCTCCAGCGCTGCGCCGGAGCCGATCACGCTTATTCCGACGAGGGCTCGCACGAGTGGCTGATCGGGCACGTTCTCTCGGCGCTAACGGACGAATAAACTCGCCAGCTCGACATGGGTCGACCAGCGGAACTGGCCGACTGGGCGCAACTCGACGAGACGGTACCCGGCGGCCACCAGGGTAGCCGCATCACGGGCCCAGCTCGACGGATTGCAGCTGATGTAGACCACCCGCGCCACACCGCTCGAGGCGATCTGTGCGACCTGCTCGCGCGCGCCTGCCCTCGGCGGATCGACCACCACTCCGTCGAAACCGCGCAGCTCGTCGCCTCGCATCGGATTGCGGAACAGGTCGCGGTGCACCGCTTCGATCGGCCGTTTCGCCCGCGCCGCCGCCTGCCGGCAGGCGAGGTGTGCCTCACGCGCGGCTTCGGCCGCGACGACCGGGGCGTCGAGCGCAAAGGCAAAGGTCCCGAGACCCGAAAAGAGATCCGCCACCCTTGCGGCGCCGGTGAGCCAATCGGACGCCGCCCCGGTGAGCGCTTCCTGTCCATCGCGCGTTGCCTGGAGGAACGCACCGCTCGGGAACGCCACCGGCACGCCCGACAGCGTCACGGTTACAGGTTCGGGCTCCCAGAACGTCTCGGGTCCATATCCCTGATCGAGCATCAGCCGGGCAAGCCGCTGCTCGCGGCAGAACTCGAGCAGCCCCTCGGTTTGCTCCAACCCTTCGATCTCCATGCCCGAAACCGCGCAATCGACGCCCTGGTCGGTCAACGTCAGCTCGATGTTCAAGGCATATTTCCCGCGCCGGCCGCCGAGCGTCCGCCGCAGCGGCTCGACAAGCGCGAACAGCTCGGGCGCCAGCACATGGCATTCGCGCATGTCGACGATCCGGTGCGAGCCCGCCTCGCGAAACCCAATTAGCGGCCGGCCGCCCCCGTTGGTCGCGTGCAAGGTCGCGCGTCGGCGGGTGCGCGGTGGCGAGAGGTGCACCGACGCGATAGTTTCGGGCACCAGCCCCTGCCCCTCGGCCGCATTGACCGCGCGGTCACGCGCGAAGGCCGCCAGCGACTGCTCATCCAGATGCTGCAGCTGGCACCCGCCGCAAGTACCGAAGTGGCGGCACGGCGGGACGGCGTGGTGCGGCCCTGGCAACAATGCGCCGTCGGAGCCGACGGTGTCGCCCGGTGCCGAAAACGCCACGTGCCGCCCCGAAGCGGTGACGCCGTCGCCCTTGGCGGCGACGCGGACGATCTCTTCGGGCTCGTTCACAGCGCCGCGGCGTAAGCGCGAGAGACCGCCTTGGCCAGTTCGGAAGCGAGGAACGCCGGGCCGGCCAGTCGCGCGGCCTCGCCGTGCAGCCAGACCGCTTGGCAAGCGGCATCGAACGGATCGTGAATGGCTGCGAGGCGGCTCGCGATCGCTCCCGCCAGGACATCCCCCGTGCCGGCGACAGCGAGCCAGCTGCTCGGCGAAGGCGCAAGGACGACACGCCCATCGGGTGTTGCGATCACCGTGTCGGGCCCTTTGGCGACCACCACCGCCCGCGCCGCCCCTGCCAGTGCCTGGGCCCGAGCGACTTTGCCCTCAGCCTCGATGGCGAAGCTCGTGGCCAGGCGGTCCATCTCACCGGCGTGCGGCGTCAGAATCAGCGCGGCCGAGCGCCTCTCGATCAGGTTGGGCGTAAGCAGCGTGAGGGCGTCGGCATCGGCGACGGTCGGCAAATCGGCCTGCAGAACGCTCGCGAGGCGTTCTTTGGCCCCGTCGTCCAGGCCAAGACCAGGGCCGACGAGCACAGCATTGGTTCGCTTCTCTTCGAGCAGTTCCGCCAGCGGCTGGTCCTTGAGCACGACATCCGGCGCCACCGAAGGGTGCGGATGCGTCGACGAGAGCCGCACCGCGCCGGCGCCCGCTCTCAGCGCTCCTTCGCAGGCGAGCATCGACGCGCCGGCCATTCCGCCGCCGACGACGAGCACCAGTCCGCGCGTGTACTTGTGAGCATCGGCGGGGGGCGCGGCGAAACGGGGGCGAGCGAGCAGGGTCGCCGCGCCGCCAACGGCATCCACGCCGATCGCCACCAGCCGTCGGTCGCCCATCCGCTCCATCGCCGGCATGAGCCAGTGCGCGAATTTCCACGCGCCGAGAGCCACGGTCAGGCCGTAATGGGGCAGGTCCTCGTCGAGGAGCGCTCCGCTGTCGCTCGCGACGCCACTCGGCAAGTCGATCGCGACGCGATAGTGATGATGGCGCGCAAGCTCGCGCACAAGGTCGGCAAACTCCGCCCCAAGCGGCCGCGTGAGTCCACTTCCGAACAGGCAGTCGACGAACACGCCGCCCTTGCCGCCTTCGGCCAAGGTTCCGCCGTAAGCGGCTCTGGCCCGTTGCGCGGCGCCCGTCTTCGGCTCCATCGGCGCGACGACCGTCACTGCCAGCCCGCGCCGCCGCAAGGCCTCTGCGATCACGTAGCCATCACCCCCGTTGTTGCCGGGTCCGCACAGCACGGTCACCGGACGCCCGGCGGCGACGCGCCAGACCCATTCGGCGGCGCCCCCGCCGGCGATCTGCATCAAGCTGTCGACCGTGTCGCCGCCCGCAATCAGCGCCTCTTCGGCGGCGCGCATCTGCGCCACGGTGAGGACCTGGCTGCAGGTAGGCAAAACGGCGTCAGATGTCCGCATAGACGTGGGTTTCCGCCGCCGCGCCGGGGTGCGTTACCGCGCCCTTGCGCGCCGGGCCGACTTGCTGGGCGTACTTCCACAACGCGCCCGACTGGTAGTCGTTTCGGCGCGGCTGCCAGACCGCGCGCCGCTGTTCGAGCACTTCGGGAGCGACTTCGATCTCGATCGTCCCGGCTTCGGCGTCGATCGAAATAATATCGCCGTCCTCTACCAGCGCGATCGGTCCGCCGTCGGCCGCTTCGGGGCCGACGTGGCCGATGCAAAAGCCGCGCGTGGCGCCCGAAAAGCGCCCGTCGGTGATCAGCGCGACCTTCTCGCCCATGCCCAGGCCATACAGCGCCGCGGTGGTCGAGAGCATCTCGCGCATGCCCGGGCCGCCCTTGGGGCCTTCGTAGCGGATGACGATGACCTCACCTTCGCGGATGTCGCGGTTCTCGACGGCAACGAAAGTGTCCTCTTCGCAGTCGAACACCCGCGCCGGGCCGGAGAATTGCAGGCGGTGCATGCCGGCGACCTTGACGATCGCCCCGTCGGGCGCGAGCGAGCCGCTCAGGCCGACCACGCCGCCGGTGGGGGTGATCGGCGTCTTCGCGTCGTAGATCACCTGCTGGTCGGGGTTCCAGGTGACCTCGTCGATGTTCTCGCCAAGCGTCCTGCCCGTCACCGTCAGGCAATCGCCGTGAAGCAGGCCTTCGGCGAGCATCGTCTTCATCAGCATGTAGACGCCGCCGGCCTCGTACATGTCGCGCGCGAGGTATTGCCCGCCGGGCTGGAGGTCGGCGCAATAGGGCGTGGTCTTGAAAATCTCGGCGACGTCGAACAGGTCGAACTCGATTCCCGCCTCGTGCGCCATCGCCGGCAAGTGCAGCGCGCCGTTGGTCGAGCCGCCGGTCGCGGCGACGATCCGCGCGGCGTTCTCGAACGCCTCGCGGGTGCAGATGTCGCGCGGGCGGATGTTGCGCTCGAGCAAGATCATCACCTGGCGGCCCGCGGCGATCGCAATATCCTCACGACTTTCGTAAGGAGCCGGGACCATATTGCTGTTTGGCAACGATAATCCGATGGCCTCACCCACGCAGGCCATGGTGTTGGCGGTATATTGCCCACCGCACGCGCCGTGGCCCGGGCAGGCGACCTTCTCGAGCGCGATCAGTTCGCTCAGCGGGCAGGCACCAGCGGCGTAGCGACCGACCACCTCGAACACGTCTTTAACGCTGACGTCCTTGTCATGGAAACGGCCGGGGAGGATCGAGCCGCCGTAGACGAAGATCGACGGCACGTTGAGCCGCAGCATCGCCATCATCATGCCCGGCAGGCTCTTGTCGCAGCCGGCGAAGCCGACCAGCGCGTCGTAGCAGTGCCCGCGCATCGACAGCTCGATCGAATCCGCGATCACCTCGCGACTGGCAAGCGAGCTTTTCATGCCTTGGTGGCCCATGGCGATACCATCGGTCACGGTGATCGTGTTGAACCGCCGCGGCATTCCCCCGCCTTGCTCCACACCCACGCGGCAAATATCGGCCTGCGCGTTCAGCGTGGTGTTGCACGGGGCGCTGTCGTTGCCGGCGGAGGCGATGCCCACGAAGGGTCGGGCGATCTCTTCCTCGGTCAGGCCCATCGCATAATAATAGCTGCGATGGGGCGCGCGCTCGGGGCCGACCGAAACGTGCCGGCTGGGCAGACGGGACTTGTCGAAACGATTGCTCATCGGGGTTCCATGATACGATAAATTGCGCGAGCGCCCTGCCCTCATGGCAGGTCGAGCGCAACCCTGTTGGCAATGCGCGCCAGCCGCTCGGCCCACGCAGCCTGCCCGGCCGCGTCGCCGATCAGGTCCTGGCGGATCTCGATCCCGAAATAAGGCCGCCCGTGGGCCTCGGCGTGTCGGTTCATCGTCGCGTTGAGCAACTTGCCCGAATAGGGCTGCTGGTCGCCGACCATCAGCCCTTCCGCCTCCAGCAGCGGGATCGCCAGGCGCGCGCCACGTTCGTCGGCGTTGTAGAGCACCCCGCAATGCCAGGGCCGTTGCTCCTCTGGGCGGCTGGTGAGCGACGGCGTGAAGCTGTGCAGCGAGACGATCAGGCGCGGCGGGGCACGCTCGAGGAGCCCGGCGAGCGCGTCATGATACGGCCGAAAGAAGCGTTCAAGCCTGTCCTCGCGGCCCTCGACATCGAACAGGTTCCCGGGAATTGCGTGACCGTCGCTCGAATGGGGAACGACCGCCGGCGCGTCCTCGTCGCGGTTGCAGTCGCATACCAGGCGGCTGACGTTAGCGAGGAACGCCGCGAATCCGGGCCGCTCGGCTATCCCCTGCGCCACTCCGGCGACGCCGATGTCGATGGCGACGTGCTCGTCCAATAGCGCCCGGTCGATGCCGAGGTCGATGTCCTCGGGCACGCGGTTCGAGGCATGGTCGGAAACGACCAGGATTCCTCCGTTCCGGGGCTCGCCCGCAATGCAGAACGCTTCCTCACAAATCATCGCAACTTGCCCTGCATCTGCCACCAGCCGGGATGCTCGGAAGCGAGCTTTTCCGCTGCATTCTGAATGACTTCATGACTTCGGTAGAGCGCGAAGCAGGTCGCTCCGGAACCGCTCATGCGGACGAGATCGGCATCGGTTTGCCGCAAGGCGGCGAGCACATCGGCAATTGGCGGACAGAGCGAGATCGCCGCCGTTTCGAGGTCGTTGCGGCCCGCCGTCGCGATCTGCGAAACAGTCCCCTCAGGCAGCGGCCCGCGATCTTCGCGATTCCAGCCAGCGAAGACCGCGGAAGTGGCGAGCGGCGCGCGCGGATTGACCAGCAGAACCTGGGTGCCGACCCAGTCGTTCTCGATCGGCTCCAGATCGGTCCCCGTCCCGCGCCCAAGGCAGGCGACGCTTTCCACGCAAGCTGGCACATCGGCGCCGAGCTTCGCCGCCCGCGCGCGCCAGTCGTCGGGCAGGCCGAATTCTTCCCGCACAATTCGGAACACCGCGCCCGCGTCGGCGGAACCACCACCGAGCCCGGCGGCAACCGGCAAGTTCTTTTCCAGCACCACCGCCAGCCCGCCCGTATGAGGCAACGACGTCAAAGCCTTCGCGACGAGATTTCCAAATGGATCAGTCAGTTGTGAGGCGAATTCGCCGACAACCGTCAACTCATCTCGGTCGCTGCGTCGTGCCGTCAACTCGTCACCGGCGTCAACGAAGGCGAACAGCGTTTCGAGCTCGTGATAGCCGTCCGCGCGATTGCCGCGCACATGCAGCGCGAGGTTGATCTTCGCGTAGGCGGTTTCGCGCATCACATGTTCGGGTAGTTGGGCCCGCCGCCGCCTTCGGGCGTGACCCATTCGATGTTCTGGGTCGGGTCCTTGATGTCGCAAGTCTTGCAGTGGACGCAGTTCTGGGCGTTGATCACCAAGTGGGGCTCGCCTTCTTCGGCGCCGACGAATTCGTAGACCCCGGCCGGACAGTAACGCGCCTCGGGCCCGGCGTAGAGCGGCCAGTTGATCCGCTCGGGCACCGTCGGGTCCTTGAGCACCAGGTGGCAGGGCTGGTCCTCGAGGTGGTTGGTACCCGAAAGGAACACCGACGAGAGCCGGTCGAAGCTGATCCTGGCGTCGGGCTTGGGATAGACGATCGGCTGGTAGAGGTCCGCCCGCCGCGTGGTCTCGGCGTCGGTGTGGTGCTTCATCGTGAATGGCAGTCGCAGCTTGAGCGTGCGCAGCCACATGTCGGCGCCGGCAAACAGGGTGCCGAGCGCGCCGCCGAACTTCGCCACCAGCGGCTGGGCGTTTTTCACCAGCTCGAGCTCGTCGGCGATCCAGCTAGAGCGGACGGCTTGATCGTACTCGGACAGCTCGGCCCTCTCGCGCCCGCTCGCGAACGCGGCGGCCACCGCTTCGGCGGCGAGCATGCCGCTCTTCATCGCCGTATGGGTGCCCTTGATCCGCGGCACGTTGACGAACCCGGCCGCGCAGCCGATCAGCGCGCCGCCGGGGAACGCCAGCTTCGGCACGCTTTGCCAGCCGCCCTCGTTGATCGCTCGCGCGCCGTAAGCCACGCGCTTGCCACCCTCGATCACCGCGCGGATCGCCGGGTGCTGCTTCCAGCGCTGGAATTCCTCGAACGGGCTGACGTAAGGATTGGCGTAGTCGAGCGCGGTCACGAACCCGAGCGCCACCTGTCCATTCGCCTGGTGGTATAAAAACCCCCCGCCCCAGGTGTCGCTCTCCGACAGCGGCCAACCTTGCGTGTGCACTACCCGGCCCGGCTGATGCCGTTCGGCAGGAATGTCCCACAACTCCTTTATTCCAAGGCCATAGACTTGCGGCTCGCTTTTCGCATCGAGCGCGAAATGCGCCTTCATCCGCTTGGTCAGGTGACCCCGCGCTCCTTCGGCGAACAGCGTGTACTTGGCGTGCAGCTCCATGCCCGGCTGGTAATCGGACTTGTGCGAACCATCGGCGGCGACGCCCATATCCTGCGTTGCCACGCCCATGACCGCGCCGCTCTCGTCGAACAGCACCTCGCAGGCCGGGAAGCCGGGGAAGACCTGCACGCCGAGCGCCTCGGCCTGCTCCGCCAGCCAGCGGCACAACATGCCGAGCGAGCCGGTGTAGTTGCCCTTGTTCGACATCAGCGGCGGCATCGCGAGGTGCGGCAGCGACCACTTCCCGCTTCGGGTGAGCACCCAGTGGTGATTTTCGGTCACCGGCACCTGCGCGAGCGGGCAGGTCTGGCGCCAATCGGGCAGCAGCTCGTCGAGCGCGCGCGGGTCGATCACCGCGCCCGAGAGGATGTGCGCGCCGACTTCGGAGCCCTTTTCGAGCACCACGACCTCGAGCGCCTCGTCGAGCTGCTTGAGCCGGATCGCCGCGGCGAGGCCAGCGGGGCCGGCGCCGACGATGACGACATCGACGGGCATCGATTCGCGGTCACTCACAGGATCGGCCCCAGATGGTCACAACGCATGCCCGGGGCTTGCTAGCGGGGCGCGGCAAGGTCAAGACCTGCGACCGGACGATGAACACGCGCTCCCCACCCACGCTCGCCGAGCAACTGGCCGCCGCGCACGACTGGTGGCGCGAAGCCGGGGTCGACAGCCAGTTCGCCGACGAGCCGCGCAACTGGCTCGAGCGACCGCTGGAAAAGCCCGCCGAAGCCCCGCAAGCGGCCGCTCCGGTCAAGCTCGCCGCACCGACCCTGCCTCCGTTCGGCGGTCCGCCGCCGAGCTGGCCGCAGACGCTCGCCGAATTCGCGCCCTGGTGGATCGCCGGCGAACAGCTCGATACCGGCGGCTCCGGCCCGCGCCTCGCCCCGCGGGGTATGGCGGGCGCCGAGCTGATGATTCTCGTGCCGATGCCCGAGGAGGCCGACCGCGACCGCCTGCTCTCCGGGCAGCAAGGACAGCTGATCGCCAACATGCTTGCGGCGATGGGCATTGCCGAGGACGCCGCCTACCTCGCCTCCGCCTTGCCCCGCCACGCGCGTCATCCTGACTGGCAGGCGCTGGCCGATCGCCAGCTCGGCGAGATCGTCGCACATCACGTCAACCTCGTCGCCCCGAAGCGCCTGCTGGTGCTCGGGCGGGCCATGCTGCCGCTCTTCGGGCACGATCCGGCGCAAGCCGGTGCAAATCCGCGCCGAATTGAGGTTCAAGGCTGCGGGGCGCCGGCTCTGGCGAGCTTCGGCCCGGAAGCGCTGCTGCACACGCCGCGTTTCCGTGCCGGGCTGTGGCGGGGCTGGCTGGAATGGACGGGAGGAGCCGAGTGAGGATGGCGTCGGCGGCCGTCGTGGCCGCGATCGCACTGGCCGGTGCCGTCCCGGCGCAGGCCAACAGCTCGCGCGATTACTTTGTCGCGCGCACTACCCGGCAACTGCCACCACAACTCGACCCCGCCGAGCGCGACTATTACCGCCAGCTGTTCGCGGCGATCGACGCGCAGGACTGGGGCAAGGTCCAGGCGCTGTTCGCCCAGAAGGAGCACGGGCCGCTCCACCATGTGGCCCGCGCCGAATACTACCTCGCCAAGAATTCCCCCAAGGTCACCCTCGAGCAGATCCAGGACTGGATGGACAAGGGCCGCCGCCTGCCCGAGGCCGCGCAGCTCGGCCGCCTCGCGCTTACCCGCGGCGCCACCCAGCTGCCCGACATTCCCCAGGAACAGACGTTTTACCGTCGCGGTTCACCTCCCCTGCGGGTCCGGCCGCGGTCGGTCGAAGACGGGACGATGCCGGCGGACGTGCGCCAGGCCATTCTCGACCGCATCACCAACGACGATCCCGATGCGGCGCGCGCGTTGCTCGACGGAGTGGACGCGCTTCTGAGCGGCGACGCCCGCGCCGAATGGCGCCAGCGGGTCGCCTGGAGCTATTACATCGAGAACCGCGACCCGCAGGCGCTGGCGATCGCCCAGACCGTCTCCGACGGAAGCGGCGCGTGGGTGGCCGAGGGCGACTGGGTCGCCGGCCTCGCCGCCTGGCGGATGGGCGACTGCGCCACGGCCGGCGCTTCGTTCGAGCGCGCCGCCGCGCGATCGACCAACGCCGAGCTGCGCAACGCCGCATTCTACTGGGCAAGCCGCTCCGCCCTGCGCTGCCGTCAGCCGGAGCGAAGCGCGCAGCTGCTCCGCGCGGCCGCGGTTAACGACGAAACGCTGTACGGAATGCTTGCCGCCGAGCAGCTCGGGCGCAGCCTTCCCGATCTGGCCGGGCGCGCCGATTTCACCGAAAGCGACTGGAAACGCATCAAGGACAGCGACAATGTCCGTGTCGCCATCGCTCTGACCGAGATCGGCCGCGATGACCTCGCCAGCCAGGTCCTGATCCACGAGGCCAAGCTCGCCGACGCCAAGGACTTCGCTCCGCTCTCGCGCCTCGCCCGCGAGCTTGGGCTACCGCAGACGCAACTCTACCTGGCCTACAACGCCCCGGCCGGTGCCAGTCCCGATCCGGCCGCGCGCTACCCCGCGCCGAAGTGGGCGCCGGTCGGCGGGTGGCAGGTCGACCCAGCGCTCGCTTTCGCCCACACGTTGCAGGAATCGGCGTTCCGCGGCCGGGCGATCAGCCCGGCGAGTGCGCAGGGCCTGATGCAGATCACTCCGATCACCGTGCGCGAGTTCGCCCCGCGTCTCGGCCTCAGCGCCAGCCAGGTGGACATCTTCGATCCCGGTACCAACCTCGCCTTCGGCCAGCAGAACCTCAAGATGCTGCGCGACAGCGCGGCGACCCAGGGTGAGCTGCCCAAGATCATGGCCGCCTACAACGCCGGACTGTCGCCGGTCACCCGCTGGAACAGCCAGGTCAACGATCAGGGCGACCCGTTGCTGTACATGGAATCGATTCCCTATTGGGAGACGCGCAGCTACGTCGCCACGGTGATGCGCAATTACTGGATGTACGAACGGCAGGCCCAGGCGCCTTCGGCCACCCGCGTCGCGCTGGCCGAAAACGCGTGGCCGATGTTTCCGGATGCTGAGCAGGACCGGAGCGGACGGGTTTACCTGAGCGCGCACAAGGACTGACATGGCGATCGACGAAAGCCGCACCTTCCGCCCGATCAACATCGCGCTGCTGACGATTTCCGACACCCGCGGACCCGAAGAGGACACCTCGGGCGACCTGCTCGCCGGGCGGATCCAGGGCGCCGGCCATAAACTCATCGAGCGCGCGATCGAGCGCGACGACGTCGAGACGATCTACCGCCGCCTGGTCAGCTGGGCCGACGACCCTGCGATCGACGCCATCATCACCACGGGGGGCACCGGCCTGACCGGCCGCGACGTCACGCCCGAGGCGCTCGACCGGATCAAGGAAAAGGAGATTCCCGGCTTCGGCGAGTTGTTCCGCTGGGTCAGCTACCAGACGATCGGCACCAGCACCGTGCAGAGCCGCGCGCTTGCAGTGCTCGCCCGCGGAACCTACATCTTCGCCCTCCCCGGCTCGAACGGCGCGGTCAAGGACGGCTGGGACAGGATCCTCGCCGAGCAGCTCGACAGCCGCAACCGCCCCTGCAACTTCGTCGAGCTGATGCCGCGCCTGCGGGAGAAGTAGCCCCGGGGCTATCGTCTCGACGCGTCCTAGCCGTCGCCCGCCGCATTAGCCGTGGCCGCAGCCGATTTTCCTCGATATTTCAGCGCATCATTCGCGCAATCGGAGGATTCGGCATGGTCGAAGAACCGCGATTTCAACTCTCGGACATGCCGCCCGAGGCCTACAAGCACCTGCTGGCGATGGAGGGACTGATCGCCCGCAACGTCGAGCCGACACTCTATCACCTGATCAAGCTTCGCGCCTCGCAGATCAATGGCTGCGCCTTCTGCCTGCACATGCACACCGAGCAGGCGCTGCACCACGGCGAGAAGGTCGAGCGGATCACCGCGCTCGACGGCTGGCATGAATCGCCGCTGTTCTCGGACAAGGAGCGTGCGGCGCTCGCGTGGGCGGAAGAGATTACCCTGATCGCCGACACCGGCGCCTCGCGCGAGACGTTCGTGGCACTCAAGCCGCACTTCGGCGACGAGGAGATCACCTGGCTGATCCTCGCGGCGATGCAGATCAACAGCTGGAACCGCCTCGCCATCGCCACCCGCGCGCAATACGATCCCGGCGCCTTTGCCGTGACGATGGGCGCCAAGGCGGCCGAACCGGCCTAGCCTGCCGTGGATATTGCCGCCCGCACGGCGTCTCGTTAGGGGGACCGACCCCTAGCGACGGAAGCCCGCCTTGTACCTGACTCGATTCCTGTGCGGCGCTGCCGCGCTCGTCTTTGCCGCACCCGCCTTGGCCGACCACACCGGCCCCACCGGGGTCGGCAGCAGCGGCGGCGGGATCGACGTGCTGGGGCCCGATACGCTCGAGGCCGGGCGGCTCGCCCTGGGCCAGCAGACCACCGTGACCCTGCCCCAGGACCGCTCGGACGCCGAACTCGAGGCGCTCGCGGCGCAGCATATCCATGCCCACAACAGCGATTACACGCTGGGCGCGGCCGTAGGCGCCGCCTATGGCGTGACCGACCGGCTGACAATCTCGGTCCAGGTGCCTTACATCCGCCGCGACGGCTTGCGCGAAGGCGAGCATTCGCATTCGGGCGGGGTGACGACCAACGAAGTCTTCCCACTCGGCAGCGTGAGCGGATTCGGCGACATGAGCCTGCTCGCCAAGTACTCGCTGGCCGGCGGAGCGCTCGCGCTGATAGGCGGGATCAAGATGCCGACCGGCGGCACCCATTCGCATGCCCTGTCGGGCGAGCGGCTCGAGACCGAGCACCAGCCGGGCACCGGCAGCTGGGACCCGATCGCCGGCGCGGCGCTCGGCGTGCCTCTCGGCTGGGCCAAGCTCGATGCCAGCGTCCTCTATCAGCTCGCCCGCACGGGCGCACAGGCGACCCGGCTGGGCGACCGGCTGCAGGCGGGCGCGGCGCTGTCGCATCGCTTCGGCCCCGGCGAGCATCATCACGATGAGGAAAGCAAGGGGCGTCACGAGCACCAAGAGCACCACCACCCCTCGTGGGACCTGTTCACCTCGGCGACGATCGAATGGGAAGGCCGCCAGACGATCGCCGGCGCCGTCGAGGCGCAAAGTGGAGGTACAGCCCTGTGGCTGACACCGGGCGTGCGCTACAACTCGGCCGCGGAAATCGCGCTCGCCGCAGCGGTCGGCGTGCCCCTCTGGCAGGATGTTCGTCCCTCACACCCCGAGAACCGAGTGCGGCTGATTGTTTCGCTGGGGAAGGCGTTCTAGCGGCGATCCGGTTCCACCTGCCATTGAGCGCTATAGATGTTCCTGCTATGTTCCATCCATGGAACGCAGCAAGGATCCTGCCGTCGGCGGCCGCGGGGCGCAGTCGGGCGCGGTGCCGTCGCGCTTCGGGCTGGCGAGCCGCGAGGCCGACGGCGACTGGCGCGATCACGTCGCTTTGCTCGATGGCGACCCGCCGAAGCTGCGGACCACGGTGACCGAGGAGCATCCCAAGACCATCCTCACTTTCAACCAGTCGCCCGACATCGGGTTCGACCGCTCGATCAACGCATATCGGGGCTGCGAGCACGGCTGCATCTATTGCTTTGCCCGGCCCAGCCACGCGTTCCACGACCTCTCGCCCGGCCTCGATTTCGAGACCAAGCTGTTCGCCAAGCCCGACGCGGCAAAACTTTTGCGGGCGACCCTGGCCAAGCCCAAATACAAGCCGCGGCCGATCGCGATGGGCACCAACACCGACCCCTACCAGCCGATCGAGCAGCGTTATCGCATCACTCGCCAGGTGCTCGAGGTGTGCCTCGAGACGCGCCATCCGTTGACGATCACCACCAAGTCGGCGCGGGTGCTGCGCGATCTGGACCTGCTGGGGGAGCTGGCCAGGCTCAATCTTGTCGCGGTGGCGGTTTCGGTCACCACGCTCGACCCCAAGCTTTCGGGTAAGCTCGAACCGCGCGCCTCCGCCCCGGCCAAGCGGCTCGACGCGCTGAACAAGCTCGCCTCGGCGGGCATTCCCGCGCATTGCTCGATCGCCCCGGTGATTCCGGCGATCACCGACGAGTTCATGGAGGCGATCGTCGCCCGCGCCGCCGCGCTCGGCGTGCCCAGCGCCGGGTGGATCCCGCTGCGCCTGCCATTCGAGGTCGCACCGCTGTTCCGCGAGTGGCTGTCGGTCCATTTTCCCGAGCGCGGCGACAAAGTCATGAGCATCGTCCGCTCGATCCGCGGCGGTCGCGACAACGACCCGGACTTCTTCACCCGGATGAAGCCCACGGGCGTGTGGGCGGAGTTGTTCCGCGCCCGCTTCCGCCTCGCCTGCAAGCGCGCCGGGCTCAACAAGCAACCCTTCGAACTCGATTGCAGCCAGTTCCGCCCGCCGGAAAGCGGCGGACAGTTGCGGCTGCTATGACATCATTCCAACATCATGAAGATTGCGAAAGCCAGCAGGGTCCCGCCGACGAACAGGACCCACGACCAGTAGAACCCGAAGCCCTCGATGACGAAGTGATGGACACTGGCGGCGCCGCCTGTGCCACCGGCATGGCCGACCACCGCGCTGATCACGCCCGACAGGATCGCTCCCAGAACGATCGCCTTGAGGAATGCGAACATCAGCCGTCCTCCCGCCCAGCGCTTCTACCGCGAAGCGCCCGGCCGCATCAAGCCACCAGCTTGAGATGGGCCTGGGCCCGCCGGGTGGTTAGGGCAATGTTGGCCAGGCCGTCTATGTGCGCCAGGCGCTCGGCCAGTTCGCCGTCGATGTCGAAGTCGCGGCCGAGACGGACGAGCGGATCGCTCCCCTCGCCGATGCGCAGCCGGGCGAGCACTTCACCGCGCCCCGGCTCGCCGTCGGTCAGCGCCAGGCGCAGCTCCTGCAACGCCTCTGGGGTGAGCACCTCGAGGGTCAGCAGCATGCGCGCGTCGTTGCGCACTTCGGCCAGCGGCCGCGCGCCGCGCACCGTCACCCGCGGCGGCTCGTCGGGGCTCGGGGCGTCGAGCTCGACGTTGAGCAGCACACACGTGCCGTCCGCCGCCCAGCGCTGGAAGCTGTCGACCAGGCTCTCCTCGAAGCAGGCGGCGCTGAACTGGCCCGAGCTGTCGGAGAAGTCGGCGCGGATGAACTCTCCCCCGCGTCGGGTGCGGCCCTTGCTCACGCCCTCGACCAGCGCCGCCATCACCGCCGGCTGGCGCCCGCCGCCCGCCACGCCGCTTTCCATCAGCGAAGCGAAGGAACGCGCGCCGTTGGCGCTGGCAACCGCGCGGAAGCCCTCGACCGGATGCGCCGCGAAGTAGAACCCGAAGTTCTCGCGCTCGGCGGCCATCTGCTCGGTGCGGGTCCATTCGGCGGTCTCGGCGAGGCGCAGCGACGGCTCGTGGTGGTCCTCCCCGCCGAACAGCCCGTGCTGGCCACTCTCGCGCTCGCGCACCGCGGTCTCGGCGACCGACAGCAGCAGATCGGCGTTGGCGAGCACCTTCGCCCTGTTGGGCTCGAGGCAGTCGAAAGCTCCCGCCCCGGCGAGCCCTTCGATAGCGCGCCGATTCATCGCCCCCGGCGGCATGCGCCGGAACAAGTCCTCGAGGCTGGCGAACTCGCCCGCCCGGCGGCGCTCCTCGACCACCTGCTCCATCGCCTTCTCACCGACGTTGCGGATGCCGGCGAGCGCATAGCGCACCGCGTGGCCTTCCTCGGTCGGCTCGACCGAGAATTTGGCCTCGCTCTTGTTGATGTTCGGCCCGAGCAGCGCCACGCCGCTCCGGCGCATGTCGTCGACGAACACCGCCAGCTTGTCCGACTGGTGCATGTCGAAGCACATCGAGGCGGCATAGAACTCATGCGGATAGTGCGTCTTGAGCCACGCGGTCTGGTAGCTCAGCAGCGCGTAGGCGGCGGCGTGCGACTTGTTGAAGCCGTAGCCGGCGAACTTGTCGATCAAGTCGAACAGCTCGTTGGCCTGCCGCGCCTCGATCGCGCTGACCTCCTTGCAGCCGTCGACGAAGCGCTGCCGCTGAGCGTCCATCTCCGCCTGGACCTTCTTGCCCATCGCCCGGCGCAGCAGGTCGGCGTCACCGAGCGAGTAGCCGGCGAGAATCTGCGCCGCCTGCATCACCTGCTCCTGGTAGACGATGATGCCGTAGGTTTCGGCGAGAACACCTTCGAGCTTGGGATGCGGATACTCGATCGCCTCGAGCCCGTTCTTGCGCCGGCCGAACAGCGGGATGTTGTCCATCGGGCCCGGACGATAGAGCGCACCGAGCGCGATGATGTCGTCGAACGTGGTCGGCTTCACCGCCGCCAGCGTGCGGCGCATGCCTTCGGATTCGAGCTGGAACACGCCGACGGTGTCGCCGCGCTGGAGCAGCTTGTAGACCTCGGGATCGTCCCACGGCAGGCTGGTCAGGTCGACTTCTATTCCGCGCCTGGCCAACAGCTCAATCGCCCGGTGCAGTACCGACAAGGTCTTGAGACCGAGGAAGTCGAACTTGACCAGCCCGGCGGTCTCGACATCCTTCATGTCGAACTGGGTTACCGGCATGTCCGAGCGCGGATCGCGATAAAGCGGGACCAGCTGGCTGAGCGGCCGGTCACCGATGACCACGCCGGCGGCGTGGGTCGAGCTGTTGCGCGGGAAGCCTTCGAGCTGCATCGCCAGGTCGAGCAGCCGCTTGACCTCGTCGTCGTTGTCGTACTCGCGCTTGAACTCGCTGACGCCGTTAAGCGCGCGCGGCAGGGTCCAAGGGTCGGTCGGGTGGTTCGGGACCATCTTGCAGAGCCGGTCGACGTGGCCGTAGCTCATCTGCAGGATGCGGCCCGTATCGCGCAGCACCGCCCGCGCCTTGAGCTTGCCGAAGGTGATGATCTGGGCAACCTTGTCCTGGCCGTAGCGTTCCTGCACGTAACGGATCACCTCACCCCGGCGGGTTTCGCAGAAGTCGATGTCGAAGTCCGGCATCGACACGCGCTCGGGATTGAGGAAACGCTCGAACAGGAGCCCTAGCCGGATCGGATCTAGGTCGGTGATCGTCAGCGACCAGGCGACCACCGAGCCCGCGCCCGAGCCGCGACCCGGCCCCACGGGAATGCCGCGCGCCTTGGCCCACTTGATGAAGTCGGCAACGATCAGGAAGTAGCCTGGGAAGCCCATCCCGGCGATGACGCCGATCTCGTATTCGAGCCGATCTTCATAAACTTTGCGCTCCTCGTCGGCGAGGTCGGCGTAGGGGGCCAGCCGCGCGGCGAGACCGGCGCGGGCATCCTCCGCCAGCAGCTTTGCTTCGCCTTCGACATCGCCGGCGAGGCTCGGGAGGATCGGATTGCGCTTCGGCGGCGCGAAGGCGCAGCGCTGGGCAACAACCAGAGTGTTCTCGACCGCCTCGGGCAGGTCGGCAAACAGCTCGGCCATCATCGGCGCCGACTTCACGAAGGCCTGCGGGTTGGAACGCGGCCGCTCGGCGCTGTCGATGTGCGTCGAATGGGCGATGCACAGCATGGCATCGTGCGCCGCGTGCATGTGGGGCTCGGCGAAGTTCGCCGGATTGGTCGCGACCAGAGGCAAGTCGGCGGCGTACGCGAGATCGATGAGGCCGGTTTCGGCCGCTTCCTCGACCGCGTTGCCGCGCCGCGCAAGTTCGACGTAGAGCCGGCCGGGAAACAGCCCGGCAAGCCGTTCGGCCACTGCGCGGGCGCGGTCGGACTTCGCTTCGGCAAGCAGCCGGGTCACCGCGCCTTCGGCCGCGCCGGTGAGCGCCATCAAACCCTCGGTGCGCCCCTCGAGATCGGCCAGCGATACATGCGGATCGAGCTCGAGCGGCCGTTCGAGGTGTGCGCGACTGACGAGGTGGCAGAGATTTTGCCACCCGGTCTCGTCCTGCGCGTAGAGCGGCAGGTAATCGATCAGCTCACCGTCGCCGCGCGCGACCCCGAGCAGGGTGCCGACAATCGGTTGCACGCCTTCGCCGGCACAGGCCTTGGCGAACGCCATCGCGCCATAGAGACCGTTGCGGTCGCAGATCGCGATCGCGGGAAAGCCGCGCTGCTTGGCGAGCCGCGCGATCGCCTTGGGATCGATCGCCCCCTCGAGCATCGAATACGACGACAGGACGCGCAGAGGGACGAACGGGGCGAAAGCCATCGCGCAAATGTGTTATGCCCTCGCGCGCCAATCAAGCTATGATCGGTCGGTCGCTGGGGAAAAGCCGCCGCTCTCGCCGTCGCGCCCGTCGCAACGGTCAGCGCGCCGGGACGCAACGGGGGAGGACCATGAAAGACATCACGCAGCAAAACAGTCCGGCACCGGGGCTGGCCGAGAGAGCCAAGGCGATGCTCGTCACGCCGAAGGAGGAGTGGCCGAAGGTCGCCAGCGAAAGCGATTCCGTGCGGGACGTGTTCATGCGCTACGTCGTTCCGCTCGCGGCGATCGGGCCGATTTGCGGATTCATCGGCGGTCAGCTGTTCGGCTTCGGCATCCTCGGCTTCCGCTATCATCCGACGCTGGTCGCCGGACTGTCGACAGCGATAACCGGCTACGTTCTTGCCCTGCTGTCGATATTCGTGGTGGCCTGGGTGGCGAACTTTCTCGCCGATAAGTTCGGCGGACAGGAAAACTTCCCGCGCGCGTTCCGCCTATGCGCTTATTCGTTCACGGCCGCGTGGGTCGTCGGGCTGGTCCAGATTCTGCCCACGCTGGGCATTCTCGGCTTGCTCGGGCTTTACAGCCTATACCTGTTCTATCTCGGCGCCTCGCCGATGATGGGCGTCCCGCGGGACAGGGCGACCGGATACACCGCGGTGACCCTGGTGGCGGCAATCGTCGTCTACCTCGTGGTCGGGGCCATCGCGGCGGCAGTGACCGGGGCCTTCGGCACAGTTGCGGCGGAGACGGCTCGAAATGACGGCACCGGCACCGTCGAGATGACCCTTCCCGGCTATGGCAAGGTGAAGGTCGAGAACAACGGAGACAAGCAGACGATCGAGGTTCCGGGAATGGGCACGATCCACGTCACCAAGGATGGCGACACGGTGAAAATCGATGGCCGCGACATCAAGGCCGAGGTGAAGGACGCCAACTCCGGCGGCTAGCTGCGCGCGGATCTAGGGAGTGGCGGCCTTGTGCGGCCGGTAGACGAAGTCGAAACTGGTCTGCCAGGTTAGCCCGTGGTCGGCGGAAAATTCGCCGAACTGACGCACCGCGTTTCCCTCGACCCGGGAATAGCTCATGCGCGTCAGCCCGTCCTCGCCTTTCGGGCCGGACTTCGGCCACCAACCGGTGAGCACCATCTTGCCGTCGACCAGGCCCCCGTCGAAATCGACCCGGCCGGGCGCTGAGCCGATCCACGTCTGGTGCCAGCGGCCTGTGGCTGGCTCGAACTCGCTGAGGCTGCCGCCACCGGTTCCCTTCAGCGGCATCCAGTTTTCGCGGATCGCGCAGCCGCCGTAGAGCTTCTCGATGCGGCTGTGGGCGACAAGCGTGTCCTTGCCGCTGGGATAGACGTCCCATTCGCCGATCCAGAAGTCGAATGCAGCGAAGTCGGGTGCCGTGCACGGTGGCGTCGGAGGCGGACTGGCTGCGGCAGCCTGCGAGACAAGCAGCGCGGCGACGACGGCAAGCATATCCCTTCCTCCTTCTTTTACTGGAGCACGCCCTCGTGCAGCCGGACGATGCGGTCCATCTTGCGCGCAAGGCGCTCGTTGTGCGTGGCGATGAGCGCGGCACTGCCTTGCCCACGGACCAGCTCGAGAAACTGCGCCAGCACCTTGTCGGCGGTGAGTTCGTCGAGGTTACCGGTCGGCTCGTCGGCGAGCACCAGCTGCGGCCGGTTGGCCAGCGCGCGGGCGACAGCGACGCGTTGCTGCTCGCCGCCGGAAAGCTGGCTCGGCCGGTGATCGAGGCGCTGCGACAGGCCAAGCGCGCCGAGCAGCTCGCGCGCGCGCTCGGTTGCCGTCGCGCGATCCTTGCCGGCAACCAGCTGTGGCAAGATGACGTTCTCTTCGGCATTGAAGTCCGGCAGCAGGTGGTGGAACTGATAGACGAAGCCCAGGTGATTGCGGCGCAGCTCGGTGCGGCCGCGACTCTCGAGTTTGCTGGCGTCGGTTCCGGCAATCTCGATGATGCCGCCGAAGCCGCCCTCGAGCAGCCCTACCGCCTGCAGCATGGTCGACTTCCCCGAGCCCGAGGGCCCGAGCAAACCGACGATCTCACCCGGGCGCATCTCCATGTTGACGCCGCGCAGGACCTCGATCCGAACCCCGCCCTGCTCGAAGCTGCGCGTGAGGCCGATCAAGCGGACGACCGCGTCACTCATAGCGAAGCACCTGCACCGGATCGGTGCTCGCCGCCTTCATCGCCGGGTAAAGCGTGGCGAGGAAGCTGAGGATCAGCGCCAACAGCACGATCATCGTCACTTCGACCGGGTCGGTCCGCGATGGCAGCTCGGTGAGGAAACGGATCGAAGGGTCCCACAGGTTCTCGCCGGTGAGGATCTCGATGACATGGACGATGGGCTGGCGGAAGATCAGCACAACCGCGCCGAGGATCAAACCGGCCACCGTGCCGATCGCGCCGATCGTGAAGCCGACCGTGACGAAGACCTTGAGCAGGCTCTTCCGCGTTGCTCCCATCGTCCGCAGGATGGCGATGTCGCGGGTCTTCGAGCGGACAAGCATGATCAGCGAAGAAAGGATGTTGAACACCGCCACCAGCACGATGATCGAGAGCACGAAGAACATCGCCACCCGCTCGATCTGCAGCGCGTCGAACAGGCTGGCATTGATCGACTTCCAATCGTGGATTTCCGCCTGTCCCTGGAGTTTTCGGGCCAGCGGCGTCAGCGTCTCGCGCACGGTATCGGGGTCGGTCGTCTTGACTTCGATCATACTGATCGTGTCGCCGGTCAGCAGCAGGGTCTGGGCGTTGGGGATCGGCATGACCACGAACGCCTTGTCGTAGTCGTAGATGCCGATCTCGAAGATCGCGGTTACGGTGTAGCCGACCTGACGGGGCACGGTGCCGAACGGGGTCGCGCGGCCCTGCGGATTCCAGATCGTCAGCGTGTCGCCGATGCCGATGCCGAGGTTTTCGGCCAGCCGCGAGCCGATCGCAACGTCATCGAGATCGGGCCGCAGCGAATCGAGGTTGCCGCGCAGGACTTGCGGCTTCATCCGGGCGATGTCCTCGGCGGTATTGCCGCGCACGACGATCGCTTCTGCGCGGCCGTTGAAGGTCGCCAGCAGGGGCGTCTCGATGAGCGGGCTGGCACGGGTGACGCCGGGCGTGTCGCGAACTTCCTCGAGCACGTTTTGCCAGTTGCCAAGCCGGCCGCCGTACATCTGGATGATCGCATGGCCGTTGAGGCCGACGATCTTGTCGATCAGCTCGCCGCGAAAGCCGTTCATCACGCTCATCACGATGACCAGCGCGGCGACGCCGAGCATCACCGCGATCAGGCTGATCCCGGCGACGAGGGCGATGAACGCCTCGCCACGTCCCGGCAGCATGTAGCGCTTGGCGATCGTCCATTCGAAGGGGGAAAGGATCAAGCGGAGGCCCTTGGCTGCTCTTGGTGGTCGGCGTGTAGGAAGGCCAGCCTTGCGCTGCAATGAAAAAGGCCGGCCCTGAACGGACCGGCCCCGATGTGGTTCCGAACCTGTCAGGCGGCTTTCTGATGCAAATAGACGGCCCGCTCGTGCGAGAAGGCCTTGAACCCGAAGTAACCGTGGTAGCTGCCCATCCCGCTGCCGTTGACGCCGCCGAAGGGAAGCTGGTTTTCGAGGTAGTGCGAGAACACGCCGTTGACGGTGACGCCGCCGGAGGAGGTGCGGTCGAGCACCTTCTGCACATTGGCCTCGTTGTCGCTGTAGACGTAGAGCGCCAGCGGCTTGTCGCGCGCTTCGATGTACTCGATCACCTGGTCAAGGTTGTCGTAAGTCATCACCGGCAGGACGGGGGCGAAGATCTCTTCCTGGAGTATCTTCATCTGCGGGGTGACGTCGGTGAGCATCGTCGGATGGATCGTCAGGTCTTCCTCTTCAAGATCCCCCCCGACGGCCACTTTGGCGCCTTGCGCCACTGCGTCGTCGAACAGCGATTTGACCCGGGCGAAATTGCCCTTGTTGACGATTTGCGCGATCGATTCCTTGTTGATCTTGCCTTCCGCGTAGAGGTTCTCGGCTACCTTGGCCTTGAAACCCTGCACCAAGCGGTCCTTCTGGTCCTCGCGAACGAATACGTAGTCCGGACTGATGCAGGCCTGCCCGCCGTTGAACTGCTTGGCCCCGGCAAGGTCGGCGGCGATCTTGTCGATGTCCGCGCCTTCGTCGATGATGACCGGCGACTTTCCGCCGAGTTCGAGCGTCACCGTCGCCAGGTGCTTGGCGGCGGCCGCCATGACGATCTTGCCTACGCGCGTGCTGCCGGTGAAGAAGATGTGGTTGAACGGCAGCTCGAGCAGGGCCTCGGCCACGCTCACGTCGCCTTCGAACAGCGCTACTTCGTTCTCGTCGAAAACCTCGCGGACGATCTCGCCGGCGATGCGGGCGGTGTTCGGGCATAGATCAGTCAGCTTGACCATGCAGCAATTGCCCGCCGCGACGGCGGCGGCGAGCGGGCCGAAGACCAGACCGAGCGGGAAGTTCCACGGGCCGAGGATGAGGCACACACCGCGCGCCTCATAGACGATGAGGCCCTTGTCGTTGGGATTCATCGAGGGAGTGATCTCGGTCGGCTTCATCCACTCCTCGAGATTGTCGATGTTGCGCTGGATGTTGGCAGTGACGTTGAGCACCTCGGTGACGCGGATCTCGCCCTCGGGCTTGCGCGTGTCTTTGCGCACCGCCGCGATAATATCGTCGGCATGCGCCTCGACCGCGGCCTTGAGGCGGGCAAGCTTGGCCTTGCGCTCCTCGGCCTTGCTCGCCTTGACGTCCCACTGATGGGCCTGCTGCAACGCGAAGACGCGCGCGATTTCCTGGGTCATGTCGGCTGTTGGGGCGGTGCTGGCCATGGGACTTTCCTGTCTCGGATGAATGTGCCGCCCATATGGACGTTGCGAGCGAAAATGCCAGCTACTGGTCGCGGGCGACCCAGGTATGATTCTCGATCACGCCCGCGCGCACCGGCTTCCCGTGTTTGTCCTTCGCCGGCCGGAAGCGGAAGCGCTGTTCGATCAAACTGCAGGCGAGCCGGTCGAGCATGGGGTAGCCGCTCGAATGTTCCGCGCGGCATTGGCTGGCCCGCCCGTCAGGATTGACCCAGTAGAGCACCTCGACCGTCGCCTCCTGCCCCGGCGCCAGTACGCCCTCGGGCAAGTCGTCGTAGCGCAGCTCGCCGTGAGTGCGGCGCGGGCCGACAACCGCCGCGCCGTCGCCGGCACCGTTCCCCTCGCCGCCGAGGCCGCCGCCGCCGTTGCCGTCGCCGACGCCGCCGGCGCCCTGCCCCG
>NZ_JAANOZ010000029.1 GCF_011320115.1 Croceibacterium segetis | reverse complement strand
GCGGTGGCGGCCAACCGCGGTGTGCAGCCGAGGGAGGTGGATGTGGACGAGGTCCGTGCGATCCTGCGCTCGCAGGGGGCGCACTTGAGCGACGATGCCGCGGTGGCAAAGGCGCGCGGCGAGGCGGAGAGGGTTCCGGCAGAATAGTCCGCCAGCGAGGGCTCATTTGCCGAAGCCATACTTTCGCGCGAGCTCCGGGTTGCCAAAATCCATCGCGATCGTGCGTCTGGCGATCTTCCATTCACCACCGCGGCGCTCCAAGGTGTCGAGGTAGCGCCCGATGCTAAGCACCTTGGGGCCTTGCTCGCCATCGCTGATGAAAGTGGTGACATAACTGGTGCCGGCGCCGTGGTCGCCATCGAGGCGCTCGACGACGGCGTTCGTGATCAGATGGCGCATCAGGGACGTCTTCTGACCGTTGGGCAGGTTGATCGTGTATTTCTCGTGATCGCGCACCGCCTGGGCGACCAGTTTGTCATGACCTTTCACCAGGACCTGGGTCCCGACGGCTATTTCACCGTCATCGGTGAATTGCGCGGCGTACTCCTCGGGCGTGCCGAAGTCGTGGACTTCGCCGTAGCGCATAATCAAGTTGACGATCGCGGCGCGGTCGTCCGCTTCCCCAGCTTTCGCCGGAATCGCGCAGATCAATGCGCCGAACGTTGCTGCGGTAAGCGCCGCACGCGGGCCTGTCTTCGGCATATCACTCTCCCCGGTTCGACTTTTCCGCCAGCTAGCGCCAGCCTCCCGAATGTCCGTCCTGTATTGAACGGATTGGCGAAGTGCGCCAGACGCGTTATTCTCGCACCACAGAATATCGTCTCTGGCAACCGGGGAGAGGGCAGTGACGTTCAGATTGGCAACTGCCCGCTTTGTCGGCGCGATGCTCACCTGCGTCATCGCATCGTCAGGCATGGCGCACCATTCGACCGCTGAGTTCGATTACTCGAAGACGGTGATCCTCGAAGGCACGATCAAGGAAGTGCAGTGGACCAACCCGCACTCGTACGTGCAGGTAATGGTACCCCAGAAGGACGGAAAACTGGCCCAATGGGGCGTTGAAATCGGCGCTCCGGCGATCAACGTGGCGATGGGCTGGCGCAAGAACAGCGTCAAGATCGGCGACAAGGTCACGCTCGACATTGCGCCCGCGCGGAGCGGCGCGACGTACGGGACGCTGCGTCACTTGACCTTTGCCGATGGACGTACCCTCGATGGTGTCGCGGCAAGGGTGAAGACCGGCCCCTCGGGCAGCATTGGGGGTTAGTGCGGTTTCGATGGTCGCGTCCTTCCGCACCTTCGCCATCCCGCTGGTAGGAGCGCTTTTCGCGCTGGCCGCACCGGTCCCAGCGTCCGCCGCCAGCCCGATCGCCGGAACCTGGGTCGGCGATTCCTTTCCCGATCACGTGTTCACCGTGGAAGGACGCGAACCGCCGCTGACCGAAGAAGGTGCGATGCTCTACCGGGCCAACCTGGCCGACCGGCGATCCGCGCAGCCGCAGTTCGATCGCACACGCTGGTGCGCCGGCCCCGGCATGCCGCGGATAATGTTCATTCCGACCCCGTTCGAGATCATCGTCAACGAGCGCCTCGTGGGGTTCGTCTATGGCTGGTACCGATGGCATCGCGCGGTGGACATGAGCGGCAAGCCGGCTGATCCCCTGCTTCCGCAAACAATGGGCTATCCGGTCGGGCACTGGGAGGGCGACACCCTGGTCATCGTGTCGAACGGGTTGACCAGCGACACGATCCTCGATGCCTCGGGTCTGCCGCACTCGGACGACATGGTGCTGGAAGAGCGCCTGCACGTTGCCCCCGACGGCAGGCTGCACGACCGCTTTCGCATCATAGATCCCGAGATCTACAGCGCGCCGTGGGAAACCGAGATGACCTATAGCCGTACCAAAGGTACGCGGGTGGAAGACGACGTCTGCCCGGACCGAATTGCAGCGGGCGGCCCCGCGATCATGCCGGCGAGCGAGGGTAAGCCATGAACCGGGGCTGGGCTCTCGCGGCAGCGGCGGCTTTTGTCACGGCCGGTCCGGCGGCGGCGCAAGGCCAGTCCGCCGCGCATGACCTGGGTGGCCTGTGGGAAGCCGAGCGGTTCTTCTTCAAGGTCGACAACCCGCCGCTGACGCCCGCGGCCCAGGCGATGGTCGACAGCTACCAGGACAAGATGAAGTCCGGGCAGATCATCTACACCGGCTGGACGTCGTGCCGCCCTGGCGCGGCCAACGCGATGGTGATGACGATGAACACCATCGCCATCCTGCAGACCGCCGACGAGATCACGCTGCTCTACGAAGAGCCGCGGATGAACCGTCGCATAAGGTTGAACGCAACGCATCCCGCGAATGTCGCGCCGAGCTATCTCGGAGATTCGGTCGGGCGCTGGGATGGCGACACACTTGTGGTCGACACCATCGGCTATAACGGCCAGTTCGAGCTTGATGCCTTTGCCCTGCCGACAAGCACCCGCATGCACACGATCGAACGGTTCACGCCGGCACCCGACGGCAAGCGTATCTCCATAATCATCACGTTCGACGATCCGGAGTTCTACAGCGCCCCGTTCAGCGTCGAGCGCACCTGGAAGGCGAGCGACAAGCGCCACCAGTTCGACTACGACTGTTCGGAGAATCCGCGCGAGGAAGAGTTCTCGCATACCTACTTCGTGAAGGACCTCTACCGGCCGACCTGTATTCGCCATGAGGGGCAGGGAGCCGACCTGTCGAAGATCATCTGCACCAAGCCTGAAGACGAACCGGGCACACAAGCGCCGAAGTAGGAACCGCGGTTCCTGGGCCGGCGGAGCTCTGCCCCCACCGCCCGTTAAGCCCCTGTATCACCGGCTGAGCGCACCGGTCCGCCATCGAGGCGGGAAACCGAACGCTCCTGCCAACCGTTGACCCGCGCCACTCGACCTCAACGTTCGAGCACAGGAGAAATTATCGTGAAAACCAAACCTATCTTGATCGCCGCCGCGCTCGCGCTTGCTGGCACCGCCGGCGTCGCCAGCGCCCAATACGCGAACAACTATTCACGTCCCGTGGCCAACAACGGCTTCTGGCAGGGCGCTCCCGACGGGTTGCAGCAGCGGATCGACTGGCTGCAGCAGCGGATCGAGCGCGGCCGCGCCGACGGCAGCCTCGACCGCCAGGAAGCGCGCCGGGCGCAGCTGCAGCTGAATGCCTTGCGCCGCGATGCCAGCGTACTGCAACAGCGACTTGACGACCTCAGCCGCAACATCCGCTGGAGCCGCAACAACGGCGGCTATGGCTATAATGACCGCGACCGCGACCCCTATGCGACCGACTACGACGCCTCGCGCTATTACCGCGACGACCCGCGCTACCAGGAACGCCGCCTCACCGCGCAGGACGAAGTCTATCGCGGGTCCGACGGCCGTTACTACTGCAAGCGCAGCGACGGCACGACCGGGCTGATCGTCGGCGGAGCGGGCGGTGCGCTTCTCGGCAACGTCATCGACGGCGGCCACAGCCGCGCCGCCGGGACGCTGATCGGCGGTGCGCTCGGCGCCCTGCTCGGGCGGTCGATCGAACAGAACAACGACGTGCGCTGTCGCTGATGCGCTAGGTTCGGGGCGCTCGGCGGTGCCGGGCGCCCCTACGCCGACGGCTCGCGGTATTCGAATTCCACGAGGTAGACGTTGTCGCCGCGGCCGTGCTTCGCCACCGTTAGCAGGTCCGCGACGCTGTCGAATCCCGAACGGCGCGCGAGTTCCGGCGTAATCTTTGCCCATTCGATCTCGCGCACCGAGGTCACTCGGATCTCGCCCAGACCGAGACGATAGCGCCCGCCGACTTTCACGTGCGGGCGCTGCCAGATGCGCACGCTGCAGGTGATCTCGCCCAGCATCACGCGCTCGCGCAACTGCTTGGCGAACATCATCGGCCTAGTCCGCCGGGGGCACCAGCACGCCGCCGGTGGACATGTCGCGCACGTCGTGGCGGAAGGTGTCGAGGTAACCGGTCGCCGGGGTTTTCCAGCCTGGGCCGTTGCGGCGGGCAAGCTCGTCGGCCGGCACGTCGACGTCGATGCTGCGGCCCGCGACGCTGATGGTGATCGTGTCGCCGTCGCGGATCTTGCCGATCGGGCCGCCGGTCGCCGCTTCGGGGTGGACTTCGGCCACCGTCAGCCCCTTGAGGCACAACCCAGAGAGCTGGCCGTCGGTGACGAAGGCGGTGGTCTTGGCAAGGCCGGCGGCATCGAGCGCGAACAGGACAAGACTGGCCCCGCCGCCCATCGCCGGGCCGCCCTTGAGGCCCTGGTTGCGGCTGACGATCACGTCGCCAGGCTGGACGACGCGGTCCTCGATCGCCTGCATGCACTCTT
>NZ_JAANOZ010000028.1 GCF_011320115.1 Croceibacterium segetis | reverse complement strand
GTAGTGGTTGGCGCAAGCCCAGAGCTCCCAATTGGAGATCACCAATGCGCTTTGGACCGGCGGTAGCCCGCCGATTGCGCTTGCGCCTCGGAGCAGAACATCTCTTCGGCGCGAGTCTGATCGTAGTAGGGCATTCCGGGTAAGTGATAGATCCACTCACCGCGCCGGTTGCGGTTCCCCTTGATCGTGCAGCCGCTGGTGTTCGTCGGCGCCGCTATCCTCGTCGGTGTCCTCGCCGCTCGCGTGGTCCCGGCTTGACGCTCCTCGGCGCGGAAGTCCGCTGGCACCTGGAAGTTCGACGACCAAAGGCCAAGCTTGCCGGCTCGAGCGCGGGTCTCATCGGCCGAATAAGCCTCGCTGTAGCGGCGGAAGGCGGTCGCCCAGCCATCAGCGACCATCATCTGGTTCAGGTCGACGCCCGCGACCGTGCAGATCGCAAGGAGACGGCCGTATTGATCGACCTCATTGCCGTTGCAGACGACCTTATCGCCACCGACCAGGCTCCGCAGGCGATCTGCCGAGGCCAGACCACAAGCCCACGCTTGTCCCGCTCGATCGCACGTTTGCGATGCTTCGGGCGCGTCGATTCCGAACAACCGAATGCGTTGGCCGGCGACCTCGAGACTATCACCGTCAACGACGGTCGCGGTGCCAGACAAGGTCTTGGCCCCGGCTGGCGACCCCAGCAGGACACATGCCAAGATCAGGATAAGTCTCATAGTCGAAGTTTCCGCGACCTCTTGCCGACACTGACTAGCTAAGCGATGGCAGCTCAACTGCTGGGACCATTTGTAGACCTGCTTCGTCTCCGCCACCTTAACGATTTCCCCACACCATGCCCATGCTTCGGATAGGCGCGGCTGATGAGAGACTACTAGCGGCGAACCCAGGGGTTTGCCGTGCGCTCCACGGCCATCACATCAGGGTAGGGACGGCAAAGCAGCCCCGCGGCGTCTGGCGGACCATCCAACCAATCATTCCAGTCGTCGTGTCGCAAGATGACCGGCATGCGGTCATGCACCCCGGCCACATGCTGGCAAGCCTCGGTCATCACCATGGTGTAAGCCGGGCCCCATTCCGGCGTGTCGCGCCACAGGCCGGCGACGGCGAACACATCTTGGTCGGGCAGGGTGAACCAGGTGCGCGTCTTGGCGCCTTTCTCGCCCTCTGCTTCGGCGAAGGCGGTGACCGGGATCAGGCAGCGCCGCTCGGCGAAGCTGTAGCGCCACATGAAGCCGTCGAGCTTATCGGCGCGGGCATTGTTGATCGGTTTCGGCTTGAGCGGTTGTCCGTTCTTGCCCTTTAGCACCAGCGGGAAGCCCCAGACCATGCTGCGCAGCTCGCCATTCGCGACCACGAGCCCGGTGTAGCCGGGGTAGACTTCGGTGGCGAAGTTGCCGGTGCTGCCCAGCTTTGCGTTGAACAGGTTGGCGACCTCCGCGGTCGCCTTGGTCATGCGGTCGAGGTTGCACATTCGTCGAGGCTTGCCGCGGGCCTCGGTAGAGTCAACTAGGCGGCGATTCGGACCCCGAATAAGCTGCCCTCGGTCCTGATTTGATCGGCTAACGTTCGGTGCAAAGCAGAACCACTTCCGCTTAGACCCGCGACTTTGTATCCTACACGAACCAATGTGCGATTAGTTTGACAGTACCGCTGCGAGCTCTCCAGCACGCCTCCTAATAAGCATGGCGGTAGATCGCTTTTGAGCGCACGCGCGTGCGCCCTCGCAATGCACCCGCCAGCGTAAAGAACCCCAGCAAGAGCATTGCCCAGGTGGCAGGCTCAGGCACTGGCGCGGGAAGAGTTTGATAAATTGAAAAGCTAGAGGTTTGGCCGTTCACCACCCGCCACGGACCATCGCCTATGCCCAGCGGAGAGACGAAGTAGTTTAGCGAAAGTCCCTCATAGCTTCCATTGCCAACGTAGCGAGCAGTTCCAGAAATACCTTCTCTGGGGCCGGCATCGAACGCGTCGAATGTGAAGTAAACTCCATCATCCGAGCTTCCGGGTACCCAGGACCAGTTAGTGTGCTGGACATAATCGGACGTTGCTGTCTCGCAGAAGATTTGCCCCGCGCAAGAGGTCGGCCAAGTGTCGGGATTCTGGCCGTAAAAGATCATCTCGGTCGATGGCACGTATCCATCGACGGAAAAAATGACTTGAGTAGCCGCGCTCGCGGGCTGAACCCAAAGCGCAGCAAAGGCCGCGACCGCATAAGCTGCACGCATTACGCTCTCCCCGTTCGGCTCATGACACCATGACGTCGCGAGTCGAGTCTAATGAAAACTGAGAGTTAGAGTGCGGCGAGCGCTGGGTCAGGTCGGTTACGCGTAGTATCCAGCCTTAAGGATTTGCGGATAGGTCGGCTTCGGGAGCGCCGGGCGAACTCCAGACCGTCTCGTGCCCGGCACTCCTACCCTCTACAGCGCCAGCACCGTTCGGATCACCCACCACGCGAACAGCACCACCAGCAAGGCACTCGCGTGAAGGCCAAGCTCGGCCGAAGTTCGTCCGCACCCCACTTCTGGAGCTTATTCCCTGGAGGACCCAGGAGGTGGCCATTCGTCATAGCGGCAGGCGCAACTGTCTTTCTCTGTACACTCCGCCAAAGGTGTTGGTTCTGACAGCTCGGTCGGGATACGACCGCCTTCGAGAAGTCGGGCCTCCTCACACGGCACGCCTCTCGTGCTGCCAGGGACGAACACAACCGTTTCAACGCCGGCCTCAGCTAATGTGTCGAGCGAGTTCGCCTGTGCTCCTTCTAAAGCCGACTCGCTGTCAGCGTTCTTGCGAAACCACCATCTCATATGCCGCTGATAGCACGGCGTGGCTTTAAGATGAGGGCAGAACGTGCAATTCTGGTCGGCTCGAGAGTGCCATCCGGACTAGCCCCGGCAACCTCACTCAACTCCGTCACCCATTTTGGAAGCAGCGTCCGCTTTCCACCCTTAACTGTCGTTCCTTCGTCACTTCCGTCAACCCAATAGCGGACGGTCCGGGTTTGGAGCGGCGACGAGGCTGCCTGAATGTCTGCTTTGGGTGGTTTGCCGTCCGGCGGCTTCGGGACCGAACAGGTGGCAAGCTGACCTACTGAGCAGCGATCAGGCCAAGAGCAAACTCATCGCCCTGAGAGCTGACATGGGCGCATCGTTGCTTACGTGCCCCGCAAGAACGCGATGATTTCGGGGCAACGATCTGCTCGTGCGACATCATGGCTTCGTCGGTTGCAGCGAAAACTGTCAGTATCGCAGGGAAGCAGGACGTCCGCTCCGCGGGACTTCGCCTTGTCGAGGTTTATCATGGAGGTGCCGTTCGGTCTGGTGACTCCCGCCGCCGTTCGAACTTGGAATACTTCGAAGATAGATAGGACTGCTGAGTCAGTGTGAGCATGTTGGAGGCGATCCAGTAGAGCAGAAACCCAGCGGGCCACGAGGAGATCGCGAACATCATCACCCACGGCATGAGCGACATGATCTGCTGCTGCGTGGGGTCCATTGCGCTGGGATTGATGCGGATGGTCGCCCACATCGTTAGGCCATAGACCAGCCCCAGAACGCCGAGGCCGAGAATGGTCGGCGGCGTGAAGTGCAGCAGGCCGAACAAGTTGACGATATGGGACGGATCGGGCGCTGAAAGGTCGTCGATCCACAGCAGAAACGGCTTGTGGCGCATCTCAACCGACAGCTGCAGAGTCTTGTAGAGCGCGAAGAACACCGGAATCTGGATGAAGATCGGCAGGCAGCCGGTGAGCGGGTTGACCTTCTCCTCCTTGTAGAGCTTGGCCATCTCCTGCGAGAGCTGCTGCTTGTCGTCCTTGTAGCGTTCCTGCAGCGCCTTCATCTTCGGCTGCACCGCGCGCATCTGCGCCATGCTGGCGAACTGTTTCTGCGCCACCGGGAACATCAGGCCGCGGATGACGAACGTCAGCAGGATGATCGCCAGGCCGAAGTTGCCGACGAGCTGGTAGAGGTGCTTCAGAAGCCAGAAGATCGGCACCTCGAACCAGCGGAACCAACCCCAGTCGATCGCCAGGCCGAACTTGGCGACGCCCGCATCCTCATAGGAATCGAGCACTTCGCTTTCTTTCGCTCCGGCGAACAGCCGCGTGGTGCGGCTAAGCGCCTTGCCCGCGGGCACGGTGACCGGATCGTAGATCAGGTCGGCGCGGTAGTGCTCGGAATCGACCGCGCGGAAGTCAGCCTTGGCGGCGGCCTTGTCCTGCGGAACGAGCGCCGAAAGCCAGTAGATATCGGTGAAGCCGACCCAGTTCGGCGCGCCGGCCGGAGTGACCTCGCCGGCCTTGGCGACGTCGTCGTAGTTGTTCGAGAAGTCGACCGCCCCGGCGAACGCGCCGATCGGCCCCGAATGGACGGTCCAGGTGTCCTGGCTCGCCGTGCGGCTGGTGCGGTTGATGAAGGCGTACGGCTGCGCCAGCACCGGCGCAGCCGACGTGTTGGCCATCGTCTGCTCGGCGGTGATCATGTACTGATCGTCGATCGTGAACCGGATCGTGAAGAGCTGGCCCTGGCCGTTGTCCCAGGTCAGCGTGACCGGCTTGCCCGGCGCCAGCGGCCCGCCGCTCGCCTGCCACACGGTGTTGGCATCCGGTACTTTGACGCCCTGGCCGACCCAGCCGAACTGGGCGAACTGCTGCGCCGGCGTTCCGGCGGGCGAGAACAGCCGCACCGGGCCGGAATTCTTCGCCACGGTCTCGCGGTGGCTCTTGAGCTCGACGTCGTCGATCCGCGCGCCGACCGGGTTGATCGACCCGACCACCTCCGGCGCATCGATCTTCACCCGGCCCGGCGCCGTGAGATCGGCGGCGAGATCCTTCTGCTCGAGCGCCAGATCCTGCGCGTCCTGCAGCCCGCCTTCGCGGGTGCGCTTGATCTTGGCCGGGGCTTCGTCGGTAAGCCGCTCGACGGCGACGACGGTGCGGCGAGGTGCGTCGGTCGCCACTTCGGCCACCGGATACATGCGGTCGACTACGAACTCCCAGCCGAACAGCAGGGCGATACTCAATACTGCGGCGAGCATAAGGTTGCGTGGATTGTCCAACGTGCGATCCTCGACTTCGATCAACTCGCAGGCGCGTCAGAGCACGAGACCCTTGCCGCAAACGGCTGGCCACGCATTGGCTGCGGGAAAGCACGAGCCATCCGCGACAGCTTGCGCCTAATGATCGGGTGATTTGTTAAAGCCTACCGATTGTGGGAGGCGTTCCGGTTCAAAACGAAGCCGCTCAGGCGGCGATCGTAAGCACGGGATCGGGATCGTCGTCGTTATGGATCAAGTTAGCGCGCGCCCGCTTGCGGACAGCGCCTTTGCCGAATGTGCTAGCGGACACATCCAGCTCCCGGACGTGCCAGAACGAGAGCTTTGCCTGACGCGTCCGAAGCGCCACGTTACCTCGGGAAACAGCCACGAGGACCGACGATACTGCAAGAGCATGGAGGTAGGGCGTAACGTCCAAGGCGTGGGCGAAGAACAGCTCTGCCGATCCGAGCATCACGACCATTTCGCCCGCTGCGACGAGCATAATCAGAACGATGGTGAAGTAGATGAGATCCACCCGCTGCCTGGTCGCAAGCCAAGCCAGCGGTTTCTCGATCAGTTGCTCATTCAACAGACGCGAGAACGGGATCTTCGGGCAAAGCCGCATCACCAGTGCAAGGCTCAGAACCACTCCTGAAAGTCCCAGCATCGGCCTCATCTCCCATACGCAGCTTAGCGGGGCAGGTTCATCCACGACGGAGGACGCATGCCGCAGCACTGCGGGTTTGGCAGTCCGTGTGCCGACAACATAACATCCACCCATCTTTCCGCAACGTCAGTCTCTGCAAGCTTCAACGGAGTTGCGATTGCGTGAATCAGGCGTCTCGAGTTCGACCCCCGGCGATGAGTAAAAGACGACATTGCCCTGGGCGACACGCAGGGCCAGGCACTTGCCGATTTTCGACGCGCGAGATCTTCTGAGCAGACGTTCCGTTCTTAGGCTGGAGGCACTTCATCGGGGATAGCCGAGATGGGTCGTTAGCGGACCGTCCGCTTTGAAGGTCCTCTTTTCCGCAGCGAATGACCGACATGGGTGGAAACCGGACGTCATCGCCGGCTTCGAGACAGTCGCGCCGTGATCTCCTGCGTAAGTTCGGGATCGCCTTGATTGCGTATTAAGGCTGCTCGTGCTTCCGGCTTCTTGGATCGTATCAGATTGCTCACGAGGAATATGCGGCTAGTGCCGATTGAGCGATCAGACAGCAGATCAATCAACGTCGGCAAGTCCCGTGGCTGTGCTATGTCCGAGATTGCCACCATCACGCCCTCGGTTGCGGCCTTTTCGAGCCTCTTCGACTTGATCAATTTAACAAGCGTATCCCAGACGATCGGCCGCGCGGACTTGCGGCCGAACGCGCGACCAATCCACTCGCGGAGCCACGACGGGGTGTCAGGCCGCATTAAATGATCGAGCAGGACGGGATAAATCCGCTCGCCGGGGTCCGGCATTTCCAACAGGCGAGAAGGCCGGTCCACAGCCACACCGACCGCTGCCAAATCGTCCAAAAGCGGCCGCATTTCCTCGGCCCGCTTCTCGACGCTCTTGGCATGTGCCGCATCCTTCGCCCGGCGCATGGCCTGATACTCCGGATCAGCCGCTAGCTGTTCAAGATGCTCTTGCGCCGAAATTCGACCGCGTCTGACCGCCATGCTGGCAATGTGACCGGCTTATCCAGTGACCGCAATGGGTCGTGTGCGGCTGGTCCGCTCAGGGTGGTTAGCGGACGGAACATCGAGGCTAGTCGGTGAGCCGGGCGGGCAGAGTTGCAAGGGAGGCCGCTTCAATGCAAACTGGCGAACTGATCGTAAAGCGGAGGCAGGGCCTTGCTGATCGAACG
>NZ_JAANOZ010000027.1 GCF_011320115.1 Croceibacterium segetis | reverse complement strand
GTATTCAGAACAACGTCACCTACAACAACGTCGGCCACTGCTTCTTCCTCGAGGATGCGGTCGAGCACGGCAACCAGATCGTCCACAATCTGGCGATCCTCACCAAGTGCCATCCCGACGGCAAGCCGTGTGAACCTACCGATCTGACGCTGGCCCATCAGTCTCCGGCGGGCCAATCCGCCAAGGACATACTGATCCCCTCGGACAACACCGCCTCCAGTTTCTGGATCACCAATCCCGATAACGTCTACCGCGGCAACGTGGCCGCGGGATCGGAGGCAATCGGCTTCTGGCTCGCCTTGCCGCAGCATCCGACGGGCGCGTTCCTGGGCAAGGAAGGCAGCAACAAGATCTGGCCCCGGAGGACGAGGCTGCGCGAATTCAGCGGCAACACGGCGCACTCCAACTTCGATGGCGTGATGTTCGATCGCGGCCCTGGCCCCGACGGCAAATTCAACGTCGGTGGCGCCGGCCATATCAGTTATGCCGATCCCAACGACACCAAAAGCCAAATCCTGGTGTCGGAGATCGATGACTATACCGCTTACAAGAACCGCAACGGCGCCATCTGGACCCGCGGCGAGAACGACGTCTACCGCAACATGAAGCTGGCCGACAACGCGATCGGCTTCACCCATGCGTCCGGCGGCGCGGGCCTGGCGCCCTTCACCTCACGCGTGGTCGACTCGCTGTTCGTGGGCGAGAGCGCCAACATCGGAAATCCGAGGACGCCGGCGGAAAAAGCCTACGGCCGCAGCCTGCCGAAGGAAGCCGCGGACTTCCCCATCCGAGGTTACGAGTACTACGATTACCGCCACGACGTGGTGGATACCACGTTCGTCAATTACGAGCCCAACGCCACCCGTGATGCGGGCGCGCTATCTTACCTGCTCTTCACCAGCTTCGGCATGAGCACCGAGAACACCGTCAAGGGCCTGAAGTTCGTCAATGCAAAGCCGGTCGATTTCCCGGCAATGGAACGCCGCTGGGCGTCCGATTTCGGTGGCCGCGCCGCCTATCGCAGCGCAGCGTTCCATGATCTGGACGGTTCGGTCGGCGGCGTCCCCGGTGCCTATATCGTCATCGACAACGGCATCGCGTCCGATGAAAAGAACTGTGAAATCAAGGCGAGCTGGGGCGCGGCGGTGTGCAAGGGCGACATGGGCCGCCTCAGCATCGACGACACGAAAGCATTCCCCGAATTCGCGACGGGACCGGCCGCCGATCCGGTCGTTCTTCAGCGCGACGGCAAGCGCTTCGAATATAACGGCGAGACCACGATCCCCAGCGGTGCCGAGATCAGGGTGGCGACGGCGAGGGACAAGCTCTCGCTGAACCTGCGCGAAATGGACAAAGGCAGCTGGGTCATCTTCGAACTGCCGGGCTTCACTTCCACCGTGGGGGGAACGCCGCAGGCCAGCCTGGAAGCACTGCGGGCGGCGAGCACCACGTCATACTTCAAGGATGACAAGGCCTTGTGGGTCAAGCTCGTGGTCGAAGACCCGATTCCCAAGGGGCCCGTCGTCGTCCAGGTCGGCCAGCTGCGCGCCCAGGCCAATATCGACGTCAGCAAACAGAGATCGGTAGCGACAGCTTCGCTGGATGAAGCAGGAGGCCAGCGCCAATGAAGCTCCTGTCGATCCTGGCCAGAGCCGCAATCAGGCTCTCGATCGCCCTCGCCGGCGTGGGTTTCGCCACCAATGCCCAGGCGCAATGCAGCCGTGTGATGCTCGAGAAGATCACCGACGCTTATGTGAAGGCGCAAACCGACGGGAAGGCCAGTTTGGTGCCTCTCGCCAAGGGCGCGTCCTACGCGGAAAACAACTGGGTCATGGACATCGGCAAGGGCGTGCTGGCCGGGCCCCTGAAGGTCGACTTCACCCGCAGCTTCCACGACACGACGCAGTGCGCCACCTTCACGGAGTTGGTGGCGGCCACGGACCCGCACCCCTACGTGATCCACACGCGCATCGAGGCCACCAAGGGCGGGAAAGTGTCAAAGATGGAGTCGGTAGTGACCGACGCGGGGGACTGGATGTTCGGAGCGTCCGAACACCTCGCCGTCACCCGCAGCGAGACGTGGGACGCCATCTCCACGGCCAACCGCGACACCCGGGCGGTCCTCAAGGCGGCGGCCGACGCGTACCTCGACAACTGGGGCGATCCGGCGCTCCTGGTGCCACACGGGACGCCCTGCTCCCGCCTCGAAGGGCGCATCAGTACCGCCACCCGCAACCCGGCGGGCAACACCTGCGACATGGGCGCCTTCCCGCAGAAGCTCAAAGTCGGCCACCGCCGCTACGTCATCGACGAGACCCTGGGCGCCGTTTCGATCTTCCACGATTTCCCCTGGCTCGATGCCGGACTGCCGCCCGACCAGGGGACCCCGGCCAGCCAGATGTTTAGGGTTGAGGGCGGAAAGAACCGTTACATCCACGAGGTGACGGTATGCACCACGCCGAAATGTGGGAGGGGGAAGTAGCAACCTGAATGCGTGTTGGCGTCCACGGGTGGTGGAGTCTCCACCAACGGCCTCGAATGGCCGACAGCAGACTGACCGCTCTCGGGCGGCTTCAGCCGCTAGCGGACGATCACCATCCCCATGACGCCTGTTGGCCAACGTCGCGAGCGCTCTGAAGGCGGGACGTGCGTCCCGCCTTCTTTCCTTTTGACTATCATGCAGGGAATTCGATGCCGTGGCGCGCAGCGACATCGAGCACGACGGGGACGTCGACCGCTCCGTCAAGCTCGGCGTCGATTTGCTTAAAGAAGCGATGGGCATCGTTGCCCGGTGTCACCATTGCCAGAGCGCGGACGTGGCTGTCAGTGTTGTTGCGGAACGCATGGCTGCCACCGCCGCGCAGGTAACAGAAATCGCCGGGCTTTGCTTCGATGTCCCCGTCGGGGTCCGATAGCGTCAGAGTGCCCTCGAGAACGAAGAAGAATTCGGAGTCCGCCTCATGGCTGTGCATCGGCGGACCGCACTCTGGCGGGATGTCGATCACGATGGCGGTGAACTGACCCCCGGTGTCTTCGGGCGAAACCTTGGTGAAGTGCGTCATGCCGAGGACCTTGAGTTGCTCGCCTTCGCCGGCGGGAACGAAAATAGTGTTACGCTGGGCTTGCATTATGGCTCTCCTTGGAAGGACCGGGTCCAATGCTTTGCCGGCGGCGAATTTGAAGTCCGCCGAGCGCCAGCGAGCGTTATTCCCGATCTCATTTGTACCGAAAGCGCCAGTAAGCTGGGTGGGGACACGGCGCTCCCTAAATGATTGCTAAAGAGGAGCCCCCGATCCTAAAACATTCCTAAGTGGGGGACGCGACGAAAATGAATCTGGAGCCTGACCTGGCAGAATTTCTGACCGGCCCCGTGCTGCTGATTGTGAGCGCCGCCGACGACCGCTGTCGACCGGCGATCGGTCGCGGCGTCGGAGCCAGCATCGTGGGTGTTGACGCGATCGAGGTCATTCTCTCCCGCTGGCAATGGCCCGACGTTGTCAGGAACATTGTCTCGTCGGGTCGGCTCGCGCTCACCGCCTCGCGAGCCCGCGATTACGTGACGTACCAGCTGAAGGGTCCGGCCAAAATACGAGATGCCACGCCGGAGGACATTGAATGTGCCCAGCACTACTGGGCGGCGATTACCGATGAGCTCGGCCGCCAAAACGTGCCGGCGTACATTGTCTCCCAGTGGTCGCCCGATCGCGACATTGTCGCGGCACAGTTGAGCGTAGCGGAAATCTACGTGCAGACCCCGGGGCCGCTCGCGGGCACGTCACTGTGACCTTGACCCTAGAGCAACTGTCCGCATGCTTTGAGGGCGTGATACCTTCTGTCATTGCCACCACCGCGGCGGATGGCACGCCGAACGTCTCTTATCTCTCGCACGTGGTCAAAGTCGATGATGCCCACGTTGCGATCTCGAACCAGTTTTTCGCCAAGACAGCGGCGAACGTGCGGGCGAACCGATCGGCGACGCTCCTGCTTGTCTGCCCTCGCACCGGGGATCAGTACTCGCTCGATCTCTCCTGGGAAAAGCTGCTCGACGACGGGCCGATCTTCGACCGGATGGATCGCGCACTGAGAGCTGCGATCGCGCAGACCGGCATGGCCAGGATTATGCGCCTCAAGGCGGTCGATATCTTCCGCGTCAACGAGATCCATGCCGTTCCGAGTGCCTTGCTCCGCAACGAGATTCCGGCCGTTACGGAGGGTCCGAGCATGCGGACCTTGGCGGAGATGACCGCCCGCTCGGCCGAAGCGACGAGCGCGGAAGACCTCTTTGACAAGCTGATGAGAGACGCCTGCGTGCTCACGGGTTGCGCAAACTCGCTGGTTCTTGTGCACGAACCGGAGCGGTCGGTGCTCGTGACGGCGGCGAGTAGGGGCTACACCGAGCCCGCAGCCGGGGCGGAAGTTGCGATCGGGGAGATGCTGATCGGCGAGGCGGCCGCGGGCCGTACAACGCTCAAGTTCAATGACCTCAGCCGCTTGTGCCGAATGGGTCATGCGGCGAGCGGCGGAGCCCCGGCTGTGGATGACGAGCGCACGATCTCGTTGCCCCAGCTTTCTGGAGCGATGAGCCAGATCGCTGTCCCGATGAGCACTCGCGGTGAGTTGCTTGGCGTTCTTTTTCTCGAGAGCGAACGACGCCTGGCGTTTGACGACGAGGCAGCCGCTAGCCTCGAAGCGCTTGTCCGGCAGGCATCTTCCACGCTGACGCTGGTCGAAAGCCGCTCAAGTCGTGAATCCGGTGTCGAGGCGCGGACGGTCGCGACCAAGGCATCTGGCAGAACGCTGTCAATAACGGTCTATCGCTTCGACGACAGCGTCTTCATCGATGGCCGCTATGTCATAAAGGGCGTCGCCGGGCGACTGCTCGTGCATCTGATTGAGTGTGCGCTAGCGGAGGGGCGCAACACGTTCACGAACCGCGAAATCCGCTTATCCTTCGAGCTGCGGCTTCCCGAGTTTAAGGACAATCTTGAGACCAGGCTGCTGCTGCTCGCACGCAGGCTAGAGGATCAGGCGTTTCCGATAAGGCTGCTGCGGCATCGCCGCGGAGTGATGGCGCTGCAGATTGATGGGAATCCGGTCATTAGGTACGCGGACTAGCGGCCGCGGTATCGACTGGGGTATCGATGGCGACATCCCCGTTACGTCTTTTGTGGCCGTTAGCAGACCGTCCACTCTCAAACACGGCTTGTTTAGAAGCGGACGGTCGGCTGAAGACTCAAAACTTAAATTCCGACATACCTGACGCGACTAGGTTTGCTAACGCGCGCAATACTCGTCGACGCACGCCGTCGTTCGGCATTCTAAGATCTGCCGTCACCCAAAAGGTCGCCTCCGATTGCCTGTCCGTAATAGTCGCCGCTCTGGTGATGCGCCTTGCGCGTCGCCTCGATTGTAGTGCCCTTCTGACGAGGGTCGGGCGGACGCTCGTGGCTGTCGACGTAGGCCGCTACGTCCCAAGCCTCCTGCTCGGTCAGCGAGTAGCCGTTGCCCAACGGCATGTTGGCCTTAATGAACCCCGCGGCGTTGGCGACCATGCCCATCCCCGCGCCCCAGTTGAACGAGTGCGGTCCCCAAAGTGGTGGGTAGGTATAGGTACCGTCGGGGTTCTTCATGCCCTGCCCGTCGTCGCCGTGGCATGCGGCGCAGTTGCTGGCAAACACCTTGGCGCCGCGCGTCGGATCGTGGCCGTCGGCTGTCGGGGTAAGCTCGAGATAGCCGCGACCTTTCATCTCCGTCCTGGTCGGCGCTCCGGTGGCCAGCCAGGCGATGTACATCTCCAGATCGCGGTAGACGTCGCTGCCATAGGGTGGAGGCCGGCCGGCGGGCGCGGCCTGCGCATTCATCGAATAAGTGAAGCACCCGCGCAGCCGGTCCTCCATGGTGTTGATCATTCCGTTTTTCGCCCGATAGGCGGGGTAGTTGACCCATGCGGCCCACATGGGCGAGGCGTTCGCCATGCGACCGCCGTCAAGGTGGCAGTTGCTGCAAGTGAGGCTACTGCCGGCGTATTGCCTGGCCGCCGTGCCGGTATGAACGAAGATTTCCATGCCCCGGCGGATAGCCTCACCTTCGGGGCCGGCGGGAATAGCGGATTCGGGCGGCGGCTGGAAATCTCCGGCGCCTGCTTGCGCCATGGCCGAAGTAGCCCCGGGAGTCGGCGCGGCCAACGGGGCGCCGGGCACCTGTCGTGCGCTGTACACCGCAACGACAATCGCGCCGATCATCGCGGCAAGCAGCGCCAACGGCAGGGCCAACTCCCGAGCCGTCGGCTCCTCGCTCACGGCAGGAGGCTCATGAGACATAGGCAAGGGCATAGCCATGCTCCTGCGCTCGATTGACCGCGACGATCCCGGCCGGGACCAGCAGCGCGCCGGGAACGAGGCTGGCCTTGAACTCGGCTTCCACCGCCTCGGGCGACTTGCCGGTGGCACGCGCGACCATTCCGGCAATGCCATGCGTCGCCATTCCGCATACGGTGAATGTCGCGCCCTTTTGCCGAAGCGTAGAAAGAGTGATGGCGTCCTCGCCTTCGTCCATCAGCAGCGGGTTGCCTTTTCGCGCTCTCGCCGCCTTGTCGCCAGCAAGGCTCATCAGCTTGACAAAGTGTCCTCCATAGCTGGCCCAGATCGAGTCGCCAAAACCCAGCGGCGTCGCCTCGGCGCGCAGGATCACCACCACACCCAGCGCTTCGGACTTGAGCCCGTATCCACTCTCGTTCGCGGCGTAGAAGTTGTTGGCGAAGTGGATTCCCTTGCCAGCGGTATCCATGCTCGTGGTGTCGAACACGATCCGGTGGCGGGTGCCCGGTTTGTCGAGCCAGGCGTCGGCCGGCTCGGCTGTCGGTTGCCATGAGCCGCCGGTCACATTGGCCTGCGCGCCCGCAGCCGAAGCGAGACCCGTTGCAGCCGCAATTACCGTGCCTGCGGCCAGCACTCCCCGCCGGTCAGCCTTCGAACGCTCCATTTGCCCGTCATCCCAGTCAATACGCTCGTCAGGTTAGCACTTCCGCCACCACGATGCAGTGCTTTTGAGAAGCTGGCGAAGGCGATTCTTTCATTCTCCGGGCAATTCCCGTTTCGGCATGGAGGGCGGGTTGCATCGCGGTACCGGACAACCTGGCCGACGAGCCGCCCGGATGGAAACATGCGACGGACTAAGGCGTCGTCGCGCCGGTTCGAAGGCTGTCGATCACTCGACGCAGCTTTCCGGCCACCACTTTGGCCTTCTGGGCAAGTTCGTCGTTCTCGATCGCCTGCATCGAGGAAACCGGGTTGATGGCAGCAACTTCAACGCCATCGCCAGATTGCTGGACCACGACATTACACGGCAGCATGGTGCCGACCTTATCTTCCAGCTGAAGCGCTTCGTGGGCCAGCGTCGGGTTGCACGCGCCGAGAATGAGGTAAGGCCGGAAATCGACCCCGATCTTATCCTTCAGTGTCTTCTGAATGTCGATTTCGCTGATCACGCCGAAACCTTCGGCCTTGAGTGCTTCACGCGCGCGGCTGACCGCATCGGCGAAATCTCCGCGGATCACGGTCGAATAGTAATAGTCCATGGCGTCCTCCTCGTGGGCCAAATTCGCCCAAGCATCCGACGTTCCGAATGAAGGGTCGAAAGCGGACGGTCCCCTAACGACCCGTTGCGGACATTCACTCGCTGCACGCTGCCTGGACCATATCCTGGACCAGAAGTGGTGACCGGATCGTCCGATACTCTAGGTGCGCGTCGGTTTCCGGATCGAACCTGCGCAATATCTCGCCGCCGAAGGCTTCGACCATCATGCCTTCGGGCATGCCGATCTTGTATTCGATCGGGGGGCGGCTGAACTTTGGAGAGCATATATGCCCAAGACCTTCCAGTTGCCCCGGTAAACTTCGGCGTCGTTGGTCCACGAAAAGATCGAGAGTGGCAGGCCGTTTATTTTTGCGGCGTCAGGCATTGCATCGAAGGGAACCGCTGCCGCGCCGAGATAGAAACAGATGCCCGGCACCAGCACCTGAGCGAGCGCCCAACCACTTGCCCCCAACGGGAGAGCCAGCACACTTCCTTGAGGCAGCTGGGGACTCTTTTGTCTCACTATGACAACGGTGATACCATTTCGGGCGGAATCGCCAATGTCGCTTTCCCACCCAAACCCGACACTCGCACAATGTTCCTTTCGACCCATTCCGGCCATTTCGACGAATGTCCGCTTTCGACCCAAACGGGGCAATCCAGCCAAACGTCTGCTTTCGACCCATTGCGGACATTCGGAGCCCGCCGGTGTCGGACAGCCGCCTTCGCTGACTATCGTCACTCGAAGTGCAGGTCTACCCAAGGATAAACACGATAGACGTCATCAATAAGAAGTACGCTTTGCGAGTTAGAGAACGTGCGGTCGAATGAGCCGTTCAATATGCCAACCATCACGCCATCGAAAGACCGACCCGGTATTTCGCGCATGTCGTGGTCCAACTTATCATACGCAAAAGGTTTGAAATAAACATTCTTCAGTGCCGGCGTGCAGCGGTCTAAGAAGAACTGGAATCGTAAGCCGCCATCCGAGTATTCTGCCGTCACGAGAAGCTGTTCTCCTACGGCGCCCGACATCTGTGGAATGGCGCAATCCGTCGGCTTCTGACCAGCATCACCACATGCCGCGCAGATGAGAAACACCAAGACAAGCGACCGAGTCATTGAGCGGGTATGCATTAGCGCATCTAGGCGTTCAACGTCCGTCTTCCACCCATTGCGGACCTTCCGCCAAGCAGCCTCGGAGCTAGCAGCCTAAGGTTACGCAGCTATGGGCAGGTCAGTTCGCATAAGAGCGAGACTCATGCCGTCTCTCGGATTTACTGGCCCCGCTGTGCCGCCTTGCGTAGCCGCCCTTCGAGCGCCGCATCAAGGTCGGCCCGGTTCAAATATCTCTGTGCCGTCGAGATGAACCATCGGTATGGTCCCTGCAGTCCAACGGCTGTGAGTTGACCGGTGCGATACGCGGCAGTGTCTACATTGATGCGATTGGCCTTGACCTCGACGTCAGATGCTTCGCTGTGGCCGTGAACCACAACTGCTCCATGCAGTCGATTACTGCTCAGGAAATCCTGACGGATCCAAAGAAGGTCTTCGCGCCGCTGTTTATCCAGCGGAATGCCCGGTCGAATGCCGGCGTGGCAGAAGAAGTAATCTCCCGAGCGAAAATGCACAGGCAGCCCAGCAAGCCAGACAAGCATTTCGGCGCCCGTTGCTCGCCAAAGCACGCCGGCTCGGTGCTCGGGCGTAAGCTCAACAAATTCTGCTGGATCGAGGCCATAGCTCCGCAGGGTCGCATCTCCACCATTCTCTAGCCAGAGGCGCTGGGCACTGGCGTTGCCGTCAGCGCTTGCGAGCAACATCTCCTCGTGGTTCCCGCATAGCACCACGAAGCGGTCCGCGTTTTGCAGCTGCATGCGTTTGATTAATCCGAGTAAGTCGCGCGAGTGCGGCCCGCGGTCGATGAGATCGCCCAACACGATTATTCGTGTTGGTATCCTCCCTCGCCCTGCCGCGTCTGTTTCAAGTTGCTTGATTAGGGCCCGAAACAGATCGAGTCGGCCGTGCAAGTCACCGATGGCGTATAATCTCTCGCCGTCGGCTGGTTTCGGCAGGGCGCGTTCCCGTACGAAGAAGGCTCTCACGCGAGATGAAATGCCGGTCACAACGATAGCTCCGCCTTTACCATCAGCCGATTCATACCAGCCGTCAGCTACATTTCGATCAACGCCTATGTGAAATTGGTGCGTTCCATGGCCGGGTTGCGTCCTGCATAACTAGCCGGCGACCCTGGTCCAGCTTAGAAGCTATCGGGCGAAATGCCGAAAGTCTGCTTTCCACCCTTAGTGGACGGGCTGCACACGGCCAATTTCGCGCCCATGAGCTAGTGGTAAGACCGTCCCAGCTGGATACGTGTGCGACACGAGCCACACGTGATGCCGCCGGAGATGTATCAATCCACTATCCCGACCGCCCTTCCAGCTAAGTCGGGTGCTGAGCCGTCGGCGTACTAAGCGAACCTGACCGCCGGCGGCTCTTCCAGCCAACGCAGACAGTCTTCTTACGACCCCACGCGGAAGTTCGCGTCTCTCCATCTGACGTGATGGCGAATCAGGAAGATCTCCGCCGATCTGGGCTACCCCTAGGATATAACCTGAACTTGCCAGCCCCGGACGAAGTCGAAGGGCGGAGGCCCCGCCAACTCGTCGTTTGAACGGCTCCGTGCCTGCTGTTCCACGGTCCACTGGGCAAGCTGTTCGAAACCGAGGGGGCGTATAAAATTGAGGCCCGCGGTCCCCGCCTGCGCCCAGCGCACGATCGCCTTGCGTCGGTCAAGGCCGTCGAGTTGAATGGTGACCTCCTGGTTAACCTGCATAAAGGGCGCACGAACTCGCAGGCCACGCTGGGAAATGTCTTCGACCTCGACCAGTCGAATCTCTTCCCCGATGACCATTTGAGCGGCGCATCGAATCTGAAGACGAGGAGCGCGACTAATCAGCCCGTCGACGCTCCTGGTCGACATTTCCGTGAGCACGTCCGAGACGCTGAGCGGTGCGTCAAAGTGCACGCCGATGCGCCCATCGCAGCACCATTTCAGGATTCCCGTAATCTGTCGCGAGTGTCCGACGTGGATGGTTACCGGCTGCTCGTCAGCAAAGCTGGTATATACGTCTCCCATCAAACCATGCGGTGAAAGGTTGCGCACGAGACAAAAACCCGCGAACTCGTCAATCTCAATAAGTACTGGCCTGAAAATGGTGGCCGTTCGCTCGGCCGCGCGCCGCTCTTGATGAGCAGAGACATCTTCCCGTGACTTAGTGTTTTGCATGACCCGTGACCCAGAATGACTATTTCGCGCCGCGCGTCGATAAAGCTTACAAGTGAAGCGGAAGTCACTGTCAGATAAGCAATTTCCCGATGATCTCACGCCGCTGTCATGTAGTTAGCCGCCTGCTGTCGCGACGGTGTTGTCAGAGCAACTGCACCGAGCCGGCTAAGGACGTCATCTTCGTCTCCCGGGAGGTGGGATGTTGGCCAAACGCCTCCAGTCCTGGAACTGGCCCGGCGACAAGAGCGAGACTGACAGCCTCACTGACGTACCGCTCAGATGTTAAGGTGCAGTTGCTCTGACAGCACCCCACCGCGCCATGGCGCCAGTTGATCCGCCCGGTGAGCATCATGAAGCCGACGACCGCCACCGCGATCACCGCGACGGTGGTCGCGACCGTGCCCATCAGTGTTCCCTGGAGCCAGCTGACCGCGTTAATGATTACGCCTGAACCTTCAGGGTCTTGCATGTGTTCGGTGCTTCCCACCTCAAAGGCATATGGCGCCGCAAAGTAGCGCATGAGTGGTCTGAACGCAGCCCATCGCGCGTGTTGAGTCAATAACAGAGGGGCGTCTCGAAGAGCGGACCATGGCAGCTGCCACCGTAATCAACCGTGTCTCGTCGTTGGTCATGACTTCTATTTTGGTTTGCGTCCTGAGGACGATGTCCGTCCTCGTCGCCATAGGGCTCTAATGGCGCGCGGAAGCGAATATGCGCAGCCCAGAAGGGAAATGCCTGCAATCACAAGAACCGAGTCAGTTAGAAACTTTGATTCCGAGATTGCCCCGACACTCGTCTGCGAAAGAATTAGGACCAGTGCGAAGCAAGAAGTTGAGCCTGCAGCAAGAATATATATCGGCCTCAGTTTTTGCATGACGAGAACTCAAATGGTATCGTGTTTACTGCAGTTTCTGCCATTTTTTGAGCGACCTCCTTGCCGTATTCGTTAGGAATTTTGCTCGCGATCATCCTGCCGACTAAATCGCCCACCGCCTCTTTCCCGGAGCCGCCGGCCAACATCATCAAAGCACCCCCCGTCGAAATGACGCCTCCCGCGGACGCTACGTCTACTCCTCCCTCCGCAATAACACCGCCCAATACCACCCCCTCGGGTTGAAGCGTAAAGGCACTCACTTCTGCGGTAGCGAGTCCGGCTCCGATAATCCCAGACCCACCTCAGTAACGTCACCCCCAGTGTCCACTGCCCATTCTCCTAAGGCCTGAAGCCCTTTCTGAAAACCTGTACAAGGAGGAGGCTCTTCGCTCAGCTTTTTTGCGATCGCATCGACATCGCCTCGGATGTCGCCAAGGTGCTGTCAGTCTAATCGCAACTTGTCTCCGATCGACGCAGCGGTGTCTTGATGGCGCGAGCCTCAGGCGATGAGGCTCTGCCACTCGGCCAGGGCGGCCGAGCGGCGGGTCTTGTAGGTTTCTCTGTCGACGAGGTGGCGTTCCTGGTTGAAGTGGTTGTGGACGTTGGCGTGGACCGAGGCGAACTTCTGCAGGCTCTTCATCTGCCGGAACCTGAGCATCGCTCTCTCTCGTCGTCGGAACGGCAGGTGACTGTTCTCGACCCTGTTGTTGGCCCAGCGGCCGACCTCCTGCTTGTCGGCATTGCCGAGCTCGCTCATCGCGGCCTTGTACGAGCGCAGACCGTCGGTGGTGATAGCCTCGGGTGAGCCGTGGCGCTTCAGCGCCTTCTTGATGAACTTCAGGGCGGCTGCCTTGTCCCTCGTCTTGGTGACGTAGCTCTCGAGCACCTCGCCTTCCTGGTCCACCGCTCGCCACAGGTAATGCATCTCGCCGTTGATCTTCACGTAGACCTCGTCGAGGTGCCACTTCCACTGCC
>NZ_JAANOZ010000026.1 GCF_011320115.1 Croceibacterium segetis | reverse complement strand
GCGGTGGCGGCCAACCGCGGTGTGCAGCCGAGGGAGGTGGATGTGGACGAGGTCCGTGCGATCCTGCGCTCGCAGGGGGCGCACTTGAGCGACGATGCCGCGGTGGCAAAGGCGCGCGGCGAGGCGGTACTGGTTAGTTGAGCCAGCCAGATACGCTCGATGTCACGCAGTTTCTGCAGGGACTGCGCTGCTCGCGCTATCATCTGCGCATCCTGATCGTGTGCAGTCTCGTCACCTTATTCGACGGGCAGGACTTCGCCGCGCTCGCCTACGCTTTGCCCTATATCCGCGACGACATGCACATCTCCGACGAGATGACCGGCTACGTCAGCTCCGCAGCTTTTCTCGGCCAGATGATCGGCTCGCTGCTCGGTTCGCACGTCGGCGATGTCTTGGGTCGAAGGCCTGTGATCGTCGTTTGCACGATCGGCAGCGCGATCCTGACTTTCGCGGTCGGTTTCGCTGCTTCACCAGAACAGCTAATCGCCCTGCGCTTTGTCAGTGGCCTCGCAATCGGTGGCTTGCTTGCCCCCTGTCTGGGCGCTCAGCGTCGAAAGCATGCCTCGCGCGATTCGGGCGACGAGCGTCACGATAATCATGATGGGATCTTCTTGCGGCACCGCCTCGGCGGGCCCCATTGCCAACTGGACGGCACCGGCTTTGGGATGGGAGGGAATCTTCTGGGTCTGCGGCATCATGACTGGCGCGTTCGCACTGATTCTGTTCTTCATGCTGCCTGAAAGCGCGCGATGGCGGTGGCCACCGGTAAACCACCGGCACGCATCGCACCGATGCTCGCGCCCTTCAGCCCGAGCTTCGCGGTCAATGAGTACACAAGGTTCATTCTGGGGGATGAGCCCCAAGGGGGCGCGAGTGCGAATCCGCTGCATAAGCTGCGCGAGTTGTTCGCCGGCCCACTGGCCTTCGTCACGCCGCTGATCTGGGCCGCCTATTTCTGCTCCAGTTTCGCAATCTACTTGATGAACGCCTACGCCGTGATCTTCATGGAGAATCTGGGCATTGCGCGGCAGAACGCAGCGTGGCTCGGCTCGGCCGGCGCCATCTTGGGTGCCCTGGGCGGCATCCTATTGCTAGCGATCACCGAACGGCCGGGCCGGGTTGGATTGCCGTTGCCCCGCTCATGGGCGTGCCGTTGGTCCTTCTAATCGGAACGGGTCTCGTCGCCGCAACGCCGGCCTTCGTCCCCGTGCTGCTCCTCGTCGCCGTGATGGTAGGAACCGGCACGCCGCAGTGAACTCGATCACGAGCATCTACTACCCCAGCGCGGTGCGCGCGACAGGCGGCGGCTGGGCTAGATTCGTTGCCAAGTTCGCCGCCGTGGGTGCGCCGATCTTCGGGGCGCGGTTCCTCGCCGGGCGCGCCGGAGCAATGGCCGGTTACTCTTTCACCGCCCTCTTTCTTTGCGGAATCGCCCTCTGCGTGCTCGCGCTGGCGTATTTTGTTCAATGCTTGCGGCCTGCCGCGAAAGGGACCGTTGCCCGTATCGAATGAGCACGTACAGCCGATGCGTTACAATCCGGATGCGCTTGACCACGAGGGACGGCGGTTCAACTCATTGAGCCGAAACGGAGCTGGCATGCTGCGAGTAATCAATTGACTTTCGACGACTGCATTGCCGCCTCCTCGCGACAAACCAGCCGTTCTGCAGCGGGCCATTAGCGGTCGAGCGGACGGCGGGTGGCTTGAAGAGGCGCCGCCCATCAGGCCCTCCCGGTCAATTGGCATCTTTGCCCATACAGCAATAACTTTAGATTCACTCCGAAATGAGAAAGCTGGGCCTGACCCATTGAGGGGTCCTACGACGTTGCACGCGAGATCGGGGTCGATGAACCAACTTGTCAGAAGGGCAGCGTTCGAGGTCGACTCCGCCCTTCGCGACGATGAGGTCCCCAATTCCCTCGAACTTTACGATCAGGCCGCATCGCTGGTGTCCGCGGGTGCGTGGTCGTGCGACTTATCTAGCGAGCGACTTGCCTGGACGAGTGGGGTGTTCGACCTGTTTGGCCTGGCGAATGATCAGACCCCGGAGCGCCATGACATCGTCGAAATGTATGGCGAAGAATCACGCGAACTGCTCGAGCGAAGGCGATCGCATGCCATCGAGACGTGTTCCGGCTTCTCGCTCGACGCTAACATCGTTCGTGCCGACGGGATTGAGCGCTGGATAAGGATTACTGCGGCGACGCGGAGTTCCAATGGGCGGGCCGAGAGGCTCTACGGCATGAAGCAAGACGTGACTGATGATCATGCCCGATGGGAGGCACTACGAGCGCAGGCAGAATGCGACCCGCTGACCGGCGTAGCCAATCGTGCGTCTTTTCAACGCTTCCTCGAGAGGCGGGATGATGAGCCTGTACTCGATTGCGTCGGCGCACTCGTTTTGTTCGACATGGATGGCTTCAAACAGGTCAACGACTGGTGGGGCCACGCTGCGGGCGACGCGTGCCTCTCCGCCTTTGGAAAACGTCTTAGCAAGACTTTTCCGCACGCTCGCCTGGTCTCCCGCATCGGGGGCGACGAGTTCGCTGTTCTGCTCCCGCAGGTCAGTTCCCGTTGCGAAACCGAGGCAGCAGTGCGTTCCATGATCGGCAACCTTCAATCGCCAGTACCATGGAATGGCGACATGCTGCCGATCGGCGTGTCGGTCGGTCTTGCTTTCGCCTCCGAGGAACCTGAGCTGGATCCGCAGGAGTTGTTCGTTGCCGCCGATCGGGCTCTCTACAACGCAAAGGAGAGCACCTCCTCCGTCCTCGTTTGCGCCTAGTTGGCGTTTGAGATCCGTCCGCTTCTCGGCAATTCGCGCCCGATGGCGGACGGTCGTCTGTCGGCCAATTTGGGCCGCTCCCATGACACTTAAGCTCCAATGTCGGAAGACGAACTACACCATACCGAGCAGGGAAGCGGCTAGCGCATACATTCCGCCAATAAAGACGATCGAAAGAGCAATCGCACGCCCAAGGCCGCCGCTCCCTTGTGTGTTGAGGTCCGTTTCCGCTCGCATAGCCCAGCCCTTCCGTGACAAGCGGAATGTCGCCTGCAAAAGTTAGGAAAGCGTAGCCGGGCCACCAGTTATATGAACATTTGCACGTTAGAAGGCGCGGGGAACCATACTCCGGTCCCGACCTGTCTCTGGCTCGACGCACTTACCCTCCCAGCAGCGCAAATACCGTCCTGATCGCATAGTACAAGAATGGCACCAGTAGCAGCGCCATCAGCAGGAAGAACTCCATCTCTGCCTTGTCGGGGCGGCGCATGCGTGGATAATTGACTCTACTGAGCCCCGCGGCAAGCCTCGACGAAGGTGCAACCTCTACCGCATGACCAAGGCAACCGCCGAAGTCGCCAACCTGTTCAACGCCAAACTCGGCAGCGTCGGCAACGGTGTTGTCAGAGCAACTGCACCAGTCGGTGAAGTGCGAGTTTTTCGCACCTTGGCGGTGTGATGGACCTGAAATTTTGGCCAACGCCGTCCTTCGTGGAACTTTGCCGGCGACGAGATCAAGACTGACCGCTACTCCTCTGCGGCGTAGAGATTAAGGTGCAGTTGATGTGACAGTGCCCGCCTGGGTGGTCGTCCCGTTGATCGAGACCGCCAATGGCCCCGGGCAAATCGGGCCCTGGGCGCGGGCCGGATTTCGCGTGACGGCTCACGCGGCGGGGAACGTCAGGCAGACGACCGCTTTTGCGCGTCGGTGCGCTCAAGGACGCGGTTCAACTTGCCGCCCAGCAGAATGATGTAGACCGAGACATAGAGCCACGTGTGGAAGATGACGACCGCTCCCAAGGCGCCGTAAACGGCATTGTATTGGCCGAAATTCCGGACGTAGAACGAACATGCGGCGGTCGCGGCGATCCATCCCGCGGTGGCCAAGGCCGAACGGCTTCAACCAGGTCTCAAGGCACGGCGGGCGAAACGAAAGATCGCCGCGATGCCGAGGCGCACGATCAAGACCGTCGCCAGCCAGAAACCGATCTGCAGGACGGCTTGGAAGCCCGGGGGCCAGGTCGGGCAACAGGATGCGAAGCAGATTGAAAGCCGAAATCGCGATGCCCGCGAGGAGAAAGATTCCCACCAAGATAGCGGCAACTGCGAGTGTGATTGCGGTTTGCCGAAAGAAGAAGCGGGTTTCCTCAGCCCAGAACACGACGTTCAAGGCCGCGACCGTTGCCTCTGCGCCTTTCGTCAAGCCGTATAGAGCCAGGCCGAACGAAAGAAAAAGCCCCAACCCCACTTGTGACTTTGTCGTGCCCACCATGTCCCTGAGTTGCGCGCCGACGACCCTGGCAGCCTCATCTGGCAACAAGTTGGCTACGACAGAGATATGGCGGGCTACCTGGACCGGCCTCGCGAAGAACCCGTAGCTAAAGACCAAAGCGGCGATCGTCGGGACGAATGCCAGAAAGCCGTAGAAAGCGACGCCAGAGGCGATCAAGCCTAGATTGTCCTCGCCGGCCGCGGCCCACACGGCCTTCACGATAGTCAACCAGCGTGGGCCCGAACCCTCCCGAATATCCGCCGGCTGGGGGCCGCGACTTCGGTTCTGTCCTTCAGGGGCGCTCATGCGCCTTCCCCCGCGATCGTTGCGGATCCTGATGACCCTATCGCGCCGTGGCAAGCTTGGCCAGTTCTGTGAGGGTGTCCTGCCAAGCGATCTGCAAGACGCTGTCGTCATTCCGAGGGGTCTACAGCCTTGGATATGTTGGTGGCTCTTGGTGCGCTCCGGCCTGCTCGGTAGCGGGCCGTTGGTCATTGCCGCTGGCATCGTGGCGGCTGTTGCGTAGCGCCATCTTCTGGGCGTCGCTGTCCAAGCCTTCGTTTATGTCGTCTGGTTCCGGATACTCTTAGACGCGGTATTCGGCGCGAGCTTGGATTTGGGCGTGATTTCAAGCCGTGGGCAACGTTCGCCTTCCACCAGCTCCCGCCGTTCCGCGCTGGGCAGGTGTCACGATAGCTCCCGGTCAGCTAATCACGATCGATTGCCCAAGAGCTGACCGTCTGCTCCCAGCCCATGCCAATGACGTCCCAAGCGTCCTAATGTCCGCCTAGGGTGGAAAGCGGACTTTCGACCGTAGCGGAGCGCATTGACCTCGTTAGGCGCAAGGTCGTTCGAATGGGCCGGTGTGCCTCTGGGCACGGGAGTTTGGGTGGCGGGACGGTGAAACCCATGGGCGCTGCTGCCGTCGTGCGCACGCCCAGGCGTCGTGTCCGGTCAGCCTTTGCCGGCAACTAGGCGCAGTCCGCCGGCCGTCGCACTACGACCTCGCGTAGTGACGGTGTTTTGGAGACGCCCCACGAGGCTTGGCACGCGGCTTGAGTTGACCGCCTTCGAAAACAGGAAACCTTGACCGAGATCGCATCCCAGACGCACGAGCCGCTCGGCTTGTGCATCGGTTTCGATTCCTTCGGCAACGACGTCGATGTCCAGACTCTTTCCGAGGTTGATGACCGCGCGCACGATCGCCTCGTCACTCGGATCGACCTCCATGTCGCGCACGAAACTGCGATCGATCTTGATGATGTCGACGGGGAACTGCTTGAGATGCCGCAGCGAGGCATAGCCCGTGCCGAAGTCGTCGAGCGCAATCTTGACGCCTTGCGCATTGAGGAGCGCTAGCGCGCGGTGGACGGATTCAGCGCCGCGGCCCAAGAACACCGTTTCGGTAACCTCGATCTGGAAGCAATGAGTCGGGATTTGCGCGCTGCGAAGCCGGTCTAGCACGCGTTCGGCGAAATTGTCGCGGCGGAACTCGGCAGCCGAGGCATTGACCGCCACGTGCTTGAAGTCGACCGCTCGATCCAGCCAGCGCCGCATGTCGGCGATCACGCGATCGATCATCCTGTCGCTGATGGCGGCGGCGACCTCCAAGTCGTCGAAGGCTGCTTCAAGCGCGGCCGGCTGACCTATCCGCCCGTTCGGCGTGCGCCAGCGCAGCAGCGCCTCGAAACCATCGAAAGCACCGCTCTGCAAGTTCAGCTTGGGCTGATAGTAAGGGATAACCCTGTCGTCGTTGATCGCGTTGCGAGCAAGCTGGACCATTGAGACGTCACGCTGCATTGCTTCGCGCATCTGCGGTTCGAACATCGTAACCGTCCCGCGCCCGGCCGCCTTTGCCGCGTACAGAGCCACGTCGGCGTTCTTGAGCATCTCACGCGAGGTTGTGCCATGAGCAGGATAGATGCTCGCACCCATGCTGGCCCTGCAGTCGAGCATCCGTCCGCCGGTCACGAATGGTTCGCGCATCCGCTGCTCGATGGACCGGGCCATCTGCCGCAGATCGTCAACGCAGCGCAAGTTGGGTACGACGACGGCGAATTCATCGCCGCCAAGCCGGGCGACAGTGTCGCGGCTCCGCACAACGGACCTCAAGCGCTCGCCAAACATCTTGAGCAAGGCGTCTCCGACGTCATGCCCTAGCGAGTCGTTGATCTGCTTGAAGTGATCAAGGTCAAGCAGGACCACACCGACGTTCCTGGAACTCGCTTTGGCACGCCTGATCGCCAGATCGAGATCGTGCTGAAACAACGCGCGGTTGGCAAGGCGCGTCAGAGGATCGTGATTGGCGCTCCAGCGGATTCGGTCCTCGGCCGTCTTCTCTTCGGTGACATCGCGCACGGTCATGATGATCCGGCGCGACTGGCTGTCCGTCTTGTGCTTGCGCCAGGCGTTCAAAGTGACCCAACGTTCGCGGCCATCCGCGGGCCGGATAATTCGATATGTTGCCTCGAGGCGGTCGATCTTCCCAGAGCCGAGTTCGTCCGTCACAGCCAGAAACTGCGCTCGATCCGCTGGATGAAGGCAGCGCTTGGCAGTCTCTGCAAGATTCAGCGCCTCCCCGCTAACGCCGAAAATCTCATGCAGGCGGTCGGACCACTCTCGGCGGTCGTGCTCCTCGTCATAATCCCAAACGCCGAACCCGGCCGCTTCGGCCGCCAGGCGGAAGCGTTCCTCGCTCTCGCGCAGCGCCTCTTCGGCGCGTTTGCGATCGGTGATGTCCAAGTGGGCGCCTATGCAGCGGACAGGATTTCCGACCTCATCATGCTGGACGCCACAATGCGCCGAGAGCCAGCGCACTTCGCCGTTGTCCTGCCGCACTATCCGGAACTCGAGATTGAACCATTCCTGCTCGAGCAACGAACGTTCCACGTCCCGTTGCAGGCGCTCGCGATCGTCCGGGTGAACGGATTGAACCCACTCCTCGAAAGTAATCTCGCTGCTGCGCGGGGCCAGGCCGACCTGCTCGAAAAAGCGATCGGAATACGAGCTTATGCCATTCGCCGTCGTCTCGAATTCGGCCAGGCCAGTTGCATCCTGGACCAACCGCAGGCGCTCCTCGCTGGCCCGCAAGGCTTCCTCCGCGCGCTTGCGTTCGGTTATGTCTAGGTGTGCGCCAATGGTGCGGACCACGGCGCCATCCTCAGCATACTCCGTCCTGGCGTTGGAGGAGAGCCAGCGCATCTCGCCGGTGTCAGCGCGAACGATGCGGAACTCACCACTGAAGGAGCCGCTTCGCTGGGCAATCCCTTCCTCTAGTTTGTCTACTAACCGGCCGATGTCAGCGGGGTGCACCTGCGAGGCCCAAGCTTTCCCGTCGACCGGTCCCTCGGCCACGGGAATACCCAGTTGCTCGTAGAAGCGCTCAGACGCGACCATCTTGTTGTCGGCACCAGTTTCAAATTCCGCCAGTCCTGTGGCATCCTGGACGAGGCGAAGCCGTTGTTCGCTTCGCCGTAAGGTGTCCTCGGCCTGCCTGCGCTCGCTGATGTCGCGCGAGATGCACATGTGCGCCTTCGACCCATCGGGCAGTACGAAAGGGACAGAATGTGCCTCGACGTGGTGCCGGGCACCACGCATGCCCACAATTTCGTAGGTCCACACGACCGTTTCGCCGGCAATGACACGGCTGTGCACGTCGATACATTGGCTGAGGTATTCGCTCGCGACCGGCACATGACCGGACGTTTCAAACGTCGCGAGGTCCGGCGCCTCCAGCAGGTTGAGACCTGTCGGATTGATGTAGGTTATTCGGGCCGCCTCATCGAAGATCTTCACGCAATCAGGCATCGCCTCGAGTATGGCGCTTAGCCGCGCTTCACTTTCACGCAGCGCTTCCTCAGCCCGCTTGCGATCGGTGATGTCAAAGTGAGCGCCGATGCAACGACGCACCATGCCTCGCTCATCGCACTCCAGTTTTAGTGTGCTGGAGATCCACCGCACCTCGTCAGTGTCTGCGCGATTGATGCGGAATTCGCATTGCGCAGAATCGCTTTCTCCCAAGTTCCGTTCGACGGCGCGAAGGCGCTCCTGGTCTTGCGGATGGACGAGGTGAATCCAATCCACGAATTTCATCGCGGTCGGAGAATCGTCGGGCAAGCCCAGTTGCCGGAGGAAACTAGGCGAGCAATGGGCGACGCCATCCGCGCCCGCCTCGAAGTGGGCGAGACCTGTTGCGTCCTGCACCAGGCGAAGTCGCTCTTCGCTGCTGCGGAGCGCATCCTCCGCCGCCCTACGCTCGGTGATGTCCCGGGCAATGCACATGTTACCTTGCGAGCCGTCTGGAAAGCAGATCGGTACGGAATGGGCTTCAATATTGCGACGACGGCCGGCCATGCCGGTAATCTCATAGGTTGAGATTACGCTTTCCCCGGCAAGGACCTTTTGATGTACTTCCAGCCATTCAACCAGGTCTTGGGGTGACAACGCAAGATAGTCAGAGCCAACGAGGGCATTCATGTCGGACGCCTGGAGCAACTCGAGTCCGCGGGAGTTGACGTACTTCAGTCGCGCCGCTTCGTCGAAGATCGTCACACAGTCTGGTAAACTGTCGAAGATCGCTCGCAAACGAGCTTCGCCTTCGCTCAGAGGTTCCTCAAGCGGCGCGAGCGTCTTCGTCCACTCGGAATTGCTCCTTTGCGCTGTCATGGCCGTCGTCCCCCGCATTACCCCACGTCGGGTTTGCGCCGCTTGGCGCTGACGGCTGCTAAAGAGGGGTTAGGGGTATACACCTAATCGCTAGTGGCGGGGTCGCCTTCCCCCGCAACCTGATGGCCAAGCGGCCGTGGCTTACTGCTGACCGCACCGAAGAGCGCGCGCAAGGCTCTGTCAGAGAAAATACAGCTGCTAGTAGTTGTCTAGTGGTGGATGTTCCCTTCGAGCGAGCCTCAGAGACTGTTCCAATACGCCAAGTCCTTACCGGAAATTGGCTACATCGAGAGCTCCCCGCCGAAATGGCTACGACAGGATGGCCGAGAACGACTGCTTTCGGTCGTTTGCGGCTGGTCGGCTTGGGGCGGAAAACGGACATCGCCCCGCAGGATGCTGCGGACGGCGAAGAAGCCAATGTCGAGTTCGAGGATCGAAGCCTTATTCAGTCGACGAAATGCACCAAGAAGAGTTCGACGTCTCTATCGTAGGGGCACAGGACGGCTTTGGCGTCTCTCATTTTGGGACAAGTCAGCGCAACTTTACTCAACTTTCTGTATGTCAAACGCTGTCATGAATCGTTAAGTTTCCATTGAGGCAACGATTCGTAAGAGGCTGCAGGGTATGAAACTTCGTCTTTTAACAGTGGCAGCAGTCCCGTTCGCCGTGATTGCGGCAAGTCCCGCTGCGGCTGCGGGCTTCGTGAATGGAAGTTTCGAGACCAGCACGTGCGGAGCTCCTTCTGGAGGCTTTGCAACCGTAAACGCCGGGAATAATTGCATTACCGGCTGGACGGTAGATAGCGGCTCGGTTGATTACATCAACGGATACTGGCAGGCCCAGAGTGGATTCCGCAGCATAGATCTGGCGGGCAATAGCCCTGGAACGATCTCGCAGATCTTCGATACGGTCGCGGGCCAACTGTACTCCGTTGACTACTACTTGTCCGGGAACCCGGATGGGGGATCGGCGGCTAAGTTTGGCGTCGTCTCGGCGGTGAACGGTTCTCTTATCAGCTCGGCGACATTTCTCGGCCTTCAGGGCGCGAGCCACGCCAACATGAACTATCTGCCATGGAATTTCACATTCACCGCAACTGGGCCTACGACGAAGCTCAGCTTCGCGTCCAATCCTAGTGCTGGCAACTTCTACGGAGCAGTTTTAGATTCCGTGACGGTAAGCAGCGCGGTGCCCGAACCTGCTACCTGGGCGTTGCTGCTCGTCGGCTTCATCGGCATCGGGTCTACGATGCGGACCAAGCGAGATCACCCTACTGCATTCGCTTAAGCTGCGCCTTGCGAGATAACGGGCGCCGCCGGTCAAACCCGCGGCGCCCTTCGTTCGCGTTCCACTGATCGAATGTCGGCGATGGGTCGTGTGCGGAGCGTCCGCCAACAACCCACTGCGGTCATTTGGCAGGTCTCCATCTTTGGGAGTTTAGAATGATGTGCCCGTCGCTGACTATCCTAGGATAGTCTAAGGAAATACCGAAGGTTAGGTGCTCGACTGAGTCCAAGAATGAGACTCGCGAGTGATAACTTTGACTTCCCTAACGATAGGAATTTGTTAAGATACGCCATTCGACTCGCATCGTCGCGTCAAGCGCTTCGCCTCCTTGTCCGCGAAGGCTCAGTGAAGATTGGTCGCGATGCGGACGATAAGTTTCGCGAATCGATCTTTGGCGACGCTCAGTCGTCTAGACTATTTGAGTGGGGACATTTCCATGAGAACCTTGCACAAGATGCTCGCTGTTGCCTCTGCGGGCTACGTTTTCGCAGCTGCTGGGTCAGCGCAGGCAACCGTCACCGTAGATGGCTATTCGCTCGACACCGGATCTTTCGGTACGGGCCTGGGTGTTCATTCGACCGGCACGCAATCGGGAACGACGCTCGATGGAGTGGTCAACATCGATGGATCAGCAGTGACGTTCAGTTCGTCAGACACGCTGACGATGACCGGAAGCGGCGAAGCAACGGTTTTACCGCTTTCTGGTGCTATCTCGAACCTGGATGTGCTTTTCGAGAAGGCATGGGATAGCATCACCTTCAGTTTCGCCGGAGACGACGGGACGTTTTCGATGTTGGTCAACGGCACCTCTCTCTTCTCCGTGCCCGCATGCACCATCTGTACGATCGACAACGGACAAAACAAATTCACGTTAAGCGGTGGCGGCATTTCAAGCCTCTCGTTCGCCTTCACCCCGGGGGTGAGCACAGCCAAGCAATTCCGCGTTGAAGGCTTGACGAGTGCTGTTCCGGAACCGGCGACCTGGGCGCTGCTGCTGGTTGGCTTCGGTGCAATCGGTTCCAGTCTGCGTCGCCGCAAGGCGAATACTCAGCGCTTACGGGTTGCCTACAACTGAGACATCGTCAGCTTTTTTAGCGCCGCTGGCCGCCAGGCTGGCGGCGCTTCTTTATGTGATTTTGGCCCGCAAGTCAGATACTCGCGCGAGGGGCGGCCTCGACCCGAGATCATTCGCACCCCACTTCTGGAGCTTATTCCCTGGAGGACCCAGGAGGTGGCCATTCGTCATAGCGGCAGGCGCAACCGTCTTTCTTTGTGCACTCCGCCAAAGGTGTTGGTTCTGCCAGCTCGGTCGGGATACGACCGCCTTCGAGAAGTCGGGCCTCCTCACACGGCACGCCTCTCGTGCTGCCAGGGACGAACACAACCGTTTCAACGCCGGCCTCAGCTAATGTGTCGAGCGAGTTCGCCTGTGCTCCTTCTAAAGCCGACTCGCTGTCAGCGTTCTTGCGAAACCACCATCTCATATGCCGCTGATAGCACGGCGTGGCTTTAAGATAAGGGCAGAGCGTGCAATTCGGTCGGCTCGAAGGCCGGGCCGTTCCTCTTAGCCATCGCACCACTTTGGATGCGAGTCCGCTTTCCACCGTGAGCGGACATAGCGCCGCCCCCGGAGCGGCGGCGCTGACGTCTATACCTCGGTTGCCTCTGCGAGTTCGAGGACGTCTTCGATGTCGGTATGACCGAGCAGGATCTGTACGGCACGAAGATTGCCTGTCTGCTTGTAGATCATCGAAGCCTTCATGCGCCGCAGTGTGTGCGTGCCATACTCCTGAAGCTTGAGGCCGATCGCCGACACCCACTTCGTTCATCCTCGTCCGGCATGCTACATAACGTCGGTTGTCAGCGGCCTGGCTCCGGCGCTCGACCGGGGACCGGGCCGAACTTCTACAGGTTCTTCATCTGCCGGAATCGCGGCAGCACCTGTCCTCGTCCTCGGAAGGACCGGTGACCGGCCTCCTCCCATAGGTTCGCTGCCGAGAAGTCTGCGCTCAAGGCGATTCACGACAATTCAAACAGCGATGTACGATGAGATAAGCATCGCTTGGCCTTTGGGGCTCGCCCTTGGCACGATCAACGATTGGGGGGCTGGTTGACCCGGACCGTTTGATCTGTTGACCGCTGCTTTGGTTCCGAAAAGAGTGCGAGGACTGGAGATTGCCATGCCCGCTGAATTTTCCGGCCCGGCCACACCCCTCGACGATGCCGCGATCGCCGACGCGGCGAACAAGCTCGGTTGCGAAGTTGCCGCCGTCCGCGCCGTCGTCGACGTGGAAAGTGGAGGCGGCTTCCTGCCTGACGGCCGGCCCAAGATCCTATTCGAACGGCATTACTTCTCGCGGCTGACAAAAGGGCGCTTCGACGCGAGCCATCCCGGGATCTCCAACGGAGCATGGGGCGGCTACGGCGCGGGCGGCACGCACCAGTACGACCGGCTCGCCGAAGCGATCGGCTGTGATCGCGATGCCGCGCTACGCTCGGCCAGCTGGGGAATGTTCCAGATCATGGGCGACAATTTCCGCGCCGCGGGATTCGACGACGTGGAATCGTACGTCAAGGCCATGGTTTCCGGCGGGCCGGCGCAGCTCGCCGCTTTCGTCAGCTTCGTCAAGAAGTCCGGGCTCGCCGATGAGCTCGCGCGCCGCGACTGGGCAGGGTTCGCGCGCGGCTACAACGGCCCGGCCTATCGCGACAATCGGTACGACGAGAAACTTGCCGCCGCCTTCGCTTTCCACAGCCGGGGCGCACCGCGCACGGCGACCCCGCGTCCGACGCTGCGGATCGGCGACAGCGGACAAGCAGTGATCGATCTGCAGGGTCTGCTCGGGATCAAGCCCGATGGTGATTTCGGCCCGATGACGAAAGCCGCGGTGGTGGCGTTCCAGAAGAAGCAAGGCCTGCTCGCCGACGGCATCGTCGGCCGCGGCACCTGGGGCGCGCTCGGCGGTTGACGCCTTGCCAGATCTAACCGCCTGAAGCTCTGCGGCGCGACCGGTCGAGCTCGCGCGCGAGCGTTTCCGCATATTCCTGGTCGAGCACGAAGCCCTGCGAGCGGAGCCACTGCGCGAGCACCCGGACGTTGCCATACTCGCTGCTGACGACCGGGATGATGTTGTTGCGCCGCAGGACCTCGGCGACCTTCGAGAGATAGCTGCGGTCGCGCAAGTTTCCGCTGGCGGGCGGACGTATCGCATCGAGCTCCCGGGCGGCGTTGCGCATCTGGCGCACCGCCGCCCGCGCGCCGGTGACGTATTCGGCGATCTGCGGGTTGTCGATGTGCTCGCCGAGCCGCACCAGCGCCCGCACGCCGGCGTCGATCTCATCGGCTGAAGAACGCAGGTTTCTCGGCAGACGCAGGCCGGTCATCGCGGAGACGTTCTCGAGCTCGGTCGAGCGATAGGCCTTGTCGTCCATCACGACGACGCGGACCTGGTCGCCCGCGCGCACGTTGCTGCCCGGCGGCACCGAGAACCCGACCAGGTCGAGCCCAGGCCGGTTCGCCCCGCCGCGCATCACCGAGTCTGCCTTGAGAAGCCGCAGCCCCATGCGCGCGAAGTTCGACCATACCGACGAGGCTTCGCTGACGATCGGCAGGATGTTCGAAGTTTGCCGGTTCTCGACATAGCGAGCGAATTCGTCGGCATCGATCACCGGCGGGGCTGAACGCCTTTGCCTGAGCACGTAGTCGGCGAACCATTCCGACAGCTGCTGTGGGCTGGTGCGAGCGAGGTGCAACAACGCGTCGGGTCTCTCGCGGACCATGTCGGCAAGCAGCTGGTGCGAGATCGCGTTGGCGCGCTGTTGCCAGCGGGCGGCGGTCGTCGCGAAATCGCCGCTCTGCAGAATCCGCGCGGCGCGGAAACCGTCCGACACGGCCTCGCGGAAGGTGGCACCCGCGCGAAGACGCCGCATGGCGAAGCGCATCGCCCTGCTGCGCCACGAACCATCGCCGGTGATCATCGCGACGACGCCTTCGGTATCGACGTCGAGCAGCCGGCGCAACTCGCGGCGCTCGGCGTTAGGGGAGTTGCGGTCGGCGAAGTCCCGGGCCGCGCGCACGCCGGCGCGCTCCGCACGTGCCTGGGCGAAGGGTTCCGCCAATGAGGATGTCAGCCGACGCACGAACGGCGCTTCGGACAAGATCTGGTGGAAGCGGGTGCCGGGCGCGGCATGCAGCAGGTATTCGGCGATCCTTTGGGCTTCGGCCTGCGACCGGCCGTTGGCCCTGATCTCCGCCTGGATTGCGAAGATGTCGTCATCGCGGAAGTTGCGCATGCGCCCGGCGAAGGACTCGCTGGCGATCTCGCGCAAGATGCGGCCGGTCGTGTTCGGCGCTGCAGTCAGGAGCTCCGCAAACTGGGCCGCTTCAGAGCTTCCTCCGCGGGTGAAGGATTGGATGGCGTCGTTCACCATCCGCAAGCCTTCCGCGAGAATCCGAGCCGCCTGGCCTGGCCGTTCTGCCGATACGCCACGTGCGTCCGCATCGGATTCCATGCCGGCAAATGAGCGCTCGATCTGTCTTTCGACGTCGGGGTCTAGGGTTGCAACGCGCGCCGTCGGGCCTTCGTCCGGTTCATCGACGGCGCGGACTCTAAGCGCCGACGGTCCCTCGTCTTCCGCACGTGGTACGGCGCGCGGCAGGCCCAGCTGTTCGTTGACGATGTCGATGGCGCGCTGGTTTCGCAGGGCCTGCTGATCGCCGTGACCGAATCCCGAAGTAAAAGCGCCACCGAGTTCCCCAAGAACGGCGTGCGGGGAGGCAAGGCGCGGGTCACCCGTGACGACTGCGAGGTGCTCCAGAAATCTTTCGAAAAATGCGCCGCGTCTCCCCGAGCGATCGAGTTCGGCGAAGGTCGCCCGGGAAAAGAAATGCTCGCTGCCCAGCATGAGCGACTCGGCCATGGTCGGCGCCCTGCCCGCGTTGGCGGGGTTCTCCGCGAACACCTGGCGTCCGACCCGCAAGAGCTGATCCATGGTCATCCGCCCCTCCAGGCCTTCGGCCGTGCCGATGTTCGCCCGGACGAACGCTTCCCACTGTTCGCGATGAACACCTTGCGGTGTGACGTCGACAGTCGAGCCTGCGCGTGTTCCTTGCGGCCCAACTTCCATCCCAATGTCGCGCCCGCGCAGGATGGCCGGAAAGATTTCGCCGACCCCTCCTCCTCGTCGCTGGATATATTCCAGCGCATTGTGGAGGCCGGACGAGAAATACACGCCGCGTCCGAAATCGTCGCTGCCTCCGGTCCCTTCCGCGGGAAGCCTGAAGCCCTGTCTCCGAATATCGTCCCCACCCTGGGATGAAGTGCCATGCAGCGTCAGCAGCAGCGGCTCGTCCGGGGCCAGCGCGCCGCGGCGGACGAGGGCCTCGCGCGTGGCGTCCCGCACGGCGGCAAGAAGGCGTTCCTTGACCGGGGTGCTGAGGTGGGGATCGTTGAGGACCGAGGCCAGGCGCCGCATCGAGTCCGGACGGTCCACCAGACCCATGCGGGTGACCATGTCGTGGGCGTCGTTGGTGGTGGCGATGCGCCCGAGCAGAGGATCAAGGCCGGTCTCGTGCGGCTGACCCGCGATGCGCGCGGCCTCGAAGCTTTCCGCCAAGCCCAGCCGCCCCGCGACGAATTCGGCATCGATGCGGTTGCGGGCCGAGAGTTCGTCGCCGAGCCGCGCCGTTTCACCGCCGACGCGGCGCGCCGGATCGAGCATGGAATGCTCGACGTCGGCAGTGCGTCCGCGCACGCCGGTCTCCGCCACCGGGTAACGGATGCCGGTCCGCTCTTCGAAGAAGGCGTGATATGCGGCGATGTCACCGAACACCCGCGGCTCGCCGTGCGCGCCGGTGACCGGGTCCGGAAAACTGACCCGATAGGTGACCTGCTCGCCCTCGACCCGCACGCTGAAATCGGTGAAGCGGAGCTTGCCCTCGTCGACGAAGTAGATGCGCGACGTGCGCTCGGCGCTGCCGTCGCCGCGCATCGCCAGGAAGCGGGCTTCCGCTTCGATCACGCCGAAATCGCCGTTCTGCCCACTCGGCAGACGCCGCGCCATGTTGGTCGCCGCCTGCCCCGGACGATTGGGATGGAAGTGGGTGCGCAGCTCCCAGTGGCCGCCGCGCTGGGCGAGCACCGAGGCGGGCAGTCCGGTGACCCCCGGCCCCATGATCTCGCCATCCGGCCGGACCAGCGCGACCGAGCGCGGGCCGCCCTGGATGACGAGGTACTCGCCGGTGCCGGGATTGTAGTAGATCGCCACTTCGCGGCTGGGATCGGCGTTCACCAGCCGGCCGAAGTTGTCGTTGGCGGCGTGCAGGTTGGTCGATTCCGGGTGGATGAATATCGATCCCTCGGCGACCCTGCCCATGCGCAGCATCTCGCCCTCGGCAAGCGCGATCCGCGCCCGGACCGGCGCGCCGGGATTGTCGTTCGCTGCGGCAGGGAGCCGGCGGCCGCCGCCTTCCTCGTCGGCAGTGCGAACCGCCAGAGCCTCGTCCGTCGGGGAAGGCGGGGCGCCGGGTCTGGCTTGCGCCGGGCGTCCCGGAGCTTCCGGTCCCATGCCGTACCTGGCCATCTCGCGGTCGAAGGCCTTGCCGGCTTCCTCGGCCGCGGTGTGCCGCTCGGACTCCAGCGTGGCCGCGTGCTCTTCGGCATGGGAGGCGAACACGGCGCGCGAACCGCGCAAGGCGGCGCCCTCGCCCATCCCCTGGATGGCGTTCTGGATGAACGCGTTGCGCAGCTCCAGGTAGAATTCGTCGGCTCCGTGCTGGTGCATGCCGGTGAGATTATCAAAGCCCATCTCGGCCGCCCGCCCGGCCGTCGCCGAGGTTGCCCCGACCAGGCCGCGCACGCCGATCTCCATGAACTTGCCGCTCGACGTGCGCACCGCGGCTTCTGCGGCATGCTCGATCGCCTCCGCCCTCGAGGCGCCCCGCGCCATCGCCGAGGCGATCGCCTGGTTGACCGCGAACCGCCGCGCGAGCGCCGCCGCACCGGTATTGAGGCCGTGCGCGACCCCGGCGGTGACCGCGCCTCCGGCAAAGCCGCGGAAGAATGAGTGCATCACCTCGTCGCCGTAATCGTCGCGCCGCCGCATCGCCGGGTCCAGCGCGGTGGATGTAAGGTTGGAAAGTCCTCCGATCGTGCCTTGGGTCAGCATTTGCGTGACCATCGGGTTGCGGGCCGCGGTCACCAGCAACCGTTCGGACAGGGTGAGCGCGCGCTCGGCGGCAACCCCGGTCTGGATCAGCTTGCCCCCGGCCGCGAGACCGCGCGCGATGCCCACGTTGAGGCCGGCGGTGGCGATCTGGATCGCCGCGGCGACGACATCGCGCGTCAGGTCGTCGCGACTGTAGCGGCCGCCGCGCATCGAGGCGTTGACGCCGATGGTCAGCGCGCCGAACCCCGCCGCCACGGCCATCGCCACGAGCACCGAGGCGCCCGCGCCGAAAGTTACCACCGTCAGCACGATGGCGCCGATCACGGCGATGATGGTGGTGAGCATCGCCGCCATCCGGTCGACGGCGTTCGCGTAGTTGTCCGCCACCAGCCGGCTGCTGGCGATCAGCATTTCGAAGTCGGCGTTGTCGTGGCCGGGCGCGGGGTGGAACTGGCCGTCGGCGCCGAAGTTCATGTGGACCGTGTTGCCGTCGCGATCGACCAGGCGGATGCGGCCCTGCTCGTCGATGTCGCCTTCGCGCACGCCCATCACTTCGCGCAAGTGGCGGGCCTGCTCGGTCAGATCGTCGTATTGCTGCTTGCACGTCAGGCGGCCCAGCCAGCCCGCCTGCTCGATCTGCTGGTTGACCACCCTGAGGGCGACTTCGGCACGCTGCTTCGGGGTCTGCGGAACGCCCATCATGGCGATCTCAAGCGCGTTCGCCTCGTCGCCGGTGAACGCCGGGCCGGTCCAGGTCGAGGCGTGCCAGATCGACCAGTGGTGCTGGAACAGGCCGAGCCGCTCGTAGAGCCCCGGTCCCTCCGGGTGGCGGCGGTTCCACTCGGTGACCATGGCTTCGATCTGGTTCGAATCCATCCGCTGCAGGTACCGGGTGAGGAGCGCCGGATCCTCGCGGGCGATCGCCTGGTCGATCACCGCCTGCACGTTGCCGGCGTCGCTATCGATCACGCCCAGCGCGACGTCGAGGTCGGCCGGGCGGTTGCGGTACGCGGCTTCCATCTGGCTGCGGAACGAGGCGCGCGCGTCCTCGCCGTGGATCTCGCCGGTCGCGCCGCCTTCGATCCCGCGGCGCAGGCGTTCCATCATCACGAAAGTCTGCAGGCGGTCGGCCTCGGCCGCCTCGGTCGAGCCGTGCTCGAAATTGCCGCCCTCGCGCGCATCGGCGAGGCCGCTGTGGAGCGACTTCTCGACGTCCCTGTAGTCGGGCGGCTGGCCATCGGTCCGGCGGAATTGCGCCAGCGCCCGCGCGGCGCGGGCCTCGCGGGTCTGCGAGCCCCTGGTGACGACCATCCGGAGGTAGAGCTGCTGGTACTCGCTCAGCTGCGTGGTGGCGCTGCGATAGGTCCCGTACTCCCCGGTGCGCTCCTCTCCGAGCGTGATGCCGTACTGCGCGTACTGCTGCCGCTGGCGCTCGAGCGCGGCTTCGCGCGATTCGCCTTCCATCTGCATCGGCGCGCCGAGGCGGTAGACCTCGAGCGGCCGCGTGGCGTAGGCGAGCAGAGCCGCGCCCGGCGGATCGTCGGGGCGCGACACCGCGGCGTTCGGATTGGCCTGCGCGATCGCGTCGGCGACCCCGTCGAGGTAGCCGAAATCGCGCTGGATGTCGGCCCAGTGCGCCTCGTGGCGATGCTGGGCGACGGCCGGATCCTCAAGCTCGTAAATGTCGGCCATGTGGGGATCGCCTTCGAGCGCCCACGGCCGGTCGGTTTCGACCGCGCCGATGGCGTCCCCGAGCGCGAAGCCGCGCTCGTCGCGCTGGTTGCCATAGGCAAAGCGCTGGTTGGTCTCGTCGATCCTGGTTTTCAGGTCGCGGCTGCGCGCGCGCACCGTGTTGCCGTCCATCAGCGCCCGGAAGCGCGCCTGGTCTTCGTCCGAGAGCTGGGTCATCAGACCCTCGAGCTCGCTCCGGTATTCGGCATTGCCCATGAAGGCGGCCCGCTGGTCCTCCGTCATCGACGTCATGATCTGAAAGATCCGGTCGCGCTCGTTGGAGAAGTTGAACGCGGCACGAAACTCGTGAATCGCGGCGTCTCCGGGATTGCCGCGCAGCGCGGCGAGCGCCGCATCGGCGTTGTAATCCTCGGTGCTGGTGACCCCGTACCAGGTGCCGTAGCGGCGATTGAAATCGATGGTGTTGTAAAGATCCGGGTACTGCGCGTTATATGCCTCTTTGAGCGCGTCGGCCTGCTTTGGAGTGAGAACGCGCAGAACCCCCATCAACGCCGGGTAGTTCGTCTGGCTGAAGTCGGGCAGCGCGCCGCGCACCGTCGCGACGTCCGCGCCAACCTTTCCCGGAACCCTACTGGCAACCTGGCTCAGGAACGCATCGACGTTTGGGGCGGAGATCGGCCGCGCCTTGATGCCGTCGGCGTGTTCGCGCAAGGCGTTGGCCGAGCGGCGGTCGGTGTTCGCGGACGACACGCCGACGTCGTCCCCGGCCCCGGATGAGGAGGACGTGCTCGAGCCGCCGTCTGTCGCCGTTCCCGAACCACCGCCGCTTCCCCCGTCGGCGTCGCTCGCGGCGCCACCGGATGCCGCCCTGGCCCTGTCGCGAGCCGCGGTGCGCGCCGTGTCGCACGTGCCGCATGACGCGGGCTGCGGCGCGGGCGTTCCGCCGGCGTTACCGTCGCCGGCTGTCGATTGGCTTTGCGAAACGGGGGCCGTCGAACTCATTGTCGACGCTGCGCTCGATGACGACGAACTGGACGAGGCGTCCGGATTCCATATCGACATGTTCGGGGCGTCGGCGGGGGTGCACACCAGGCTTTCGGGCGGCTGGTCGTGACTTTGTTGCGGATTGGCCTGGGGTGTCTCGGGCGATATCGGAATGAGGCCGTCGCAAGCGTCGTTCAGCTTGTCGTGAATGAAGGCCATCTGCTTCGGCAAGGTCGCGTTCGCCTGGGCAATCGCCTGGCGCGCAGCCTGCAGCATCGAATCGCAGGAATGACCGACCTGCCCCGGCACGCCGGCCAGGTCGGCCATCGTTTCCTCGACCGAATGGCCCACCTGGTCGAAAGTCTCGCCGATGAACTTGCGTTGCTGCTCGGCGAAGCCGCTGACCATCGCCAGTTGTTCGCGGCCCCCGGCGACGACCTTGTCGAAGCGGCCCGCACGGTTCTTCTCGGCGATCGCCAGCATCCCGCCCGGATGCCGTTCCGCGGTGCTGGCGACGTTGCGCCGAAGGCGGGCAGAGGCCTGCACGGCGAGCGCCGCCGCGCGCCCGGGCGACGCCTGGGCAGCCTTTTCGACTTCGCCGTGGACCATGTTCAAGGCCGATGGCTGCGCCGCCGCGACGCCTCCAAGAGCATCGACCTGTTGCTGGCCGGCATGCTCGAGGTCGCGCCGCACGCCGGCGGTCGCTTGCGCCGACTGGGCTATCAGCATCGCGCGCGTCTGGTCGTGGCGCTCGGCGAGGCCGTTCTCGGCCTGGCGGTGCGATTCCATCACGCTGAGGATCAGCTGCTCTTCGGTCTGGTCGATCGACTTCAGCGCGCCGTCGCGCGACGAGCGGATCGCCCGGGGTCCGGCGACGCCGAGGTTCTCCGCATGGCCGCGCAGGCCCATCAGTTTGCCGTCGGCTTCGCACGGCCCGCAACTGGCGGTCGGCTCGGCGAAGTTCAGCACCGCGGTCAGCCGGTCGGCCAGCTCGGTCTTGTCGGTGGTGACGCGAGGCGGGCCGAAATGGACGGCCGCCTCGACCATCGCCTCGACCAGCGCCGGCTTGGCGGAGTTTTGCAGCCGGGCCGACGCGCGGAACGGCGCTTCAGGGTTGTCGTGCAGACCGTCGAGCGCGGTATCCGCCGCGGTCTTCGCCGTCCTGGCCGCGGCGATGGCGCCGTCCAGCTTGCCCTTGGCTTCGATCACCGGTGCCTCGAGCGTGGTGGCGGTGGCCAGGACCTGGTCCTTCAGCGCGATCATCTGGCCGATGGCCATGTTGGCCTGCTCGACCACGTAAGCGCGCAGGATGTCGGTGCGATTGGCGATGCGCTCGATCGTCGCGTCGCGCTCGTTCGCGGCGTCCAGCAAGCGCTGGGCGTGATCGTCCTCGAGCCGCGCGAGCGCTTGACCGAGCTGGCTTTCGCTGCGGTCCGTCAAGGCGAGCAGTTGCGCATCGGCTTCGCGTGCCAGGCGGGCCGCGGCCGCGAGGATCCGGTCGAACAGCGCCTCGCTCTGGCCCGCGGCGGTGGAATAGGCCTGGCGTGCCAGAGCGGGGTCGGTGTCGGAGGCGGCCGCGCCTGGCTTCGCCGGTCCGTTCTTCCCCTGCTTTTCGGGCAATTGCACGTCCAGCGAGCGCGGCGCGGTGAACGAGCGCGTCCGGACGGTGAGGAAGATCGGCTCGCGCCCGATGCGCGACGCCCCCCGCGCGGCTTGCTTCGCCGGGAGCGCCAGCTTGCGCAACGTCCGGTCCCGTTGTCGGCGAGTGTTGCCTTCGGACTCGGTTTCGCGGCGCCGGCCGGCCAGCGCCGTTGCCGAGCGCCGCCCGGCCGCGCCGGCCGTCGCCGCTTGCGGCGTGTCGGAACGTTCAGCGTGCGTGCCGCCGCCGGCGGTGGTGCCGCCGGGTGTG
>NZ_JAANOZ010000025.1 GCF_011320115.1 Croceibacterium segetis | reverse complement strand
TGGCGATGCGTTCCTTGAGCAGGTTGCCGTAAACCGACGGGTGGCGCGGCATGAATGGCGCGCCGAAGCAGGTGCTGAAGGTCGCCTCGGGCTCGGTCACGCCGATCTCGGTGCCGGCGACCTTGGCAGTGTAGCCCGAGAGGAAGTGGTACATCGCCTGGTCGGGCGTCAGGCGCGCGATCGGAGGCAGCACGCCGAACGCGTCGGCAGTCAGCATGACGACCGTGGACGGCACCGGGCCGAGGTTCGCCGCCGAGGTGTTGGGAATGAACTCGATCGGATAGGCGCCGCGGCTGTTCTCGGCGAGGCTGGCGTCGTCGAAATCGAGCTCGCGGGTGTCGGGGTTCATCACCACGTTCTCGAGCACCGTGCCGAACATCCGGCTGGTGGCATAGATTTCGGGCTCGGCCTCGGGCGAAAGGCGGATCATCTTGGCGTAGCAGCCGCCCTCGAAGTTGAACACGGCGGTATCCGACCAGCCGTGCTCGTCGTCGCCGATCAGCGTGCGGCTGGCGTCGGCCGAAAGCGTGGTCTTGCCGGTGCCGGAGAGACCGAAGAACACCGCGGTCCTGCCGTCGGAACCGATATTGGCGCTGCAGTGCATCGGCATCACGCCTTTCACTGGCAGCAGGTAATTGAGGATGCCGAAGACGCTCTTCTTCATCTCGCCGGCGTACTTGGTGCCGCCGATGAGGATCAGCTTCTCGGTCAGGTTGACCGCGACCACCGTCCGCCCGCGGCTACCATGACGGACGGGATCGGCGCGGAAGCTGGGCAGGTCAATGATGGTGTACTCAGGTGCGAACCCTTCCAGTTCTGCCGAAGTCGGTCGCACTAGAAGGGTGCGGATAAACAAGTTGTGCCACGCGAGCTCGGTGATCACGCGCACTCTGACGCGATGCTCCGGCAGTGAGCCACCGAACAGGTCGGCGACATAGGGCGTCGCCTTCTCGCCAAGCGCCTCGAAGAAATCTTCCTTGAGCGCTGCGAAATGCGCGGGCGCCATCGGCACGTTGACCTTGCCCCACCACACCGTGTTCTCGGTCTCGGCATCGCAAACGATGAACTTGTCTCTTGCCGAACGACCTGTGTGCCGTCCGGTCTCGACCACTAATGCACCATGCCGGCCTAGCCGGCCTTCCCCGTTGCGAATTGCCTCCTCGATGAGAGCGGCGGTGCTCAGGTTATTGTGGGCGGTTTTCCCGAGCTTAACTCCGGGCACAACAGTCGCGTCGAGATTCGAGTCAATCATTCCAAATCCGCTTTCTAGGACGTTACCTGCAGCTTGCATTCTCAAGCTGGTCCGCATGCATCGACCGGCGTTTCTGCGCGGACATCGAGACAAATGAACTTGAGATTGAGATACTCGCCGATACCGTATCGAGAGCCTTCGCGACCGAACCCGGACTCCTTGATTCCGCCGAAGGGTGCGATCTCGGTTGAGATTGATCCTGTGTTCACACCGACCATGCCGGACTCGAGCACATCACTTAACCTCCAGATGCGGCTGGCATCGGAAGTGAAGAGATACGACGCGAGTCCCGACGAGGTTGCATTGGCCAGCGAGATCGCCTCCGCTTCCGTTCCGAAGCGAACGAGGCCTGCAACCGGAGCGAATGTCTCTTCGCGGCAGAGAAGAGCATCCTTCGGCACATCGGCGATTACCGTTGGTAAAAAGAAGCTTCCCGCGCGGTTTGGCCGGGACCCGCCGGTTAGCAGACGTCCGCCGCGAGCAATGGCATCGGCGATGTGTCGCTCAGCCTTCGCCACGGCACGATCATCGATGAGCGGACCTATCTCCGTGTCCCGCTCCAGGCCCGATCCAAGCCGCAATCTGGAAACCCGATCAGCCAGCGTGGCGGCAAATTGGTCATAAATGCCTGCCTGAATGAGCAGTCTGTTTGGACACACGCAGGTCTGCCCTGCGTTCCGGAATTTGGAAGCGATAGCCCCGTCAACGGCCGCCTCGAGACTGGCGTCATCGAATACAATGAAAGGCGCGTTACCACCGAGCTCCAGCGAAACTCGTTTCACTGTCTTCATGCATTCGGCGGCCAAGCTCTTTCCGACATCAGTGGAACCGGTGAAAGTGAACTTGCGTACGCGGGAGTCCCGGGTGAGCACTTCGCCGATCGGGCCAGCTATGCCAGTTACAACATTGAATACGCCGGCCGGAAGGCCGGCTTCCTCACCCAACCAGGCAAGAGCTAGGGCCGACAAAGGCGTAAGTTCGGAGGGCTTGAGTACCATGGTGCACCCAGCCGCGAGAGCGGGGCCGACCTTTCTCGTGATCATGGCGAGGGGGAAGTTCCACGGCGTAATCGCCGCGACTATTCCGACCGACTTCTTGAAGACGAAGAGCCGCTTCCCCTCGACGTGAGGCGGCAGAACATCGCCATCGATGCGCCGGGCCTCTTCAGAAAACCACTCGATATAGGCAGCTGCGTAGTCAACTTCTGCGCGCGACTCACTGAGTGGTTTGCCCTGCTCGATAGTCAATAAGCGAGCGAGATCCTCTTTGTGACGCGTGATGAGATCGTACCATCGACGAAGGAGCCTCGCGCGCTCCCGTGCGGTCAGCAATGTCCATCTTGGCAACGCGTCCTCTGCCGCATCGATGGCCGCCATCGCGCCTGAGGCACCTACGTCAGGAACGGAAGCAATCAATTCGGCGTCAGCGGGATTGTGTACATCGATTTCGGTGAGGCCACCGCTCCACGACCCTCCGATGAACGCCGCCTTCCGAAGCAAGCGTGGCTCAGCTAGCTCTAGCACTCCACCTCTCCGCTATCTCGAACCACCCAATGCTCCCAGCGCACAATGCTCGGACTTATCATACGATAATACAATAATGGGCTGGTGGGTGCAATAGGGCGCCGGATACGCACGTTCTAAGCCTTCGAGGAGGAGAAGTTCGGGTATCTGCTTGGGTTGTATTATTGTCTGGTAGCCGGTGTGCCGATGTGGTAGGGGCCTTTATGCAATGATGGGGTTATCGGGCAAAGACTGCCGCCTGTGAGATAACGTTCAACGACCGAAGACCTTAAAGAGAAGGTGCGAGAAATGGCTGATCTTGGCGCGAAAACCGGTGCAGAGCATCTTGCGTCCCTCCGAGACGGAAGGTCGTTCTTTCTGAACGGAAAGGCGATAACGGGCCACGTCGATCACCCGGCATTTCGCAACTCGGTAAGGGTGGGCGCGTCGCTATACGATTTCGCTGCACACCCGGATAACATCGAGAAGATGACTTTCGCGTCGCCATCCTCTGGGCGCCGCGTGAGCCGGGCTTGGCAACTTCCCACCAGTTACGAGGAATTGGTCAAGCGGCGGAAAGCCATCAGCGAAATATCGCGGCAGACGTGTGGATGGATAGGTCGATCCCCTGATCACGTTGCATCGGCATTGTCGGGCATGATGATGTCGATTGACCTGTTCGAAAGGCACGGCCGCAAGCGAGCCGCGGCGCTCCACGAGTATTTTATGTGGGCGAGAGATAATGATGTGTGGTGTGGCTACGCCATTGTGCCTGCCCAAATCGATCGCCTCCCTCCGCTGCATCCGGGCGAACCGGTAAACGCGGCGATAGTCGATGAAGACTCCGAAGGGATAACGATTAGAGGCTCGCGGCAACTGGCCACGGGCCTGACGATGGCACAGGAGTTGCTCGTTGCGGCCGTCCAGCCACTTAAGCCTGGAGAGGAAAAGGTTGGCTTCACGGCCATGGTGCCTCTGTCGGCGAAAGGCCTGAAGCTGATATCGCGGCGGTCCTACGAGGAGGGCACGTCAGAATTTGACGCGCCATTGTCGTCGCGTTTCGACGAGAACGATGCAGTGGTCTACTTCGACGACGTCAAAATCCCGTGGGAACGCGTTTTCGTTCACAACGACGTCGAGATGGCCAAGGCGCAGTGGTTTGAAACGCCGGTCATGGCGTACCAGAACTATCCCGCTCAGATTAGACTTGGAAACAAGCTCATCTTCCTGCTCGGCCTCGCCTATCGCATGGCTGAGGCCAATGGCACTCTTAAGATGCCCGGAACCCAAGAGGCGCTGGGGCAAATGGCAGCGGAGACAAATCAGGTCCGCTCGATGGTCGCCGCGATGGAAGTCAACGGCGTCCGGTTCGGTGAGTACTTCATTCCCAATCCTGGGATCCAGTACAGCGCGCAGGTTCTCAGCCAGCAGCTTTACCCAGCGTTTATCAATCGCTTCCGCGAACTGGCGGGGGGTTCGGTTCTGGCGCGTCCCTCATCTCACCTGGACTTGAGCAGTCCGGAAACTTCGCAGCTTATCGAGCGCACACAGGGAAGTGCCATCTTGTCGGCAGTTGAGCGGGTCAAGCTCTTCAATCTCGCCTGGGACGCGATCGGATCGGAGTTCGGATCGCGCCACACCCAGTATGAAATGTTTTATGCCGGACCGACGTTCTCAAGTCGGATGCGCAACTTTGCAGCGTTTGATTGGGACGAGGCCGGCGGCACTGTTGACGCGCTCCTTGAAACCGTTGCAAATCCGATCTGATCTCTCACATTGTTGCAAGCCAGGGGCGGAAACCAATCTTGAAGCTTCACGCATTTTCTGCAAGCGCGAGAGGCATTGGGTTCAGCGTAGAAAGCCGGCGGGTTCACTTGTCACCTGCGTAGCAAGGAAACTCGAAATGCGCGCGTCAGACAACTCCTCCTTTCGGGACGCTGGTCAGGATCTTAGGGTCAAGCCAGAGACCGTGACTTCGCAAACCGCCGCCAAGATTCGGCAGGCGATTTCCTCTGGCCGGTTTCGCCCTGGCGAACGCCTCGTCGAGTCTAATCTGTGTCAATTGATGGGGGTCAGCCGTACCACCATCCGCGAGACATTACGGCGCCTGGAAGCTGAGCAACTCGTCGTAAATTCGCCCAACGTTGGACCCTCGGTAGCGGTTATCGATTGGAAGGCCGCCGAGCAAATATATGAGGTACGCGCCCTGCTCGAGGGTGAAGCGGCGGCTCTCTGCGCTCAAAGAGTGTCACCGGAGATCCTGTCCGAAATCCGCCGCGCACTAGAGGGCTTTGAGCAGGCAGTCGAGCAACAGGATCCGGAACAGCGAGTTCATACAACTGAAGCCTTCTATGAGGCCATTCTCAGAGGCTGCGGCAACGACGTACTGGCAGATGCAGTAACCCGATTGAACGCTCGGGTTTCACTCCTTCGAGCGACCTCCATGTCGCGGAGCGGACGCGCTACGGAGAGCGCTGCCGAGCTGAGGCGGATGTACAGTGAAATAGCAAAGGGCGATTCCGAAGGGGCACGCACTGCGGCAAAGGAACATGTCAGGTCCGCCGCGTCGGCCGCACGCCAAGTGTTTGCTGATCAGAGTGGCGATCGGCCATAAGGGTCTCGACGTCTCTTCGTCCGTCAGCGCAAGATATAATACGCCTCTAGCCCAAAGCGCTCCCGAGCGCTCTTGCCTAGTTGCCACGCGCCGGGATCAAGATTGTCGCGCCGCGTTGGACTTACGTTCCTCCCACACATTCAGCCTGCCGATCCCAGCAGTTGGCTCAGCCCTCACGAGATTTCGAGGAAACGTGGCGCGCCAAGGCCGGGGGTGAAGAGCATTGACTCCTTCGGTGTATGACCATAATACAATAATACAACCAGAAGGTGGCCGGTCAAACCTGCACGGCGTTCGGCGAACTATCGGACGAATTGCACAGACCGTTTCCCCTTCCCCTAAGTCTGCCACGCTGCCGGAGAATCAATGGATATGTCGGGGGTCGAACAAAAGAACCGAGCGCTCCACCAAGTTGAAAATGGTGAAAAGGCATCGCTGGTTATCCGGAAGTGGTATTGCCATACTGAGGAGACATACTTCAGCGAGATGGGAGCGCAGGTGGATGGCGATCCTGTTCGAAAATTTGTCGTCGCAGCAACCGTTCGCAACCCCTACGCAAACAGCGTCGGCGAGAATCTCGATAGTGCCATTCTATCGTCGGAAGAACTCGGACGAGCCTTTGGCGAACGCCTGCTGGCTGCCAGCCACGGGTTCGAAATCCAGAGTTATGGAAAGGCGTGCGTCGTGGGCACCGCGGGCGAATATGAGCATGGCAATGCCTTGCTGACATCCCAATTTGCTGATCCGATTAGGGAAGCCATCGGAGGGGCAAAGTCGTGGGTTCCCTCAACGGGCAAGCGCGGCGCCCCAGGCGTCGCGATCGACGTACCGCTGGCCCACAAAGACGCGCTATACGTGCGGTCGCACTATGACACCATAACTGCATCGTTCGGCGACGCGCCTGCTCCTGACGAAATTGTCGTTGTCTTTGCAGTTGCCACGCGCGGAAGACCCAATGCCCGATTGGGTGGGCTGTCGGCAGCGGAAGTCAAAGGAATGGACGGTCTAACCTAACGCCTGGCCTACGCATCGCGCGCGCCCCTGAGCGCGCCCGACCTTGAAAGTGGCGGAGTTCGGAATGTTTGAGTTCTTTCCAGGCAATTACCGCTGGTCCTACAACGCCTTGCTGGCGTTTTCGGCCGGCGCCCAATTAGGTGACGTCGGACTTGTCCATCAAGCCCTGCTCGCCAGCAACGGCGACGACGAAGTGTGGCACACCGAGTGGGCTCGGCTAGCGGATGTGGTCGAGGGACGCACAGTAGGCCCCCTAGTGTCGGATCATACCGCTGCCGAAAATCTGTTTCTCGCCAGCCTGTACCATACGATTTCCGAGCACTTCATCTCTCCCGCCGACCCACGTCGCCTGGAATCCTATGCCGAAGTGCTCAGGACGTTCGAAACCGCCCGGGCCAGGTATCCGCATTCGATCGAACGCGTCGAGGTGCCCTTTGAGAGCTCGGCAATGCCGGCCTATTTCTTGCCGGGCGAGGGCTCTGGTCCAAGGCCGACTGCTATATTCGTCTGCGGCTTGGACACTACTAAAGAGCTCTGGTTTCTGCGCGCCAGGCGGCAGTTTGCCGAGCGTGGTATTTCTTCCCTGTTCATCGACACCCCGGGGATCGGAGAGGCGCTGCGACTTCGCAAATTGGTGACCCGCGCGGACTACGAAAAGCCGATCGCGGCCGCGGTCGACTTCCTTCAGGCGCGTTCCGACGTGGATGCGAACGCTGTCGGCCTGATAGGCTCGAGCCTCGGAGGCTATTATGTGGCGCGGGCGGCAGCGTTCGAACCGCGGCTCAAGGCCGTCGTCGCCTGGGGCGCAATTTACGATTATCATCGCGTCTGGATAAGAAGGCTGCAGGGAACGGGCATCGCTGGCGCACCGACGTTCCAGCTCATGTTTATCACTGGAACAGACACGATGGACGCCGCGGTCGATGCTGTGAAAGATTTTCGTATCGCCGATTTCGCCGATCGCATCACCTGCCCTTTCCTGATCATGCACGGTCTTGATGACAAGCAGGTCCTCATGGATGACGCCAACGCGGCGTTCGCTGCGATAGGATCTTCCGACAAGTCGCTGGTCGTTTTCAACGGTGCGAACGGCGGATCCGCCCACACTCAATTCGATAATCATCTGCCAGCGCTGCAGGTGTGCGCCGACTGGATGGCAAGTAAGTTAGGCTAACGACCGCTTGCGTGTTTCGCGGCGGCTTTGGAGGCAGTTAGATGGGAAAAAAGGTCAAGGAATTCGTCACGTACTGGGGTCCTTCGATCGCCGATTGGGGAGACGGGCCCGACGAAAGATTCATCATCGAACGTGATGAGGACTTGCTGAAAAACAGCAGTTCAGGCGGCCGAAAAATGGAGAAGTTATCTCTCAATGACATCCTGACACCGGATGTGGTGACGGGTGTAGACATGGAGAATGGTTTCCTGCCTCTCGTGCTATTCGCGAACGAGGATATGATCATCGAAGTCGCCAATTGCGACAGGGAGCAGGGCGGTTGGCATCGCAACCTGGGAGCGGACGAATGGGCGTTTCAGTACAAAGGCTCGCGGACTCTGAACAGTGAGACGGGACCGATCACGATCAATGAAGGTGAAATGACGGTTATTCCGCGCGGCGTCGCGCATCAGAATGTCGGACATGGGCCAAATATCGAAATCACCATCTACTCGAAGAAGCCGCTCGAAAGGCTGTGCCCACTTGACGCTGAAAAGGCGCGCCGGCGCATGAAGATCAACAACGGCAAGCCCGTGGTCCCGCCCGTGCAGCTCGGGGTAAAGATCGAGGATTAGGATTATGAAAGTCGCTCTGACCAACGTGGGCACGATCGTTACGGGCGACTGGCGCGATCCGTTCGGTGCAGGCGACACGATCATAACCAATGATGGCAAGATCGAGCACGTCGGCAGTGCGTCCACAGAGCAAGTCAAAGCTTGCGATGTAGTAATCGATGCGGCCGGCGCGACTGTCATTCCAGGGCTGATTGATTCCCAGATCCACAACACGTTCGGAGATTACACGCCCCGACAAAAGACGGTCGGCTTTCTGGAAAGCTACGTGCACGGTGGCACTACAACATCGATCAGTGCCTCAGAAGTCCATGTTCCGGGCCGTCCGAAAGATCCAGAAGGGGTCAAGGCGCTCGCCGTAGCGGCGATGAAATGCTTCGAGCACTACCGCCCAGGCGGGATGCGCGTGCACGCAGGCTCCATCATCCTCGAACCGGGATTAACCGAGTCCGATTTTGCCGAAGTTGCAACCAAGGGCGTCTGGCTGGCAAAAGCGGGCTTTGGCGCCGTCGGAACACCATTTGATTATGTCCCAATGATCCAGTGGGCTCGGAAGCACGGGATGATCACCACTGTTCATACGGGGGGTTCATCAATCCCGGGATCGTCAGGCATATGGGCCGAACACCTCATCGCGATGAACCCACACGTGTCGTTCCACGTTAATGGCGGGCCGGTGGCTATGCCGGACGAGGGCTTCGCCCGGATGGTCCATGAAAGCGACATTGCGCTGCAGGTCTGTACGGCGGGTAATCTTCGCACGTTGCTTCTTCTCGGCGACATGGTGCGCGAGGCCGAGGTCTTTGATCGCTTCTTGATCGCAACCGATACGCCGACCGGATCGGGAATTATGCCGCTTGGCATGTTCTACACGATCACGCACCTGGCCAGCCTTACCGAGATGCCTGTCGAATGGGCCATCGCCGCTGCCACCGGTAACAACGCACGTGTCTACGGTTTGAATTGCGGATTTGTTCGCGCCGGGTGCGACGCAGACCTGGTCGTAATCGATGCCTGCGTTGGCGGCTCAAAGGACAACGCGCTCGATGCGCTTCGCAACGGTGATATTCCCGCTGTTGCGGCGGTGATTACCGACGGCGTTCCGCGGTTTGTAGGTCGCAGCAGGAACACGCCCGCGCCGATGAAGGCCGTCCGCGTGGCTGACTCGCGAGTGATGCAAGACTTCGCTGCGCCGACGCATTGAGCGAGCGATGAGCGAAATCTTCTTCGAACCAGATCACCTTCGCGACGTCGGAGCGCTCGCTGCACTCGGCCTCGACCGCAATCCGGTGACGGCCCTGGTCTTACCCAGGCCGATCGCATGGATCAGCACGCTTAGTGCTGACGGTATCGCAAATCTGGCGCCGTTTTCGTTCTCGGGCATGGTTTCGCAATCGCCCGCGATGGTAATGTTCTGCGCCAACGCAAGCCACGTGGACGGTGGTGAAAAGGATACACTCAGGAATGTAAGAGCAACCGGCGAGTTCGTTTTCAACATCGCAACGTTTGCGCTCCGCCGCCAGATGAACGCCTCATCAGGGCTGTTCGAACGCGGCAAGGACGAGTTCGACTTGGTCGGACTCGACAAAGCGCCCAGCCGTATCGTCAAACCGCCGCGAGTGGCGCAATCGCCGATTTCACTCGAATGCAATGTCGTGACGATCGTCGACCTCCCACCTGATGATGTCACCGGTCAGCGCAATTGCGCCACGATCGGAAGGATCGTGGGAGTGCACGTCAAGCAGGACCTCATTCGAGAAGGCAAGATAGACATCATGCAAAGCCGACCGCTCGCGCGGTTGGGCTACCTGGACTTCGCGACGTGTGACAACGTTTTCACAATGCAGCGACCCTAACAAAAAGCGACCTTAAGCTGCGGCTCGAGACCGCCTGCTCTATCGAATGTTTGACCCGCCAAATGACGGAAGCGGAGGTAAGTCGTGGGACGAGAAGTCATGTTGGTCGGAAGTGTGCCTCTCGCTGACGCTGGAGATGTGTTCAGGACTGCATTCCGGCATCTCGGCGACAAAGTTAGGATGCTTCCTGATGGGGAGACCGGCCCCAGAAGCAAGTTCATCTCATGGCAAGAGAAGGTCTTTGCCAAGGTCGATCAGCTCAGCGTAACCCCGCTTGGGCCTCAGTCCGAATGGGGCAAGCATGGCGAACTTCCTCCCCGAACTGTCCAAGTGCGGGCCGATGCGCAAGGCGAGCCCCAATTTCCACCGATCGGGTATGCGAGTGAAGCGCTTGCAGCGTACAAGCAGTTCAACGCGCTAAGGGCTTCCGGTGAACTCGACGCTTCCCTGAAGTTGCAGATATGTCTGCCAACTCCCTTGGGGGTCTTGTCGGCATTCGGTGACGCTGACTTTCAGCAATTCTGCGAGCCCCGGTATCGAGCCCGCATGAAGGAAGATATCGACGAGATATCTAAGAAACTGCCGCACGACGAGATCGTCGTGCAATGGGACTTGCCGCTCGAAATCGCGATTTGGGAAGGACATGTTGACACATACCTGTCTGATCCTCGGCGCGATGTCGTAATGAAATTATGTGAGATGATCGAGCATGTTCCCCTCGACGTCGAGGTAGGACTGCACCTTTGCTACGGGGATGTATCTCACCAGCATTGGAAAGAACCGAACCTCGCGCTGATGGTCGAGTTCGCGAATTTCGTGCAGCATCAGTTGGAAAGAGCGATCGACTATCTCCATTTTCCGGTCCCGCGTTCCTGGACTGATGCTGGGCATTTCCGAGCCTTGGGCGACTTGGATCTCAGGCCAGGTACTAGAGTTTTCCTGGGTCTGATCCATATGACGGACGGCATCGACGGGGCGAAGAAAAGAATCGCTTCGGCGGAGACCTTCCTTGGTGATTTCGGCTTGGCCGCTTCGTGTGGACTAGGCCGGCGAAGGCCCGCCGACATTCCGGCGATCCTTTCGCTCCACCGTGAAGCAGCTGAGATTTCTGATTTAGATATCCAAGCCGATTGAAGACGGTTGCCGAGGCGCTGGGTTCGTCGCGCCGATCATAAATGCATCCCATCAAAGACCCCACTGCTGCATCACGTGTTGCAGTGGATCTGCCCCGGAACAGCGCACCGCCGAACAATGTCTGGTTCGTGGCGGCCTGCGCAGCCGCACAACTCAAACCCGATCCCAGCCCTGCAGGAGCTGGGCAGCGCGCTTGTCTAATCCGTCGGCCAACCGCGGAAAAAGGGCTAGCCGCGGATCAACGCGCGCGGCTTCGGTCCGCTGAAACCCGGTCAAAGAGCGCACTCGACAAACATACGATAATATAATCATACAATGCTGGACTAGGTAAGTCTCAGGAGCTATGGCGGACCACGATTGATGGACGTCGAGGCGAAGCTGCCTTCGACACGGCCGACAGGAAGAGGAATGCTCATGACACAGGGTACCGGAGAGACGCTCCAGCAGCTCATCGACAGGACGCCAGATCTCGTCGACTATTTTTATAACGACGCAGTCGCTCCGCACTTCTCGCGAGCCGCGGTGGCTAAGACTGCACCACACATTCCTCCGGCATATACTAACTGGCGAGACGAGCAGCGCGCCTGGTATGAGACAGCCGCACTTCTCCACCAGTCGCACCATATGCCGGAGCTGTTCGTTGAGGGCCCGGACGCACTCCGCCTGATGGAACGCCTCGGCATCAACAGCGTAAAGAATTGGACCGTTGATCGGGCGAAGCAGTTTGTGGCCTGCTCACCAAGCGGCCATATCATCGGCGATTGCGTCGCCCATCGCCTGGGTGAGCAGAAATTTGAATTGATCAGCGGCATGCCGGTCATCGACTGGGTGCATTACAATGCAGAAACTGGCGGCTACGACGTCAAAGTCATCAAGGATGAGCCGACCAACATCAACACGACAGGCAAGCGAATCAATTTCCGCTTCCAGTTGGAAGGCCCCAACGCTCGCAAGATCTTCGACAAGGTCGTGGAAGGTGACGCACCGGAGATCAAGTTCTTCCACACGGCGCGTGTGAAGATCAGCGGTGTCGATGTCCTTGTGCTCCGCCACGGCATGGCCGGTCACACGGGTGTGGAGCTCTCCGGACCTTACGAGCACCTGGATAAGGTGCGGAACGCTATCCTCGAGACGGGCAAGGATTTCGGTATCGTTCCGGTGGGGACCATGGCCTATTTCAGCACCCAGTTTTCGGACGCTTGGATGCCCTACCCCGTCGCCGGAATTTTTACCGGGGAGGAAATGCGCGGCTTTCGGGAATGGCTATCTGCCACAGGCTGGGAGGCCAACACGGAAATCGGCGGCAGCTTCCGTTCGCCGAACATCGAGGACTATTACGTTACGCCCTACGACCTTGGCTACGGGTCGATCATGAAGTTCGATCACGATTTCATCGGGCGCGAAACTCTCGAAAACCTTCCGGTCGAAAAGCGCCGCACCAAGAGGGCGCTGGTGTGGAACCGCGAGGACGTAGCTCGAATCTTCGCGTCCCAGTTCGGCTCGGGCCCGCGATACAAGTCCATCGAGATGCCGATTACCAACTACTCATGGAATCAGTTCGACGAAGTGCGCAACTCCGCTGGCGATCTCATTGGGCTGTCCTGTCACGCCGGCTACCTGAACCCCGAAGGCGAGCTGATCTCTCACGCCACGATGAATCACGGTCATGACGAAATCGGCCAGGAAGTAGTGCTGACTTGGGGCGAGCCCGACGGTGGTTCGCGTAAACCCCATGTCGAACGCCACGAGCAAACTCAGATCCGGGCGACGATCGCTGCGGCACCCTTCTCGGCTGAAGTCCAGAAGTTGATGCGTAGCAGCACTAGCGCGAATTAGATCAGTCGGGACGTGAGGTCGCAAGGGCGGCTCACAGGAGGCAAGGCGCGGACCGCTTCGAGTTCCCCAAGTTGTGCGGATCGATTCAGCGAAGAGGAAGAGCCTGTGGCTATACCATCTGCAGACTACCGCAATGCCATGGCCCGTCTCGGAGCGGCCGTGAACATCGTCACCTCCGATGGACCAGCAGGCATTCACGGCCTCACCGTTTCGGCGGTTTGCAGTATCTCTGACGATCCGGCCACACTTCTTGTGTGCATTAATCGCGCAAGTCGCGGTTACGTAGCGGTGCGTGAGAACGGCGTGCTTTGCGTCAATATATTAGGGCCGCGGCACGCTGAACTTTCCGCGCGCTTCGCGCGATCCGTAACTGACATCGACGAACGGTTTGGTGATCGAGCGGCTTGGATGACGATGCCAAGCGGATGTCTCGGCCTGAGAGGGGCGACCGTCAGTCTGGATTGTTCAGTGGTTCGTGTGCTCGACGTTGGAACCCATGGCATGTTTATTTGCGAGGCCACACACGTGCGCTTTGGCCCTGCTTGCGAAGGGTTGCTGTACTTTGATCGAGGATTCTACGGCGTGACTCAGTCGAATGCTGCCGGGGTAGAGCCAATATCCTTAAGTAAATAGGTCGGCCATTAGTCGGATTCAGCGCTCGTGACTGCATCACTTCCTTGGAACTTCGGCGTTCATGTGAATCCTCATTCGCCAAGATCCGCGAGGACACGCCGTCCAAGACCAGCCGAAGCCAACTCCAATCCAGACCGCGAGACATGAGGGTGCAAGTTCGGCATGACCGATCTTTGTAAGGTCTCGCGGAACGGACCGCGCCGCCATCCGAGTGAAACTCCTCTCCCTAAGGATGGCGGCGCGGATTATCATTTTATGCCACCGGCAACACTGATGTCATGTGCGGCGCGCTCGAAGGGTGCCGCGATGTCCGACATCGGCGAAAAGCTGCCATCAGCCCCGATGTGCGCTTCGTTATTGAAGATCAGATCACTGAAGGGGACAGGGTTGCTAAGCGGGCTCTCGCAACAAAGAGTAGGCCCGCTTCAATTACCGCTTGAACTTGACGCGGCGTCAACTGGCATAAGCACTGTATGCCTGATTCACTCGACATTGCAGAAGTCGCTCGCCTGACCGGCCTGACTTCGCGGGCATTGCGTTTTTACGAGGCGCGCGGACTGGTTACACCGCTGCGCACCGCATCGGGGCGGCGGCATTACGGCCCCGCGGAGCTGGAGTGGCTCCACCAAATAGTGGCGATGAAGCGTGCCGGGCTGACCTTGGCGCAGATCCAGTCGATGACGGCTGGGCGCCGGGTAGACTTGCGCGACATCGTGACCGCCCAAATCGGGATGCTGGAAGATCGGCAGCGCGAGATCGCGAGCGCCCGGACGCTCCTCGAATCCATCCTGTCCCGCATCGAGCGCAGCGAGCCCATCGATGTCGCGACCTTCTGCTCGCTGATCCGACAAGGAGAGACCGCGATGACACAGCAGCAATGGGACGAAGTGATGTCCCGCTACATGACCACCGAACAACGGGAGGCATTGGACGAGGCCGTGGCGGCCTTGCCGGCGGATTTCGACAACGAGGCGCACAATGCCAAGTGGAAGGACCTGAGCGGCCGGATCAAGGCGGCGCTGCCGCTCGACCCGGCCAGCCCGAAGGCGCAGGCGTTCCTTGACGAATGGGGTGAATTGCTCGGTCCGTACCTGGCGGTCGCCTCGCCGGAAATGCTCGCGGGCGTGAAGAACTTTCACGAGCACATCGAGCAATGGGAGGGCCAGGTGGATTCGCCCTTCGATGCGGAGGTCTACCGCTTCCATCAGGCTGCGGCTGAAGCGCGACAAAAGATGGAGCGCTGAGTCCATATCGATACGCACCTCGACCTATTTCCTAAATTCGAGGTGCGCGTCGATCTCGTAGGCGTGCATTTGATGGAGACCCACTTGACCATGTATGTCCGCAATGGGTCGAAAGCAGATGTGGCGTGCGCTGATGAACGAATGTCCGCCTTGGGGTGGGTACAAACTTCGTGGCTTTGACCCGGACTGGCGCGAAGCAGTCATTGCTGTCGCACAAGCTTGCGAATAGCTGATTGCCAGCCTGGGAGGTGCGGCAACCGATGCACCGAGGGATCGCGCCTTCTGATCAATTCGGTCCGGCTGATCTGCGTGAGGTGTTCCCATTTCTCTTCGAAAACGTAGAGAGCGTTCCCGTATTCGAGATTCTCCAGAGCGACGAGCCGATCCCCGAACTTCGCGCCGAAGTAGCCCGCGAACCTACCTGCTCCGACGATGAATCCGTCGTGACCGAGACGGTCAAGCACTCGCAGCCTTTCTCCAGCAACCTTCAGTCGCTCTGTATTGCCAGGGTTTAGAGACGCGAGGCGCTCGAGTACTCGATCCGCTGAGCCGGCTGGCAGAAGCACCCAGTCGACATGCTGTATTCGGGCAAATTCGGCGTCCGAAAGATCAGCGTCGAATACATGAGCGTCCCCAACCGCCTCGCGAAGGAAGCGCAAGTTGAACAGGAGGCTAGATGAAAAACCTTCGGAATGCCGATCGAGAGGCTGGTCGACCCGAAATCGGACCAACGCTGCGTCCACCAGGTTCTCGAGAATGGTTGCCGAGATCGTTAGCAGTTTCGCAGAATGATAATCGAGCGGGTACGCATCGATTCGGCGGCTGATCAGATGAAAGCTGCCACTTTTCCAGCTCGGTGCCCAACTCGAAATCTCGCGGCCCTCTTTCGGAAGATCGGTACGTTTCTCGGTCCAACCTTCGAGGTTGCGGCGCGCATGAACGCCGCAAGAAGGAGGTGGCGGTGCTGGCGGGTTGGCCACGATCCGGTCGTTGTCGAAATGCAACCCGACATCTCGGAACCGGTCCATTTGATCACTTGTGACCGTTAGTACCGCGGCGACGACTACGCGATTTGCGACGATGCGTTCCAGCTCGCGCTGGACCGTCTTTGGCAACTTGACCTGTCGATTCGTCATTCGGACTTGCTCCCTTCGACCTTGCCGGCAAGGACCAGGCAGAACCTGTCCTCCAGTCGCCGCTTGTAACGGTCAGGCAACGGCTCGTTTATCCGGTCGTAGAGCACGGTGTAGCGCTCCCAGTACCCTGCGGTTGATCGCATATGATCCAGTGGGGGCTTCTTCATTTTCGCCGAGTTCCGGTAGCTGCCCGCGAACTTCGTGATCTCGCCCTGCAGCTCGTCGCGAAACTCGAGCATACGGTCCCAGCTCTTCTTATCCTCGGGCGTCAAAGGACCTTCGTAGCGCACCTCGGCTCGACGCATGTCGAGGATGACATCGTCGGGATGCGGGACGACCGTGGGTTCGGGAAGCCCATGCTCGCGGGCGTGTTCGAATGCCTGCTGCCAGCCGATCTTGTACTCGCAGGCAACTTCGAACAGGCTGGAGCGGAGCTTGCGGTCCTCTTCCTCGATGCCCCGAACGAGTTCGGCCATGGTCGCCTGGGCTAACCGGTTACCCTTCATTGCCGAGACACCCATCGAGCGGAATACGGCCTGGATGACAGGTAGCTCGACGATCTTTTCGCCTTCCCGGATGGTGACAGTTCGGTAGGCCTCTTCAAGCAGCATCTGATTGGCGGGTTGGGCGCCGAAGTCGAGTCCCCGGCCTTTGGGCACCTTGTTCTTCGCCCCGCGCGGGCGGCCAGAGGGATTGCCAGAGCGCCCTTTGCCAAACTGGTGTTCGGCAGGTGGCTTTCCATAGCCGACAGCGTACGTCGCTGGCAGGTTGTCGGATCCGGCCGCCGGACCGTTCTCATCATCCTCGATCTTGCGTTGCGTGCCGCCAGACATCAAGCTGCCTCGCTGCCGAGCTCGAACCCGAGGCGGGCCTCGGTCAGTGCCTCGAACGTCTCGCCCGTCACCGTTAGCGTTGCGCGCTTACCGGTGTACGCTTCCCAACGCCTGACGATCGTGTCGCAGTAGAGTGGATCATATTCGATAAGCCGAGCCGAGCGCCCGGTCTTCTCAGCGGCAATCAGCGTCGAGCCCGAGCCGCCGAATGCGTCGAGCACGATCTCGCCCCGCTTCGAGCAATCGCGGATCGCATCGGCAATAAGGGCGACCGGCTTGACCGTGGGATGCATCGCCAGCTCGTCGGAGCGGTTGGCGCCGATCGAGCTGATCCCGGCATGGTCCCACACGTTGGTGCGATATCGTCCGGTCTGCCCGAGCCCGAAGCTGTTGGTGTGCTCTGCCGTGCCCTGCTTGAACACGAAGATCAGCTCGTGCTTGGATCGATAGAAGGCACCCATTCCGCCGTTGGTCTTGTTCCAAACGACGAGGTTCTTGAACTCGGTAAACGCTTCTTCGCCTGCGGATAGCAGTTCACCCATGTGGCGCCAGTCCATGCACACGTAGGCAATCGCACCATCGCGCATGACCGAGGCGACGTTGCCGAGGGTCTCAGTTAGGAATCCGGTGAACTGCGCCCGGCTCATCTCGCCCGACGCAAATGCAAACTCGCGGTGCTTGACCGTTCCGAGCCCGCAGACGTTGCCGTCGATCTTCACGTTGTACGGTGGATCGGTGAACACGAGGTCGGCCTTGTGCGCTTCCATCAGTGCCTCGAAGTCGACGGCGCTGCGCGCATCGCCGCACAGCAGCCGGTGCCGCCCCAGCAACCACATGTCGCCACGACGCGAGACGGCAGGGCCGGACGCAATGGTCACGGCGTCGTCTGCCGCGTCGCGGCCATCGGGATCGGCCTCGCCGGCTTCGTCAATCGCGAAATCGACCTCGGCGAGGCTGAACCCGGTCAGCTCGACATCAAAATCGAGATCAACCAGCGCCTGGAGTTCGATCGCCAGGATCTCCTTGTCCCACCCGGCATTCAGAGCAAGCTTGTTGTCAGCAAGCACATAGGCGCGCCGCTCGGTCTCGGAGAGATGCGACAGCGTGATCGTGGGTACAGTCTTCCACTTCAGGAACTTTGCCGCTTCGACCCTACCATGGCCGGCGATGATCTCGCCGTCGTCCGACACTAGCACCGGGTTGGTGAACCCGAATCGTTCGATCGACGCGGCGATCTGCCGCACCTGCTTCTTGGAATGCGTGCGCGCATTGCGCGCGTACGGACGGAGCGAGGTGATTGCCCGCTCGGTGACCTGTGTGCTTCCCATGACGACCCCGAATCGTTTTGACCGAAGTCGTAATTATATATTGAACGGTTGCAAAAGTCAATCCCAAGCTTATGATCTCGGCATTCTCGATTGAACGGACGCCCCAATGAGCTTCGCCCGCAAGCTGCACGACCTGCGCCTCGCCCAGCGCCTGTCACTCCAGGATGTCGCCAACGCAGTCGGCATCTCGAAGGCGCACGTGTTCAACTTGGAGAAGGGGATTACGGCAAATCCGTCCATGGATCTGGTCGTCAAACTCGCCGAGCTCTTCCGTGTGCGCGTGGCCGATCTCGTCGGGGAAAACCCTGATGCTGACGACCAGCCGGCCGAGGTGGTCGCCATGTTCCGCGACCTGAAGAATCTCGAGCCCGGCGACCGTGAAACCATCAAGATGATGATGGAGACCTTGAAGAAACGGCGGGATCAAGAGCGTTGACTCTTAGCAGGATCGAGTTGGACGGGGTTGGTTCGCCGACCGCGCTCGCGGCGCGCATCCACGAACTCGATCCCGATCTGCCAGTCGACTTCTCGATCGAGGACCTGTGCCGGCGGCTCGATATCGACAAAATCGAGGACAAGCCGGTTTCGTCCTTCGCGGCGATGCTACTCATGCACCCCGACAAGGCGTGGGGCTCGATTGTCGTAGCCCAAGGGACTTCGCCCCGGCGCCGCCGGTTCTCGATCGGGCATGAGCTTGGACATTTCCTGATCAACAGTCATCGCCCGCGCGAGGGTATGCAGTTCGCCTGCTCGCATGCTGACCTGGGCATGGAGAATACGCGCGAAGCGAGCCGGGCAAAAAAGATGGAAGCCGAAGCCAACCGGTTCGCGGCCCAACTACTGATGCCGCCAAAGCGAATCCGCGCGAACCTCAGGAGCCGCCAGCCCGACCTTGCCGAGGTCGTTCGGCTTGCCGAGGAGTTCGACGTCAGCAAGGCCGCGATGGCGCGCAGCTACGTCGACGCCCATCGCGAAACCCTCGCACTCGTCGTCGTTCGCAATGGCAAGATCGAGCAGGCCTACCGACCGGACGATTTTCCCTGGATCGAGCCGCGCATCGGAGAGCCAATTCCTGACGACTCAATTGTCCACGATCACCGGCTCTTGCCGGGCCAGATCACTGCGATGGAGGAATGCGACCCAGAGACTTGGCTCGGGGCCAGCGCGGCACGCAAGGTCGAGCTGCTGAGCGAGCAAGTGCTTGCTCAGAAGAATGATTGGTCAATGGTCTTGCTGCACGCCGAGATCGTCGAATCGGGTTAACCCCTCCATTGCTCACGCGCCTTCTTGGTGCTGGATCTATACCCTGATCCACGCCGCGGCCGTTCGCTGATCCGGACAATTTGCTTCCCTGTTGGACAGGAGAAATTCCCTGTTCCGGGTCCAGGGAATTTAGCTCTGGAAATGGCGGAATTCTGCGGGTTTTAGGCGCTTTGCGAGGACAAGATCAGCCTGAAAAATTGCGATTTCCCTGTAAATACCCTGTAGAACAGGGAAACTAGCGTTGAGACTGGTCCGCTCCGGACTGCGTCACGCACCACTCAGTCCTGAAGTGAACAGGTTTTCGCCTTCGGGCGAGACGCGGGGGATGGCCAGGCGGCGCCCGCGATCAAGGCTCGCGCCAGCACTTTACCAGCGACCCAGCCCACAGAGAGCCAAACGTTCGCCCAGAGCGAAGCCGACGGTCGGCAAGCCGTGCGCGCGCGTTTGGCAAGACGATCCGCAGCGACCAACTGCGCGGTTTGCAGGTGGACTACTGCACTACAATCCGATAGTTGCAGATATAAAGCTGTCTTTATATCATATGAGGCATAGTGATGGGCAACCGCGCGATTCGAAGTGCGAAAGTGCGGCGCGGAGTGGCCGTCAGAGAGCGCGGGCCCGATTTCCCGTCGGCTGCAAGCGGAGAAGACCGGTGAATGACCATGGACATTTGCGCCGCTGGCGGTTGAACGGTTCCGCATTCGCCGATCCGGCGGAGGATATCTCGGTTTCGTTCGAGTTCTACCCGCCCCGATCGGCGATCGGGGAAAGCCAGTTGTGGGAGGCTGTCGACAAGCTTCTTCCGTGCGGGCCTTCGTTCGTCTCGGTAACGTACGGTGCCTGCGGGGCGGCTCGCGATGGCACGCTTGCCGCAGTCAGGCGGCTGACGGCGGAAACGCCTCTGCCGGTCGCCGCCCATCTGACCTGTGCGGGTATAAGCAAGGCTGAAGCTGCTGCCGCGGCCGAGAACTTCTGGTCGGCGGGCGCGCGGCACATAGTCGCCTTGCGCGGCGACGGTGGGCCGGCGGGCACACGCTTCGCGCCGCATCCGCAGGGCTACTGCAATGCCGCCGAGCTGGTTCAGGGGCTGCTCACGGTAGCGCCGTTCGAAATTTCGGTTGCGGCCTACCCGGAAACGCACCCGGACGCTGCGAGCGCGGAGGCGGATCTCGACAATCTAAAGCGCAAACTGGACGCGGGAGCGACCAGGGCTCTGACCCAGTTCTTCTTCAATCCGGAAACTTTCCTCCGTTTTCGCGACCGGGCGGCGGCGGCGGGAATACGCGCGCCGATCGTTCCCGGCATCCTCCCTGTCACCAATTTCGCGCAGACCAGAAAATTTGCGGAGGCGTGCGGCGCCGAGGTTCCCGCTTGGATGGCTCAGCTATTTCTCGGGCTTGACCGCCACCCGGAGCCTCGCAACCTCGTCGCTGCGACCGTTGCCGCCGAACTTTGCCGCAGCCTTCACGCCGAAGCAGTGCGGGAGTTCCACTTCTTCACGCTCAATCGCGCTGAACTGACGCAGGCAATCTGCCACATTCTCGGGCGGCGCTTGCCTGCGCAGCTGGAGCACGCCGCGTGAATCCGCGCGACGCGCTCGCCGCCGAAGCGGCCGAACGAATCCTGCTGTTCGACGGAGCCTACGGCACGGAAATACAGACCCTCGCATTGAGCGAAGCGGATTTCGCCGACACTCTGGGTTTGTCGGCCGACCAGAAGGGCAATAACGACATCCTCGCGCTCACCCGTCCCGACGCGGTCGCGGCAATAACCCGCGCCTACCTTGAGGCGGGCTCGGACATCGTTTCGACGAACACCTTTTCCGCCAACCGCATAAGCCAAACCGATTACGCAGCGCAGGACCTGATCGCCGACATTAATGCGGCTGCTGCACGGATTGCCCGCGAGCTGGCCGACGAATTTGGCGAGCGCGACGGACGGCCGCGGTTTGTCGCCGGGGTGATCGGCCCGACTAACAAGACATTATCGCTCTCCCCCGATGTCGATAATCCCGGATTCCGCGAAATCGAATTCGACGAGCTTACCGGCGTCTACGCCGAGCAGGCCGCCGCGCTCGTCGACGGCGGCGCCGACTTCATCCTGGTCGAAACCGTGTTCGACACGCTGAACGCGAAGGCGGCAATTTTCGCGCTGCGCCAGCTCGAGCGCAAGATCGATCGCGATATCCCGCTGATGCTCTCGATGACGTTGACGGATCTTTCCGGGCACAACCTGTCGGGCCACACGGTCGAAGCGTTCTGGTACGCCGTGCGCCATGCCCGCCCGCTGACGATGGGACTCAATTGCTCGTTTGGCGCCGAGCAGTTGCGACCGCACATCCAGCTCCTGTCGGGCATCGCCGACACGTTGCTGCTGGCTTATCCGAACGCGGGCCTCCCCAACGAGCTCGGCGAATACGACGAACGGCCGCAAACCACGGCCGGGCACTTGCTCGAGTGGGCGCAAGCGGGACGGGTGAACATCCTGGGCGGCTGTTGCGGTTCGACGCCGGCCCACATCGCAGCCATTGCGCGTGCCGTCGAAGGGGTGCCTCCCCGCAAATTCGCGGCGAGCGAACGCGTGACTCGCTTGGCCGGCCTCGATCCCTTCACGCTGGCCGCTTGAGATGGCGACCGCATTCGCTCTGGGGGATTCCCCGCAGCCCACCACCGCGCGGTTCGTCAACGTGGGCGAGCGGACGAACGTCACCGGCTCGGCGGCCTTCAAGAAGCTGATCCTCGCCGGGGACTACGCCGCCGCGGTCGAGATCGCCCGCCAGCAAGTCGAGAACGGCGCGCAGATCATCGACGTGAACATGGATGAAGGCCTACTCGACGCGGTCGAGGCGATGACCACCTTCCTGAAGCTGATCTCGGCCGAACCCGACATCGCCCGCGTGCCGGTGATGATCGACAGCTCCAAATGGCCGGTCATCGAGGCCGGGCTCAAGTGCGTTTCGGGCAAGCCGATCGTGAATTCGATCAGCATGAAAGAGGGCGAGGCCGCCTTTCTCAAGCAGGCCCGCTTGTGCCGCGACTATGGTGCCGCTGTCGTGGTCATGGCTTTCGATGAGGCCGGCCAGGCCGATACCCGCGAGCGCAAGATCGAGATCTGCGAGCGCGCCTATCGCCTCCTCACGGATATCGGCTTCCCGCCCGAGGATGTGATCTTCGACGCCAACATCTTCGCCATCGCGACCGGGATGGACGAGCACGACGGTTATGCCCGCGATTTCATCGAGGCGGTGAGCGAAATCAAGGCGCGCTGCCCGCATGTTCATTGCAGCGGCGGGCTTTCGAACCTCTCTTTCAGTTTCCGCGGTAACGAGACCGTCCGCCGGGCGATGCATTCGGTCTTCCTTTACCACGCCATACCGAGCGGGCTCGACATGGCCATCGTCAATGCCGGGCAACTCGACGTCTACGACACCATCGATCCATGTTTGCGCGAAGCCTGCGAGGACGTGATCCTTTGCCGGCGACTCGATGCGACCGAGCGGCTGATCGCGCTTGCCGAGAGTTACAAGGGCAAGTCGGCCGACCAGGAGCAGGCGGCGCAGGAATGGCGCGGATGGGTGGTCGAGAAGCGGCTCGAATACGCACTGGTCAAAGGGATCGACGCGCACATCGTTGCCGATACAGAGGACATGCGCGCGGCCATTGCGCAACGTGGCGGGCGGACCATCGAGGTAATCGAGGGGCCGCTGATGGACGGAATGAATGTGGTCGGCGACCTGTTCGGCAGCGGCAAGATGTTTCTGCCGCAGGTGGTCAAGTCAGCGCGCGTGATGAAGAAGGCGGTCGCCCACCTGGTGCCGTTCATCGAAGCCGAGAAGAGAGTTGGCACGAGGCCGAAGGGCCGCATCGTGATGGCGACCGTCAAGGGCGACGTGCACGATATCGGAAAGAACATCGTCGGCGTGGTCCTGCAGTGCAACGGCTATGAGGTCATCGATCTCGGCGTAATGGTGCCGTGGACGAAGATCCTCGAAACGGCGCGCGAGCGGGAGGCCGACATGATCGGGCTTTCCGGTCTGATCACCCCATCGCTCGACGAGATGGTGACCGTGGCGGAGGAGATGGAGCGGACCGGCATGACCTTGCCGCTCCTGATCGGCGGCGCGACCACGAGCAAGGTCCACACAGCACTGAGGATTGATCCTGCCTATGCGGGCCCGGTGATCCACGTTCTCGACGCAAGCCGCGCCGTCGGAGTGGCGAGCAAGCTTCTCTCCGACACGCTGCGCGACGCCTTCGTCGAGCAAGCCGCCGGCGAGCACCAGGCGGTGCGCACGGCACGGGCGGGGAAAGGCAGGTCGGAGCTGCTCGCGTTGCCCGAGGCCCGCGCGAACGCGTTCGTCGCCGATATGGCCGGCAAGCCGCCGCCGCCCAGAAAACCGGGGCTTCATGTATTCGAGAGCTGGTCGCTGGCTGACTTGCGGGAATGCTTCGACTGGACGCCTTTCTTTCGCGCCTGGGAGTTGGCGGGCACTTTTCCGGCGATCCTTCAGGACCAAGTGGTCGGCGAAAGCGCGCGGGCGCTTTACGCCGATGCGCAGGCCATGCTCGACCGGATCGTGAGTGAGCAGTGGCTGACGGCGAAGGGAACTTGCGGGTTCTGGCCCTGTCGGAGGGAGGGCGACGACGTCGTCCTCGATGACGGCACGTGGCTGCCGTTCCTGCGGCAGCAGGTCAGGAAATCGCGCGAGCGGGCGAACTTCTGCCTCGCCGACTTCATCGATCCGGCGGGCGACTGGATCGGCGGCTTTGCCGTCGCCATCCATGGGATCGACACCCATTGCGCCCGCTTCAAGTCGGCGAACGACGATTATTGTGACATCCTCCTCAAGGCGATCGCCGATCGCTTCGCCGAAGCGTTCGCCGAGCGCCTTCACCAGCACGTCCGCACGAAGTTGTGGGGCTATGCCGAGGACGAACAATTGACCAACGAGGCGCTGATCCGCGAGCAGTATCGCGGCATCCGCCCAGCGCCGGGCTATCCCGCCTGTCCAGATCACAGCCTCAAGCCGATCCTGTTCGAATTGCTCGGCGGCGAGAGCGCAATGGGAATTTCGCTCACCGAGACTTTCGCAATGCTGCCGACGTCCGCCGTGAGCGGGTTGTACTTCGCCCATCCGCAGAGCGAGTATTTTGGCGTTGCCCGGATCGGCCGCGATCAGCTGGAAGATTACTCTACCAGGCGCGGTGCCGATCTGAAGAGTACCGAGCGCTGGCTCCGGCCGAACCTCGATTGAACGCCACCCCTTGCCGCGCCCGTTCAATTGCGTTGCAGACATAACGATATCTTGATATGCTAGAGCTATGCTGATCGAAACGGTAACTCGCGCAATCGCCGATCCGACGCGGCTCCGAATCATGCGACTGCTGGCGCATATGGAACTGGCGGTCGGTGAACTGGCCCAGGTTCTCGGCCAGAGTCAGCCGAGGATTTCTCGCCACGTCGGAATCCTGTGCGACAGCCGACTTGCCGAGCGCCGGAGAGAAGGTAGCTGGATCTTCCTGCGCCAGGCGGTCTCCGCCGACGCCGGCCGTGGGCTCCGCGCGGCCGTGGCGAAAATGCTCGAGACGGCCGAGGAAGAAGACGCCGCCTTTGGCGCCCGTTGCGCCGAGGACCGCCGACACCTCGCCGCAATCCGCACCGCTCGCGAGAAGGGCGCGGCCGAATACTTCGCGCGGCACGCCGGCGAGTGGGACCAGTTGCGGTCGTGGCTAAGTCCGCCAAAGACGGTAGAAGCCGCCTTGCTTAAGTGCCTGGAAGACCGCGAGTTGAAGAGCGTCCTCGACATCGGCACGGGCACGGGGCGCATTGCCGAATTGCTCGTCGACTGGTCGACGCACATGGTTGCGCTCGACAAGAGCACCGAGATGCTGCGCCTGGCACGAGCCAGGTTGCAGCAATTTCCGCCGCAGAAGGTCGAGCTGGTACAAGGCGATTTTGCCGCGCTGCCATTCGGCGAAGCCGAGTTCGACACCGTGGTGCTGCATCAGGTGCTTCATTATGCGCAGGAGCCGGCGCTGGTGTTGGCCGAAGCCGCCCGGGTCTGCCGGCCGGGTGGTCGGATCGCCGTCGTGGATCTCGCCACCCACGAACGCGAAGAGCTGCGCCATCGCCACGCTCACGCCCGGCTCGGATTCAGCGACGAACAGATGCTCGAATGGCTGACCGAAAGCGGCTGGGCGCCGTCATTGCCGGTCGCGCTCCCCGGCAAGGGCCTGACAACAAAGATCTGGCTCGCGGAACGCAACGGCCGAACAGTGGGCGCCAGCAAATCCAGGAAGGTGAAAGGCACTCCATGACCGAGACTCTCGTGCAGGCGCCCGGCGCAAATGCCGAGCGGCGCCCGAAATCAGGCACGCGCGCTGCAACAACAACCGGCACGAGATTGCCCTCGCGGGCCGACCATGTCGGGTCCTTCCTCCGTCCCCGCTCGGTGATCGAGGGGCGCACCCACCGCGCGGCCGACAACATCTCCTACGAAGAACTTCGCGCCATCGAGGATGAGGCGATTGCCGATCTGGTCAAATGGCAGGAGAGCCTGGGCCTCAAGGCCATAACCGACGGCGAGTTTCGGCGGGTGTTCTTCCACACCGACTTCCTGCTCCAGCTGGCCGGGGTCGAGGAGACCGGCGGGATCAAGAAGGCGTTCAAGAACGACAAGGGCGTCGACGTGCACTTCGCCCCGCCGAAGATCGTCATCACCGGCAAGGTTGCGCACGTGAAGCCGATCCAGCGCGCCGACTTCGAGTTCCTCGCCGCCCATGCGACGCAGACGCCGAAGGTCGCCATCCCGAGCCCGACCATGCTCCACTTCCGCGCCGGGCGGGCGGGCATTCCCGAGGACGTCTATCCGACGATGGAGGAGTTCTACGCCGACGTCGCCGCGGCCTACCGCGCCGAGATCG
>NZ_JAANOZ010000024.1 GCF_011320115.1 Croceibacterium segetis | reverse complement strand
CGATCTTGGCGGCGGGGTTTCGGCCGGCTCGCGCGGCCCGGCTCCCGCCGCGCCCTTGCCCGCGTCACGGCCGGCGGCGAAGGTCGCGGTCTCGCCGTCCGTCACCGCCGCGCTTGCCGCCGTGGCCGAGGCGCGCCAGGCGACCGGAACTGAAAGTCCGGCCGAGGCCGGCGCGAGCTACGCCCGCGGTGGCACCGCACCCGCTCGGGTCGCCGCCGCGCCGCCGAAGCCCAAGCCGCCCGCCGCCGCCTCCGCGGCAGCGGCGAATGGCCCGTGGCGTGTCCAGCTCGGCGCCTTTTCGGTGCCCGGCAATGCCGACAAGCTGTGGGCCCGGCTGAGCGGCCGCGCCGAACTGACCGGACACTCGAGGCTGTCGGTGCCAGCGGGGGCGGTGACCAAGCTCCAGGCCGGCGGCTTCGCCACTCGCGCCGACGCCGAGTCCGCCTGCCGTTCGCTACAGCGCAACGGGCAGGAGTGCCTGGTTACGCGGTAGGCTCGAAATCCCCACTCGACGAGTTCCCGGACAAGGTAAATCCGCTTCCTATCCAGCCTTCTGTTCGCGTAATGGCCGCGAAGACTGGAGGGTCTGTGGCAAATAGGGCGTCGCGATGGGCGAGGCGGACCGGGCAAGCGGTGCTTGCGCGTCACACCTTTGTCGGCAGTCTCGGCTGGTCGCTGATCGCCGTCGTCATCCCGGCCGTCCTGCGGCTCGTGCTCGACGCCGGGCGCTATGGCACCCCGTTCGTCACCTTCTATCCCGCGGTCGTGCTGTCGGCCCTGTTTCTCGGCTGGCGCTATTCGGTGCTGACGACGATCCTGTGCGCGGCGGCCGCCAGGCTGCTGTTCATGCAGGACCTGCAGCCGCTCGGCTCGACGCCCGAGGGCCTAGCGATCTTCGTCCTGTTCGTGTTCTCCTGCGGCAGCCTGATCGCGATCGGCGAATGGCTGCGGCGCGTGCTTGTGGAGCTCGACGCAGCTTCGGCACGCGAGGCACTGCTCAACCAGGAGCTGCGTCACCGCCTCAAGAATCTGCTCGCGGTGGTCAATTCGCTGTCGGCGCTGAGCCACCGTCATTCCGATCCCGAAGAGGCGCAGAGCGCCTTCGCCGAACGGCTCGCCGCGCTCGACCGCGCGACCAGCCTGCTCGGCGGCGACGGCGCGGTTTCCTGTGCGCTGCCCGAACTGGCCGAGGAAGCGTTGCGGCCCTTCCTCAGCGATTACGACATCCGCCTCACCGGTGCGCCGCAGGAGGTCGATCGCGACGGCTGCGTGCCCGCCGTGCTTGCCCTGCACGAGCTGGCGACCAACGCGATCAAGTACGGCTCGCTCAGCGCTGCCGGCGGTTGGGTCGACCTGCGCTGGGACGAGCCGGCGGATGGGCGCGTGACGCTGCACTGGCAGGAGAGCGGCGGTCCGCCGGTCGCCAAACCGCAACACCGCGGCATGGGCAGCCGTATCCTCTCGATGCATTCGCTGGCGGCGACTTTCGACGTTGCCTATCCGGAGGACGGCGTGCGCTGCGAGCTCGAGTTGAAAGCGCTCTAGTCCTTCGCGAAGGGGTTCTTCGGACTCTTTAGGGTCAAGCGAACCGGCACCGCGCCGAAGCCGAGCTCGCGGCGAATGCCGTTGAGCAGGTAGCGCTCGTAGCTGGCGGGCAAGTCATCGAGCCGGTTGCCGAAGATCACGAAGCGCGGCGGGCGCGTGTTCGACTGGGTGATGTAGCGCAGCTTGATCCGCTTGCCGCCGGGTGCGGGCGGGGGATTGGCTTCGATCGCGTGCTCGAACCAGCGGTTGAGCGCCGCCGTCGGGACGCGCCGGCTCCACGCCTCGCGCACCTCGAACGCGGCCGCGAGCATCTGGTCGAGCCCCTTGCCGGTGAGGCCCGAGACGGCGAGCAGCGGCACGCCCTTCAGCTGCGCCAGCCCTTCGTCGAGCGCCGCGCGCACGCCGTTGAACAGCGCGCTGGCGTTCTCCGCCACGTCCCACTTGTTGATCGCCACCATCAGCGCGCGGCCTTCCTCGAGCACGAGGTTGGCGATCTTGAGGTCCTGCACCTCGAGCCCGCGGGTGGCGTCGAGCAGCAACACGACGACCTCGGCATAATCGATCGCGTGACGCGCGTCGGCGACCGACAAGCGCTCCAGCTTGTCCTGGACCTTGGCCTTCTTGCGCATGCCGGCGGTGTCGACGAGGCGCAGTTGCCGCGTCTCGCCGCTTTCCGGATCGGTCCACTCCCAGTCGACGGCAATCGAATCGCGCGTGATTCCGGCCTCGGGCCCGGTCAGCAGGCGGTTCTCGCCGATCAGGCGGTTGATCAGCGTCGACTTGCCCGCATTGGGGCGGCCGACGATGGCGAGGCTGAGCGCGGAGAACGGCTTGTGCTCCTCCTCCAGGGCGATTTCTTCGGACTCGTCCTCGGCCGGCTGCTTTTCCTCGAGCAGCGGCAGCAGCGCTTCGAACAGGCCCGCCATGCCTTCGCCATGCTCAGCGCTGATCGCGACCGGCTCGCCAAATCCGAGGGCATAGCTTTCCATGATCCCGTCGTCGCCCGAGCGGCCTTCGGCCTTGTTGGCAACCAGCACCACCGGCACGTCCTGCGCGCGCAGCCAGCGGGCGATTTCCTCGTCGAGCGGGGTCAGCGAAGCGCGCGAATCGATCACGAACAGCGCCAGGTCGGCGCCCTTGAGCGAGACTTCGGTCTGCGCGCGCATCCGACCGGGCAGGCTCTCGGGGTCCTCGTCCTCCCAGCCGGCGGTGTCGACGAGCATGAATTCGAGCCCGAGCAGCGAGACCTCGCCGAACCGGCGGTCGCGGGTGACCCCGGGCTGGTCGTCGACCAGCGCCAGCTTCTTGCCGATCAGGCGGTTGAACAGCGTCGACTTGCCGACGTTGGGTCGGCCGATAATGACAACCTGGGGGAGGGGGCGCTTGGCCATGGCGCGCAAGTGGCGGTTCGTCGCACGCTTGGCAAGGCTCACCGCTCGCGTGCTTTCCCTCGAGCCAGGCATCTGACAGCCTGCGCTAAGAAAAAATTAACCCTACGGGGCGATGCCAGGGACATGAGGGTAACGGTAGCATTGGCGCTTGCCGCATGCGCGCTCGGCTGTCCGGCGATGCCGGCCCTGGCCGATGAGGTCGACGGCTACGACGTGTCCACCGAGTTGCAGCAACCCTATCTCCAGTGCGTGCCTTATGCGCGCGAAGTGTCCGGCATCCAGATCTATGGCGACGCCTGGACCTGGTGGGACCAGGCGGAGGGCCGCTATGCCCGCGGGCACCAGCCGCGCGTCGGCGCGGTGATGGCTTTCCAGCCTTACGGTACGATGACGCTGGGCCACGTCGCCGCGGTCAGCCGGGTGATCGATTCGCGCACGGTGCTGCTGCGCCACGCCAACTGGTCTCCGATCGAAGGTAGGCGCGGGCAGATCGAGGACGATGTCCGGGCGGTCGATGTCTCGCCCGAAAACGACTGGAGCGAGGTCCGCGTGTGGTACGCGCCGATCCAGGGTCTCGGGACCACCGCGTGGCCGGTCGCCGGGTTCATCTATCCGAGCAGGGACATCCGCCCGACGTTCCAGCTCGCCAAGGCCGAGCCGGCCAAGCCGGTCGCGCCGTCGCGCGCTTTCCTGAGCGCATTCGCCTCGTTCGAAGCGTCCACGCCGGCACCGCTGGTGGCGAAGGAAAAGCGCAGCAAGGGCAAACCGGTCGACCTGATCGCGCAGATTGCGCGCAACTAGGCCTTTTTCGCGACCGGCGCGTCGTCGCCCAGGTCTTCGAACCAGGCCTCGACCGGGCCGGTCAGCTTGATCGTCAGTGGGTTGCCCTTGCGGTCCATCGTCCGTCCGGCCTGAACGCGCACCCAGCCTTCCGAGATGCAGTACTCGTCGACATTGTGGCGCTGCACCCCCTTGAAGCGGATGCCGATGCCGCGCTCGAGCTTGCTGGCGTCGAAGTATTCGCTGCGCGGATTGATCGACAGGCGATCGGGCGGGACGTCGGGGGCGGCGGTGTCGCTCATCCGCCGCTCCCTAGCCTGACCGGCGGCAAAATCAATCCGGCGGTGGGGCCTCGCTCGGCATGTCGGGCTGCGACGGCGTCTCGGCGGGCGTCTGGCCGGGCTGGTCGATGTCGCCGCCCTGGTCGGGCACTTCCTGCTCGGGCGAGCGGCCGGGCCGGTCGAAATCGCCCTGGCCGGGCTGGATTTCGTCGGGGCTCTGACCGGGAAAGTCGCTGTCGCCATCGGGGCCCGCCCGGATGGCATCGCTTGCGCTGGCCCCCGCGTTGATCGTCGGCGGCGTCGCCGGAGGGACGGTGCGGCCGCCGAATTGCGCGGCTGCCTGCTGGCCAGTTTCCATGGAAATATCCTTTTGCTCTCGCGTGTGGAAACGGTTGGTCGGGGTCGCGCGTTCCCTCGCCGACGCAGCCCGTCGTGCCGCTTGCCCTTTTCGGCCCGCGGCTGTAACGGCGCTCACCTGTTCGCGGGCTCCAGCCTGCACGGGGTTCGTCGGGCCGCGGGCGTGGCGGAACTGGTAGACGCGCTGGATTTAGGTTCCAGTATCGAAAGATGTGGGGGTTCGAGTCCCTTCGCCCGCACCAGTTCCTGGCGCTTCGGGTCACAAGAGTTTTGGAAGGCTTAGAATGCAGATCGTCGAGACCGCCAACGAAGGCCTCAAGCGCGCCTACACGGTGAAGATTCCGGCCAAGGACATCGAGGCGCGGATCGACGCCGAGGTGAAGAAGGTCGCCCCGCAAGTGCGCATGCCGGGCTTCCGTCCGGGCAAGGTGCCGGCCAACCTGATCAAGAAGATGCACGGCGAAGCGCTGCATTCCGACGCGTTCAACACCGCGGTGCAGGAATCGATCGATTCGCTGATGCGCGAGAAGAAGCTGCGCCCGGCGCTGCAGCCGAAAGTCGACCTCGGCGAGGGCTATGCCCAGGGCAAGGATGCCGAGCTGTCGGTCGAGCTCGAAGTGCTGCCCGAGATCGAGGCGCCCTCGGTCGAGGGCCTCAAGCTCGAGAAGCTCACGGTCGCCGTAAGCGACGCGCAAGTCGACGAGGCCGTGAAGACGCTCGCCGGCAACCAGAAGAGCTACAAGGACGCCCCGAAGACCAGGAAATCGGCCGACGGCGACCAGCTCGTCATCGATTTCGTCGGCCGGGTCGACGGCACCGAGTTCGAAGGCGGCAAGGCCGAAGGCGCGCCGCTGGTGCTCGGCTCGGGCCAGTTCATCCCCGGCTTCGAGGAGCAGCTGAGCGGGCTCAAGGCGGGCGACAAGAAGACCATCAAGGTCGAGTTTCCTGCCGACTATCCGGCCGAGAACCTCAAGGGCAAGGAAGCCGAGTTCGACGTCACCGTGCAGGCGGTGAAGGTGCCCGGCGAGACCAAGATCGACGACGAGTTCGCCAAGTCCCTCGGGCTCGAGAGCCTCGAGCAGCTCAAGGGCCTGCTCAAGGGGCAGCTCGAGCAGGAAACCGCCGGGCTCACCCGCACGCAGATGAAGCGCCAGCTGCTCGACACGCTCGCCGCCGCGCACGATTTCGCCGTGCCGCCGAGCATGGTCGAGGCCGAGTTCGAACAGATCTGGCAGCAGCTCGAAGCGGAAGTCGCCAAGGAAGACGATCCCGAAGCCGCGCGCAAGGAGATCGAGGCCGACAAGGAAGACTATCGCCGCATCGCCGAGCGCCGCGTGCGCCTGGGCCTGCTCCTGTCCGAGATCGGTCAGGCCAACGGGGTCGAAGTGAGCAACCAGGAAATGCAGATGCTGCTGCAGCAGGCCGCGCAGCAGTATCGCCCGGAGGACCGCGAACGCTTCGTTGAATACGTCCGCCAGGACGCAATGGCGCAAGCCCAGCTGCGCGCCCCGCTCTACGAAGACAAGGTGGTCGACTTCCTGTTCGACAAGGCAGAAGTCACCGAACGCGCGGTGACGCGCGAGGAACTCGAAGCGGCGATCGAGGCGGAAGAGGCGCCGGCGGAGAAGCCGGCCAAGAAGTCCGCCGCCAAGAAGCCCGCGGCGAAGAAGCCGGCCGAGAAGCCCGCAGCGGCGAAGGCCGAGAAGGCCGCACCGAAGAAGGAGGCAGCCAAGTCCGAAGCCAAGCCGGTTGCGAAGAAGGCGGCGCCCGCCAAGAAGACCGAGGAAGCCAAGCCCGCGGCCAAGAAGGCTCCGGCCAAGAAGACCGAGGAAGCCAAGCCCGCGGCCAAGAAGGCTCCGGCCAAGAAGGCTGCGGCGAAGAAGTAACCTGGGCCGGCCGGCGCGCTACTCGGCCGCCGGCGCCCACGGCTTCAGCGAAGGAACCGGCAGCCTGGCCGTGCGCGCCCGCTCGTAGGCCGCGCCGGCCAGCAACAGCGCGTGGTCCGACCATTTTGCGCCGATGAAGCTGAGGCCCACCGGCAAGCCCTCGACCGCCCCCATCGGCACGGTCAGGTGCGGATAGCCGGCGATCGCCGCCAGGCTCGTGGCGCCGATCGAGCCGTTGTAATGGTCGCCGTTGACGAGGTCGGTAGTCCACGCCGGGCCGACCGTCGGCGCGACCAGTAGCGAGACCTTGTTGGCCGCCAGCAGCTTGTCGATGCCTTCCCGCCCGGCGAGCCGGAGGTTGTCGTCGTGCGCCTTTTTGGAAGCCGCGGCGTCGGTGGTTGTTGCCGCCTGCTCGAACAGCTCCTGGCGGAACCAGCGCATTTCGGCGTCGGCATGGGCGTCGTCGAAGGCGATCACGTCGTCGAGGCTGCGCACCGGAATGCTCGCCGGCGAACCCTTGAGATAGGCGCCAAGCCCCTCGCGCAGCTCGTAAAGCAGCACGGTCAGCTCGGCGTCGCCCATTTCCTTGGGCATCTCGTAATCGATTTCGACCACCTCCGCCCCGGCGCGCTTGAGATCGGCAACCGCGGCGTCGAAGAGTTGCGCCACGCGCAGATCGTTGCCGACCATCTTGCGCAGCACGCCGACCCGCTGGCCCTTGAGCGACGAGCTGCCCAGGCCGGCGGTGAAGTCGGTCAGATGCTTCGCCGCATCGGCCGTCGCCGCGTCGGCCGGGTCGGGCCCGGCGATGGCATTGAGCAGCAGCGCCGCGTCGGCGACGCTGCGCGCCATCGGCCCGGCGGTGTCCTGGCTCGCGCTGATCGGCACGACATGCGTGCGGCTGACCAGCCCGACGGTCGGCTTGAGCCCGACGATGCCGCTGACACTGGCGGGGCAGGTCACGGAGCCGTCGGTTTCCGTGCCGATCGCCGCCCAGGCCATGCCCGCAGCCACCGCTGCGCCGCTGCCCGACGACGAGCCGCAGGCGTTGCGGTCGAGTGCATGGGGATTTTTCGTCAGCCCGCCCACGGCGCTCCAGCCGCTGGTCGAGCTGGTCGAACGGATGTTGGCCCATTCGGACAGGTTGGTCTTGCCGAGGACCACGCCGCCCGCCTTGCGGAGCCGTGCGATGAGCGGCGCGTCGCGCCCGGTCGCGTTGTCCTTCAGCGCCAGGCTGCCGGCGGTCGTGGGCCATTCGCGCGTCTCGATGTTGTCCTTCACCAGCACCGTGCGGCCTTGCAGCGGCAGGTCCTTGGCGGCGGCAACCTCGGAAGCCACGGCGGCGGCATCCTTGGCGACGATCACCGCGTTGAGCTGGGGGCCGGCATCGTCGCGCGCGGCGATCGTGGCCAGCTGGTCGCGCGCCATCAGCCCCCAGTACTGCGCCGCGTTGGCAGGGGGCACGTCCTGCGCGAGGGCGGCAGCGGGAAGGGCGAGGAGGGCGAGCGGCGCAGCGGCGCGGGCGAGAGCGGTCATGCCGCCCTTGTGCCACCGCGCGCGGCCGGCGGGAACTCTAGAACTTGCCCTTCACGTTGAGGCTGTAAATCAAGCCCACCGACTGATCGGCATCCTCGTGGAACAGGACCGGCGCGGTGTCGCGGAAGCCGCTGTAGACGGTCCGGCGGAAGTAATGCCGCCCGTTGGTTACGTTGAAGACCTGCGCCCGCACGTCGAGCCCGAACACGTTCTTGTTCTCGAGGAACAGGAACGTGTAGGCCGGCCCTTCGTAATTGATGCCGACTTCGAACAGCCGGTAGTACGGCAGCACATGGTTGTATTGCACGCCGCCGCCCCAGGCCCAGTTGCTGTTGGGGATGTCGTCGCGCAAGGTGACATTGGCGACGCGGTTGAATTCGTTGCTGAATTGCCGATGCTCGCCGGTGAGCGGATCGCGCAGGTCCGATTTTTCCATCGTCAGGTCGGCATCGATCTTGGCACCCTTCCAGCCGAGCGGATCGAGGTTGACGGTGCTCACCCAGTTGACGCCGTAGATATTGGCCTTGTCGATGTTGCCGCGCGATTCCACGCCGCCCGGGAGGGGGATGTAGTCGATGTAGTCCTGGTACCAGCGGTCGTAGAGCTTGACCGTCGTCGTGCCCCACGCGCCGAGTTCCTTCTTCGCCTCGAAATTGAGTTCCCAGCTTTGCGGCGGCACCAGATTGACGTTGCCGGCGCTGCCGTTGCCCTGGTCGAGGTCGACGCGGGCAAGGAAATCCTGGAATGACAGCTGGCCGACAACGCGGGCGAGCTTGAGCGACAGGTTGAGATCCTTCCTCGGCGTCCACGCCAGGCTCGCCGACCCCTTGGGGCGCCAGAAGGTCCGCGTCAGCCCCATCGACCCGGTTTGCGAGAGCTTCGAGTATTCGACGCCGCCGCCGAGCTGCAGCGACAGGTTCTTCGCCAGCTGCCGGCCGTGCGTGAGAATGGTCTCGTAGCGATCCTCGGTGACCCCGCCGGTGCCGGCCGGAAACGGTATTTCCACGAAATCGCCGCTCGGATCGAGATCGAACAGGCGTGCCGCGCCGTCATAGCTGTTGAACGCCGCCTCGCCCGAAAGCTGCCAATCGCCGTGGAGCATCTTCCAGTTGTATTCGGCGCGGGCTACCTGCTCCTTGTTCGTGCTTACGCTGGCATAGCGCCCGCCGGTGTTCGGCGAGCCGTCGGCGTAGATGAACACGACGTCTTCGCGATAACGGTCATGGTCGTAGCGATCGAGGCCGATCAGCTTGAGCCGGCCGGGACCGAGCGCGAACTCGAAATCGCCGCCGATCTCGTAGTTATGATCGCGCTCGTGCGGATCGTAGTCGCGGTGGCGGTCGACACCCCCCGGCACCGTGCGATCTTCGGTGTTGGTCGAATCGAAGAAGATCAGCGCGTAGGAGGCATTGAGGTGGGCCACCGAGCTGCCCGGCCCGTCCCACTTGAGCGAGGCGGAGATCTTCGGGTTGTCGAACCGGTTACCCAGGTGCGTGTGCCTGTGCTCGAGCAACACGCCGTTGGCGTCGGTGATGTCGGTCGGTCCCTTGATCGAGCCGCGGCCGTTGTTGTTGTTCAGCGCAAGGGTGTATTCGAGGGTCTTTGCCGTCCCGCTGATCGAGACGTTGCCGCCGAACCATTCAGGGCGGACGTATCCCGGGCGAAAGCGGGTCGCCCAGTTGAACTGGCCCGAGATGCCGCCGGCTTTGGTGACGATGTTCGCTACCTGGCCCGACAGGCCGGGAATCTTCAGCGAGGCCCCGTCGACGATCTCGATCTTCTCGACCTTGTCGGCGGAAATCTTCTGCAGGCGGTCGAAGATGGTTTCGGACTTCAGCGCCAGCCGCTCGCCATTGATGAGCACGTTGACGTTGGCCTCGCCGAGACCGCGAACTTCGTCGCCGCCGCTGATCGAGAAGCCCGGGACTTGGTTGAGCATGTCGAGCGCGTTCTTCGGCGAATACCTGGCGAAGTCGGCCGGAGTGTAGACCACATGGCCTTCGCTGCTCGCCCGCGGAATGTCGAGCGGCGAGGTCGGTGCGGGCGAGGGCGAGGGCGAGGGCGCGGGCGCCGCGTCCTGCGCGAGCGCGGGAGCGGAAAGGAGCAGGAGGGCCGAGCCGCTCAGCAAGGCTGCGATGACGCTTGTTTTCATGCGCGGTTGGTACGGCCGCGCTACAAATGTAACACGCGCGTTCGACCGATGGCCAACCCCATCCGATGAACGGCAATCGCGCATCTCCACGCAACCCCCTTGAACATCGCGGAGCAAGGCGCGACATAGGCCGGGCATTTCCACACAACGAGGCTTTATGATCGACCTGTTCGGCACCGACAACGCGCAAGGCAAATTCAGCATGGATCCGGTGACCGGCCAACTGGTCCCGGTCGTCGTCGAGAGTACCAGCCGCGGCGAGCGCAGCTTCGACATCTTCAGCCGCCTGCTGCGCGAGCGGATCGTGTTCGTGACCGGACCTGTCGAAGACGGCATGGCCAGCCTGATCGTCGCCCAGTTGCTCTATCTCGAGAGCGAAAACTCGCGCGACATCTCGATGTACATCAACTCGCCGGGCGGCGTGATCACCGCCGGCATGGCGATCCACGACACCATGCAGTACATCAAGCCACGCGTTTCGACGGTGTGCGTGGGCCAGGCCGCGTCGATGGGCAGCTTCCTGCTCGCGGCGGGCGAGCCGGGCATGCGCATCGCGCTGCCCAATTCGCGGATCATGGTCCACCAGCCGAGCGGCGGCGCGCGCGGGATGGCCTCGGACATCGAGATCCAGGCCAAGGAAATCCTTCGCGTCCGCCATCGGATGAACGAGCTCTACGTCAAGTATACCGGCAAATCGCTGACCGACATCGAGAAGGCGCTCGACCGCGACACCTTCCTCGAAGCCGACGAGGCGATGAAATTCGGCATTGTCGACAAGGTGTTCGAGAGCCGGCCGCCGAGCGAGGAAGTCGGCGACAAGAGCGGTTCGGCGGGCGGGGCACCGGAGTAACCGGGACCGCAAACCACGCTGAAACGTTGCCGCGAAACTGTAGCATTTTGGCAACCCTGGCCCTTCAGGCTGGAGCAAGCCGTGGGCATTAAGGTTACGCAGATTGATATTGGATACCCTGAGTCTACATTGACAGGGGCGAATCTCCGGCGCTGAACGCGGGAGAACAGGACGAAAGAATGACCAAACTCAGCGGATCCGACAGCAAGAGCACGCTCTACTGCAGCTTCTGCGGCAAGTCGCAGCACGAGGTGAGGAAGCTCATCGCGGGCCCCACGGTGTTCATCTGCGACGAATGCGTCGAGCTGTGCAACGACATCATCCGCGAAGAAACCAAGGGCGGCGGCGTCGGCAAGAAGGACGGCGGGGTCCCCACTCCGCAGGACATCTGCGGCACGCTGAACGACTACGTGATCGGGCAGGAGCGCGCCAAGCGCGTGCTCTCGGTCGCGGTGCACAACCACTACAAGCGGCTCAAGCACTCGGGCAAGTCGGGCGACGTCGAGCTGGCAAAGTCCAACATCCTGCTCGTCGGCCCCACCGGGTCGGGCAAGACGCTGCTCGCGCAGACGCTCGCGCGAACCTTCGATGTGCCGTTCACGATGGCCGACGCAACCACGCTCACCGAAGCGGGCTATGTCGGCGAGGATGTCGAGAACATCATCCTCAAGCTGCTCCAGTCGAGCGACTACAACGTCGACAAGGCCCAGCACGGGATCGTCTACATCGACGAGATCGACAAGATCACCCGCAAGGCCGAAAATCCCTCGATCACCCGCGACGTGTCGGGCGAAGGCGTGCAGCAGGCGCTCCTCAAGCTGATGGAAGGCACCACCGCCTCGGTCCCGCCGCAGGGCGGCCGCAAGCATCCGCAGCAGGAATTCCTCCAGGTCGACACGACCAACATCCTGTTCATCTGCGGCGGCGCGTTCGCCGGCCTCGAGAAAGTCATCGCCGACCGCCTGCAGAAGCGCTCGATCGGCTTCGGCGCCAACGTCGCCGATCCCGATGCCCGCCGCGTCGGCGAGCTGCTCGAGAAGTGCGAGCCGGAAGACCTGCTCAAGTTCGGCCTGATCCCCGAGTTCGTCGGCCGCCTGCCGGTGATCGCCACGCTGCACGACCTCGACGTCGATGCGCTGGTCGAAATCCTCAAGGAGCCGAAGAACGCGCTGGTCAAGCAGTACCAGAAGCTGTTCGAACTCGAGGATGTCGAACTGACCTTCACCGAGGACGCGCTCACCGCGATCGCCGGCCGCGCCATCAAGCGCAAGACCGGCGCCCGCGGCCTGCGCTCGATCGTCGAGGCGATCCTGCTCGATACGATGTTCGACCTGCCGAGCATGGAGGGTGTGAGCGAGGTCGTCGTCGACAAGGACGTGGTCGAAGGGCGCAAGGAGCCGGTCCGCGTCGTCTCGGCCAAGGACAAGAAGGAAGCGGCGGCCTAAGGCCGTCGCACCTTTTACCTAAGCACAATCCCCGCAGTGATCGCCATGCGCGCCGGTTTCGATCTGCACGGTCGCGTGGCCGATGCCGAAGCGGTGTTCGAGTTCGTGCGTGACCTCGTGCAGGAAGGCGTCGCCCTGGTGGCCGCCGGGCATTACCAGGTGCGCGGTGAGCGCGGTTTCGGTGGTGCTCATCGGCCAGATGTGCAGGTCGTGCACTGCGCTCACGCCCGGCAGACCGGCGAGATAGGCGCGCACTTCGCCTTCGTGGATCGAATCCGGCACGGCGAGCAGCGCCATCTTCACGCTGTCCCTGAGCAGTCCCCAGGTGCCGGCGCCGATCACCACGACGATCACGAGGCTGGTAACCGGGTCGATCCACCACATTCCCGTCCACAGGATCAGCGCACCGGCGATCACCACGCCGAGGCTGACCAGCGCGTCGGCGGCCATGTGCAGGAAGGCGCCGCGCACGTTGATGTCGCTCTTGCGCCCGCGTGCGAAAAGCAGCGCGGTGATCGTGTTGATCACGATCCCGACGCCGGCGACCACGATCATGATCAGCCCCGGCACCGGCTGGGGGTCGAACAGGCGGTCGATCGTCTCGAACAGGATGGCGCCGGTGGCGATCAGCAGCAGCCCGGCGTTGGCCAGCGCGGCAAGCATCGAGCTCGCCTTGTAGCCGTAGGTGAAGCGCGTGTTCGCCGGCCTTGCCGCCATCACCGCAGCCCCCCAGGCGATTAGCAAGCCGAGGACGTCCGACAGGTTGTGCCCGGCATCCGCAAGGAGCGCCATTGACCCCGAGAGCAGGCCGAACGCCGCCTCGATGAGCACGAATGCCGAGTTGAGCAGGATGCCGACGGCGAACGCGTTGCCGAAGTCGGGCGCAGGCCGCCGCGTGTGATCGTGAGAGTGATGATGCCCCGTCACGGCTTCAGTCGTAGACGCAGGCGTCGAGCCCGTCACGCCGCACTTCGCCGATCCGCGCCGCGACGGTGTTGCCGTAACGGCGGGTGAAACCGGCGGGGTCGACCGCCGCGCGCGCCTTGGGCAGCGGCAGCACGGCCGCGATCCGCGCCGCCTCGGTGCGCGACAGGCGCGCGCCGGAGTGGTGATAGTAGCGCCGCGCCCCGGCCTCGGCGCCGTACGTGCCGAGGCCCGTCTCCGCGACGTTGAGATAGACCTCCATGATCCGCCGCTTGCCCCAGATGTTCTCGATCAGCAGGGTGAACCACGCCTCGAGCCCCTTGCGGAAATAGCCGCCGCCTTGCCACAGGAACACATTCTTGGCGGTCTGCTGGCTGATCGTCGAGCCGCCGCGGATGCGGCCGCCGCGGGCGTTCTTCTTGATCGCCTTCTCGATCGCCTGCTTGTCGAACCCGTTGTGCTGGCAGAACTTGCCGTCCTCGGCGGCGATCGCCGCGGCGACCATGTTGCGGTCGACCCGGCTCAGCCGCGTCCAGTCCTTGGTGATTCCGTGCTCGTCCAGCAGCATCGTCGCGGTCACCGGCACCGGCACGAAACGATAGACGATCACCAGCGCTATGCTCAGCCCCATGAACCAGACGATCGCAAGGATCAGGATGCGCATCAGGCGGGTCATGCGATCGACCTATCGCGGCACTCTTCGAGGCGCAACGCCTGGCTAGGAGACGCGAGCGCGCCGCCGTGTCGTCACCACCAGCAGCCCGAAAAGGACGATGGTGATGGCCGGCAGCGCGAGTTCGCCCAGCAGCATGGCGTTGGTGCCGTACTTGTCATGCACCCAGCCGTCGAACGTGCTCATCACCGCGATCGGAATGTTCGACAGCGCGGCCATGAGGTTCCAGTTGGTCGCCGCCGATTTCTTGCCGATCGCCTGCAGCACGATCGCCGCGTAACCGGTGTAGCCCATCCCGACCATCGCCATGTAAAGCAGCACGAAGCCGGTGAACACCGCCGGCGTCCGCGGCATCAGAATCATTCCCGCGGCCGCCAGCCCGACCAGAATGCCGAAGCCGCAGTAAGCCCGCTTCGGGTCCATCCGGTCGCACACCCAACCGGCGAGCATCGCTCCGACCATCGAGGCTATGCCGCCGCCCACGCCGTTTACCAGCGCGACGAGATCGCCGCTCGCGTGCCATTCATGGGCGACAGCGGACCATGGCACCGCCCCCGAGGCGATCGGCAGCACCATGATGACCAGCGCGAGGTAGCCGAGGCGCGACCGGGCCACCGCCCAGACGTCGAGCGCGACGCCCTTGAGCTCGCCGAGATAGCTCGGCGCCTTGGCGGTCCGCACCAGCCGCGGCAGGAACAGCACACCCGCCCAGCAGGCGAAGCAGATCGCACCCAGCACTGCGCCGGAAACCCACGCATGGGGGATATGTTCGGCGAGCAGCAGTCCAATCCCCCCGCCGATCCCGGTACCGCCCAGGTTGCCCGCTTGCGACCAGCCGCTGGCACGGCCGCGCAGCTCCGGCGGGGTTTGATTGGCCATGAAGATTTCGGTCGACATGCTGACCAGCGTCGAGGCGACCGAGGAGATCACGATCAGCGTGCTGAACACCGGAACTTCCGCCCGGGTCATCGGCAGCACACTCATCAGCAGGATCGTACCGCCGACCAGGGAGGTGCCGAGGCCGTACCACAGCTTCGGGTTACCGACCGTGTCGACAAGCGGCGCCCACAGCATCTTCCAGGTCTGCGGCCACACCGATAGCGCGATCAGCGCGCCGATAATCGCCGTCGGCACCCCGGCTCGCGCGAGCAGGAAACCGAGAGTGACGCTCACGTAACCGGCGGAGATTCCGAAGGGCGCGAATAGCGGCGCGAAGACGACCGGATATCGAACGATGCCTTGGCTTTCGTGCGCGTCGTCCGTGCCCGGATCTGCCTCGATGTGTGAGGTAATCGCTGTTCTCCCGCCCGGCGCCCGGGCCAGAGGTTAGCGCAGCCTCGCAGCCGGGCAAGCGGTTAATCGCTCGCCCGGCACGGGGAACTGGGACGGCCGGGATCAGCCGGCGACGGGAACCGGTAGCAGCCGCTCGGTGGCGATGCGCTGCATCGCCTTCTGCAGCTTCTCGAACGCGCGCACCTCGATCTGGCGGATGCGCTCGCGGCTGACATCGTACTGCTGGCTTAGCTCCTCCAGCGTCTGCGGGTTGTCGGTCAGCCGCCGTTCGGTGAGGATGTGCTTCTCGCGCTCGTTCAGGCTGTCCATCGCTTCGGTCAGCATCTCGTGGCGCACGTGGGCCTCTTCGGCGTCCGCGACGATGGCGTCCTGCAGCGGGCCTTCGTCGGCCAGCCAGTCCTGCCACTCACCCGAGCCTTCCTCGCCGTTGCGCATGGAGACGTTGAGCGAACCGTCGCCCCCCATCATCATCCGCCGGTTCATGTTGACCACTTCCTGCTCCGGAACGCCGAGATCCTTGGCGATCTTGGCGACGTCTTCCGGGTGCAGATCGCTGTCCTCGTAGGCTTCGAGCTCGCGCTTCATCCGGCGCAGGTTGAAGAACAGCTTCTTCTGCGCCGCGGTGGTGCCCATCTTCACGAGGGACCACGAGCGGAGGATGAATTCCTGGATCGAGGCCTTGATCCACCACATCGCGTAAGTCGCGAGGCGGAAGCCGCGATCGGGCTCGAACTTCTTGACGCCCTGCATCAGCCCGACGTTGCCTTCCGAGATGAGGTCGCTGACGGGCAGGCCGTAACCGCGATAACCCATGGCGATCTTGGCGACGAGCCGCAGGTGCGAGGTCACCAGCTGCGCCGCAGCTTCGGGATCCTCATGCTCCGCGTAGCGCTTGGCGAGCATGTATTCCTGCTCGGCCGTCAGCACGGGGAATTTCTTGATTTCGGCGAGATAGCGGTTGAGGCTCTGCTCTCCGCCCAGCGCCGGCACGCTCAGTGCTTTTGTAGTGCTCACTTGTTCCCAAACCTTTCTAGCGTCGGCCGGCGGTGTGAAGGCCCCTGCTGGGCACCCCCACTTTGCGGCCACCGTTGCCCCTATATATACGAAAATGTCCTAATGCGCGGCGCAGTTCATCGATTTGAATGAACGGTTTCGTCGATCAGTTCCTTCATGTCCTTCGGCAGATCGCTTTCGAAGCGCAGCCTGTCGCCTGTGACCGGATGGACGAAGCCGAGGACCGCGGCGTGCAGCGCCTGGCGTCGAAAACCGAGGTTCTTCAGGATCGGCCGCAACCGCGAACTGGCGCTTCCATAGACAGGATCTCCCAATAGCGCATGGCCAATTGATGCAAGGTGAACGCGAATCTGGTGGGTACGCCCGGTTTCCAGCCGGCATTCGACGAGCGCACAATCGGCCATCATCTGGAGAACCTTATACCGCGTCACGGCCTGCTTTCCACGCGAGGAATCCTTGGGCAGCACCGCCATTTTCTTGCGGTTGGCGTCGGAACGGCCGATTTTCTCGTCGATCGTGCCTTCACGCGGATTGGGACGCCCGTTTACCACTGCGAGATAGGCCCGCTCGAGCGAATGATCGGCGAATTGCTTCGCCAGGCCCTCGTGCGCGGCCGTGCTCTTGGCGACTACCAGCAGCCCGGACGTGTCCTTGTCGATCCGGTGGACGATGCCCGGGCGCGCTACTCCGCCGATGCCCGACAATTGCCCGGCGCAGTGGTGCAGCAGCGCGTTCACCAGCGTGCCGTCGGGATTGCCCGCCGCCGGGTGCACGACCAGCCCGGCCGGCTTGTCGACGACAATCAGGTGCTCGTCTTCGAATACCACCTCGAGCGGAATGTCCTGCGCCCGCGCGGCTGCCTCGGCGGCGGGGGGTACGGCGATGGCGAATTCGGCCCCGTCAGGCGCCTTGCCGGAAGCCTGCGCCACCGCCTCGCCGGCGACCGACACCGCGCCTTCGCCGATCAGCGCCTTGACCCGCTCGCGCGACAGCCCCGAGGCCTCGGCCAGCGCCTTGTCGAGCCGCTGTCCGCCGGACAGCTTTCCGGTGATGATTCGACCGCCCCCCATGCTAGGCAGATGGGGATGGAGATCGAACTGACAAGAGCGGTGATAGAGCGGATTTCCGCGGAGGCCGCGCGCGCTTTTCCCGCGGAAGCATGCGGCCTTCTCCTCGGCCGCGAAGGACGGATCGAGGAGGCCATTCCCGCCCGCAATGTCCACCCGGCTCCGCAAACCCATTTCGAAATCGATCCGCAGGCGCTGATCGATGCCCATCGTGCCGCGCGCGAAGGTGGACCCGCGGTGCTCGGCTATTATCACTCGCACCCATCAGGCCCGGCGGAGCCTTCCGCCACCGACCGCGCGATGGCGGTAGGCGATGGCCGCGTGTGGGCGATCGCGGGCGAGGGCGGTGTGACGTTCTGGCGCGACGACGAGGGCGGTTTCGTACCGCTTTCCTACATCGGAGTTGACGGCTAAGGCAGGTGAGGGAACGCCAAGGAGGTTGATCGCGCCGCGAATCCTACAAAAGTGTCACCCAGCCATTTTCGTCGCAAGCTGTTGAAATAACGCAGGAAATAACGAATTTGTCAGGGTGACAGGGTGTCACTTGTGTCACCCTTCCAGTTCTTTTCATGATCCGGATTTCTGAATGAGCTCTTCGACTGACCTTGCTGCGCTGCTCTGTTCCCGCCTGTGCCACGACATGCTGAGCCCCGTGGGGGCGCTCAGCAACGGGCTCGAGCTGTTGCGCGACGAGCGCGACGCGGAAATGCGCTCGCGCTGCATGGAACTGCTCGAGCAAAGCGCCCGGATCAGCGCCGACAAGCTCAAGTTCTTCCGCCTCGCCTATGGCGCTGCCGGCGGCTTTGGCGAGACCGTCCCGACCGACGAACCGCGCGCGCTGGTCGAGGCCCTGGTCGGCGGCAATGGGCGCATTGCCCTCGCCTGGGCGGTTGCCGAGGAGACCTTGCCCAAGGCGGCGGTCAAGGTCCTGCTCAACCTCGCGGCGATCGGCATCGACGCGCTGCCCCGTGGCGGCGAACTGCAAGTCGGCGCCGAACGACGTGACGGGGCGACCGAAATCGCGGTCATGGCGGCCGGCGCCAAGGTCGCTTTCGACCAGGCGACCGGCCATGCGCTCGACGGTTCGCTGCCGGCCGAAGAGCTGTCGGGCCGCACCGCCCCGGCGCACCTCATCCGCCTGATCGCCGAGGAACACGGCGGCGGACTGCAATATGCGCTCACCGACGGCGCGTTGGTGATGGGCGCAGTGCTGCCGGACGCCTGACTTGGACGAGCTCGTCCATCGCGACCAGCCGTCGCCCAATTGCGACGCACGCGACGAGCGTATCTCGATGGTCGTGCTGCATTACACCGACATGCCGTCCGTCGAAGGGGCGCTCACGCGGCTGTGCGATCCCGCCGCGAAAGTCAGCGCGCATTACGTGATCTCCGAGGAAGGCGAGGTTGTCCGCCTGGTCGACGAGAGCATGCGCGCGTGGCACGCGGGCCTCAGCTATTGGCGCGGCAAGGCGAACGTCAACGGCTGCTCGATCGGGATCGAGCTGCACAATCCCGGCCACACCTGCGGTTATCGCCCGTTTCCCGACGCGCAGATCGACGCGCTGGTGCCGCTGCTCCACCGCATCGTTCAAGATTACGACATCCCGCGGGCCAACGTCGTCGGTCATTCGGACATCGCCCCGCAGCGCAAACTCGACCCGGGCGAGCTGTTCCCGTGGGACAGGCTGGCCGAATACCGCCTCGCGCTGCCGCGGCCGACCAAACTCGAACTCGGCGATCCGTTCGACAACGACGGGGCGTTCTACCTCGCGCTCGAACGCTTCGGCTACGACGTGTCCGACGGCAAGAAGGCGGTCGAGGCGTTCCAGCGCCGCTGGCGGCCGGAGAAGATCGACGGGGAGATCGACGGGCAGATTCGCGCGATCCTGTTCCGGTTGCTCTTGGATCGCGACCAGGGACGGACTAGATAGGCGCCGCCAGGGGGCCGGGCAGCCGCGTCACGTCGCCAGATGTGCCGAGGAAAGTCCGGGCTCCACGAAACGAGGGTGGCGGGTAACGCCCGCCGGGTGAGGGGTTTCGACCTCGAGCTCAGGGAAAGTGCCACAGAGAGTATACCGCCGATGGCCCCTAAAGGGCACAGGCATGGGTGAAAGGGTGCGGTAAGAGCGCACCGGGGCCCTGGTAACAGGGCTCGCATGGCAAACCCCACCCGGAGCAAGACCGAATAGGGGTCTCGCGCCTGCGCTTTCGGGCAAGGGCAGGGGAGTTTCGCCCCGAGAGGCCCGGGTTGGTTGCTGGAGCCTTGCGGCAACGCAAGGCCGAGATGAATGGCTGCCCCCGAGCGGCCGGTCCGCAAGGATACCGCGTTCGGGACAGAACCCGGCTTACAGGCCCCCTGGCACTTATTCCTAAGCGGCGAGCTCGCGCGCCGCGGCGCTGAGCGAGCCGTCCTCGTCGCTGACGGTCAGAAAACGCCGGCTGGTCCCTTCCAGCACCAGCGCCGTCAGCCGGCCCGACAGGTAGGCGCCGGTGTCGATGCCGATGCGGTTGCCGCGATCCTGCGGTTCGTCGGTGATGGTGTGGCCGTGGACGACGACCGCGCCGAACGACTCGGAATGCGACAGGAACGGCTCCCGAATCCACCTCAGATCGTTGGTGCGCTGCTCCTCGAAAGGCACCTGCGGCGCGATTCCGGCGTGGACGAACAGGTAGTCGCCGAGTGCGATCATGTCCTCGAAGGCATCGAGGAAGGCGCGGTCCTCGGCGGGCACAGCCGCATGCATCATGGCCTGCACTTCTTCGATCGAAGCCGTCTGATAGGCTTGTCGATCGACCCCGTAGCTGAGCACCGTTTCCTTCCCGCCGAAGCGCAGGAAGTGCTTGAGGATCTCGGTCTTTTTGAAGCTTTGGAGAAACATTTCCTCGTGGTTGCCGGCGAGAATGCGCACCTTGCGCTGGCGTTGCCAGGCACGGGCACGGTCGATCACCCCGGCGCTATCTGGCCCCCGATCGACGAGGTCGCCGAGCAGGATCACCGTGGTGTCGGCAGCGCCGCTAGTCGCATCGTCGGCCTCGATCGCGGCGATCATCGCCTCGAACAAGTCGAGCCGCCCATGGATATCGCCCACCGCATAGACGCGCTGCCCCGAAGGCAGCGATGCCTCGGGATGAGCGCTTTCTTGACGCTCGAACAGTCGGCGGATCGTCTTCAGCATCGCTTTCGAAATGTCGGCGTTCTGTAGGTTATCTGCAAGCGGCCAGGCGCCAGTGCACCGGCTTGCCTGACTCGCGGGTTAATGTGGTGCCGAAACACCACACCCGTTGCGAGCCCGTCCAGCGCTATCGCAATTTCTCTTGTGCAACGCAGCAAAAATGTGCAGCAAAGCTTGGTGTTTCGCGAGAACGCCGGTCCAGCAAACGAGACCGGCCCGCGTAACCGCAGGTGGGACGAAAGCACAGTTTCAACAGCAATTGAGGAAATTGCCCATGCTTACGTCCGTCCGCAGCCTCCTGGCTGCATCAATGCTGGCCGGTTCCGTCCTGGCCGCTTCTCCCGCTTTCGCCGAGGACGAGCCCGCTGCCGCGCCGGCTTCCGACTTCACTGTTTCGGGCAATGTCGCCCTCGTGACAGACTACCGCTTCCGCGGCGTGTCGCTGTCGGGCGGCGATCCGGCGGTGCAAGGCGGTGTCACGCTGAGCCACTCGAGCGGCTTCTACGTCGGCGCGTGGTCGTCGTCGATCGACGGCGGTCCGCTCTACGGCGAGAATGAGCTCGACTTGTTCGGCGGCTGGACAGGCGATGTCGCTTCGGGCGTGACCGTCGATGTTGGCCTGCTCAAGTACGTCTACCTGACGAACGACGTCGGCCCGGCCGACTACTGGGAGCCCTATGCCTCGGTGGCGACCCAGCTCGGTCCCGTTCACGCCAAGCTCGGCGTCGCCTACGCCTGGGACCAGGACTCGCTCGGCAGCGACGACAATCTCTACGTCTACACCAACCTCGATCTCGGGGTTCCGAACACGCCGATTACGGTTTCCGGTCACCTCGGCTACACCGACGGCGTGCTCGCGCCGCCGCTTCTGGCCGGCACGGCCGACAAGACAGGCTTCGACTGGTCGCTCGGTGGATCGATCACCGTGTTGAAGAATCTCAGCCTCGGCGTCTCGTACATCGGCGTGGAAGGTCCGTCGATCAACGGCTTCACCGACGATACCGTGGTCGGCACGCTCACGCTGACGATCTGAGCCTCCCATCCGGGGGGACAAAAGGCCCGCGCCGCTATGGTGGCGCGGGCCTTTTCGTATTAGCGGAGCGAGAATTCGACCGTGGTGACGACGCGCACCTTCTTGAACGGCGTGTCGGCCGCGCCCCAGTTGCCGCCGCCGGAGTCGCCGTCGCGAGCGGTGACCTCGAAGTAGCCCTGCGTGGCGGACTTGATCGCCCCCACCCCTGTGTCGCTGTCGTCCGCGAATTGCTGCGCCGACGCGCGAGCATCCCTGGTAGCTTCGGCGACCATGGCCGGCTTGATGTCGTTGAGCTTGGTGAAGGCGTAAGCGATGCCCGACCCTTCCTCCAGCATCACGCCGCGCCGGACCAGGTCGAACTGACGCCGAACCGCCTGCTGGGCGCGGGCGATGTCGTTGGTGCGCAGCGCCACCCGCTGGCGCACCGTGAAGGTGGCCGGACGCGCTTCGGCTCTATCGTAGACGGGCTCGTTTCGGATCACGTTCACGCCGGTCGGCTGCAGCGCGTCGTCGGGAAAGCCGAGTTCCTTGAAGAACGCGCGAATGGCGCTGGTGTCGTGGTCGACGCTCGCCTGGGCGGCGGCGAAGTCGGACGACGTGGCCGAGTAGCTGAGCGTCCAGGTGGCGAGGTCGGCGGTGACGTCGCGCTCGGCGAGGCCGCGCACGGTGACCGACCGCTCGTAGGCCTTCGCGCGGGTCAACCCGTCACCAAGCATGTAACCTCCGACCATCAGTCCGAGCGCAAGTGGAACCGAAGCGGCGAGCGCGATCTGCGCTTGCGGATGGCGCCAGAAACCGCTGGCAGCGGGGGCAGGGTTATCGCTACGGTCGCTCATCGTGGGTCTCCTGAGGGAGCAGACGCTCCCAAGGCACGAGATGCCTTATCTGCGATGAACCGTGTTTGAATAGCGATGAATGGAGTGGCGGATGGTCAAATACCTGCACAGCATGATCCGGATCAGCGATCCCGAGGCAACGGTCCGGTTCTTCAACCTGCTCGGGCTGGAGGAAGTCCGCCGGATGGAGAGCGACAAGGGCCGTTTCACCCTGATCTTCTTGGCCGCCCCGGGCCAGCAGGACGTCGCCGAGGTCGAGCTGACTTACAACTGGCCGCCGGAGGATGGCAGTGCGCCGGAGCAATACGGCGGCGGGCGCAACTTCGGGCATCTCGCCTACCAAGTCGAGAACATCTACGAGACTTGCCAAAGGTTGCGGGATGCCGGCGTGACTATCAATCGACCGCCGCGCGACGGACATATGGCGTTCGTCAAATCGCCCGACGGAATCTCGATCGAGCTGCTGCAAGACGGCTATCTTGAGCCGCAGGAGCCGTGGGCGAGCATGGAGAATACCGGGACCTGGTGAGGCCGGGTTCGGCTCGCCAAGGTTCCTCCGATCTGCCACGGAGCGGTGAATGACCGTCGCGCTGATCATCATTTTCGTGCTCGTCTACTTGGCGATCGCTCTCGAAGAGCCGCTCAAGATCAACAAGTCGGCCGCAGCGTTGGCCGGCGCCGGCCTGTTGTGGACGGTGTATGCAATGGCAAGCGGCGATGCCGCCATCGCTGACGAGCAGCTCAATGAATCGCTGATCAACACCGCGCAGATCGCTTTCTTCCTCATGGGAGCGATGACCGTGGTCGAAGTCGTCGATGCCCACGACGGCTTCGCGGTGATCACCTCGCGGCTCAGAGCCCGCACCCTGGCGACGCTGGTGATATTCCTGTGTGTCGTTACCTTCTTCCTCAGCGCAGTGCTCGACAACCTGACGACCACTATCGTGATGGTGTCGCTGCTGAGGCGCCTGCTACGTCATCGAGAAGACCGCTTGGTGATGGCCGGAATGATCGTCATCTCGGCCAACGCGGGCGGCGCCTGGTCGCCCATCGGCGACGTAACGACGACCATGTTGTGGATCGGCGGGCAGGTCACTACCGTGCCCATCGTCACCCGGCTGATCGTCCCTTCGCTGGTCAACATGCTGGTGCCGCTGGCGATCGTGGCGTGGACGCTGCGCGGCAAGCCCATCGTTGCGCCGGAACCGGTCTCGGATCCTTGCGAGGTGCCGAGCGACTCCACTTCCTTCGAGCGCAACTTGATGTTCACGCTGGGCCTCGTGGCCCTGCTTTCGGTGCCGGCATTCAAGGCGGTCACGCACTTGCCGCCGTTCCTCGGCATTCTCTTCGGGCTCGGCATTCTCTGGGCGATCGGCGATCTGGTGCATCGCGACAAGGATCATTCGCAACGCGAGCGCGTGACGATCGCCCATGCCCTCAGGCGCATCGACATGAGCGCGATCGTGTTCTTCATCGGCATCCTGCTCGCCGTGGCGACACTCGAGCACGCCGGCGTGCTTGCCGGGCTCGCCCGCTGGCTCGACGCCGAAATCGGCAGGCTCGACGTCATCGTCGTTGCCTTTGGCCTGCTCAGCGCCATCGTCGACAACGTGCCGATGGTCGCCGCGGCGATCGGCATGTACGACATCGGTGCGCACCCCCCCGACAGCTTCCTGTGGGAGTTCATGGCCTATTGCGCGGGCACCGGGGGCTCGATCCTGATCATCGGATCTGCCGCGGGCGTTGCGGCCATGGGCGCCGAAAAGATCGATTTCATCTGGTACCTGCGGCGCTTCGGCGGGCTCGCGCTCGTCGGATATTTTGCCGGGGCGCTGGTTTACATCCTCCAGACTAACCTTATTTCCTAACTCGTTGCCTTTTCGCGCGAATTAGGTAGCCTCCCCTATCGGAAGTTAGGTGGCGCAAGGGAATGATGTTGGGGGCATGGACGCCGCTCGAATGGCTGGCGCTCGCCGAGCATGAATTGCTGCTTTTCGCCGGCGTATTCTTCCTCATCGGGCTGGCAGACGAGCTGGTCATGGATATCACCTGGGCCTGGTTGCGGCTGACCGGCCGTGCGCGCACCTTGCGGATCAATCGCGCGAACCATCGCACCGAAACGCTCGGCGGTCCGGCTGCCTTGCTGATTCCGGCCTGGCAGGAAGAACGAGTCCTGGCGATCACGATCGCGCACGCTCTGAGCGTATGGCCGCAACGTGAGCTGCGGATCTACGTGGGTTGCTATAGAAACGACGACCCAACCGCCGAGTCTGTACTTGCAGGAGCGCGCAACGATCCGCGCGTGCGTCTGGTCGTTCATGATCGCGATGGTCCCACGACGAAGGCCGATTGTCTCAACCGGCTGTACGCCGCGATGGAGGCTGACGAGCGACGCCGTGGCATGTGTTTTCGCATGGTCTTGCAGCACGATGCCGAGGACATGGTCGATTCCGCTGCGCTCGGCCTGCTCGACGCGGCGCTGGCGCAAGCCGATTTCGTGCAGTTGCCGGTGTTGCCGCAGCCGCAGGTGGCCTCTCGCTGGATCGGCAGCCATTATCGAAATATGGCGCAAAAACAGACACATAGAGTGGGGCGGCTGGGAAAACCGCCCCTAACGAATTCAATAACTTACAATCGAAGAGAAAACCGAGGTCCCGGCTACGCCGTCCGCGGCAGACGCCCTGTTCGTTTCCTCACGACAGCAGGTGCGCGGCTGTAGCCACAGGCCGTTCAAACCAGCTCTCCCAAGGGCTGCTCGTTGGCGGATTTCCGCCGCTCCCGCTGATGCCCGCTGCATCGCTTTTAAATGCAAGCGGATAGCCTTCCCGAACCAAATTTCTGGCTTGGCCTAGCGCCGGTGAGAGTGCGTCGTTGACCGTTGGGGTGAGAACTAATCGGCCAATCCAAGCCGTTCAGTGGTCGTGCCAGGGATGTCTGCAATGGGTGGTTAGCGGACGGGCGGCTTTTGACGCCAGCGTTTTCGGGCCCACGCCACTCCCAAGTTAAGATGGGCCATGGCGACTCGAAAGACCGTGGCGGCATGGGTGCTGGTCTTCACTGTGGGAGTGATTATCGCATTCTTCATTCTGCCAATGATCTATGGCTTTCTGATCTGGACCGGCTGGATCGGCCGTTAAGGGTGGAAAGCGGCACACGGCAGCGGTAGACACTGCGAGGATGACGATAGTTTTCCCATTTGCAGACTTCTTCGTTGGATCGGCACTCGCCGTTCGGTTTCTGATTGCATGGCAGTGGCCATTCTTCTTCACGATGCCATTTCCGAACCAATTCGATTTCGATGCAATTTACGGCCATATGAAACGTCGTGTGTTCACCAGAACTTGGATTATCTGGACACTTGTTGCGGCGGCCATTTTCGCAGGCGGATGGGTCTCACGAAACGAATACGTGGCAATACCCTTGCTCGCAGCGTCCGTCAGCATCGCCACTTTCGTGTCATTTGCGGTCACATACAAGCTATTCTACGGAGCCGTGGCAGCACTTGGGCTGACCTACCCGCCGCCGAGTGAGGACCGGCGCTAACGTTCGCAATGGGTGGAAAGCGGACGTTACGAACTACTATTCTCGACGGTCGTTCAGGAGGGCCAAGGCGAATGGCGGTAGACGCTGGCATTCAAAAGAAGCTGGACGCCGACACGGCGTGGGGTGGCGCGCTCGCGACAATCACGGCACTTTGCGTCGGCTATCTCACCGATGGTGTTAGGCTGTCATTGCCAATCTGGGGCTTGCTGAGCCTCGGGGTAATCATCGTATGGGCCTGCCTCGTCGTAATTGGCCGCGTGGCTTTCGCTCGTCGCAGAGGAGAAGAACTGCGAGGTTCACCGGTGCTTTTGCATTGGGTCGGCGCCCGCCTCGCCCTCGCTGTCGCCGCTTGGGCGCTATTCATTGGTTGGCTTGTCGCCCTTCCGTTTGGCAAGCCATGGTCGGGCATGGCGGGACGCGCACTCCTGTTCATCATTGCAGTCTCCGCCATCAATCGTCTGGTTGGTCACGCAACCATCAACTCGGCCATTCTTCTCGCTCGACTTCGCCGGTTCCGCTGACCGCTACGTCAATGTCCGCAATGGGTCGTTAGTGGACCGTCCGCATTCGACCCATTGCGGACATTAGACCCAGAAGAATGGCCTCGGCTGTTCGCGCCTGTTATTTTCGAAGTCCCGCTTGATGGCGGAAAGAGTTTTTTCGTCCGTAAGCTTACCGAGGGCAGTCTCAACTAGCTGAGGATCACTGCCCGCCACCATTGCTATGGCATCTCGGATGTTCCTGCGCTGGCGCCATGCCAGCGCGGGCTCAGTAGCCTTTACTAGGGCCCAAAACACCGGTGTCCAAAGGTCTGCTGGACCCAGCTTGGCGGCCTGAAAGACCAAAAACAATGCTTCGGAACGGCTTCCCATATTCACTATGCTAGGGGCCGCTCCTACGCATTTTTCGACGATGCTTTTTGCCGAGGATGGGCTTCCGCGTTCCAAGTGAGCTCTTATCGGCCATGCGGATACTGCAACTCGCTTATATACGTCGTCTAGGCAGTTTGCTGCCAACAAGGCCTCTTTGAGAAGACGGTCATAATCTCCGTCCGGCCAGTATCGGGCAACTTGAGAGAGTGCTTGGCACCGGAACCATGCGTCTTGGATATTGCGAGCGACCGCTAAGCCTTGGTCGGGTGTAGTCGCGGAAAGCCGATGTGCGAGGTCCCGCTGATCCGTCATTGTCATGTTTCCGGCTTAGCGGACCTTTTCCTAACGTCCCACTTCCACCCTTAGCCGTCGGTCAGCAAACGACCCATTGCGGTCGTTCGGCTGCTATGTGAAACGGCGACATGGTCCAGCACTGCTGCGAAATGATGCGCTCCAACGTCGAGTCTACGTGCGACACGCATCCCGACCGATATGACTGCCCGGATTGCTTGGTCGACTACTGGGAACAGTCGAACCGATACGTCTTGATGATCCGCAACGAAGGCGGCGGCGGCGGTATCTCCATCGCTTACTGCCCGTGGTGTGGCACCAAGCTTCCCCAACCCGCTGATTGAAATGGCTCAATGTTCGCCTCGCACTTAGCGGACCAGCTGCAAACGACCCATTGCGGACATTGGCCGAAGGTTGGAAAAGGGAACGGTGAGTCAAATCATCATTCAGATTGTTCTAATCCTATACTGCCTCTTCAATCTCGTGCGCGGCGTCCGCACAGGGCGGGTGTTCACCGGGGCCGGAGACGCGAGCAAGGCTTCGATGCCTGAGGCATTCTACGGCATGATGGGGTTGTATCTCTTGCTCGCGGCAGCGATGGTTTGGGGATTTTTCGCTCTCATCCAATAGGGGCAGTTGAAATGTCCGCTGTCCACTCTTAGCCGACCAGCTGCAAACGACCCGTAGCGGACTGGCGGCATACGATCTCTAAGCGGGCCGCCATCGCTGCATTGTGTGGTGGGCCGCGACGGGCTCGAACCGCCGACCCTCTCGGTGTAAACGAGATGCTCTACCAACTGAGCTAACGGCCCCACGCGCGCGGAATACGGAAGCTAGCGGTTGGGGCTCAAAGATCAACCAACCGTCTGTTGAGCCCCTTGGCCCTCCGGCCAAAACGGACTTCCCGCCGTAAAGAGCGCCCTCAGCGCAATCCAAACTCGCGCTTTTAGGTTTAAATGTCCGCAACGGGTCGTTTCCAGACCGTCCGCTAAGGGTGGAAAGCGGACCTCAGACGCCTAGCTCGTGTTTCAAAGCACAAAGCGATCGCTGCGGGGATATTTGGAGTATGCAACGGTAAATGGGATAAGCAGCTTCATCCTCTTCAGGAGGCCCCGAGCCCAAGAAAGGGGTCCCATCTCCCAACGCATAAGAATGAAACAAATCTGATTTGAAGCTAGCAGGTGGCCTCGTTTCTCTGCCAGACGATAGTAACGCAGAGCCTCATTAACGTCTCGATCAACAAATCTGCCCTTGTCGTATTCTAATGCCAGGGCTGCCAAGGCCGGGGAGTATCCCAAGTCTGCGAGACGTCTAAATTCGGCCAGCCCCTTGCTCGGGTTGCCCGCTTTAATTGAGTGCACAGCCAAGCGGTGTGCGCCTTCAATCGAACCTGCGGCAGCCGAGCGCATGAGCCAGTACTCTCCGGTATCGTGATCCGGATGGAGCCCATATTTCCCCACTATATATGCGGAGCCAAGATACATCATGGCGAGGGGAGACCCATTCTCAGCCAATTGAATGAGTTTTTCCGGACTTCCCTCGGCACACGACTTGGCGAGCTTCAACGCATCCCAAAGCTCTGGGGATCGAGGATCTTCGTCCCACTCCCGGCTCAGGTTTTCTCCGAGGTTTGGCCCTTTCATATTTGGGCTAGCTTAATGGCGTTCTGAGTGTCCGCAATGGGTCGAAAGCAGACGTTTGGCTGGATTGCCCCGTTTGGGTCGAAAGCAGACATTTGCTGAATGTCGGGTTTGGGTGGAAAGCGGACCCTTCGCCCGGTGGTTCAACCGCGTAGAGCGCCGAAAAGATATAGGGCTGCGCTGCTAACACCGGCGAGCGCAACAATCAGAACCAACCAAAAGTAGGGGTATCGCAAACGCTCCCGGATAGGCAGGTTCCACATGCCACTTGGCCGCTCTAATGCGATTGGGACAAGAACCAAGAGCCCTAAGAGCATCGAAAAGAAGATTGACCACAAAGGGCTAATCGCGACGGGCATGCGACGATGTAGACCCCGTTGGCCATTGTCCGCAATGGGTCGAATGCGGCTGGTCAGCATTAGATCCGCTTTGCGCACTCTGCCAATGGGAGCCCTGGTTGAGCGCGGAAGGGCCGCACGCTAAGGATGCGGCCCTTCTTACCACTCGGCGCTTGAGAAGCGCATCCTCAACACTTGTTCTCTTTCCAGCAGCGCGCCTGCGCGCCGCTGGCAACCGCATCCGCCGGCGCGAGCGCGACAGCCTTTATGGCGGCATTCGCGGGGACGGTGGTCGCGCTCACCGGTTGCGCAGCGGAGGGAACCCCGACGGCGAGAGGAGCGGCTTGCGCCGGGATGGCCAGCGGCACGTCCTCGTCAATGAAGGCGCGGACCACGGTGCCCTGCGGAATCTTCGCACTGGTGCCGGTCATGAAGAAGCCGGCGGGCAGGAAGACGACGGCGGACACCGCTACGGCACCAACGCCGCCGGCCTTGCCCTTGTCGTCGAACGCGCCGCTAAGGCGAATCTGGCGGCCATTGACGGTGACGTAGAGCAGGCGTGCGTTGAGATGGCCCGACTTGCCCCACATGCCCTTGTTGCGAACGTCGGTGATCTCACCCACGGCCGGGCTGCCGACCGGGATCACGGTCACGCCGTTTACGAGCAGCGGCTCGGACGTTTCGAGGTGGAAGCGGTTGCCGACGCGCAGCTTCTTGCCCTTTGTCGTAAGTTCCTCGAGCAGCCGAAGCGGCAGCTCGGTGCCGGAACGCAGCACGGCGTTGTTGGTGACCGGAGCCGCGATCGCCATCGGCGCGGCGGCAATGACTGGTGACGCCACAGTCGCCGACTGCGCCAGAACCGGTGCGGCAGACAGGGCCGCGAGGACAGCAACGCCCCCAAGTATCGATTTCATCTGCTTTCCCCCTTGGGCTGGCAAGTCTTCTCGCCGCCAGCCGGGGGTAACAGCAGCTAGCGTCGATTCCTGAAAAGAACGTGGTTTCAAAAGGGTTTAGGTCATATCCATCGCCAAGTGCGACCCAACTCTGGGGGTCGACTCCGGCCCAGCAGCGCGGACGAGCAGGAATGGAGTTAGCGTAGAGGATTTGCCACGTTGGCCGGCACCAACCAGGGGACCGAGCCGGCACAACGTGGCAAAGGACTACGTTTGGGCGAAGGGACCAACCATCTCCCAGAACGCGGGCCTTGTAGACACGTGAGCATGAAGGCCGCACGTCGTCTTGCATCCGGGGTAACCCCTAGCCGTCGCTACCGAGACTTGCGTTGCCACCACATGCGGTGTCTCGCGAGACCCGGCCTTTCTAACTCGGCTCGTCACGCGATCGCACGGATCCCGCCCTACGCGAGCTAGACGGGCCCCCAGTATTTGGGCCGACCGCCGCACACGAAGCATTTCAGGCGAGGGATTAGAAGCTGCATGTCCCGCGAGCTGTTCTTGCGCCTGCCTAACGCCACCATCAGGTCGCCCGGCTCGATCACCCTCACTCGCCCGCACGTGCATTCGATGCGCAGCTTGAAGCCATGACGTCGATAGTCGGCAATGGAATCGAGGTGCTTGGTGCTCACGGCTTCCGTCTCACCGACCACACCAGGCTCGAGAGAGCAGTTGTGAGGGCAGCGATCGCCAAGACCGCCGCGGGATCGAGGATGAACATGGATGCCTCCGAGTCGTGAAGGCGGCTATATGTTCACATAATGTTCTCTGTAGGAAAGTCCTTTTTTGGAGCGCTAGTTGAGCGGCCCCGGTGGTCGGTCGAGCAACTGATTGATGCGCAGGATGATCGCCTGATAAATCCTGGCCCCCTCATAATCGCCGGAGTCGAGGAGCTCGTCGCAGCGCATGGCAGCCATTACCGCCGCATCCTCCCCGTGCTCGGTGATGTAGTGGTTGGCGCAAGCCCAGAGCTCCCAATTGGAGATCACCAATGCGCTTTGGACCGGCGGTAGCCCGCCGATTGCGCTTGCGCCTCGGAGCAGAA
>NZ_JAANOZ010000023.1 GCF_011320115.1 Croceibacterium segetis | reverse complement strand
CGTTCGATCAGCAAGGCCCTGCCTCCGCTTTACGATCAGTTCGCCAGTTTGCATTGAAGCGGCCTCCCTTGCAACTCTGCCCGCCCGGCTCACCGACTAGCCTCGATGTTCCGTCCGCTAACCACCCATTGCGGACATCAGTACAAAATGACGCGAGCCATCAGAGCAGCCTCTGGCCAGCTTCAGGTCGGCGCCGACATCATCCTTTGGAGGACCTTGTCTGGCCCAAGGCGACTTGCTTGCGAGCGGCCTTGAGGGAGATAGCGAACCCCACGTTCGGATCATGAAACAGCCGCTCGGTAGCTAACGCATGCACTCGAGTGTCGTCGTCGCCGCGCCTAATTGCAGTCCCAAGAATGGGCATGGAAGCTTCGTGCCCCAATCCAACAATGGCTCGACTCAAGCTGAGCTGAGTTTCTTCGTCTCCACTTCCAAGGCGAGACGCCAGCTTTTCTGCCAGCCATTTGCGCTGACCCTCCGGAACAAGAGCCACGGAGGCATACCACGCTGTCCGCATCACTCGCTCATCTTCATCATCAAGCATCGCCGCGACCGCCTGCCATGCTGACGGGTCCCGAAACTTGGATAAAGTGTGGAGTGCCTGGCCGCGGGCTTGCGCTTCTTTGCGCGACAACTCGCCAATCAACTTGGGCACGACAATCTCAGCAGGCAGGCGGATCAGCGCCCAAGTGAGCATTTCACGAACTTGAAAGTCAGGCTCGACAGCGCATTGCTCCAGCAGGGTGTCGAGGTGAAGTAACGACGGATTTATGCCTGCCTTGAGAGCAGCATTGAGCCGAACCGAAGGATTAGGATCTGCGAACGCTTGGTTGAGTGTGGCCATCGTCACTCACAATCAAATGGGCGCGCTCCGAGGGACCGAATAGATGTGTTCCCGATCCGCTGGTCTAGCCTAACCCCCGCAACGTCCGCTTTCCACCCTTATCGGACAGCCTCTTCGATCTCCGGCCACATATTGGGCGTGACCTCCGCCGTTCTCGGCGGGAGTGCAGTAGTCCCGCGGCTGCCATGCGCGTCGATGTCGGCGATCAGCGCCTTCATCTCGGCGATTTCGCGCACTTGCGCCTCGATGATGCCGTCGGCCAGCTTGCGCACACGCGGATCGGTGATCGTCGCCTTGCGGGCGTTGTTGATGGCGATCGAGTGGTGCGGGATCATCGAGCGCATGAACGCCGTGTCGGCGATCAGCGCCTGGCTGCGGTTGACCGCCAGCAGCGCCACCGCGCCGACCAGCGCGGCAGCCAGCACGACGACCTTGGTCGTCACCCCCCGGTACATCGGCCACATAAAGACGAGCATCACCCCGGTCATCACGCAGCCCATCACCAGCGAGGCGACTAGCCGGTTGAGGCTGAACATCGCGTGGTCCCACTCATAGACGAGCTGGTACATCAGCGGAAACATGATCGCCGTCGAAACGGCGATCATCGCTGCGAACTTGCCCCACCCCATCATCGGCTTAGGCTCCTGATGCTCCATAACCTCTCCTGTGCATGAGCAAGGAGACAACGCGCCGGTGGCAACTAGGTTCACCGCACGTTGCCGGGTAAGCGAATGTCCGCTTTCCACCCACAGCGCACCAGCCGCCTTCGACCCATTGCGGACATACCCTGGTCGGGTAAAGGCTCGACCCTGCCAGGCACAACCGGCCCGAAGGATCGAGACTAGCTAGAAGGCGTAGTCCAATGCGACGGCAACCGACTTTGTCTTGCTCTTGATTGTAGTGGCTCCGAGCCTAGCCGTGGGGTTCAGCGTCACCGTTCCGTAATCGGCAAAGGCATATCGAGCCGACACCGAAAGGCGCTTTGTAAGCTGGTCGGCGAGACCAGCCGCCAAAGTCCCGCCTAGTCGCGTGACGGTGTCCTTGCGGCTTTCGGCCGACAGTATCATGCTCGGCGGAAACAACGGACTTGGGTCGGTGAACAGGTGGACCGGTTTGAGAGGACCCTTCACAGTGTAGAGCTCCGGAAGACTGTAGGACATACGCAGCCACTGCACCGCCGGGCCGCCCCCTATCCAAGCTCGCAGCGGTCCTGCAACGAACCCTGCTTTGAATATCGAGGAAACGGCGGGCCCGCTTTTGACCGATAGGTCGAGTTTCTGCTGTTCGGTGTATGTGGCGGTCATGAAATCCGGCACGCCCCATTCGCACGGGGCAACAGGATGGCCGAAACGAGGATAGCAAATCTGGGCCCTATAGACCACGGTGGTGCTCGCATCGGCGGAAAGTGTCTGCTGTGAGCTGCCGACCGTGAGATGTACTTCGGCGCCAACGAATAGGCTTGTTCCGAGCGGCTGTTCGTAGTCGACACCAAAGTACGGCGTGTAACGGTCGTCTTCCGACACGCTGTGGAAATCGGTTCGAGGGGCCAGAGAACCCAGCAGCGCACCGTCGACGTCGAGCTTCTCGGTGCTTCGTTCGGCTCCGACGGACACTCGGAAGTTGCCGCGCTCGGCGTGAGCCACGCCGCCAACCATCGACAAACCAAGAGCAATCAGAACCGCAAGCTTGAACAAGACTCGCTTCCCATCTCGTCAGATTCCACTGGCCTTCGATGCAGTACGTATCTCTCGCACCTGAGACCGCTAAGCTGATATAGGATAAGTTACTTAGGAGTGAGGCTGAGCGCCCGTGGAGATTGCAGCGGACTTGATGTGTGACGCGCCTCAGAGTGCTCGATCGACCTGCGTTGTGGATCGTTGCCACGGTTTCGAGTTGGTTGACTAACGCCGCCATTTCCTGATCCCGGCCGGCCTGAACCGCCATTGCGGAAGCACTGTGCGGCCAATAGAGGGGATGGTTGTCCGGACGCCTTGACTGGCCCGCCACGCCGCTGACGCGATGCTGCGGCGCAAGCAGCGCTTCACTGCCTAGGGAACGCTGGCAGGACCGTGTCGCAGGTGTTCGGTAGAGTCGAACAGGGCCGGGTCTCGCGCGACATCTCCCGATATTCCGTCGCGCTGGATTCTGTGTTCTATAAAGGGTTATGGCAACCCTTCCGCAAAGCGCGCGGGAAACTCGGGCGCAGACCTATTTCAGCAAACCGGCGCGTTATCTGCGCCGCAACCACCGGGTCAAACTCCGCGCCGAACTGGTCGCGGACATACTCGGAGACACGGCGGGCAAGCGAATTATCGACCTCGGCTGCGGGGATGGTTCGATCAGCGAAGCCCTGCATGGTTCCCTGACGCTCGTGGACAGTTCCCCCGGCATGATCGAGGTCGCGCGTCGAAGGTTTGGCAAGCGCGCCCGCTACGTTTGCGCCGACCTCCACGCCGTAGAGCCCGAGGCGCACGACATTGCGCTGTGCATCGGTGTGCTGGCCCACGTTGACGACACCGCCCGCACGCTCGATGCGGCTTACCGCAGCCTTCGCCCCGGTGGGTTGCTGATCCTGCAACTGAGCGACCATTCGCAAGCGGTGGGGCAGCTCAATTCGTTCCTCGTCTCGCTGTCCGGGAAACTGCACTACAGACGCACGACGCTGAAGTCCGTTCTGGATCGTTGCCACGGTTTCGAGTTGCTCGACTGCCGCCGGCATTTCCTGATCCCGGCAGGTTTGCAGCGCCTTTGCGGCGGCGCCGCGCTGCCGATTGAGAGGCTGGTCGCTCGCACGCCATGGTTGGCCGACCACGCCGCCGACGCGATGCTGCTGCTGCGCAAGCATCACTTCATCGAATAGAGAACGCTGGCCACGATTGCGTCGCTGGTGTTCCGTTGGGTCGATCATGGCCGGGCCTCGCCCGTCATCTCGCCGATGGGGCCGCATTGGGTGGTGGCGTTTGCGGTAACCTCTTGATAAAGGCGCGCATGGCTACTGACACGCTCCGCTCGCTCGACACCCATTTCGAGTTCGGCGAAAACTGGACGCAGTTCCTTCACTACGTGGACGAAGGCGCAATCGAGGAAGCCGCCCGTGGCCTTCTCAAATTGCTGCCGAGGGAGCGCATCGAGGGTTCCAGTTTCCTCGACATCGGTTGTGGTTCGGGCATTCATTCGCTGGCTGCCGTGCAACTTGGCGCCAAGGAAGTCGTGGCGATCGACATCGACCCCAAGAGCGTCCGCGCCGCCGAAAAGCAGCTTTACTATTGCCCCAACGCCCGCGCCGAACGGCTCAGCATTTTCGATGCCGACCCTGCCGTGCTCGGCACCTTCGACATCGTCTATTCGTGGGGCGTCCTCCACCACACCGGGGCGATGTGGGACGCGGTCGAGAAGGCGGCGCAGTTCGTCAAGCCGGGCGGATTGTTCGCCATCGCGCTCTACCAAAAGACCCCGATGTGCGGTGCGTGGCGCGTCGAGAAGCGGCTCTATACCGCCGCGCCAGGTCCGCTTCGTTGGCTCGCCCGGATGCTCTACAAGGCCGCATACATTGCGCGCATGGTCGTCACCGGAAAGAACCCCTTGCGGACCATCAGGGCCTACAAGACCTCGCGCGGCATGAATTTCCACACCGACGTTCACGACTGGCTCGGCGGCTACCCTTACGAATCCGCCACGCCCGCCGAGATCAAGGCGCATATCGAACCGCTCGGCTTCGAGCCGTACAGGGAATTCCCCTTACCGTTCGGTATCGGCGCCTTCGGCACCGGCTGCTGCGAGTTTGTCTTTCAGAAGATCAACTGAGGCGGTGATCAGACACAGCATTTGGCCGTTCGTGCGAAAAGCATAGAATTGGCGGGAGAGTTCCGGATCGCGATCACCTTCAGCCAGAGGGCGCCTCACCCTGAAGTTGCTCACCGCGATCTGAAGTCGTTCCAAGCAGATCGGCCGTCGCTGAGCGCACTAGCGCGGCCTCTATCGGGGAGCAGTTATGGGAACCGTGACCCTGATTCGTAAAAAACACCAACAAGATCAACGTATATTGGCGGAGAGGGAGGGATTCGAACCCTCGGAACCCTTACGAGCTCAACAGTTTTCGAGACTGCCCCGATCGACCACTCCGGCACCTCTCCGCAGGCGCGCATTGGACGCCAAATCGGCGCCCGGTCGGCAAGAAAGCGCGGCGGTTAGCGGATGCTTTTGGGCTTGCCAACCCCTTGTTCCCAAAGCGGTCAAATTACTGGGGCATAGCCGCTAGGGGGAACCTTGTTTCACGTCCCCGGTAATCTATATCCGCATGTCCATGGAACGATCCAACTTCTATTCGCCGCAGGCCGGGCGCAGGCTCGAAGCGCCGCGCCATTGTGAAGCGCGCTTCGCGATCGGCGATGTCGTGCGCCACAAGCTGTTCGACTTTCGCGGCGTGGTGTTCGACATCGATCCGGTCTTCGCCAACAGCGACGACTGGTACGAGGCGATTCCCAAGGACTTGCGCCCGCGGCGCGACCAGCCGTTCTATCACCTCCTCGCCGAAAATGAGGATTCATCGTACGTCGCCTATGTCAGCCAGCAGAACCTGCTCGAGGACAGCGACGGCGGTCCGATCGACCATCCGACGGTGCCCGAGCTGTTCGAAGATTTTGCGGAGGGGCGTTACCGCCTGCGCCGCAGCTTGACGCACTAGCGTTTAGCTCTTGAGCTTCCAGCCGCTCTTCAGGATGCGGTAGCAGGCCACCGCGAACACCAGGTTCAATATCCCGACGCCGATCGCCGCGCCGATCACGGCGTGGTTGGTGTTGCCGATGTCGCTCTGGCCGAGGAAGCCGAAGCGGAAGCCACTGATCAGATAGAAGAACGGGTTCAGGCGGCTGATCGACTGGAACAGCGGCGAAAGGTTGCTGATCACGTAGAACGTGCCCGAGAGCAGCGACATCGGCGCGACGACGAAGTTGGTGACCGCCGCGTTGTGGTCGAACTTCTCCGCCCACAGGCTGGTGAGGAAACCGAGGAACGACAGGAACGCCGAGCCCATCAGCCCGAACCAGACAATTGCCCACGGGTGCGCTGCGCGCAGCTCGACGCCCGGCCACAGCGCCATCGCCAGGGCCAGCGCGCCGCCAACCATCACCGCGCGGGTAATCGAAGCGGCAACGATCCCGGTCATCAACTCGGCATTGCTCAGCGGCGGCATCAAGAGATCAATGATCGTGCCCTGGATCTTGCCGGCGAGGAGCGAGAAGCTCGAGTTGGCAAAGGCATTCTGCATCATGCCCATCATGATAAGGCCCGGTGCCACGAAGGTGGCGAACGGCACCCCCAGCACCATGCGATTGCCGCGGCCCATCGCCACCGTGAAGATCACCAGGAACAGCAGCGTGGTGACGGCCGGGGCCCAGATCGTCTGCGTGTGGACCTTGAGAAACCGGCGGACCTCCTTAATATAGAGGCTCCACAGTCCGATCCGGTTGATCCCGGTGATCAGCGGCTGACCTTTGGGCGGAAACTCGCGTCGCGCCTTCCCGTTGAGTTGGGACGATCCGCTTGAAGCGGCAGGCAGCGCGGCGGGGGCTTGATTGGCCATCGGGCGCCGACTATCGGCAGCGCCCCGAGCTGGCAAGCCGCGCAAGGGTCGCCCAGACATATTTTGAAGGTATCGACACTAGATGAACTGGACCGACGAACGCATCGCCACGCTGACCAAGATGTGGGAAGGCGGCGCCACCGCGAGCCAGATCGCCGACGAGCTCGGCGGCGTCTCCCGTAACGCAGTGATCGGCAAGGCGCATCGCCTGGGCCTCAAGTCGCGCCCCTCGCCGGTCAAACCGAACGAGGAAAAGATCCCCACCAAGAAGGCACCCGATCCGGCGCCCGCGGCCAAGATGAAGCCCAAGGTGAAGGCTCCCCTGCCCGCGCCCAAGGCCCCTCAAGCCGCCGCGCCCAAGCCCGCCGGCGACATTCCCAGCCAGCCGCTGCCCGATCCGCGGCCGGACATGCCCAAGATCGTCTCGGTCGGCCCGGGCGGCTTCCTGCGCCAGGGCCCCGGCGATCAGCAGGCGCCGATCCCCCCGGCCCCGCCGCGCCGCTTGGTGCCGGCCAAGCCGAGCCCGGAGATTGCCGACAAGACGAGCCTGCTCGATCTCAACGACCGCGTCTGCCGCTGGCCGATGGGCCACCCGGGCGAAGCCGACTTCCACTTCTGCGGCGAAAAGGTGAACCCCGGCTTCCCGTACTGCGTCGAGCATTGCGGCCGCGCGTACCAGGCGCAGCTGCCGCGCGGTGCCCGCCGGCCCCCGCCGCCGCTGCCGTTCGGCGGGCCGCGCGTACGCTAGCCTAGGCTAGCGCCGTCCGCGCCCGCCGCGCCGGCGGCACGTGCCGGTCGACGATCAGCGGCGCCGCCATGATCAGCGCAGCGCTCACCGTCAGCACCGCGAAGTACGGCACTGTGCTGCCGTGCCCGAGGTCGAGCAGCCAGCCGCCAAGGCCGCTGGCCGAGATAGCGCCAACGCGAGCCACAAATATCCCGAAGCCGATCCCGGCGGAGCGGCACGATTGCGGATAACCGTAAGTCATCAACGCGTACATCGAGGCCATTCCCGCGCTGAAGATCGCCGCGGTGATCCCGACCATCACCACCACCAGCAGGCGGTCGTCGGCCGAAGGCGCGACGGGCAACCGCTCGACCGTGATCGCCAGCACGATGAATGATACGACAAGCGTCGCGCTGATGGCGGCCATGACCGCCTTCGACCCGAAGCGGTGCACCAGCAGGCCCGCGGCAATCGAGGAGACGATCGAGGTCAGCCCGCCGATCGAGACGGCATTGCCGGCCTGCGCCAGCGTGAAGCCCTTCGCGGTCAGGAACGTTGTCGACCAGTTGAGCACCCCGTAGGCGCACAGGGCGCACGCCGCGAAGGTTATGCCGATGCCGATGTTAAGCCGCAGGTTGGAGCGGTGAAGGACACCGATCGGCGATCCTCCAAGGACATCGGTCGCGTGGGTCTCGGGCTGAAGATCTACCTCGCTTCCGAGGAGCTTGGCGGCTGCGCGCCTGGCTTCCGCCGGCTTGCCGCGGACGAGCAGGAACGACGGGCTGTCGCGTAGCGCGGCGACGATCAGCACCACAATCAGCAAGGTCGCCAGCCCAAAGGCGATGAACGCTCCGCGCCAGCCATAATTCGTCACGAGGTCGGGCGCGAGCCAGCCGACCACGGTGCCTCCGGCCGGCGTGCCAACCGAAAGCGTGGTCACCGCGACCGAGCGCCAGCGGCCAGGCAGCCACTCGCCGGTCATCGCCATCGCATTCGAATAGGCCGAGCCGAAGCCCAGCCCGCCGACAACGCGCCACACCGCGAGCGACCAGACACCGTCGGCCAGGCTCGCCCCGGCGGTGGCGAGGGCGAAAACCGCCGCCGCGATCGCCAGCGACCAGCGCCGGCCGACCGCGTCGCCGAGCCACCCGCCACTCCACGCGCCGAGGCCGAAGCCGACCAGCGAGGCGCTCATGGCGATGCCGAAGGTGCTCTTGGCGACGCCGAAATCGGCGATCACCTTGGGCGCGATGATCCCGAGCAGCTGCTGGTCGATCCCGTCACAGGTGAGCACCAGCATGCAGATCGCGAAAGTCGCGATCTGAAAGGCGCGCAGGGGTGCCCGCTCCATCGCTTCGCTGAATGTTGTCGCCATCGCCCGCCCTCTCCCGCTTTGCCTCTGTTTCGGCGACGGTACGCCTCGCGTCAACCTCGGGCGCAGCGTGCGTAGGCCTTCCCGGCCGTCGCAAACTCCCAACCTGGTGCTGCGCGAAAGTCCGGCGCCTTCCGCGGGGCTTCTGGTGTCAGGCGGTCACCTCGAGCACCATGTTGGTCGGCGTCTCGGCCGCGCGGCGGACGTTGGCGAAGCCGGCTTCGCGGCACACTTCGGTCAGCCGCTTCTGGCCAGCCTGGGCCCCAAGCCCAAGACCGACCGGTTGGGCCAGCGAGGCCGGCGTGCACACCGTGCACGAGGCGGCATAGAATATCTGCCCCACCGCGTGCATGTTCTCGGCCATGCTGTCGCCCGCCATCGGCTCCACGAGCATGAATGTGCCGCCAGGCGCGAGCGTCTCGCGGATGTGCCGCGCCGCTCCCACCGGATCGCCCATGTCGTGCAGCGCGTCGAAGATGCAGGCGAAGTCGAAGCCCTCACCGGGATAGTCCTGCGCGCTGGCGACTTCGAACTTCACGTTGGTCACGCCGGCCTGGACCGCCTTGGCCCGCGCGGCGTCGATCGACGGGGCGTGGAAGTCGATGCCGTAGATCGTCGAGTTGGGATAGGCCTGCGCCATCAGGATCGTCGAGGAGCCGTGGCCGCAGCCGATATCGGCGACCTTGGCCCCGGCCTTGAGCTTGGCCTCGACCCCGTCGAGCGCCGGAATCCAGTTGTCGACCAGGTTCGCGGCGTAGCCCGGGCGGAAGAACCGGTCGGTGCCGCAGAAGCAGCACTGGCTGTGCTCGCTCCACGGCCTACCCTTGCCCGACTTGAACGTGTCGACCGCCTTGTCGAGCAACTCGAACTGCGAGAACACGATCTGGATGAAACCCTGCATGCACGCGGGCTGTCCCTCGCGGCTGAACACGAGCGCCTGTTCGGGGGTGAGTTCGAACGTCTCGTTGTGCGAGTGGAACGCGATGTAGCCTGCTGCCGACACCGAGCCGAGCCATTCGTGCAGGTACTTCGGGTTGAGCCCGGTCTTCGCCGCCAGCGCGTCGCAAGTCAGCGGACCGGCACCGTCCATCGCCGCGAATACACCCGCCTGGTCGCCGAGATAGGCCATGAACAGGCTCATCGCTCCGGCCACATCGCCGATCACCTTGCCGATCTGCTGTTCGAGCCTGGCTTCGTCGATTGCTTCGCTCATCGTTCATTCTCCACCATTGCGGCCCGGTGGTTGTTCACTGCCCTCCCGCCGGGCTTTCCGAGCCGAGGTCGAGCTTCATGTCTTCGCTGCTCTCCTGTGGCACCGGGCGGTTGCCGGGCGCCATCAGGTTGCGGACCATCTCGGCGCGCATGTTTTCGAACTTCACGCGGCCGGGAGTGGGCTCGTCGGTCGGGAAAGCGGCCTCGATCTCGCGGTGGCGCTGCTTCACTTCCTCGAGGAATTCCCGGTTGGTGAAGATGTAGAAACGGTTGTCCTTGATCGCCGAGACCACCGCCTTGCCGGTGTCATACGGGTCGATCGCCCCGCGCATGGCGTCCCACAGGTCCTTGAGGAACTGCGGCGCGCCTTCCTCCTTGATCCGTTCGGGATCGTCCTCGGGCAGCGGCACCAGTGCAGTGCGAGTGGCGCCCGGAAAGAGGCAGGAGACGCCGATGCCCTTGGGCGCGAGCTGCATCCGCAGGCTCTCGGAAAAGCCGCGCACGGCATACTTGGCGGTCGAATAGGCGGCCAGACCCGGCAGCGGCACCACGCCGGCCATGCTGCTGGTGTTGACGACGTGCCCGCCCTCGCCCTGCGCGCGAATGATCGGGACGATGATCTTCGTGCCGTTGACCACGCCGCCGAGATTGACCGCGAGCGCCCGGTCCCAGTCGTCAAAGTCCTCGCCGGCCGCGGTGCCGCCGCCGTTGACGCCGGCGTTGTTGCACAGCACGTGAATCTTGCCGAACGCGTCGAGCGTCTCCTGCGCCGCGGCGCGCAAGCTGTCGCGCTCGGCGACGTTGGTCTTGACGAAATGGACCGCGTTACTGCCTGCGAGCTGCACCTTGGCCTTGGCGATGTGCTCGTCGTTCCAGTCGGCGAGGCTGACCTTCATTCCTTCCTCGAGGAAGGCGCGGGCCATGCCCAAGCCGATCCCGCTCGCTCCGCCGGTGATGAAGGCGACCTTGCCGGTCAGGTTTTCCATCCGCGCTATTCCTCTCTGAAGCGGTTGAAGTCGGGCATCGCCTCGGTGCGATCGGGCGTCGCCGCCAGCACCGCCTCTGCCCGCGCGCGCATCGCGTTTTTGAACATGCCGTGGGTCACGAGGTAGGTCGCATTCGACAGGATCCCGTCGGCGACGAGGTTGCCGACCTCGACCGGGTCCATCCAGTCGTCGCCGACGATCCGCCGGCTGAGCCGCGCCTCGCTTGCGCTGTAGCCGCTGCCATCGCGGAACTGTTCAGGCCGGTTCTGCTGTGCCTCGTGGATCCGGCTCTTGACCGGACCGGGCAGCAGAATCGACACGCCGATGCCCTTGGTGCCGAGCACGCCCTTCACCGCCTCGCAGTAATGGCACACGGCCGCCTTGCTGGCGGCGTAGATCGCCAGTTGCTCGGGCATCACCACTTCAGCGGCGAGGCTAGCCGTGGATACGATGTGCCCGCCGCGCCCATGGGCGATGATCTGCGGCACGAATTCGACGAAGCCGTTGATCACCCCGCCTACGTTGACGCCGAAGCCGAAGTCATAATCGGCATAGGTCGCCTCGAGGACCGGGCCTTCGAGTCCGACCCCCGCGTTGTTGACGAGAATGTCGATCCCGCCGAACTCGTCCTGCATCTGCTCTGCGGCTTCCCGGTATCTCGAACGGTTGGTTACATCGAGCTGGAGCGCGCTGACCGCATTCGATTGCCCTCCCCCGGCGAACTCGGCGAGCGCATCCTCGATGTGATCCTGCCGCAGGTCCGCCAGCACCACCTTGGCCCCGCGCGCGACCATGACCTTGGCGATGCCGAGGCCGATGCCACTGGCCCCGCCGGTGATGAACGCGGTCTTCCCCTCGAAACTCGTGATCGGCATCGGCGCTTCCCTCGCTACTTGGCGCTGCCACGCAGGCCCGCGGCGGCGACGCCCGCGAGGCCACAAGCGACGTCATCCTTGCTCTCGGCTCCCGAAACGCCAACCCCTCCCAGCTGGGTCCCGTCCTGGCCGTAGAACGGCACGCCGCCCTCGAAAGTCGCCATGTCGGGGGCGCTGTAGCCGTTCCACTTGGAGGTTTCCGACGTCGGGAAGCCGTAGACCGCCGCCGACTTGCCCTTCCACTGCGCCAGCTCGGCTGCGCCGGTCGAGGCGCCGTCCATCTTGGCGAAGGCGATCAGGCGCCCGGTGTTGTCGAACACCGCCACGCCGAGCGCGAAACCCTTCTGGGCAGCGACGGCAAGGCACCCGTCGCGGATCTTCGCCGCGGTGGCGTAGTCGAGCATGGGGCGCGGGGTCTGCGCGTGGGAGGGCACGGCGGCGGCGAGCAGCAGCCCGGCGAACGCCGGGCGCAAGCGGTCAAGTCTCATCTGCGGCCTCTCCTAGCGCAGCGGGAGGCGGAGTTCTGGCAGAGCACGGCGAGGCCGTCCACGATTCGTGCGGGCAGCTAAAACGGCGCGTCGAGGGCGAACGGCACTTCGGCGTGGCGCGGGGGCGGCCAGTCGCCATCGTCGCCGGCGTCGCGCCCGTTGGGGAAGCGGATGGGCACGCCGACCAGTTCGGCGGGATCGAACAGGCGCATGCTCACGCCCATCCGGTCGAGCGGCTTGAGCGAGGTCCAGCCCAGGTTTGCGCTGCAAGTCGGGCAGAATACGAACGCGATCCAGGGCTCGATGTCCGAGCGGACGAACGATTGCCTCTCACCTTCGATCGTCACCTCGTCGGGTGGGAAATAGCCGGTCAGGGAGCCGAGCTTGAAGCACGCCGTGCAGTTGCACGAATTCACGTACTCGGGCTTGCCCGGCACGGTGACGGTCACGCCGCCGCAGAGGCATTGCCCCTTCACGCGAACTCGCGCACGTCGGTCAGCTTGCCGGTGACCGCCGCGGCAGCCGCCATCGCCGGGCTGACGAGGTGGGTCCGCGCGCCGGGGCCCTGGCGGCCGACGAAATTGCGGTTGGAGGTTGAGGCGCAACGCTCGCCGGCGGGGACCTTGTCGGGGTTCATGCCGAGGCACGCCGAGCAGCCGGGCTCGCGCCATTCGAGGCCGGCATCGATGAACACCTTGTCGAGCCCTTCTTCCTCGGCCTGGGCCTTCACCAGTCCCGAACCGGGGACGACGATCGCCCATTTGACACCCGGCGCCTTCTTGCGGCCCTTCAGGATTGCGGCCGCGGCGCGCAAATCCTCGATGCGGCTGTTGGTGCAACTGCCGATGAAGACGTTCTGCACCTCGATCTCGTCCATTCGTTGGCCGGGGGCGAGGCCCATGTAGTCGAGGCTCGCCTGCGCGGCTTTCTGCTTCGACGGATCGGGAAAGCTTCCGGGATCGGGCACCACGCCGCCGATGGCGACGGTGTCCTCGGGGCTGGTGCCCCAGGTGACGGTCGGCTCGACCGTGGTCGCGTCGATGCGCACGGTTTTGTCGAACTTCGCGCCTTCGTCGGTATGGAGCGTGCGCCAGTAGGCGACCGCCGCATCCCAATCCTCGCCTTTCGGCGCCAGCGGACGGCCCTTGAGATAAGCGAAGGTGGTCTCGTCGGGTGCGATGATCCCGGCGCGGGCACCGCCCTCGATGCTCATGTTGCACACCGTCAGTCGGCTCTCGACGCTCATGTCCTCGAATACCTTGCCGCGGTACTCGATGACGTGGCCGGTGCCCCCGGCGGTGCCGATCGTGCCGATGATGTGGAGGATCAGGTCCTTCGAGCTGACGCCGGGCGAAAGGTCGCCCTCGACAACCACCTGCATCGTCTTGGACGGACGCAGCAGCAGCGTCTGGGTCGCGAGCACGTGCTCGACTTCGCTCGTACCGATGCCGAACGCCAGCGCGCCGACGCCGCCGTGCGCGGCCGTATGGCTGTCGCCGCAGACGATTGTCGTGCCGGGCAGCGAGAAGCCCTGCTCGGGGCCGACGACGTGGACGATGCCTTGCTCGCGGGCGGTCGCGCCAAAATAGCGCACGCCGAATTCGGGCGCGTTGTGCTCGAGCGCTTCGAGCTGGTTTCGGCTTTCGGGGTCCTTGATCGGCACGCGGTTGCCGTTTGCGTCGACGCGTGCAGTGGTCGGGAGGTTGTGGTCGGGCACCGCCAGCGTCAGCTCGGGACGGCGAACCTTGCGGCCGGCCAGCCGAAGCCCTTCGAAAGCCTGCGGGCTGGTCACTTCGTGGACCAGGTGGCGGTCGATGAAGATCAGGCAGGTGCCGTCGTCGCGACGCTCGATCACGTGAGCGTCCCAGATCTTCTCGTAAAGGGTGCGGGGCCGGTCGGACATGGGCTTTCGCCTAGTCCTCCCGGCCCCGCGCTGACAAGGTATCAAAACTTGAGTCAGCTCAAGCCTTAGCGATGGTCGTAGCGATCGTGCCGATCGTTGCGGCCCGGATGGTTGTTCCAGTCGTGCGACTGGCGTTGGATAGCAACCCGCACCGAGGCGATCTCGCGCTCGAGGGTCTGCAGCTCGCCGCGCGTGAAGCCGTGGCGGGCATAGCTGCGGTATAGGTCCTGCAGCCGGTCGACGCGCTGTTCGAGCACGCGCTCTTCGCGGTTGGAGAGGCCCGGCTTGCGGTCGATCTGGCGATCGAGCTGGGCGATCTCGGCGCGAAGCTGGCCGGGGTTGGCGTGCCACGGCGCGGCCGAAGCCGGAGCGGTGAAAAGCGCCCCAGCCGCGAGGGCGAGCGGGGCGGCGAGGAGGAATTTCTTGGTCATCGTAGCGGTCCTTCTGTTCATCTTTCGGCGTCTGCCGATGAACGAGATATGCCACCGCCAACCACGGAAGTCCCTCTCACTTGGTAAGAATGTGTCGCAGGTCCGGTGCAGAACTTGCTGGCGGCTGCACAGCGCGTTCAGCAGACGGAAGGCTGAACGCTAGGCGTCGGCGTCGGCCAAGCCGTGCTTGCGGATGCAATGGCGCAGCTGGTCGTAAGTCAGGCCGAGCGCCTTGGCGGTCTGGCGCTGGTTCCAGCGGTTGCGGCCGAGGTGGTGCTCGACGATCGCCCGCTCGTGCGCCTCGACCGCAGCGCGCAAGTCGGCGACAGTGTCGTAGTCGGTGCGCGCCGGCGCGGGTTCGGCACCATTGTGCGGTTGTTCTGCGGCCTTGTGCGAGCGTTCGCCGAGCGGCTTCCACGGGCTTTCGAAGGGATCGAACTGGACGTGGCCGATCGGCTCTTCCCAATTGCCCCAGCGATAGACGGCGCGTTCGATCACATTGCGCAGCTCGCGCACGTTGCCCGGCCAGGTGTAGTCCTCGAGCTGGCGGCTCACGTGGTCCGCGAAGCCCGGCCATTGCTCCCAACCGATCTCGGCCGCCATCCGCCGCCCAAAATAGTCGGCAAGGACCGGGATATCGCCCTCGCGAACGCGTAGCGGCGGCAGGGTGATGACCTCGAAGCACAGCCGGTCGAGCAAGTCGGCGCGGAAGCGGCCCTCGTCCGCCAGGCGCGGCAGGTCCTCGTTGGTCGCGGCGACGATGCGCACGTCCACCCGGATCGGGTGCGACGAACCGATGCGGGTGACCTCGCCATACTCGACCGCACGCAGCAACCGTTCCTGCGCCCCCATGGACAGAGTCGCCAGTTCGTCGAGAAATAGCGTGCCCCGGTCGGCTTCCTCGAACCTTCCGGCGCGAGATTTGGTAGCGCCGGTGAACGAGCCCGCCTCGTGGCCGAACAGCTCGGCCTCGATCAGCGTTTCCGGAAGCGCCGCGCAGTTCATCGTGACGAGCGGCTCCTCCCAGCGGTTCGACAGTCGGTGGAGGCGTTCGGCGATCAGCTCCTTGCCGGTGCCGCGCTCGCCGATCACCAGCACCGGCCGGCGCATCGGCGCGGCGCGGCTGGCCCGCTCGACCGCGTCGAGGAACACGCTGGACTGACCGACGAACTGGTTACCCCGCTCCATGCCCGATCCTTAGCGTATTTTCCCAACATCTGGCAATACGCGCCACGAGCCGCCGAGCGCGTTGCCGGCAAACCGACCGGAATCCGCCATTCCCGCAAATTGGCACGGCGCTTGCGAATAGGGGAACATCAGGTTTGGATCAGGAGGACAATCCGATGTTCGATCGCCACTTTCTAACCAGCAAGCTCGGCATCGCCGCGCTGGTCAGCGTGGCCATGATGGTCGCCTTCAACGTCTACGCGATGAGCTTGCAGCTCGGCGCACCGATGGGGGCGGGCCACGCGGGCGCTGCGGCCGTCGGTCTTCCGCTGGTCGTGCTCGCATGAGCCGTGATCCGATCAATCCGCTGACCCCGATCAGTCCGCGCCGCACCGCGCGCGACGAGCGCGAGGCCTCGCGGATCGATCTCGAGATCGAGCGCTTGCGCACGAGCCCGACCCCTACTCGTAACTCTCTAGCTGCCGGAGCCGTCTGGATGGGCATTTTCTCACGTACCCGCGATATCATCGCGGCCAACTTCAACGATCTGCTCGAGCAGGCCGACGACCCGTCCAAGATGATCCGCATGATCATCATGGAGATGGAGGAGACGCTGGTCGAAGTTCGTGCCAGCGCCGCCCGCACCATCGCCGATCAGAAGGAAATGCACCGCCACACGGTCAAGCTCGACCGGCTCCAGGCCGATTGGCAGGAGAAAGCCCAGCTCGCCCTCAGCAAGGACCGTGACGATCTCGCCCGCGCCGCGCTGATGGAGAAGAAGAAGGCGGCCGACATGGCCGAGCAGCTCAAGACCGAGATCGCCGTGCTGGACGACGCCCTGCGCGCTTATGAGCAGGACATCGCCAAGCTGCAGAACCGCCTGCGCGAGGCGCGCAGCCGGCAGAGCCAGATCGCCGCCCGTCTCGAAAGCGCCGAGAACCGCGTCAAGCTGCGCAGCCTGATGACCAACGAGCGGGTCGACGAAGCGCTGACCCGCTTCGATCAGCTCGAGCGTCGGGTCGACTATGCAGAAGGCCGCGCCGACGCGCTGTCGATCGCCGACGGCACCGGCACGCCGAGTCTGGCCGACGAGATTTCCGCGCTCGAGAGCTCGGACAAGATCGACGAGGAGCTCGAGGCCATGAAGCGCGCGCTCGGCAAGGCCGGCGACAACGACAAGCAGGAGGATTGATCCGTGGGCGAGGAAGTCTTTATTATCCCAGTAATTTTCCTGGGGCTGCCGTGGATCATCTTCCACTACATCACCAAGTGGAAAACCGCCGCGACCATTACCAACGACGACGAGGTCCTGCTCGAGGAGCTCTACCAGCTCGCCAAGCGTCTCGACGAACGGATGGACACCGTCGAACGGCTCGTGGCCTCCGATAATGCAGAATTCAAACCGGCGCGGCTCCAGGCCGACCGTGAAATCGACAACCAGCCGCTACGCGAGCTCGATCGCCTGCTGGCCGAGAAGGGAACCCGCAAATGACCAGCGAGCGCACCAAGCTGTACCGCGACAAGCAGAACGGCAAGCTGATGGGCGTCTGCGCCGGGATCGCCGACTACACCGGCATCAACGTCGGCTGGGTTCGCCTGGCGATGGTCCTCTCGGTCTTCACGCCACTGAGCGGGGTGACCTTGCCGATGTACTTCCTCGCCGGGCTGTTCCTCAACAAGAAGCCCGCCCACCTCTACGTCGACGCGCAGGAGCAGAAGTACTGGCAGCGCGTGCGGCAATCGCCCCAGCGCACCGCCCGCGAAATCCGCGCCCGCTTCCGCGACGTCGATCGCCGCCTGGCCGAGGTCGAGAACTATTACGTCAGCAGCAATCCGCGCCTGTCGGCCGAGATCGAACGGCTGCGCTGAGCCTGCTCGGGGGAGTATTTGAAATGGGTGAATTGGGAATCCTGGTTCCGTTGGCACCGTTCCTGATGGTGGTTGGCATCGTCTGGGTGAAGAGCCACGCGAAACTGGAGGAAAAGCGCATCGCCGCCACGGCGGAAAACAGTGCCGAGAAGGCCGCGCAGTACGCCAGTCGGATCACCGAGATGGAAGACCGCATTCGCGTGCTCGAGCGCATCGTTACCGACAGCGGCTACAATGTCGCGAGCCAGATCGAAGCGCTGCGCGACACCCGCCGGGTCGAACAGCGGCTCGAAGCACCCAGAGCGCAGGAGAAGGTGTGATGGGCGAACTGATCCCGATCGCCGCCATCCTGATGGTGTTCGGCATCCCTATGCTCGCCATCTGGACCAAGCATCGCAAGGAAATGATGCAGATGCAGGCCAACACGACCGCCGAAAAGGCCGCGCAGTACGCCGCCAGCAACAAGGAGTTGGAAGACCGCGTGCGGGTCCTCGAGCGGATCGTGACCGACGGCGGCTACGACGTCGCTACCCAGATCGAGGCGTTGCGCGACACGCGCCGCGTCGAAGAGCGGTTGGAAGATCAGCGCGACACATCGCGCAACTGAGGGGGATGAAATGAGCTTTGGTGGGCCTGAATTTGTCCTTGCGATCATCGCCATCGGTACGCTGGGCGGAATCATGAAGACGGCTATCCGTGCCAAGCATGGAATGCCGGACTTTCCCGGCGGCGGCCGGCGCGCCCGGCGCCGCCAGATCGCCGATGAGAGCCCCGCTCTCGTGGAAAGTCTCAAACACGAGAACAAGCGCCTCACGGACCAGGTCGAGACGATGCAGGACCGCCTCATCGTGCTCGAGAAGATCGTCACCGACCGCGGCTACACCCTCGCCAGCGAAATCGAAGCGCTGCGCGATCGGCCGAAAAGAATCGAACAAGGGAGCGACATCTGATGCAACCGGGTGAGTTTCTCGTCTTCTTCACGCTCGTGATTGCAGGCTTAATCATGTTCTTCATGGTCACGCAGGCTTACAGGCGCCGGCTCGACTTCAAGCTCCGCAAGCTCGAGCTAGAGGCGCAAGCCAGGGTGCCCCGGCTGGCGCCGCGGGACGATCGCGCCGACCTGATCGAGGACCGGGTCCGCGTGCTCGAGCGCATCGCCACCGATCGCGGGCAGGACATCGCCCACCAGATCGAACGCTTGCGCGGGATTGAGGAGAAGATCTGATGGGGCCGGCGGAAGCCATTGCCGCTGTCGCCTTTGCCGGCGTCGCCATCGGAGTGCTGATCACGATCGGCACCAGCTTTCAGCGTTGGATCGCCTACAAGCAGCGCAAGATCGAAGTCGAGGCCGAGGCGTACCGCGCTCGGTCGACCAGCCCCAGCGACTACACGGAAATGCTCGAGGAACGTGTCCGTGTGCTCGAGCGCATCGCCACCGATCGCGGGCAGGACATCGCCCACCAGATTGAGCGTCTGCGTGATCAGGGGAGCACGGTGATATGAGCACGGGAACGACCGTTATCGCCATCGTGGCCATCGCCGTCGGCTTGCCGGTCACGCTGGCCATGATCGCCGAGGTCGCCAAACGCTACATCGGTTTCAGGGAGCGCAAGCTCGAGCTGATGGCCGACCAGACTGCCGAAAAGGCCGCGCAGTATGGGGCGCACGTCGAACGGCTCGAGCAGCGCATGCGCGTGCTCGAACGCATTGCCACCGACAAGGGCGTCGATCTCGCCGCCCAAATCGAAACCCTGCGCGAGGCGCCCGCCCTCGCCCGCATTGCTGACGAGGAACTCAACTGATGAGCCCCGATAACATTGTGACCATTGTCATGTTTGGCGTGCTCGGGGCCGTTCTGGTCGTCGGCGTGAGCGTCGGAGGTTGGCTCTACAACACTCGCCAGAAGATCAAGCACGGCTATCCGCTCGAGAGCATGTGGGGCAAGCCGCTCCACCCGCAACACACCAACGAGGCGCAGGAGCGGGTCAAGCTGCTGACGCAGGAGAATGCCCAGCTGCGTGCCGAGATCGGCTCGCTGAGCGACCGCCTGATCAGCGTCGAACGGATCGTCACCGACAGCGGCTACCGGCTCGGCCACGAGATCGAGCAGTTGCGCGATGCCAAGGGGAAGGTGCAATGAACCTTTGGGAGTTCATCCTCGTCATCAGCGTCGCCGGCATGATCTACAGCGCCTGGCGCTCGAAGCATCTCGCCAAGATCGGCGCGTACGAAGACGAGAAGGGCAAGATTCACCAGCTCGGCACGGGCCGCGAGGCCGAACTCGAGCGCGAAGTTCAGGAATTGCGCGAGCGGGTCAAGGTGCTCGAGCGCATCGCCACCGACGGACGCGACACGCGCCTGCTTTCCGACGAAATCGAAAAGCTGCGCGACCAGTAATTTCGAAAGGAACCGGATCATGTTGACCCAGGACCTGCTTATCGCCGCCAGCGCCCTCATGGGGCTGCTCGTGCTCGCCGCCACCGCTCTCAAGGGCTGGCAGGGCTGGCTCGCGCTCAAGGACCGCGAGCTGCAAGTGGCCCGGCCGCAACGCGAGATCGAGGGCGGCGCGAGTGAAGGCGCAGCGCGGATCGAGATCGCCGACCTCAAGGAGCGGATCCGCAAGCTCGAAGCCATCGCCAGCGGGGTGGACTTGTAAGCTGTCGTTGATAGAGGCGCGCGGATGCGCAGCCTCGACGACATTCGCGAAGAGTACGAATTTCTCGACGCCGATGAACGCTATCGCCTGCTGATCGAACTCGGGCGCGAGCTCGATCCGATGCCCGAGGCGCTCAAGACCGACGCCACGCTGGTGCGCGGCTGCTCGGCGAAGGTGTGGGTCTATCCGATAGTCGAAGAGGGCCGGCTGCACTTCCTCGCCGACAGCAACGCCGCGATCACCAAGGGCATCGTCGCGCTGGTGCTCTCCGCGGTGCAGGACAAACCCGCCGCCGAGGTGGCTGGAACCGACATCGCCGCCGCGCTCGAACCATTCGATCTCAAGAACCAGCTGAGCTCGAACCGTACCCAAGGGGTGCCCAACATGATCGCGCTGGTGAAGCAGACGGCGGCGCGGCTGGCAGCCGAACAAGGCTAGCCGAATCCGGTTGCAAAGCGGCGCACCCGCGCCTATCTGGCCGTCATCCCGACATTGGTAACAAAGTCTGGTGCTGGCGCCTCCGGGGGCCGGCCCGAACCCCGTTTCCAACTGTCAACCGAACGAAAGACCCTATGGCCGACATCGCGCGCCTGACCGAAGTGATCGAACCCGAAGCCAAGGCTCTCGGTTTCGAACTCGTGCGCGTGAAGATGTTCGACAGCGGTCCCGAAGGCGATGGCGAACGCACGCTGCAGGTCATGGCGGAAGACCCGGCAACCGGGCAGCTGGTAGTCGACCAATGCATGGCGCTTTCGCGCCGCATCTCCGACGCGATCGACGCGATCGAGGACGGCGGCGAGGAACTGGTCCAAGGCACCTACCAGCTCGAGGTCAGCAGCCCCGGTATCGACCGGCCGCTGACCCGCCCGAAGGATTTCGCCAACTGGGCGGGCCACGACGTCAACATCTCGCTGAACGAGCCGGTGAGCGATCACCGCAAGTTGCGCGGCGAATTGCTCGGCGTCGAGGACGGCCAGGTGCAGGTCGAGGATCGCAAGCACGGCCGTATTGCGGTACCGTTGGAGCAGATTCGCACGGCCAAGCTGGTCCTGACTGACAAGCTGATCGCCGCGACCAAGCCGCTCGACATGAGTGGCGCGGAGCAAATCGAAGAATTCACCGAAGAAGAAAAGGTCCAAGACTGATGGCCAGTCCGATTTCCGCCAACAAGGCCGAGCTGCTTGCGATCGCGACCTCCGTCGCCACCGAGAAGATGATCGACAAGGCGATCGTCATCGAGGCGATGGAAGAAGCGATCCAGAAGTCCGCGCGCAGCCGCTACGGCGCCGAGAACGACATCCGCGCCAAGCTCGACCCGCTGACGGGCGACCTGCGCCTGTGGCGCGTCGTCGAGGTGGTCGAGGAAGTCGAGGACTACTTCAAGCAGGTCGACCTCAAGCAGGCCGAGAAGCTGCAGCCGGGCGCCAAGATCGGCGATTTCATCGTCGATCCGCTGCCCCCGGTAGATCTCGGCCGCATCGACGCGCAGAGCGCCAAGCAGGTGATCTTCCAGAAGGTCCGCGATGCCGAGCGCGAGCGCCAGTTCGAAGAATTCAAGGACCGCGCCGGCGAAGTGATTACCGGGGTGATCAAGTCGGTCGAATTCGGCCACGTTATCGTCAACCTCGGCCGTGCCGAAGGCGTGATCCGCCGCGACCAGCAGATCCCCCGCGAGGCCGCCCGCGTCGGCGAGCGTGTCCGCGCGCTGATCATGAAGGTCGAGCGCAACAACCGCGGGCCACAGATCTTCCTCAGCCGCGCCCATCCCGAGTTCATGAAGAAGCTGTTCGCCCAGGAAGTGCCGGAGATTTACGACGGTATCATCGAGATCAAGGCGGCCGCGCGCGACCCGGGCAGCCGGGCCAAGATCGGGGTGATCAGCCGCGACAGCTCGATCGACCCGGTCGGCGCTTGCGTCGGCATGAAGGGCAGCCGCGTCCAGGCGGTGGTGCAGGAACTGCAGGGCGAGAAGATCGACATCATTCCGTGGAGCGAAGACACCGCAACGTTCGTCGTCAACGCGCTGCAGCCGGCGACAGTTAGCCGCGTGGTCCTCGACGAAGAGGAAAGCCGCATCGAGGTGGTGGTGCCGGACGATCAGCTTTCGCTGGCGATTGGCCGCCGCGGACAAAACGTGCGCCTCGCCAGCCAGCTGACCGAGAGCCAGATCGACATCATGACCGAGGAAGAAGCCTCGGAGAAGCGCCAGCGCGAGTTCTCCGAGCGTTCGAAGATGTTCGAGGAAGAGCTCGACGTCGACGAGACGCTCAGCCAGTTGCTCGTCGCGGAAGGCTTCGCCGAGCTCGAGGAAGTCGCCTACGTCGACAGCGCGGAGTTGGCGGCGATCGAAGGCTTCGACGACGAGCTGGCCGAAGAGTTGCAGGAACGCGCCAAGGAAGCGCTCGCCAAGCGCGAGGAAGCTTACCGTGGCGAGCGGCAAGCCCTCGGCGTCGAGGATGTCTTGGCCGAAATTCCGCACCTGACCGAGCAGATGCTGGTCACGCTCGGCAAGGCCGGCATCAAGACGCTGGACGATCTCGCCGATCTCGCGACCGACGAACTGATCGCCAAGAAGCGCGAGGCCCCGCGCCGCCGCCAGCCCGCCGCCGCCGATGGCCCGCCGATGCGCCGCGATCGCCCGCGTCCGGAAGACAAGGGCGGCGTGCTCGGCGAGTACGGTTTGAGCGAAGAGCAGGGCAACGAAATCATCATGGCCGCCCGCGCGCACTGGTTCGAGGACGAGCAAGCGGCTCCGGCCGCGGCCGAAGCGCCCGCAACAGAGGAGGCCGCCGATGCGGAATCCTCGCAATGATCCGCTAAGGGTCCCTGACACCGCCGGCGCGGGCGGACCCGGTGACGGGCCCGAGCGGCGTTGCATTCTGACCGGGCGGATCGCCGCGCGCGACGAACTCGTGCGCCTGGCGATCTCGCCCGACGGGGATGTGCTGCCCGACGCCCTCGCCCGCGCGCCCGGACGTGGCGCCTGGATCGGCGTCGGCAAGGCCGAACTCTCCGCGGCGCTCGCCAACGGCAAGCTCAAGGGCGCGCTCGCGCGGGCGTTCAAGGGCGCCCCGCTGCGGATCGCAAACGAACTGCCCGACCTGATCGAAAGCGCGCTGCGCAAGGCTTTCCTCGATCGTCTGGGGCTCGAAATGCGCGCCGGACTGCTTATCTTGGGCTCGGATCGCATCGCCGGCGAGGCCCGCGCCGGCACCGTCGCCGCGCTCTACCACGCCGCCGACGCGAGCGAGGACGGCTCACGCAAGCTCGACCAGGCCTGGCGAGTGGGACAGGATGCGGAAGGGTCTGGCCTTTCCGGCATCCGCCTGCCACTGGACCGCGCGGCACTGTCTGTGGCATTGGGCCGCGACAATGTCGTCCATCTGGCGCTGGCCGACGCGAAGTCGGCGGAGCGGGTTGCGGCCCCGCTGAAGCGCCTGCTGACCTTTTTGGGCGCCGCCGAGGCGGCCGACGGATGGGGCGAACGAACGGCAATCGCCGCTCGCGAAGCCGATGAACTGATTTGAAGGACTGTTGAACGCATATGAGCGATAGCGAAGAAACCCCGCGCACCCGCAAGCCGCTTGGCCTCAAGCGCTCGGTGGATGCTGGCGAGGTCAAGCAGACCTTCAGCCACGGCCGCACCAACAAGGTGGTGGTCGAGGTGAAGCGTCGGCGCATTCTCGGCAAGCCGGGCGAGGCCGCCGCGCCGGCCCCCGAACCCACGCCGGCACCAGCTCCCGCGCCTGTCGCGGCGCCGAAGCCCGCGCCCAAGCGCGCGCCCGCTCCTGCCGCGGAGACGCCGCAGGAGCGCGTCGCGCGCCTGCAGCGCGAAGCGGAGGAAGACCGCCTGCGGACGGCCGAAGAAGCGCGCCGCCGCGAGGAAGAGGAAAAGGCTCGCGCCATCGAGGGCGAGAAGCGCCGCGCGGTTGAGAACCGCAAGGCCGAGGAAGCTCCGGAGGCGCCCGCACCGGCTGAGCCTGAAGCTGCCGGGCCGGTCGCCGAAGTGACCGCTGAAGTGGAAGAGGGCGGCGCGACCCCCGCGCCCGCCGCGCGCCGCTTCACGCCTGTCGCCCGACCCGAGCCCAAGCGTCCGCCCGAAAAGAAGCGCGAGGAGAAGAAGCCCGGCCGCGGAACCGAGAACCGCGGCGCGACCGATCGCGACGACCATCGCCGCCGTGGCGGCAAGCTGTCGGTCAAGACCGCCTTCAACGAGGACGAAGGCGCCCGCGCCCGCTCGCTCGCCGCGCTCAAGCGCGCCCGTGAGAAGGAGCGCCGCGCGCATTTCGCCGGTCAGAATCAGCCGCGCGAGAAGCAGGTCCGCGACGTCGTCGTGCCCGAGGCGATCACCGTACAGGAGCTCGCCAACCGCATGGCCGAAAAGGGCGCCGACCTGGTCAAGGCACTGTTCAACCTGGGCATGATGGTCACCGTCAACCAGACGATCGACCAGGACACCGCCGAGCTGCTGGTCGAGGAGTTCGGCCACAACATCAAGCGCGTCAGCGAGAGCGACGTCGATATCGATACCAGCGTCGACGTCGATGCCGATGAATCGCTGCAGCCGCGCCCGCCGGTGGTCACGATCATGGGCCACGTCGATCACGGCAAGACCAGCCTGCTCGACGCACTGCGCGGGACGGACGTGGTCAAGGGCGAGGCCGGCGGCATTACCCAGCACATCGGCGCCTACCAGATCAAGACCAAGGGCGGAGACCTCGTCACCTTCCTCGACACGCCTGGCCACGAGGCGTTCAGCGAGATGCGCGCCCGCGGCGCCAACGTCACCGACATCGTCGTGCTGGTGGTGGCGGCCGACGACGGGATCATGCCGCAGACGGTCGAGGCTATCAATCACACCAAGGCCGCCGGCGTACCGATGATCGTCGCGCTGACCAAGGCCGACAAGCCCGAGGCCAATCCGCAGCGTATCCGCGAACGGCTGCTCGAGCACGAAGTCGTGGTCGAGGAGATGAGCGGCGAGGTGCAGGACGTCGAAGTCTCGGCCAAGACCGGCAAGGGTCTCGATGAGCTGATCGAGAAGATCCTCCTCCAGGCCGAGCTGCTCGAGCTCAAGGCCAATCCCGACCGTGAGGCGGAGGCGACGGTGATCGAAGCTCAGCTCGACAAGGGCCGAGGCCCGGTCGCGACGGTGCTCGTCACTCGCGGCACGCTCAAGCGCGGCGACGTGTTCGTCGTCGGCACTGAGAGCGGGCGCGTGCGCGCGCTGGTCGACGACAAAGGCAAGCAGGTCAAGGAAGCCGGCCCCTCCGTACCGGTCGAAGTGCTCGGGCTCGGCGGCGTGCCGATGGCGGGCGACCAGCTGACCGTGGTCGAGAACGAGGCGCGGGCGCGCGAAGTCGCCGCCTACCGCCAGGAGAAGGCCACCGAAAAGCGCACCGCGCTGGCCCCGACCAACTTCGACACGATGTTCACCAGCCTGCAAAGCGACGTGGTCGAGTTCCCGCTGGTGGTGAAGGCCGACGTGCAGGGCTCGGTGGAAGCGATCGTCACCGCGCTGCACAATCTCTCGAACGACGACATCAAGGTCCGCGTGCTTCACGCCGGCGTCGGCGCGATCACCGAGAGCGACGTGACGCTGGCAGCCGCCAGCGGCGCCCCGATCATCGGCTTCAACGTCCGCCCCAATCCCAAGGCGCGCGAGCTGGTCGCCCGCAACAAGACGCGGATGATGTACTACGACGTGATCTATCACCTGACCGAGGAGATCGGGAGGGAAATGGCCGGCGTGCTCGGCCCGCTCAAGATCGAGAACGTCATGGGCCGGGCGGAAGTCAAGCAGGTGTTCCCGGCGGGCAAGCGCGACAAGGCGGCCGGCCTGCTGGTCACCGAAGGCGCGATCCGCAAGGGCCTGTTCGCCCGCCTCACCCGCGAGGACGTCATCGTTTCGGCGACCACGATCCAGTCGCTGCGCCGGTTCAAGGACGACGTCGACGAAGTCCGCGCGGGCCTCGAATGCGGCGTGGTGCTGGCCGACACCAACGACATTAAGCCGGGCGACATGCTCGAAGTATTCGAGGTCGAGGAGCGCGAACGGACGCTTTAAGGGATGCAGCGCTACGTCGCCCTGCTCGGTTCGATCAATGTCGGCGGCAACCGGCTGAAGATGGCCGAGCTGCGCGAGGCGCTCGAGCGCGAGGACTTCGCGGACGTGGAGACCGTCGTCGCCAGCGGCAACGTGCTGTTCTCGCACGACGAGCGCCCGACCGACGGCCTCGCCGAGAAGATCGCCTACGTCGTCAAGGACCGCTTCGGGATCGACACTTTCGCCGCTGTGCGCAGCCGCGACGAGCTGGCGGCGGCGATCGCCCACAATCCCTTTACCGGCGAGAACGAGGACAAGTTCGTGCACACGGTATTCCTGCAGCAGCCGCTTGACCCGGTGGCGTTCGCCGAGTTCGTTGCCGGCTATGAAGGCCCCGAGCGGGTCGCCCCGGGAACGCTGGAATACTTCGTCGACTTCCACGAAGGCGTGGCGGATTCCAAGCTGGGGCAGGCTATGCGCAAGCTCAGGCTGCGCGGAACCGCGCGCAACGTCCGCTCGCTGCAGCGCATTCTCGACAAGATGGGCAGCATTTGATGGTTCGCGCCACTTCGACACCCGAACAGCAGTCCGTGCGCGTGCTCAAAGTCGGCGAACGCGTGCGGCATATCCTCTCGGAGCTGCTCGCGCGCGGCGAGGTACACGACGACACATTGACCGCGCACGCGGTCAGTGTGACCGAGGTGCGCATGACTCCCGACCTGAGGAACGCCGCCGCCTATGTGAAACCGCTGCTCGGGCTCGACGAGGATGTGGTGCTGAAGGCGCTGCGCACCAACACCGCGTTCTTCCAGCGCGAGGTCGCCAAGCGCCTCGGCCTCAAGTTCGCACCGAAACTGCAGTTCAAGCCGGACGAGAGCTTCGAGGAAGCCGAGCGCATCGAAAAGCTGCTCAGCGACCCCAAGGTCGCCCGCGACCTCGGCGACGACTGAGCCCGTGGCCAAGCTCTATTTCTACTACGCGAGCATGAATGCGGGGAAGTCGACCAACCTGCTGCAGGCCGACTTCAACTACCGCGAACGCGGTATGGCGACGATGTTGTGGACCGCGGCGCTCGACAACCGTTCGCAAGGGCATCCGATCGCCAGTCGGATCGGGCTGGAGGCCAATGCACATTTGTTCGACGGCGCCACCGACTTGTGGGCCGAGGTAACCGCCGCGCACACTGCCAGTCCGCTCGCCTGCGTACTGATCGACGAAGCGCAGTTCCTCTCGCCCGAACAAGCCTGGCAATGCGCGCGTCTGGCCGACGAGGCCGGCATCCCGGTGCTGTGCTATGGCCTGAGGACCGATTTTCGGGGCGAGCTGTTCGCGGGTTCGGCGGTCCTGCTCGGCATCGCCGACGCCCTCGTCGAGCTGAAGGCGGTGTGCCACTGCGGCCGCAAGGCCACGATGAACCTGCGCGTCGACGAAAGCGGCGCTGCGGTCGCCCATGGCGCGCAGACCGAGATCGGCGGCAACGATCGCTACGTCGCGCTGTGCCGCAAGCATTTCCGTGCAGCGCTGGCGCGCTGACTTCGCACCCCCTATCTAGCCAAGATGGACGGAACCCTCTTGAACATCGCGGCTCTCGTGCCGGCGCTGGTTTTCGCGATCGTGTTTCACGAGGTCGCGCACGGGTGGACCGCCCTCGCGCTCGGTGACCCGACGGCCAAGGAGCGGCGCCGGCTGAGCCTCAATCCCATTCGCCACGTGGATCCGTTCGGCACGCTGATCTTGCCTGGCCTGCTGGCGCTCGCCGGAGCGCCGATATTCGGCTGGGCCAAACCGGTTCCGGTGGTCCAGCAACGCCTCAGAAATCCGCGTTTCGGAATGATGGCGGTGGCTGCCGCGGGGCCGCTGACCAACCTCGTTATGGCCACGCTCGGCGCGCTCGCCATCGGCCTGCTGGTGCGCGGCGGCGCCCCTGCCGATGCGAGCCTTGGCGGATTCGCCGTCCTCGCATTCACCTATTTCGTAGCGATCAACGTCTTCGTGGCGTTCTTCAACCTGCTGCCGATCCCGCCCTTTGACGGCTCGCACATCGTCGAAGGCGTCCTGCCGCGAAGCTGGGCCGCAGCCTATGGCAATCTGCGCGGCGTCGGCATGGTGCTGTTCTTCATCCTCGTCGCGCTGAGCTGGTATGGCCCGACGAGTGGCATCCTCGACCACCTGATCGGTCCGCCGGTCGAGTGGATGCTCGGACGTTTCGACGCGGTAGTCGCCTGGGTCGCGGGATAATTTTACCCCGGTATATTGACTTTTTATATCCGGGTAAATAAGGCGCGCTTCGTTGGAGGCGGCAATGACGATCACCGTATTTCTCAAGAACGAAGTCCTCGCGCGCGGCCGGCCCGACGAAGTCGCGCCGGCAATGCGCGCGTTGGAACCGCTCGCCCGCAGCTCGGACTTGCTTGCCTTCGACGACGAAAGCGGCCGCCAACTCGATCTGGACTTGCGCGCCGAAGCGGCCCCCGCACCACGCCCGCGGGGCCGCCCCGCACTCGGTGTCGAGGCCAAGGAGGTGACGCTGCTGCCGCGCCATTGGCAATGGCTCGCCACCCAAAGCGGTGGCGCATCGGCGACCTTGCGCCGGTTGGTCGAGACGGCCATGCGCGAGGGGCGCTCGCAACGGGAGTGCTTCGACGCCGCCTATCGCTTCCTCAGCGTGATGGCCGGCGACCTGCCGCTTTTCGAGGAAGCCGTGCGCGAGCTCTACAAGGGAAATCGCCTCGGCTACGAGCACTTCGCGCACGACTGGCCGCCGGCGATCCGCGACCATGGCCGCGCGCTCGCCTGGCCGGATGCCTGACCGCGTGCCCAACGGCTGGATTATCCTCGACAAGCCGCGCGGCCTCGGCTCGACCCAGGCCGTTGCGGCGGTCAAGCGCAACTTGCGCGAAGCGGGCTTCGGCAAGGTCAAGGTCGGTCATGGCGGCACGCTCGATCCGCTGGCCGAAGGCGTGCTGCCCATCGCTCTCGGGGAGGCGACGAAGCTTTGCGGACAAATGCTCGACAGCGACAAGATTTACCAATTCACCATCGAGTTCGGCAGCGAGACCGACACGCTCGACGCCGAGGGCGAGGTGGTCCGCACCAGCAACCGCCGCCCGCCCCTCGCCGCGGTGGCCGCGGTGCTCGAGCACTTCACAGGCGAGATCGAACAGCTCCCGCCGGTTTATTCCGCGCTCAAGGTCGGCGGCCGCCGCGCCTACGACCGCGCGCGGAAAGGCGAAAACGTCGACCTCCACCCGCGCCAGGTCACAATCCACTCGCTCGAGATGGCTCATGCGGGCGACCGCCCTTCGCTGCGTTCGACTTTCGCCACCACCGCCGGCAGGCCCGACGGCTACGATCCGCAACCGCCGCTGGAGCTAGCGGATTCGGTCACGCTGGTCGCAAATGTCTCCAAGGGTACCTATATCCGCAGTCTGGCGCGCGACATCGCGCATGCGTTGGGGACGGTCGGCCATGTCACCTTCCTGCGCCGCACGAAGGCCGGTCCGTTCACGGAAAACCAAGCGATTTCGCTGGACAAACTGAATGCGATCGGTCAGGGCGCGCGCCTTGAAGACCACCTCCTGCCGTTAGAGGCGGGGCTGGACGGTATCCCGGCCCTCCCCCTCGACCCGGAAAGCGCGCGGGCGGCCCGCCAGGGCCGGGTCCTTTCCGGAATGCCCCAACCCGACGGGCTCTACCTTGCCAAGGCCGGCAATGTTCCGGTGGCTTTGATGGAAATCGTATCGGGGACGGCGAAGGTCGTCAGGGGTTTCAATCTGTCCGATACCGCGGAGTAAGAGAATGTCGGTCACCGCCGAAAAGAAACAGGAAATCATCAAGGACAACGCCCGCGACAAGAACGACACGGGCAGCCCTGAAGTCCAAGTCGCGATCCTCACCGAGCGTATCCGCAACCTGACCGAGCACTTCAAGGGCCACCACAAGGACAACCATTCGCGCCGCGGCCTGCTGATGATGGTCAACAAGCGCCGTACGCTGCTCGCCTACCTCAAGAAGGTCGATGTCGAGCGCTACAACGCCCTGATCCAGAAGCTGGGCCTGCGGAAATAAGAGTTTAGCGAGGGCGGCTCTAGCGGAGTCGCCCTTTTGCTATCGGTCATCCTTCACAATTCGGTGGAGGGGCCATGGGGCTAAAAGGCCCCGCACCGGACCGGGACGGTATCCCCGGAACAGAGGCCCCGCCTGCGCAATATGGCCCGGCGGGTTCACGAAGGAAAACCAATGTTCGACACGCAAACCGTATCGCTGGAGTGGGGCGGCAAGACCCTCACTCTGGAAACCGGGCGTATTGCCCGCCAGGCCGACGGCGCCGTTTTGGCGACCTATGGCGAAACCGTGGTCTTGTGCGCGGTGACCGCCGCCAAGAGCGTCAAGGAAGGGCAGGACTTCTTCCCGCTGACCGTCCACTACCAGGAAAAGTTCTCCGCCGCCGGACGCATCCCGGGAGGCTTCTTCAAACGCGAGCGCGGCGCGACCGAGAAGGAAACGCTCACCAGCCGCCTGATCGACCGTCCGATCCGCCCGCTGTTCCCCGAAGGTTTCTACAACGAAATCAACGTCATCGCCCAGGTGCTGAGCTATGATGGCGAGAGCGAGCCCGACATCGTCGCGATGATCGCCGCCTCGGCCGCGCTGACGCTCTCTGGCGTGCCCTTCATGGGCCCGATCGGCGGCTGCCGGGTCGGCTTCAAGGACGGCGAATACCAGCTCAACCCGAGCATCGCCGAAGTCGCCGAAGGCCGCCTCGACCTCGTCGTCGCCGCCACCCACGACGCGGTGATGATGGTCGAGTCCGAAGCCAAGGAGCTGACCGAGGAGGAAATGCTCGGCGCGGTGATGTTCGCCCACGACGAATCCAAGAAGGTCGTCAAGGCGATCATCCAGCTGGCCGAAAAGGCTGCCAAGGATCCCTGGGACCTAAACACCGACGACAACTCGGCGATGAAGGCCGAGATCAAGAAGCTCGTCGGCGACGACATCGCCAAGGCCTACAAGCTGACCGACAAGTCGGCCCGCTCGAACGCGCTCAACGAGGCGCGGGCCAAGGTCAAGGCGGCTTACGCCGACCAGGACGGCCAGACCGCGATGACCGCCAACAAGCTGACCAAGAAGGTCGAGGCCGACATCGTCCGCGGCGCGATCCTCAAGGACGGCAGCCGCATCGACGGCCGCAAGCTCGACCAGGTCCGCCCGATCGAAGCGATGGTCGGCTTCCTTCCGCGCACCCACGGCTCGGCGCTGTTCACCCGCGGCGAGACGCAGGCGATCTGCACCACCACGCTGGGCACCAAGGACAGCGAACAGATGATCGATGGCCTCGGCGGCCTCAGCTACCAGCGCTTTATGCTGCACTACAACTTCCCGCCCTACTCGGTCGGTGAAGTGGGCCGCTTCGGCGCCCCGGGCCGCCGCGAGATCGGTCACGGCAAGCTCGCCTGGCGCGCGCTGCACCCGATGCTGCCGAGCCACGACGACTTCCCGTACACCATCCGTATCCTGAGCGACATAACCGAGTCCAACGGCTCGTCCTCGATGGCGACGGTGTGCGGCGGTTGCCTGGCGATGATGGACGCCGGCGTGCCGATCGAGCGCCCGGTCTCGGGCATCGCGATGGGCCTGATCCTCGAAGGCAAGGACTTCGCGGTCCTCTCCGACATCCTCGGCGACGAGGATCACCTCGGCGACATGGACTTCAAGGTCGCCGGCACCGAAGCGGGCATCACCAGCCTGCAGATGGACATCAAGATCGCCGGCATCACCAAGGAGATCATGGCCAAGGCGCTCGAGCAGGCGAAGGCCGGCCGCGCGCACATCTTGGGTGAGATGAAGAAGGCGCTCGGCTCTGCTCGCAGCGAGCTTTCGGCCCATGCCCCGCGCATCGAGACGATCCAGATCGACAAGTCGAAGATCCGCGACATCATCGGCACTGGCGGCAAGGTGATCCGCGAGATCGTCGCCGAGACCGGCGCCAAGGTCGACATCGACGACGAGGGCGTGATCAAGATCAGCTCGTCCGACATCGCCCAGATCGAAGCCGCCAAGAAGTGGATCCTCGGCATCGTCGAGGAGCCCGAGGTCGGCAAGATCTACAACGGCAAGGTCGTCAACATCGTCGACTTCGGCGCGTTCGTGAACTTCATGGGCGGCAAGGACGGCCTCGTCCACGTCTCCGAGATGAGGAACGAGCGGGTCGAGAAGCCGACCGACGTCGTCTCCGAAGGCCAGGAAGTGAAGGTCAAGGTCCTCGAAGTCGATCCGCGCGGCAAGGTTCGCCTGTCGATGCGCGTTGTCGACCAGGAAACCGGCGCCGAGCTGGAGGACACCCGTCCCCCGCGCGAGCCGCGCGAAGGCGGCCGTGACCGCGGCCCGCGCGGCGACGGCGACCGCCGCCCCGGCGGCGGACGTGATCGTG
>NZ_JAANOZ010000022.1 GCF_011320115.1 Croceibacterium segetis | reverse complement strand
ATCACCACCAGCCGGATCACCTCCGGCGAGGAGTTGAAATAGCGGAACGGGCTATGAGGCTTCTTCGGACGAGGCATGGTCCTGCCGTGCCCTTAGTTCCTTACCAGGTGGTGCATTTGCTCTGACAGAGCCGTCGCGCGTCCTGGTAACGTAGCTCTCGAGGATCTCGCCTTCCTGGTCGACTGCTCGGCGCTGGAGCATCAATTAGGAGACGTGAAAGGGGCAGCAGCGCATGGTCCGAGAAGGCGAGCCGCCTATCGGCCTCATTGCCCACTGCTCCGTAGCGCAATTCAATTGTGCGTCAGACCAGCTGTCGTTATTGCCTCACAGCATTCACGGGCACTTCGCTTGCTGGAGAAGGATACCTAATGAACTGGAGGCCCTGCTCCCATGTCGCTCGATAGCCAACGGCGAGTGTCACTAAGTCTAATTGCTGATCTTACTGTCGTGGAAAGGCAAATTCTATGCGCACTTGTTCAAGGGCGCTCGATAAAGTCCATCGCGACTATGTTATCGCTACCATTGCAATCCGTAGTGTCAGACCGCGACGCCCTACTAGAGAAATTGTCTGCCAGGACGGTGGCCGACGCCGTCAGGATCGGCCTCTTGGCTGGGATGCAATAGCTTTCCCGACGCCGGCGGTGCTGAACTCACATTTGAGTGCCAGTAAGCACGCCGCCCATGCCTGGAGTATTGCCGAGGCAACGGAATCTCCTTCTCCGATGACCGCCGATTTCAGCACTCTGCATCCGATCACCACCTTTACACCGCGTGCGCAGGATGAGGTCGTGACAGTCAATGTGGGAGCTGCGACCAAGCGTCTCGCTGCAGCCTCGAGTTTTCCGGCCTCGAGAAGGGCTTCATAGCCCTTTTCGTCAAGTGCCGCATACTCAGGAGGGCGGAACTCCCGAGGTGTCAACTGGAGCAAGTGAAAGGCGTGGCGTAGGGCACTCTCGGTATCGTTCAGTTGGCCGCTGGCAATGGCTTCGATGCGCCTAAACCACATGTCGGCCGGCAACGGTTCAATGTCTTCCATACCAATTCGCCCGCTAAAGCGCGACCCCGGTCGCCGCTGTTACAGCAAAATCTCAAATGCGCCAAGGTTGTCAAGTTATTGTAAGTATTCCAAAACGACTCTGCGGCAGGCGATCGCCGTCAAACCGGAATGTCCGCAATTCCCGGAAAAGCTGTCGTTCTGCGTTGCGGATTGCGCGAGCGAAGAACTCACCATCAGGCATGGGGCGCCTAGGCGTCGTTCGACGACGGCTAACGGTGGAAAGCGGACCTTCGTTCGGCCCGCATTCGCCGCGCAATAGCGGCATCCGACTAACCCAGGCGCGCGCTGGTCTCTCGCAGTTCTGAGGGGCGTGGTAGCAGAACGACAATGCCAAGCATCGCGAGGTTCACCGCGGCGGACAGGTAGCGAGCAGCATCGATGGACAGGTTGTCAGCGGGCATCAGCTGCTCAACGAGAACATTGCTCAGATTCCATCCCCAGTGCAGCGCAACGGCAGCCCACAAGTTACGCCAACGCCACGCAGCAGCGCCATAAGCCAACCCAAGGCAGAACAAACGCACCTGCTCGCTGATCCCCCAGTCAAAGCGCCACACGTGATTGGCGGTGTAGAGCAGCGCGCTGAGCACGACGTAAGACACAGCAGTCAGTTTCACCGGCAGGGTTCGAAGCAAGAAGCCGCGCGTCAGGATGTCCTCGGCAACGGATGGGATGAAGGTCGAGACGAGCGCGAAAGCGATCACTCCGCTCGAAGCTGCAACTGCGCTCGTTGCACTATAGATTCCCATTGCCGTTCCAAGTGAACGCGAAGTGAGAAAGGCCACTGCGGCGATGAGCATGCCCGCGCCCAGTATCGCAAACGAGCGTGACTGGAGGTCGAGACCATAGGCATCGTAGCCGCGCCATCCAAGCCAGCGGCCAAGAGGCCAAGCAAGCAGCAGCGTGAGCACCATAAGGGCTGGACCCGCCGGGCTCGCCGGCGCGATGATCGTCTGCAGCCCTTCGGAGATCTGATAGACCGCAAACAAAAGGACGAACGCTATCCCGATGCGTGCAATGTTCGCCCGCTCACGAAAGTCCGCTCCAATAGCCATAGCTGCTCCCCTCGAGCAGCCATGGAAAGCAGGACTCGCGTATGTCCGCAATTGATGTCGTGGACGGCGCTCCATTCGGCCGGCAGTTTTGCCGGTCAGTGTGGAGAGGAGGACACGACATCAATTGCGGACATTTAAACCTAAAAGCGCGAGTTTGGATTGCGCTGGTCCTCCGGTGGCGGGGCCACGACGTCCCAGTGCTCCACAATCTTGCAGCCACTGAGTCTAAAAACATCGGCGATTGCATAATCAGCCGCACCGGCAGCTGGGCTGAAACGAGCGTGTAAAAACACTAAGTCGCCCTCAGCAATTGTGCGCTCAACTGTCCACTTGGGCTGGGGCGCGTTCGCTATAAGTTGCTCCAAGAAGCTCGCCGTCGCCGCGCGGGTACCCTCCGGTACGTCGGGCTTATGCTCAATGAAGCCGGCACTCATGTGGCGCTCGAACGCTGGGCGCGGCTTCAGTCCGACTAACGCCTCTTTGTAGAAGGCCAGCACGATGTTTCGGTTTTCCTCCTCGCTGCCTGTGCAAGCCGGGCGAGCCTGTGCTTCCCCACCTTGCGCAGCTCCTACGGCCGAACACGATAAGAGCACAGCTCCCAAGATTAGCTCTCTGGGCGCCATATCTGTATCCCCTGCAACGGAAGAAGGAGCCTAGCAGTTTGCGAGGGCAATGTCCTCTTTCCACCCATTGCAGACGTGCCCGCCGCAAAAGCGGACCTTCAAATCGGACGGTCTGCATACGGTCCAAACCCGACATTCACCAAATGTCTGCTTTCGACCCAAACGGGGCAATCCAGCCAAACGTCTGCTTTCGACCCATTCAGGCCGTTCGCGGTGAGCCAAAGGCTTATGGAGCAGACATTCCGCTTCTGGTCGTCCGCGAGCGGCCGCTGAGCCGCCGTTATGAGTGGGAAAGCAGACACGCGATCGACCCTTTCTAGTCCGTTTTACTGGCGGACCGTACTATCTACGAACGGCGACAGTCTTTATCCCTTCTTCAATGGACGACGGCGAGTCACTCTCGAGATTGACTGAGCGCGAGAAGGTTTGCCTGCGGCAATGGCTACAGCACAGGTCTGCCAAGGAAATCGCCGCAGATCTCGGCGTTTCGCACCATGCAATCGAGAAGCGACTCAAGATGGCGCGCACCAAGCTTGGCGCGACTTCGTCCTTGGAAGCCGCCCGGATGCTCGGTGAGGCCGAAGGGTACGGCCAAGCGGTACCCCAATCGCCGGACCTTGTTGCTGATCCTCTCCCGCTACACTCAGGCGTCACTCGTCTAACAGTGCTGGGAGTGCCCATCATGATTATGCTTGGAGCTACTGTGCTCGCCTTTCTTTTGCAGCCCGCAGGCTTCTCGCAAGCGGCCAATAACCAACAGGTGGCGCCGGCTGGACAACCGGCACTCACCCCCGGCGCAGTGCCGACCCCCGGCACCGAGGCTGTCTTGCGAACGCTTGTCGCCGGGCTGGCGAGCGGCTCGCCCGACTACGACAAGCTCTCTCCGCAGTTTGCCCCGATCGTCCGCCGGGACCTGCCCGTGACGCATCCCATGTTCAGCTCGATGGGCGAGCTGAAGTCGGTGACTTTCCTCGGGCGCGACGGGATGGGCGGCGACGCCTACCACTTGGTGTTTGCCAACGGTTCGGCGATCATGTCGGCCGGGCTCGACAGCGACGGCAGGATGGCCGGCGGCATTCTCCGACCGTTGAGCGGCTCGGCGCCAGCCCCCGGCACCGAAGCTGCGTTGCGTGGGTTTGTCGCGGGGGTGGCGAGCGGCTCGCCCGACTATGGCAAGCTCTCTCCGCAGTTCGCCCAAGTGGTCCGCCAGGACCTGCCTAGGACACGTCCGCTGTTCAGCTCGATGGGCCAGCTGAAGTCGATGACTTTCCTCGGGCGAGGCGAGATGGGCGACGACGCCTTCGACCTCGTGTTCGCTAACGGCGGCGTGATCATGTCGGCCGCGCTTGACGCCGACGGCAGGATCACCGGCGGGATGTTCCAACCGATCGCGCCGCCTGGGCGCTGACGACGGGGGAGCTCTTCTAACGACGGAACAAAAAACGTCCGTGTTCCACCGTTAGCGGTCGGTCTGGAAACGACCCTAAGCGGACATTCCGTCGCAGCACGCTTGAATGGCTTGGAATGGCCGTTAGCAGACCGTCCGGTTTAGGACGAACTTGTAAAAGAGCAGCCCCCACCCTGATCACCAACGGGCAGAGGGGGGGTGCTAGGATCCATTAGTTGGGATTGCTGCGATGCGCTGCTAGGGGCGCGCCGCAATGATTATGATCAACACCATCACCGTGCGGCTTGGCGGCCGCACGATCCTCGACCGCGCCTCGGCTGCGATCCCACCCGGCGGGCGGGTCGGACTGATCGGCCGTAACGGGGCCGGCAAGTCGACGCTGATGAAGGTCCTCGTCGGCCAGCTCGAGCCGGACGAGGGATCGATAGAGAGGCCGCGCCGCACGCGGCTTGGCTACATCGCGCAAGAAGCGCCCAGCGGCGCGATCAGCCCTTTTGATGCTGTGCTGTCGGCGGATGTCGAGCGGACCAGGCTGCTCGACGAAGCCAATCATTGCACCGATCCCGACAGGCTTGGCGACATTCACGAGCGACTGTTGGCTATTGATGCCTATACGGCCCCTTCGCGCGCCGCGATCATCCTCACTGGGCTCGGCTTCGACGAAGCCATGCTGGCGCAACCGCTCGACAGCTTCTCGGGAGGCTGGAAGATGCGCGTAGCACTGGCCGCGCTGCTGTTCTCTGCGCCCGACATCCTTTTACTCGACGAGCCATCGAACCACCTTGATCTTGAATCGACGCTGTGGCTCGAGAACTTCCTCAAGGCCTATCCAGGCACCCTGATCCTGATCAGCCACGAGCGCGACCTGCTCAACAACGTGGTCGACACCATCCTTCACCTGCAAGGCGGCAAGCTCACGCTCTATCCGGGCGGATACGACGCATTCGAGACGCAGCGTGCGCAGCGCGCCGCGCAACTTGCCGCGGCCAAGGCGTCGCAGGATGCCCAGCGGGCGCGGCTGCAGGATTATGTCGCGCGCAACAGCGCCCGCGCCTCCACGGCCAAGCAGGCCCAGTCGCGCGCCAAGATGCTGGCCAAGATGCAGCCGATTGCCGCCCTGATGGAAGACCCGAGCCTCAGCTTCGATTTCCCAAACCCGGAGGAGATGCGGCCGCCGCTGATAACGCTCGACCTTGCTGCGGTCGGCTATGGTGGCGAGCCGATTCTTCGCCGGCTCAACTTGCGCATCGACCCCGGCGACCGGATCGCGCTGCTCGGCCGCAATGGCAATGGCAAGACCACGCTTGCCCGACTGCTTGCCGCGCAGCTCATCCCTGTCGAAGGGGAGATGCAGGCGTCGGGCCGAATGCGAGTGGGCTACTTCACGCAGTACCAGGTCGAAGAACTCGCCTCGCACGACACGCCGCTCGAGCTCATGACCCGAGCGATGAAAGGCATGACGCCGTTTGCGGTCAGGAGCCAGCTCGGCCGGTTCGGCTTTTCAGGCAACCGCTCGACGACCAAGGTGGTTCAACTGTCCGGCGGAGAGCGCGCACGGCTCGCGCTCGCTCTGATCACCCGCGAGGCGCCACACCTGCTAATCCTCGACGAGCCGACCAACCACCTCGACGTCGATTCCCGCGAAGCGTTGATCCAGGCACTCAACGAGTTCGAAGGTGCAGTCATCCTGATCAGCCACGATCGCCACATGATCGAGCTGACTGCGGACAAGTTGGTGCTGGTCGACGATGGTACCGCCGTCGACTATGTAGGAAGCATTGAGGATTACATCGACTTCGTGCTCGGCCGGAACCAGCCCAAAGAGAACCGGGGGTCGAACCCGAAGAAGAAGGATCGCCGTGTGGATGCCCATTCGCGCGAGGAGGCCCGAAAGGCTCGCAGCGCCATCCTCGACGCGGAGAAGCTGATCGCTCGATTGCAGGGCCAGATTACCTCAATCGAGCAGGCGCTGGCCGATCCCGCTTCGGCTACTGCTGATTTGACCCGCTTGACGGCAGGCGAACTCGCGCGCCGCAGGGCAGTCATGGTGCAGGAACTCGAAGCCGCCGAACGCCAGTGGCTCGACGCAAGCGAAAGCCTTGAACAGCAGGTAGCTTAGCAGTCCATGCGCACCAGGCTCAGCATCTGCTCGACGAAGGTAAGATACCGCACCGAAGCAGCGGCGATCGAAGCCGCTCGCGACATCCCCGGCTCGCTGCGGCATTATCGCTGCGACCGATGTTGGCAGTTCCACCTGACCAGCCGCACTAAAGGAAAGCGGGTACCGCGACCTTCAAATCTGGGTCAGCGACGGCCCGGCTACGAGCTAGATTGATTCAGACACGACCGTTGATGGCCGGAAGCGGTCTGTCCTCTATTGGTTACAGCTTCTCGAGAGCAGCCGTCACAGGCGTTTGCATCTGGCCAGCAGTTTCGGAAGTCACGCCTGTGATGGTGCCTCCCAGCCGCCGCCAAGAGCCCGGAACGAAGCGACCGCTGCGCGAGCGGCGGCCGCCTTGGCCTGGATTTCGGCGTCGCGGTTTTCGAGCAGATGCTGGTCTGCGTCGAGCACGTCCAGCAGCGTCGAAACCCCGCCCTTGTAGCCGGCAAACGCGGATGCGCGGGCTTTGGTCCAGGATGTATGCCCCTGGACCAGGATCTGCGCGCGCTGCTGCTGGTTGATCAGAGCTGAGAAGGCATTCTCCACGTCTTCGGAGGCCCGCAGGACCGTCAGGCGATAGGCTGCCAGGGCTTCGGTATTGCGGCCTTTGGCCGCGGCGATCTCGGCGTCGATCCGGCCGAAGTCGAACAGCCGCCAACGCAGGCCGAGGATCCCGCCGGCCTGCGTCGCGTTGCCGCCGAACAGGCCGCCGAGCCCCATCGTTGCCGTGCCGAGGAGCCCACCGAGCGAGAACTTGGGATAATACTCGGCCATGGCGACGCCGATCCTCGCGTTCGAGGCGGCGAGCGTGCGTTCGGCGGCGATGATATCCGGCCGTCTGCGCAGCAAGGCGGCGGGGCCTCCCGCGCTCGAAACGGCCGGCGCAGCCGGAATGGGCGCGGCAGCGGCGAGTTCCGGCCGGGTCGTGCCGGGCTGGAGGCCGAGGAGGATGTCGAGGGCGTTCATCGCCTTATCGAGGTTCTGCTGCAGCTCGGGCACCGAGGCGCTCACTCGCGCGAGCGCACCTTGCGCTTGCTGCAACTGCAGCTCGGCGGTCACCCCTTTGCGATAGCGCAGCTCGATCAGGTCGACCAGCTGTTGCTGGATCTGTTGTTGGCCGCGCGCCACGTCGAGCCGCGCCTGCAGGCTGCGAATGGCAATGTACGTGTCGGCCGTCTGTGCCGCGACCGTCAGCCGTGCGGCGGTGGCCGCCGCCGCCGAAGCCTGCCAATTGGCCCGCGCGGCATCGCGAGCCGCGTCCTTACCCCCGAACAAGTCGAGCTCCCAGCTCGCGCCGAGATTTAGCTCGTAGCCTTGCGCCTCTCTCTCGAAGCCCGGCAGGGCGCTGGCGATTCGGCCCTGCGGCGTCTCGAGCGACTGGTAAGCCTCGCTCGCCTGACCGCTGACTTGCCCCGAAGGAAGCAGGTCTGCGTTGGCGTGACGCAGGGCCGCGCGCGCCTGCGCAACTCGGGCGCTGGCTTGCTGCAGATCGAGATTCTGTGCCAGCGCCCGTTCCACCAGGCTGGCAAGCAGCGGATCGTCGAACGATCGCCACCAGGTCACCAAGTCGACTTTGGCTTCCGATCCGGCGCGTGCGTCTACGGCCGTCCCACCGACGAAGGTGGGCGGAGCCGTCATTGCGGGCCGGACGTAGGTTGGTGCAGCCGCACAGCCTGTCAGGAGCGCTGCTATGGCCGATATCGTCAGGGTCGAACGTGAAGGTTGCATGATAGGATCCCGCGGTGGAATTATGTGACGGATGACCACATTAGTCACTATTTGTCAATCGCGAGTTTTTGCGCTAAGGGTCCGACCATGAAGACGCAGGCAACCGGCAAGGCCACCTCCATCCGCGGTCCAGCGGAACATTCTGTTCGCGATCAGATCGTCGAGGCCGCTCACGAGTACTTCGCCCACTATGGCTACACGAAGACGACCGTCTCCGACCTGGCGCGCCAGATCGGCTTCTCCAAGGCCTACATCTATCGCTTCTTCGAGTCGAAGCAGGCCATCGGCGAGGCCATCTGCGCCAGCTGCGTGGACGGGATGTTCGATCAGGTCCGCGAAGCGGTCGAGCAAGGAGGAAGCGCGACCGACAAGCTGCGGAGATTCGCGAAAACCGCAGCTGCCGCGCGGGCCGAGCTGTCCTCCGCGACTCCCAGGCTGTACGAGATCGCCCTTCATGCGTCGTCGGAGAACTGGGCGCCCGCGCAAGCTTATACCGAGCGCCTGAACCAATTGCTCAGCTCCATCCTGAAGGAAGGTCGCGAGAGCGGCGAGTTCGAACGCAAGACGGCGCTCGACGAGACTTGCCGCTCGATATTCTATGCCCTCCTTCCGTTCATCGATCCGGTGTTCCTGCAACGCAGCCTCGATCTCCCGTCCGATGCCCAGGCGGAAGTCACCAGCCTGATACTGCGCAGTCTCGCACCCTGACCATCCGGTTGTTTGTGACTAGTTGACATTTTCGTCACTCGTCGTCATTACAGCTTCCGACTCACCTGGAGGAAGCTTTATGAGACTCACCGGCCGCACCATTCTCGTCACCGGCGGGTCCGCCGGCATCGGGCTCGCATTCGCCCGCAAATTTCTCGAACTCGGCAACGAGGTGATCGTCACCGGCCGCCGCCAGGCAGCGCTGGACGCCGTAAAAATCCGGCACCCGAAGTTGCACACGATCCAGAGCGACAGCGCAGATCCGGCGCAGATCGCCGCCCTAGCCGCGCGGCTGAAGCGCGACTTTCCCAAGCTCGACGTGCTCATGAACAATGCCGGTGTCGGCGTTGCCGAGAACCTGACCGAGCCCGCCGGCGACCTAGCCGCCCTGATGGACCAGATGGAGATCAACGTCGGCGGCGTGATCCGCACGACTTCGGCCCTGATCGACATTCTCACCGCCAATCGCGGGACGGTGATCAACGTTTCGTCGGCGCTCGCTTTCGTCCCGGTCCCGGCGATGCCGGTCTACAGCGCCAGCAAGGCGGCCGTGCATTCCTATACCCAGTCGCTTCGCTTCCAACTCGAAGGGTCCGGCGTCGAAGTCATCGACCTGATGCCGCCGGCGGTGCGAACCGAAATGACCAGCGAGTTCGCGCAAGCCGGAATCAAGACGATCACCACCGAGGAACTGGTGGACCGGACCTTCGCCGCGCTGCGGGCGGGAAAGCAGGAGATTCGCCCCGGGCAATCGAACCTGCTGGCCTTCATGCGCCGCCTCGCACCCGGCTTCATCAACCGACAGTTGTGGAATGCCTCGAAGACGCTCGTGCCGGCCGCGGCAGCCTGACGTCCCCGGCCACACCCATCAGGAGAGACTTGCGTGTCGACACTAACCTTCGCGCGGAGCGCAGGGCCTCTCGCCCTGCTAGCGAGCCTGCTTTCGAGTTGCGGGCAGGCGGATGCCGATCCCCGGACCATGCCGCCGCTGGTGCGGACCGCGCAGACCGGCGCCGCCGAAGCGGGAAATCGCGAATTCACCGGCGTCGTCGGCGCGCGGGTGCAGAGCGATCTCGGTTTTCGCGTGGCCGGCAAGGTCGTCGCCCGGCTCGTCGACGCCGGCCAGACGGTGCGCCGTGGGCAACCGCTGATGCGCATCGATCCCACGGACTACTCGCTCGCTACGCAGGCAGCGACGGCGACGGTTGCCGCCGCGCGTGCCCGGGCAACCCAGACGGGCAATGACGAGCGGCGTTACCGCGATCTCGTCGCGGCGGGCGCGGTCTCGGCTTCCGCCTACGACCAGGCCAAGGCGGCCGCCCTTGCCGCCCGGGCCGACCTTACCGCGGCGGAAGCCCAAGCGCGGGTCAGCCGCAACGACGCCGGCTATACCGTCCTTGTCGCCGATGCCGACGGAACCGTCGTCGAAACGCTCGCCGAACCGGGGCAAGTCGTCGCCGCCGGGCAGACGGTCGTCCGGCTGGCCCACTCCGGTCCGCGCGAGGCGATCGTTTCGTTGCCCGAGCCGGTGCGCCCACCCCTGGGCGCGCTGTCCCGGGCGCGGACCTATAGCGGCCTCGCAGGCGAGGCTCGCTTGCGCCAGCTGAGCGACGCCGCCGATCCGGCAACGCGCACCTTCGAGGCCCGCTTCGTTCTTGGAGGAACGGCCGCAGCCGCGCCGCTGGGTTCGACTGTGGTCGTCGCACTCGACATCCCGGGCCGACCCGCGGCCCTTTCGGTGCCGCTCGGCGCAGTCTACGACCGCGGACACGGCCCGGGCGTCTGGGTCGTCGACGGCCGGGGCAATCCCAAGGTGAGCTGGCGGGCCGTACGGCTTGCCTCCGTCGGGGAGGAAAGCGCGCAGATTGCCGCGGGACTGCGGCCCGGCGAGCGTATCGTCGCCCTCGGGGCGCACCTGCTCCATCAGGGCGAAACGGTCCGGATCGATGCAGGAGCGGTCCGGTGACCGCCGCGCCCGAGCGCGAGGGAAAGTTCAACCTCTCCGCCCTCGCTGTTCGCGAACGGTCGGTGACGCTGTTCTTCATCATCGCCATCAGCCTGGCCGGCATTGTGGCCTACCTCAACCTTGGCCGGGCCGAAGACCCGTCCTTCACCGTCAAGCAGATGACCGTACTCACCGCCTGGCACGGCGCCACCGCACAGGAAATGCAGGATCAGGTGGCCGAGCCGCTCGAAAAGCGTCTTCAGGAACTGCGGTGGTACGACCGCACCGAGACATTCACGCGGCCCGGCCTGGCCTTCACGACTCTGGTGCTACGCGACCAGGCGCCCCCGTCCGAGGTGCCGGACCAATTCTACCAGGCGCGCAAGAAGATGCAGGACGAGGCTGCGAAGCTGCCGCGCGGCGTTGTCGGTCCGCTCGTCAACGACGAGTATGGCGACGTGACCTTCGCGCTTTATGCCCTGAAGGCAACGGGCGAACCCCTGCGGCAGCTGACGCGCGAGGCGGAGACGCTGCGCCAGCGGTTGCTTCATGTGCCGGGTGTCAAGAAGGTCAACATTATCGGCGAACGGCCCGAGCGCGTGTTCGTCGAGTTCGCGCAGGACCGCCTGGCGACGCTGGGCATCTCGCCGCGGGTGATATTCTCCGCTCTGGCGCAGCAGAATCTGGTCACGCCGGCCGGTTCGATCGAAGCGAACGGGCCGCAGGTCCAGGTCAGGCTCGACGGCGCGTTCGACGATCTGCAGACGATCCGGGATCTGCCGATCGTCGCGAACGGTAGGACCTTGCGCCTCGCCGACATCGCCACCGTCCGCCGCGGGTATGAAGATCCAGCCACCTTCCTGGTCCGCAATCACGGTCAGCCGACGATCGTCCTCGGCGTCATCATGCGCGAGGGGTGGAACGGGCTCGTCCTCGGCAAGTCGCTGCAGGCGGAAGTAACGGCGATTTCCTCGGAGCTCCCGCTCGGCATGACATTCACGGCGGTGACCGATCAGTCGGTGAACATCAGCCAGGCCGTTGACCAATTCATGAGGACTTTTCTCGAGGCGCTGGCGATCGTGATGGCGGTAAGCCTGCTCGCGCTCGGCTGGCGGGTCGGCCTCGTCGTGGCGGCCGCGGTGCCGCTTACCTTGGCGATCGTGCTGGTGATCATGTGGGCGACGGGGCGAGTGCTGGATCGCATCACCCTCGGCGCGCTGGTTCTCGCCCTCGGTCTCCTGGTCGACGATGCGATCATCGCGATCGAGATGATGGTCGTGAAACTCGAAGAAGGCTTCGACCGCGTCAAGGCGTCCGCCTACGCCTGGAGCCATACGGCCGCGCCGATGCTCGCCGGGACGCTGGTGACGGTCATCGGCCTGATGCCGGTTGGCTTCGCCCGCTCGACCGCAGGAGAGTACGCCGGCAACATTTTCTGGGTCGTCGGCTACGCTTTGCTTGCGTCGTGGATGGTCGCGGTAGTTTTCACCCCCTACCTCGGCGTCAAGCTCCTCCCCGCGATCAAGCCCGTCGAAGGCGGCCGCGACGCGATCTACCAGACCCCGCGCTACCAGCGAGTGCGCAGCCTCATCGCCTGGGCTGTCGAGCGCAAGCGACTGGTGGCGCTGACGACGCTCGCTGCGTTCCTGGTTGCCGGTGCGGGCATGGCGCTGGTCAAGAAGCAGTTCTTCCCGACGTCGGACCGCCCCGAAGTCCTGGTCGAGGTCCAGATGCCGAGAGGCACGGCGATCGAGCAAACCAGCGCGGCGGCGCAACAGGTCGAGGCGTGGCTGCTTAAGCAGCCCGAGGCCAAGATCGTGACCGCCTATATCGGCCAGGGCGCGCCGCGATTCTACATGCCGCTTTCGCCCGAGCTCCCGGATCCCTCCTTCGCCAAGATAGTCGTGCGTACCCCCTCGGAAGCCGATCGCGCGGCGTTGAAAAAGCGCATCCGGCGAGCCGTGACTGACGGTCTCGCTCCGGCGGCGCGCGTGCGGGTGACGCAGCTCGTCTTCGGCCCGCCTTCGCCTTACCCCGTAGCCTTCCGTGTCGGCGGGCCAGACATTGACCAGGTTCGCGCCATCGCCCAGCGCGTGAAGACGATCATGCAGGCCGATCCGATGATGCGGACGGTGAACGCCGACTGGGGCGAACGCGTCCCGACGCTTCATCTCGTGCTCGATCAGGCGCGCCTCCGCGCGATGGGGCTGACCTCGGCCGACGTCGGCGAACAGCTTCAGTTCTTCCTTTCCGGCGTCACGGTCTCGCAGGTCCGCGAAGACATCCGGACCGTCGACGTCGTGGCCCGCTCGGCCGGATCGATGCGGCTCGACCCGGCGCGCCTCGGCGACTTCACCCTGACCGGCGCGAGCGGCGAACGCCTGCCGCTTACCCAGGTCGGCAAGGTCGAAGTGCGAATGGAAGATCCGGTGCTGCTTCGCCGGGACCGCGTGCCGACGATCACCGTCCGCGGCGATATCGCCGACGGTTTGCGGCCGCCGGATGTCTCGAACGCAATGTTCGTGAAGCTGCGGCCGGTGATCGCCAGCCTTCCCGCGGGCTATCACATCGATATGGCTGGCTCGATCGAAGAAGCCGGCAAGGCCAATGCCGCCCTGTTGCCTATCTTCCCGATCATGTTTCTGCTGATGATGATCGTCATCATCCTGCAGGTCCGCAGCTTCTCGGCGATGGCGATCGTGCTGCTGACGGCGCCGCTGGGATTGATCGGGGTGGTGCCGATCCTGCTGCTGTTCGGCCAGCCTTTCGGCTTCAACGCGATCCTGGGCCTGATCGCGCTTTCGGGCATCCTGATGCGTAACACGCTGATCCTGATCGGCCAGATTCAGGAAAACCGGCAGCGCGGCCTCGGCCCGCTCGATGCGCTGGTGGAAGCCACCGTGCAGCGGTCCAGACCGGTGATCCTGACCGCGCTGGCCGCGGTGCTGGCCTTCGTCCCGTTGACGGAGTCGGTTTTCTGGGGAGCGATGGCATTCACGTTGATCGGCGGCACGCTGGTCGGCACGGTACTCACTCTCGTGTTCCTGCCGGCGCTCTACGCGCTGTGGCACCGGATCGGCCCCGAAGGGCCGGGTCCGGCGCCAGCGCAAGCCCAGGCGGCGTAAGCCGGAAGGCGAAGGCTCGGTGCCCCGGCCCCTCATCACTGGCGATCCGCTCGAGACCATCGAAGGTCGCTGGATCTTGCGTATACTGCTTCGCCTCAAGAACGGAGAACACCGCTTTTCGGACCTGAAGTCGGCGCTCCCGCGCATCAGCTCCAATGTGCTTACAGAGCGGATTCGCGCGTTGGAGAGCGCCGGGCTGGTCGAGCGGCACTTCCTGCCGCCGCCCGCCGCGAGCCAGGTCTACGCCCTGACGTCGCTTGGCGCGGAGTTAGGGCCGGCCTTAGAGGCGATCGAGAAGTGGCAATCGATCGCGCGCGAGCATGGCTGCCAGGGGCTTCGCGAGGACTGAATCCGGTTTCCCCCGCGGTCTGCGCTCCCGGTCAACAAGGCGGCCATCGGCGCCAATCTGAACAAACGGCGGCTTTCAGGGCAACACGGCAAACACCGCAATGGCCGAGATTGGCGCAAAGCGGTCGCGGTAGATCAACTCAGTTTGCCGTAAGGTTTTGGTGCTCCCCATTGATCATCAGGTCCTGTCGGCGGATGGGACCGTGTTTTCTCAGTCACGTGCAGCTTACCGGGGAAATGCGAAGCTTGTACGGCCCAGTCCGTACAATGCGAACCTCGTCTCCCGGCGCGGCGCCTGTCCGCTGGAAAAAATCGGCCACTGCGGAACGTTCGCGGAAGAAGTTACGCCCGTTCGGTACATCGGTTTGGACGGTCTGCCCTGGCTCGAAGGTGATCGTGAGAAGACGCGATGAGGGGTCGGATTTCCGATCTCCGCCGTAAACGTCCGGCGGAAGGAGGTGCCTAGCTTGGGTGATGTAGAGGTGATCGTGGTCAAGGTTCGCCTCGGTGAGGGTAACGGTGGCTTCGTTGGCGGACAGCGCCTTGTTCATCATTTTCAGCTTCTCCTGGAGAATGGGTGTCGTCTCTCCGACTGTCACGCTTGCCCCGCGTTCGGGGGTCCGTCAGGCGGCAAAGGTGAGAGACCGCCCCGGACCTGTCGGTGTTATTCGCGACCGCCAAGGTTTGGACCAGTCGGAGCAGATTCCATGCTGGCTTCGAGTTGCGGCCGGTTGGCTATTGGATTGTCCTTCCAGCCGGATTGCAGGGGGACTTTCTGGTTGCGGCGGAGAAGTACCAGCGGCCACCCTCGTTCCAGATATGAAATGGCAGTTTGGGCGGTGCTCATGCGCTCGCCACCTCCTGACGAGAGTCTTCAGCGAAAGCCTCTAGATCGTCAGTCTTGTAGCGGACCGCTCCGCCGAACTTGTAATAGTCGGGCCCCTTGCCTGCCCACCGCCAGCGGCTCAGGGTCTTGGGGGAAACACCGAGCAAGTCGGCAGCTGCTACTTCATTGAGGTACATTTCAATTTCCTCGTATTGCTTTCACATGCACGAGGAGATGCGCGCACCAATACTGCTTCGCTATTCAGATCGCTTCAACCAGCCTCAACCAGCTAATCGCCCCAACGGGCGCTTACAGGTGGCCGAAAGCGACACGGGGCCTGCGCGCACCTTAGGAGATGGCCTCCATCAGCTGGTCGAAGCTCTCGATCTTCTTGAAGATCACCTCGGGAGAGACGTCGCGGAAGTAGCACTCGGCGCTGTCGATGCTCTGGAGCTCGGCAAGTCGAAGTTGCTCCTCTGAGGTGTCGGCCTTGGTCTCAGCCACGAAGCAGATTTGACGATGCCCATTGGCCTCGAGGGCGATTGCCCAATCCGGGTTGTAGCTGCCGCCTGGCGTCGGAATGGTGAAGCCGCGAGGGAGCTTGGCGTAGACGATGACCTCCTCGGCTGCCTCCAGTTCCTTTGCGAAGCTGCGCTCATTCTTCGAATCGACGTCGACGTAATTGTAGACGTTTTTGGTCGTCTCCAGGGCGTCGTTGAGCGGGATCTCGTACCGGTCGGTTTCGAAGATCGAAACTTCGTAAGTTTGGCCCGTCTTCTCATAGCTGGCCTGACTTCGTCCTGTAGTAGTAGAAGAAGGTCTTGCGCCCGGCGGGTGTAATCTTGCAGCCGAAGCCCTTCAGGTCGGCATCCCAGAGCACTGAGTCTCGGTCACCGGGCTGGGCGTCCTTCAGCGAACGTACGGTCAGTCTCTGCTTCATTCCCGCTCCTTTCAGGTAGCAGCTAGGTAGCAGAAGAGAGCGAAAATGTGAATCGTTGAGGGGTGGATTGCGCAGATAATATCGCAGTTCTACAGAGAGATAACGTGCACTAGCGAAGTGCGCCGAAGTCGAGCAATGTGCGGGATGAGAGACTTTTAATCAGTAGGTCGCTGGTTCGAATCCAGCAGGATTCACCACGCAGTCGTACGAAATTTCGCACTTCGTAGGACAGCCGATATTACCACGTAAAAGCCGCGTATTTCCGCGGCCTTGCTGGGGGTAATGCGCACATTTGTAGGTCGCGAGACGGTCGGTTGCCGCCAATCACGCGGCAAAGAACAGCGATTCTCCGCGTTCGAAATTCCGCCCTACAAAGCGATTTGGGATCAGGCGCCCTCGAACCCTAGCATCACGCGCTGCTCGGACCAGCTCATCGGCAACGAACCGAGCCGCGCCAGCATGCGGGCGCTGAGCGACTTTGGCTGACGCCCGTCGAGGATTGCGCGAATGATGTCAGGAGCGAGGTAGGCGAGACGTGCGGTGCGTTCGAGGTGGCGGTACTGGGTGAGCCGCATTGCTGCGAGCTCCTGGCCGTCCATCGCCAGGAGCTGGTCCCGACTCGCGAATCCACGGGCGACCAATTCGACCAGACGCGCATCTCTTGGCATCGCACCCGAAGTTGGGGCGTCCAGTCGCAGGCGCTGCTCATGACCGAAGGTTGCGGCGATCGTAGGGACAGCGAGAGAGACACGAGCATCAGCGTGATGCTCGAGGTCGGCCAGAGCGAGGAGCGCCTGCGAACTGATGGTTGCAGCGACCTCGTGCCGACTGACCACAGCTTCCAGCCTGAGCTGCGAAAACAGGTTACGCACTTCGGAGATGGTCATCGCGCGAAGGCGCTCGGCGAGATCGTTGCAATGGTCAGCAAGTGCGAAATAGTCCGATGCCTCGATCTCGGGGAGATGCGACCGCAAGGTTCCGGAGTTGGCGAGCAGTGAGGTGAGCGCGTTGCGGACTGCAGCATCTAGCTCGCCGGCTGGTAGGCGCAGAGCGGACTCTTTCGATCCGTCGGCCTTGTTGGAAGCATAGTAGCTGTAGCGCCGGCCGTGGTTGCGCGTGTGGCACGGCGACATCGGCCTGCCCTTCTCATCATAGATCAGACCGGCCAGCAGACTGACGCAGCGCTTGGCGCGGGGCGACGTGCGGGGATTGGTCCGTTCGGCAAGGCGGGCCTGCACCGCATCGAAAAGTTCGGCCTCGACGATGGCATCGTGCTGACCGGGGTAGGTCTTCTGGCGGTGTCTAGTCAGCCCGATGTAAACTGGGTTCGCCAGCAGGTGGTACACCGCGCCGCGCGTGAATGAGACGCCGCCGCGAATAGTTCCATTTCTGCCCTTCGCCACCTTGCTGACCACGCCCTCCAGCCGAAGCTTGTCGAGCAGGTCGAACACGTTTGCCGACTCAAGATAGCGCCGCATGACGTGACGGACCCGCTCAGCTTCTTCCGGTACAACTACGAGCTTGCGCTCTTCGACCCGGTAACCGAGCGGAACCGGCCCGCCCATCCACATGCCCCGAGCTTTGGACGCCGCGATCTTGTCGCGGATGCGCTCGGAGATGACCTCGCGCTCGAACTGCGCGAACGAGAGCAAGACATTAAGCGTCAACCGGCCCATCGAGTTGGTGGTATTGAACGCCTGAGTGACGCTGACGAACGACGCGCCGGCATTGTCGAGTATCTCAACAATCTTGGCGAAGTCGGCGAGGCTGCGGGTCAGCCGATCAACCTTGTAGACAACAACGACATCGACCCGGCCCGTTCGCACATCGCTGAGCAGGCGCCGCAACCCAGGACGTTCCATGTTGCCGCCAGTGAACCCGCCATCATCGTAGAGGTCGGGATGCAGCGTCCAGCCCTCGTGACGCTGCGAGAGGATGTAGGCAGCGCATGCCTCGCGCTGGGCATCAAGGCTGTTGAACGCTTGCTCGAGCCCTTCCTCGGTGCTCTTTCGCGTGTAGATGGCACAGCGCGGGTGCTTCGCAGTTCCGCTAGCCATCGCTGCTGACCTTCAACGTTCCGAGCCGTGGGCTGTGCAGCCCGAAGAAGCGCGGGCCTGACCACTGCGCACCAGTAATGAGCCGGGCAATTTCCGATAGCGAGCGATACCGCGCGCCACGGTACTCATAACCTCTGTCGAGCACGACGACGTTGTGAGTGTCTCCATGCCAGGTTCGCGACAGCCAGGTACCCGGTTTGACAGCACCGGTCGCCGCCCCATCGCGCACGTTCTCGTCCTTACGATTGCACTGGGCCAACCGTCGCAGCTCGGCCTTGGTCAGCCCGCCGCCGAAAACCTTGAGCTGAGCTTCATTGGCGAGGGCCCGACCGAGCAGACCCGAGCCGAACGCCGCCGGGGCGGAGGCGCCAGTGTGGCGATGCCACTCGGCCTTCTTCTCGGCCGATGACATCGCCGCGATGGCAACGATGCGCTGCTCGATGCTCATGCGTCGGGCGTGCTCTCAGACGCGGTCGAGGCTTCAGTCTCTATCCGCGGCGCCATAAGAATGCGGTAGGTGCGTACGCCGTCGGTCTTCGTACTCGTTACCGTGTGACCCTTCTTCTTGAGCGCCGTCAACGCGGCGCGGGTGGTGTGCGGAAGCCAGCCAGTTGCGGTCACGATCTCCGTCACGGTGGCACCTTCTTCCCGGTTTAGCAGCATCAGCACTTTGCTGATCTTGGTATGCGCCTTCGGAATGGCTGGAGCGTCGCTCTTCGCCGCGACGACATTTGCTTCGGTTGATTTATCGGTGTTCGCGCGAGTTCGTGCAAACCGGCGGGTTGGCTTGCCTGCCATGAGTGGTCTCCTTCAACGGAGCAGCTCATTGCTGCTCCACCACCCGAAGCCCTGCCGGTCGAGACCAGTCAGGGCAGGCGCCGGCTCGAACCGGCGTCATTCACAAACGCACCAATGCTCGGTTCGACAAGGAAGTCGAATGGAATGAAGAGGCAGACCGCAAAGCTGGTTATGGACTTGTGCGGCGCAGCGCGGTGTGCTGTCCGACGTGGACGACGACGTCGATGAACTGATAGCCCTTCTCGGCACGCGCATTGGCGCGATCATGGAAGACGCGAGCGTGGTCGCGCTCACGATAGGCAGCTTGAAAGGCCACGAACGGTCTCAGGCGGTCGTGAAGCTGACGAGCTCAGTTGAGATCATCCATAGGCTAGCCGAAGCCGTTCAAGTCTTGGTTCGATAAGGCGGCATTGCGCCATTTTTGGTCGTTAGCTGAACTCGGCCAGCTGACCGAAAGCTGACATTGGCAGCGCCACCATTCCTCCAGCGGGTCATGCCGACCCAATGGAGAAATGAAATGGGCTACTCAGAATTCGATGGTCATCCGAGGCAGGCATGGAATGTCGGCCGCAAGGTTGGGCCGAAGCGGGCGCTCAAGCAAAAGGAGGTCTGGGCAATCCGCTTCTGGCTCGATCAGGAGGGGCGCCTCAGGGATCGGGCGCTGTTCGACCTGGCGATCGACAGCAAGTTGCGCGGCTGCGACCTGGTCCGAATCCGCACAGACGATCTGGTGAGCGGGAATGCCATCCGTGACCGCGCGACGATCGTTCAGCGAAAGACGGGCCGACCCGTCCAGTCTTAAATTCTCGAGCCAGCGCGATCGACACTGCTCACGTGGTTGGAACGGAGAGGCGGCGCGCTCGAAGACTTCGTCTTTCCGAGCCGGATCGATCATGCGAACCATCTCAGCACACGCCAGTATGGCCGGCTCGTCGATGAGTGGGTGTCCGCGATCGGGCTCAAGCCCCAGGACTACGGCACGCACTCACTGCGTCGAACCAAGGCCTCCATGATCTACAAGCAGACCGGCAACCTACGTGCTGTGCAAATACTACTCGGGCACAGCAAGATCGAGAGCACCGTGCGCTACCTGGGTGTGGACATCGAAGATGCGCTCGAACTTGCCGAGGCAACGGAAGTTTGAACGTCAGCGCCGCCGCTCCCGCGGCGGCGCTAATGTCCCCAATGGGTCGAAGCGGGCATTCCCTGAATGTCCGGAATGGGTGGAACGCGGACATGTGCGGATTGGTCCAACCCAAATGTCTATAAGCAGAAACAAGGACTTCAGCCAAATCGCTGTTCTTGTCGACTTCGAGAGGAGTGAAGTAGGGCTCTCTGCCGGTTCTTACTGACGCTAGTGTCAAAGCCGGATACGGCGTAACTCTTAGTCATTAAACTCGGAATCTTCGCAACTCCGACTGAGCCGTGATAATATCTGGCGACTCGGGGATAGCCAGGGCCCGGTTTTTCGGGGGTTGCGGCCATGGAGTGGATTACACGCCTAAACATTGAGCGTTTTGAAAAGCTGATCGAGAGCGAGACCGATCCGGACCAGCTCGCACGCCTGGAAGCGTTGCTGGAACAGGAACGGACCAGCCTTGCCGCCTTTCTGTCGGGCGAAGCGGGAGGGTCTAAATCTGCGTTTTCGTTCGCGCCGGAATCGGCTCAGCACAGGTTGATGAGTGCTGACCTTCTCGAGCTAATCGCTGATTCAATAATTTGCACGGACGAAGAGGGGCACATTCTCCTTTTCAACAAGGCCGCGGAACAATCCTTCGGCTACAGCGCGGACGAAGTGCTGGGTCAGCAGGTGGAAATGCTGCTTCCACAGCGCCACCGCGCGCAGCATGCCGGTCACCTGCGGGACTTCGCCTCGCAAGAAGGGTTGGCCAACCGGCTGATGGGCGATCAGCGTAAGGTTTGGGGCCGTCGGAAGAATGGTGAAGACTTCCCGGCCGAGGCAGCAGTGTCGCGGCGATCGGTCGACGGAAAGACCATTCTGACGGTGGTGCATCGGGACATAACCGAACGCGAGAAATTGGAAGAGCAACGCGAGGTCATCGCGCACGAACTGGATCATCGCGTGCGGAACGTACTTTCGGTGGTCAGCTCCCTCGTGTCGCTCAGCGCCAGAAGCGCGACCAGTGTCGAAGAATTGGCGCACTCGCTGCACGAGCGCCTGAGGGCCCTGGCAGCCACGCAGACGTTGCTTTGGGGAGGCGAGCGGAAAGACGTCGACCTGAGCGCGCTGTTGCAGGCTGAACTCGCCCATTTCAGCGACTCGCAGGGAGCAAATGTCGTCATAAAAGGCGAGCCGGTGGCGCTGAGCCCGGCAGCGGTCCAGCCGCTCGCGCTCGCCGTTCATGAGCTTGCGACTAACTCCGCCAAGTACGGCGCCCTGAGCGACCCCCGTGGACGGGTCATCGTGACCTGTGAGGGCACACGCAAGGAGGACGAACCGATGCTCGCGATCGAATGGCGCGAAACGGGTGGGCCGCCCGTGAAGCCGCCAAGCCGGCGGGGATTTGGCACCACGCTGATCGAGGGGATGGTCAAGCGGACGTTTCAGGCCGACGTCAGCGTCGATTACCGACCAGAGGGACTCGTCTGTCGGCTCGTACTGCCGAGGGCCAAAGTGGAACAGGTGCCGACCGAGGCTGAACGCGCCTTGGGGAGCTAAACGGAGGGTCTGTTTCCTGGAAAACCGTCAACGTCCGCAATCGGTCGATTGCAGACATAGCGCGATCGCGTTCAGCGGCGATAGCGGTCCAACTGCTGTTTTGGGCATTCCGCTCATGACCGGACGGTCGGCTATCGGCCATTCGCGGAAGGAGCGCTGTTGACCAGGCGTGGAAAGCCCTTAGCGCTCCTTAAACACATCGAAACTGAACTTATGCAGTTCAACTTTCTGCAGTTGGCGCAGGAAGTGGGATGTCTCCGCCGTTCGATAAAGCAGAAACGGAGCATGGCATTGATAGCCGTGGAGATTCTCGCGCCAATGCATTGGCGACTGACAATGCACTTCGGCGCAGCGAAGAGCGCCTACGGCTTGTGCAGGAAGCGACCGGCTTCGCAGAATTTGAGGCTAGCGTTGAGGGGATTTCCCACTTTTCGGAACGGTTCCTTGACCAGGTTGGACTTCCGGCGGGCACAACCTTGCTGTCGCACGATGAGTGGTTGAAGTTAGTGCATCCTGATGATCGCGACGGATTTCTGCAACATGTCCAACGTAGCACCGAACGGAGCGGTTGCTGTCAATTCGAGTTTCGCATCGTGCGGGCAGACACCGGCGAGGTGCGCTGGATTTCGAGCAATACCAAGGTCACTTTCAATGAAGCGGGTGACGTGCTCAGCAGCATCGGCGCACACCTCGACATAACCGATCGAAAGAGAGCCGAGGAATCACTACGCGAAAGCGAGGCACGGCTTAGAGCGATTCTTGATGCCGTGCCCGATTGCGTGAAGCTGTTCGACGACGAGTCACGGCTCACCTACATCAACCCGCGCGGTCTCGAACTGCTCGAGGCGCCAGACCTCGAGACCCTTAATGGCTCGGGCCACGTGCCTGTTATGCCGGAATACCTGGCCGATTGCGTTGACGTTCACCGCCGCGTGCTCGCGGGTGAGACCGTGGTGTGGAATTACGAAATCGTCGGCATGAACGGCGACCGGCATCATGTCGAAGCACATTCAGTGCCCTTTGCGCTTCAAGGCGGGGGCAAGGCGCACATGTGCATTTCGCGTGACGTGAGCGAGAGAAAAACCGCCGAGGATGCTTTGCGTCGGAGCGAACAGCGTCTGAGGTTGGTTCAGGAGGCGACCGGACTGGCCGATTTTGAGGCCGAAGCTGATGGTTTGGCGTACGTTTCGGGAAAATTGGTCGAACAGCTTGGGCTGCCGGCCGGAACTGAGACAATCACCTTTGAGGAATTACTCGAGTACGTGCACCCGGAAGATCGGGAGCGCTTTCGGCAAGAAGTCGAATCGTGTCTTGAGACGCGAGAGACGTTCCAGTCCGAGTTCCGTATCGTCCACGGGATCACGGGCGAGGTGCGATGGATCTACAGCCGCACCAAGATGGAGCGGGACGAAAACGGCAATGCCTTGCGAAGCATCGGCGCCCATCTCGACATCACCGATCGCAAGCGAGCCGAGCAGGCGCTCCGCGAAAGCGAGGAGCGCTTCCGTCTCGCCGCCGAAGCCGCCGGACTCGGCGTGTGGGACTATGACGCGGAGCTCGACCAGCGCGACTGGTCGAGTCGGCTGCGCCAAATCTTCGGCATCCCGCTGGATGCACCGGCGTCGCTCGAGCTGGCCGTGCAGTGCATCCACCCTGATGACCGGGCCGACTTCATGCGCCAGCTGAACGAAATCAGGGCGGGCAATATCGAACGGTTCGAAGCCTCGTTTAAGATCAATCGCGCCGACGACGGGCGCGAGCGCTGGGTCGCGTTCAACGGCTGGCGCGGGCACGAAAGCGATCGCGTCTCTCAGCGGATCATCATCACCGGCCGCGACGTGACCGAGGAGAAGACCGCCGAGGAACGTGTCCGCTGGAGCGCGAGCCACGATCCGCTGACCCGACTCGCCAATCGCGCGCTGTTTCAGGAGAAGCTGGACCAGGCAATCAGTCGAGCGCGGCAGAGCGGTGGGGCGGTCGGCGTGCTGATGCTCGATCTCGACCACTTCAAGCAGATCAACGATTCGCTCGGGCACGACGTCGGCGACACACTGCTCAAGATGTTTGGCGAGCGGCTGCGCAGCGTCGTCCGGCAGCACGACACTGTCGCCCGGCTCGGTGGCGACGAGTTCGCGATCGTTGTCCCCCGGCTGCACGGCAAGGACGACCTGCTTCGCCTCTCGCGCTCGATCCAGGAGCGGATGCGCGCGCCATTCGTCCACGGCGGACGAGTGCTCGACTGCCGCGTGTCCTCGGGCGCAAGCATGTTCCCCGATCACGCGCGCAGCGCCAAGGAGATCCTCAAGTGCGCCGACACCGCGCTCTACGCCGCCAAGGCGGCCGGGCGGGCGACCGTGACGCTCTACGAGCCGCACATGCGCGAGGATCTGCGGCGCCGCGTGTCGATGGTCCAGCTGGCCCGCAACGCAATCGATGACAACCGGGTGATCCCATATTACCAGCCCAAGCTCGACCTCCAGAACGGCCGGATCGACGGCTTCGAGGCGCTGCTGCGCTGGCGCAACACCAACGGCCGCATCTGCCATCCCGCCGCGCTGGAGGCGGCGTTCGAGGATCTCGAGGTCGCCGCAGCGATCAGCGACCGGATGATCGACCGGGTCATCGCCGACATGCGCGGCTGGCTCGACCGCGGGATTGTTTTCGGCCACGTCGCGGTCAATGCCTCGGCGGCCGAGTTCCGCCGCGACAATTTCGCCGAAAGAGTGCTCGATTGCCTCCGCCGGGCGCAGATCCCCAACCGCTGCTTCCAGCTCGAAGTGACGGAGACGGTGTTCCTCGGCCGCGGCGCGGAGTCCGTCCACCGAGCGCTGGCGCTGCTCAATTCGCAGGGCGTCAAGATCGCTCTCGACGATTTCGGCACCGGCTATGCCTCGCTGCGCCACCTCAAGCAGTTCCCAGTCGACATCATCAAGATCGACCAGAGCTTCGTGCGCGATATGGAGATCGACCCTGGCGACGAGGCGATCGTCCGCGCGGTAATCAACCTCGGCAAGAGCCTCAACATCGCCGTCGTCGCCGAGGGCATCGAACAGATGGCCCAGGCCGAACGGCTGCAGCGGCTCGGCTGCGACTTCGGTCAGGGCTTCCTGTTCTCGAAAGCGGTCGGCGCGTCGCGCGTCCCGCCGCTGTTGGGTCAACTGCCCCACAGAGCAGCCAAGCAGTTGCAAGTCGACGATCGAGCGCGGCTACGCCTGGTGGCAACTAGTTCTTCATAGAGACAGTCGGGGGCAGTTTATTGTGAGAGGCGTCAGGAATATCGAATGGCGGTACACACGTCGGCTTTCCCGCGGAACCTTAATGAAAGCGGCCAGTCTGCAACCGGCCAGAAGCGGCCTTCCAGGATGATAACGCGCAATATATGAAATTCGCCAGCGCAGATGATAAACGCCCCATATGTTCAATGCCGAAAGACCGGCCATCTTCACCCGTAGATCCAGATGGGCACATTCGTGCGCCGGATGGACATCATTAGCGACTCTCTTGGATCCGACTCCCACGAGGATTCAATCTGAGTCTCGAAAGTATTTGTAGAGACGGCGATTTCAGATATCCTGAACAAGATCGGACGAGTCCCAAGTTAAAATATCGCTTCGCTTCAAGAGCGGGGCCTTAGCTTGCCAAGAAGGGCAGGCTGGTGGGAGGAGCCGATGCCGTTCACAGTCACGGTAGATCATCTCGCTGCACTGTTTAGCAGCCCAAACCTGTCGCTCCCGGACGAAAAGATCATCTTTGCCGGGCTCAGGCGGTGCGAGGCTCGGCCTCTCGGCTGAGTTTCGCGATGAAACAAGCGAAATTCACTGGGGCTGCCTGATGAACAAGACAATCAAAGGCGAAACGCCGAGCGTTGACTTCAAAATAGTCCTGCAAACAGAAGCCAGCGAATTGGAGCGCCGGCGGGAAATGCGGCCGCCGCCGGTCCCACTCGACAGCCCCCGGGACCCGGATCCACGGCCGACAGGTCTGGCCTTGTCTGGCGGCGGGATCAGGTCGGCGGCGACGTGCATCGGCGCGATTCAGGCGCTGCGGGTCGCCGGCCGGTTCGATTCGTTTGATTACCTCTCTACCGTTTCGGGCGGAGGCTATGCCGGGGCTTGCCTCTCGGCGGCGATGAGTACGCGTGGGGGTGGCCAATACCCCTATGGCGATGATGTGCGCGACAGCGATGTCGTGGCGCACATCCGCAACTACTCGAATTATCTGCTGCCGCGAAACCGAAGTGCGGTCCGCAATTTTGGCGAAGCGGCGGTGATCCTCCTGAGGGGCCTTCTCGCCAACGCCCTATGCGTGGTGGCGACTATCCTGCTGGCGGTTGCGATCACCTACATCGGCTTCTCGCTGCCCAGTCCGCTACTCTACCTTCCCGCTCCCTTGGCCTTTGTGACACCTTGGTCTTTGGCTTGGACGACTGTCGTGGGAGCTGTGTTGGGGATGGTGTTGCTCGCGTGGGCGATGCTCCGCTCGGTGCCCGCCCTCGACCGGACGACTAGCGACACTGCCAGCAATCTCCTCTCTGCCAGCTTGGGCCTGCTGTGCCTGCTCGGCGGGGTTCTGTTCCTCGAACTTCAGCCGATCGCTATTGAGTGGTTGAGGTCACAGGGGCCGCATCTGCTCGCGAGCAAGGGGCTTTCGTGGGACAGCCTGACCGGAATTCCCGGCGCCCTTCTGGCGTTTGCGGGCGCGATCTCGGCAGCCGCCAGCGCACTCGGAAAATTCCTGCAGACCAGCAAACGCTCGCAAAAATGGCAAACGATCGGCTTGCGGTGGCTGACCCGTGGCACAGTGTTCCTTGCCGCTCTGGTCGTGCCGCTGCTCATATGGGCGAGCTACCTGATCCTATGCGCCTGGCTCATCCCTTCCCCACCTCCGGCGGATGAGATGCTTGCCACGCCGGACTTCCGAAGACTGCTCATGGCGGTGGCTGTGAGCCTCCTCCTCATGGGACGGATGCGTTCGAACGGTTATTCGCTGCACCAGCTGTACCGCGACCGCCTTAGCAAGGCGTTTCTCGTGAGCCCCGATCGGAAGCGCGACACATCGGGGTTAGCTAACCGCAAGCTCGCCCGCAGCGCCCGCGCGATGGGCGATCTGCCGCCGCTCGACGGCACCAAGCTTTCCGCGCTGGGACAGAGCGACGGGCCCTACCCGCTGATCAACGCCGCGCTCAACGTCCAGGGCTCGCTGGCGGCTAATAAGCGCGGGCGTGATGCCGACTTCTTCCTGTTCAGCCCGTATTTTGTTGGCAGCGAGCTCACCCGCTACGCCGAAACCGAGCAAATGGAACGCCGCGACAGCCGGCTCGATCTGGCCTGTGCGATGGCGATTTCGGGTGCGGCGGCGTCAGCCAACATGGGCGGCAAAACCATCAGGGTCCTCTCGCCGACGCTCGCGCTCCTCAATGTGCGCCTCGGCTATTATCTCACCAACCCGTATTATGTCGGTGAGGAAGATACCTGGGCAAACCGCCTGCGACGATACCTCGGCGAGCAGGCCGACCGGTTCTACCTGATCATCGAGATGTTCAATCGCCTCCACGAACGCCGCCGCAATGTCTATCTGACCGATGGCGGCCATATCGAAAATCTCGGCGTTTATGCCCTGCTCAAGCGGCGCTGTCGGCTCATTTTCGTCATCGACGCCGAAGCCGACCCCGAGCTCGGCTTCGAATCCCTCCTGCGGGTCGAACGCTACGCGCGGATAGACCTCGGCGCCCGCATCACGCTGCCGTGGGAGGCGATCGCGGCCATGTCGCGGACGGTATCCACTGGTCTTCCCGATCACTGCGCGCCCTGCATGAAAGGGCCCCACGTGGCGATCGGAACGATCTCCTATGTCGGTGGAGGCGAGGGCTTGCTGGTGTACGTCAAGTCATCGCTGTCGGGTGATGAAAAGGACTACGTCCTTGACTATGCCGAGCGGAACCTGGACTTTCCGCACGAGACGACCGGCGACCAGTTCTTTTCCGAAGAGCAGTTCGAGATGTACCGAGCGCTCGGCTTTCACATGGTGTCGGGGTTGTTTGGCGAAGACCGCCTGGCGATTGTCACTGGCAGCGAAGGCTTTCGCGACGACGCCGAGGCCCGCGCCAAGGTCGACGCCGCGCTGCCGAGGCGCCCGGTGCGACGAACCGCGCCGCCAGAGCAGGGCTCGCCCACTCAGGCGGTAGAACTCGCCGCACCGTCCGGCGAGGAACGGCCACCTCGTCGTCGCCGGCGCACATGAGCGCAAGCTCAGACTGCGGATTTCTTGCGCCGGCCGCGGTGCTGGCCGGGCTTGCGGTCGAGGCCAATCTTCTTGGCCAGGTCACGCCGTTTGTCCGCATAATCGGGGGCAGCCATCGGGTAGTCCGACGAAAGGCCCTAGCGCGCCCGGTATTCGTCCGGAGTCATGCCGCGGTCGGCCATGAGGTGGCGCGTGAGCACCTTCATTTTCTTACCGTCTTCGAGGCAGACGATGTGATCCCGCTTGATCGACGATCGCACCGACGCTGCCGGTTCGGGCCGGACTTCCGGCGCGGCACTTTCCTGGCCGAGATCGGCCAGCGTGGAATAGACGTTGCGAAGCAGCGTGGAGACCTCTTTGGCGCCCAACGAATTGCTCGCAACGTAGGAAACCCCGATATCCGTGGCGTGTGTTGTGGGTGCATCGTCAAAGGTAGCGGCGTCGACCATGAGAGCTTGCTCCGATCAATTTCTAGGGGACCCGTCACGGCGCCTAAAGCGCGAGCCGCTTTTGGCCAAACGGGCGCAACGGATTTGCCAGAGCGCGCATACCGCCGCGACGGTTCGCATTTTCTACATGGACACAAGTGGACCGAACTATCACCAAGCCATGCTTCAACGGATCCACAAGACCAAATAAGTAAGGAAGCGTCTCGTTGCGGGAATACTTGGTCAGCACGCGGACGCAAGAATGGTGATGATTAAATAGAATCGACAATCTTCAGGGGAGGATACTGCGATGACTGCTGATGAAGCGAGCGCCACTGCAAGTGCTGATGGTTCCGGTGCCTTTGGGAGCGGCAGCCGCACCGCGCTCGATCAGCTCGAGACGTTGCTGTGGCTCGGTGTAATATTGGCGCTGATCGCAGTGATTGCCGCGAGCATGTGGGGCATTCTGGTCTCCGCCGGGGTCGCGGTGCTGATCTTTCTCGCCGCATTTACCGGCGGAGCCTTTTTCGGCTTCCTGTTCGGGGTGCCGCGGGTGTTGTCGGCCGAGGACCGCACCGGGGCGGTGGTTCCGGTCTCCGCCAGCGATCAGCCGCTGGAGGGCGACGACGACGCCGCAGGAACGGCTCATCGCCCAGCCGCGGCGACGCGGCTGCTCAGCTCGAATACCAATCTCGAACGGATTTCGGATTGGCTCACGACGCTGATCATTGGCGCCACGCTCGCCGAACTGCACAACGTCAACGACGCGCTGCTGTCTTTTCGCGCGTTTCTAACGACGGCGGTCAATGTTGCCCCGGCGGGGTCGCCGCCATCGGCAGGAATCCTCCCGGTTATCGGTCCGATCATTCTGGTGTTCGGCGCCGCTTGCGGCTTCCTGTTCATGTATCTCAGCTCGCGGCTCGTGCTGATCAGGATGTTCCATACCGTCGAGTACCTGCTCACCCGCCAGCCGGAGCTGGCGGCATCCGAGCAGCGCACAGTCCGTGCGGTCGCCCGCGAGGGTGAGGTGTCCAGCTTTGTCGACCAGCAGCTCGGCAGCAAGGGCAAGGTCACCGTCGAGGACGCGCTCAACCTGATGTTCGACTTGTTGTACAAGGACGATCCCGACCAGGTCATCCGTCTCGGCGACGAGCTTGGCAGCAGCGCGGCCCGCAAACGCCCCGATTTCTGGTTCTATCTCGCCGCCGCCTTTGGCCAGAAGCTCCACCGCACGCAACCCGAGACGCCGGAGTGGGACGCGGCGCGGCAGAGCGCGCTCGACTGTGCGCGGCGCGCGGTCGCGCTTTCCAGTAGTTACAAGGACCGGCTGTGGCGGATTTCCGATCCGGAGAGCAGCGACAACGATCTCGCTCTGTTGCGCGGGGACCCGGAGTTCATAAAGATCGTGGGGCGGTGAAAGTAGAAGACGGTGCTGTCAGAGCAACTGCACCTTAACCTCTGACTGGCAGAGCGGCCGAGCTGTCAGTCTCGCTCTTGTCGCCGGCTCAGTTCCAGGACCGGAGGCGTTTGGCCAAAATCCCATCTCCCGGGAGACGAAGATGACGTCCCCAGTCGGCTCGGTGCAGTCGCTCTGACAACACCAGGCCGTCAGCTTCCATGAACCCGAAAGCACACAAGACCCGCATGCGCCTGCCGTCGGGGAGGGGCTCAAAGATGAGCTTACCTGTGTAATGGCCATAATGGGCATTCGGCATACCGGCGCACATCCCCGGAAGTCGCGAATATACTTACGCAGAGACACTATCGTGCCGGCGACACCAAGCAAAGCAGAGTCGACTTTCGGCTTCTGTGAAAGAAGGGGCAACGAGTAAAAAATTGGCGCTCTGCGGCTTGATCCGCGGCTGATTCGAGAACGGCATGGCCAGAAGTGTTGACACACGAAGAGTCACAACAGCCAGCGAGATTCGCCCAGTCGTTCCAACCCGACCGTCCTCAAGAGAAGGTTCATGCGAGCTTGTTAAACGAGCGAAATCTTTAGCGCGCGAGCGGTTTGTCTACCAACCTTCCCGTCCGCAACAAGTCCCTTCATGGACTGGAACGCTGCCACCGCGGCGGTCGTATTCGCGCCAAAAACGCCATCAACTGGCCCGGGGTCAACGCCAAAGCCGAGGAGCGCCGTTTGTATTCGCTTGGTGACCTCCGGGTCCAGCCTTGGCCGCCCGATGGCGTAGATGATCCCCGGCGGTGAGAGGACCAGGCGACTTGGTGCGTCGTACTCGAACCCGGGTAGCAGTATTCCCGTGTCCCAGTCCCGACCCGAGGACTTGCCCGTTGTTACGCCCCATCTTTTCCCCATGGCCTCGACCGTGCCTCCGACGCCGTCACTCACCACAATGTGTCCCATGCTGCCGGGCACCGGGGGATACCGAAGCAGGACCGCACCCGCGATACCGGCCGCCAGCTCCCATGGAACAAGCCGACCGAGCCGCTTTGCGTCTCTCTCCCACGCGCCCGTGTAGGCCTCGACGGTCGCAGGATCTCCGTCATCATCGACACAGCCATAAAGTCTTCTCGTGAGCTGGTAGACGAGCCACGACATGAACTCTGCGCAGTCCCAGGGCCCTTGCCAGTTTGGATTATTCTTGGGGACGCATACGTTCACGTAGCGCTGGTCAATCCGGCTTCTCGCCAGCTCAAGCATCTGGACTCCAGTTGCCATTGTACCTCTCCCTTCAGCTGCACCTCGAAGTTAGTTCCATTATGGAATCCCGCCCGCCTGTATCAGGCGCTGGTAACGCAACACCATCCTTGCATACGCCTCGGCGTTCTGACTGCGCAGTTGTAAGCGCGAACAGTTTGATGGACGTTTGTTGGATGGAGGCGTTGCTTCTCGCGTCCAGTGTGCTCGCAGCTGTGCCGGTCGCCTGTGACCTGCCCACAACCGGAGTGCAGTGCTCTGATCCTGTCGGACCCCATTGTTCAGGTGCCGCCGGCAGCAGCTTTCGGTTGCACAAGACCCGGAGTGAGGTTGATCCCGGTCCTGTTGTAGATGACCCAGCCAATTACTGTGAAGACAGCGTCCACTATGCGCTGGGCCAGGACGAGCGTCTCGAACTCCGTGAACTCGACGGTCTGCTCGAATGCAAGTTTCTGGGCGCGGGTGGCGCTGTTGGCTTGCACCGCGGTAATCGTGCCGTTTGCCAGGGCAGTCGTCGTTTGGAAGGCAGCCTCTGCCAGGCTCCGGACATATCCGGTCATGAGTCCACTATTCTTGTCCCACCAAGTCTTGGCCTCCCCCGACACTTGTTGCACAATCCTGCTGGCGAGATCATCGACATTGTTCGGATTGAACGCGGAAAGATCAGCCATGGCGATGTTCCTTATTTCATCGCATCGGCGGCGCGTGCCGCCATGTCGCATGAAATCAAGACGGGTCCGGTTCTGCCGGCCTCAGGCGGAATACCGCTAGTGCGGTGATCTTGAGCGAGGTTCTTTACTTGAGTCCGGCAACTCTCGATCTGGCGCACCAGCAAGTCTCGAGCGGTCTGGCTCGGCCTGCTCGGCGCATTCAACAGCGTAACGCGCTGCTCGGCGGCAGCAAGCTGACCGTCAATGCTCGCATACTTGTCAATCGCGTCCTTGAAGGTGTCCGCTTTCGCATACTTTCCAAGTTCAGCGGCCGACAACAGTTCAGCCACCTCGGTGTACGCCGAGTTTGTCTTTTCGGAGACGTATGGATCGAAACGAGGGGCGAAGATCGTGCACCCCGAGATGCTGAGGCATACCATTGCGAGCAAAAACGACTTGCGCAGATGCATGTGAGTCGCCCCTCAATTTGGCTATTTCATAACCCACCCAAGTCAGCGAGGGAAACGCTTTCGAAAAAGCGCATCGCTGTTCATGCGAAACGGAGTGCGGGGCGTGTTTCCGGCGCTTCGGCGGATACTGCATGGGCTGAGCGGAGCTGCGGCGGGGAGCGATACGCCTCGCCCTCGCGGGCATGCGTGACAATGGCCCGCGATCCCGCGCGCGGGCACTGTCAGAGCAACTGCACCTTAGCCTCTACGCGGCAGAGAAGTGGCGCTGTCAGTCTTGCTCTCGTCGCCGGCAAAGTTCCAGGAACGGCGGCGCTTGGCCAAGATTTCAGCTCAATCACACCGCCAAGGTGCCGACAAACTCGCACTCCAACGACTGGTGCAGTTGCTCTGACAACACCCCCGCAATGGGTGGAAAGCCGACGTTAGGTGCAGCCGATCTGCTGCAGCTTTATCTCGAGCGTTTGCTGATCGAATGGCTTGATTATGTACTCATTGGCACCGGCCGCAAATCCGCTGCGCATGCAGTCCACATCATATTCCGTGGTGCAGAATACGACCTTGGGCTTGTCGCCCTCTTTCGAATTGCGGAGCTCACGCAGAAATTCCATCCCTCCCATCACAGGCATGTTCCAATCGAGAAGTATGAGGTCCGGCATCGACAGCCTGCATGCGTCGAGCGCCTGTCGGCCGTCCTCGGCTTCAGTGACGGCGAAGCTTAAACTCTCGATCATGTGACGAGAGACCATTCTGATCACTCGTGAGTCGTCAACCAGAAGACAGTGCTTCATCGGACCACCACTCGGTTTTGAGGACTCGACGTCGTGCCACTTGCCGATGTCATATCTGCCGGCGGGACAAATGGTCCAGCACAGCGGCGCTAAGGGGGCGTATGAACTCGCATCCTACCCCGCCGTTGTTCTTCCAGCGTATCGTCGCTGGGAGCGGTTCGAGCCCTTCAATGCGAAGCCAAATCCTGCAGTCTGTCGAACAGGACGGAAGCCAGCTTAGGCGGAATCCCGTAGACGAGAGATCGACGACTCTAATCGGCCGCCAAGTTTCGCTTCCACAACGAACCTGTGCCCGTAAGTCCACGATACGCCGCGTTTGAGCCCGGCGCCCGATGTAGTCTTCTGTCTCAAGAAGTTGGCTCACCTCAAACATTACGCCTCGCCCCGTCTTCCCAAAGGTGCCAGCATCGCTGCCACCTGGAAGCCTTGCGTTGATCAAGATCGAAGCCGCGCATTAGTTCCGGCCGGTGAGAAATTTCGTGAGTTAATTTGAGGTATAGAGCGAGCCCAGGTCTACTGAGCGAACTTCCGCTTTGGGTCGTGTGCAGACGGGCCGCTTTGAAGGTCCGCTTTTCCCGGCGGGATGACCGCAGTGGGGTTAGCTGCCATTCGTGGGCACAACATAATGTTCAGCGTCACGAGGGTTGCGAGGTTTGGAGAT
>NZ_JAANOZ010000021.1 GCF_011320115.1 Croceibacterium segetis | reverse complement strand
GTCCAAGCCCTCCTCGCCGAGATCGGTCGAGTAGACGTTGAAGCCCTCTGTCGTCAGCATGAGCTCGATCGCCTTGGCGGTAGTCGGCTCGTCCTCGATCAGCAGTACGCGCATTGCATATGCCCCCAGCTCTTTTCTCACCATTTATGAAGGCAAATGGTTAAGGACATGCTTACGCTGGCGGGAGGACAAAATTGCGAGTCGGTTGCCGACAAATTTGAACCGATGAGGGCCGGTTTCGGCCAGTCACCGCCATGAATTGATCCAAGGAGCCGATCCTTTGCCGAAACGCGGTCGTTGCCAGAGCCAGGCGCGTGGTTCGGTTACGGGGCTGGACCGCTCTAATCGAGGACGGAGGTTACGCTCCTAGTCTCTGTGCCGTTCTTGGTGCCTGTGCCATTCGTCTCGCCGGCCATTGCGAAGATGAGCTGTCCAGCGGCGACAGAACCGCAGCTTTTGTTGCAACTGGCAAACAAGCCGGTGGCGAAGCTGCGACCGCCGAACATGCGCCAATCGAGCGTCCGCGCAAGCGTCGGTCGCCTACCGACAAGGAGCGCTGCAGAGCTGACACGAGAAGCGCCGCCGACCCCTCGGCGGCGGCGCTTTGCCAGGCTTCGGGTTACGGTCAAGCGTACGAGAGCGCTGGATTCTTATTCGAGCGCCTTTTTGCCCGCATCGCGCCACCAACCGCTGCAAAACCAACGAGGAGCAGCGCCCATGTACCCGGTTCCGGGACGGCCTGGACGCCCGTGGTATAGAGCACCGCGTTTGAGAACCCGCTGGTGTGGTCTAGACTGACGTGACTGGCGCCTTCGGAACCAAGATCGAAGAGCCAGAACACGCTGACATTGCCCGCGGGCCCATAGACGTTGCCGAAATGCGCCCCGATGATCGTTTTGCCATAAAGGGTTTTGCCGAAATCGAGCTTATTGACGTTGGAAAGGGAGGTTATCTTGAATTCAGGATCCAGGACCGCCCAATTGCCATCCCATTCAAAGTCGCCTGGCAAAGAAGCAATCGCTTCCTTTTGATTCAAAATGTCGTTCGGACTGCCATTGATCAGGTTGCCCGAATAATAGCCAGCACAGGCCACGGCATCCGGCGTCGTCAAGCTCGGATCGCAAGGCGATACCACAGTCAACGTGGCGCTCGCCGGTGAGGCGAAAGCGACAGAGGCTGCCAAAATGGCGAAAACCGTCGACGCCATCTTTAGTTTAACACTCTTCATCTTTAACCCCTGTCAAATGCGACTCGCGTAACCACTAAGTTGCGGCCTAGCGGGAAGACACAAAACCGACCACTCACCGAAAGTTAGCTCAGACCGGTTCGCGCCAAAATGGGACATCCTACAACCGTCGGTCGCCAGGCGAGGACATCAATGGAACGGCCTGGGAAGGCAGGCAGATGACCGCATCGCCGGGCAGGTGCCAACAGGACATACGGCTTTGGAGGCCATGTCTGAGCGCCTGGTGAGGCTCGGGGCTGGGTTCGAACGAAAAAGCGAGCGGGGAAACGCCTATTCTTACGGCAGAGCGTTTCTTAACCTCCTTTGCGCATACTCCCGCCTTCGAAGGGAGAGATTCATGCGGCTCAACGCAGTTCTCAAGCGGTCGACAACTGGCGAAGGAAGTTTCACCGACGAGGTCACTGGCAAGGCCGAGCGGCGCCAATCCGATCGCAGGTCCCTCACGCTGTCAGCAACCGCAAATCCACCGTCCGCGGACGAATTTCCGGTTGTGATCCGCGACATATCGCCCCGCGGGCTTCTTATCGAGACGCAGAGCACGACTCTCTCGCCAAGTGATCTTATAACGCTCGACTTACCCGACAAGAGGATGGTGACGGCACAAGTGGCCTGGGCGAGCGGTGTGTTCTTTGGATGCCAATTGGACCAAACAATATCGCCGGCGGGACTCAGCGCAGCTCTACTCAAGGCCGATCCACGTGGGCACCCGGCCGACAGGTCATCGGTGCCGCAAACTCAGGCCGCACCCGTTGCCGATCGCGGAACCTGGCCTGAGTTGCGCTTCTCAGTGGCATTCTATCTGTCCCTGCTTTCGTGGGGCATCATCGGCCTGGCGATCTACCTCACGCTGTGAGTCACTGCAGCCTCGTGCGTTTTCGGGGTGTGAGGCCATCGACCTTCCGACAGCTGCAACAGATGGTCTGTGGCTATGCAGGTGGACGAGGGTAGGTGGACGATCCCCGCTCGGTGGTCCAAAGTTGAGGAAGCTGCCAATCCCCTGGAGCGGCCCCTGGCGGGACTGAGGTGCCGATGAATCGCTAAATCAGCCCCCCCGGGAAACGGCATCGGCAGTATCAGGGATAATGACATCACAGGCGTGTCGTGAGGCTAAGCGTTCCCTGCAGGTAATCGTACACATAGCCGCTGCCGACGGGCGTGTTACTGTAGACAAGACTGGCCTTAAGCTGGACGCGACGGGAGGCCGGGCTGCTCACCTGCGCATTAAGATAGCGCGACGAACGCCAGCCCGATGCGGCGTCTCGTTGCGCGCCGTAGCCGCCGGCTACTACGTAGCGCCAGCCGGCGGAAAAGCGCCGCACTTGGATCACGGGCAGCGCTTCCACATACCACTTGGGCGAAAAGTAATCGTACTCGCCCGGAACCGTGCTGCGGAAATAACGCGTGCGGAGCTGCACGCTCAGGCCCCACCTGGGCTTGAGCACGTGAACATAGTTGCCGCGGACGTGGAGGCGCACGTTCTTGCCGGTGAACTCCTGCCCCGCAAGAACCACGGTGGTGGTATCGCGGTCAGTCAAAGGCACGTCCAGCGCGAGCCCCGCGAACGTGTAGTAGATGCCTTCCTGCACGCCGCGCGGCGTCTCGAGAATATCGCGCTCGATGAAGAGCTCCTTGCGGTAGCGCGAAGTATCCGTGAGGTTGAACGATCCTAGCGCGGTCGCGCCGTCGGTTCCCATCTGGGCACTCCATGCCCAGAGATCGCCCTTGTCCGCATATCGCGCGTAGATTCGCTCGAAGCCGGTGGTTTCTTGGCCGAGTGGCGTGAACAACGCCTTTTCGAGGCGAATGCCTTGGTAGCGGTCTTCACCTGCATGCGACCAGTCGAGATTGATGCCGGCACGCAGCACTTCGGTGTGATCGGCGTCGGTCGAAGCGAACACGTCGATGCTCGCGGCCGCCGGCGCGCGATCCGCCGGAAGCGGGTCACTTGACTGCGCAAAAGACGGTGAGGCCGCTAGGCTCAGGGACAGCGCGGCGAAGGTCCTCAAACCGATCATTTGGTGTCCCACGTCTTGCGCAAACCCAGCAACTCGGAAAGGTAGCCCCAGACGCATACTGGTTGCATGAGCAGGCTGTAAGCGAGCGCGTAGAATAGGAAGCCGCCGATGTTACGCCGCACGAGCAGGCCCTCACGCGCATAGACGCCGGATTGAACGCGAAAGATGATGCCGTTCCATAATACCGCAAGCGGCAGCACCGCGACCGTCAGCGGGCCCGCAATGTAGAAATACCCGAAGCACGCCAAAAGCAAGCCCGGGATGAACACAAGCGTGTAGACCAAGTCGAGCGGCAGGAAGCAGACGTTCCACCAAACGAATAACGTCGACATGCGGCGCTTAAACATCAGCGGCCAGTGCGCCTTGAAGGCTTCCATCAGGCCGCGCGACCAACGCTTTCGTTGCAACGCGAACTGCCGCAGCTTGGTTGGCACATTGGTAAACGCCAGCGCGTCGTCGGCGTAACCGATGCGGTAGCCCTCCTGGAGGAGCGCCCAGGACAGGACGATGTCTTCGCCAACGCATTCGGGCCAACCGCCGACTTCTTCCAGCGCCGCCCGCCGGTACAGCGAAAAGGCGCCCTGCGCGACTAAGGTACCGTGATACATTCCCTGCATGCGCTTCACCGACGCGATGCCGTGGAAGTAATCCCATTCCTGCGCCCGGCTGAGCAGGTTTTCCCGAGAGTTGCGCACCATCACCGCGCCGGCCACTGCTTGGGTATCGATCGGATCCGACAGCAGCCGCTCGACGATTTTCCGCAGACCATCACGTTTGACCCACGAATCTCCGTCGATTGTCAGGATCAAGTCGTAACGAGCGGCCGCCAGCCCCTCATTAAGAACCGCGGACTTGCCGCGGTTGGTCTTGAAGTCGTGAATCCGGACCGAGGCGTTCGGAGGGAACTGCAATTCTGTCAGCGCCTTTTCGGCGCGCAAAACCGTGTCATCAGTAGAGCCGTCGTTAAGCACGAGCACCTGGAACGGTCCGGGATAATCCTGCGCGGCCAGACTCTCGAGCGTGTCGCGAATGGCGTCGGCCTCGTTATAGGCAGCCACGAGGATCGTCGCCCCGGGATAGGTGCTCGGAACCCGGCGGGGCGGCTTGCGATCGAGACTCAGGGTCGTCAGGAGAAAGGCATTCATGAAGCCTGGAACGTAAGCGATGAAGGTGATGGCGGTCACTGCGAACACCATGTTGGTAACCGCTGCCAGCTCGCCTAGCCAAGTCAGCGAGAGCCATACGCTAAAGGCGGCCCACGCAATCGCGACCACGCAGGCGATCGTGAATTTCATCGCGGGCGTGAGGTAAAGTTTCCGCCACGGATCCGCCGCAGAATTGGCCCTAACGTCAGACGCAGGTGAGGACGTCACCAAAGGGACAATCGACGGATCGTCTGCATCGTATTCGCGCACGCGCGCCGCCGGCATGTCCATGCCAGGCGCCATAGCGGCGAAACCATTCCGGAAAGGTAAACGGGCGGCTTACGATAAGGCTCACTTCGTCCCGGCGGAGCAGCTGGGCCCCCTTGCAAACGACCTTGAGTCCGGTGAACTCATTTTGTCGGTGCGAGAAGGTCCCTCAAGAATAGATTGGCCGTTAGCCACGCGACTGCCACGACTCTCCGGCATATGCGAGGACTAGACCGCGTTCCATAAGCAGGCAGCGGCGCCGGCGACTGTCTGAATCTGGCCGAAGGTGCGCAAAGCATCGCGAAGGCGCTGCCGCGCTCGAAGCCTGCAGAGAGGTGAAGCTGACAGCCGACCGTCATGGCGAAACGCACAGCCGATCTCAAGTTGGCTGGCGCGGCCAAAGACAAATCAGAAGCCAGTGAGATCTCAAAGGTGAGATTCGTCTTCCCCAATTGGGGAGGATCTGCCTCTCGACGCTACGCCTTCGCTCCAGTTACCGGTAAGGTGGTGCAGCGCGCCTGATCTGTAAAGCAGACTCGCGCGCCATATGGGTAGGAAGCTCTCCGACAGGGGCACTCCGCATCCGCGTGTAGAGCACCGAGGGTTCAGCCCCCTGACTCTCGGCGCTTCTTTGGCGCCAATGGGCCTGTCGTGGCTCCCGGTCTGTGAACGGCGCGCGGCTTTCACTAGACGTCTTGAAGCCATGGCGGTCCCCCGCCCGGGTATTTCCACTCGCCTGCGCGGAGACCGCAAGCGCCGCAAGCCGCGAACGCCACCGTGCAAGCAAGTGACACCAGCGGGCGAAGCGCCGGCCTCGAGGAACTCGGAAGGCTTGGCTTCGTCTTGGCAATGAAGAGAAGACCGGGGCAACACGAGTGAGCGGGTTGTTTCACCCGCGTTGCGTCTCGTGAATTATAGGCCGTCACGCGCATGCGCGAAGTTCTTGGATACAGTCTGGCCGTCATGGCGGTACTGATTGCTTTTGGCGGAGTCTGGGCCGCCCGCCATTACTCGCCTGGGCGAAAGTATGCGCGGGTACGGTCACAGGAGCGCCGTGCGGCACGCGGCGCACCAAGATCGGCGACGCGACGATTCACCGGCCGCGGAGGACACCAGCAAACGCGAGAGTAGAGTTCTGACGTCGCTCGGACCGTCTCACTTGCCACCGCGATCCAGTTATCGCTATGTCGCGGCATGGCCTTGGTCACTATGAAGAATGCTCCTGGCCGCGCGCTTCGCCCGTCGGCATTTCTGCCAAGCTCTTCTGCTGCGCCAGTCTCTCCCACCTCTCGGCTGATGCGAGATAGCGACCCCTCATCAGGGGAAAGTCGGAGAGCTCGGCCAAGCGGCGCTGACTCTCAGCAAGCTTGCGATATACCTGAGCAGTAGACATTTGATCGCCCCCTTCCGGGAACGAGCATTTACGGGCCCCGCGTTTCAAATTTGCTGCAGGAATGAGCTTAATATTGTCGTTACCCCCTTAGGTCAGCTGTGCATCACCCCGGGGGCGCGCAGTTTAGGGATAACCGGCCCGAGAGGGCATTTCGCCCGTGCGAAACGTTTTAGCGCGGCCCCCCCGGATTGCCGCGCTTCGAGTTGGAGCTGCGTTACGCGTTGCAGGAGATCGCTGAATCCGTCAGGTTCAATTCTTCACTATCGGGAGAATCCCCGTGGACAGTCACGGAGCGCTAGTCGGCTGGATACATCAGGATCTCGGCGATCGAATTATGCTGCGGCTAGAAAGTATTCGCTCCGCCGCGGCGCTGGACGCGAAGGACCCTGATCTCTCGCGCCTTTTGATGTCAAAGCAACAGGCATTCGTGCTCGGGAGCTATTTGATTGAAGCATCAGGGCAATCCACCATTGATCCGAATGACAGGAGTTGGTTTCGGCGCCTTTTCGGATAAGTGCGGCCACTGGCGGCTCTCAGCGTGCCTTCTCGTCATTCCCCTTCGCGTCCCGCCGGGGTCTGGCCAATTCCGTTGAACACGTCGGCGCGGATAATTTCGTGCCTCACCAGCGCAGCGTTTCAGAACCGCGCCCCTGTTGAACCATTCCCGGTCTCTGGCGCCGCCGCGGCATCAATCGGCTGCTTGCCGGAGAAGCGCTCTTTGCAACAGTATCGACCGGTGTGAATTTAGGCGCTCACGCAAATTTAACGAACGTCTCAAACGGTTCCGAAATCTCTCAGATGCCAGCGTGCGTCGATGAGCAAAGCGGTCGAATTTCGCGAGATGGACGCCGCATCCAACTGCGCCTCGGTGACGATCAAGGACCTCGATGCGTATAGCTGCGTCGTGCAGATTGACACGGGCAAAGTGATCAAAGGCAAGACTTACCTCTTCGAGGGTTTCAACTTCATGTTTCTTGCGGCTCGGATTGGCTGGGTACGTGGAGCCCAAGCAGGGCTGTTTTTCAAACACCCGATACATGGTGATCCACTAAGCAAAATGCATGCCGACCTTTCATCAGCGAACGGCACATCAGTCAGGGTCTACCTTCGGAGTATTGATTGACTTTGAGAGGCCGTACCGGATGATCGCGGTCTCGAGCAGGTCAGAATGTCCCCAGGAGCGACCGGATCGCCGATTTGAACAAGACCGCCACAAGGAGACGAGCTACGCTTGAGCGTGCCCCGTCAAAAGCGACCGTTCGCCGCCAGCGGGCAAATCATCCGGGGGCAGGTCAAAAGGGGAGGATGGCCGGCTGCCTGCAAATGCCGATCTCGTTGCCGGGCACGTGCAATTACTTACCGGAGGTCGAGACGACTTGTTCACGGGCTGATGGCAAAAATGTAATGAATGCACAGGACACCTCCCAATCCCGTCGCCGTGCCGCGCATTTTCGACCAGATGGTGCGACTCCGCCCAGCCTCGGCATGGGTCATGGTCCTGATCTGCACGGATGCTGCGGCTTTTCTAGACCTCGTTACCGGACCGGATCTTTGGTTCGGACCAGCCTATTTGCTAGTGATTTGCATCGCCGCTTGGTCACTCGGCTGGCGAGCCGGACAACTGATCGGCGTCGGCTGTATGGTGCTCACCCTCGCCCTCAATGGATTCAATCTCTATCCGTACGCCGCGGCTGCTTTCGCGTGGAACTTCGGGATGCGGTTTGTCGCGATCTCAACGGTGGTGGCCGTCATGGCTGGGGCGCGCCGGGCTTACTTAAGGGAGTGGTGGCTGGCGAGGAGCGACGTCCTGACGGGCGCTCTAAACAGACAGGCGTTTTTCGAACTCGCTCCCTCGGCGATCGACGCAGGACGGTGGCGGCTATTGGTTTATGCGGACCTGGATGGATTGAAGAAGGTCAACGACGTCCAGGGACATGCTTCCGGCGACGCTTGCCTGCGAGCTTACGGGGCCGCAGTCAGGAAGATGATCCGCAAGAATGACATTTTTGCGCGCGTCGGCGGGGATGAATTCCTGATCTTCATGAGCGTCAAAGACGAAGCTGCAGCCAAGACGGTGGCCCTGAGGCTGCACAAGGCCATGAACAGGATCAAAGCCGAAGGCGACAGCTTGAATTGCAGTGTTGGGGGCTTGGTCGTGCCACCGGGCGATGCCTGCTTTGATGATCTCGTGCGGAATGCCGATAATCTAATGTACAAGGCGAAGCTTCGCGGAGCCTGCTTGCAACTGGGAATTGCGTCCCATGTTCAGCCAACAGCGCGTGGTCGCGCCAGGGCCAAATCGCGGATATCGAGCACTTGGGCGCTTGGCGCGCATGCGAACGCCGTCGATCGACGGGCGGACACCCGAAGTGGCGTGAACGAAGCAGCGCCAAGCTGACGATTTCAACCAATCGATTGTATCGGGCCCTCCTGTCGGCGGCGCACCATATGCGATATGGACTACGGCCGCCACGCGACATATGTCGCGCTCGCGACGAGGACCGAAGCCGCGAGCACGAGCCCATCGAACCGGATCGCTATGTCGCTCATTTCAGTTCGCCTCGACTCGGCCGTACTCCCCCAGCGTGCGAGCGCAAAAGTGCGCACACCTTCGCCACCTCTCTCCTCTTCGTCTGCCGCGTCAAGACAGACGAGCGGCACCGACCAATGATTACGATTAAACCCGTGGCGTGACGGTGTATCCGGCTGCTAGCCCGTGTTCATGGCGAAATGCGACCGGCTCTCGTTCGACACCCTCTTCGCAGGGGCGAGTGGTCGCTCATGCCATGGTCACTGCCTGGTTCACCATTCCGGAAAACTCTATCCTCACCACCGATGGCCACGCACCAGCAAGGTTAGTCCCGCACTAGCCGCTTGGGCGGCGGCAAAAGGAACAGGCGGGATGCAAAGCATGAGCCCGACATTGAATGCCCGGGCGCTCGTGGCGGACCTCTCCCCAGCCGAGTTGGATGCGCTGCGAAATGTTGCCGTCGGTGGATCCTTGCGCGACTTGGCGAGAATCCTGTCGACCGATGTCACTGGCGCGGCTCAAGTCATAAATTCGATGAAATTGAAGCTGGGTGCGGCGCGAAACGCCGATGCGGTTCGCGTGGCCATACGCGCAGAGATGGTCGACTAGAAATCGAGACTTGAGCCCCCACGATGGGTGGAAGCGGCAGAAGTTACACTGCTTCCGTCTCTTCGCCAGGATCGCATTGAGGTCGGCCCAAGGGCATCTTTGGCCCACCGCGGCCAATCATGGCCGAAGGGAGTCTCGCGGCTCTCCGGAGAATTCGATGGATGCTGCCGGTCACCGCCCACATCCGCTACTTCTTTTGACGTCGCCGCAAAACCGGCGACACGATTATGTCACGATCGGCGAGGTGTGGGACAGGCCGGAGTGGGGTTTCGGTTCGACTGACAGCCCGCCAATCCGCCGATTGTGAGGCTCACATCTTAGGTCTGTTGCACGACTCCCAGTGAACGCAGCCCGGACGGCTTCGCCGCTCAGGAGGAGAGCTGCAGTTTCGCTGCAATTCTCTTGAGCTAGAGTTCGACGATGATTCTTACTCGCTCAACCGATATTCCTAATTGGGCGGCGACCAGCTGCTTCAGCCGACCCAAGGCACCGGGTACTCCCGCAGGCGCATCGCCGCTATGCGAGTTCCTGGGGAATGAATCCAGTGCGCGCTGCAATTCGGCTAATCGGTCTTCCCGAGGGCGTCGCTGGCCAGTTTCCCAGTACCACAACGTTTGCCGGCTTACCCCTAAACGCTTTGCAAGCTGATCCATGGTCAAACCATGATCTCTTCGGAAAACCGCCAATCCTGCGGCAAGTTTTTCAGGCGGTGGCAATGGGCCTAGGTTACGTTGCGCTGGCGTTGGTGCTGGAACGGACTTAAGTAGTGCCGCGCTCACAATCGACTTTCCAAGCGGCTTCGTGAAGCGACAGCCATGAAAGTGCGCGCTAGACCACACAACCATCGCATCTCGCCAGCCATTTCCTGGCATTTCGACGGCAAGCTTCTCGCTGAGTTTCAAGGGAGCCGAAGTCTCGATCAGCATGCCCTCAGCGGACAGATCGTGAATCGTCACATGGATCGCTTGGTGCCTGGTACGCATCACTGAAGTCGCTAATTGAAGCTTCGTGCGCGCGGCCGATCGGCTCCGGATGCCAGTCGGCGATTCCAGCACGGCGCGTATGGTCAACGTCGTTCTCCCAAAGAACGACAATGATCGCCGGCTACTGTTAACATGAAGTAAGGCGAAAGACACATAGCTCCGAAACGGTGTCGCCGTCTGGGCGTAAACCGTTCCAGCGTCTGACAAACCCGAGGAGGTGCGGGTTCAAGCAAAGCGTGGGCGGGTCATGTGCGAAGGTTGCGCCATGATCCACACGCAGCGCCGCAAGTACGCAATTTCATACTGGCAGGCGCTCGAGCAGGTCTGCGGCACGTGCCGCGGACGTAGAGCAACCAGCACGGCCGAGCGCATCTAAACATCAGCGATGCAGGGACGAGGCGAGCTTTATTCAAGCAACCCAAACAAAGGAGTGTCCCCACGCGGTCAGCAGGGCTCCGGCGCTAATGGCGATCCCATAAGGGAACAGATCGAATGCACTGGGCTCGCGAATCCGGAAAGGGATACCCATCATCCGTCTCACGGCTACCCAACAGAGAAACAGCAGCAGGCCGGCAAGTGACGTGTCAACCAGCAAAGCTGCGCCGTCAGCGATGCCAAACCACGCAGCGATCGCGGCATAGAATTTCGCATCGCCGCCGCCGACGACGCGGAGACGGAAGAACAGCATACCTGCCAGAAGCGCGACGGTCACGTGCAGCGCATGGGTCCCCACGTCGAACCAGGTGCCTTGGATCCGAGCCATCGCAAGGCCCACGACCGTGGTAGTCATGCAAAGCCAATTAGGAATCCGACGTGTTTTCCAGTCGTAGGCGGCTGCGATGAGTCCGAACGCTGCCAGTGGCAGAAGGGCCATCGTCATCTGGGGAAAGCTATCTTGCGGCAATTACCACAACCTTGCTCCTGTTCCTCGCGCCATCTGCGTTTGCGAATTCCACACGGACAATAGGGGCGAAGCCAGGGTTTACCGCCACCCGAGGCTTGGAAGTGAGCGTGGAAGGTCTGGCGCTCGCAGCAGAGTGGGCTGCGGTCGGCGCTCGGAGAGCGACGCGCACGAGAGGTTTGAAGCGCGAGTCCACGGTCGCCAGAGCCTTGTCCGCCGCAGGCCGCGCAGGCTCAGGGGTCCCTTTTTCAGCTGCGCCCGCATCCTTCTGGCGTGCGCGAACGGCGACGACAGGCAAGACTCCGCCTGAAGGCAGCGCGGCGGAATGTATGCGCACTTCACCCGGTGCAATCCGAATTGCTTGTCCTGGCCGTTCTTGAGGCGCCTGGTCAGGCAATATCGGCGCGGCAGAGGCTAAGCGATCTGCGGCAGCCAAGGCCAGATTGGCACGGCTGCTCTCAATCCGCGCGAGGTTGCGGGTATAACGCACATTCGCGGGATCGAGTTGAGCGGCTTTTGCGAACAATGCCTCGGCAGCGTCAAACCTGCCGAGACGAGTGTAAGCCACCCCAAGACCGTTCACGGCAGCGGCCGGATCTTCGCCCACGGCCAAGGCTACGCGGAAGGTGTCGATCGCAGTCCCTGTCTGACCGGCGTCGAGCTGTTCGCGCCCAAGTTGGATGTACCGCTCTGCTGCTACAGGGGCGGACACCCGCGCGCGCGCGCTGTGAAAGAGAGGGAAGGACTGGCACCCCGAGAGAGTCAAACCCGCGCCGACAGCGATTAGTGTGACAACCCCTTTTTTCATGATCATCCCCCAGTCATGGCCGGAATCAAGTGCCTGATGACATTTATCAGCGCCGGCAGCATCAACACACCCAGCATCGTGGGCAGCATACAAAGGATCAGCGGAACCGAGATGATCACGGGAAGGCGGTGAGCCCGTTCCTCGGCGCGCATGCGGCGGCGCTCTCTCATCTCGCTGGCGTAGATTCGCAGCGTCGTGCCAATGCTTGTTCCAAGCTTGTCGGATTGGATCACGAGCGTCGCGAAGGAGCGAATTTCCGAAACGTATGAATCCTTTGCCAACCGACGAAGCGCGTCCTCGCGGCTGGCACCGGCCCGCAAGTGCAATGTTGTGCTGATGAGCAGCTGACTGACGAGCGGCTCTGCTTCGGCCATTTCGCGTCCCACGCGATCAAAAGCAGCCTCGAGACCGAGGCCCGCCTCGACACAGACCAGCATTAGATCGAGGCAGTTGGGGAAACCGTTTGTGACCGCGGTCATGCGCCGGTCGGCACGGATCCTTACGACCAGCGCCGGGATATAGAGGCCCAGCACGGCGGTGAATGCGCCTACGAAATAGAGGCCCAGGATCGAGAACTGAACCCCCGCGAGGAGCATGGAACCGATCGTCAATGTAGGAAGGAGGAAGATCAGCAGAATGCGGAGCAAGGTGTAGGCACGGGGCGCATCCGGAGACGAAAATCCTGCCGACGCCAGCTTCTCACGAAGCGCATCGGGCTTGCTGTCGTCCAAACTGAGGCCAGTTTGCTCAACCAGGCCAACGAGCCGCGCCCAAGCCTTGTTGCGTCGATGCACGAGATCGGGACTGGATGCTACGGCGCTATCGGCTCCGATCGCGCGTAAGGCTTGCCTTTGAGAGGCGATGCTGCGCGCGCGGTTCATGACTCGATAAGCGGTCCAACTTGCCGCGACGAACAGCACCAGCAGGAGGGCTCCGCGGAAGAGGGGAGGTTGAAGGATCGCGCCCACCATTAGACCTTCAGGTTAACCAGGCGCCGCAGCCAGACGGACCCGATCGCGTAAAGAACGAGCAGGAAGCCGAAGCCGTACTTGAAGATCGGGTCTTCGGCGACGTCCAGAAAGAACCCGGGGTTTACGATGAACAGCAGGACAAAGGTTACAACGGGCATGACAACCAGCATCCATGCTGTCATCCGGCCTTCGGCGCTCAGCGCGCGAACTTTCATGTAGATCGATGCTCGCTCGCGAATGACTTGGGAGAGGTTGGTTAGAATCTCGGCCAGGTTGCCGCCCGTTTCCGACTGCACGGACAAACTGACGGCGAACATCTTGATGTCCGGCAAGTCCCACCGATCGCCGAGGTTGTGCAGCGCGCTGTTGAGGTCCGACCCATAAGCCACCTCGTCCGAGACCAGGCCAAATTCGCTGCCGATGGGGTCTGGCATTTCCTGCGTCAGGAGATCGATGGCCGCCGCCACCGGATGACCGGCGAGAAGCGCCCGCGTGAAGACGTCCAGGGCAACCGGAAATTGCTCCTCCATCAACCGGGTGCGCTTCTGTGCTCGGCGCATCACCCAAAGATACGGCAGCCCAACGCCGACCGCGCCAGCCATAGCCAAGAGAAGAAGGACGGTTCCGACCGTGATTTGAACGCTCATTGATGCTGCGAACAGCAGCAAAAGTAGCAACAGGCCGAATGTCGCCACCGACGCAATGAGCCCCATCTGCCCGGCGCTGACTTTGACGGCCGCGAGCGCATGCTGCTTGAAAAAGCCAGCCAAGGCACGGCCGACAATTCCATTGCTGGTAAGCGCCTGCGCGCGCTGGCGCATAAGCCCAATCACCTGCTCTCGCGAGTGGCCGGTGCTCAACAGTTCCAGACGGCGGTTGATCTGCCGGCGCTGCAACCGCTGACTAAATACTATCTGGCTCGCCTGCTGAACGAGCAGGAACACGCAGGCGAAGACCGCCAGTAGCGCCAGGAGTTTGAGGAGCAGCGCGCTCATCCGGCTCTCTCGACGTGAGGTTGAAAAAGCTCGCTCGGCAGATCGATTCCGTGGACCTGCAACACGCTCGTGAAGCGAGGCCGGATTCCGGTGGCTTCAAAACGCCCTTGAACGTTTCCGGCTCCGTCGCGACCCGTCTGGTTGAAGCGAAAGATTTCCTGCATGGTGACAATCTCGCCCTCCATGCCGGTTAGTTCAGAAACGCTGAGCAATTTGCGCTTGCCGTCGCTCAGTCGGCCAATCTGAATAACGACGTTGACCGCCGAGGCGATCTGCGCCCGGGTGGAACGAGCGGAAATATCGATCCCGCTCATGCCCACCATCTGCTCGATGCGCGACAAGGCGTCGCGCGGAGTGTTCGCGTGTACCGTGGTCATCGATCCGTCATGGCCGGTGTTCATCGCCTGCAGCATGTCGAACGCTTCGCCCGCGCGGCATTCCCCGAGGATAATTCGGTCAGGACGCATCCGGAGTGCGTTGCGGACGAGGTCGCGTTGAGTGACCGCGCCGCGACCCTCAATGTTGGGCGGGCGGGTTTCCAGGCGCGCCACGTGCTCCTGCTGCAACTGCAGCTCCGCAGAGTCTTCGATGGTGACGATACGCTGGCGTTCATCGATGTAAGACGATAGCGCGTTGAGCATCGTCGTCTTACCCGACCCGGTGCCTCCCGAGATGATGATGTTGAGTTTTGCCTTGACTATTCCCTGTAGAACCTCAGCGATCGCGGCCGTGAGGCTCTGCAGTTCAATCATGCGGGCCATGCTGATCGGTCGTTTGGAGAACTTTCGGATCGAGAGCATAGATCCGTCGATCGCCAGCGGCGCCACGATCGCATTGACGCGAGAGCCATCTGCGAGCCTCGCATCGACGAAAGGTGACGATTCATCGACGCGCCGGCCGACGGCGCTGACGATCTTTTGCACGATCCGCAGGAGGTGGCGCTCGTCCTGAAAACGCGTCGGGACGCGTTCGAGCAGCCCGTTCCGCTCAACGAAGACGGTCTCAAACCCGTTGACCAGGATATCGGTAATCGTTTCGTCCTGCAGCAACGGCTCCAGCGGGCCGAGGCCGAGAAGCTCATCAAGGACCTCGCGAAGGAGATTGGCCCGCTCGTTGCGATTGAGGGCAATACCTTCTTCAGAGATGATGGACAGGATGATGGGCTCGAGTTCTTCTGAAATCTTCTCGCGGCTCATAAGCTCGAGCGCGGACAGATTGATTCGTTCGAGCAGTACTCGGTGTATCTTCACCTTGAGGTCGAGAAGGCCGCGATCGACGTGCTGCGCATGATCCGTTTGGTCAACCACTGTCGGTATCGCGATGCCGTCATTCGCCTGCGGCTCGATCGGTTCGACCACTTCTAGCGCGTCCGACGATAGAGCCGCGCCGGCAGCGCCGCTCGCCTTACGAATCTGCCACATCACTTCTTGCTCCCGTCGCCCACCAGCGCACGAACCGACTCGGCCAGTTTTGTGAGTTCCTGGGCATATTTCGACTTGCGAGCGTGCTGGTAGATGGATTCTCCAGCCTGCTGAGCCTGACCCAGCGCATCCTCAAGCGGCAGGACCGCCACTACTTCGCAATTCAGCGTCCGCTCGGCGTCTTCCGGTCGAAGCGAGCCGAACAGCTTCTTCTCAACCTTGTTGAGAACAAGCCGCACCTTCTGCCTTGAGATACCAATCGAATCCATCAAATCGAGATTGCGTCGCGCCTGGCGCAGGCCGTGCAGTGACAACTCGCCGACCATCAGCACCAGATCGCATTCGGCCAGCAACGACAGCGACCAGTCCGTCCAGCAGGGCGGGAGGTCCACAACCACCGCGCCGAAGTGCATCCGCATGAACTGCACGGTGTTGAGCAGACTGTCGAGATCGACCGTTTCCAGCGGCACAATCTCCTTGGGAGCGATGACGACCGAAAATCGATCCTTCTTGATGGCAATGGAATGAGCCAGCGCATCATCGAGACGCTCGGTCGAGCGCAGCAGGTCCAAGATCGAGCCGCTTTGCTCGATCGAAAAGTACTCTGCCACGGTGCCGAACTGGACATCGAGATCGACCAGCAGCGGCGGTTCGCCCCCCCAGTCGTTGTCAGCGAGTTTGCCGACAAGTTGCGTGGCGGTGCTCGTGGCTCCACTGCCGCCGCTTGCTTTCACGACCCCGATCAGCGGGTGCAACTTGGTCTCGCGGTCCGCCTGTCGGGCGAGGACTTCCAGCACCACCTGATTGAGTTCGGTGTGATTGAAAGGAAGCGAAACCACGTCGGCCACTCCCTCGCGCAACAAGGTGCGAACCAGGGCAACGTCTGGCATCGAAATGGCGGCGATCACCGCCACCTCGGGAAGCGCCGCGGTCAGACTTATAAGCCGTTCGATCGAACGCTGCTCGTCGGGGCGAACTTCGATTACCGCGAGTCCAAGCGCGGCTAACCGGTCTCTGTCCAAGGGGGCGCTTGCGGGCACCGCCTGCACTTCCATCGGCACGCCGCCGATTATGATTTCGGTCCTCGAGAATTGGCTCAGAAAGTCCGGTGACGCGAAGATGCCGCCCGCGATCGCGTCCGAATGCTTCAAGGTCCAAGCCTCTACTGGCACTGTGTCGTGACTTCCCATCGTTGCGCTCTCGCCGTTGTGCTCAGTTGGAATAAACGCCGGCCGCATCTTCCATCGTGAGAGTGTAGCTTACTTGCGGCAATCCAATGCCGCCCGAAAAGAACAGTCCCATCCAGGGACTGTACTGCATGTTCTGGAGCCGCACGGTCGTGAGCGGCGCGATCTGCATCCCTCCCGGGTCACCGGCATAGCCGAGACCCGAGCCTCGATACTCGATCACGAGATTGGCGCTGGTGATCGCCGGCTCGATCCCTTGCATTCTTGCAAGGATTCGATTGAAGGCAGCCGAGTCAAAGCCAGGAGCGGCAACGAGATTGCCGTCCGGATCGGAACAGCCGGAGACGGTGCAGGTAATCTCTGTGAGCGCCGACGCCGGAATCACGTCTCCCTGGCTCAGGCCGTATCGTCCGCCAACGTAATCCTCATCGGTCAGGCCGGGGGCAACGGGATTGGTCACGACCGCCACCCGCGCTCCGAATTGGGTAGCCTTCTGGGCCATGTTCATGCGCCAGGCATAGCCACCGACGTCGATCATCCCGAAGGTCATGAGAATGAACAGCGGCAACACCAGGATGAACTCCACCGTGGTAGCGCCTCCCTCGTCCTGCCGAATTTCGCGGAGTGCCCTCATATGCCGGCCACCACCGCTTGCTCTCTGGCGACTAGTGTGAGGCTGGAAGGAAACCCGCCCATGGCGCCGAACAGACTTGGATAATTGGGCTTACCGACGATGGTGATTTTCGGAGCGTAACCATCGTTCTGGTAAATGCCGGTGTCGACGGCCTCACAACCGTAGCTGACTTCTACCTGGTCGTCTCCCCATCCGCTCACGATCAGCGGGCCCGTCGTCGATAGATCGCCGAACCGGACCAGGTTGGCGATGTCATCGCGGATCGCTCCCAGGTTCGGGTCGCTGCTCGCGATCAAGGTGTCGCTGGTCTCCGCCGTGCAGTCGAAGGCGGACAACGGCTGACGCGAGCCCCAGCGGGCGGCGTCGCGCACACTCTTGATCACCGCGTGCTCGGTATACATGAAGTATCCGGCGTCGAGAGTGACCAGCACCATGAAGGTCGCGAGAGGCAGAATCAGGACCATTTCGGCCCCGGCGACACCGGAGCTGTCGCACCACAGGCGGCGAAGGTGGCGCGATCCAATCACCGGATCAGGTACGGCTTGTCGCGGCGGATGACCGCGGCGGCGCCGCCATCGCTGTTGCCCACATCGTTGACGCTGACGACTTCGACGTAGACTTCCTGCTGCGAGGTGCGCGCCCGATTGGCGGACGGCTCGACTAGGAACATGTTCATCCATTTGACGACCGGCACGCCGCTCGAGTTGCCATTGACGCTATTGGCGGTGCAGTTGACGACTGCCACAGGGAACGTCCTGCGGTCGATGCCGCCGTCGTCAGGGTTGATGCCTGCGGCGGAAACGGGTTTGTTGTAGTCGAACAACGACTTGCCACCGCTCGTGCCGGCAATCCGCCTGCCCCCGATCGTCACGGTTGCACCGGACGAGTTGGTATAAGTGTCATCGCGGTGAGCTATCTCCCACCGGTAGACCTCATAGCGCGTTGGCGTGCTGGTCCCCAATGCCGACTGCCAGTTGAAGCCGGGATAGTTGACCTGGAAGTAGGTTGCCCGATCCCAGTTGCCGTTGCCGATATGTGCGTTCCCCGAATAGCTGGCGCAGTTCGGGGTCGCGAGCGAGTGACAGATGTCGCGGGGATGGCCCATCGACGTAGGCGTGGTGCCCGGATTCGTCAGACTGACGGGCCGATATTCGGTTCCAGGAACCTGCCACCCGTTCGGGCCGATGTTCATCTTGCTGGCGGTGGAGCTCCGGATCAGGTCCTTGACCGTATTGATCGAGGGCGAGCAACCCCCACCAGTGGGGCAGGATCCGCCGCCCGGCCCCGTGCCGTCGAAGATGTCGAAGCGCGTGTTGAGGGCCTCCGTAACAGGCGTGTCGGCACCCGTCTTTGTCGAGACACCGGTTTCGGGCAGGCAATCGCCAGGCGGCGAATCCCAGCCGAGCGCTTTCTTCAAGGCGATCAGCGGGTTGCCGGAATCGCCGGCGTTTACATCCAGATAGCCGAAATTGCCCGGAGCCCAGGCGCCGCCGCCCGAGCCGACGCTCACCAGCTCTATGCCGTCACCGACGTAGTTGTTATTGAACTCGTCGTCGGTTCCTTCGGCCGGGTTGCACATCATGACCGGAGGGACGCGACAGATCGCGCTGCCCATGCCGGCAGTGGCCTCCGCACCCAGGTCGGGCGACCAAAGCACGCCGACGATCGGGGTCAGCGCAAACCTGGCCTTGCGGGTTTCGATCGTCACCTTGACGTACTTGGCCGATGCAGACTTCGACGTGTCGGTGAATGAGTTGGTGTCGTTCTCCGCATCGTTGTTGCTGTCGTAGAATACGACGGACGTGATGCTGAGCGGAGCCGCCTTGCCATCGGCCGCCATCATCGTGAGGTTGGTCAGCAAGTTGCTGGCGGCCGAGGTCGCGTTGTCCATCGCCATGTCGGTGCCGTCGAGCTGGGTTACGGCGGCTAGCGCGGCGTGGTCGGCGGCGTTCTGGACCTCGGTGTCGAGCGCCGCCATCTGCGCGAAATCGTAGGCCACGCCCGCGAGGCCGACGATCGGCACGAGCAGCAGCGCGTAAGTCGCAGCGATTACCGCGCTTTCATCCTTGGCAAAGCTGCGAAGAAATGCCGACGGCACGGGAATACCCCTCTCTTAAGCTCCGCCCGACCCGGACGAACCCGAGCCCGAAGCGCCGGTGGCGGTTGATTGCCGCGCCGGCTTCTTGACCGTTCCGGCATTGTAGCGATCGGTGGCGTCCTGCACGTGATCGCCGCTCGTTTTGGGCACCAGCGCCTCGTACTCAGGGGCAGGATCGATGATCTGCGCGGCGAAGGTTTGCTTGCTCGCTTCGCCGAAGTTGTCGGGCAGCGGCGCCAGGCGGTCGTTCGCGGTGCAGCCGACCAAGGCCAGCACCGCGGCCGAGGCGAGGACGGAGCGGGGCAGCTTAATACTCATATCCGTTCTCCTTGGCGGGCGTGGTGGCGGCGGGAAGCTCGCCGGCGTGAGCCAGCGGCTGGGCGGGGCTGTCGCCCTGGGGCGTGGCGGCGGAAACGCCGGGCACGTTGGCCGCCGGCGGCAGCGGCTTGGTCTGGCCGCTGGTGCCGAACAGGACCGCCTCGGCCGCCGTCGGATCGGTCGTCTCGTCGGTCGGCAGGCGGACCTGGCCGGGCTTGATCGGCGCCACCAAGTGCGGCGTGACAATGATCAGAAGCTCGGTCTCGCCCTTCTGGAAGCTGGTCGAACGGAACAGCGCGCCGATGATCGGCAGCGAGCCGAGCAGCGGCAGCTGCTTGATCGTGGTTCCGAAGTCCTTCTGCAGCAGCCCGGCGATGGCGAAGCTCTCGCCGTCGCGCAGCTCCAGCGTGGTGCTCGCGCGGCGGGTGCGCAGGCCGGGGATGGTGATGTTGCCGACCGTCAGCGAAGCGGCCGGGTCGATCGCGCTCACCTCGGGCTGGACCAGCAGGCTGATGGTCTTGTCGCTCAGCACCGTTGGGGTGAAGCCCAGACTGACACCGAATGGCTTGAACTCAACAGTGATCGCGGTGCTGCCCCCGTTGGCGGCGCCGGACCCGCTCTGCACGACGGGCACCGGAAACTCGCCGCCGGCGAGGAACGAGGCCGGCTCGCCCGAAAGGGCGATCAGCGTCGGCTGGGCCAGCGTCTTAGCCATGCCGCGCGTTTCCATCGCGTTGAGGATGCCCTGCAGGTTGAGCCCGCCGATATTGAACGTGTCGCGGAAGATGCCGAAGGTGTCGGTGATGGAAAGAAGCTTGAGCAGCCCCTCGCCGGTGTCCGGATCGGGAACCAGCTGTGCCCCGGCCCCGGTAACCGAACTGAACTTGCTGCCGGTGCCGAACGCGCTCACCCCCACGTTCACGCCGGAATTGCGGTTCACCTCGGCGAACTTCACTTCGAGCATGACCTGCTGGCTGGAGCCGACGGTCATCAGATTGACGACCTTGTCGCCGGCATAAGTGCGCGCGACCTGCACCGCACGGTCGACCGCGCCCGGGTCGCTGACCTGGCCGCTGAGGACGATCGAATCGTTCGAGATCCGCGCATCGATCTGCTGCCCCGGCACTAGGCCGGTCAGCTGCTCCTGCAGCCCCTGCACGTCAGGGCCGACGGCGATGTCCATGATCGACAGCACCCGCCCGCCGCTATCGTAAAGCGTCAGGCTGGTGGTGCCCATCTTCTTGCCGAGCACGTAGAGCGAGTTCGCGGTGATCGGGACGATGTCGGCGATCTCCTCGTTGCCGATCATCGCCTTGGCGATCGTCCTGTCGAGCGAGACCACCTGGCTCTTGTTCAGCGGCACTTCGAGCGTGCCGGCATGGAGCCGCTCGGGCGGGGTGTAGACTTGCTGCGCGACCGAAGGGATCGGCGCGGCGGCAAGCCACAGCGCAAGGGCAGCTCCGCCGATTAGGCGGCGGGACATGGGCTTAGTACGCACCGTGCACCTCATAATCTGTGGGAACCGCCTTGCGGTACACGGTCATCTTGGGCCCGCTGTGGGCGGGCGGCGGCGTAGTTGCGGCGACACGGGCGACCGGCGCCCGCGCCCTGGCCGGGGCGGCCGAGCCGCGCTGGGCGACGTAGACGCGGCCGGCGGAAAGATCGCGCGCGGTCACGGTGCGCATCGGCGCGCCGATCGGCTGCGAGGCGACATTGCGCAAGGCCAGGCTCAGCGAACCCACCTCGCGGGCCAGCGCCAGGCGCTGCGCGCCGTAAGTATCGACCTGCAGCGTGGCGGTACGCGCGACCGCGGCCTTGGTGTTCGAGCTGTCGTTGACCTGGTCGATGGCGAGGACCGGGACGGCTTCCATCAGCACGTCGGTCATCTTGTCGTCGCCTTGCGCGTGGTCGCCCGGGATCTGCCGGGTGAAGAGCACGTCGACGACATCGCCCGGCCGCACGAACCCGCTGACGCCGGTCACGACGGTGACGGGGACGGAGACCGCGAGCTTGTCTTTCGGCAGGTTGGCGGCGAGCGTTGCGCGGCCGTCGGTGCCCGAGACGATCGACGCGAGGATCGGTTCGCCGGCGGCGAGCTGGCGCAGCGCGACGCGGTTGTTAAGCGCATCCGAAAGCTTGGTGAAGGAGCCAGCGGGCACGCTGGCGGCGGGCCAGTCGGTCATGCTGACATTGGTGTTCGTCAGCGGCTGGCCGAATTCGATTGGCTGCGAAGCGACCGCGACCTTGATCAGGCGGGTCTGCTTGAGCTGTTCCTCCTGCTGGGCATCGTACCCGGAGAAGTAGGAATTGGCGAGATAGACTGCGATGAGGCCGATGAAGACCGCCGCAGCTATGATCATGGCATTTTGCCGGTTCATTGCGCCCCCCAGTAGAAAAAGTGGCGACCGGAAACTTTCCCGGCCGCCACTTCATTCACGTATTTAGCAAGACCCGCCGGTGCTGTCGGCGGCGCAAGCCGAGAGATAGTCGCCCTTCGACGTAAGCGCGGCGCTCACCTTGCCGCCAAAGTACAGGGCACCGGCGGCAACGCCGGCGCCGAGCAGCGCGAGCAACAGGATGTATTCGGAAGCAGCCGCGCCGGATTCGTCGCGGATGAAGTCACGGAAAAACTTGGTCATAAAACCCCCTATCTCGTCGCCGATGCATGGCCCCGGCGCGTATCGATTTCCTTGGACTGGGCCCCGGCTTCTATTTCCGGTTAGCCAAACCTTCACGGGGATTAGCCGGTCGGCCGGCGCAATCCTTGTTGGTTGACAAGGAGGTTAACGCCGCGTTGGACCACTTCCCGTCAAGGCACCCTGAGAGTCATACTGTTAGCCAAACTAGTCAACACGGTTTTGATAGCGGTGATCCAGAATCGGACGTTCCCTTTTTTTACTCGTCCTTTCAATAGGTTGAACCGCAACACGGCGCCGTTTGATGTTAACGGATGACGTTAACGTAAGCTGACAAAAGCGGCCTTCCGGCCGCGACTCGCCTCATACCAGCACCGCCTCGCTCCGCACTGGACTGCTCCGAATTCCGGCCATTTACCCGATACTAACTTAATCAGCAGGATAGGTCCGACGACGGACTTTTCCGGAACGGCAATGGGGCCTAAGCCGTAGAACCGTGCGCTGACCTTGTGGAGCAACGATGAACCTTCGCGACCCAGCTTTCCTGCTTCCGGCTGCATGCGGCTGGCTGGCGCGGCGCTTCCTCGTCAGCACCCGCCGCATCGGCAAGGCGCTGGAAGTTCGCATGGATGCCATAGTCGGCGCCTGGGCCGCGGTGCTGCTGCTGGCGACCGGGTTGAAGATTGCCGGGTCGGGCGTCGTCTCGCCGACAGTCGGCCAGATGCTGGCGATGGCCTTTCCCTTCCTGCTGCTCGGCGCCGCGCCGGTGCTCGGTTACCGCTTCGCGATCGCCTGCGCCGTCCGGACCGGCGACCGGCGGCAGCCGTCGTTCCGCCTGGCCCGCTTCGGCAGGTGGCGCGAGGCCGGGCCGCTCGACCGCCGCCGCGCCCGGATCGGCGGCAAGGCCGGTTTCTTGGTGTCGTTGATGGTCGGCCTGTTGCTGAACGTGCCGGTGCGCAGCCTGAAGTTCCTGGCGATCGTGCCGCCGATCGTTCCCGCCGATCCGTACTGGTCGCAAGTGCTGGTCGCCACCTTCACGCTGCAGGCCGCGACGGTGAATTTCCTCTACATGGTCTGCTTCGTGATGGCGCTGCGCTCGAGGCCCCTGTTCCCGCGCATGCTGCTGCTCGTGTGGATGGTCGACCTTGCCAGCCAGGGCCTGATCGCTTCGGCCATGGCCACCTCCGGATTGCCGGCCGAACTGGTCGGACCGCTGATCGCCACGCTGCATGAGAACCTGGCCGAGGTGCTGATCTCGATGGCGCTGTGGCTGCCTTACCTGCTGGTGTCGGATCAGGTGAACCTGTTCTTCCGCAACAGGGTACGCGCCGCCTGATGCCGAATGTCTCGGCGAGGACCCGCGCCTTCGCGCAATTGGTGGGGATCCTCCTGTTGATCGTGGCGGCGACCGCTTCCTCGCCGCGCAAGGTCGATCCCACGCCCTATCTCGCTTCGGCACGCGAGATGTCGGACTTGCAGCTCTATCAGGCCATTGCCGGGAAGGTCGCCCGGGGTCAGGGTTATTATCCCACCGCGGTGAAGCTCCAGCGAGAGCACGACTTTCCAGTCAGGCCTTTCGTGACCGTGCGATTGCCGACGCTCGCCTGGGCTGTGGCGCTCGTGGGGCCTGGCGCCTTGCTGGCGCTGCAAGCGCTGCTGTTGCTTGCAGGCGCGCTCGCGTGGTTCGCGGCGCTGTCCGGATACTCCCGGCCTGAGCGATACGGCGCCGTCGCCCTTTACGCGGTGTTCGGCGGCTCGATGATTGGCCTAGCGGAAACCGCCCAGCACGAGGTCTGGGCCGGCCTGCTGCTGTCGCTTGCCCTGCCGCTCGCCAGTCGCTTCCCGAACCTTGCCGTCGTCCTCGGCCTGCTCGCGTCGCTAATCCGCGAACTGGCCGCGCCGTTTCTCGGGCTGATAGCTTTGCTCGCGTGGCTGGAACGCGACCGCGCGACCTCAGCGAAAGCGCTCGGCGCCCTGGCTGTGGTTTGCCTTGCCCTGGCTGCCCACTATTTCGCGCTTACGTCGCTCACGCTGCCAGGCGACCCGGCGACACAGGGCTGGCTGGGGCTTGGTGGCCCGGCCGCACTACTCAGGGACATCTCCGCCATCACTACCGCAGACCCGCTGCCGCCATTCGTTCTGGCCGCGCTCAGCTTCGGGCCGATGCTCGGCTGGCTATCGCTTCCGGGCCGCACCGGCCGGCTCGCCGCGCTGTGGTTCGGCGGCGTACTGTTCGCGGTGATAGTACTCGGCCGGTCCGACAACTTGCGTTGGATCGACATGCTCATGCCGGGATATTTCGTCGGCCTGGCGCTGGTCCCGCGCGGTATCTTTAAAATCGGCGGAAAGGCTCCTTCTTAGCGCTCAGGAAAGTTCAGCAATCTTGCTTCGACCTCGATGTCGTCGGATTTCAGCGCGCTCTACCGCATTTGGCATAAACGATATGCGGGCTGGGCTTCCCGAATGGTTCGACAAGATCGATCGCCACGGGCGGTGCGCATTGCGAGCGAACATAGGAAAGCAATTGTCGATATGTTGCTGGGTCGGGGGGGGTGATTGGGATCGGTGCCATCACCACCGCAGCAGGTCTCATGGAAATGACGCGACGCAATTCAGGTACGGTTCGAATGGTGCTGACGTCTTTTTCGAAAACGTTGTTTAAATGCTCCGGGAAGGCGAGCACCGACATCGGACGGGTTCCCACAGCATAGTAGAGCAGAGGAGGGCCATCGTAGACCAGCAGCCTCTCCCCACGATGCAATGGACCAATCGCCGACACCATCTGTGCGAACCCAGCAGCCGATCTTCGGTGGCGATCGAAGTTGACAGGCTCGGACAGCATTATAGCGGTAAGGCCGACGCCAAGCGCGAGCAACGGCCCAAGCGGCCTAGCAGCAAATGCGGCGGCCGCGACGATGCACAAGGGCACAAGGGCGGGCAGCGCATAATGCTCGACGACAAACGGAACCGAGAAGAACCCAAGTACCGCGGCGAAGAGCCAAAGGGCCAGCGAACGTGCCGGAAAGGTGTCTCGATAGAACAGGAAAGCGTAGAGGTTGGCGATCAGGAGGGGTCCCAGTTCGGCCGCTAGCATCAAAGCATTTTGCCGAACGATGGAGGACAGGTGTGCTGGCCTATCAAGGTTGGCAAGAACCATCGCTTCAAAGAACTGGGGCCAATAGCCTGCCAGCCAATACCAGCCCGCAATCAACGCGAAGGGCAGAATCCCCAGCGTGATCGACAGCAACGCCTTTCTCCAACTCCGATGATCGCCAAGGGCCAGCAGGCCGAAAAACGAAGCCTCGAAAAACACCGTCTGTTTGAAAGTCAGAGCAACGCCGAGCAGGAGCATCGCGGTGTAGAGTTGCCAATCCTCTCGCTCCGACCCGTATCGGAAGACCAGCAGGGCCGCACAAGCAACAAATGTATTGTAGAAGATCGGAGTTTGGCCGCCGAACCCAAGCAAGACTCCTGCCGTCGCCAGATAGATGCACCCGGCCAACAGCGCAGCGGGCGCGGGCGCCCAGCGCGATGCGATACGGGTGACCAGGAAAGCCGTCAGACTGGCGGAAAGCCATGCGCCGATCTGGTAAGCGAGCACGCCGTTTCGAAAGAAAGCGAAGACCCAGTAGGTCAGGAAGATGCCGAGCGGCTTGCGATCCCAGATATCCACATAGGGGATCGCGCCTTTGTGCATCTCCTCACCGACGAGCAGATAAAAAGACTCATCAATTTGGAGATTTGGATCACCGAACGTCGAGATGCGCAGCAACAGACCGACTGCGAGCAAGATCGCCAGTTGGACGCCAGCGTCGTTGACGACCGGCCGACGAGCATTGGAAAGCGATGTGGTCGCATACATCGGCAGCAACATCCTCGAAGGCGGTGGAAAATCAACCCGCCCGGAACAAATGTTCTTGCCCGGCACAACTGCTTGCGCTGAAGGGACGACGCCTATGGAATTGTCCTAAGCGGCCTGGCTTTTTGTTGCGAAAACGAACGCTTTGCCGGACCGAGAAAGAGATCAACGCCTGTTCGGATCGACGGGGTGGCCGTCTCGGCGCACTTCGTAATGCACATGGGGTCCCGTCGAGAGGCCTGTCGAGCCGACATAGCCGAGCACGTCTCCCTTTCGCACCGTTTGGCCGGCGGAAACCGCGACGCGCGACATATGGCCGTAAAGGGTTTGCACCCCACCGCCGGCGTCGAGCTCGACCATCAGGCCGTAGCCGCCGGACCAGTCGGCCTTCCTCACCGTGCCGTCGGAGGTCGCCCGGATAGGTGTCCCCGCCGGCGCCGCCAAGTCGACACCGCGATGCCAGCGTTGACCACCGAGAATCGGATGTGTGCGCAGCCCGTATGTGCTGGAGAGGCGACCGGCGAGGGGCAGGCCGACTGGAGAGCCCTCGATCCCTTCGAACGACGGAGGGGGGGGCCGGTTCGTGAACGTGACGATGGCGGCGCCGCCGATTTTCGATCGCAAGGCGTAACGCGGCTCACCGGCCAACTGCGCCTCCCTGGCCGAAATGTGAGTTTCTGCCTGTCCGCGCGGTTCATGTTCAGGGCGCGACAGGCTTTCGGAAGCGGAATAGCGGGGATCATCGACAATGCGAGCCCGCGCCGTTTGAGCACCGGCAGATCCCGCGAGAACAGCAGTGGGGCACAGCAGCCCGGTAAACACCGCCGCCATAAAGGCACGAATCGTTTGGCGACTCGCCATGATTCCCCCTCCTGATCGTTCGCAGATACACCTTTGCGACTATCGCGGAAAGGATCGCGGGGCGCGCATCAATGTCCCTCCTGGGCATGGTGCCAATTTGGGTCGCATTGCGGTGAGCCTTGATTTGTCCTGCTCGGGAGAGCCGGCGGCGCAGTCGCTTGAGGTCTTGAAGGCTCGGGGGCCCTTCCCCTTCATATTCAATTGGCCTGGCTGGCCATCCGAAGGGACTATTGTCGAGTGGTTGCGTTCGTACGAGGCCGCGACGAGCGAGCTTGGCTGCGAGGCAAGACAGAGGATCGGCCGTTGGGCCATAAGCAGGGTGAAGAACTCGCACCTCTCATTCCGACGACTAGGGCGAGCGATGCCGAGGTTGAAGCCCCCAACCTGCGCTGGATAAGGAGCAATACTGACTATCGTGGGGCGCTTCGCGACGCCGGGCGAAGCGTGGAGCGCGTTGGCGAGGGGGCACGCAAGCCCGACGAAGAAGCGCTGCGCTCATGATTTCAGCAGAAATAGGGGCTTTACGAGTGCCCTTGAGGTCATTCGAAACGCTGCGCCGACTCATCCCCGGTTTATCGTTGGTACCAAGCGGCTCAACGATACGAGCCGCCGCCTACGTTTTGGCGCTGCCGCAGGACAGTGATCGCCTCGCAGCCGTGCCAGGGCTCGGCGCTCCTACCACGACATTGGCGATCTAAGGTGCGTGAGAGCGTCGGGCCAGCCTCTCGCGGCGCTCCCGCATTATTAGCCGCTCAGAAGCGCTTGGATCGGCGCCTCGCTGTTCTGTAAGGGACTCGTAGCGCAAGTTTGCCTCGGCACGAGAGCTTCGCGCGGAGCCCGCTTCGCTCGAGATGCACGACCTCGTCGCAGGCCCCGTCCGCCAACATGCAGGCGATTTTGACAATCCCCATCGGCTTCTTCACCGGCGCCACGCCTTCACGCTGCCATGGACTGCGAATTTCCCAGCTTGGCAGGTCGATCAGGGCAGAAACCGACGTCACCTGGCAACGCTCAGTGGTTCATCAGGAACGCGATCCGCAGCGCGCAACCTGGAACCCTCTGGCGGACCCGCGTAGGACACCTCGGATGGTCGCGTCCGGACATAGGCCCGTGTCGACCTTTGCGTTCGACAAGCAAGACGGAGAAATGCGGCTCGCCGAGGCATAAGCGCCTGCTGGACCAACAGTCCTTTGGAGTGACCAGGCTTGCTCAGACCGGGGATTGGCCAATTATGTTGCCAGGAGCCGAGTAGCGGCAAACAAGTATCTCTTCCGATTCGCCTCGGGCAATGGCGCAACCGACGTCAGTCGTGCGACCCCAGACGACCTGGGTGTAGTGTGTGACGTCCTGCACCCTTCCCGTCGCGCTGTTGGTCGGGAACGGGCCTGGCCTGAAATAACGCTTCTCCGCGATCCAGGCGCCTACCATCTTGTTCGGCGTAAATTGTCCCGGCGTGCCCCCCCAGATGTTCTCGCCAAGTTGGGATTGGCCCGGCAGGTCCGGCGAGTGTTCGAACTTCCCGGAGCGCGCTAGGTATTCGGACCACTTTTGCGCACCAACCGCCAAGCTGTCGTTCCAGCGCAGCGGCCCAACGCCGGTCCTCGCGCGTTCCGCGTTGTGGGCAGCGAGAATTTGATCCCTCACGTCGAGTTCGGGTGCAGTGGCGCCCGTCAGGACGGCAATTATCGTGAGAGCGAACGACGGCAAAAGCCACCGCGCCGGCTCGAAGCGTGCCATGGTCTGTTCCTCTATTCGAGGAAATGACCCTTGCTCCGCAACTTACTAAGAAGCGGTTGACACTATGAGCTTATGTACGAAAGCTCAGGCGACACCGACTTGACGATCTGAACGCTTGTCCCAACTTTCGCCTCGCTAAACAAGCGCCGGGCGAAGTCCAATGGGACGCCAACGCAGCCGTGGGTCGCGCGGCTGCCCCGAACCTCGCTCCCGTGAATTGAGACGCCATCATTCGTAAGACGCAGCGTATAAGGCATGGCGGCATCGTAGCTCGAGGACCTATGGTCCTTCATCTTCGCCATGACGTTGAAGCGGCCCAGAGGGGTGCCGAAAGTGTCGGTCCCGTAAAGAATAACGGCGGTGCCGATCTCGTGCCTGCCCCGAAAGGCGGAAATCAGTTGTCGACGCAAATCCACGTAAATCGTGAGCGTGCCCTGCGGGACACCGGAGTCGTCCCAGACCCAAGAGCCGTAGCGCAGCCGCGTCGGCAAATTTAACACCGACCGGGTGTCCGGCGGCAGGAGACCGGTCCGGGCGGCGTCCTGTCTCGCCGCCTCGCTTAGGAAGATTCGCGGCTTGGCCAGATTGAACGGCTTGGCGCCCAGGTCCGATGCTTCGATTGCCGCTGAGGAATGAACTGCCGGTTGCGCTATGGCAAACGCGCCGGCGGCAAGTCCGGCCGCAGCAATCACCCCGATGGACACGAGTTTAAGCATCAGCTTCGACGGCCGCTCGCCGCCGCTGCGAAGACCTACCGCGCCTTAACGCGGCAGCGGAAAGGGCCGCGCCGAGCAGCATGAGCGCCCATGTCTCCGGTTCCGGCACTGCCGACGGCACTTCAGGGACCACCGGAGTAACAACGGGGCCCCCACCGGACCCACCTCCGCCGCTCCCGCCACCATTGCCGCCGCCAGAGCCCCCTCCAACAGGAGGACCATAATAGACCGCAGGGCCAGCGGGTATTCGAATGTCCTCAGCCGTTCCGGCAAGCGCGATGGGAGGATACTCGAACTCAGCTGAGTCCAATAGGGGAGGATTGGCAAGCAGATCTTCAGGCGGCACGATTGCCGGCGGAACTGGTGGGAACACCTTGCCCAGTACACGCTGGTGCAACTCTTCAGTCCTATCTTTCGACACCCGCTTTTTCATCTTGGTCAGGGCGGCGCTACTACGTTCGCCGGGTGAGCGGCCTTCCAATAAGCGAATAACGCTATCGATGGGCCTGCCAGGGATGCGGTCGTCTCCCCAAGTTAGCTCCGCCACACCGAGCGAGCTAGCAGCAACCGCTAGAACGGAAGCGACGCGCCACGCAGCCCTGCGTTTGGGATTTGCCGCGGCGAGCTTATCTGTCATCGAGACTCCCATTCGCTACCTGGACTTGACGGGCCAGTAATGCCTTGCCGAGAAAACACCGAGGGCCGACGCTTCGCGTCGCCACCGGTGACAGTGCTGCGCCGTATTATGGCGAGGGAAGATCACTCATCTCCTCTAACACGAAATCCCAACGACTCTTTTCTCCGCCGAAAACCCAAGGACCGCCCGAGAACACTTTTGCCTGGTTTAGCCGGTCGCCTATTTTCCTTTTTTAGCGGTCGGCGAGCATTCGACTCATGCCAACACCCGGCTGAGCTACCTCAGCTTGCCTAATGCCAATACGACAAGCGCCTCGCGATGGAAACCCGCAGCGCTAGACTTGCTGATAAGAATCCCATTTTGAAACGCACTGCGATAAGTTTTCTGCTCGTACGTCTGCCGTAGCCCTTGCGGACCTCGGCCCGTATTCGGATATCCAACGGTGGACGATCGTCTGCGGTGAAACTACGCTTTGCCAATAAACATCCGATGGTCGGCCGGAGTTGGCGACCTTTCCCCCTTGGGCTGTTCCACAATCGTTGCTCATCTTGCAGCCGCGGGGTCGTGTGCCGCTGCCGCGGCAAGAACTGTCGATCGCGCTCGCTCAGTCGATCGGGAACGGCGGTTCTGGCTGGCGATCTCGGTCGTTTTGCTAATTCTAGGGATCAATAAGCAGCTTGAACTTCAATCTCTGCTTACCGAAGCGGGTCGCGGCGCGGCCCAGCTCGAAGGATGGTAATGACGACGATGCCATTATCAACAGGCCTTCGTTGGCATGACGGCAAGCACAGGCATTGCCGTCATGTCGTTGCGGCTGGGGCGGATGCGGAGTGCTTCCCCACCGCTAAAGCTCGCGCTCTTGGGCTTCGCCCCTTACCTCGACCCTTGTGGTCGTGCGCGCCGCATCATTCCATCATGTCGACCCGTGGCTGAATCAAAACATTTTGCGCCGTCGATGGAACTGGGTCATCGAGTTGACCGGCATCGCGACGATCGCGGCCGGGGCCGCTTGATGCAAAATGGCGACTCGATCAACTCAGGGAAATGAGCGCCAACCCCATCTGGTGTCCGTTCCACCGTGTCTGAACGTCGCCGGATTAGCAAGTGCGGTTGCAGCGTTGCGGCGGCGGTGATCGGGGTGCCGGAACCCAGCGATGTAGGCGATGCTGCATATCGACTTCTTTGCGGTTGGCGGCGCGATGCGCACGGCGCTCCGAAGCAGAACGCCTCCGTTTCCAACGCCTGTGCTCGCACGCCCCCTGTAGTGCCAGCCAGCGTGTCAAATTGGGCGATAGCGGGCCGACTGCCGTTGGCAGCGCGACGTTCTTAGCGAACCGTCAGGCCTTTGCGATCTCGAAAGAAGCTAGGGATCCAATCGGATTTCGCGGGCAATGGACACGCGTTCCCGTTCAGTTCACCGCTGGCCACGCTCGGGTCGCCTCCAAAGTTAGCGACTTGGCCTCGAATGTTCATCTGGCGGCAAGGTTAACGCGAACAGTCGGCGTCTAAAGTCCCAAGCTGAACGCTACCGCGCACAATTTATCCTTCGGGTCGCAACAAGTTCCGATTACCCGGCGCGCCATTGCGGTGGCCACCGACGAATAGTCGCGAATGTATTAGTCCGTCCCAATTTGGAGTAGCCAAGTGATGAGCAATCTGTCCCCACGGTCGACGGTTCCTTTCCTGCTAGCCGCGCTTACCATGCCCGCGTGGGGCGGGCTGTCTGCGCAGCAGCAGGCTCCGGCTAACGACGCATCGCAGATCTACGTGACCGGCGCCGTGCCGCCGGCCGACCTGGCCGGCTTGACCGAAGGGCCGGAGGTCGAAGGGACCATTTCCGCGCGTCAGGGCAACCAGGTGCAGGTCACCGCGGCGGACGGCACGAACGCGGCGATCCTGATCTCCAAAGGCACCCGGATCAGCAGCAAGGGCGGCTTCCTCGGCCTGAATCGCACCAAGCTCGGCGCGGAAGCCCTGCTCAACGGGCTGCCGGTGAGCGTGAAGACGGTGCAGTGGCACGGTGGCCTGGTGGCCAGCCAGATCAAGTTCAAGGACAGCAACCTGCAAACCGCGTCCATGATCCGCACGGGCACCGCGCAGCGCTTCGGCGAGCATGACCGGGCGATCGCCTCGAACGCGGCGGCGACCGAGGCGCTGCGCGGGCGCGTCGGCGATATCGACCAATACGACATCAAGGGCACGACCAACGTCTACTTCGACACCGGCAAGGCGGCACTGTCTGACAAGGCCGAGGGCGACCTGTGCGCCGCCGCGGAGCAGGCCAAGGGGGTCGACAACGCCCTGCTGCTGGTGGTCGGCTATGCCGATGCGACCGGCAGCGAGGACTTCAACCAGACGCTCAGCGAACGGCGGACCGCCCGCGTCGTCAATTACCTGCAGCAGAAGTGCGGCTGGGCACCGTATCGCATGCTCACCCCGACGGGGATGTCCGAAGCCGATCCGGCGGCGGACAACAGCACGCCCGAAGGCCGGGCGCAGAACCGCCGCGTCGCAGTGAACATCATGGTCAGCAAGGCCGTCGATGGTCTGTAAAACCAGAGGGGTGGGCTGAGCCCACCCCTCCACTGGAAATTAGAACGCTCGCCCGTCTCTCTGTCGAACGATCGAGCTCGGCTGCCCCTGCTCAGTCTAGATGACTGGAAGATCGTGCTCGGCGGAATGGCAGCGTCAGACCGAATGCGGACTGTCCAGTATCGAAAACAAATCTCTGAGAAGTTGAACGTCTGCTCTCGATGTCTAGCTGTGCGCTAGCGCTTCCCACTCACGCGTTCATTGGGGAACGGTGACCACGTACTTCGCTTAAGCCGCCGCAAATATCGCCCGGAGGGGCAGCGGGCTGACCGGTGTCGAGTGCTCTAGAGGAGGTGCAACTCCACCGAGACTAGAGGGGCCTCGAGCCCGGCCCATCCATCGCGCTTCCAAACCAACCTAGCCGATACAGGCCGGCAACCGATGGGTGTAATGAGCATTCTAATGCCGGGCCTCGCCGGAAGATCTGCTTTTATCATGAGCCCATTGCGGGAGACATTGGCTAGATTCACCCTGCCGTTCCCCAATATGATGGCTGGGTTGTATCTGCCTTCCACGCAGTAACGCGGCTCATCGCGGCGGTCAGCTCGTAGCTCTCCTAAGCGTGGCTGTTTCCTGCGGTCCGGGACAGGCCTGGCCCGCTTGATATGTGTTCCTGAGGACATGCCAATCTTGCCCGCGATGGCACGGTACGCTGCCAAGCTTACAATTTGGGCAGTCATGCCGGCGAGTGCCCTTTCCGGGCTGCGTCATAAGAACTCGCAGGCCCATCCAGTGCCTGCCCCAGATTGCATTTGCGATCCTCGAGGTTCTCTTTTGGCAGAGCGACTTCGCGGAGTCTCTCCTCATAGAGAGCAGCCCATCTGAGATGAAATTGCTTCACCTCTCCGGGGCTTGTTTGCGCCCGCATTAACTCTTCGAGCATCCGAGCGCGGCAAAACTCTTCATCGTCGAGGTGCATCGTTCGACCTTTCAGCCAACAGAAACCTCACAATCGCGTCTGATGGAAAGGGAATGCTCGGCCCGTCCAGATTTGGGATGGAGCGTCGAGCGCGAGTTAATCGCTAACCGAGCCGTTAGCGGACCGGTCCAGTTGGTTTGACTCGCGCGGCAATGCTGCCGATCGGCCTTCAACCATCGCGGGCCCTGTCGCGCCAACGACCTGCTTGGCCGGCCAATCCTATCCGCCGTCGCTCTCGAACTCACTTTCGCCCTCTTCGATGGCTTTTTCCTGTACATAGAGCTTGCAGCCCTCCTTGAAGTCGTCGTCGCCGACCGTGCAGCTCCCCTCATCGTCGATGTGATGCGCTTCAGCCCAGTCGTAGCCGCTGAGCGGCTGGGCGCTGCCCTTGGCGACGCTGGGTCCGGCGGTATTGGCCACAACGGCAGCGCCGGCGGCCGGCGCACCGTTGCCTGTCGCAGTTGTGCCGGAATCTGCCACCGGCGCGCTGGTGGAAGTTACGGTCTCGGTGGTAACGCCGTTGGCGCTCGGCTTGGGAGCGGTTTGTTGCTGGCACGCAGCCAACGCGGCGCCCGCAAGCGCCAAAGACAGATATTTGCGCACGTGATCCCCCCTCGGCAGCGACCACCTTTTAATCATAGCACATCGGCTGGAGTCTCGAAATGCCGGCGGGGCAGGTCAGCGGCGGAGGTCGCCGCTCTTCCCACCTGTCGCCTGCCAGCCGCCCACACCAAGCCGCCACGTCGCGGCATAAACCCAACGACCTCGAAGACCGACAGGCGACGGTCCGCTTCCGGACACAAAGGCGGGCAAGCGGACTCTCCGCTTCGACCCCATCAGCAACTCTCGGTGCCTTCGCGCGCGGCTGGGAAGCAAATTTGCGCGATACTTGGCAGAAGGATCAGACAGTCAAGGCGTGTCGATGGCGCTCCAAGGCTCCGGCTAGTTCATTCGCCGGCACCGCTTTTGAGAAAAGGAAGCCTTGAAGCAAATTGCACCCGGCGCTGCGCAGAAACGTTCGCCGATCGGCGGTTTCGACACCTTCGGCTGTGACTTGCAGACCCATCGCGTGGCCCAGGGAAACAACCGTGGTGACGATTGCCGCCGCATCCAGCGTATGACCCAGGCTCTGAACGAAGCTCTTGTCGATCTTGATTCGGTCGACCTCGAAATCGCGCAGGTAGCTAAGTGAGGAGTAGCCCGTACCGAAGTCGTCGAGGGCAATGCAAAATCCCGCCTCGCGTAGCCTGCGAAGCGCGCCGCGTACACTTTCATTCTAATCCAGCGCGACACCTTTGGTCACTTCAAGTTCGGTATGGCGCAGGCTCACGCCGGCCGCGCTGACGATCCGGCACAGCCGGTCGGCAAAGCCTTCGTCGCAGAACTGTATCGGGGAAAGGTTCACCGCAATCGATAACTTGGGCCACTCGCGCGCAACGAGGCACGCCTCGGTGATGACCGCCCGCGGCGCGTTCGGAATACCAAGAAGACTTGCGCAGCTCAGCGGAAGCTGGCGAGCGCGGCGTAATCTGCCGCGCACTCGCCATTTCAGCGTGCGCGGCCGAGCAACCAGAAAGTACGTAATACGCCTGATTTGGACCAGATCGCGGCCGAAACTACGGCGCGAGGTGTGGCTCCTGGCTTTGAGTCTTTGCGCGTTGGTAGTCAACAGGTGCCAAGCGTCCGCTAACGACCCCCGGCGACCGCTATTCGCGACTCCGGACCGATCTCGGCCCACCGCCGAGCACAGCTATGCCTAAAGCTTGCTCACCACTCATATGACAAAGTTGCCCTGCATTTTCGCGGTCGGTCGAGCGCCTCCTTCTGTGTCCGGTCTTGAGTGTCAATCAACGCAGCAAAGCGGTGCAGGACGCGCGTCAATTCAGCATCGCCGTGCTCGGCAACCGTATCACCTAAAGCCAACAACATAGCTTGCCCTTCCGCTCTGTGCCTCAACGCGGCGGAGTCGTAGCCCACATAGTCTCGGAAGAGCACGACCACGAGTTCGGTAAGCCGGCTGATCGTGAATGTCGCGAGCTCTGGAGCGGTCGAAGGAGCTTGTCGCCGTTTTCCCCTGGCCTCGGGATTGACTATGTCAGTCACCGCCACTCCTTTCGTTCGACGGTCCCGCTATGGCTCGGCGGCTTAGGCCAAGGAAGACCGACGGTGGCGGCGTCCCGAATGGGTTCACCATTAGGCTCCATTTTTCACAGGCGATGAGGTCTGGCGCTGCACGAGCTTGAATGACGAAAGGACACAAGACGAATGGTTGAACGGCAACGTTGAGAGAAAGCGGACTGGGGTAGGTCTGCCTTCGGTCACATTTGCCATTCACGCCGGCGCAAACCGGCCGTGTCTGTCTTTCACCAAACCGCTGCTGGATCCTTTTGAAACCTTGCGGAGTCCGATCCAGCTAATTGACTGGGCGGCCTCGCCCAAGATGACTGCTTCGCCGCAAGTCTGGCATGGAATGGCAACGCTGTTCGCCGTTTTGACACTAGGCGGCCTCGCCCAAATGCTGGGCGTTCGAATCGTCGTCGAGCCCTGCATATAGGCCGGTCTTCACGGCCTCGGCGACTGATCGAGCCCGCAGCTTGGTCATCATATTGGAGCGGTGAATTTCGACCGTGCGCGGGCTGATATTCAGCATCTGCGCAATCTGCTTGTTCGACTGTCCAGCAATAAGCGCGGTGAGGACCTCTCTCTCACGAGGGCTCAGCGTTGCGACCCGCGCTCTCGCCTGCGCGAGTATGCGTTCACGTCGAAGGCGCTGTTCGCCTTCTTTTGAAATCCTGTTCAGCATCGCGACGAGTTCCCGATTGCCAAACGGCCACCGGAGAAAACCCGCCGCTCCAGCTATCATGGCTTCGACGACTTCTTCGGTGGAGGGCTCTTCGGCATAACCAACTACCGGAAGGTGAATGCCGAGTTCTCTTATGATCTCGGCGAGGTGGTGTTCGGCCGGGTCGGAGCTATTCGCTGCCAGAATTAGTCCTGTGCTCGGCGCGACCTCGAGGAATTCGCGGACATCCTCGTAAATCTCGGTGTGAACAGAAAAGCCATTCAACTCGCGTGATACGCGTGCTCTCCGTCGAACATCCATGTCGATAACGTGAACGCGATTAACCATTGAATCCTCCTTTTCGAGCCAGACTCTATGCGCTTTCCTATCGTCTATCTTGCGGGATATCCCTTATCTCCAATTATCACTACGTAGGTAATGGTACGTATCTCCTCCGCGCGCCTTCGCTGGCGTGCTCAGCGATCTCGCGAGTAAATCGGGATATCGCTAGTCGCGGCACTCTACTTACTTATTCCAACGAGGATCGATCCCGTCACAGGGGTTTCGGGCACACGAAGGTGCAGATAAGATCTGCGCAGTAAGTCGTGCCGCAGACTGGGGGTGATAATGGCCGATCACGTTGAGTCGCTCGAGGCGACTCTGTGATTCGTCGTATTGAAATGATCGCCCGAGGCGAGCTGCCGGGCGTGGAAAACGAGCTGCGCCACGCGTCGCACCTGTTGCAGCTCACGCCTCAAGCGGAGCGACCGGCGGTGGAACTTTCGATAGATGAAGAATAGATCGAGGCGCCTTTGGCTTCCGAGGACTTCGATACAGCAGCAAATTGCCTCTTTGCCCACTCGATGGTTTTGAGCGTCGAGGGTCCCTCTGGAGTCAGTGGGGTCAGAGCCACAATGCAAGGCTCGGTGATGTGAGCGGAATGTCCAGTCGGGGGATTGCGGCCGCGGAAGGGATTAGCTTGGCGCGGGCGGAGGATGTCCGCCTTTCGATGATGGACAAGCTGCTGGCTAGGACGAGCGCCGATGCGGTGCGAATT
>NZ_JAANOZ010000020.1 GCF_011320115.1 Croceibacterium segetis | reverse complement strand
CGCCGTTGCCGAGCGCCGCCCGGCCGCGCCGGCCGTCGCCGCTTGCGGCGTGTCGGAACGTTCAGCGTGCGTGCCGCCGCCGGCGGTGGTGCCGCCGGGTGTGGTGCCGGCGCCGGCGGGCGTGGCGGGATGGTCCGCCGGGTGGCTGGCGTCAGCAGGTGGCGGCGAAGTGGGCGGCGGACGCGGAGCGGTCGGCGAGGAACTGGGCGTAGGCGTAGGGCCGGGCATTTGACACACACCGCCGCTGCCGTCGTCGCCGTAGGCGGGCGTGTAGTTGAGAAAGGCCGGCGTGGTGCCGCTGAAGCTCGCCGGCGGGGAAGGTGAAAACGAGGTCGATGAGCTCGCCGGGCTCGGCGTGAACAACGGGCTGGCGGGTGTGTAATTGAGATCGCTCGAACTGCTCGCCAACGGGTTCGAATCGCAGCTCATCGCATCGTCGGCGCGCGAGGCGAGCGCGGACTCGGTCATGTCGCAACGGTCGGCGCGGTGCGGCCGAGCTTGCCGTACTCGTCCTCGAGCGCCTCCAGCACGTCGGCCAGGCCGATCGGCCGCCCGGCCAGCCGCGCGCGCACAGCCGCGGCCAGCACGACGTTGCGGATATGCCCGCCGGTCAGCTCGACGCTGACGGCCAGCGCGCCGAGCTCGTTTTCGTTCAGCCGGTGCCCATGGCCAAGATGCCCGCGCCACAACGCAAAGCGCGCGGCAGAATCCGGCATCGGGAATTGCAGGATCAGGTCGAGGCGGCGGGCGAAGGCTGCATCCATGTTGTCGCGCACATTGGTCGCCAGGATCACGACGCCGTCGAAATCTTCGATCCGCTGCAACAGGTAGTTGGTCTGGGCATTGGCGTGCCGGTCGTGCGCGTCGTTCACGTCGGTGCGCTTGCCGAACAGCGCATCGGCCTCGTCGAACAGCAGGATTACGTCGGAGTGCTGCGCGGCGTCGAGCACCGCGGAGAGATTCTTCTCGGTTTCCCCGATCCACTTGCTGGTCATCGCCGCGAGGTCGACGCGATAGAGGGGCAGTCCGGTCTGAGTCGAGAGCCAGTGCGCCGCCAGGGTCTTGCCGGTGCCCGGATCGCCGGCGAACAGCGCGCGCACGCCGGCGCCGTAGCGCGTGCGGGTCGCCGCGCCGAGCCCGTCGGCGAGGTTGCCGCGGTTGACGATGCGGCCGAGCAGCATGTCGAGGTCGGCGAGCGCGTCGGGCGGCAGGACCAGTTCGTCGCGAAGGATCGTCGCGTGGATCTTGTGCGCCATGCCGTCGAGCATGCTGCGCCCGCGGCGCACGGCTTCACTGAGGCATTCCCAGCCGAAGCCTTCTACTCGACCGAGATTGCGCGCCTGCTCGGCGAGTTCGGCGATGCGGCCCGCGCCTTGGCGGTAACTTCTCGCAGCGAGTGCCGCGGCATCTTCGGCAAGCCCTGCCGCATGCCACAGGCTGGCCCGTTCGCCCTCGTCGGGCAGCGGCACCGTCCACTCGCGTTGCGGAATGCCGCATTCGATCAGGCCCTCGAGTCCGAGCAGGCAGACGACCGGGCCGTCATAGGCCCCGAGCGCCGGCAGCCGCCGCGCCTCGCCCGGGCCCAGCGCCAGCTCCACGCACGGCAGGGCGTCCGCGGCCATCAGCCAGACGGCGTGCCGCGCTAGGTCCTCGGGCGCGAGCACCACCGGCGCCAGGCCGAGGTTTTCGCCGATCTGCTTGGCGCTCGCCAGCGCTTCGCGGCGGCTCGGCGTGCGCAGCACGAACGCGTTGGGCGCGGAGACCGAGGCGGCGAGCCACTCCGCTTCCGTGGCCATTCGCTCGAGCTGCGTCGCGGTGAACTCGACCGCTTGCGCTGCCAGCGTCGTCACGCCCGCCGGCGGAAACAGCTCGCCGGCCAGAGCGGCGGCGACCGCTAGGCCGATTGACAGCGAGCGCTCGGGCAGTGCCATCGGTTCGTCGCCGAGCACCAACAGTCCCGAACGCGCGCCGTTTCCTCCCGCCAGCGTCGCCGGGGTGAGCCCGAGCGAGCCGAACAGCGCGCAGGCGAGGCCGACCAGCGGACGCGACGAGCCGATCGGCTCCTGGGCCCGCGCGACCTGGCGGGCGAAGTGCGGGTCCCAGTCGCTCGACAGGCACAGCGCAGCGACGAGAAGCTCGCCGTCCGTCAGACCAAGCCGCTCGCTAAGCCGCGCCAGCCGCACCTCGTCGCCGGGCGGGTCGCCCCGCCAGGCCGCCACGCGCTCGCCCAGTTCCAGATCGTCCCAGCTCACCTGCGCGGCCGCGCAATGGTGCTCAAGCACTTGCATCGCCAGCTGGCGCAGGCCGGCGCGGGTGGCAGGGCGCTCCATGTTCATGGCAGCCGCGGCCCGGTCAGCGGCCGGTCGCGATAGACCAGCCGGTAGGAGTGGCCGAGCCAATCGACCCAACCGGGATCGCCGTCGAGCGCGAGGCGGCGCAGGCGGATGTCGATGTCGTTCAAGGGGAAGCGAACGATCGTGGTCTCGGGGCCAGGCAGCAGCCAGCCCTTCCTCGAGACCAGGTCGGCCAGCTTTAGCCGCGCCCTCCGGCGCAGCCAGCCGTCGAGTCCCCTTCGCCAAAGTTCTAGCGCCTCGGTAAACGATTCCGGCGGCGCTATCGTCCGGTCGACCTGAGGCAGGATGTCCCACACAGCATCGCCGGATTGCACGCGGTAATGCCCGGCGATCGTGTGCAGCTGGCGCGCACCCGGCTGATGCAGGAGCAGGTCGGGATGCCCGGCAAGCCATTCGCGCCAGCCGAGCCGCAGGAGGGGCACGATCGTCAGGAACACCCCGGCCGCCGAGCTGGCGAGTTCGCGGCATTCGGGCGCAGGCGGGGGTGCCGCTCGCTCGACGGGGTCCGACGAAGCCGCGAACGCCGGCTCCGGCGGACGGCGAAGCGGCTCCTCCACGCGAACCCTTCCGGTCGGCCGGCCTTCCGCTTCGCCAGGGCTGACCTGATCGGCGAGTGGCGGCTTTGCCATCTCCCCGCTTTCCGGCACGACCTCGGCCGATTGCGCGAAACGGCCTTGGCCAGATCGCAGCAATCGGATGACGGCGAGAGAAAGCCGGGCCAGGCGCTGCGGCGCCACCGACAGCGCCGGATGAGAGCGCTGCACCAGCCCGCGCGCGAGCGCCTCGAGCAATGGTGCCGCGTCAGGGCGGGCGGCGAGACGCTCCAGCAGGGCGTAGAGCGGCGCCGGCACGGGGCGCAAAGTTTCGAGCGCTGCCGCCCGCTCCGCTAAGTCCGCAGCCCCAATCGTGACCGCGGCAGCCGGCGCGGGCGGGTGCCCGGCGGCAACCGCGGGTGGCGATCGCTCGACCGGCTCGGATGTGGCGGCGGCAATCGGCACTCGGGCCAGGATCGCCGCGGCCAGCGCTTGCGTCGCGCCGGCCGCCACGACCTCGCCGACCAGTGCGGCGACCGCCTCGCCCGAAGGCTCGGCGAGAGCCAGTGCGAGGCGCTGCTCGACGTATTGGGCGAGCGTCATCCGCCGCCAGTCAGGCACGGCGAGCGCCCAGAACCACGCGAACGGCGTCCGGCCGCGGGCCAATTCACGCATCAGCAGCGCGCGCGCCTCGGCCAGGCTTGTGAACCACACGCAATTGGCGCTCTCGGCCCCGCTGCTGCCGCCGTGGCGGGCCGAGCCGACAAGTTCGCGCCACGCCGTCGCCGCCGCTCGCGAGGCGCCGCGCTCGCCCAAGCCGATCCGGCCGAGCCGCACGCTGCGCACGAGGATCAGCCGGCCATCGTCGGTGGTTTCGGTGCGCAGCGCGTCGCCTACGGCGAACTCGACCCGTCCGGCCTGCTCGGCCGCGCCCCTGTAGTTCAGCCGGCGGACCTCGATCTGGGGCATCAGACCAGCTTCATCACCTGCGCCACCAGCTCGATCCGCATCGACGGGACTATCGTCGACACTTGCGCGAAGTTCGAGACGATCCGCGCACCGACCTTGCCATCGCCAATGTCGTCGATCACCGCCTTCGAAATCAACCGGTCCCTGGTGTCGCGGATCAGCGTGACCATGCCCTTGCGCGCGGCGCTGGTGTCGACCGATAGCGTCAGCAGCGATCCGACCCGCGCGGGCGCTTCGCTCACCAGCTTGGCCGGGATCAGCCGGCTAACAGGCGAGTGGGCCGCCAGGAGCATCGCCACGCGGACAAGGTCGTTCACATAGGCCGCGGCCTCGGCGTTGCTCCGGTCAATTTGCGAGAACAGATAATCGACCAGGCTTTGCAGGTCCTTGCGCTGCTGGCGCGGCACGTCGCCCCACTGCGGCAGCCCGGCGAGGCTGTGGAGGTCGGTCGGACGATCGAACTCGGAGAGTATCTCCGCCCAGGCCAACCGCGTCACCGGTGCCACCTCGCCGAATGCGGCATGGAGGCAGGCCCCGATCTGCGCGAACCCGGAAATTTCCGCTGCCGCCATGGCAGTGAGGTTGGCGTTGCGATTCTTGCCTCCGGCGAGGTCGGACAGCGACGAGGTTTCCTTGATCTGCGCGTGAAAGTCCGAAAGCGAACCAGCGGAGATGGGCAGCGCGAGGTTGGCGGTCGCCAGCCGGCGCGCGACCAGAGTCTGTTGCTGAGCCTGCATCGCCTGGATCGCGCTGCCAAGGAACCGCGCCGATCCGAGCGTGAACGGCATGATGCTCGTCGCGAAAGCAAGCACGGGCGCCACCGATGCTAACTTGCGGCTGTGGTCCAAGGCGTCCCTGGCTGCCTCGATCCGGTCTATCTGCTCGACCGCGGCCTCGATCCGCGGGAACCACTTTGCGGGTGCATCGCCGACTAGGGCCGTGTAGCGCCTGAGCTCGTCAGGCGCGTCCGGGTGGTCGCGGCGGCACGCGACGGCAGCGGATGGGGCGAACCCCGACAGCAGGTCCTGCATTGGGGCTGGCGCGCCGGTATCGCATTCGCGCACGCGGCGGTAACCGATCGCGCCGACGTGGTCGGACAGGATTGAGGCGCGCCGTGCGTTGAGCGCCGTGACGCGGACCGTTTCTTCGTCGAGCAGCATCTGCGCTGTGGCGATGTCGTGCCGCGCTTCCTCGACCTGGGTGTCGATCGAGCGCAGCAACGCCGCCGCCTGGCCGGCGAGGCCGAGTATCTGGTCGCGCACGGAGGAGAGGCGATCGGCCAGCGACTGGTAGAGCGAGATACGTCCCTCGACGAGGCGCATCAGCGCGATCGCGTTGTCGATCGCGTTGACCGCGGCGGTGAAATAGTCGGACTCGTGCTTGCTGTCGGATTGCTCGATCATCACATCGAGATCGACGTAGACGCGGTCGCCGCTGGCCTTGGCCTGATCGGCGAACAGCGTCGCCAGGGTCGGCGCCGGCGTGGCATTCGACTTCATGCCGAAGCCCGGCACGCCGAGGTCGCCGAGGGGTACCCCGGGTGCCCGGCTGGACCCCGCGCCGCCGGCCTGCATCAACGCGCGCAAGGTCTGCAAGACGGCGGCCTTGCTGGCGATGGCGAATTCGAGCGCCTGCACAGCCGGCGCCGGCGCGAGGCGCTCGGCGACGCTGATCGTGCGCTCGACGAGACCCGGCAACGGACGCTGGGCCTGCACGTCCTTGGGGATGTACATGCCGGTCGAGAGCGAGATGCGGTCGACCAGCAGCGGCGTCGCCAAGGTCGTGATTGCCGGCTGCAGCGTCGGCTGGAAGGTCGACAACGCGGTCGTCGTCTGCAGCGTGGTGATCGCCGAAATCGTCGGCGTCGGCGCGGCGATCGCCATCATCGTCGAAAACGTCGGCGTCGGGCTGGGGGTGGGCGCCGTGGTCTTCGGCGCCATCATGAGCGAGGTTAGCGACACGTTGTTGGTCATCAGCGTCGACGCGAACGCGAAGCTGCCGAGCGAGAGACTGGATGACGGTGCGGGCGTGGGGGCCGGCGCGGGCGTCGGCGAGGGTGCAGGAGCCGGCGCCGCCGTGTTGAAGGCGATTCCGAGGGCCTTGTTCGTCCGCGCGGCACTGATGAACTTGCTGATGCCCTCGCTAGTGGCGCGGGCGCCTTCGTCACGCACGGCAAGGTCGGCGAGCGACGGCGAGGTGACCAGCCGCGAGGCCGAATCGGCGCCGAGCATGAACTGGCGGACGCGGTAGATGTCCGACCGGGCGCGGATGAAGCCGACATCGATCGCGTCGTTGGTGGCCGAGATCTTGGCCTGCACTTCGCCAAGGTAAGCATCGAGGCCGGCTTCGTTGAGCCGGGCCATGTCCGCAGCAAGGAACGGCTGGCTCCAATCCCCCTGAAGAGACGTGATCGCCGAGACGATGCGGCTGTTGCCCTGGCGCGTGGTGCCGAGATCGGGGATGTCGCCAGAATCGCGACCGGGCACGTCGGTCCACGGCCAGTCTGCGGCCGCTGAAGCGATATTGCCATTGCGGAAGACGGCCGGCCCGGGCGCCTCGTCGGCGATCCAGACGATCTCGTTGCCGTTCGCGTCGGTCTTGCCGAATGCGCCGAATTCGATGTCGCCACCAGACTGGGCGAACTCCACGCCGAAGACTGAGTTGCCGGCGAGCGTCTTGCCGTTGCCGAACCACACGGCGTCGGCGGAAACCTCCAGCCGGGTCCATAGTCCCGCCGGGGGCAGGTCGGCCACGTGGCGCGCGGCGAGCCCGGTGGTCTCGCCGGCAATCTCCAGCCCGGTAGCATCGCCCCAGAACACGCCGGCGGAAAACGCGGTCGCGTTGACTGCGCCGGCAAGGCGCAGAGACAGGCCCTTGAGGTTCGAGGAGTCGTGGATATTGAGCCACAGCCAGACCGTGTCGCCTGCTCCGACGGACATACTGGCCTGTGTCACCACGCTGTGGATCTTGACCGCGGTGCCCGCGGCGATCCGGACAGTGCGCGAAGCGTTGAGTGGCACCGAAACGTCATGCGCGTTGATCTCGGCGGCAGGCGAGGACAACGCCGGCCATGCGTAGACCGCGCCCGAGACGCTTTCCATTAGTCGGTCGTATCGCCGCCGGACAAGCTCACGGCGAGCCAGGCGTGTCGCACGGTTGGTTTCGAACTCGGCGATGGCGTCGGCAAAGGCCGGATCGACTTGCGCGGTCTGCAGGAGGCCGGGCTCATACAGCGCATCGGGCACGGGAATGAGCAGTTCGACCCGGTCGGCGATGGCCATGTTATAGGGGATCAGCGATGCCGCCTCGCGCACGGCGAGTTCGAGATTACTGTGCGGGATCGGAATTGCGGTGACACCAAAACCCCCGGGGAAGAAATGCTGGCGACGGGTCTGCGCGTCCCAGCTGGTTGCCGGCAGCACGGCGGCCGCCGGGATGCGCGGAAGCGAGCGGCGCAGGGTGGCCGAGTTGAAATCTGGCAGCGCGGCCAGGTGCTCGACAAGTTGCTCGATCCGGGCCTGCCACAGTTGGGGATTGCCGCTTTTCGGCACCATCGGCGTCCGCGGCAGGGGCGCCCCACCCTTGCGCACGACCGCGCTGCGGTCGACGAATTCAAGCGTCCAGTCTTCGGCAAAGCCGATCAAGGCAAGCGGCATGCCCCACGCTTCCCAGGGATGAGTCTCTTCGCCCCGCAGGCTGCGCTCCATGTCGAAGACTCGATAGGCCAACTGGTTGCGGCGGGCCGGACCGGGAGGCGGCAGCGAGTAGTCGCAGCCGCTCACGCGCGCGGTCATCTCCGCAGGCCAGAAATAAAGCAGCAGGCGACAGCCGTCGATGCGCTGGAGGTCGGAATAAGGATCATCGCGCGGATCGGGCGGGCAATCGTCGCGTTCGCGGCCAACGATGGTGGCCCGGACGGGCTGGGCAATAAGAACGGCAACCCGGGGCATGTCCACCGCGGCGGGTTTCGCGATGGCATCGGCGAGGTTCATGGAAACCGTGCGCGGCAAAGCAGGGAACAGACGCTGTGCCATCGGCTCGTCGCCGGACAGGGCTGAGAAGCCGGCTTGCGGGCCGATTTCGGGCGCCGGCCCCGGCGTGGGCAGGACGGCGCCAGTCGCGCCGGTGCGCAAGGCGTCGGCCATCGCCGTCGGCACCACCACGGGGACCGTACCGAGGTTCACCCGCCGAGAGGACGGGATGGTGATGTCTTCGCCCGAGCGTGCGAGCCCGAGGCCCGGAGCGATCCGCAGCCCGGCCTTGTCGGGTGCGGCACCCAAGCTCAGGCGGTCAGCGGAGACGGCCATGCCGGATACGATTCCGGAGGTCATCGACAACCCGTGGAGCCGCTGCAGCCCGGAGCGCATGTCCTGCTCGGCGGTCAGTGCCCTGTCGGACACCGCGCGGCCGGTGAAGGCATTGATGCGCCGGCGCCAGACGCCCGGTTGATCGGGCTTCAACGTCGGGTCGACGCCGATGACGTGCTCATCCGCGAGTGAGTGGCTGATCGGGCTGACGACTACCATGGTCCGTCTCCGTGCGGCCGACTAGGCCAGGGACTTGGCGATTTGCTGAAGCGCGTCGGCATCATTCTTGGTCGCCGCGGTCTTCAAGTCGTCGACGAGGTCGGTGAGCTGGCCTTGTGTCGCCTTTCGCAACCCCGCATCGAGCTCGATCGCCACACCGCTGTCTCCGATGGCGACGGCCTGCTTGGCGGTCGGCCAGGCGTCGCCCATCAGTGGCGCGATCGCCGCGAGCCCCTCGCCGAGGCGCGGGCTGCTGTAGTCGGCGGCGATGTCGAGGACTTCGCTCTCGCTGAGCCCCAGGTCGGTATCGTCGCTTGCGGCGGGCGTGGTGCCCAGCGCGGTCGCAAGGTTGATCCGCGTCAGGCCTGTGCGGGCGTCCGCGAGGCTTATTGCCGGTTGCAGCAACCGGAGGCGGTTGACCGCAATCGGCGCCGTGATTGGGGTCGGCGGCGAAGGCGCAGAGGGAGCGGGACTCGTCGCGGGGGCGGGCGTCGAGACCTTCTCGAGGTCGGCGATCACGGCGGCCGTCAGGATGTCGGAATTGACGATCGACGGAGCGCCGAGCAGCGCCATCGCGCGAGCGCTGGCCTGCGGCGTCGACTTGGCGTCGATCGCGGCGAGGCGCTTCTCCAGCTTCAGCCGCGACAGGTTTTCACCGACGAGGCTGGAGATCACGATATCGTCGCCGCCGACCGCTATAGGCAGGCCTTGGGAGTCGGTGCGGAAGGCAACCGCGCGGCGACGGACGAACCACAACAGCGGCGGCAGGCTTTCGCTCACCGGCAAGGCGGCCACGGCTTCCGCTAACGCGGCCTGCCAGGCCTTGTTCTGCAGCGAAAGCGTTTCCGCGGCCGCGGTCGCCTGCGGGTCGGCAGCAGATGAATCGCTGGCAGCGCGCCGCTGGAGGACCAGAGCGTCGAGCATGTCGAGTGCCGGACGGCTCAGGCCGGCGGTGGTGTCCGACCTGACGGTGGTGGTGACGGCTGGAAGGCTGGCCGAATAGCGCTGGAAGTTCGGCCGCGAGACGGGGACGACGATGACCACGCCGGTTCCGTTGTGATCGTCCGCGGACGCTTGCAGGTCGATCGGCGGCAGCGCCAACGCTTCGTCGACCAGCGCGGCGATCTCATCGCTGGGAACGAACGCCAGATCGGCGGTGATCGGCGGGGGGAAATAGAACTGCTGGAAACCGTCGGCGTCAGGCACCACGCAGGCCGCTGGCAACTGCCCCGCAGGTGGCAGAAGCGAGAAGTACTGACTCGCTGGAAAGACCGGTGGCATCCCGCGCGCCTGGTTCTCCAGCAGCACGTCGAGCAGATGCGTGCGGTGTTGCAGCACTTGCGCCTCGGCCTGCGCGCGGGGGCGACCGCCAAGACTGATCTGGACTCCGCTGTCTGCGCCAAGCTCGCGCCTGACCATCGCGACATCGACCCACTGCACTGTGCCGCGATCGAGCGCGAGCATGGCGATCGGCAGGATGTTTTGGGGAATGCCGCTCGGTGCATTGCCGAATATCTGCCGAGCAACGGCACGACGCGCTTCGGCGGCAGTGGCGGCTCCACTGGCGTCGGGGAACGGCACAAGAGTGATCGCTGTCGCCTCGATAATGTCGCCGTCCTCGACGGTCCGCTGGCCCGCGATCGACCGGGGATAGGCGGCGATGGGGTTTGCGGTGAACTCCACCGAACGCAGACCGAGCACGAACAACCCTGACTGGCTGACCAGCGGGACGCGCGGATCGGCGGACAGGCCCATCGCGGCGTCGAGCTGGCGCGCCGTTGGCAAATCCATCACCGGAACGTCGCGCGTGTCGGTAAGCATCACCAGATCGCCCGTCGGCGTTACGCCATGGCCGGCCGCAATCCGCAGCGAAGTCCCGCCGACGCTGTCGACGTCTTCGACGGTCAGGCCGCTGATCACGCCCGATCCGCCGGCCCGGGCGATGTCCGCCTGACGCTGACGAACATAGTCCTGGTCTCGCGTCAGATCGGCGCCTGTCAGGAAGCGTCCGTCAAAGTAGCGCGGCCGGCGCCGCAGGCCGTCGAGGATCAGCGTGCCCGAGCCGAACATGTCCTCCATCGTTCCGCGCAGGACGACCTCGCCGCCCGATCCGGTGTCGAGTTGGCGCGCGAGCTCCTCGGAATCGACGACATCGAGGTTCAACCGGGCGTCCGCAGTCTGCAGTGTCGACATGACGGTTATCCTTCAGGCTGGGGCATGCCCGAGCCACTTTCCAGAGAAGTAGATGAGCGGGCGGATCGACTGGTCGACCGCCACTTGCTCGGTGGGATCCAGGGTCGGGCTAAGCGTGGCGGGTCCGGAGCGATCGAGCGCGACGGGGATCATCACCCGCGCCAGCAGGATGGCCGACGGGTCCTTGCCGGGAACGTGTTCCTGCAGACCGTCGAGAGTTTCGCCCGCGTTGGTCGAGAAACCTATGTCCCAACTTCCGAGCACGGCCTTGCGGATGGCGTCGGCGTTCGCGCCGGGGCCTGGCCAGAAGTTCTTGGGGACGGGCACGTCACCCGGAACACCTGGCCCGCCGTCGGGGTCGGGATTGCCTTCCATGCGCAAGACAAGCTCGAGGTGGCCCGTCTCGGCGATCCGCGCGGGCACCAGCGCATCGAGCGCGTCGAACGGGCCACTTGCAAAGCTTGGCGTCTTGCCCCGCCCGCAATTCCCGGCGGAAAGAAACACGTCCGCGACGACCGCCTGCGGCAGCGGCACCTTGGGGGAATCGTGGGTCGCCGCGCGAAGATAACGGCCGTCCTGGGCCGCGAACCATGAAGCGAGGCGGATGCATTGCGCCGATGAAATCTCGATCAACCGGCCCAATCGATCGATAGCGACGCCCGGCTCGACTTTGAGCTCGAGCAGATTGTCTCCCGCCTCCGGAGCGCCGACGTTCAGCCCGGCTAGCGTTCCCGACCCGAGCAGATAGCAGGCAAGCTGCGCCAAGCGCCCACGATGATAAGTCTGCTCGGCCTCGAAATCGTCGGCCTGCAGCATCACGCCGGTGGCGTAGTTGACCCGCTCGGGGGCGGGCCTTGTCTCAAGCGGATCGGCGGGCTTGGTGGGATCATCCAGTGCCACGAATCCGGCTCCTTCCATGAACGGTGGCGATTGTTTCGCGGGCGGTCATCTCGGCACCCGCAGCGGTCTGATCGGAATGGGCTGGCGAACGGTCACGGCCTCCCGCAGGATCTCGGGCCGCAGAACCGGGCGTCGCGGCTCGACCACGGTGACGGTGATCACCGCCGGCATGCTTTCGTTCTGCGCGTCGTCGACCACCACCAGGCTGAAGCGGTAGCTGCCCGGCTTCAGCGGGTTCTCGACCGTCACCTGCGGCGTCTTGCTGCGGAACGGCTGGTTGGTGGCGAGCTGAACCACCCGTCATGCCCTGTCGAGCAGCGTGAAGCGGTATTCCTTGATCGTCCCGGGCGCCTTGTCTTGCGAGGCCGCGCCCGAAAGAATGAAGGTCTGGCCGGACTGCACGGTCGGATCGAGCACCTTGCCGTCAGAATTGACGACCTGCAGCACCGCTGTCGGCTTGTCGGTATCGACGACCGTGACCGTCAGAATGAAAGGCTCGGACAGATTGCCGCTATCGTCCACCACCACCAACGAGAAGCGGTTGGGCCCAAGGGGCAGATCACCGCTGTCGGTGCCCTCGACCTTCACCTCGGCCGTATCTTGGGCAACCGGGACGTTTACTTTGAACGTAGCCATAATTCTCTCCGTCGCTGCTGTTGCGTGCGCCTATTGCTCCCAGGTCCAGACATAGCGGTCGATCGTTCGCCCCCGTGCAGCGCGCGAGGGCAACCCGCTGATGATGAAGGGTGCGCCCCGCCAGATCGTGGCCGGACCCGCGGCACCGGCGGTCGGAACGAGAGACATCGGTCCGTCGGCACGGCCGTCGAGCCAACCCTCGCCCCTGACCTCGTCGCCCGAACCGACGATGCTGCGATTAAGCCTGACGCGCTGAACCTCGGGCTCGTTGAGCAAGTAGGTGTCGATCCCGATTAGCGAGGCCGCGCCCACTATCAGCGGCGTGTGCGCCGCGAAGACTTGTGGCTCGACATGAGCCGGAATGCTGTCCTCGACGATCTCACGCAGCCGCTTCATTTCGGCCGGGTCGGAGACCCCCCGCACCAGCACCATCACGCGATTGGCCAGCTTGTCGAAGAATTGCGTGACAGCATCGGTATCGGCCTTCGCGGCATCGATTTCCGGACGGAACAGGGCGGCCAGCTCCGCCATTGCCTCGTTGCCGAGGATCAACGTGTCTCCAACATAGGAATTGCCCGATGTCGCCATGCCGAGCGTGAGCGGATCGTTCTCATCGGCCAAGTCGGCGCCGAGGATGGTGGCGAAAGTTCGCCGCATGCGGAACCCTTCGACGACGACGATGTCTCCGCGCGTCACTGCACCCCCTGCGACGATCGCAGGCCGCCCGGCGGTATCCTGGCCGATCAACAGGCTGCGCACCGCGAAATCGCCCTTTCGGACCAGCACCGGTGTGCCGAACCGCTCCGGCGGCGCATCGCCGTCGATCGTCCCGCCGAACACACATCGGCCACCCGTGGCAAGCTCGAGCTCCGCTAAGAGCCCGCCCGCGGTGCCGTGGAGCTGTGCCGTGTAGGGCGCCGCCTTAAGCCTTTCGCGCAGCAGGACGGGACGTTCGCTCGTTCGGGCGGCGAGGCCAACCCAGCTGCCGATCCACGCAAGTGCGTCGTCGGGCGCGGCGGCGGGATCGCTCAGCATCCAGCTGCCGGCCACGCGCCCTTCCAGCTCGGTCAGGCTCCCCTCGAACAGGCACAGGAAGCGCTCGAGGAAATCGGCCGGCGTGGCGCCGCCGTCGGCTTCGGCTTCGGTGCCTGTCAGGTTCTCGGTGAAGAAGTCCGGCAGGTAACGGTCGCGGTAAGAGAAGCGCTGGGCGTAGAGTCGGATCGCAGCCAACTCCGGCGTGTCGCGAGTATCGCCTTCGAGCGTCAGGTATATCCAGGCAAAGCGGCCGGAGATTCGGCGCACCTTGCGATCCGAATGCTGGAGCAGCAAGGTAAACAACCCCGCTTCGTCGGCGCGCGGATCGCAGGTCAGGATCGGCGCGGTTGCCGGCATTTCGCTCGGGCTCGAGCACCACGAAGCCTGGGCGATCGGCTTTGTCGAATCCAGCCGGGGCGAAACGAGGTGCGATGCCCAGGCGGGAGCGCCGTCGGCGCCAGGAAGTTTCGGTTCAGCCGCACTGTCGCCGGCGAAGAAATCGAGGCGCATCGAACTGTGCCCCGCGAGCGCGGCCTCGAGATAGATCCTGTGCCAGACGCAGCCCTCGCGCCCGCTGTCGATGGGGCCAAGCAGCACGTGACCTTCGCGTCCATAGCGTGCGCCCGAGAGAGCGAGGAGACGCCTGACGCCCGCGGGCGTCATGGTGCCGCCGGGAGCGGTCAGATAGGTCGGCTCCGCGCCCAAGCGGTTGCAGAATCGCCCCGGCAAAGCGTCGCGCAACAAGTACACTTGCCCTTCGGGGAAGACCCCTTGTTCCTCGAGCGGCAGGTCGGTGCGGTAGACGAACGCCTGCTTCGCCACCTTGGCGCCATCCGCGGCAAGGATCGCCACCCGATCCTCGCCCACCCATGCGAGCGACCACGGGAAGCGAATCCCGGCGGTGCGGGCACGCAGGATGAACCTGTCACCGTCCAGCGTGAAGATCGCGGCATCTTCTCCGGTCTTCCAGCACAGCACGGCCAGCTGGCCTTCGGGCGAGGACGCCAGAGAGACCGCTTCGAAGCCGGCGGGGAGCGACTTGCGCCGGAAGGGCTCGATCCGCGGCGGATCGATGTTGGCATCGACCGGGGCGAAGCTTCCGGGGGCGGGATCCTTGAGGCCGAGCGGCCGCAGGGGATATCCCCGAACGATCGCCAGCCGGTTGCCCGACTGGTCGAAGGCCCAGGCGCCGCCGCCGGGCCGAGGCGCGATCAGATGCGCCGAGAAGCCCGCCTTGTTGGCGCGCGCGGTGGGGTAGCGACCGCGCAGGTCGCGCATAATCACCTCGCCGTCGCGGGCGATGTAGAGGATCTGCTCATCGCCGAGCGCCATGTCGGTGGGCGCCAGCAGGGCCGGCGGCGCCTCGGGCTGGTTGTTCGCGCCCAGCTCGATCGCCACCATGCCGGGCGCGAAGCCCGACGCCTCGATGCCGAGGGTCGCCGGGTTCAGCCAGGCGAAGGTGTCGGCCGCGTCGGCAACGGGCGACGGCCGCGAGCGCATCAGCCGGGCGAAGGTCTCGTCCTCGCCAAGCGCGGGTTCTTGCTGCTGCGAAGCGAGCGTCAGGTGGCCGCGCTCGTCGTTCCACTGCAGCGCGTGGACGTGCGAAGCCTTGCCGCCGGGACGCACTCCAAAAGCTTCGGCGCCCGACATGAGCCACATCGGAAGGCCGTTGACGTCCATCTCAGCAGACCTCCGGCACCACCGGCACGGCAATGCCGCCGTCGCCGGTATCATCGCCGCTGCCCAGCCTGGTCGAGGCGCTGTCGCCCACGCCCACGCTCAGCATGGCCAGCTCTGGCAACTGCCAGGTTTCGATTCGCAGTTGCGCGCGGCCGCTCGAATCCTCGCCGATCATGGTCCAGCGCTGTCCACTGCCGGCTCGCGTGAACAAGCGCACGGGGGCGACCGAGCGAACCCCCGCAACGCGGGCGATGGCCGTTTCGATCTGCCGGTCGTCGATCGCTCGGCCGAGGGTCCATCCAGTCCCGTCCGGGCCGCCCGGGGCGAGCGGCCACAGGCATTGCCGAATCGCGTCCTTCACCGCTGCCAGCACGTTGTCGCGCTGTGCCGGATCAACCAGATCGACGGCGGCCGAGACGCCCATCGGCACGTAATCCGGCGCGATGACGTAGAGTTCGCTGCCGAGCGGACGCCGCGGATCGAGCCAGGCATAGACTCGCTCCAGGGTCTCGCGGTCGGCCCGCGGCGCTGGTGGCGCCGCGCCAAAGCGGGCCGGGATCACCATGACCGAGACGATCCCGGGGATGTCGTAGCGCCGCTGCTGCGGCTTGAATCGCTCGAGCACCTCTACCCGCCCGATGGCGAGGCCGGGGGTCTGCAATGCCAGCAGCTTCCAGTCGTCGCGCGTAACGGCACGATCGCAAGTGCGCAGTAGCGAAGGGATGCGCGCTTCGGCCGAGGCGAGCGTTTCCGCGTCGACTCCACCGTTGGTCGCCAGTGGCTGGGCCGCCTTCAGCTTCGGCAACGGCCCCCCGCCGCCGGGAAGAGCCGGTGGCGGATCTATCGCCTTGAGCGTCCCCGCCGGGAGATTGCCCGCGACGCCCCCGCCGGTGCGCGCATAGGCGACGTGGATCGCCTTGCCGATCGCCGGAGCCAAGCCGTGCATCCCGTCTCCGAAGCGGATCGTGCCCGCCTCTGGATCGAGCGAATAGACCCGTTCGTTGCGGCCGCCGAGCTGCACGTCGGGAACCTGGCGCCACGGCACCATGCCTTCTTCTTCCTCGACTTCGATCTGCAGGGTTTGCGGGTCGACGTTGGTGATGCCGAGCGACACTTCCTGGCCGGACATCCCGCTGCCCTTGCCGACATGCTGGCGCCCGAGCGACTTGCGTGCCTCGATGCGAACCGCATTGATCCCGGCCCAGGCGAGCTTGAGCGTACCCGGCTGGAGCGCGCGTGCGGGCCGCAGACGGATCCACGTCACGATGCGGGCGGCCGTCTTCTCGTCATCGATCCGCGGCGGAGCGCTGCCGACACCGGCGTCGAGCTTCTGCAGCACGTCGTTCTTGGGCGCGCCGAAGTCGTCGCCGCCCGGCAGCAGCAGACGAAGCGTCCCCGACGCGGTGAGGCCGGAGCTGCGGTCCGCGAGGACTTCAAGCGGCAGAAACGCGGTGCCCGATGCGTCCGGGCCGCAGATTTCCCAGCTGTGCGGAATCGGCGCGCGAGGTCCGACGGGGGCGAGCGCCGCCGGAATGTCGATCGCCGGCGCCACGCCGATGCTCAGCGCCGCGCGCTCGCCGCTCGTCCCGCCGCCGAGCGCCTTGCGAGCCTTTTCGACTTCGGCATCGCCCGGTTGCAGCGCCAGCAGTGCGATCCAGAGCGTCGTATCGATGGTCTCCGCTGCCAGGTCGCGGCCGGCCGGCTCCGCCGCGCCGTCGATGAAGACCGGCGTCGTGACGTAGGCCGATGGGCGGCTGGCGAGACCGTAAAGCTCTTGAAGATCGGGCAGGAGGTCCGCGAATTGCGCCGCTTCGTCGTCGTTCGGACGGCGCTTGATATAGCATTTTCCTTCGACCGGCAGGGCGGTCATTTCCTCGAGCGTTTCGAAGGGGGTGGGGCCTTTCAAGCCATGCCTTGCGGGCAGGGTCGCGGCCGACACCGCGGGATCGTCGTTGACGATCTGAACCAGCCCGGAAGCGGGCTGCGCCGGCCGCATGCTCTGACCCAGCAACCGCAGGAACGCCAGCCGCTGTCGCTCGGGGATCAAGTTGGCGCGATAGAGGATCGTGTCGCCAAGCCACGCGAACAGGTCGATCAGTGTGCGGCCCGGATCGCCGACACGCGGGTCGGTCCATTCGGGCGTGTGCGCGGGAATACGGCGGACGAGGTCGGCGACGAGGTCGTCGAAACTGCGATCGTCGAGAGCCGGCGGGCGAATGGGCATCAGGCTCCTCCCAACGGCACTTGCGCGGAAACACGGCCGGCCACGCCGGTCGCGCGCAGCCGGTAGGCAATGGTGATCAACAGGCTGGCGCTGTCGTCTCCTTCCGCCACGGTGACCCGATCGACCAGGATGCGCGGCTCGAACGCCGCCAGGTGGTCGCCGATGCGCTCTTCCAGCCCACCGCGGAGCGCCAGGGTGTTCGGCTGGTGGACTATCAGCTCGAGACCGACACCGAAGCTCGGGCGCATCAGTTGCTCGCCCGGCGCGGTCCGCAGGATCGCTTCGATCCGTTCGCGCACCGATGTCGCAAGGTCGGGAAAGTTCAACCGCCCGTCGTCATCCGGCACCGGCATCAGCGGCCAGCCGATCGGCTCGACGAACTGCGTGCCGCTGGTCGAAGAAAGGACGGGACCTGCCATGGCCTAGCCTCCCGACTTCGATTTCGGGATCGGGATGCAGATCTTGAACCACAGCATCCACCAGAAGACGATGTTGAGAAGGCCGAGGAAGATGTGCAGCACGATGAACGCGCACAGGGTAATGATCGGAATCGAGAAGCTGCACAGCCAGCCGAGCTCGATCCCGCCCGGGTCTTCGCCGTCGAGCACTTTGGAGAGGTCTCCGGAGAGGACCTTGCCGATCTTCGGAGGTATCGCGAACGACACGTTCGGCTTGAGCTGCCGCAACTTGTCCATCGAGGGCAGGTTGATCTTCACGCCGGGCCCCTCGCCGTCCCACCAAGGCACGATGCGAAACGGCTCGCTGTAGCCGCTCCAGACGATCCTTTCCGGGCACTCGCCGTGGCCCTTCAGGCGGATGAAGCCCTTCACCTGATAGCGGTTGGCATCGCCGTCGTACCTCGGCTGCGAGGGAGAAAGCCGCGCGTGCTGCGAGGAAAGGCAGTCGAGCGCTGCCGCCGTCAGCTCCGATCCGGTCGAGGAATCGATCGTCGGCCATTCGAGCGGCATCTGCGCGCTGGCGGTGGGAGCCCCGGGCGCAAGGCCGACCGTCTGCGGCGTCGCATCGAGCAACAGCCGCATGGCATCGCGCAGGAAACTGGCGGCATCGGTGTCCTGCGTCACGTTGCCGTAACCGTCCTTGGCAAGCGGCAGGCGGATCGTGGCGAACGATGCCGCGAGCCGCTGGGAGGCAGCCGACGAGCCGAACAAGTCGAGCTCGCTCAGCGCCTGATGCAGGAACACCCCGAACGCCTTCATCTGGGGATCGGGATTGCCGCTATCGTCGCGCGGGTCCGTCAGGACATTCCACTTGGGGTCGAGGGCCGCGCCCGCCCGCGGCATCGGCGTCGACGCGCGTTCCTTGAGGTAGGACGAGAAGTGGTCGACGATTTCCTGGCGATCGGTGGCGTCGAGCGAACCGAAGTCGATCGACGGCCCCGGTCCCTCGGCCGTCTCGGAGCTGACCACCGGAATCACCCCGAAAAGGATGGTCTTGCCGCGAGCCTCGCACACTTCGGGCGGGAGTACGAACAGCTGGGTTACATCCTCGGCCGCGTCGTCGGAGATCCCCTTGCGCTCGGCGATGGCCTGACGGATCGCCGCGTTCGCCTTGTGCGAGGTCCGCCGCTGCTTCGGATCGGGATCGTAGTCGGCCGCTTCGCTGGCGCTTTGCCACCCCGCGACCCGCCCGCCGACCTTGATCCAGGCTTGTCGCCGGCCACTCGAAAGCCGCCGCACCACCAGCCCCGAGCCGGTAATCTGCTTGGCGTCGAGCCGCGGAGCGCCGGGGCGGCGGCAGACCGCCTCGAACAGCGCGACTTGCGTGCGCTTGTGCAGCGGCGGGTTGAGCTCGAGCAAGCCGTCATCGCCGACACGTCGGCGCCGCATGACGTCGAGCAGGGCGCGCCAGTCGGACCGCTTGAGATCGGCCACCAGTGCGGGGAAGAACTTGGGGTCCGTGCTGGTGACGATGAGTTCACGGAACGGCCCCACGGCGGTCGGGTCGAGCACCGCGCTGCCGAGCGGGCGCAGGACCACCTCGTGGTCGGCCGCGGGCGGGATACGCGCCTCGATGCGCCTCCGCTCGGCCGGGTGGAGGAGCGTCGTCACCATATGTTTCCAGCTCCCGGCGTGTAGCTCCCGGAAACGACGCTGCTGGTCGTGACGCTGGTGCACGAGATTGTGCCGCTGAAGTCGGATGAGCCGGCCGTGACCGTCAGCGAACCGGCGCTCATGGTGATGCTCGAGGCTTGCACGCTGAATTCGCCCGATGTTTCGACCGACACGCCCGAAGTGTCCATCGTCAGCGTGTTGCCGCCCACGGTCAGGGTGATCTCGCCGCCGGATTCGTCGGTCAGCGTGGCCTTGGCCCCGTTGGGTGTCTCGATCTCGACTTTGGCCTGGCTCGCGCCTTCCTCGACAATCGCGATTCGCGTTCCGTCCTTGCCGGTAAGTGTCCAGCGATCGACCTTGTCGCCGCTCAGGCTTTCCGGGAGGTCGTTCGCGCCGGTCCACAGCGCGCCAATGACTATCGGGTAACGCACGTCGCCGCCGCTGAAGACGACGACCACTTCCTCGTCGACGCCGGGAATGAAGAACGCGCCGTAGTTCGAACCGGCAAAGCCCACCGCCACGCGTGCCCATAGCTTGGCTTCGCCGTCGGGATCGGCGCCGTGCAGTTGAACCTGCACGCGGCCCTTGCTGTCGGGGTCGTTGACCGAGGTGACTTTGGCGAGGTGCGCCCCGGTCAGCCACCAGGCGGGGACGGCGAATGCGCTCGCGCTGCCGCTCATGCCGGGTCTCCCAGGTAGGCCGATTCGGCCACGAAATCGGTGCGGTAGCCGTGAACCGGCTCGTAGCGGTGGGTGCAGCGGATCACCGCATAGTCATTGGCGAACTGGGCGTTGACGCCCGCCAGCGTAACCCAGCTGCCGACGCGCAGCTGCGCGTTGCCGATGGCGGTGCCGGTCGCCCGGACGAAGGCGCGGGAACGGCGGTCGTATTCGGCCTGGGCGATGGCGTCCGCCTCGGCCTGCTTCATCGGACCATAGTGCCCGAGCGGCCAGGCGACCGCCGCGAACTTGTCGTTGAGCACGTCGGCGCCGGTCTTGCCCTGGCCTGGCCCGTTGCCTTGCGCTTGCGCTTCGCCGGTGATCGCATCTCCTGTCGCCGGATCGTGGCTGGTGACCTTGGCTCCGGTGACCTGGTCGGCGACGTCCGCCGTCACCCGCACCGATTCGAGCGTCGAGCCGGCGGTGAGTGTCAGCGCACTGCGCTGGTTGAGGCCGATCTTGCCGACCTGGAGCTTGGCGCCGACGATTTGCAGATCGCCGTCGAAGCGCGCGAGGATGCGGCGCAGGAAGGCGAGGTCGGTTTCGTCCTGTTGTGCCCAGGTGGCGGTCAAGGTCGGCAGCCCGTCACGCACTTCGGGCGTGAGGCCGTGGTCGCCGGCGATGGCGTTGACGATGTCGCTGATCGACTTGTTCTCGAACAGTTGCGAACGCCGCTTGCGGCGGGCGGTGAACAGCCGGTCCTCGGCGATCACCGTGATCAGTGGCGGTTCGGACTCGCGCGTTTCGCATTCGAGCGCCGTCACTTGGCCGTCGAACACTTCGCCGGCCTGCACCGCCGCGGGGCCCATGAACATGCGCAGGCCCGCGCCGAGCTTGAGCGGCGACCCCGAGTCCGAGCCGTGACCGGCGCTGCCGTCGCCGCGCGCGACCCAGTCGGTGACGCTCATTTCCAGCGATGACATGCCGCCGAGCGATTCTTCCATAGATACGGACACGATGTTGGCGCTGAGCAGCGGATAGCTTTGTCCGTCGATCTCGACCGTCGGCAGCGTCGAATGGACCGCTTGGGGATCGTCCAGCGCCATCTCAGTCGGCCCACAGCCGGGCCTGGCGCTGCGCATCGCGCAGCAGGGCCGCACGCAGCCGTTCGAGCGTCAGGTTCTGGCCCGACGAAGCGGCCTGGGGATCCTGCGGCTGCGCGGGACGCGGTGCCGCTTCGGGAACTTCGGCTGTCACTTCCTGGATGATGACCGCCATCGCGCGCGCTCCCTCAAAATATCCGCACGTAGCCTTGGGCGACGGTCGTCGTACCGTCGGTCAGCAGGCGCCCGGTGCTGTCGAAACGGGCGTTCGCGCCCGCCGGAACTGGCGGCGGCGGGGGGATCAGCCGGTTGGGATCGATACCGGTGTTACCGACGATCGTCTTCGATTGGCCCAGGCCGGCGAAGGCGCCGTTCGATGCGCTGCGCCCGGCGCTGGCTGACGCGCCGGCGAATGCTCCGGCGGAAGCACTTGCGCTTGCGCCGGCGAAGACGCCTGCCGAGGCGCTCGCTCCCGCAAACGCCCCGGCCGAAGCGCTCGCGCCGGCAAAGGCCCCCGCCGAGGCGCTCGCCCCGGCGAAGGCGCCGGCGCTTGCTCCGCCCCCGATTTCGATCCCGGCTCCCGCGCCAATTCCTACGCCCGCGCCGGCGCCGATCCCGATTCCGGCCCCCCCGCCGATCGATGCACCCCCGGCCATGCCGATCCCGGCGGCCGCGCCGAGCCCGGCACCGGCGCTGGCTCCGGCCGAAGCGCCCAGGCCGAAGCCGAGCGAAGCCCCGGCGCCCGCCCCGGCCGACACACCGCCGGAGGCGGCAAAGCCGGCCGCTGCGGTCAGGTTGACGCTCGCCGAAACCCCTATCGAGGCGCCGGCCCCGGCTGACGCGCCGACGCCGCCCCGCATCGATTCCAGACCGTTGAACGCGGCGATGCTACGCCCTGCTGCCGGATTGCCGCCCTGTGTCGCGGCATCTGTCGCCGGTTTGTCGCTGCCACCGGTCGGGGCGGGCGTGACCGGCGCGGTCGCGAACGCCGTCGGATCGGGCTGGCTCGCCGTCGAATCGAGAACCGGGTCGGTCTTCGCGGTTTCCTTGAGTGAGAGCTGCACCGTCGCCCGCAGCGGAATGCCCTCGAGCGACCAGTACTCGATCGTCTGGGTCATCGATTCGACGACCCCTTCGAACATCTTCCCACCCCAGTGAAACTCGATCACCGGAACCTTGCCGCTCGGGGGCGGAGGCGTGCCGCTGCTCGGTGTCGCCGGGGCGACGGCGTCGGAACGCGTCATCGTCGCCAGCCGGCTCAGGCTGCCCATCACGCTGGCGCCGTATTCGGTGGTATCGAACAGCAGCTCGACATCGAGCTTCGCCACGGTTTCCCGCGCATGCGAGTACGGTTTCCCGTCGCCGAACTGGTTGTTGTAGGTCAGCCGCAGCGTCGTCGGGTTGAAATCGACAACCAGCAGGTCGTCGTCCGTGAACTGGTCCGCCGGCGGTGTACTCGACCGCCGCGCTCGAGGCTGCGGCGGAGACGGCGGGCTCTGCCGCTTGCTGACGATATAGGCCGGCGTGAGCAGGGTCATTGGCTCGGCCTCTCCATCGCCAGTCCCTCGTGGACCAAATGCAGCTCCTCGACGGCTATGTCGGTGCCCTTGGCGTTGAGGTCGCCGGCGCGGAACTTGACCGGCATTGCGTTGCGCAGGCGCCAGACCGCCCTGATCTCGGGGCTGGGGTCTACCGGCTTGGGCGGCTCCGAGGGCTTGCGGCCGAAGGTGTTGTAGGCGTCGACCTGGACGCTCATCTTGCCGAACGCCGTATTCGACGTGTCCTTGTAGTGGTATTCGCCTTCCTTTGGCGCGGCCGGCTGGGCCTGGAACGGCTTCAAGCCGATCATGCCGATCAGCACGTCGCACCTGTTGCGCGAGGCCGGATAGGCATTGGACTCGCCGTCGGCGCCGGTGAACAGCGACCACCAGTTCCACAAGTTGTCGACTTCGACGATGCCGCGCTTGAGGATCACCGTGGCGAAGCTGACCGGGCCAATGCGCAGCGAGGGGCCGTAATTGCGGCCGCCCTCCTTGATGACTTTGTGCTCCATGGTAGCCTCGAGCCCGGAAATCTCCGAGAAGGCGCCGAACGGCTCGGTCGGAACGTCGAGCCCATCGGTCTCGAACGAGACATGGAAGGCGAAATTGCCGAGAGGCGTGCGCCAGTCGCTGGCGTCGGGAAGCGTCAGGGTCATGCGGCCTCCCTCGCAACCGTACGCGGCGGCTCTATGAGATTCAGCGAAACGGTGATTCGCACGACCGGATAGGCGACGGTGAAGCCGACCTGCATGATCGCTCGGCCGGCATCGATGTCCGATTGGGTCATCGTCGTGCGGTCGCAGCGCACTTCGTATGGCGCTTGGCCACCGGCAGCCGTGAGCGCGCCGCGGCCCGCGAGATCGTCCAGAAAGCGTTCCATCTGGTTGCGCAGGCGCGACCAGAGCTGCGGTCCGCTGGGCTCGAACATCTGATCCTGGCCCAGGTGCCGTCCGGCCCGCAGGACGATGTTCATCAGGCGCGAAACACCGCCCGGGCGCCAGGCACGGCTGTCGGCCATGGTCGCGTCGCTCAGCAGCGCAAGCCGACCATGCCGCGGGCCGATCAGCGAAATCCGTTCGCCGAGCCACTCGCTTCGATCGCTGCTGCTGCGCAGATCCGCAAGGTCGAGCGTAGGCACGGTCGCGCGCACGGTCACCGGCTCTTGCCCCGCGGCGCTGTGGAAGGCGCCCTTGGCCAGGGCCTGCTTGGCCAGCAAGCCGGCGAAGACGCCGTCGGGAGACTCCACCCCTTCAGGGCAGAGCTTCGAAGCCTCGGTCGAAACCCATGGATAGGCCAGCTGGAGCCTGGCGTTGCCGATCTGATCCGCCGAGAACAGCGTCTGGCCGTGGATGACGGCGTCATTTTCCGACAGCAGCAGGAGCGGGTTACGCTCCTCGCCCCGGTCGAGGCCGGAGCTGGCGAGCGGCAGCGGCAGGGCGCCGACCAGAATCACGTCGCGCCGGTGCGATGGACCGCGCGGCCGGCCGAGCAAGTCGAGGACATGGCCGAGCGCGCGGCTCCACAAGGCATAATCCGCGGGAGCCAGCCTCGGGGCCCGCCATTCGGGCATCGCCGGACGATCGTCGGGCGAGGCGGCGGGGAGCGCCGGGGCGCAGGGCTTAAAATCCTCTGCCGGCGCCGGCGGGGGTGCCTCGCCGGTCACCTGCTCAGGCCGCCCGGCGCAAAGCTCGACAAGGTCGGGAAGCAGCAGCATCGCGACGTCCTCGATCCCGAACAGGGCTGCGGCGCCGGTCCATGTCTCACGGTGCGACGGGTCCGGATCGTTGTCCGGCTCGGCGAAGCCCGGCAGCAGCGGCAGGCGCTCCAGCCCCTCCTGGCCGAGCCGAGCCTTGCCGAGCCCGTCAAGCAGGTCGCGCTTGGCGGCCACGAAGGCCTGTTCGGTTACCGAGAAATCGACCAGCGGCAGCGGATCGCCGGTGCGCAGGACGTAGGCCTTGCGACCCCCTTCCGCAAAGAAGCTTCGCACCGCCAGGCCGAGGTTGGAAGGGATCGTGCCCGGCGCGCCGTTCTCGACCTCGCGACCGTCCCAACGGTAGAGCGCCGTGAACTCGTCCCAGCTTTCCACCGGTACCGGCAGCCCGAGCAACGCCAGCGTGGCGGCGCTGTCGCCGCTTTCGGGCCGCGTCATCGGGACCCATCCGCCCTCGGCCAGGAACGCGCGCAGGCGCTCGGGCAGCGCCGCCGGATCGCGCGCGACCAGCCCTGCGAACAGCGCGACGTCCGCCCGGCCCAGCTGCACGGCCGGCCCCGGCTCACGGCGAATGAAAGTGACACCCGGCAGGCTCATCGCTCAGGTCCCGCTCAGACCTCTTCCATCTCGATGCCTTCGGAGGCGAGCACGAGCTCCTCCATGGCGACATCGCTCGCCCCCTTGGCGGCCAGGGTCGGCCCGGTCCACTTCATCGGCCGGGCGTTGATCAGCCGCCATTTCATGATCGGGTTGCCGACCTCGTCCTGCAGCGCGATGGACACGTTGCGCTTGTGAGTCGGGTCGACCCGCGTGATGCTCACCCATTGCCAGAAGTTGGTCAGGCCCATGATGCCGCGCTTCAGGGTCACGTCGCTGGCCTTGTGCAGAGCCGGGATCTTGCGGACGCGGTTCTCGCGGTCGTTGCCCTGGCGATATTCCATCAGGGTGATCTCGGCGCCGAGGCCCGAGACGTCGGAAAAGCCGCCGAGAGCGGAGTTCGATGCCTCGTTGCCGTCGAACTCCACCAGGAAGTTGTAGGCACCGAAAGGCGTGTCGCGTGTAGGCATGTCGGATTACCTCCTCAACCGCGCGCGTCGGCGGTTTTCTGGCCGATGCGGAAGATGACGAATTCGGCGGGCTTGATCGCGGCGACGCCGATCAGGCAGATCAGTCGGCCGTTATCGAGGTCGTTCTGGGTCATCGTCGAGCGATCGCATTGGACGAAGAACGCCTCTTTCGGAGTCGAGCCGAGCAGCGCGCCGTTGACCCATTCGTTGTAGAGAAAATCCGCCACGGTAGTGCGGATGTTCGCCCACAGCCGCTCGCCGTTGGGCTCGAACACCGCCCACTGGGTGCCCCGGTCGATCGAGTTCTCCAGGTAGATGAAGTAACGCCGGATATTGACGTACTTCCATTCTGGGTCGGAGCTGATCGTGCGTGCGCCCCACACTCGGATGCCGCGATTGGGCAGCGCGCGAATGCAGTTTATTCCCAGCGGGTTCAGGCGTTCCTGCTCGCCGAAGGAGATCGCCCGCTGCAGGCCGATCGCCCCGGTCACCGTTTCGTTGGCCGGAGCCTTCCACACGCCGCGCTGAATGTCGGTGCGCGCGTAGATACCGCAGACGTGGCCGGACGGCGGCAGGTCGATGATCGTCTGCTGGGTCGGATCGGTCGCCGCTGCCGGGTTCGCTACCGAGATCCACGGATAATAAAGCGCCGCCTTGGTGCTATCGATCTTGCCCTTGAGATCGACGATCTCCCCGGGCTCCTTGTCCGGGGGCGTTTCAAGCACCGCGATGCGGTAGGCGCGCGGCGCTTCGGCATGTCCGATCAGCTTCTGATGGACGTCGGCCGCGATATTGGCGAACGTCGAAAGGCCCGGCGCGGCGATAATCGAAATGTCCTCGAGCGCCTGGAGCGCGTCGAGCGCCTCCTCGTATCCCGCGGGATCGCCCGTTCCATCGCTGCCACCCTTGAGATCGATCGGGCCGTCGACCTTGTTCAGGATGTCATGAAGATCGCCGGCGGCGGCGGCGGAGCCGATCGTCACCATCACCGGGTTCGTCAGGCGATCGCGCAACTGCGGCGGCGACGCGCCCATGACCAAACCGATATAGCGGCTGTGCGAGGGGTCGAGGCCGAGCCCGCTGGCCTCGTAGACCGGGCCGGTGGGGTCGGAGACCTCGGCGTTCAGAGTGATGATCTCGCACGCGTCGCCGTCCGCCAGGGCGGCGAACTTGGGACCTTCGGCGGCCGGCCGACCAAGGACGTAGTATTCGAAGTTGGCGCCCCCCGCCGGGGTCTTGATCGTCGTACCCGGCGGCTGCTTCAGGGCCAGCTGCTTGGTCGTGGCCAGAGAGTTCTCGGTCACCACCACCCGGAAATTCGCGTCGGTCCCCGCCAGGCGGGCACCACCTGCGGTGCGGGCAGCGAAGGTGACCTTCTTGTTGTTGGCCGCCGTCGGATTGACCGTCGCGGATGCTGCAGCGGCGCCGGCGGCAAGAACTCGCGCGACATAGAGCCGTCCGCCGCCGTTGTTGAAGAACGCTCGCGCCGCGTGCGCAAGGTAGTTGATCACCGGCGCGTCGCTTATTCGCAGGTCGTCGATCCCGCCGTAGATGCGCTCGAAATCGACAAACGATGTCAGCAGCGCGGGGGTGGGGTCGCCCGGTTGCCCGGCGCGCGGCCCGCGCGAGGTGAGGCCGACGAACGCCGCCGTGCTGGTGCCGACGCCCTCGATCGACTTGGCGCGGAAACTCGTCTCCTCGACGAACACGCCTGGGGCAAGATATTCAGCCATGAAACAGCTCCTGCGAGTTGCCCGCACGCGGGCGGGGGGAGAGTGGCTGTCCGGTCACGGCGCGCGCCATTCGACGTCGGCCGTGGCGATTGCCCGGACGGAAAGCTGGACGTTGGTCCCTGACGCGGGCGCCGGGAAAGCGGCGGCCAGGGCATCGGGGTCGGGAAAATTGCCGTCGGCCAGGGCTGCCCGCGCCCGCGCCGCCGCGAGGTCCTGGTCGGCGACGAGCACTGCCTTGTCCGGATCGGCGACGGCGGTCGCCTTGGCCGGCAAGGTGTCGGCAACCGACCCGCCGTTGCCGGTGAACGCCAGCGGAAAGTTCGGCACGATTACGAGCGCTTCGCCGGTGGCGTCGCTGACTGCCTGGGCGGAAAACTGCCCGTTGTTGCTTCTCACCCGCACCAGCGCGTTCGCCACCCGCCGGCCGTCGCCGCGCTTGCGCACGGTGACCCTCACCCCAGCCGAGGTCGGTGGGATCGGCATGGTCGACCCGGGGTACAGGGTCACCACGATCGGCTGGAACAAGCTGCCGGCCTGGCTTTTATGCGCCGGGTCCGGGTCGCGCGGGAGCGGAACGGCCGCGCGACGCGGGGCCAGCGCGCGGTCGAACGGTTTGATGTCGATGGTGCAGGCGATCGAGCCCCGCGCCGGCGTCGTCGGGGCCGCGTCGAAGGCGCCGACATGGGCCTCGAGACCCGCGGCGGCGAGCAGGGCCCAGCGGCCGCCGGGCTTGGCAACGGTACGCAAGCCCTCGCCGGTGAGACGCGCCGGCCCGGTCAGCGCCCGGCCGAACGGATCGACCAGCGCCACGAGAGCGAGAGCGCGGCGGTCGAGGAGATCGGGCGATACCATCATCGTCATACCACCCCTCCCAGTTCGATCTCGCCGTGTTCGAACTGCAGGCGCGAAGCGACAACGGGTGGCCCGTCGGCGGCGGGGCCGTAGCCGATGCGGACGACCCGAACCCGGAACAGGGCCGCAAGGCGGTACTTCTGCTTTAGCGCATCCCAAATGCGGAACAGCTCTTCGGCGGATGCCTCTTCCGGTGCGATCTGAAGCGTCTCGCCCCGGTCCCAGTTGTCCGGATTGACCAGCATGCTTCGGTCCAGGATCGGGTGCCGACTGAGCTCGAGCATCACCCAACCGAGAAACGCGAGCTCGGCCGCTGCGGTCGAGCTCCAGCTGGCCAACAGATAGCGGAGCTCAAGGGAAATGCCGTGCGCGGTCGCCGGATCGCGCACCGCGCTTCTCGCCGGCGCATGTTCGGAATATCCGATGTGAAAGCAGCTGATCGAGAGTCCTGAGCTCGGTGGCGTAGCCGCCGAAATCTCGCTCAAGGGGCGGTGGACGATCGCTTCGGAGGCGGGGACCGGACCTAGCTGCCCCGAAGCCGCGAGCAGGGCCCGGCGCCGCTGGAGGAGCAAGGCGATGCTTTCGCCGACGTCGTGAATGGCGGTCAGCTGCGCCATGAACCGCTTTCGTTCCGGCGGCCCGCCACAAGTGTGAAGGCGAAGCGCATCAGTGGCTCGCCCGCCGCCGTCCCAGCGCGGCCTGGCGCACGACGTTCGAGAGATCGGATGTCGCGTCGATCCGGCTGTTTTCGGCCGTGAGCCGAAGAATCGAGGCCGAGTGACCGTCCGCGGAAAGCGTCACGACGCGCGGTGAATTCTCGCCGACCAAGGTTGCTAGAGGAATGCGGCCAAGTTTTTCGCGATCCGCGGAGACGATGACCACGTCCACCATCTCGGGCGCGTCAGCCAACTCGTCCGCCGACTTGTACACCACGTCGAGATCCCCCTGCGATTCGAGCGCCGAACGAACGATCGAGCGCAGGAGCGACGGCATGTTGTCGATTTCGACAAGTATCACCGGCATTCCCTCCCGGACGCGAAAGCACGCCGTGGCAAAGTGCTAACACTCCCCGTCGGCGGCACGCCATGAACCGCATGTCCCGGATATCGGCCCGTGCCGGACCGGTCGAAACGGTCCACGTTTGGGCGGGTGCATCGACGAATGGACCCGGCCGTACGGATCGCCGAAACGGCCCATGTCTCGGCATGGGCCGAGCAAGCGGGCATTAGACCGAACGGTCTACTGAGAACTGCGTTGCCCGAAGGCTCGAACTAAATAACGCAATAAAATCGCTGTTAACCTTAACTATTTACTAGTTTCATTAGCACTCAGGTCACCGTTCAAATCGTGCGATTCACCGCAATTAGCCGCCGACATGACTCGCGTGCCGGGACAAAGCATGAGTATAAATCGCTATCGGCGGACTGCCATTGATCGGAAATTTTCGCAGCGTATCACCTCGGTACTTAACCGGGGGCGTTGCCGTTTTCGGAGGGCGCATGTCGTTAGGACAGCAAAGTTTGCGAACGCCGGATCTTCCCACCCTATTGGTCGTCGGGGATGTCGCGCTGCTCCGAGAAGGCATCGAGAGCGCTCTCGTACGCACTGGGCGGTTCCATGTTCTCGGTGCGGTCGGCGTGGAGACAGCGTTGGCGCTTGTGACGCAAGAAGAGGTCGATGTCGTCGTGCTCGACACCACCCGTCGTCGGGCCTCGAGCCAGGCGTGCGAACTGCTGGCCATACGTCCTGACATCAAGATCGTCGCCTTCGGGGTCGACGGCGTCGAGGATGCGCTGGCTTGCGCCCGCGCCGGCGTGCGCGCGTTCGTCGGAGAAGACGGTTCGGTCGATGCGATTACAGAAGCTGTGTCGATCGCCGTGAAAGGCTTGAGCATCTGTCCGCCTGCACTGACGGCACAATTGCTCGACCGGTTCGCCGCGATCGCCCGTGCGACCGAGCCCCGACGGCACGAACGGCTGACCGAACGCGAGGGAGAAGTCGCGCAAATGGTCGCTGAGGGGCTTTCGAATAAGCAAATTGCCCGCGAACTCTCGATAAGCCCAGCCACCGTGAAGAATCACGTCCACGCCATCCTGGGCAAGTTCGACTTGTCGCGGCGCAGCGCGATTGGCCGGCAACTTACGGATGACACGCCACATCAGGCGAACATGAGAGGCCCGCAGGCGATCTTCGCGCTCGGGACCGCGGGTGATCCACTTCGCTAGTAGCGATCCAGGCCATTCGAACTCAGATCTGCGCAATTGGGGTACCGGTTCGGGTACTTCCAGCGAAGAAGAAAGCCGCGCCTTCGCTCCACTGGGCTCAGCAGAAAGCTAAGGACGGAACGGCGCAGAGCTCGTTCAGTTGGGGACGCGAAGAGTCTGTCCGGGAAAGATGTGATCCGCATCATCCAAGATGTCTCGATTGATGGCATAAACCTCCCGCCAGCGCTTCTTGTCGCCAAGCGCATTCGCCGCGATGGTGCCGAGGGTGTCGCCGGGCTCTACGCAGACAATCCTGTAAGTGCCGGCAACTGGCAGCACGAAATCATCTACCGCTTGATCGAGCTGGGCGGAGAACTTCATCAGCGGTGGCGGGCGATAGGGGCCATTGCCGTCCCTCAGCGTCGCGGGGTCGGCCAGCCAGCGCCTATGGGCCGAGACTGACACGTCGCGCAGCACGCTGGGGCCGAGCCGATTCGCCTTGAGCCAGGTAGTGCTCATGATTTGCTCTTTGAGCCTTGCGAACCAGCTGAGATGGCTAAGGTCGAATGGCGAAATTCTGTCGAGGAAGTTGGGTGCGAGATCATAAATTCGCGATCCCGGCGAAGCGTCCAGCGCCAAGCCGGCCCGCTGCGCGCCCTCCCAAATCCAGATCAACGCCTGGTCGGAGAGGCCGCGAAAATCGCCTCCACCACCAACCCCGCAGTGGACGCCGGGAAACCATCGCTCCTGATATGGGGCCAACGAGCTATCGGGGTCCTTGCCCATTCTCCGATTCAAATCGTCGAGATTTGACCACAGCGTCGGCGTGAAGTCCTCTCGCCGCTCATCGATGGCAACCGCGTGGCGCCCCATCTCAACGATTGAGGAGAGATTCGTATCGTGGAACTGGAACTTGCGATTGAAGAAGCTGAGCAAACGGTAACGACTCGGAACTCCCAGCGCGCCGACCGTGTCCCACACTCCGAGATAACGGACTCTCAGGACGGCTGTTGATCCCCGGATATAACCGGGCACATTTATCACCCGCCATTCATCCTCGTCTTGGTTTACGACGACGCTCCCTGACACTTCGGCGCGAAACTTGAGGCTCTCAATCGTGTCCGGACCACGCTTGGGGTCGCGGCTCCGATAGTGCTCGATGGCGTCCTTGATCCGGCCTGCCTTCGATCGAGAGAGAACACCGCAATTGCGCAGCATGCCAACAAAGGAGCGAGCCGTGAAAGCCCCACGAGAGAAGCCGAAAACGAAAATCTCGTCGCCAGGAGTGTAGTTGAAGGTGAGGAAACGATAGGCATCGCCGAGCTTGTCCACCACGCCCAAACCGAACAAGCCGCCGCGCAGATGGTCGAAACGACCCGTGCCGACTCCTTCGTCATAAAAGATTGCCCTGGGCCGTGCCATCGTCGGCCATGGGAAGGACGCTCTCGGCGGTGATGACCACGTTCGTCGGAGTGGAAGCATCGAGCCTGTTCCACGTGCCATCGAAGCAGAAAACCAGCCGCTTGTGCGGGCCGGGGGCATGTACGTTGACTTCTTGGGCAACTTGCTGGGCAGTCTGAACCATCTGTCGCTCCCATGCCCGGGTCCGACCGAACTCGAGGACTATTCAATGCCTCGAGTGCTCCTCGGTGAATGCCGTTCACGGCACCAAATGTGATGCCAAGCCATGCTGGAAAAGGAGTGGATCACCTTCGTTCTCGCCCCCAGCTTTCAAAAGCCCGTGATGGCCCTATTACGCGCTGCGATGCTGGCGCGGGAGGTTGTGCCGAGTGTGCGGTTTTGCGTTTCCAGTACCTTGAAATCTCCGGCGCGGATTGCGGTGCTGATCGCCGCGCTGGCCTGCTGACTTTGCTGCGACGCCGCTTCCGCCTGCTCCTTCGCAGCGGCTGCTGGAGCGGGAGCGGCCCCATCCTTTGCCTCGGCGAGCGCGGCGACGGCAGCATCGGCCTGCTTCTGCGCCGCGCCGGCGGTGTCGGCGAGGGTCAACGCCGTTTGCTTGAGGGTGGCAATGCTCTTCAGCGCGTCGTCGACGCTTACGAGCACCTGACCTCCCTGAGCCGCGAATGTCTTGCCCGGTTGGATCATCTCGCCATCGGGCAAGGTAATGTTCGGGGCCGGCAATCCCTCGCTCTCGAACCGCGGAGAGAAACTCAGCAACATGTCAGCGGGCTTGGAGCTGATCGGTCGCGGCGCCAGCAGCGGGGCGGCAACCGACAGCACACCGCAAAAGAACGCGAACGCCATGCCCAAAGTCAGGAAGCGCTGACGCAGGTGCTGCGTGCCCGTGTCGGCCGGCTTGCTCTGCATCAGGATGATGAACACGAATAGCAGCACGACCACGCCCACGCCGGCAAAGCCCACGTTGACCAGTTCGACGACCGTGTTGAAAAGTCCGGACCCGCCCGCAGCCAGATTAGTCATGGCTCCGACTCCATCAGATTCCTCGCAGAACGAACGGAGTAGAATGCCGATGAGGCTGCGATGTCAAACGGGTTAATCTTTTTACCGAACTTGTGAGGCGCTGATTAGTCGAGACGCCGTGCCACTTTACTCAATTGCCATCAGGTCCGCTAGCGAACTGCCCCGGACAATTGTGCTTAGACGCATCAGTTCCTGCATTGAGGGAATGCTGGCCTGCGATTGGGCGGTCCTCCTTTTGTCCGCTTTCCACCCTGCGGGCCACGCGTACAGGACCCCTTGTCGAAGCTAACGTCCAGCATAGTGTCACCAGGGCGAGAGCTACGCCGTGCGTCCCACTGCAAGTTGTCGGGAGGTTCGTGAGATGGTTCCTGCACGCCTTGCCGGATAATATGTTCAGTCCCGCCTTCTCCTCCTCTTGTGTGGCCAGCCACGCGTCAAAGCGGCAGTCTGAGTCGTTCTTAGGAAGCCGCGGTCTGGCCGTCAGTCGTGGATGGGCTCGTAGTTTACGATCAGCGGCGCCGATGCCGGAACGCGGACGAAAATGTTGTCGCGGCCACCAGGCCGATTGTCGTGGTCCAGGCCGATTGTCGTGGTCCGGGCCGATCTTCGCCGATCCGGCTCCGATGGAACGGCGCGGGTTTGGAAGGCAGAGCGCTTCAGCTGGTCGCTCACCCGCCTGATGCACCGCTTCCTTCAGGACGGGCCGTTCGAACGTGCGATGCAGGTCGCCGAGCTCGATTATATCGCGTCGAGCCGTGCGGCGCAGACCAGCATCGCCGAGAACTACGTCGGGTTGCCCGCCTGAGTTGAAATCGAAATTCCCTAGGTCCGCTCTTGGGCGATCCCTCAAGCCCCTCGAATGACGGGAAGGAGGGCGCAAAGCAGACGGTCCTTCCCTAAAGTCAACCCTAACGCCTAGCGCGGATGTGACCGGACACGACTGGCCAGCATCGGCCCCCTCAACTCAAAAGGCAGGGATCCGCGCTCCGCATCGGGCAATATTGGACGGCAATTGGCGGAGAGGGAGTCCGCCGAACTAGCGTCCTAGTATGTCCGGTTCCATTAAAATAGGCTCGGATATTCAGTCGTAAGCACCGGCATCAACCTGTGTTCCTGTCCCGTTCTATCCTGTTGCGTTCCCATAAAAACGGCTTACTATCGGGGAACGGATTTGGGAACGGAGACGCCAAGCCATGCCCCGCAAGCTCAGCAATGCCTTAACGCCCATGGCGGTGAAGAACGCAAAGCCCGGTCGGCACGCAGACGGCGGCGGCCTGCACCTGCTGGTGAAGGAAACCGGCGCGCGATCCTGGGTCTATCGCTTCATGCTCAGGGGCAAGTCGCGCGACATCGGCTTGGGCGCGGCTGGCTCCGGAGGCATATCCCTTGCCGACGCCCGCGATCTGGCGTCGGCATTGCGGCTCAAGGTGAAGGCGGGGATTGATCCCCTAGAGGAGCGCCAGCGGGAGGCAGCTGGAGCCGTTGCGGCGGCTCAGGCTGCAGAGATAGCGGGGATCACGTTCAAGGCCGTGGCAAAGGCCTATATCGCCGCCAACGAGGCAAGCTGGCGCAATGACAAGCATCGCCAGCAATGGCGGAACACGTTGGCCAGCTACGTCTATCCCGTCATGGGCGATTTGCCGGTTGCAGAGATCAGCACTTCGCACGTGCTCCAAATTCTGGAGCCGATCTGGCAGGACAAGCCGGAAACTGCCAGCCGCATCCGGGGGCGGATTGAAACCGTGCTCGATGCCGCCAAGGCGCGCGGATACCGGGAGGGCGAAAACCCCGCGCGCTGGCGGGGCCATATCGCGCAAATCCTCCCTGCCCGCTCCCGTCTTACGCGAGGCCATCACAAGGCTATGCCGTATGCTGCAATCCCGGCATTCGTTGACGCGCTCCGGGCGCGCGATGCGACGGCGGCACGGGCACTGGAGTTTGCGATTCTGACAGCAACGCGCACCAGCGAAATGCTGGGCGCGACTTGGGCTGAAGTCGATTTGGACAAGGCAATTTGGACCATTCCTGCCGCACGCATGAAAGCAGGCAAGGAACATCGCGTTCCGCTTTCGCCGCGCGCCGTCGAAATTCTGGAGAACGTCAAACCCCTGAGCAAGGCTAGCCTGTTTCCAGCCGATAAGGGGGGCAAGCTGTCCACAATGGCCATGTCGATGCTGCTTCGCCGCATGAAGCTGGATTGCACCGTGCATGGCTTCCGTTCGGGCTTCCGCGATTGGGCAGCCGAATGCACCGCCTACGCGCACGAAGTCTGCGAAATGGCGCTGGCCCATGTGATCGGCAATAAGTCCGAAGCGGCATACCGGCGCGGCGATATGTTCGACAAGCGGCGGCGTCTCATGACGGATTGGGCGACCTATTGCGCCAGCGGCGTCGCTGCTGGAGCAAACGTTTCCCCCATCCGGGGAGCGGTGGCTTAATTACCATGCAGTATTACGATTATCGCGATTGGATCGAGTGGCCGGAAGCGGACATTCGCGAATATGCTCGCGAGATAACAGCCCATCTCTCACTTACCGCTGCTGAGGCCGAACATCTCGAAAGGCAAATGACACAACAAGCGGGACATTGGCCGAAGTTGGTCGAGAGGATAGGCCCTTGGAAGTTGGAAGTTGAGCAGGAAGCGCTTTTCCGTGCGATCGGCAATGGAGACGATGAGGTCTTTCAGCAAAACTGCCGGTTTAACAAACCGTACCGGCAGCCGAAGTATGAACTTGAAGCGAAATGGGAGACAGTCGGTAGTGGGCTGACTCGGAAGCGTACCACGCGGATCATCCGTGAATCTCCGGCCATGAAACGGCGTCGCCGGGGGGAACAACGGCGGCATGCGAGGAACCCCTTCACCACGATAAACCCTCAAATTCGCAACTGGGCTGAGGAAGCGATGTGGGCGTCCAACTCTTATCCGATAGATCGAGGGAGATGGCTGATCCCGCCTGGAAATGATGCGCCCCATGAAGGCTTAGTTTGGTATTCTCGCGAGTTGCTGAGCGCTTATTACAACGCGCGCGACCAAGCCCAGTTAGGCAATGTTGAAGCTGCGATGCGGCATGCGTTTCGCGCCGGGACCTTGTGCACAGAATTGCGAATGCGGCTCGCTCATGGTCGAACTTACGACAAGTACGAAGCCGTCAATCTGGCTCAGAGGGACGCCGCTCAAGGACGTAAGATCGTCCCCGACGACGCTCGGCGAGAAGCCTATTGGCGCTTTAGGCGAGAAGGTAACAAACGTATCGAGGCCGGGCGCCTTGCTGCGAACGAGCTAGGTCTGGCGTCAGAAGGTTCAATCAGGAACGCCTTTCCCGAAGGGAAATACCCTGCCGACTAATCGGTGCAACTGCTACTGACTGCAATTCCCAACAGTACAATCTTGCATTCCTCAACGTCCGGGCAATCAGGCCTTTGGGTGACGTTGCAGGACTGACCAATGACAAAAGCATACGGCACTTTGCCCGAGGCCGTTCGGTTCTCGGGCCTGTCTCGTACCGCGATTTATGAATTGCTCAAGAGCCAGGCCATTACCGCCCGAAAGGCAGGGCGGCGCACGCTGATCCCATTTGCCGAACTCGAAGAATATCTGGCCAGCCTCCCGGCATATCAGGCGGGAGCATGACCGATGGCACCAAAGCAAAACCCCGGCGATGGTCTCGCCGGGGCTTCGCGCAATCAACTTGGCCGCTGGTTGCATGTCTCCCGTACCGCATCGAAGCGGCAGGCGCAAATGTTTGCCTCACGTTTCCGTCTCTCGCCATCGATGGCGCGGGATATGGCGCGGCTCTGTTTTGGGGGGGTGGCCAATGACTGAGCGGCCCTTCTCCGATCACCGGGCGGCGGCGCTGGCGCTGCTCAATGGCGGACACCGCCTCAGCCGCAAGGCCGGGCAATTCCTAGGCCAAATCGCGGTCGATCCATCGCCTCTGAGTGAGCTTCAGACTGATTGGCTGGCCAAGCTGCTCGGCAAGGCGGGATTGCCGCCTCTGGCGACAGGAGGCGCGCTGTGAGCGTCTACCCCGACGAACCGGGCCACCGGCACGTGGAAACCTCCATTGCCGCCGGAGAGGCGCTGAAGCCCAAGCTAGGGCGACTTCAGCGACTGGCTGAGGAGGCAATCCGCGATTCAGGATGGCTCTGCCTTACTGCCGACGAACTGGCAGCCCGGCTGGACATGGACCGCTGGTCGATCCAGCCGCGCACCAGCGAGTTGAAACGCAAAATGCTGATCCGGGACAGCGGGCAGCGTCGGTCGAATGCAACCGGCAAGCTGGCCATTGTCTGGGTAGCCGCATGAGGATTGCCGCCACGTCCAAGCAGCACGCCTGCAACTGGCGTGGCGGCAACTTTGAAACTTCACCGTTTCGCAGATTCAGTGAAGTTTCAATTGCGCCGCCCAAGCCGCAAATTCACGCAATTCCGCCGAATGCCGAAAGTGGCACGGGCCTTGCGATTACTAACTCAACTTTAGGTGTGGCAGCGCATTTGCCAAAGCGCACCGGCAGAGGCGGCGCGCGCAACCGTGCCAGCCGAGAAAGCCATGCCCTGACGGCGGCTCAAATCGCGAATCTGAAGGCCGCTGAGCGCCACGCGGCTGCAAGTGGGCTGCCCTTTACCCGGATGCTCACAATCCACTGGGAGGCTGCTGGCGTGCCTTTGCAAGGCATGGCGAGGGCTACCGGACGCTTCACCGGCCTTATGGCCAAGGCGCTGGCCCGGCACGGCAGTTGCTCGGCCTGGCTCTGGGTGCATGAAAACGGCGACTGGAAGGGCGGTCACTGCCACTTGCTCGCCCATGTGCCGGCCGACCTCGTTCACGTATTTACGGGACTTCAACGGGGCTGGCTGCGCCGGATCACGGGCCAGCCTTACCGGAAGCGCGTGATTCACAGCAAACCCATTGGCGGGCGGCTGGGGCTGGAGACCGGCAATCCCGATCTCCACGCGATCAATCTCGATGTGGCGCTTGGATACGTCCTGAAAGGGGCAAGCCCTGAGGCAGCGTCACAATTCAGCCTGGAGCGGCTGGAGCCGGGCGGCCGCGTGATCGGCAAGCGTTGCGGCACTTCACAAAACATCGGCGCAAAGGCGCGCAAGGCAAAGGACTGACAGTGGCCAAGAAGACAAAGCCAACCGACGGAATGGAGCCAGACAATGCATTGGTTGTCGAGCAATCGCCGGATGAAACTGGCGCTCAGGCGATGGCCCGCAAGTTGCTTCAACCAGCCCTCAAGAATGCGGTTGCGGCATCGGCGTTCACCAGCAAGCTGCTGGGCAACGACTTAGTGAAGCCGGGCGTGAGCGACTACGCGCTCCACGTTCAATCAGTCGCCCGTAAGGCCGAGGAAGGCGACCTAGTCATGGCGAGCCGAATGTTCGCCGCACACGCAATCACACTGGATAGCATGTTTGCTGAGCTGGCCCGGCGCGCGGCGCTCAACCTGGGCGAATATGTGGATGCCTCCGACCGATATGGGCGGCTGGCCCTAAAGGCCCAGAGCAACTGCCGCTCGACATTGGAAGCGCTGGTGAAGATCCACCAGCCGCGCGAGCAAACCGTGAAACATGTGCATGTGAACGAGGGCGGGCAGGCAGTCGTCGCAGATCAATTCCACGGCCACACCTACCCAGCCTCGTCGAGCGAACCAGCCGCGCTAACACATGACGATCAGCCCCCAACTCCGATCGTTAGGGGACAAAGAGCCACGGAAGAGACCGTTCGGGTAATCTGACTCCCGAGATAGTTATAGAAGCACTGCTTCGTCATCCCGGTTGTTTGTTCGCCGCTCTTGAAGGCGATACCACCTCGTGGACTCTCCACCTGAGGGGCCGAGTAAGAAGGGACCGATGGAACTTGAATTGATAGTGGGCAAATAGTGATCGACGAAACCGTTTGGGTATATTGGCTTCCTAGCGCGTTGTAATAGCACTGCTTCGTCATGCCTGAAGTCGATTCACCCGACTTGAACGCGGTGACATAGGACTGCGCGGAAGCGGGACATGCGAGAAGACCCGTGCATGCAGCCAGCCATAGCATCGCGCATCGCGGCCAAGGTCTTTTTGGCAATGTCATTCGAGTTCTCCATCCCAAGGTGTTGATTCCTGAGGGTAATGGCAGGGGGGAATTAAAATCAGTGTAATGACGAACAATCCCATGCAGCCCGAACGGCTGGCATCTGCCCGACGCTGCCTAGCCCGGACGCGCAAGGGAACAGAGTGCCAGTCCCCGGCAGTGAAGGGCAAACGGCGCTGCAGGATGCACGGCGGGACCAATCCCGGCGCGCCAAAGGGCAATCGTAATGCACGAAAGCATGGCGGCTACTCAGCCGAAACGAAAGCCGCCGCGCGCTGGCTGAAAGCGATGGCACGGCTGGTGGATGGCGCGGACTGCTAATGTCTGCTTTCGACCCATTGCAGTCACTCACCAAGAAGACGACACTGGGGTCATGGACGAACTCAAAAGTAGCGATTGGAACGTCGCGTTAGAGTTGCTTCTGCGCGGTGCAGTCTATGCCGTCACCGGCGTTGCAACGCTCGCACTTGCAGGAATCTTCGCCTTCGCTGCAATCGTTGCCGTGGGGGGACGGGTGGTTTCACGTCAAGTCCTCCGCCGGAGCATCCGGCGTGGCTCGGACTCGCAGTCGCCGTTTGCCTTTGGCTCCTGTTGGAGTGGGCGCTCATCCGATTGCACCGATATTTGCTGGCGCGGCTCGATGGTGCGTTCGGCGGCTAGAGCCACGTCCGCTCCCGACCCATTGCGGACGCTGGAACGAGTGCGCTTCAGTCCAGTATGACCTCTTCGGGTGGCACCGGATAAGGCGCACCATTCATAACGAAATCGCGCATGATCTTGGCCAGCGCTGTCGGAGTGAAAG
>NZ_JAANOZ010000002.1 GCF_011320115.1 Croceibacterium segetis | reverse complement strand
AATACGGTACCGGCAAGCGGATGCCGATCAAGGCCACCCGCGCGCTGCTCAACGCCGCGCTCGACGGCACGCTGCAGGATGCCGAGTTCCGCAAGGACCCGAACTTCGGCTTCGACGTTCCGGTGGCGGTCGAAGGCGTCGACAGCGCGATACTCGACCCACGCTCGACCTGGGCGGACAAGGAAGACTACGACCGCACCGCGGAGAAGCTGGTCTCGCTGTTCGTGGACAACTTCGCTCAGTTCGAGGCTCATGTTGACCAGGGCGTGAGGGACGCTGCCCCGCAAGCCGCCTGAGTGCCCTCAGCTCGATAGTTCCGGCGGCACTGTGCCGCCTTGCCCGGCCAGGTCGGCCATCACGCGGGCGTGCAGCCAGTTGTCCATCTCGCGCGAACCGTCGAGCGGTCCGTCGTAGCCTAGCTCCTGCGCCAACGCTTCGCGCGCCTCGAGGCTCGAATCGACACCGATCAACGTCATCAGGTCGACGATCGAGGTGCGCCAGTTGAGGTGGTCGGCACCGGGCATCGAGTCGAGATGGTTTTCGATGTCGATTGCGTGCGGCTCGGCCTCGGGCGCTCGACCCGGCGGCGTCGCCTCGCCGGCCCCGGGCCGCTCGCGCCGCCGTGAACCATAGACACCATCACGGATCGAGCTGAGAATGCGCATCGCGGGGCTCCTGTCCTGCCGTCTCCGGTCAACCGGCCGTGCCGGGCGGGGTTCCGCCCCTGCAGCCGATCGGTTAGGCCGATCCAATGGACAATATCGCTCTCTCGCTGGCCATGCTCCTCGCAATTGCCCTGATCGGCGGAGCGGTGTGGCAATGGCGGCGCAGCGGGCCTGACAGGAATGTCTGGCTGATGCTCGTGCTGGCGGCGGTGGTGCTGGCCAACGTCGCGATCTGGGTCATTCCCGACCGCAACGGCGTGGCCCCGGTCGACCGCGCCGCTGCCGGGCCGGGCTGATCTAGCGCGGGATCTGCCAGCGGACGCTGCTGCTGTAGGTTCCGACGACTTTCTCGCCGTTCTCGTTGGTCGCCGCCTCGAAGCGGGCGCGCGCCGTCACCGCCTTGCAGGTCGCTGCGTCGAGTCCCGGGTGGCCGCTCGAACGCACGATCTCGCACGCGCTGACGCGGCCGTTGGTGCCGACGATGGCGCGGAAGAAGGCCGTGCCTTCATTCCCTTGGCGAAGGTCGCGCGATGGGTAATCGTCGGTCGTTGCCCAGCCGCTTGGTTGATTGCGAGGCGCCGCCGCCTTCGGCTTGAGGCCGAGAGAGGTCGGCGGCGAGTAGGTCGCAGTCGGCGTCGGGGTGACTTCTACTCCGACACTCTCGTCCTTCGTTTCGATGACGGTATCGTCCGTCTTGGTCAGGGGTGTCTTCTGCTCTGATGCCGTCTCGCTTTCGGCACGGGGCGAGGGCTTGTCCGTTCGTTCGGGCTGAGGCGGGGGTGGTGGTGGAAGCGCTATCGTCCCGCCGACGAAGGGCACGTGCGGCGGCGGGACAAACTTTGCCACCAGCCCGGTCACCAGGACATAGCCGATCAGCGCGTGAATCACGATCACGCCGGTTATGGCGGTAGCCCGCCGGGCAGGATCGGTGGAACGGTCGAAATATGCCATGACGATGCTCCTCTTCCAGGCGTGGTCGCTTGAGCGACTAATGTGATAATATCACATTACATAAAGTGAGCAAGTCGGCAAGCGGGGGTTGACCGGACAGGCAGAAGTTCCATTGGCCCAAGGCCATGCAGCCGTTGAAAACGCACTTCTTGCGAGCCAATGCCGTGCGCCTTCGCCGCCGCCTGCGCGAAAGCGAGGCGGCGTTCATCGTCCTGGCCGCTGTGGTTGGACTGGCGGCGGGCGTGGCGACAAACCTGATCGGGCTCCTTGCGCACCAGATCCAGCACTTGTTCTACGGCGTCGCGATCAACCGCTTGAGCGCGATCGGCTCGATCCGGCATCCGTGGAAGCTGCTCGCCTTGCCGCTCGGCGGACTGCTGATGGTTGCGGGCAATTACTACCTCCGCCGGCGTTCCACGGGGCAGATCGACGTAGTCGAGGCCAATGCCCTGCACGGTGGCCGAATCCCGTGGATAGATAACCTGATCGTCTCGGCGCAGACCATCGTTTCGAACGGCTTCGGCGCTTCGGTCGGGCTCGAGGCGGCCTATGCCCAGGCGGGAGGCGGAATCGCCTCGCTGCTGGGGCAGGGCTTCGCGCTGCGGCGCAACGACCTTCGGGTTCTGGTCGGAGCCGGCGCAGGCGCGGGTATCGGCGCGGCGTTCGGCGCGCCGCTGGCGGGCGCTTTCTATGCCTTCGAAATCGTCATCGGCGCCTACACCCCGGCGGCGATCGCGCCCGTCGCGGCCGCGGCGCTGGCATCGGCGTTCGTTACCCGCAGCCTCGGCGTCGAGCCGTTCCTGATCGCCACGACGACTGCCGCCCGCGCAATCACGATCGGCGATTACCTTGCTTACGCGATTCTGGGCCTGGTCTGCGCGCTCGCCGGGATCGCCGTCATGCGGCTCGTCGCGGCGGTCGAATCGCGGGTGCAGGCGAACTCGCCGCTCGGCCGCTGGGCTCCCCTTGCCGGCGGGGCGCTGCTGATGCCGCTGGCGTACCTGTCGCCGCAGACGTTGTCTTCCGGGCACGGCGCCCTCCACCTCGACCTCGCGCTGCAGCCCGCGCTGACGTTCCTCGCGGTCGTGATCCTGCTCAAGGTTGCCGCGTCGGTCATCTCACTCAGCTTCGGGTTTCGCGGCGGGCTGTTCTTCGCCTCGATGTTCCTCGGCTCGCTTGTCGGCCAGGGCTTCGCCGAGCTCGTCAACATGAGGGGCATCGCAGTACAGCTCGACATTACCGACGCCGCGCTCGTCGGAATGGCGGCGCTTTCGGTGTCGATCGTCGGCGGGCCGATGACGCTGGCGATGCTGACGCTTGAGACCACCCACGACTTCGCCCTGATGGGCGTGGTGCTCACCGCCTCGCTGATCGCCAGCGCCTATACCCGAGAGCGGTTCGGCTATTCGTTCTCGACCTGGCGGTTGCACTTGCGCGGTTCGCGCATCCGCAGTCCGCGCGACATCGGCTGGACGGCCACGCTCACTGCCGGGCGGATCATGCGCAAGGATTGGGTCAGCTTGCCCGAAGCGCTCTCGGTCGACGCGTTCCGTGCGAGCGTGCCGCTCGGCTCGACCAGCAAGGTGCTGGTGGTCGATTCGGACGGCCATTACCGAGGCATCCTGCAGACCGCGCTCGGCTATTCGCCGGACCTCGACCCGACGACGACGATCGGCACCCTGGCCCAACTCGATCACGCCACGCTCGAGCCACGGACCGACATCGTGGAGATGCTACGGCGCTTCGAGGCGAACGCCGCCGACGAGCTGGCGGTGCTCGATGCCGAGCGCCGCGTGCTGGGCGTGGTGTCGGAGAACCACGCGCGGCGCCGCTATTTCGAAGAAATGGAGCGCTCGCAGAAGGCGCTCTACGGCGAAGCCGCCTAGCGGATCGGGCATTCCGGCGAGAGGCGGAAGTCGAGGTAGTTGTCGACCGACTTCATCAGCTCTTCGGTTTCGTTCTCGAAGAAGTGATTTGCCCGCGGGATCTCGTCGTGGTGGATGGTGATGTGCTTCTGCGTGCGCAGCTTCTCGACCAGCTTCGTCACCGCGATCGGCTGGACGACGGTATCGGCCGCGCCCTGGATGAAGATGCCCGAGGCCGGGCAGGGGGCAAGGAAGCTGAAATCGTACATGTTCGCCGGCGGCGCGATCGAGATGAAGCCGCGGATCTCCGGACGGCGCATCAGCAGCTGCATGCCGATCAGCGCGCCGAAGCTGACCCCGGCGATCCAGGTGGTCTGCGCCTCGGGATGGATCGACTGCACCCAGTCGAGCGCGGCGGCGGCGTCGGAAAGTTCGCCGATGCCGTTGTCGAAGCTGCCCTGGCTGCGACCGACGCCGCGGAAGTTGAAGCGCAGCACGGCGAAACCGCGGTCGGCGAAAGTCTTGTAGAGCCGCTGGACGATGCGGTCGTTCATCGTCCCGCCGCCCTGCGAGTGCGGGTGGAGGATCATCGCCACCGGCGCGCGCGGGCGCGGCGGGGGAGCGAAACGGCCTTCGAGGCGGCCTTCGGGGCCGGGGAAAATAACGGCGGGCATCGGCGTGCTCTGAATATGGGGTTGGCGCGGGTGGCGCGGGTCGGGTTGGCGGCTATATAGTGAGCGTGCAACTTTTCGCAATTCCCACGCCATGAGCCGTATCTATCTGGATCACGCCGCGACCACGCCGCTGCGCCCCGAGGCGCGCGAGGCAATGCTGCGCGGGTTCGAGATCTGGGCCAACCCCTCGAGCCCGCACGCCGAAGGGCGCAAGGCGCGGGCGGCGCTCGAGGACGCGCGCGAGCGGGTCAAGCGCGCGCTCGGCTGGGAGGGCGAGGTGATCTTCACCAGCGGGGCAAGCGAGGCGGCGGCGTTGGCCTTCGATCACGCGTCAGTGCTCCATGAGGTAGCCAGCGTCGTTGAGCACGATTCAATCCATTCGTTTGAAGAATACCGCGGCGTCGATCTGGTACCCGTGACTGGCACAGGCGCGGTAGACGTGCAGCGTCTGTCCAAGGCGACAACGGAGCCGTCACAAACTGGTGAAGGCGATGTCGAGAACCGCACCCTGGCTGCCGTCCAATATATAAATTCCGAGACCGGCAATCGTCAGGACATCGGAATGGTCGCCGAAATCGTGCATGGAAACAATGGCTTGCTCCTGGTGGATTGCTCTCAAGGCGCGGGGAAGTTTCCCATCCCCGGGATCGCCGACCTGGCAATCGTCTCGGCGCACAAGTTCGGCGGCCCGGTCGGCGTCGGCGCGCTGCTGGTGAAGGACTTCGCCATGCTTCACCCGATGGGCGGGCAGGAGCGGGGCTATCGGCGGGGGACGGAGAACCTCCCCGGAGCGCTGGGAATGGCCGCCGCACTCGACGCCTGCACCGAGCCCTATCTCGATCCGGGAGTGCTCGAGCCGCTCGACACCCTGGCGGAGGAGTGCCGCGCGCTTGGCGGCACATGGCTGTCCGACAGGCTCGCGAATCCGACTCCGTGCATCCGCGCGATCGCCATGCCGGGCCTTTCCGGCAGCGCGCAGCTGATGCGCTTCGACCTTGCGGGCATATCGGTCAGCCAGGGCAGTGCCTGCTCCTCGGGCAGCCTGCATTCGAGCCACGTGCTGAAGGCGATGGGCGTGCCCGACGACGAAGCCGCCCGCACCATCCGCGTCAGCTTCGGCTGGAACACCACCCGGGCAGAAGTCGAGCAATTCTGCGAGGTCTGGCTTGCGATGGCTCGTGAGGCAGCCGAAAGGGCCGCATGATCTACCTCGACTACCAGGCGACCACCCCCCTCGCGCCCGAGGCCAAGGAGGCCATGCTGCGCTGGCTCGACGGGCCGGACGGCGACGGGTTCGGCAATCCCCACTCCTCGCACCGGCTCGGGCGCAAGGCGGAAGCGGCGGTCGAGGTCGCGCGCGAGCAGGTCGCGGCGCTGTTTCCCGAGGGCGGGACGGTGGTGTTCACCGGGAGCGCGACCGAGGCGCTCAACCTCGCGCTTCGCGGGTGCGAACCGGTCCGCGCGGGCAAGCCCATCGCGGTCAGCGCGATCGAGCATTCGGCGGTGCTCAACACCGCGCTGGCGCTCGATCCCGGCTGCACCATCCTGCCGGTCGACCGCGACGGGCTCGTCGACCCGCAGGTCGAATTGCCGGATGGCCTCGGCGTACTGTCGGTGATGCAGGTCAACAACGAGATCGGCACCGTCCAGCCGGTCGCCGACCTGGCCGAGCGGGCGCGGGCCATGGGCGCCCTGTTCGTGTGCGACGCGGTCCAGGCGGCGTGCAAGATGCCGATTGCCGAGGCCGACCTGATCGCGATCACCGGGCACAAGTTCTACGGCCCCAAGGGAGTCGGCGCGCTGTGGATTCGCGACGGGGTGGAGCTGGCGCCCTACCTCACCGGCGGCGGGCAGGAAGCGGGCATTCGCTCGGGCACGCTCAGCCCCGCGCTGTGCGCCGGGCTCGGCGCCGCGGCCCAGGTCGCGCTCGACACCATCGACGAGGACGAGGCCCACGTCTCTGCCCTGTTCGCGCGCGGCCGCGAGCTGTTCGCCGGCTGGGAGCTCAACGGCAGCGCCACCCACCGTTACGAGGGCAATCTCAACATCCGCCGTGAAGGCCTCGACGTCGCGCGGCTGATGTCCGACGCGCGCGAGGTCTGTTTCTCGGCCGGCTCGGCCTGCGCCAGCGAGGCGAAGAAGCCCAGCCGGGTGCTTTCGGCCATCGGCCTGTCGGTCGAAGAAGCGCGCGGCTCGATCCGCCTCGGCTTCGGCCGCTACACCACGATGGGCCAGTTCGAGGAAGGCGTGGGCATGATCCTCGAAGCCGCGCGGTTGCAGGACTGATGGTCAGGGTTCGCTTCATCGGCCGCGACGGCGACGTCACCGAGGCCGAAGGCGCGCCCGGCACGGCGCTGCTCGACGTCGCGCAGGCTGCCGGCATGCCGCTCGAAGGGACCTGCGAAGGGCAGATGGCCTGCTCGACCTGCCACGTCGTCGTCGCCAAGGAATGGTTCGACAAGCTGCCCGCGGCGGCCGAAGAGGAGGAAGACATGCTCGACCTCGCCGCCGGGGTTACCCGCACAAGCCGCCTGTCGTGCCAGATCGTCCTGGTCGATGAACTCGACGGGCTCGAAGTGCGAATACCGGCGGAAAGCCGCGACATGCAGAAGTCCTGAGTGGACTCCGGAGGGGCAGCGTGAAACCGAACTTTCGTTTCTACGACAACCGCCAGAAGTACCTGATGTTCGTCAACACCTGCTCGGAGAAGTGGGTGGTCGCGCAGCGGCTGGCACAAGAGCTCGACAACATCACGCCCAAGCCGCCCGCGTTGCGCTTCTTCGACGCCGGCGTCGGCGACGGCACCGTGCTGTCGCGCTTCCTGAGGGTGATGCACCGCCGGTTCGAACGGCTGCCGTTCTACATCGCCGCCAAGGAGATCAGCCTCGAGGACATCCGCCTGACGCTCGACAAGATGCCCGATCGCTTCTTCGAGCATCCCGAAATGGTCCTGGCGCTGACCAACCTGCCGTATGCCGACGCACCGTGGTTGACCTCGCGCGATGGGGCGAAGCCGGTAGTCTGGAAGGAAGTCGCGCTCACCGGCGCGACCGCGGCCGACTTCGAGCGCCAGATCCTCGAGCTGCAGCCGTTCCTCGCCGACCACTGGCGCACGCGGGTGAGCGAGAAGACCGGCGTGCTGCTGCCCGAAACGCCGACCGTGCTGGTGCTCTATCGGCAAGATTGCCGCTTCATCCTCGATCAGGTCATTCCCCGCGAAGGATCGGCCAAGGCCGATTTCGACCTCGTGCTCGCCAGCCAGCCCTTTCGCCTGCGCGCCGAGACGAAATTCAAGGCCGGCCGGGTGCTCGCGCCGCTTGCCCGCGCGCTCGGTCCTGGCGGGCGGATGCTGGGCATCCATTCGGCGGGCAACGATCCCGGCCACGAGATCGTCCGCCAGGTCTGGCCCGACGAGGATCCGTTCGACACCCCGGGCAAGGCGATGCTCGACGCGGTGCGCGATGCGCTCGGCGAAGAGGCGCGGGAGTTCGCCTTCGAGCCCGCCACCGGCGAACCACTGCGCTACCAGATGCACACCCTGCCCGACGAGATCGACAGCGCGGAAGCGCAGATCGGCACCTCGACCTTGCTCGCGGCCTGGAACGCCGCGACCTACGTTGCCCAGATCGAGGACGACCGGCTGGCGCAAGCGATGAGCAATTCCGCCTACCTCGACGCCACCCGCGCGGTGCTCAAGAAGCACGGCGCGCTGTGGTTCGACGACGAAAGCTATCTGGTCGTGCGCAAGCCGAAGTAAGGTGTGCCTTCCGTTATGGAAGGTGTTGTTGACATAAGGCCGCGACTCGCTTAGTCAGGCAACCCTGACATACCGTCAGAGAGACCTGACAGCCGAAGGCAGCGATGAACAACCGATTGCGAGTCCTGCGCGCCGAGCGCGGGTGGAGCCAGGAAGAGCTCGGCGGCCGCGCCGGCGTTTCACGCCAGGCGATCAATGCGGTCGAGACCGGGAAATATGATCCCTCGCTCCCGCTCGCCTTCAGGCTCGCGCGGCTGTTCGGCTGCCCTATCGAGGAGATTTTCGATGACGGGGAATGAGATCGGCGAGGGCGCCCGCGCCCATCGCCAGGGGCAGCGCCGGTTCCTGATCGGCTCGTGGATCATCGTGATCCTGATCGCCGCGATCGCAGTGGCCCTGCGCCTGATGAGCCACGGCAAAGGTCCCGGGTCGCTGCCGCCGGCCGGGGCGTTGGCAGCCGCCGCCGCTTTCGTGATCGTCATCGCGCTCGGCGTGTGGTGGAGCTTTCGCGTCGTCGACGAGGTCGAGCGGCGCTATAGTCTGATCGCTTGCACGGTCGGCTTCTTCGCCCAGATCACCATGCTCGCCGCATGGACCGTCCTGTGGCTCGGCGGCCTCGCGATCGCGCCGAGCGCGCTGGCGATCTTCGTCGCCAGCGGATTGAGTAGCGTGGCCGCCTATGCCGTGGTCAGGCTGCGCGGTTAGCGCTGGCCGCTTTCCAACAAAATGCGCGGGGAAGGCGTTCGACGCTTTCCTACATGGCAGCGGCGCAGGCATGGTTCGGCCATGAATTACGACCCGCGAGTCGCTTGTCCGGCACAGACTGAAGTTCGGCGCGCCAGAACGAGTGTCACCCGTCGCCAATGTCGCCTTTTCGCGATTAAGTGTCGGAAATATAATGGGAACATTAAGGCGACACTTTGGGTGACAGGGTCCGTAAGTGTCACCCTGTTTCGATGGGCAGCCGCAATCGTCCCGCCGAGCGCGAAGGGGTGGGGAAAGCGCTCCGTATCGCGCTGTCCGGCGCGCGGCTCGGGTGTTAGGGCCTGAGGCATGATGCCTACCGTGGATGACGAGAAAGACCCGTTCGACGCGATCGTCGATGCCCCGTTCGACAGCGCGCTGTCGGAGCGTTACCTGGTCTATGCGCTGTCGACGATCACCGCGCGATCGCTGCCGGACTTGCGCGATGGCCTGAAGCCGGTCCACCGGCGGATCCTGTGGGGCATGCGCGGCTTGCGGCTCGATCCCGGCAGCGCCTTCAAGAAGTGCTCACGCGTGGTCGGCGACGTGATGGGCAAGTACCATCCGCACGGCAACCTCGCGCTCTACGATGCGATGGTCCGCCTCGCCCAGCCGTTCACATTGCGCTACCCGCTGATCGAGGGGCAGGGCAACTTCGGCAACATCGACGGCGATAACGCCGCCGCCGAGCGCTACACCGAATGCCGCCTGACCAAGACGGCGATGCAGCTGATGGAAGGCCTCGACGAAGGCACCGTCGACTTCGTCCCGACCTACAACAACGAGGAGGAAGAGCCCTCGCTGTTCCCGGGGCTGTTCCCCAATCTCCTTGCCAACGGTGCCAGCGGCATCGCCGTCGGCATGGCGACCAACATCCCGAGCCACAACGTCGCCGAAGTAATCGACGCCGCGCTCGAGTTGATCGACAACCCGCACGTCGAGCACAGCCGCCTGATGGAGCTGTTCCACGGGCCCGATTTCGCCACCGGCGGGCTGATCGTCGACAGCGCCGAGGCGATCTCCCAGGCCTATGAAACCGGCCGCGGCAGCTTCCGGGTGCGGGCGCGCTACTTCGCCGCGGAGGTGAAGGAAGAAGCCGACCGCGAGGCGGGGATCGAGCGGCTCGGCGGCGGGCAGTACCAGCTGGTGATCTCGGAGATTCCCTACCAGATTCCCAAGGGCAAGCTGATCGAGCAGATCGCCCAGGTCATCGCCGACCGCAAGGTGCCGATCCTCGAGGACGTGCGCGACGAAAGCGACGAGCAGATCCGCATCGTGCTCGTGCCGAAAAGCCGCAACGTCGATCCCGAGTTGCTCAAGGAATCGCTCTACAAGCTGACCGACCTCGAAACGCGCTTCGGGCTCAACCTCAACGTGCTCGACGCCACCCGCACGCCGATGGTCATGGGGCTCAAGGAGCTGCTCGAGCACTGGCTGCTGCACCAGATCGACATCCTCCAGCGGCGCAGCCGCCACCGCTTGCAAAAGATCGCCGACCGGCTCGAGCTGGTGGAAGGCTACATCATCGCCTTCCTCAACCTCGACCGGATCATCGAGATCATCCGCAGCGAGGACGAGCCCAAGCCGGTGATGATCGCCGAATTCGGCCTGACCGACCGCCAGGCCGAGGCAATCCTCAACATGCGCCTGCGCAGCTTGCGCAAGCTCGAGGAAATGGAGCTGCGCAACGAACACGCCGCACTGCTGGCCGAGCGGGCGGAGCTCGAGAAGCTGCTGGAATCGCCGGCGCGCCAGCGCACGCGGCTCAAGCGCGACCTCGCCGCCCTGCGCAAGGACTACGCCGAGGACACGGCGCTCGGCCGCCGCCGGACGACGATCGCCGAGGCCGCGCCGACCATCGAGTTCAGCATGGATGCGATGATCGAGAAGGAACCGGTGACGGTGATCCTCTCGCAGCGCGGGTGGATCAGGGCGGCGCGGGGCCACCTGCCGCTCGATTCGGACTTTAAGTACAAGGAAGGCGACGGGCCGGCCTTCGCCGTCCACTGCCAGACCACCGACAAGCTGCTGCTCGCTGCCGATGACGGGCGCTTCTTCACCGTCGGTGCCGACAAGCTGCCCGGCGCGCGCGGGTTCGGCGAGCCGATCCGCAACACGTTGGACATCGATGCCGAGGCCCAAATCGCATCGCTGATCGTGCACAAGCCCGAAACGCAGCTGCTGCTCGCCTCGGACGCCGGCAAGGGCTTCGCCGCGGTGACCGACGAGCTGCTCGCCGAAACCCGCAAGGGTCGCCAGGTTGTCAACCTGAAGGCCGGACAGAAGCTGGTGGTGGCGCGCCCGATCGACCCTGCACACGACCACGTCGCGGTCGTCGGCGACAACCGCAAGCTGGTGATCTTCCACCTCGAGGAACTGCCGGTGATGACGCGCGGACAGGGGGTGACGCTGCAGCGTTATCGCGATGGCGGCTTGTCTGACGCGACCACGCTCAAGCTCGACGAGGGGCTGAGCTGGGCGATGGGCGGCGAAAGCGGCCGCACGCGCACCGAGGACGACGTCCGCGAATGGAAGGTCGCCCGAGGGGCGGCCGGACGCCTGCCGCCGCGGGGCTTCCCGAAGGATAACCGGTTCTAGATGGAGAAAGGGCCGGACCTGCCTCGCGGCAAGCCCGGCCCCCAAAATGCAATGAAGTCGCTTACGATTGCGTCTGGGCGCTGTTCAGCGCGGCGAGGATCTGGTCCTTGGTGACCAGCGCCATCAGCGCGCCGTTGTTGACCGCGAAGTACTTGCGGGTCAGCGCGACCGGGCCCTTCTCGGTCTTGAGCACGACGTTGTCGCCATCGACCTTGTCGATCGTCCCGAGCGCGACGCCGGCGTTGTCGACCACGGCGGCGCCGGCGACCAGGGCGGTGTTGAGCTTGGCGGCGGCATCGGCGTCGGCCTGGGCGGCGATCTCGTCGAGCTGCTGCTTGGTAACGCTGATCACCGGGCCCTTCTCGCTGGTGGCGAACTTGTCGACCGGGAGGGCGACAGTGTGGACGCCGGTGTTGACCACCGCGACGCCGTCCGCGACGCTGTCGACAGTGCCGACCGTGCCGCCTTGCGGGTCATAGACGGTGGCGCCGGCGGTGACCTTGGCGGCCTGGGCGAAAGCCGCGCCCGAGAAAGTCGCGAACGACAAGGCGGCGGCGGCGAAAAGTTTCGTGGTGGTCTTCAAGGTACCCTCCGGGTCATGCGGCCCGATCACGCGAACGACGCGCGCCGGCCGGGGATGAATGGGTGCGGGAAGAGCCGAGTGGCTCACACCGGCGACAGCCGATGCCCGCGGCGCCCGCCGGAGCGGACTAGGCTTAACGTTCCAGCCGCGCGGCGGCTTGGCAACCCCAAATTGGATCAATTCGCCTGAAGCTCAGATGAAGCAGCGAGGTCAGCCGGGCGATTTGCCGGACAATTCTTCCCCCAGCAGGGCCTCGACCCGGGCGCGGCCGGGGAAGCCTTCCTCTATCCAGCGGGCCTCGACCGCCTGCAGGATGCGCGCAACCTCGGGCCCGGCGGTAATGCCGCGCGCGACGATCTCGCCGCCCTTGAGTGGCAGCCGGGGAATCGGCCAGTCGACGATCGGCGCGGGGTCTTCGCCGGACAGCAGCAACCTGTCGATCGCCTGTTCGCGGCCGAGGCGGTAGGCGAGGGCGTGCGGGTCGCCAGGAGGCATGCCGCGGTCGGCGGCGGTGGCGAGGCGCTGTTTCTGCGCGCTCGACAGGCGGAGCCTCGCGGCGACCTGCTCCGCCGCCTTGGGCTCGGGGGGAAGCAGGGCCGCAAGGCGGCGGATGGCGGAGCGCGGCGCCGCAGCGGCGCACTCGGCCTCGACCAGTTTCTCGAACGCGACGATCTCGCGGTCCCCGGTCTCGGGCAGGACCACGCCGAGCACGCTTTGCTGGTACATCCGCTGGACCGTTGCGGTTGGTTCGTCGACCGAGAGCAGGTGCTGCAGCTCCCAGCCGACCCGCTCGCGGCTGAGTCCCTTGAGCATGGGCGCGAGCTCGGCGCACGCCCGCTCCGCCTCCTCGTCGAGCGTGTAACCGAAGCGCGCCTGGAAACGGTAGTAGCGCAAGATCCGCAAGTGATCCTCGCGGATGCGCTCGCGCGGATCGCCGATGAAGCGCACTCGGCGCTCCTCGAGGTCGGTGAGGCCGTCGAAGAAGTCGGTGAGTTCGAGCGTGACCGGATCGGCGTAAAGCGCGTTGATCGTGAAATCGCGCCGCGCGGCATCCTCGCGCCAGTCGTCGGAGAAGGCGATCGTGGCGCGGCGGCCGTCGGTCGAGACGTCCTTGCGCAGCGTGGTGATCTCGACCGGGCCGCCAGGCAACAGCGCGGTGACGGTGCCGTGGTCGATGCCGGTCGGCACGCTGCGGATCTGCGCTTCCTTGAGGCGCGCGACGACCTCGTCGGGTGTAAGCGGCGTGGCCGCATCGATGTCCTTCACCGGATTGCCGAGCAGGGTATCGCGCACCGCGCCGCCGACCCAGCGCAGGTTCTCGCGGCCGAGCACCTCGACCAGCTTCGCCAGGTCTTCCCGCCGGGTCCATTCGGCTTTGGGCAGTTCAGCCATCGGCCAGCTCCTGCCACGCGAGCCGCCGCGAGAGGTTATGAATGATCGACGCGGTCACGCCCCAGATGCGGTGCCCCTGCCAGTCGATCTCGAGGTACGGCCGCTCGCGCCCGCGGAACTCGCCGATCTTCTGCACGTGGTTGGCTTCGTCGAGAATGAAGCGCAGCGGTGCCTCGAACCAGCCCGAAACCTCGCGCGGATCAGGGCGGATCCGCAGGTCGGGCGGGATCAGCGCGAGCACCGGGGTGACATCGAAGCCCGAGCCGGTGACGAATCGATCGCTCGCGCCGATCACTCGCACGTCCTCGGCCGCGATGCCGAGCTCCTCGTGGGCCTCGCGCAAGGCGGCGGCGACCGCGTCCTCGCCGGGATCGAGTTTGCCGCCGGGAAAGGCGACCTGCCCCGGATGGGCGCGCATCGTTTCGGGCCGGTGGGTCAGCAGCACCCCGGGCTCGGGGCGGTCCGTGACGGCGATCAGCACCGCCGCGGCGCGCACCTCGGGCGGGGCGAAGCCGGCGTCATCGCGCAAATCGGAGAGTTCGACGCCGTGGCCTTCGTCGAACAGTCGCTGGAGACGTTCAAACAGTGCGCTCATGCCGGCTCCAGCGCGAAGGTGGCGCCCTGACTAGTGACACTGAGTCTGCCGCCGGCAAGTGCAAGCTCGACCAGCTGCAGGTACGTCGAACGATTGAGCCGCGCCTCGCACCCGCGACGCACGGCGAGATAGATCGCCGGCACTTCGGGATCGCCGGCGGCGCGCAAGGGGTGCCCGGGGCCTGCGATAACCAGTTCGTCCGTGTTGAGCCGGAACGCGAGCGCATCGCCTTCGGCGCGCAGCTCGACCGCGATGAAGGCGGCGTCCTCGACTTCGATCGACTGTCGGCACTCGGGGGTGGCCAGCCAGTGCTGCCCGCTCTCGTCGCGGGTTAGCAGCGAGGCGAAGGCACGGACCATTCCCGGGCGGGCGATCGGCCGGCCCTCGTGGAACCAGGTTGCGTCGGCGGCGATGCGCATTCGGCTGTCCGCGGTCTCGCTGGGATGCCACTGTTCGACCGGGGGCAGCTCGCGCGCCTCGACCGCCGCGGCGATCTCGGCGAGCGACAGGGACGCGAGGTCCGGCGGAGCGTCGTAAGGCATCGCGCAGACAGCGATGCCAGATCGCTCTAGGGCCGCCAAGGGCCGAGCATGCCTTCCTTGGGCAGCACCTCGGGATGAGCGGTGCGGACCATCAGCCGTTCGGGCTCCCATGGGCCGGGGCATGTCCAGCCGCGAGTATAGGCGTTGGTGAAGCCGAAACGCTGGTAATACGCAGTGTCGCCGATCAGGACCTGCGGCAGCGGTGCTTCCGGCTCGAGCCCGGCGGCGAGCGCCGCCATCATCGCCCGGCCATAGCCCTGGTCCTGGTGCTCGGGCAGCACCGCCACCGGTCCGACCATGATCAGTGGATGCGCGCGCCCTTGCGGATCGGTCAAGGCGACCGGCCAGGCCTGAATCGTCCCGGCGAGCATGCCTTCCTCGTCGAGCGCGGCGAAGCTCAGCGCCGGGAGCCAGTCCATCCCTTCGCGAATCTTGTACGAGGTACGGGTCAGCCGGTCCTCGCCGAAAGCACGGTCGAGTACTTGCTCGATCATCGCGGGCTCGACGTTGGCGAGCGGGATCAGCGTGCGAGTCGGGGCGTCCATCGGAGGCGCGCCGATAGGAGCCACGGCGCGGCCTGACAATCGCCTACTTCGGCGTCAGGTGCAGCAACCGCCCGCCCTTGCCGTCCTCGATCACGTAGAGCGAACCGTCGGCCGCCTCGGCGAGGCCGCGTATGCGGTGACCCATGTCGTAGCGCGCGACCTCGGTCCCGTGGTCGCCGGTGAGCGAGACGCGAGCGAGGCATTCGGTCTTCATCCCGGCGACGATGGCCTGGCCCTTCCATTCCGGCCACAGCTTGCCCGAGTAAAAGATGAATCCGCCCGGCGCGATCACCGGGGTCCAGTTGATGGCCGGGGCGTGGAACTCGGGGTGGGTCGAATGGCGCGGGATCGGCGTGCCGTTGTAGTTGTCGCCTCCGGAAACCACCGGCCAGCCGTAGTTGTCACCAGCCACCAACCTGTTGATTTCGTCGCCGCCAGCGGGACCGTGCTCAAGGTCCCATAGCTGGCCGTGAGGATCGAATTGCAGGCCGAGCGGGTTACGGTGGCCGATGGTCCAGATCTCGTCGGTCGGGCCGCCCTTGCCGGCGAACGGGTTGCCCGGCGCCGGGCGGCCATCGGGCAACAGGCGGACGATCTTGCCGAGATTGTTGTCGGTCTTCTGCACGTAATCGATTGCCACCCGGTCGCCGGAGGAGACGAACAGGTACTTGCCGTCGGGCGAGAAGGTCATCCGCAGCGCATATTGTAGCACGCCGGGGACCTTGGGCTGCTGGCGCCAGATCACCTTGAGCCCGTCGATACGGCAGGAATCGTGCTCTTCGCACACCAGTGTTCCGCGCCCCACCGCGCCGCCCTTGTTGCCCCCTTCACCGGCCTCGGCCCAACTGAGGTAGATCGTGTGGCTCTTCGCGTAATCGGGCGCGAAGATGAAATCCGCGAGGCCGCCCTGGCCGCCGTAGGCCACCTGGGGCATTCCGGTGACGGTGCCGAGGCGACCGTTCGCCGGCTGGACGAACTTCATCGTGCCGCCCTTTTCGGTGATGAAGATATTGCCGGTGCCGGGCTCGATGGAGATTGCCCACGCCTCGTCGAAAGTGCCGAGCGCCGTCACGTTGAACGGCGAGTCCGCAGCCGCTGTCGTCTTGGCGGCGCTATCCCCAGACTGAGCGTTGCCGCAGCTTGCGATCGCAAGGGCACAAAGCGATAGAGCGAAAGTCGGGAATCTCATGAGCATGCTCTCCGGAACGCCATCGTCTGACTTCTGCGCCGGCTGGCCCGCCCACGCGCTGGTCGCCGGCGTCGACGAAGCGGGGCGCGGGCCGCTGGCGGGGCCGGTTGTCGCAGCCGCGGTGGTCCTGTGCAAGCCGCGTCCCGCTGGGATCGACGATTCCAAGAAGCTCACCGCCGAGCGCCGAGCGGTCGCCGACGAGCGCATCCGCCGGCGCTGCGCCTACGGCATCGGCGTGGTCGAGGTCGAAGACATCGACCGGCTCAACATCTTCGGCGCGACGATGCTGGCAATGACGCTGGCGATGCACCGCCTTTGCGAAGCGCTCGGCCTCGACTGCACCGAGGCGCTGGTCGACGGCAACCTCACGCCGCACGGCCGGGTCTCGGACTGGCGCTGGAGCGCCCGCCCGATCGTCGGCGGCGACGCGCTCGAACCGGCCATCTCGGCCGCCTCGATCGTCGCCAAGGAGCATCGCGACCGGATCATGCGCGAGTACCACCTCGCGCACCCGCAGTATAACTGGGTGAGCAACAAGGGCTACGGCACGCCCGACCATCTCGCCGCGCTGCGGGCCCATGGCCCGTGCCCTCTGCATCGCAAGAGCTTCGCCCCGGTGGCACAGGCGGACCTCTTCGCTGCCTAGGCGGCGTTCGCAAAAGCCTTGAGCTTGAGTTGCTTGATGTAGTGGCGGGCAAACTTCTCCATCAGGTCGGGATCAGCGGGAAGGCCGCCTTGCTCGTCCGAAGCGGAGCCAAGCTCGTCACGGCTGTTGACCCTCGGCATCGGTTCGACCGGAACGGGCACGCCGAGGAAGGCACACAGCGGATCCCACCCTTCCTTCGGCGAATAGACCAGCAGCCGCTCGCCCGGGATCGTGTCGATGACTTCCTGGTTCCGCCGCTCGAACCAGTCGGTCATGAAGGCGCGATCGGTGACGTCGCCGCCGCCGAGCGGATCGAAGCAGACGCCGTTCATCATCGCCTCGACCGGCGAACCGGCGAGTGACCCCTGCATGCGCGGAGAGAAGATCGTTTCGCTGACGGAGTCGAACCAGCTGTCCGCATCGCGCACGGTCAGCAGCACCTTGGCTTCGGGATAGAAGTCCGCCAGTTCGCGCCAGTAAGTGCAGGCGGGATAGTCGGTGGTCGCTGCAAACCCATCGAAGATCTCGTTCCAGTCTGGTTTGCCGGCGATAACGTCAAGCCACAGCGGGACGTTGCGTCGCCCGTGAGCGAGTACTTCAGACATGTGATAGCAGGGGCCGTAGCCGACGTGCTCGAGCGCGAATTTCATCGTGAACGTGGCGGTGCGGCCGAGGCCGGCACCGATTACCTTGAGCGCCATCCGATCCCCCAAACTGGCGCGACCCCGGTCGTGTTTGCGGGATCAGGGCGGAGAGAGCAAGCGCGGCTTAGGTGCTCGTCGGGAACGCCTGCTGGCGCATCGCCGCCATGCGTGCCTGGCTCATTGCGGCCAACTGCTCGGGAGTGGGCGATCCGGTTTGATTCTGCTGCACGCCTTCGGTGATGCGCTCGCTGATTTGCTCCCGGCTGTTGACGCGAGGATAGGGCTCGGACGGAACCGGCACGCCGAGAAACCGGCATAGGGGCTCCCACCCGTCCTTGGCCTGGAAGACGAGCAGCTTTTCCGCCGGCACCTCGGCTATCACCGCTTCGTTCCAACGGCGGAAAAAGTCGGTCATGAACGCGCGGTCGTCGATGTGTTCGCCGAAATCCTCATTCACCGTGGCGTCCATGAACCTTGCGATCGGAGAATCGGCAAGCATGGTGCGCATCCGGGGCGAGAGCACTGTCTGGTGGGCGGATTCGAACCAGCTGTCGGGATCGCGCAGGGTCAGGATCACCTTGGCCTCGGGCCATTTGGCGACGAGTTCGCGCCAATAGGTGCAACCGGGATAGTCGACCGAGGAGGCATAGCCTTCGAACACCGCGTCCCAGTCGGGGCGGCCATCGATCGCTTCGAGCCAGAGCGGCAGATGCGTCGGCACATGCGCCATGAACTCGATCATGTGATAGCAGGGCCCGAAGCCGATGTGCTCGAGCGCGAACTTGAGCGACATCGTCCCTGTGCGGCCGAGCCCCGCCCCAATGACCCTCAGGCTCATCCTGCGACCGTCGGAAAGGCTTTCAGCCGCAGCTCGTCGAGATATTCGCGGACGCTGGCTTCAAGCACTTCGGGCGGAGGCGGGCCGGCATGGCTTTCGATCTGGCTGGTGCGCCCGGTCATCTCCTCGCGGCTGTTGACCCGCGGATATGGTTCGGCCGGCACCGGCACGCCGAGGAATTCGCACAGCGGCTCCCAACCGTCGCCGGCGCGGTAGACCAGCAGCTTCTCGGCCGGCACCTCGTCGATCACAGCCTGGTTCCAGGCGTTGAAATATTCGACCATCTTCGCCCGGTCGCCAAGGCGGTCTTCGAGGTCGCCGAATACCGTCAGGCGGAAGAACTCCGCCATCATCGGATTGCCGTCGAACATTGCGCGGTGTTCCGCCGAAAACACCGTCGCCGCGCCGGATTCGAACCACTTGTCGGCGTCGCGGGTGGTCAGGATCACCTTGGCTTCCGGGTATTTCGCCACCAGATCGCGCCAGAACATGCAGCCGGGGTAATCGGTGGTCGACTGATGGCCCGCGAAGATCGTGTCCCACTGCGGATTGCCCTTGGCGCTCTCAATCCACAGCGGCAGGTGGCTGCGCACCTGCGCGATCATCTCCGACATGTGGTAGCAGGGCCCGAGGCCGATGTGCTCGAGCGCCAGCTTGAGCGACAGCGTTCCTGTGCGGCCGAGCCCGGCGCCGATGACTTTAAGTGCCATAAATTCCGTCTCCCTCGGACCCGCCGCGCGTCTAGCACAAGCTGAGTCTTTCGCGCCACACCACAAGATGTTGAGTCTCTGAAACTCGCACAGACTCAATATGCTGTGCGGGACTCTTTTCGTTCCGCATGAACCCTGTTCGGGTAAACCGGACCCGTCGCCAACTTGCCGCTTGACGGCGGACTCGAGCGGACTCACCCTGTGGATAAGTTACAGGGGGTCAGGGAGGCTCATGGGCCAGATTACTGCACTGCGCGCCGCCAAACAGGCGGTCGAGGTTCCGCTCGGCCGGATCCTGCCGGGCGATTGCGTCGCCGCGATGCGCGGCCTGCCCACGGCGAGCGTCGATCTCGTGTTCGCCGATCCACCGTACAATCTCCAGCTCGGTGGCGATCTCAACCGGCCCGACGGCAGCCACGTGGATGCGGTGACCGACCACTGGGACCAGTTCGCCAGCTTCGCCGCCTACGACAAGTTCACCCGCGAATGGCTCACCGAAGCGCGCCGCGTGCTCAAGCCCGACGGCGCGCTGTGGGTCATCGGCAGCTACCACAACATCTACCGCGTGGGCTCGATCCTGCAGGACCTCGGTTTCTGGCTGCTCAACGACATCGTCTGGCGCAAGTCGAACCCGATGCCCAACTTCCGCGGCACCCGCTTCACTAACGCGCACGAGACGCTGCTGTGGGCGAGCATGGGCGAAAAGGCGCGCTATCACTTCAATTACCGCGCGATGAAGACGCTCAACGACGAGCTGCAGATGCGCAGCGACTGGGTGATACCGGTGTGCGGTGGTCAGGAACGGTTGAAAGAAAACGGCCACAAGGCGCATCCGACGCAGAAGCCCGAGGCGCTGCTCTACCGCGTGCTGCTGGCGACGACCGAGCCGGGTGACGTGGTGCTCGATCCGTTCTTCGGCACCGGCACCACCGGGGCGGTGGCCAAGCGCCTAGGCCGGCAATGGATCGGCTGCGAGCGCGAGGAAGGCTATCGCCGCGTCGCGCTCAAGCGGATCGAGAAAGAGCTGCCGCTCGACGAAAGCGCGATTCTGACGATGCAGAGCCGCAAGGACGCCCCGCGCGTGGCGTTCGGCGCCGTGGTCGAGGCGGGCCTGCTGCCGCCAGGAAGCGAGCTGTTCGACAAGCAGCGCCGCTGGAGCGCGACCGTGCGTGCCGACGGCTCGATAGCGGCCGGCGCCGAAACGGGATCGATCCACCATGTCGGCAAGACGCTGCAAGGCGCGCCGAGCTGCAACGGATGGACGTTCTGGCACATCGAGCACCAGGGCGAGGTCAAGCCGCTCGATGCCTTGCGCCAGCTCTACCTGCTGGCGGTGGAGGATTGACCGCAAAGAGGCTAGGGCCCGGCTATGCCTGACCGCCTTTACATCCAACCTCTGACATTCGCCCCGTCGCCCCAAGCCTTCGCCGGCGACGCCGTTCGGCTGGCCGGCGGCATGGTCTATGCCCGCGAATTCGCGGTGATCATCCGCCGCGACGGCGCTGTGGCGGAGCGCGCGATCGCCACCGCCGAGACGATAGATGCCGTGCTCGCCCAACTGCCCGACGAGCTCGGCCTCGAGGGCGAAGCGCAGTGGGCCAACTTGCGCACGGCGCATCCGCCGCTGCGGCTCGGCGAACGGACGATCCGTCTCGACCAGCCGCAAGTCATGGGGATTCTCAATGTCACACCCGACAGCATGTCAGACGGCGGCCAGTTCCTCGATAATCCCGAGTCCGCGACGGCTCATGCCGCCGACATGCTCGAGGCCGGGGCGGCGATCATCGACGTCGGCGGCGAGAGCACCCGCCCCGGAGCGACCGCAGTTTGGGAAGGCGACGAGCTCAAGCGCGCGGTCCCGGTAATCGAGCGCTGCGCGGCAATGGGCGCCGCGGTCAGCATCGACAGTCGCCGCCCGGCGGTGATGGAAGCTGCGCTGGCGGCCGGCGCGCAAATCCTCAATGACGTTTCCGCGCTGCGCCACGATCCGCGCAGCCTCGAATTCGCCGCCGCCAGCGGCAAGCCGGTGATCCTGATGCACGCGCCCGGCGAGGGGGACGACCTCCACGCCGACGCGAGCTACGCCAATGTGGTCCTCGATGTCTTCGATTGGCTCGCCGCCGTGCGCGACCGAGCCATCGAAGGCGGCATCGAGCGGCCGAATATCATTCTCGACCCCGGCATCGGCTTCGGCAAGTCGCTCGCCGACAATCTCGCGCTGCTCAATGCCCTGCCGCTGTTCCACTCGCTCGGGCAGCCGCTCCTCCTCGGCGCCAGCCGCAAACGCTCGATCGGCGCCCTCAGCAACGAAGCTCCGGCGCACCAGCGCCTCGGCGGCAGCGTCGCGCTGGCGGTGGCGGGAATGAATGCCGGCATGCAGCTGCTGCGCGTCCACGACGTGTTCGACACCGTCCAGGCCCGCAACGTCTGGCGCGGGCTGCGCGACGCGGCGCTGACTGACTTTTCGGGGCTGGCGGACTAGGCGGGCACGACCGCCGGCGCGAACCGTCCGCGGAGGAGGTAGACCGCGCCGATTGCCAGCAGGGCGGTAAAGCCGATCGAGCTGTTTCCCGGATCCTCCCAGAACACCGCCACCAGAAGTGCGGCGTTGATCGCTCCGGCGACGAGCGCCGGCAGGGGATAGAGCGGCATGCGGAACGGGCGCGGGAGATCGGGTTCGCTCAGGCGCAGGCGGATCGCCGCGATGTCGACGACGAGGTTGATCAGCATGTTCACCGGTGCGGCCATCGCCAGCAGCGCTTCGTAACCGCCTGCGACAGCGAGCAAGAGCGCGGCCATCGCGGTGGTGGTCAAGGCGAGGCGCGGTGTGCCGTTGGCCGAGACGCGCGTCAGCGCCAGCGGCAGGGCGCCGTCGCGGGCGACGCCGTAAGCCGTGCGGGTGAACTGCATGATCGTCAGGTTGGCGATCGCCCCGACCGACAGCAGGGCCAGCAAGGTCACGACCGTGTCGCTCCGGCCGCCGAGCACACGCGCCAGCGCATCGGCCGCGGGCAGGTTGCTGGCGGCCATCTCCGCCGGCGAGAGGACGTGCAGCATCGCTGCGTTCATCAGCACGTAGAGCGCGGTGACCAACAGGATGCCGATGAAGGTCGCGCGCACAACGTGGCGAGTGGGGTCGCGCATCTCCTCGCAGAAATAGATCGTCGCGTTCCACCCGGCGTAGGTCATGAACACGCTGCGGATGGCGATGGCGATCGCGGCAAGCCCCAACGCGGGCGGCAGGCCGGTGATCTCGCCCGCCGGCGCGGCAGCGGCGGTTGGGCCGGAGAACAGCAGCGCCGCCAGCACCACCAAGCCCAGGCCCTTGAGCGCGGTGCCGAGCAGCTGGCTTGCCGCGCCGACTTTGGTCCCGCCGATGTGGATCGCCCACAGCATCAGCAGCAACAGCGCCGAGAGCAGTCCGCGCGGCCATTGAGTCGCCACTCCGAGCCGCTGAAGGTATTCGCCGAACACCACCGCCATGAACGCGGCGCTGAACATGCCTTGCAGCCAGTCCGCCCAGCCGAGCATGATCCCCGATAGGTTGCCGAACGCTCGCCTGGCGAACGCATAGGGCCCGCCCGAGCACGGCAGCGCAGCGCCCAGTTCCATCACCACCAGACCGTCGACCAGCGCCAGGCCGCCGCCCAGCGCCCACAGCAGCAGGATCAGCGTGGGATCGGGAACCGCCGAAGCGACGATGCCCGGCGTACGCATGATCCCCTGGCCGACGGCCCCGCCGACGACCACGGCGATGCCGAAGGCCAGGCCGAGGACGCGAAGTAGCGATTGCGAGTGAACGTGGTCCGTCATCCGCTAACCCCCCGGTGCGGAACGAGACCCGCGGGTCTTGTCCCATGCATCGGCGGGCGGGACAAGCGCCTTACAGCGAATAGCCCCCGTCGCTGACGAGGACGGTGCCGGTGATCGTCGCCGCCGCGTCCGACAGCAGAAAGCCGATTTGCCCGGCAATCTCGTCGGCCGATGCGTAGCGGCCGAGCGGGGAGGACGCCTTGGCCATCGCCGCGATCGCCGCCTCGCGACTGCCGGTCTGCGCGACAAGGCCCTTGAAGAAGTCGAGGCCATCCCAGATGGGCGTGTCGACCCCTCCCGGCGCGATGGCGTTGACCCGCACGCCCCGCGGAGCGAATTCCTTCGCTGCCACTTTGGCCAGCTGGATGACGGCGGCCTTGGACACCGCGTAGGAGGCGGCGCCGGGCTCGCCCTTCAGGCCGGCGACCGAAGCGGTCAGCACGATCGAGCCGCCGTCGCCGATCAGCCGCAGCACACTCCGCAGCGACAGGAACGCGCCGTCGAGATTGACCGCCATGAGCCGGCGCCAGTCCTCCAACGTCGTCTGCGGCAACAGCCCGCCGCCGGCGATGCCGGCGTTGAGCACGGCGTAGTCGAGGGATCCGGCGCCGGCTTCCACATGCTGCCATATGGCTTCGTCGGCGACATCGCCGCCGATGCGCTCGCATGAGCAATCGAATTCGAGCGCTTCGAGGCGCTCGCCGTCGCGGTCGACCAGCACGAGTCGGCCGATTCCCCGTGAGGCAAGCCACTGTGCGCAGGCTGCGCCGATGCCTGACGCCGCGCCGGTGACGAGGGCGGTCTTGCCGGAGAATTCATTCATGCCCTTCGCTAACCGCGAAGGAGGCGTTTGCCTAGGCGGCGTTCTCGATCCCGAGGTCGCTGAGCTTGCGGTAGAGGGTCGAACGGCCGATGCCGAGGCGGCGGGCGACTTCGGTCATCCGCCCGCGGTAATGCCCGATGGCGAGCCGGATCACATCGGCCTCGATGTCCTCGAGCGGGCGCAAGTTGCCGTCGGCGGTGTAGAGTTGCACGCCGACGCCGTCCTGCATGGCGGTCGAGTCTGTCGACGGCTCGAACTCGCCGATCAACTCGGAAAGCTGCGGGAAGTCGTTTGCGGTCAGCGCGTCGCCTTCGCAGAACACCGCCGCGCGGAACAGCACCGCCTGCAGCTGGCGGACGTTGCCGGGCCAGTCGAACGCAGCGAGCAGCTTGAGCGCGGCATCGGTGATGCCGAGCGGACGCAGACCCGGCTGCTCGCCGATGCGGGCGAGGAAGTGGCGCGCCAGCGCGGGAATGTCGCTCGCCCGCTCGCGCAGGGGCGCCAGAACGATCTTGGTCCCTCCGAGCGCCTCGAACAGGTCCTCGCGCAGGGTTCCCGCGGCAACGAGATCGGCCAGCGGAACGTTGGTCGCGGCGATAGCGCGCAAGTCGATCTTGAAGCTGAACTGGGCCCCGATCGGTCGCACGCGCGCCGTACGCAGTGCCTCGGCGAGTCGTTCCTGCAGATCCAGCGGCATCCGATTGATTTCGTCGAGCACCAGCGTGCCGCCGTCGCAGCTCTGGAGCACGCCCGCCTGGCGCTCGAACGCACCGGGAAAGGCGCCCTTCTCGTGGCCGAACAGCACCGATTCGAGCGAATGGGCCGGCACGCTGCGGATATTGATCATCCGCAGCGGCGCCTTGGCGCGCGGGCTCGCCGCGACCATCGCCCGGATGAGCATTTCCTTGCCGGTACCGGTTTCACCTTCAACTAGAACCGGGCCGTGGCCACGCGCTGCCTTGGCAGCCTTGGCCAGCGCGTCTCGGAAGGGCGGTGCGGTGCCGATCATCGCATCGAAATCGAGCGGCGCGCCCAGCTTTTCGGACAGGTGACTGAGCTCGTCCTTCGGCGCTTCGCGCGTGGTGGCATTGCGCAGCGCCTGCATCAGTCGGTCGGGCGCGACCGGCTTGACCAGGTAGTCGGTCGCTCCCGCCCGCATCGCTTCGACCGCGAGCAACGGGCTGGCGCTGGTGGTGAGCATCAGAATCGGCAGGGCCGGGCGGCGCGCCTTGAGCTCGGCGATCAATCCGCACGCATCGTCGCCGGGAACCCACTGATCGAGCACGATCGCCGAAAGCTGCATGCCTTCGCGCGTGCCCAGGGTGGCGATGGCGGTCTCGGCGTCGCCGACGACAAGCGTGCGCCAGCCTTCGCGCGAGGCGAGCGCGGTGATCAGCCGGCTTTGTGCCGGCTCGTCGTCGATCAGCATCAGCAGACGCTGTTCCTGATCAGCCATTCGTTCTCCGCCCTCTAGGTCGTGCGCCCGTCCTGCAACCCGGGTTAGTCATGATGGGTAAAGAGGCCATTAAGCGGGCTTGAGAACACTCGCGGGGGACGATAGAGCTATCCGCAAGGACCAACCGAGAGGAACGAGACGGCAATGGCTTCGGCAGACAAGCTCCCGGACGCGAACGTGAAGACTTACGGCAGCTTCGTGACCTTGCTGAAGTGGGCCGTTCCCACGGTGGCGATCATCGGCCTCATCGTCATCTTCCTGATCTCCTGATCGAACGCCGGGGGAGGGGAAGGGAATGCGGATCGCGGTTCTGAAAGAAAGGGCCGCGGGCGAAAGCCGCGTCGCCGCCACGCCCGAAACAGTCAAGAAGTTCAGCGCCTTGGGCGCGAAGGTGGCGGTCGAATCCGGCGCCGGCGAGGGTGCCAGCATTTCCGACGAAGCCTATCGCGAGGCCGGCGCCGAGCTCGGCTCGGCGGACGCCGTGACCAAAGGCGCCGACATCGTCCTCGCCGTGCAGGCGCCCGACCCGGCTGCGCTCAAGGGCGCGGCCAAAGGGGCATGGGTCGCCGCGACCTTCGACCCCTTCGGCAACCGCGCCCGCGTCGACGCTTACGCCAAAGCCGGGCTCGAGGGGCTGGCGATGGAATTCATGCCACGCATCACCCGCGCGCAATCGATGGACGTGCTCTCGAGCCAGTCGAACCTCGCCGGCTACAAGGCGGTCATCGCTGCCGCCGACACTTATGGCCGGGCCTTCCCGATGATGATGACCGCCGCCGGCACGATCACCGCCGCGCGGGTGTTTGTGATGGGCGTCGGCGTGGCTGGCCTGCAGGCGATCGCCACGGCGAAGCGCCTCGGCGCGCAGGTCTCCGCGACCGACGTGCGTTCGGCTACCAAAGAGCAGATCCAGTCGCTCGGCGCCAAGCCGATCTTCGTCGAGAATGTCGCTGGGATCGAAGGCGAAGGCAGCGGCGGTTACGCCACCGAGATGAGCGAGGAGTACCAGAAGGCGCAGGCCGAGCTGGTCTCCAGCCACATCGCCAAGCAGGATATCGTCATCACCACCGCCCTCATCCCCGGGCGGGCGGCGCCCAGGCTTATCACCGACGCGCAGATCGCGACGATGAAGCCCGGCAGCGTGATCTTCGATCTTGCGGTCGCCCAAGGCGGCAACGTCGAGGGCTCGGTGCCCGACCAGGTGGTGGAAAAGCACGGCGTCAAGATCATCGGATATACCAACACTGCGACCTTGCTGGCCGCCGACGCTTCGGCGTTGTTCGCGCGCAACCTGTACAACTTCCTCTCCGCGTTCTGGGATGCCGAGCAGGGCAAGCCGGTGCTCGACGAGGAAATCGGCGACGCCGTGCGGCTGACCCGCGGCGGCGAAGTCGTCAACGAAAGGATCAAGGGATGAGGTCGCTTCTGTTCCCGCTGCTGGCCGGCGCCGCGCTCGCCGGTTGCGCCACTGCCAGTGCCCAGCAGGCGACCGCGCCCGAGCTCGGCCACTGGATGGTCGCGATCTCGGTCGCGAACCTCGACAGCGAGACCGAGTTCTTCAAGAAGCTCGGTTTCAAGGTCGAGCTGGATACCAAGTTCGGCCCGGGCATCCCGGTGCGCTGGCTGACCAGCGGCAACGAGCGGATCGAGCTGCTGCAGATCGCCAACTCGAAGCCGCCGGCCACTCCGCGCGCCAAGCCGCCCGGCCACGCCGCCGTTCAGGGCCTCTCGCAAGTGACGTTGTCGAGCAGCAACCTCGAAGCGACCAAGGCCGCGCTCGCTGCACAGGGGTTCACCCCGGCGCTCGACATCACCGAAGTGGCGCCGCTCGGGGTCAAGGTGATGTACTACCAGGACCCCGAAGGCAACGCGATCGAGATCGCACAGAAGCTCTGACGACAACCGGGGGGAATTGAGCGGGCCATGGACTTCATCAGCATCCTGTCGATCTTCGTGATGGCCTGCTTCGTCGGGTATTACGTGGTCTGGTCGGTCACCCCGGCGCTGCACACCCCGCTGATGAGCGTGACCAACGCGATCAGCTCGGTGATCGTGGTCGGAGCGCTGATCGCTAGCGCGGCGGCAGGAGCGAGCGGGGCGAAGTGGTTTGGGCTGGTTGCGGTGGCGCTCGCCAGCGTGAACATCTTTGGCGGCTTCGCGGTCACCGCGCGGATGCTGGCGATGTACAAGAAGAAGGAGCGACCGGCTCCCAAGGTCGAGGGCCAATCCTGATGGCTTCGCACACCGACTATATCGTGGCGCTGACTCCGCCGTCGATGGGAACCGGCGCCGAAGCCGTCCACGCGGTCAATCCCTGGGTGGCGGTGGCTTACCTCGTCTCCGGCGTCCTGTTCATTCTGGCGCTGCGGGGCTTGAGCTCCCCGGCGACCAGCCGAGCTGGCAACCGCTTCGGCATGCTCGGCATGCTGCTCGCGGTGGTGACTACCTTGGTCACCCATATTCCGGGTGCAGGTGAGTCTTACACTTGGGGCAGCTCATTTGTCTTGGACACATCGACCCTGTTCGAAATCCTGATCGCCATCGCCATCGGCGGCACCATCGGGTTCGTCACCGCGCGCCGCATCCAGATGACCGCGATGCCGCAGCTGGTCGCGGCGTTCCACTCGCTCGTCGGCCTGGCCGCCGTGCTCGTCGCGGTCGCGGCCTACCTCAACCCAGGCGCGTTTGGCATTCTCGGAACCGACGGCAACATCCTCACCGTGAGCCGCATCGAGATGACGCTCGGCGCCGCGATCGGCGCGATCACCTTCTCGGGCTCGGTGATCGCCTTCGCCAAGCTCAACGGCAACATGTCCGGCGCACCGATCATCTTGCCCGCGCGGCATGTGATCAACCTCGGCACGCTCGCGGCCATCGTGGTGCTGACGGGCATGTTCACCGCGTCCGGGCAGGCCGGGCCTGGCGAGAACAACTTGTTCTGGGTGGTCGTCGCGCTCAGCTTCGCGATCGGCTTCCTGCTGATCATTCCGATCGGCGGGGCGGACATGCCGGTCGTCGTCTCGATGCTCAACTCCTACTCGGGCTGGGCGGCGGCGGCGATGGGCTTCACGCTGCACAATACCGCGATGATCATCACCGGCGCACTCGTCGGCAGTTCGGGCGCGATCCTCAGCTACATCATGTGCCGGGCGATGAACCGCAGCTTCATCTCGGTGATTGCCGGCGGCTTCGGCGCCACCGCCAGCGCCGGGGGCGAGGCTAAGGAGCAACGGCCCTACAAGCGCGGCAGCGCCGAGGACGCAGCGTTTCTGCTCAAGGAGGCCGATAACGTCATCATCATCCCCGGTTACGGCATGGCGGTCGCCCAGGCTCAGCACGTGCTGCGCGAGATGGGTGACATTCTCAAGGAACACGGCGTCAACGTGAAGTACGCGATCCACCCGGTCGCGGGCCGCATGCCGGGGCACATGAACGTGCTGCTCGCCGAAGCCAACGTGCCGTACGACGAGGTGTTCGAGCTCGAGGACATCAACCACGAGTTCTCGCAGTGTGACGTCGCCTTCATCATCGGCGCCAACGACGTGGTCAATCCGGCGGCCAAGACCGACAAGTCCTCGCCGATTTACGGCATGCCGGTGTTCGACGTCGAGAAGGCCAAGACGATCATGTTTATCAAGCGCTCGATGAGCGGTGTCGGTTATTCGGGCGTCGACAATGACGTGTTCTACCTCGACCAGACGATGATGCTGCTGGCCGACGCTAAGAAGATGGTCGAGGAGATCAACAAGGCGCTCGCCGACTGACCAGGCGCGGAACCGCGCCGCTCACCCGATGTTCACCGATAGGCCGGACAACGGCCGTGGACGCACCACGAATGAGGAACAACGTTTGCGCAAGCTGGGCCTGATCGGCGGCATGAGCTGGGTCTCGACCCGCACGTACTATACGCATATCAACACGATCGTGCAGGCGCGGGTCGATCGCCGGGCGAGCGCGCCGCTGCTGATCGAGAGCCTCGACTTCTCACAGCTCTATGCGATCCGCGAGGCCGGCGAATGGGACCGTGCGGCGGCAATTCTCTCGGATTCGGCCAAGCGGCTCGAAGGCGCCGGGGCCGGGGCGATCATCATCGCCGCCAACTCGATGCACACCGTCTACGACACCGTCGCCGCCGCGGTTTCGGTGCCGATCATTCACATCGCCGACTGCGTGGGCGAGCGCATGAAAGCCGACAACGTTGCCACGGCGGCGCTGTTCGGCACCAGCAACGTGATGACAGAGAGCTTCTACCGCCGCCGCCTGGTCGCCCACGGCATCGACCTGCTCCCGCCCGACATGGCCAACGTCGAGACACTCGACCGGATCATCTACGACGAGCTCGTGGTCGGCAAGGTCACCCGCGACGCCGAGCGCGCGCTCAAGACCATGATCACCGTCAAGGAGCAGGAAGGCGCCGAGGCGATCGTGCTCGCCTGTACCGAGCTCGAACTGGTGGTCGACGTCGACGCCAACGTGCTGCCGATCTACGACAGCACGCGGATCCATGCGGAAAAGGCCGCGGAGTGGATTTTGGGGCAGGACTAAGCCGGCGTTCCCGACGCGTTCCCGTTGTCATCGGGCGGCGCGGCCCGTAACCCCGCGCGCAGATGGACAGGGCCCCTTATGCTTCCGACCCGGCCCGCTCGCGCGGGCGCGAATTCGTCGAGGACCGGCTGGGTCCGCGCGGGCCGCGAAGCGAGTTCCAGCGCGATCGCGACCGGGTGCTTCATTCGATCGCCTTCCGCCGCCTCGCCGGCAAGACGCAGGTCTTCATCGCGCCCGACGGCGATCATTACCGGGTCCGCCTGACGCACAGCCTCGAAGTCGCCCAGATCGGCCGCGTGATGGCACGCGCGCTCGGGCTCGACGAGGACCTGACCGAAGCGTTGTGCCTGGCCCACGACATCGGCCATCCGCCGTTCGGGCATCCCGGCGAGGAGGCCCTTTCGGCGGCGCTCCAGGCGCGCGGAGGCTTCGACCACAACGAGCAGTGCCTGCGCACGCTGATGCGCCTCGACAGCCCTTATTGCGGCCATTCCGGCCTGAACCTTAGTTGGGAGACGCTCGAGGGACTCGCCAAGCACAACGGCCCCGTCAAGCGGCCCGGGTGGGCGCTGGAGGACCTCGACGCCGCGTTCCCGCTCGATCTAGCCCGCCAGCCGTCGCTCGAAGCACAAGTCGCCGCGCTGGCCGACGACATTGCTTACGACAACCATGACATCGACGACGGCCTGCGCGCCGGGTTTCTCGATCTCGATCAGCTGATCCAACTCGATTTTCTGGCCGAGCAGTGGCGCGCGGTCGAAGCTCGCTTCCATGGCGCTTCGCACGCGGCGCTGCTGCGCGAGCTGGTGCGCGGACAGATCGGCCTGATGGTGAATGACGCGATTGTTACCACCCGTGCCAAGCTCGAGGGAATCAGTTCCGTAGAGGAAGTCCGCGCGGCGCCCGAAGCGTTCGCCGCGTTCTCGCCAGCGATGGCCGAGCAGGAGCGGGCCCTGAAGCGGTTCATGTATGCCAACCTGTATCACCACGACCGGCAAAAGCAGACCGCCGAGCGGGCGCGCAGCGTCATCGCCAAGCTGTTCGCCGCCTACCATCAGGATACCAAGCTGCTCCCCGAGTCGTGGCGGCTGGCCCTGCCGGATCGCGAACCGGTGCGCAGCCGGCATATCGCCGACTTCATCGCCGGCATGACCGATTACTACGCGATCGCTCGCTATCGGGAGGTCTTCGGCACGGTGCCCAAAGGCCTCTCGAATGTCTGAAGCTCGCCGCGTGCTGCTCGTCGGCGCGACCGGGCTCGTCGGCAGGCGGGTGATGGAGGAATGCGTCGGCCGCTCCGACGTGAGGCTGATCGCGCTGACCCGGCGCGAGGCGCCCATGCCCAAAGGCGCGCGCATGGACATGCTCGTCGCCGATCCTGCCGAATGGGAGCGATCCGTGGCCGCCGTCGCGCCGGACGCGGTGATCTGTGCGCTCGGCACCACCTGGCGCAAGGCCGGCGGCGACGAAACCGCGTTCCGAGCGGTCGACCAGGAACTGGTACAGCGCGTGGCCCGCGCGGCCAAAGCCGCCGGCGTGAGCAATTTTTTGCTGGTTTCCTCGGTCGGCGCCGACATGGCCAGCCGGGCCTTCTACTTGCGGGTCAAGGCCGAGGTCGAGACGGCGCTGCGCAAGTTGAAGTTCAACCGGCTCGATATCCTGCGTCCGGGACTGTTGCGCGGGCCGCGCGGCGGCGACCGGCGGCCGGGAGAGCGGCTGGCCGTCCTGCTCAGTCCGCTGATGAACTTGTTCCTCCATGGCGGCCGCCGGCGGCTGCGCGCGATCGATGCACGGATCGTTGCCAGGGCCGCCCTGGTTGGCGCAAGGGAGAAGGCGCGCGGCACCTTCGTTCACGAGAACGATGCCATCCTGCGGCTGGAACATCGCCTCGACGGTTTCGGCTGAAACGGCGGGCCCTCATGACAAGCGCCCGCCGGATCGCTCCCGCGGGCGCCTGAACTTGTGTGCCGGACTTAGTGGATCGCGTCCGAACCGGCCTGACCGACCGATTCGATATCTCGCCCAGCGCCCTTGACCGTGTTGCACGCCGTCGCCCCGAGGCAGAAAGCCGCGGCGGCCAGCGTGAGAACAAGCTTCTTCGTCATCGACTCAACTCCCATCATGGTGAGCCAATTCATAGCCTCAAATCGAATCGTTTGTCAGCGGACTGCGTCCAAATCCCGTGTTAGCGGTGATCGGTATCAGCCGCTTCGCCGACCGATTGGATGTCTTTGCCTGCGCCCTTGACCGTATGGCAGGCGGTGGCGCTGAGCGCGATGGCGCTCGCGGTAAGCGCGACGATGATTTTGCGGAGCATGGTGGTTTCCTTTCGCACGTCTTCCAAGACGAGTGGTGAAGCGGGAAACCATTGCCGCAACCCTAGGTTCCTTCCACCCTTGCTACGTCACGCAGAGTGGGGCGCGACAGGCGGTGCTCGCGCCACGCTATTACGAGGCCGGCGGCGATGATCAGCGGCGCGCCGAGCCAGGTGCTAGCCGGCGGAAGGCTGTCGAAGAACAGCCAGCCGTAGAGGGTCGCCCAGAACAGCGACGAATAATCCATCACGATCACGCTGGCGACCGCGCCGAAGCGCAGCGCCGCGGTCAGCAGCAGCTGCCCGATCACGCCGGTGATGCCAATAGCGAGCAGCAGCAGCCAGCCGGTGCCGTCGTGCGCAGTCGCCACGAACGGCAACGCCAGCGCGGTCATCGGAATGCTGAACAGGGCGAAATAGAACACGATCGTCACCGGCTTGTCGGTGCGATTGAGGTCGGCGATCTGGATCGAGATCAGCGCGACCATGAACGCGCCGGCCAGCGCCACGAGCGCGCCGTAGAGCGGAATGTCGCCGCTGCCGGGCTGGGCGATCAGCAGTACGCCGGCAAAGCCGAACAGAACCGCCGACCAGCGCCACACGCCGACTTTCTCCCTGAGCAGCACCGTCGCCAGGATCACCGCCCAGATCGGTGCTGTGAAGGCCATCGTCGTCGCTTCGGCGAGCGGGAGGAGGATTACCGCGCCGAAATTGAACAGCATGCCGATCGTGCCGTAGAGCGCGCGGAGAAAGTGAGTTTTCGGCCGCTGGGTCCGCAGCATGTCGAGACGGCGCGTGGCGGCGAGCCAGCCGAGGATCAGCGGGATGCTGAGAAGCTGGCGCCAGAACATGATTTCGAGCAGGTGAATGCCGTGCTGCGAGGCGAGCTTGATGAACGCCGACATCGTCGCCAGCGCGGCGATCGCGCCGAGACGGATCAGCAGCGCCAGCAACGGTCTTGGATTCGTCAGGGTGCCGTCCACAGGCCGGGCCATAGGCGGCCCAGCCGAGCGATCAAGCGTCCGTCCGCCGAAAGCGAGGATTGTCCGCGCGAGCCTGTCGCCCCATATCGCCGCGAATGGCCTGGCCGCCCGACTTCATCCGTTTCGCCAGCGATGCGACTATGGCAGGCCTGTGGGGCGGCGCGCTGCTGCTGCTGTCGCTGGTGGCGATGCTCGGAGATTGGCGCCGGCGCCGGCGCAGCGACATCAACGCGGTCGGCTGGGTGCCGTGGCGCGACCTCTCGGCGCTCTCCGCATTTGCCGGCGCCGTGCTGATGGCGATGGCGGTGAGCGGCTGGATGAAAGCCTAGAGGCAGGCTTCCAGATACGCCTGGTCAAAGCCGTACTGACGGGCCTTCTCGAGCGTGTAAGGGCGCAGGCCCGAGGGGCGGAACTCGCCGATGATCTTCCCGTCGTCGCTCTCTTCGAGGTACTCGAAGGCGAACAGCTCCTGGGTGACGATCACGTCGCCTTCCATGCCGATGACCTCGGTGATGTTGGTCGTACGGCGCGAGCCGTCGCGCAGGCGCTTCACCTGCACGATCAGGTCGACCGATTCGGCGATCTGGCGGCTGATGGCTTCCTTGGGGATCTTGATGTCGCCCATCAGGATCATGTTTTCCATACGGCCGAGGCATTCGCGCGGGCTGTTCGCGTGCAGCGTGCACATCGATCCGTCGTGGCCGGTGTTCATCGCGGCGAGCAGGTCGAAGCATTCCGCGCCGCGGATTTCGCCGAGGATGATCCGGTCAGGGCGCATACGCAGGGCGTTCTTGACCAGGTCGCCGATGGTGATCGCGCCCTGGCCTTCAAGGTTCGGCGGGCGGGTTTCGAGCGGCAGCCAGTGCGGCTGCTGCAAGCGCAGCTCCGCGGCATCCTCGATCGTCAGCACGCGCTCGCCCGGGTCGATCATCTTCGACATGGCGTTGAGCATGGTCGTCTTGCCCGAGCCGGTACCGCCGGAGATCACGACGTTCATGCGACAGGCGCCGGCGATCTTGAGTGCGGTGCACATCTTGTCCGACATCGAATCGAACTCGCGCAGCATGTCGAGCGTGATCGGCTTCTCGGAAAACTTACGAATCGAGATCGCCGTGCCGCGCAGTGAGAGCGGCGGGACGATGACGTTGACGCGGCTGCCGTCCTTGAGACGCGCGTCGGCCAGCGGCGTGGTCTGGTCGACGCGGCGGCCGACCTGGTTGACGATGCGCTGGGCGATCTGGAACAGGTGCTGCTCGTCGCGAAAGCGGATCGAGGCGATTTGCAGCTTGCCCTTCTTTTCGACGTAGGTCTGGTCGGGCCCGTTGACCATGATGTCGGAGATGTCGGGGTCGTTGAGCAGCTCTTCGAGCGGCCCGAAGCCGAGCAGCTCGTCGATCAGCACCTTCTCGAGCGCAAACTGCTCACGTCGGTTGAGGGTGACCTTGAGCTCGGCCAGAACTTCCATGATGATCGGGCGGAACTCTTCGGAGAGCTCCTCCTTGCTCAGCGTGGAGGCGGCTTCCGGATCGACGCGCTCGAGCAGGCGCGGCAGCACCTGCTCTTTGATCTTGTGGACGCTGGCTTCGAAACCGCCGACCTCGACCTGCTCGTGAATCGAGTTGGCACGATCGGCGAGGCGCGTCATCGCGTCGCCCTTGTTCGCCGCACCGCCCGTGTCCGGTGCCCCGGTGCCTGCGGGAAGCGGTGGGAACTGGTCACCGCCGGAGGGCAAAGGCTCGGGTTTGGCGATCCCGCCTTTCATCGGCCGCGCGACGCCGAAGCTCGGCCGGGCGCCCGCGGCCATTCCGCCAACCCCGTTCTTGCGTCCGAATGCGCTCATTCTGTCCTCAACCTCGAAGCTGCGTGCCGGCGATACCGTAACCGGACCTGCGCCGGCGTTCGGCCCGATGGTTAATCTGGAAATACTGAAGATTTCCTAATGGACGCTTCATCGGCGGCGCAATTCTCCGCAAGCCGCTCAAATAGTGCGGTGGCTCACCGCCGTTGCCAGCTACGGGCATGAACCCTAAGCGGGCGCGATCGGGATATGGAGGCAGTTTTCAAAATGCAGCAATCGGACAGGGCGGGACTGCTTTACGCGCTGGCCGGCTTCTGCACGCTTTCGATCGGCGATGCGATCGTCAAGGGCATGGCCGGCGAATGGCCCGCGCCGGCGATGGCGGCGACGCGCTACGTGTTCGGCACCGCGCTGCTCATCGTCCTGCTGGCAAGGCACGAACGAGCCGCCATCGGCCTGCCGAAAGACAAGCTGCAGTGGGTCCGCGGCGTCGCCATCAGCTGCTCGGCGATCGGGATGTTCTTCGCGGTCTGGCTGATGCCGCTATCGGAAGCGACGACGATTGCCTTCACGCAGCCGATGATCACCGCTGTTCTCGCGACACTGATCCTGGGCGAACGGGCCCGGCGCTCGACATGGGTTGCGACGGTGATCGCGTTCGTGGGCGTTTTCCTGGTCCTGCGGCCCAACTTCGCGACCGCCGGGTGGGGCAGCCTCTTCCCGCTGATCGGGGCGACGGGAATGGCGGTGACGATCATAACCAATCGCGCGGTGACCGGTCGCGCCAGCGTGCTCGCCATGCAGTACTACATGTCGGTGACCGCGATGATCTTCCTCATCGGGGTGACCATCGCGGCGAACTTCAGCGGTCTGGAGACGTTCAAGCTGACCTGGCCGCACTGGAGCGTGATTGCCCGCTGCGCGATCATCGGCGTCAGCGCCACGCTTGCGCAGATGCTGATCTACATGGGCACGGTCAAGGCCGGGGCGGGGACGATCGCGCCGATGACGTACGGCCAGCTGCTGATGGCGGTCGTGCTCGGGTGGCTGTTCTTCGGCGACACGCCCGATGCCCTGGCGATGCTCGGCGCGGCGATCATTATCGGCGCGGGGTTGTACCTATGGAGCACGGGGCGGATGAAGGTGGCGCCGAAAACGGACTTGTGACCGCAGGCTAGCCGGCACCGGGCCGGCGGTAGAGCACCGAGCCGCCGTTGCGCGCGATCGCCTCCCAGCCGGCCAGCGGCCTCGGCGTCCCGCTCCACAGGACCCACAGATAGGAAATCGCCGCGGGCACTTGTTGCACCTGGTCGACGACACCGGAACGCCCGCGGCACGCGCGCTCGTAGACGATCTGCGAATCGTCGGCACGGAACCGGCCGGCGGAAGGGTTATGGACCTTGAGCAGCTGTGCGCCGGGGATATCCCACTGGTCGTTTGAAAAAGCGTGGCGCCGCGCGACGGCGTAACCCGAAAGATGCGTCCAGCGGTCGATGGTCCACTGCATCGGCGGCGGGCAGCGCAAGGCGCGGAAGGTGACCATTTGCGCGTGCCGCGGCAACGCCTCGAGCACCTTCAGTTCGTTGGCCGAGCGATTGCCGAGCTGCCATAGGCTGATCGTGTTGCCGATCAGCCGCGCCCCGGCAAACAACGCGGCCATCGCGAACAGAGCTTGCGGCAGCCTAACCGGGCCGCGGCCCGAAAAGCCGACCGCCAGCAGCGCGAACACCAGCGCCGGCTCGATCAGCCGCTGGTCGGCAAAGAAGGATCCAAGCAAACGGTGGGGGACGACGATCACGCAGACCGCGGTGATCAGGGCCGCCAGCGCAAGGCCGCGGTTGAGCCGGGTCCGGCCACTGATCCACGACCAGACGATCACGACGGCAACGATCGACAGCGAGACAATGTCGAAGTGATGCCACTGGTCGCGGAAGACCTGGAGCAACTCGTCGAACTTGTCGGCCATCAGGAAGAAGCCGGAGTTCTTGCCGCTTCCCCCCGCCGGCTCGAAAGCCAGCAGCTTGATGACCCACGGCAGCAGCAGACAGCTCAACGGGCCGATGCTCGCGACGGCAGCGGGCATCAGCGCGCCCTTACGTTCGCGCTGGCGTGTCAATTCCTGCGAACCGGCGGCGATGCACAGCAGGCTCCAACCGACCAGATGGCAGACCCACGTGATCGTCGCGATCACCGCGAAGGCCGCCCAGCGGTGCCGGATCGCGGCACCCGCGCTCATAGCAATCCACAACGCCAGGCTGCACCACAACAACCCTAGCGCGAGCATGTAGTTGAGAAAGCCGTACAGGGTGGAGTGCGCGTAGACGAGCGGGAGCGCGAAGATCGCGAATGGGGTGACGCGACCGTAAAGGACCCGTGAGGTGGCGAGTATCCCAAATGCCTGCAGGAACACCGCGAGCATGACGATGGCCCTTACCGCCGGCTCGAGGCCAATCAGCGGGCCGAGCGCTTCGACGAGCAGGTCCGCGCCGAGGTTCGGCAGCAACTGCCACGAGAACGAGTACCATCGCACCAGTTGCGGGTCGCGGCCGGCGTCGAGTTGCACGGCGTAGCGGCCGATGTGGCCGCCGAGATCGGCCAGCGGCAGGACGGGCGGCAGCAGGAGCGGCAGCGTGACGAGGGCCGCCAGGCCGACGATTAGCGCGTAATGGCCGGAAAGGAACCGAACAGGCGCGGGGCGTGCTGCCGCATCGGCCGCCGAAATCGTTGCCGTCGAACTGCTCAAGATCCGTCAGCCCCGGTCCGCCGGACCCACGAACACCAGCCGGCTGGTGATGAGATAGAACGTGGCGGCAAAGACCAGCACGCCGGCCAGTTGCACGAACGGGTTGTCGATGAAGCCGAGGGTTCGCCCCGTTGCGACTGCCGCCAGGTTCGCCGCGTAAGCTGCCCCCCAGGCAAGGACGAAGCCCACTGAATCGCGCGGCAGCGATCTGGTCCTGCCGGCAAACGTCCAGCCCCGGTGCAGCACGAACGAAAGGGCCAGCCCGCAACCATACCCGAGGGCATTGGAGGCAAAATCCCCGAGGCCGGCGAACAGGGCGCCATAAATGACCGCCAGTCCGACGGCTGTGTTAACGACGCCGACAATCCCGAAGCGCCAAATGCGCGAGGTCATGGAGAACCGACGAGCATATATTGCGCCCCAAGCGGCACTGGGGAGAGCGACCATTCGAGCGGCCGCAACGCGGACAGCAAGCGCGGAAAGAACACCCTGAACCGCCGCTCGACCCGGCCGAACCCTGCCGATCGCAGGCGGCGCACCATCTCGGGAGCGGCGATCAACACGGCATTTTCGTCGAACGGGCAGTTGCGCACGGCCTGAACTGTCAGCGCATTCCACGGGTTGTGCTCGTAAAGCACGAAGCGACCGTCCGGGGTGAGCACACGCCGTATTTCCCCCAGCAGGGCTACGTGCTCCGCGGCCGGAATGTGGTGGAACACGCAGGCGGTGAAAACGACGTCGAACGTGCTGTCCTCGAACGGGATTGTTCGCCCATCGTAGCAGCGCAAATCGGTGCCTTCGCGCGCGACCTTGCGACAAACCTCGAGCGACTCCGCGGATACGTCGATCCCGCTGATCTGCGCACCGGGAAAGGCGCGCTGCATCGGCGCGAGCGAATTGCCTATGCCGGCGCCGAAATCGAGTATCCGCGCCGGCATTATGCCGTTGAGCTCGCACACGCGGACCAGATCGTCGATCTTGTACTGCGAGAAGTATTCCGGCTCCTCGCCGCTGAGCGCGATCGAGCTTTCGTGCTGCTGCGCATAAGTCGAAGCGTGCCGGTCGAATTCCGCGCTAGCTTGAGAGGGCACGCTGGAGCCCTTCCGTCTCGGCGCTTGCGCCGGCGGCCATGTCCGGCTGCTTGTAGACTTCGTCCACCAAGTACAGCGGCCGCTGCTTCGCTTCCATGTACATCCGCCCGAGATATTCGCCGAAGATGCCGAGCATCATCAACTGCATGCTGCCGAGGATCAGGATCAGCGCCGCAAGGCTGGTCCAGCCGAGCACGACGCCACCGGAAAGCCACGACACGCCGACCCAGACGAGCGCAAGCAGGCCGGCCACGCCGAAGCCCATGCCGAGCAGCGAAGCGAAGCGCAGCGGGATGGTCGAAAAGCTGGTGATCGCGTCGATGGCGAAGCGCAGCATCTTGCGCACCGGATAATGGGTCTCGCCGGCGAAGCGCGGATCGCGCTCGTACTCGACGGCAATCTGTTTGAAGCCGAGCCAGCCGACCATGCCGCGGACGAAGCGAAACCGTTCCGGCATGGCGTTGAAGTGCGCCACCACCCGGTGCGTCATCAGGCGGAAATCGCCGGTGTCGCGGGGGATCGAGACGTCGACCACCGCGCTGAGCAGGCGGTAGAACAAGTTGGCAGTGGCGCGCTTGAATACCGTCTCGCCGGCACGCGCGATACGCTGGCCGTAGACGACGTCATAACCTTCGCGCGCCTTGGCGAGCATTTGCGGCAGCAGCTCCGGCGGATCCTGGAGGTCGGCATCGAGAACGAAGACATAGTCGCCGCGAGCGAGCTTAAGGCCGGCGGTGAGCGCCAGCTGGTGGCCGTAATTGCGCGACAGCTTGACCCCGACAATGTTGGGCGAGGCGTCGGCATGGCCGGCGATGATCGCCCAGCTGCGATCGGTCGAACCGTCGTCGACGAGGACGATTTCAAAGTTGGCGCCGAATTCGGCCTCGCAGACGGGAATTGTCCGGGCGAGAAGCGCGTCGAGCCCGGCCTCCTCGTTGAAAACCGGCACGACGACTGACAGCTCACGCTGGACGGCGCCGATTTGCGGATCCTTCATGGCCGGCAATCCCTTGTGGAACGCACTCGAATACAAAGAAATCGGCGCCGAGCAAGGTGAAACCTAGGCCGGGTGCCGCGCGCGATCGCGATCGACCACCGTCGTCGCGGCGACGTCCATCGTGACGTTGCACACGGTCTTGATCATGTCGGGCACGGTTTCGGCGACAATCACGATGGCGAGAAATTCGGGCGGGATGCTCATCACCGCCAAGGCGGGCGCGGCGGTAGCGGCCAGGGTCGCCTGCGCCGGAATGCCGACCGAGCCGATTTCCATCAGCGTCTTCACCAGGCCGGCCACGAACAGCAGCGCCAGCCCGTGCGGCAGGCCGTAAACGATCGCGCCGTAAGCTCCGTAGAACACCGCCGAGGTCGACGAGCTGTTGCGCATCAGGGCGACAATGAGCGGCAAGGCGACATCGGCCGCGGGCTCGCGCACGCCGATCTCGCGCGCCGCGGCGATGCCCAGCGGCAGGCAGGCTAGCGAGCTACGGGTACTGAAGGCGACCGCCTGCACCGGCAGCAGGGCGCGGGCGAATTTGCCGAGCGGGGCGCGACCGGCGAGGGCCGCCACCAGGTAGGCGAACGCAGTGAGGATCAGCATCAGAAGGCTGTAGAGCGCGACGTAATGCGCGATGCCCCACAGCAGCGCCGCACCGGCGTTGCTGGTGGCCACCAGGATGAAGCCGGCGACCCCGACAGGCGCCAGCGCGATGACCCAGCCGACGACCAGGAACATCGCGGCGGCGAGGCCCTCCAGCACCGCAATGATGGCGGCGCTGCGCTCCCTCCCGATCCGCGCCAGCGCGGCGCCGAACACCAGCGCGAAGACCACCACCGGCAGCAGCGAGCCGCTCGCCGCGGCGGAGACGATGTTGGTCGGGACCATGCCGAGGATCATGTCGGCGACCGGCAAGTGCGCCACGTCGACAGGCGTGCCGCCCGCGCTGCGCATCGCCGCGGCGATCTCCGGCGTGACCGGGGAAATGGCGAGAAGGATCGGGGTGAAGACTAGCCCGACAACGATCGCGAGAAGGTAGAGCGCGAGCAGTGTAACGATTGCACGCCGCGCCACACCTTCGCTGTCGGTGAGGCCGCCCGAGCGCACGAAGGCGGTCGACAGCAGCGCGAATACCAGCGGCAGGATCGTCATCTGCAACGCCGCCAGCCACAGCCGCGCGATCACGTCCGCGCTTGCAACTACGGCGTCGCTCCACCCGGCGGTCCCGGACGAAGGCAGGGCCAGCCCGACCGCCGCGCCGAGCACGAGCCCGACGACGATCCAGCCGGCAAGCGGCAGCTTGAGCAGGCGGCGTGGAGATTGAATCATTGAAACGACGCTGGCAGCTTTTACTGCTCGTGGGAAAGCGTTTTCTGCTCGCGAAATCCGACAAAATGGGCGCCACGAGGGCGCCCACTTCGTCATCGCTGTCGACGCGTTCAGCCCTCGACGTGCTCCGCCAGCACCGTTAGCCCATTGGCGCCGACTTCGGCGAAGCCGCCGCGGACTTCGATGCTTTCGGGCGCCGCGCCTTCGGTGCGGTAGATCTGCACCGCGCCGTCGCGGATGGTCGACATCACCGGGGCGTGGCCCTCAAGCACGCCGAACTCGCCCTCGGTGCCGGGGACGACCACCATGTAGACATCCTCCGAACGGACGAGCCGGGCCGGGGTGACGAGTTCGAAATGGAGGGCCATCGGACTCAGGCTTCCTCGGCCATCTTCTTGGCCTTCTCGACCGCCTCTTCGATGCCGCCGACCATGTAGAAGGCGCTCTCCGGCAGGTGATCGTATTCGCCGTCGACGACCGCCTTGAACGAGGCGACCGTGTCTTCGACCTGGACGAACTTGCCGGGAATGCCGGTGAACACTTCGGCGACGTGGAACGGCTGGCTGAGGAAGCGCTGGATCTTGCGCGCGCGGGCGACGATCAGCTTATCTTCTTCACTAAGTTCATCCATGCCGAGAATGGCGATGATGTCCTGCAGCGACTTGTAGCGTTGGAGCGTCTCCTGCACCCGGCGCGCGGTCTCGTAGTGCTCCTGGCCGACGACCGAGGGGGTCAGCACGCGACTGGTCGAGTCGAGCGGGTCGACCGCCGGGTAGATGCCCATTTCCGAAATTGCGCGGTTGAGCGTGGTGGTCGCGTCCAAGTGGGCGAACGAGGTCGCCGGCGCGGGGTCGGTCAGGTCGTCCGCGGGGACGTAGATCGCCTGCACCGAGGTGATCGAGCCCTTGTTGGTCGAAGTGATGCGTTCCTGCAGGTTGCCCATGTCGGTCGACAGGGTCGGCTGGTAGCCCACCGCCGACGGGATGCGCCCGAGCAGTGCCGACACTTCCGAGCCCGCCTGGGTGAAGCGGAAGATGTTGTCGACGAAGAACAGCACGTCCTGACCTTCCTCGTCGCGGAAGTATTCGGCCATCGTCAGGCCCGAGAGCGCGACGCGGGCGCGGGCACCCGGGGGCTCGTTCATCTGGCCGAACACCAACGCGACCTTGGAACCTTCCGGGGTCGGGTTGCCCTCGGCGTCCTTGGCGATGACGCCCGCGTCGAGGAACTCGTGGTAGAGGTCGTTGCCCTCGCGGGTGCGCTCACCCACGCCGGCGAATACCGAGACGCCGCCGTGGCCCTTGGCGATGTTGTTGATCAGTTCCTGGATCAGCACGGTCTTGCCGACGCCGGCGCCGCCGAACAGGCCGATCTTGCCGCCGCGCGCATAAGGCGCGAGCAAGTCGATGACCTTGATGCCGGTGACGAGGATCGCGCTCTCGGTCGACTGGTCGACGAAGGCCGGCGCCTGCGCGTGAATCGGGGCGGTCTTCTCGGCGTTCACCGGTCCGCGCTCGTCGATCGGCTCGCCGATCACGTTGACGATGCGGCCCAAAGTCATCGGGCCAACCGGGACCGAGATCTGCTTGCCGGTGTTGGTGACCGATTGGCCGCGGGTGAGGCCCTCGGTGGCGTCCATTGCGATCGTGCGCACGGTGTTCTCGCCGAGGTGCTGGGCGACTTCGAGCACCAGCCGGTTGCCGTTGTTGTCGGTCTCGAGCGCGGTCAGGATCGCCGGCAGGTCGCTTTCGAAAGTCACGTCGACGACGGCGCCGATGACCTGGGCGATCGTGCCGTTGGTGGTCAGGTTGGGCTTGCTCTTAGTCTTGGCGGCGGTGGCCATGGTATTTTCCTTGGTCTGAAACTTACAGCGCTTCGGCGCCGGCGATGATTTCGATGAGCTCGGTGGTGATCGCGGCCTGGCGGCTGCGGTTGTACTGGATGGTCAGCTTCTGGATCAGCTCGCCGGCGTTGCGGGTGGCGTTGTCCATCGCGGTCATCGAGGCGCCTTGCTCGGACGCCTGGTTTTCGAGCAGCGCGCCGAAGACCTGGGTCTTGAGGTAGCGCGGCAGCAGCTCGGCGAGGATTTCCTCCTCGTCGGGCTCATACTCGACCGCGGCAGTGCTGGTGTCGGCGACTTCGGGCGCCGGCACCGGGATGATCTGCACCCGCGTCGGGTCCTGCGTCAGCGCCGACTTGAAGGTGCTGTAGAACAAGTGGGCGACGTCGAACTTGCCGGCTTGGAACATCTCCATAAGCTCGGCGACGATACGCTCAGCCTCGGCGTAGCCCGGCTCGCGCACCTCGGTGGTGTCGAACATCTGGGCGATGTTGTTCGGGTACGCCCGGCGGATCGGCGCGCGGCCTTTGCGGCCGACGAGGTAGAAGTCGACGTCCTTGCCCTCGGCGCGAAGCTCCTTGGCCTTGAGCAACGCCGCGCGGACGATGTTCGAATTGAACGCGCCGGCGAGGCCCTTGTCGGAGTTGGCGACGACCAGCATGTGACGCTGGTCCTTGCCGGTGCCGGCAAGCAGCTTGGGGGCGCCCTCGCGGCCGATGACCCTGCCGGCGAGGCTGGCCATGACCGCATTCAGGCGCGTGGCATAAGGCCGCGCGGCCTCGGCCGCGGCCTGCGCCTTGCGCAGCTTGGCCGCCGCGACCATCTGCTTGGCCTTGGTGATCTTCTGGGTCGACTTGACCGAGTTGATCCGACCCTTGAGTTCCTTGAGCGAGGCCACCGGCTATCCCTTAAGCGAACTGCTTGGCGAACGCGTCGAGCGCCTTGACCAGCTTGCCCTTCGTCGCGTCCTCGAACGCCTTGGTGTCGCGGATCTCGGCGAGAACGTCGCCGTGCTCGGCGCGCATGAAGGCGAGCATCGCGGCTTCGTATTCGGTGACCCGCTCGACCGGGATCGAGTCGAGATAGCCGTTGGTGCCGGCGAAGATCGACACGGTCTGCTCCTCGAACGGCATCGGCGAGAACTGCGCCTGCTTCAGCAGCTCGGTCAGCCGCGCGCCGCGGTTGAGCAGCTTCTGCGTCGAGGCGTCGAGGTCGCTGCCGAACTGGGCGAAGGCGGCCATCTCGCGGTACTGCGCGAGCTCGAGCTTGATCGAGCCGGAGACCTTCTTCATCGCCTTGGTCTGTGCGGCAGAGCCGACGCGGCTGACCGACAGGCCGACGTTGATGGCCGGACGGATGCCCTGGTAGAACAGGTTGGTCTCGAGGAAGATCTGCCCGTCGGTGATCGAGATCACGTTGGTCGGAATGTAGGCCGAGACGTCGCCCGCCTGGGTTTCGATGATCGGCAGCGCGGTGAGCGAGCCGCCGCCGTTGGCGTCCGACATCTTCGCCGCGCGCTCGAGAAGGCGGCTGTGGAGGTAGAACACGTCGCCCGGATAGGCCTCGCGGCCCGGCGGGCGGCGCAGCAGCAGCGACATCTGGCGGTAAGCGACCGCCTGCTTGGAAAGGTCGTCGTAAACGATCACGGCGTGCATGCCGTTGTCGCGGAAGAATTCGCCCATCGTGCAGCCGGTGTAAGGCGCGAGGTACTGCAGCGGCGCCGGCTCGGACGCCGTCGCGGCGACGATGATCGAATATTCCATCGCGCCGTTCTCTTCGAGCGTGCGGACGAGCTGGGCGACGGTCGAGCGCTTCTGGCCGATGGCGACATAGATGCAGTAGAGCTTCTTGCTCTCGTCGTCGCCGGCGTTGAGGCCCTTCTGGTTGATGAAGGTGTCGATCGCCACGGCGCTCTTGCCGGTCTGGCGGTCGCCGATGATCAGCTCGCGCTGGCCGCGGCCGATCGGCACCAGCGCGTCGAGTGCTTTGAGCCCGGTCTGCACAGGCTCGTGGACCGATTTGCGCGGAATGATCCCGGGCGCTTTGACCTCGACGCGCTTGCGCTCGTCGGACACGATCGGGCCCTTGCCGTCGATCGGGTTGCCGAGCGCGTCGACCACGCGGCCGAGCAGGCCCTTGCCGACGGGAACGTCGACGATGGTGCCGGTGCGCTTGACGCTGTCGCCTTCCTTGATCTCCGAGTCCGAGCCGAAGATCACGACGCCGACGTTGTCGGCCTCGAGGTTTAAGGCCATGCCCTGCACGCCGTTGGCAAACTCGACCATCTCGCCGGCCTGGACCTTGTCGAGCCCGTGGATGCGGGCAATGCCGTCGCCGACCGACAGCACCGAACCGACCTCGCTGACTTCGGCCTCGGTGCCGAAGTTGGCGATCTGGTCCTTGATGACCTTGGAGATTTCAGCGGCGCGGATTTCCATTTTCAGCCTTTCATCGCTTGCGCGAGGGAATTGAGACGAGTGCGGATCGAGCCGTCGATCCGCTTCGAGCCGACCGTGACGACCAGCCCACCGAGCAGGTCGGGGTCGACGCGAGTCTTGAGCTTGACGGTGCGCCCTTCGCGGGCGCGGAGCTTCTGTTCGAGCGTGGCGATCTGCGCGTCGGTCAGCGCGTGGGCGCTGGCGACCTCGGCGGTCACTTCGCCGCGCTGAGCGGCGGCGATCGCGTGGAAGGCGCGGATCATCGCCGGCAAGTCGCCGATGCGGCGGTTGTGGGCCAGCACGCCGAGGAAGTTCTGGGTGAGCTCGGCGAGGCGGAGGTAGTCGCCCATGCCGGTGAGCACCCGGCCGATTTGCTCGCGGCTGACCTCGGGATTCCTGATCAGCGCGCGCAGCTCGCCCGATTCGGTGAGCGCTTCGGCCAGTTTGTCGAGGTCGGACTCGACCGCGGTGACCGTGCCGGCCTCGCTGGCGAGATCGAACAGGGCACTGGCGTAACGCCCTGCCAGGCTAGCCTTGATACCGGCGGAAAGCTCCACGCGAGGGGGTCCTCTTGGGTCAGAAGAAACAGAATTTTCGCCTGCCTTCGCGGGCGCGCAGAAGCGGCCCCGGCAAGGCTGGCGCGCCCCTATCATCGGCTTTGCTGCGATGCAACCCGAGTCCGGCGAAGCTTGTCGGGCTAAGCCGCGATCAGGGCCTTCGCCCGGTCCAGCCGCGCTCGCGAATGCTGCCGACGTGGCTCGTGCTCACGGGCAGGCGGGGACCGTCCGGCAAGACCACGCGCCAGCCGCGGCCTTCGCGCTCGACCGCGGTGACCGCCGCGTCCGCGACCCAGCAGCCGCGGTGGATTCGGCAGCCTTTGAGGTGCGCGACTTGCGCCAGCGCGTCACCGAAGCGCGCGGTGAAAAGTGGGGCGCGTCCGTCGGCGAGCCGGAGGCGCACATAATGGTCCTCGGCTTCGATCGCCCACAAAGCGTCCTCCGCGAATCCCAGCGACCGGATCGCAATGCGCTCGACCGGCGACTCTGCGGGGGTTTCGATCGGACCAACAGGGCCGGCTCTATAGAAGTGGCGGATGGCCAGCGTCAGCGCCGCGCCGCTGACCCAGCTTATCGCCAGCGCCGACAAGTAGGTGGCCAGAAACTCGTCCCACGGCAGGAGGGGGCGCATTCCGAGCGCGAGACGGGTCTCGAACGGCAGCGGCAGGTTTAGCAGGAGTCCACCGGTGGCGATGGCCAGCGGCCAGCCGAGGCGGCGGCGCGCCAGCGCGAACCAGCCATGCCACTTCATCGCATTCCACAGGATCAGCGCGGTCCAGAAAGCGAAGCGCGGTCCGGCTTCAAGCTGGTGCGTCCCGAACGCCCCGCTCAGCGATGCGACCACGATCAACGCGGCGTAAGCGACGAGGGCCGGGCCAATACTGTCCGGCGCGCGCGAATCGCGCTTCGCGACGCGCGGGGCGCGATCCGCGAATTCGCCGTTGCCCTCTCGGAGGGGCGCGATGTTAGCCGAATTTGCCATGGACGCAGGCTGGCAGCGGCGGCTTCTCGCGGCAAGAGTTGATGTGGGAGGTGTTTCGATGAAGGTTCGTCTAATTCTTGCCGCGGCGCTCGTGGCGTCGCCGATAGCGATGTTGGGCGCCCAGAGCGCACCGGCCGGAGCGCCGGTCAGCCGCGACCCGGCGGCGATGGTCAAGGCGGAGGCCGAGGCGATGGCGCGGCTGAAGTTTATGGACGGCGCCTGGCGCGGCCCCGCCGTGACGCAAACGCGCGCCGGCGAACGGCGGGTGACCCAGACCGAGCGTATCGGGCCGATGCTCGGCGGCACGATCAAGGTGATAGAGGGGCGCGGCTTTTCCGATGGGCAAGATGTCGGCTTCAACGCCTTCGGCGTCGTGTCCTACGATGCGCAGAAGCAGGCTTACGAGTTCCGCAGCTATGCCCAGGGTTACGCCGGTACATTCCCGTTCGAGGTTACGCCGACAGGCTACGTCTGGAGCACCCCGGCGGCGGGCGGCAGCGTTCGCTATACCGCGACTATCACCGCTACCAGCTGGAACGAGGTCGGCGACCTGATCGCCGTAGGCAAGCCGCCGGTGCGCATCTTCGAAATGAACCTCCAGCGCATCGGTGATAGCGACTGGCCCGAGGCAGGGGCGCTGACCGCCAATTAACCGCCAGACGGGGCCTGCTCGGCGCAGTGATAGACCAGCCGCTCGTTCGGCTGGGCGGGCAGCAGCGACAATACCGCCGTCTGCTCGGTCCCGAGCGTCCTGGCGGCGTCCGCGCCGGCGCCGCACGCCGGAGCCTGGAACTTGCCGCGCGCCGCGCGCACCTTTGACAGCGCGTCGCTGTCGAGCAGGTAGCGGTCCATCCGATACTCGCCGGTCGCGGGATCGAAAGTGTTGACGGAAACGCTGGCTTCGCTCTCCGGGGCGAACACCCGGGTCCAGGAGCCGCCCGAGAGCCCATACTGGGTGCGGCCGTTGACGCAGCCGTCGTCTTTCCAGTCGAACGGCACGGTCTGGTTGGCGGCCCCGATGATCCGGCTGCGCTCGGGAACGAGCGTGCAGACCAGCGCGCCCGCCGGCTGCGGAGTGGGAATTGCGCCGTGGTCGTCAGCGGTCATTTCCTGGCGCAGCAGGTCCTGCAGGCGATCGTCGCCCTCGGAAAAGCCCGGGCGCGACACCCAGGCCAGAGCGGCGCCGGCCAATGCGACCACCGCCACCGCCGCGCCGATCTTCATCCGCTTGTTCTCGCCATCGTCGTAGGCCAGCCAGGCAAAGCCGGCGCCACCGAGCGCAACGACCATCAGAACCAGCGCCAGTGCCATGCCGTTGTCGCGTTCGTCGAGAATCTGGAAATCGATCTTGCGGCGGGCTTCCTCCCGCCGTTTGGCGAGCGATTCTTCCTCGGCGCGCGCCTTCGCTTCGCCGGCGATCTTCTGCTCCTCCGCGCGCTGGCGCTCTTCGGCGTTGAGGTCGGACAGGCTGCGGCAGGGCTGGTCGTTGATTTGCGGGCTGATGTCGTTGGCGCGCAGGAACGGCAGCAGTTCGCGTGTGGAGATCGCGAAATAGAACCCGGCTTCCGCAGAGGCGGTCTCCGCGCCGAAGCTGTTGACGCCGATCACCCGGCCACACGAATCGAGCAGCGGGCCGCCCGAATTGCCGCGTGCGATCGGCGCGGTGTGCAGCAAGGTGTCGAACTGCCGGCTCGGGCGACGCCCGGCAAGCGAGCCGCTCGCTTCGACCGGCGGCTGGGCGCGGAACAAGTCGGCCATGTTCAGACCCTGCGCGCGGTCGACGTTCTGCGGATAGCCGACCGCCACGACGGCGCCGGATTCGGCGTTCGGATTGCCGGCGATGGTCAGCGGCGGCAGGTGCATCGACTTGGTCGTGGCCACGAGGGCAAGGTCGTTGCGCTGGCTGACCGCGACCAGCCGGCCATAGACCGCCTCGCCGCCGTCCGAAGGCACGATGCCGATGAACAGGTTGGGATCTTTCTGGGCCTGTTCGACCACGTGCGAGTTGGTGACCACCCTCTCGGGCGTGACCGCGAATCCGGTGCCGTGCGAGACCGGCACCAGCTGGTCGCCGTCCTTTTCGACGATGATCACCCGCACCACGCCGCGGGCCGCCGCGTCGATGTCCGACGGGTCGGCCTGCGCGGGCAGCGCCGCGAACAACGCAAGACAGGCGAGCAGGGCGCTGGGGAGACGCAACATTCGGCGCCTCTACGGCAGTGGGGGTTTTGAACGCAAGCGGCGGGAAGCGCGGCGGGGCCGGGCGTGGCAAAGGCGGGTCATCAGGAATGGAGAGTTGCATGACCTATATAGTCAAAGGACTGGCCCGGGACCGCTTCGCCGACTTGCTCGGCCGGAGCGATGCGGAGCTGGCCGCGTGCGGCGCCCGCCGCGTCGTCGCCGATTCCGACTTCGGCTTTCCCTGCCGGGTGAGCCTGAGGGACGCGGCGGCGGGCGAAGCGCTGATCTTGCTCAATCACGTCAGCCATGACGTCGACGGGCCCTATCGCGCCACGCACGCGATCCTCGTCCGCGAACAGGCCGAAGAGATCGCGCCGCTGGTCGACGGCACCCCGCCGGTCTTCCAGCGGCGTACCATGAGCTTGCGCGCGTTCGATGCGGCGGGCGACCTCGTCGCCTCGCGGGTCGCCGGTCCGGAGGAGCACGATCGGGCGATCCGCGAGCTGCTGGCCGACCCGCAAGTCGACCACATCGACGCACACAACGCCGGGCACGGCTGTTTCTCGGCCCGGATCGAACGCTATATGGAGGCCGCATGACAATCGACACAGAGAAGGCCTGGGCGGCATTCACCCGCCGCGACCGATCGTTCGACGGGCGTTTCGTGATCGGCGTGCTGACGACCGGCATCTATTGCCGCCCGTCGTGCGCGGCGCGCCAGCCGCGGCGCGAGAACGTGCGCTTCTTCGCGGACGGCAACGAGGCGCGGGCAGCGGGGCTGCGCGCCTGCAAGCGCTGCCGTCCGGACGAGGTGGCGCGCGACGAGGCCGCGGTCCTCGCGGCTATCGACGAGATCAAGTCGAGCGAAGGCTTGCCGCGGCTCGAGGAACTGGCGCAGGCGGTCGGCTATTCGCCGACGCACTTCCAGCGCGTGTTCACCCGCGCGACCGGGCTATCTCCTGCCGCCTATGCCCGCGCCCTGCGCGAGGAGCGGGCGCGCGAGGCTCTCGCTAGCGAAGGTTCGGTCACCGAGGCGATCTACGAGGCCGGCTTTGAAGCTGCCTCGCGGTTCTACGATTCGATGGAAGGAAAGCTGGGCATGGCACCGTCGGCATGGGTCAAGGGCGGCACGGGAGTGACGATCCGCTGGGCGTTGGTCGAAAGCTCGCTCGGGCCGATGCTCGTCGCCGCGACCGACAAGGGCGTGTGCCGCCTGTCGTTCGGCCGCGGGCGCGAGGAGCTCGAACGGCTGTTCCCCAACGCTGAGCTGGTCGAAGGCGGCGCGGATTTCGCGAACCTCGTGCAGCGCGTCGTGGCCGCGGTCGACGATCCGGCCAGCGGGCGCGAAATTCCCGTCGATGTGCGCGGAACCGCATTCCAGGAACGGGTGTGGCAGGAACTGCGCAAGATCCCGCCCGGCGAAACCCGCTCCTATGCCGAGATCGCCGCCGCTGCCGGCAATCCCGCCGCCGTGCGCGCGGCCGGATCGGCCAACGGCGCCAATCATGTGCCGGTGTTGATTCCGTGCCATTGCGTTATCCGTTCCGACGGCTCACTCGGCGGCTACGCCTACGGGCTCGACATCAAGCGCGAACTGCTCGCGAGGGAGGCCACGAAGTGAATTCACAACTGCGGAAGCGCTTTGCCGAACTGCACGTGCCCGGCCATCCGGTGCTGCTGTACAACATCTGGGACGTCGGCAGCGCCAAGGCGGTGGCCAAAGGCGGGGCGCTGGCGCTGGCGGCCGGCAGCCATTCGCTGGCCGAGGCCAACGGCTTTCCCGACGGCGAGCGGATTCCGTTCAACCTGTTCCTCGATTGCATTCGTCGGATTGTGCAGGGGGTGGACCTGCCGGTCTCGGCCGACTTCGAAGGCGGCTTCGCGGCCGACGCCGCGCGTGTCGCCGACCACGCGCGCTACCTCGCCGAGACCGGCGCGGTCGGCTGCAACTTCGAGGACCAGGAAGTCGGCGGGCCGGGCCTGCACCCGATCGAGCACCAGGCCCAGCGCGTCGCCGCGGTGGTCGAGAGCGGCTTGTGGGTCAATGCGCGCACCGACCTGTTCCTGCGCAAGCTGATCGCCGGCGAGAATCCCAACGACCGCTCGCTGTTCGACGAGGCATTGGAGCGCGCGAAGGCCTACGCCGAGGCCGGGGCGCACAGCTTCTTCGTGCCGGGCGTGAGCGATCTGTCGCTGATTGCCGACATCTGCGCCGCCTCGCCGCTGCCGGTGAACGTGATCAAACCGGCGGACCACGACATTGCCGCCCTCGCCCGAGCGGGCGTCGCGCGGATCAGCTGGGGCCCGCGCCCGTGGATCTGGGCGATGGACCGCCTGACCGAGGAAGCTGCCGCGCTTTATCGATAAGACTGGGGACTTGGTGGAGCGCGCGCTCGACGGCTGTCGGGCGGCGTTCTAGTCTCCGCGGATGGGGACAATCGCTCCGTCGGCCAAGCCGAACCTCGCCCTGCGCATCCTGCGCTTTCCGCTCACGCTGATCGTCCTCGAGGCGATCGTCTTCATCTTGATCGGCGGCTCCCTCGAAGCGGCAAGCGCCGTGAAGCGGATGGGCTTCACGCCGGTGGGTGCCTTCATCTTTACCGTGGTCGGCGCGGTGGTGCTGATCCTCGTGTGGAAAGCCTCCCGTCGCTGGCTGGAGGGCGAGCGCGACCACGAGTTCACCCTGCCGGGCGCCGGCAAGGAGCTGGGCGCGGGCTTGCTCGCGGGTTTCCTGCTGTTCACGATCATGACCGGACTTGTGGCGCTTCTCGGCGGCATCGAGATCGTCGGCACGCGCCCGTTCGGTCAGACCCAGTTCTGGGCGTGGGCAGCGCTCGGCATCGCCAGCGGCATTTTCGAGGAAACGCTGTTCCGCGGCATCCTGTTGCGCCAGCTCGAGCGGCTCGTCGGCACATGGTGGGCGCTGGCGGCGACTTCGGTGCTGTTCGGCGCGGTGCACATGATGAACCCCGATGCGACCTGGACCGGAGCGATCAGCATCATGATCGAGGCCGGCATCCTGCTCGGCGCGGCTTACCTCTACACCCGCCGGCTGTGGCTCGCGGCGGGAATGCATGCGGCGTGGAACTTCACCCAGGCGTGGGTCTTCAGCGTGCCGGTATCGGGTACCGGCCAGACGGTAGGCATTCTGGTGACGCGGCGGACGGGCCCCGAGTGGCTGACCGGCGGCGATTTCGGCCTCGAAGCCTCGATGGCGGCGGTGTTCGTCGCGACGGCCGGCGGCCTGTGGATGCTCTGGAAGGCGCACCAGAAAGGCACCTTCGTCGCGCCGATCTGGCGGCGCCCTCGCGGCTAACCGGCTGCCGGCTTCGCCACCGCGGAGTTATATGGAGCGATCCGCCAGATTACATTGCCGACATCGTCGGCCACGTAGAGCGCTCCTGTGGGGCCGAAGGCAACTCCCACAGGACGACCTTTCGCCTTGCCGTCGGCGATGAAGCCCGTGGCGAAGTGCTGCAACTTGCCCGCCGGCCGCCCGCCTGCGAATGGTACGAAAGCGACCTCATAGCCGTTGAATACCGTGCGATCCCAGCTGCCGTGCTCGCCGATGAGCGCACCGCCGGCGAAGCCTGCCGGCCAGTCCGCCGGAGCGAAGGCGAGACCCAGCGGCGCCACGTGCGAGCTCAGCGAGTAATCCGGCGCGATCGCCTGCTTGACCTTGTCGGGCCGCGGGGGCTTCACGCGGACGTCGACGTGCGGGCCGTAATAGCTCCAGGGCCAACCGTAGAATGCGCCCTCCTTCACCGAAGTGAGATAGTCCGGGACCAGGTTGTTGCCGAGTTCGTCGCGCTCGTTGACCACCGTCCAGAGCTGCCCTGTCTCGGGATTGAATGTCAGCCCGTTGGGATTTCGAAGGCCGGTGGCGAAGGGTCGCTTAGCCCCGCTCGGCAGCTCGACTTCGAAGATCAGTGCGCGATCCTTTTCGGCTTCCAGACCGTTCTCGACGATGTTGCTGTTCGAGCCGACCCCGGCGTAGAGCTTGCTGCCGTCTGGGCTGACGACGATGTCCTTCGTCCAATGGTGATCGATCGGCGGGCCGGGCAGTTCGGTGACTACCCGGCCGGGGCCCGAGACGGTGGTTTGCCCCGGCGTGTAGTCCCACTCGCGAACGCCGTCTGTCTCGCCGACGTACAGTTTGCCATTGCTGAAGGCGATGCCAAACGGCGAGTTGAGCTTTGGAATCAGCACGCTGCGCTGGTCCGCCTTGCCGTCGCCGTCGGTGTCGCGCAGCAGGACGACGTCGTTGCCGGCCTTAGTCGGGCCGTGCGCCTGGCCGATCACGAAGGCGAAGACCAGGTCCTTCGGCCGCAGGGCCGGTTCTGTGCCCGGGCTGCTGGATTCCACCACCAGCACGTCGCCGTTGGCTAGTGGCAAGACGCGGCGCGGGGTCTTCAGGTCGGTGGCGAAGGGTACGATGGTGAAGCCGGCCGGCACCTTGGGCATCTCGCCGTTCTTCCAGCCGATCGGCTTGGCGATGCCCATCGGCGGAAACAGGTACTGCACCGGATCGGGCAGCGGCACGGCGGTGCCGTATTGCTTGTCGGGCGTGAAGTGCGGTTTCGAGCAGCCGCCGAGCGCCAGGGCCAATCCGCTGGCGACGAGGAGCAGAGCGCGAGTCATGGGCGTTCTCCCACGGTGCGGCCGACGTGGACGTAGGCCATCCGCCAGCCGAGGAACCCGGTGACGGCCATCAGCACCACCGTGATCACCGAAAGGGTGAGCCCGGTCGGTACCACCCCGGTCCAGCCGTCGCGCGAATGGACGAGATTGTTGAACATCGCGACCACCAGCACGATCGCGTTGCCGAGAAGATGGAACCAGCCGATGCGCGGTCTTGCTCGTCCGGCCGCGAGGAAATCGATCAGCCCGAAGATCGCCGCGAGGATGCCCACAATCAGGCCGACCGCCAGCAACCACTCCGAAAAGTTGGCCCACTGGACCTGCGGGCTGTTGCTGTAGGTGATGTCGGTCAGCATCGCGCCGGTGAAGCAGACGATCGGGAAGGGGACGAGCATCGCGTGGAGCGGCACGCCGCCGATCGCCACGCGCGGTAGGAACGCCTCTCGGGCCATGGGGGAGGTCCTTGAATTCGTTGAGCGATATCAGGCGAACGGCCGAAACGCCCGATCGGTCCCGAAATCAGACGAAGCTGTAAGGATCGACGTCGATCGCGACCCGCACGCCCCTGGGAAAGTCCAGCGCGCCGAGCCAGGTGCGGATCACGTTCTGCAGCTCGGCCGAGCGGCGGGCGTTGATCAGCAGCCGGTAGCGGTAGCGCCCGCGCAGCAACGCCATCGGCGCGGGCGCCGGGCCGAGGATCGCCACGTGGGGCAACTCAGGCCGGGTGCCGCCGATGGCGCGCGCAGCGTCGCGCGCTTCGGCCTCGTCTTCGCTCGACACGATGATCGCCGCCCAGCGACCGAAGGGGGGCGCGCCGGCGTGGCGGCGGGCCTCGGTCTCGGCTTCGTAGAACGCGTCGCGGTCGCCGGCGGCGAGCGCGGCGATCACCGTCGCGGTCGGATGGCGCGTCTGGATCAGCACCTCGCCCGGCTTGGCCCCGCGTCCGGCGCGGCCGGCGACTTGGGCGACTTGCTGGTAGGTCCGCTCGGCCGCGCGCAAATCGCCGCCCTCGAGGCCGAGGTCGGCGTCGACCACGCCGACCAGCGTCAGCTCGGGGAAGTGAAACCCCTTGGTGACGAGCTGGGTGCCGATGATCACGTCGATCGCCACTTCCTCGGCCATCGCCACGAACGCCGCCGCCTTCTCGGGCGAGTTGAGCGTGTCGCTGGTGGCGATCGCGACCCGTGCCTCGGGCATCAGCTCGGCGACCTCGTCGGCGATCCGTTCCACCCCGGGGCCGCAGGCGACGAGGCACTCGGGCTCGCCGCATTCGGGGCAATTCGCCGGCGGCGTGGTTTCGTGCCCGCAGTGGTGGCAGGCGAGGCGGCGGCTGAGGCGGTGCTCGACCAGCCAGGCGCTGCAGTTGGGGCACTGGAAGCGGAACCCGCAATTGCGGCACAGCGTCAGCGGGGCGTAGCCGCGGCGGTTGAGGAACAAGAGCGACTGCTCGCCGCGCGCCAGCCGCTCGCGCATCGCCGCGACCAGCCGCGGGGCGAGCCAGCGGCCGCGCTCGGGCTTCTCTACCGTGAGGTCGAGCGTGGCCACGCTCGGCAGCTGGGCGCCGCCGAAGCGGTCGGCGAGGTCGACCTTCGCATAGACCCCGCTCTCGGCCATTTGCAGGCTCTCGAGGGCAGGGGTCGCACTGGCGAGGATCACCGGAATCTTTTCGAACCGCGCGCGCATCACCGCTACGTCGCGGGCGTTGTAGCGCACGCCCTCGTCCTGCTTGAAACTCACCTCGTGCGCCTCGTCCACCACGATCAGGCCGAGCTTCGCGTAAGGCAGGAACAGCGCCGATCGCGCCCCGACGACGACTTGCGCGTCGCCGCTGGCGATGGCCCGCCACGCCCGCCTGCGCTCGGTCGATTTGAGCGAGGAGTGCCACACCACCGGCGCCGCGCCGAAGCGCTCTTCGAAGCGGCGCAGGAAAGCTTCGGTCAGCGCGATCTCGGGCAGCAGCACGAGCACTTGCCGCTTCTTCGCCAGCGCCGCGGCGATCGCTTCGAAGTAGACCTCGGTCTTGCCCGAGCCGGTGACGCCGTCGAGCAGGAAGGGGGCGAAGCTGCCCTTCTTCACCGCCGCGACGAAGGTGTCGGCGGCTTCCTGCTGATCTTCCGACAAGTCGGGCACCGCAAAGTCGGCGCTCGCACGCGGGTAGAGCCGGTCGCAATCGACCTCGACCGGCTCGAGCACGCCTTGGTTGCACAGCCCGCGCAGCACGCCTTCGCTCACCCCGGCGATTCCGGCCAGTTCGCGGATCGTCGCCTGCTCGCCTTCGAGCGCCTCGATCGCTGCCAGCCGTTGCGGGGTCATCCGCTCGGGCAGGCCGCCGGTCAGGCGATACTCGATCATCGTCGCCGGCCCGCGCAGCGCGCCGCCGCTCGCCAGCACCATCCGCGCGACCGAAGCGAGCGAGGCGCAGTAGTAGTCGGCGGTCCATTCGATCAGCCGCCTGAGCTCGGCCTTGAGCGGCGGCACCGGGAGCACGCCGACCAGCGGCCGCAGCTTGGACTCGGGCACGTCGCTCGCCGGCAGCCGGTCGGCTTCCCAGACGATGCCGACGACCTGCCGCGGGCCGAGCGGGGCCACCACGACAGAGCCCGGTTCGACCTCCATCCCCTCCGGCACCCGGTAATCGAGCGGGCCGAGCGCGGCGTTGAAGATCAGGAGGCGGACGCGGTTCATGAAGGTGAGCCTATATGGGAGGGCCCTGGGCGGCGCGGCAAGCGCCCCTCGGCCGCCTGTCCTCCGTTGCTCGCCTGCCCTCCGATCCAGGGTGACACTTACGGACCCTGTCACCCAAATTGTCGCCTACAGGTTTATGTTATAATTCAACTACATAAACGCCGAAAGGCGACAAGGCGACAGGGTGACACTTCTCCCACCGGCTTCGCTCGCTCCTGGCATTCGAGGTTCGGCATTTTCACGCCGGTAGCGACAGGTTCGTGCGAACGCGCGCCAGACGCGGACGAAAATGGCACGGCGAGCACGTGTCCGGAACATAAGCAGAACGCGGTCGTGTAGGAAAGCGAATTCGTCGCGGGCTGGCACCGAACCGCCTGGCCCCATATAGCGCTGCCCATGGCCGACGAATCGCCCCTCGACCGCTTCAAGATCGCGCTGACCGGCGCCGCGCGGGCCATTGCGCACGAACCGGAAGCGGAAGTGAGCTGGTCGGCCGACGCGCCGACGCTGCAAGGCAAGGCGATGCGCTTGCCGATGCCCGGCCGCACGCTGCCGCCCGACGCGGCGCGCGAGGCGCGCGGGTTCGCCGACAGCTTCGCGCTCAAGCTGCGCCACCACAACGAGCGGATGCACTTGCGCGGCATGCCCGCCGAGCCCGGCGCGCGCGCGGCTTATGACGCCATCGAGCGGGCCCGCTACGAGGCGCTCGGCGAGAACAATTACGCCGGGATGCGCGGCAACCTCGCCGCCTCGACAGACTTGCGCACGCGCTCGGACCCGATCGCGCGCGCCGCGAACGAAGGCGAGGTGCCCTTGCAGACCGCGCTCTCGCTGATGCTGCGCGAGGCCCTGACCGGCCAGCCGATCCCCGAAAGCGCCAAGGCCGCGGTCGAGATGGTCCGCCCGGGCATCGAGGCGCGCATCGGCGACGATTTCGAACGGCTGGCCACGCTCCTCGACGACCAGAAGGCGTTCCAGTCTCTCGCCATCGACATGCTGCGCCACCTCGAGCTCGTTGCCAGCGACGAGATCGACGAGACCGGCGACGAGGACGAGACCGGCGACGAGGAAGACGGCGGCGAGGAGAGCGACGGCGAGAACGACCAGGACGCCGGCGACGAGCTGCGCGAGCAGCAGACCAGCGCCGAGCAGGGCGAGGGCGAGGACGAGGAAGGCGAGCAGCAGGTCCCTTCCGAGCAGGACATGAGCGAAGGCGAAGTCGGCGACGAGGGCGAGGAGGCGATGATGCCGGTCCGCCCCAATCGCCCGTGGACCGACTTGCCCGAAACTTTCGACTACAAGGTCTTCACCGAAGAGTTCGACGAGGTCGTCGAGGCGACCGAGCTGTGCGACTTCGAGGAATTGGACCGCCTGCGCGCCTATCTCGACAGCCAGCTCACCGGTTTGCAGGGGATCGTCACCCGCCTGGCCAACCGGCTCCAGCGGCGGCTGATGGCGCAGCAGAACCGCGCGTGGGACTTCGACCAGGAGGAAGGCCTGCTCGACGCCGCGCGGCTCGCCCGGGTTGTGGTCAGCCCCGGCCATTCCCTGAGCTACAAGGTCGAGCGCGACCAGGAGTTCAAGGACACTGTCGTCACCCTGCTGATCGACAACTCCGGCTCGATGCGCGGGCGGCCGATCTCCATCGCCGCGATCAGCGCCGACATTCTCGCCCGCACGCTCGAGCGCTGCGGCGTGAAGGTCGAGATCCTCGGCTTCACCACCCGCGCGTGGAAGGGCGGGCAATCACGCGAGAAATGGCTCACCGAAGGCAAGCCGCCGCAGCCCGGCCGCCTCAACGATCTGCGCCACATCATCTACAAGAAGGCCGACGAGCCGATGCGCCGCGCGCGCAAGAGCCTCGGCCTGATGATGCGCGAGGGGCTGCTCAAGGAAAACATCGACGGCGAGGCGCTGCTGTGGGCTCATACCCGCCTGCTCGCCCGCACCGAGGACCGCCGCATCCTGATGGTCATCTCCGACGGCGCACCGGTCGACGACAGCACGCTCAGCGTCAACAACGCCGGCTATCTGGAGACGCACCTGCGCAAGGTGATCGACTGGATCGAGAAGCAGAGCCCAGTCCAGCTCGTCGCCATCGGCATCGGCCACGACGTGACCCGCTACTACAAGCGCGCGGTGACGATCATGGATGTCGAGCAGCTCGGCGGCACGATCATCGAGCAGCTGGCCGGGTTGTTCGAGGTGGAGTGAGGTGAGTTCCGACCCACGCATTGTGTTTGTGCTTGGCGCTGCCGCAAACAAGGAGCTCGATTCCAATGGCTTCATGCCGGTCGGAAGCGAACTGGCTAACCGAATTCAACAGGGGTTTGCAGCCGAGCTTCAGAATGGTTCTCGGTGGCCAGATGGTCCCATTTCGGATGCTCTGTCTAGGACTCCAGGGCTGCGGGATTCGCACATCCAAGCAATGAGGCAAATCGAGAGCGGAATCACATTCAAGGACTCGATTGACGAATTCCTCGATGAATGGCGTGATGTCCCGGATATGCTCACCGTGGGCAAGCTAGCCATATCTCATCAAATCTTGACTAGCGAGCGAGCGACGCCGTTCTTCTTGAAAGAAGAGAACTCGGGAGCGATCGCGCCCGTCATGACGGCAATCAGAGACTCTTGGCTAGGACTCGTCCTTCGCTACGCCAATCCTGGAGCTCCCCGCCGGCAGGTAAACGATTGCTTGCGCGGTATTTCGTTCATTACGTTCAATTATGATAGGCTGTTGGAGCGGGCGCTCTATTGGTTCATTCGATTTGGTCAAAACCAACCTCAGGACCAAGCCGTCCAGCAGTATCGGTTCATTCCCATTAAACATGCCTACGGAAGCCTCGGAGGCTTGCCCATTCCAAATGATGGTGTCGTTCCTCTCGGCTCCGAAGCCCCGTATGATATTCAGCGGGGCGCTTCGAGCATCCGCACTTTCACCGAGGAGTCGGAATCCGAGCACAGAGCCGCCATTCAAGAGCTTATGCGCGAGGCTGATAAGATCGTGTTTTTGGGCTTCGGCTTTCATCCTCGTAATATCGAGCTGATACTTCCAGAGTATTTTCGAAACAGTGGGGTCAAATTGTATGGGACGAGCATTGGCTTGAGGCAGAGGACGAAGGACTTACTCGATCTTGATCTCAATTCGGCCGGTACTTCCATCGAGCTGCACGACAAATTCTGCGGGCCGTTAATTGACGAGCTGCGCGACGACCTATTTCAATGAGCTGCGATCTGCACGAGAAGGCAGAAAAATGACCGCACCCCTCCGCCTGTTCAACTCGCTCACCCGCGAGCTCGAGACCTTCCACCCGGTCCACCCCGGCGAGGCGCGGGTCTATTCGTGCGGGCCGACGGTCTACAACTACCCGCACATCGGCAACATGCGCGCCTATGTCTTCGCCGACATTCTCGGGCGGACGCTGAGCTGGAAGGGCTACGCGCTGACCCACGTGATCAACATCACCGATGTCGGCCACCTGACCGACGACGCCGACGCGGGCGAGGACAAGCTGGAGAAGGCGGCGGCCGAGCGCGCGCAGTCGATCTGGGACATCGCGAAACACTATACCGAGGCTTACTGGGCCGACATCGACGCGCTCAACATCCGCCAGCCGGCGCGGTGGTCGGTGGCGACCGACTACATCGAGCCGATGCTGGCGTTCGCGAAAGAGATCGCGCCGAAGCACTGCTACGAGCTCGACAGCGGGCTCTACTTCGACGTCTCGACCGTCGCGGACTACGGCCGCCTCGCGCGTGCTTCTACCGACGAGGGCGAAGGCCGCATCGAAGCCGTCGAAGGCAAGCGCCACCCGGCGGACTTCGCCATCTGGCGCAAGACCCCGCCGGGCGAGAAGCGGCAGATGGAATGGGATTCGCCGTGGGGCCGCGGCGCGCCGGGCTGGCACCTCGAATGCTCGGTGATGAGCGGCAAATTGCTCGGCTTCCCGTTCGACATCCACACCGGCGGCATCGACCACCGCGAGATCCACCACCCGAACGAGATTGCCCAGAACCAGGCGTTCACCGAATGCGGCTCGCTCGACGATGCCGCCTGCTCGGGCGCGCGCGTGTGGATGCACAACAACTTCCTCGTCGAGCGCAGCGGCAAGATGAGCAAGAGCGCGGGCGAGTTCCTTCGCCTGCAGCTCCTGGTCGACAAGGGCTACCCCCCGCTCGCCTACCGGATGATGTGCCTGCAGGCGCATTACCGCAGCGAGCTCGAGTTTTCGTGGGACGGGCTGGGCGCGGCGCTGACCCGGCTCAAGCGGCTGGTGATGGCGGTCGAGGCGCTGAGGGCGCAGGTGGCGGAGCCCGTCGCGGAGCCGGAGGGCGGCTGGACCCAGCTGCGCGCGCATGACGAGCTCGACGCGGTGTTCCTGCCGTACCTCGCGCGCTTCGACGCGGCGGTGTCGGACGACCTCAACACCCCCGTCGCCTTGACCGTGCTCGAGGAACTGCTCGCCCTGAAGAAGGCCGACCCGCGCGAAAAGCTCGTCGCGGCGGCGGCGATGGACACGGTGCTCGGGCTGAAGCTGACAACCCTGACACGCTCCGACCTCCGCTTGCGCCCGAAAGCCGCGGCGATCGCCGAAGCCGAAATCGAAGCCGCGCTCGCCCGCCGCAAGGCCGCCCGCGCCGAGAAGGACTTCGCCACCTCCGACGCGATCCGCGACGAGCTCGCCGCGAAGGGCGTCGAGGTCATGGACGGCGACCCGCTCGGCTGGGAGTGGAAGCTGGGGAGCTGAACGGTGGTGCTGACGATCCTTCCCGCTTTGCTGCTTGCCGCGCAGCCCGGCCCGTTCCCACTCGAACAGGCCGCGCTGCTGCAGGCCGTCGAGGGCTTGTTCGAGCCGTATTCCAGCCCCGCCACCGCGCGAACGCCGGCGGTGTGGCAGCGGCCGATCTGGTCGCGCGAGACGGCCCAGTTGATCGCGGCTTGGCGGCGCGTCACGCCGAGCGACGAGGTCGACGACCTCAGCGACGGCGACTGGCTGTGCCAGTGCCAGGATTGGGACGAGCACGCCTTCAAGCTGACGGTCCGCCCTCCGCGATTTGGCGCACCGGGCCACGCCGCGGTCGACGTGCGGTTCCAGCTGTCGCCCGGCGAATGGCGTTCGGCGCGGTTGCTGTTCAATCTCGAAGGTGGCGCGTGGAAGCTGGACGACATGCTCGCGCCCGATTTCGCCTCGGGGCTCAAGGCTACGATCCGGCGCACGACCGCGGACGATCGGCAACGGTGACTCTCGCCGTGCTCCCCGGCCGGATGCGCGCGCTGGTCGAGCCGCTGCTGCCGGATTGGCTCGCGCCACGCTGGTGGAACTCGCCCGAGGAGCTGGTCGCGCTCGCGCCGCAAGCCGAGATCGGCTGGTTCGACCTGCACGACAAGCCGCCGGTGCTGGCGGCCGTCGCCGGGGCGACGGAGCTGCGCTGGCTCAACACCGCTTACGCCGGGGTCAACTGGCTGCCGCTGGCCGACCTCGAGCGGCGCGGGGTGGCGCTCACTTGCGGCCGGGGCCTGACCGCCACCGCGGTCGCCGAGTTCGCGGTGATGACCATGCTCGCCGTGGCCAAAGGCTATCCCGCCGTCGTCCGCGCGCAGGATCGCGGCGAATGGCTCGAGCACGCCCCCGGCACGCGCGAACTGGCCGGCAGCAGGGCGCTGATCCTCGGCCAGGGCGCGATCGGGCGGGCGATCGACCGGATGCTGCAAGGCTTCGAAGTCGAGACCGCCGCCGTGCGCCGCGGGGACGGCGTGGGCTGGAAGGCGCGGCTGGCCGAGTTCGACTGGATCGTCCTCGCGCTCCCCGGCACGTCCGAGACGCGCGGGCTGATCGGCGCCACGGAGCTGGCGGCGATGAAACGCGAGGCGGTGCTGGTCAACTTCGCCCGCGCCGACATCGTCGACCAGGCCGCGCTGGCCGACGCCTTGCGCGAGAAGCGCATCGCCGCCGCGGTGCTCGACGTGACCGATCCCGAGCCCCTGCCGCCGGGCCATCCGCTATGGTCGCTCGACAATGCCCACATCACGATGCACCTCTCGGGCATACCCACCCCCGCCAGCCTCCAACGCGCCGCCGAGCGGTTTGCGCGCAATTGCGAGCGGTTCCGCAAGGGCGAGCCGCTCGAAGCCCGGGTCGACCTGGCACTCGGCTACTGAGGCGCGCCCCGCAGGCGAAAAAACCGGGTGACACTTTACGGACTCTGTCACCCAGGTGTCGCCCTGGAAACCACGCATTTCCGCGGCTTTGCGCCCGGGCGACAGGGTGACACCTTTCCAACTCGAAACACCCGCGGGCGATCAATCCTCGTCCAGCAGCAGCAGCTCGATCCGCACTTCCATGCGCGGGGCCGGGCCGATGCGGTGATCGACCGCGGTCACCGCCGCGTCGGCCACCAATTGCCGCGGGATCGTGAACTCGTGCTCGGGCAGGTAGGCGATGAAGTTCTCCGCCGCCTCCACCGCGTCCTCGCCGGCGAAGGCGATGTCGAGGCGGTGGCGCGTGCCGGCGAAGGTCACGCTCGCCCAGCTCTTCTCCGAGTGCGAGAGAAACTCGGCGTGACCGCGGGCGAGCGCCTGGAGTTCCTCGCGCAGGCGTTCGGTGGCGCCGCGGCGGGGCCCGCGCGGCAGTGGCAGCAAGTCAATTTGCATGGAGGTCCTCCCGATATTTGTTCATGAAATGTTCCACCTGTCGTTCCAGTCGCGACCCGGGCGTGCGGCCCTTGCGCAAGTCGTCGACCAGACGCGGGTCGGCGGCGGCCAGACGGCCGAACTTGGTCTGCGGCATTTTGGTCTGGCGCATGAACGCCTCGATCTTGCGGATGAGCATGGGTGCGACCTCCTGACTGGTTCCCGACTCGATGTTGGAAACCTCGCAAGCGATTTCCTACTTGTCTAGGAAAAATCTTTCGTTTACGACGTTTTGTAGGAAACGCAGGAGATGACGATGGACCCGCGCGAACGGCTGACCGAACTGGCCGGGCAGGCCCGCACCAGCTTGTCCGCGCTCTCGCGGATGATCGGACGTAATTCCAGCTACTTGCAGCAGTACATCAGCAAGGGCAGCCCGCGGAAGCTGGAGGAGGACGACCGCCGCCGGCTGGCCGAATTCTTCGGCGTGGCCGAAGCCGAGCTCGGTGCACCGGAGGAAAAATCCTTGAAGGATCGCGGCGACTGGGTCGAGGTGCCGCGCATCTCGCTCGAAGCCTCCGCGGGGCCCGGCGCCACGGCGGCCGAGGAGATTCCCTTCGACGCGTTCCGCTTCTCGCGCCGCTGGCTGCGCGAGAACGGGCTCGAGCCGGCACAGCTTTCGGCGATCCGGGTGATGGGCGATTCGATGGACCCGCTGCTGCGCGACGGCGACGAGATCCTCGTCGACCGCACGCCGCGCGCCTTCCGTGAAGGCGTCCACGTGATCCGCCTCGGCGAAGCGCTCCACGTCAAGCTGCTCCAGGCAGTCCCCCCGGGCCGCCTGCGCCTGATCAGCAAGAACGCGGCCTATGAGCCGGTCGAAGTGCCGATGAGCGACGTCGACGTGGTCGGGCGCGTGGTGTGGAAGGGGGGGCGGATTTAGGGGAAGGTCTGCAATGGGTGGAAAGCGGACCCTTCGCCCGGTGGTTCAACCGCGTAGAGCGCCGAAAAGATATAGCGCTGCGCTGCTAACACCGGCGAGCGCAACAATCAGAACCAACCAAAAGTAGGGGTATCGCAAACGCTCCCGAATAGGCAGGTTCCACATGCCATTTGGCCGCTCTAATGCGATTGGGACAAGAACCAAGAGCCCTAAGAGCATCGAAAAGAAGATTGACCACAAAGGGCTAATCGAGACGGGCATGCGACGATGTAGACCCCGTTGGCCATTGTCCGCAATGGGTCGAAAGCGGACGTTCAGCGCACGCAGCCTCGGGGCTTACGCGTCGGCCACCCTCTTCGCGTCATCGATGGGCGCGGGCGATGCGACTACGGGCGCCTCGGTCGTGGTGGTGACGATGCTGCTTACGTCATCGTCTTCCCCGGCTACGATGATGGTCTCGTGACCGTCGGCATCCTGCACGCGCAGGATGCGGCGGTTCTGCACGCCCCGCCATCCGACGGCGACGATGACCAGGAAGATGCCCACCCCCAGGATGATCGCCACGAGATTTGCTGCCGACTCAGTCATTTGGACTCGTCCCGAATTGTTTTCATGGCAGCGTCGTAGGGCCGGAAGAGTTAAGATGCCCGTGCGCGGACGAGTCTGGACCGCGCGAGCTTCGCAAGGGAAGCGGCCCCCGGGGTCGAGCCCGGGTGACGGAAGTTGGGTGCGAGCGGCGGGTCGGTGTTAGGCTCGCAGCCGGAGAATTGATTCGGGGGAGGGACTCATGAGCTATCGCGCATTGGCCATGGCGCTTCTGCTGACCGTGCCGGGCGTCGTTCAGGCAAGGGACGCCAAACCCTCGCTCGAGCAGCGCGTGCAGCGGATGGAGGACGAATCCGCGATCCGCAAAGTGCTCATCGAGTACGGCGCGTTCCTCGATGCCAAGGATTACCATTCCTACGCCGGGCTCTTCGCCAGCCAGGGTGTGTGGCAGGGCGGGTTCGGCACCTTTACCGGCCCGGCGGCGATCGAAAAGATGCTGGTCGACAACCTCGGCGCGCCCGAGCCGGGGTTCGTCAACAAGGCCAACTTCCACCTGCTGAGCAACCCGATCATCGAGATCGACGGCGACCGCGCGCACGTGACCTCGAAATACCTGTTCTGGACCAAGTCGGCCGACAACAAGCCGACGCCATTGCTCGCCGGGCGCTACGTCGACGATTTCGTGCGCGAGAACGGGCAGTGGAAGATTGCGAAGCGGGCGACCTGGGGCGCGATCCCGTTCCGCGATCCGAACGAGCCGCCGGCGGCCGGCGGCGGCCCAGCGGCGGCTTCGCCCGCGCTGTCGACCGACCAGCGCCTGCAGCGCGCCGAGGATCACATCGCCATCGAGCGGGTGATCGTCGACTACGCCGAGAAGCTCGATGCGCGCGACTTCGACGGCTACGCCGCACTGTTCGCGCATGACGGCACCTGGCAGACCGGCCAGACCGTCCGCCGCGGCCCGGGCGAGATCAAGGCGATGCTGGTGGGCCTGTTCGGCGCCACGCCGCCCGGATACGTCAACGGCGCCGATTATCACCTGGTCTCGAACGTCGAGGTCGACGTTGACGGGGATCACGCGCACGCCCGCTCGCGCCACCTGATGATGACCCGCGACAAGCAGGGCCACCCGACGCCGACGCTCGCCGGCTGGTATGAGGACGAGTTCGTGCGCGAGAACGGCGAGTGGAAGATCTTCCACCGCATCGACCACCCTCTAATGCCGACGGCCGAGGAGTGGGTGAAGGAAATGGCGGCGCGGCGGCCGCGTTGAGAATGGACGATCCGCTGGCAGATTTTGCGAGCCTGCTCCAGCAAGAGCTTATTCCCGATTGGTGTGCCGATCCGCTTCGCGAGATGAACTCGTGCGGGTTCAAATGGGGGTCGGTTCGATTGGCAGCGTCTGACGCTCTCGACTTTCTCAGGGCTTGGAATTCGGGCTTGGTCCGGCGCGAAAGACCCGGGTGTTATCGCGCGCACCGAGGGGCTGCCCTTGAGCAGTTCTTCTGGGACGGTCCGAAGGTTCCTGTTCCTCGCTCTTATACGCTCTGGCTGGAGCCGCTGATATCATTCGCAGCATTGGCGCGGCTTCATCTCGACTTCGGCTGGCCTGCCGACTTGATCGGTACACAATCCGACGATTGGGCCTTTGACGTCGTCTGCTTTCGTCCCGGGAGTGAGATTGAACACGTTGCAGGTGAGGTGAAGAAATCTGCCTCCGAGATCGATGCGCTCATCAATCTGATGGTGCATTTCGGCCAAGATCCGGATGCGCCACCACCTCCATCTGGACGCGAACGCAACGCGTACAAGAAGGTCATGGCCCTGCGGGAACGGCGCGCTCCGGTCTTTTGGGCACTAGGGCCTGCGGGCTACGGGAACGTGTTTCGAGTAGGCTATGAGAATGAACGAGTGTCTTTCACGTCAACCGATGATCGTGCTTTGCAATTTTCTCCGCCTCCAGACTGAGTTCCTTGCAATGCCATTGGCATAGGGTCACGAGGCCCAAATGACCCAGGAATCCCCCTTGCGCGCCGCGATCATCCCGGTGACGCCGTTCGTGCAGAACTGCTCGCTGGTGTGGTGCTCGAAGACGTTGCGGGGCGCGCTGGTCGATCCCGGGGGCGATCTCGACAAGCTCAAGGACGCGGTCGCACGAGCCGGGGTCACTCTGGAGAAGATCATTCTCACTCACGGCCATGCCGACCATTGCGGGCAGGCGGGCATGCTCGCCGCCGAGCTCGGCCTGCCCATCGAGGGCCCGCACGAGGCCGACCGCTTCTGGATCAGCCGCCTCGACGAGGACGGCCCGCGCTTCGGCATGACGACCCAGGTGTTCGAGCCGACGCGCTGGCTGGAGGACGGCGACACCGTCATCGTCGGCGAGCAGACGCTCGAGGTGATCCACTGCCCCGGCCACACGCCCGGCCACGTGGTGTTCTTCCACCGCCCGACCAAGTTCGCCTTCGTCGGCGACGTGCTGTTCGAAGGCTCGATCGGCCGCACCGACTTCCCGATGGGCAATCACCAGGACCTGCTCGATTCGATCACGCTCAAGCTCTGGCCGCTCGGCAACGAGGTCACCTTCGTCCCCGGCCACGGCCGCCCGAGCACCTTCGGCCGCGAGCGCGAAAGCAATCCGTTCGTCGGCGATGCGGTGATGGCGGCGGGCGCTTGAGCCCGTGCTTGCACCGAGACGAAAAATCGCTATAGCGCGCGCCTTCACCGCACGGCTGGCCGCCGCCGCGCTTGCGCGGACACAGGCCTTGGCCTAGGGCGGCCGCAACAAATTTCGGTTTCAGAGACTTAAGGAACAGGTGCCGCAATGGCTGTCCCAAAAAGAAAAGTATCGCCGCATCGCCGGGGCAACCGCCGTTCGCACGACGCGCTGAAGGTCGAAGCCTTCCACGAGTGCGGCAACTGCGGCGAGCTCAAGCGGCCGCACAACCTGTGCGGCCACTGCGGGCACTACAACGGTCGCGAGATCGTTTCGGTCGGGCTCTAAGCCCGTCATTCAGCTGAGGAGGGGCGCATGAGCCTGCCGCGGATCGCTGTCGATGCGATGGGCGGCGACGAAGGCGTGCGCACGATGATCTCGGGCGCCGCGCTGGCGCGCCGGCGGCACGATCGCTTCCACTTCCTGCTGGTCGGCGACCAGGCGCGGATCGAGCGCGCGCTCGAAGCCCACCCCAACATGCGCCAGGCCTCCGAAATCCTCCATTGCGAGGATGTCGTCGGCGGCGACGAGAAACCGACCCAGGCGCTGCGCCGGGCCAAGACCACCTCGATGGGCCTGGCGATCCAGGCGGTGAAGGACGGGCGCGCCGGCGCCGCGGTCAGCGCCGGCAACACCGGTGCGCTGATGGCGATGGCCAAGCTGGCGCTGCGCACGATGCCGGGCATCGACCGCCCGGCGCTCGCCGCGCTGATGCCGACGCTCGAAGAGCACGACGTGGTCATGCTCGACCTCGGTGCCAATACCGAATGCGACCCGCGCAACCTCGTCCAGTGGGCGATCATGGGCGCGGCCTATTCGCGGATCGTCACCGGCCGCGAGGCCCCGCGCGTGCGCCTGCTCAACATCGGCACCGAGGAGATGAAGGGCACCGAGGAACTGCAGGAGGCGGCCGCCCAGCTGCGCGCGGCGACCGGCCTGTCGCTCGCCTTCGAAGGCTATGTCGAAGCCGACAAGATCAACCGCGGCGATACCGACGTGGTGGTGACCGATGGCTTTTCCGGCAACATCGCGCTCAAGTCGATCGAGGGTACCGCCCGCTTCGTCACCGACTTGCTGCGCAACGCCTTCACCAGCTCGTTCCGTTCGAAAGTCGGCTTCCTGGTTTCGCGTCCGGCGACCGAGCTGCTCAAGCACCACCTCGATCCCAACAACCACAACGGCGCGGTCTTCCTCGGCCTCAACGGCGTGGTGGTGAAGTCGCACGGCAGCGCCACCGCCGCCGGAGTCGCCAACGCCGTCGCGGTGACGGCGCGGCTGCTCGAGGAAAGCCTCACCGAGCGGATCACCGCGGACCTCGCCGAGCTTGGCGAAGCGCGGCTCAAGGAAACCCGCAGCAACAACGCCGCGGCGACCGCCAAGTGATCCGTTCAGTCGTCAAGGGCTCCGGCTCGTCGCTCCCGAAGCGCGTGGTCACCAACGAGGAACTCGCCAAGACCGTCGACACCAGCGACCAGTGGATCCGCGAGCGCACCGGGATCACCCAGCGCTATATCGCCGGCGAGGGCGAGACCACCTCGACCCTCGCGACGGCCGCGGCGCACGCCGCGCTGGCCGACGCGGGGATCGACGCCAAGGCGATCGACCTGATCGTCCTCGCCACCGCGACTCCCGACCGGACGTTTCCCGCCACCGCCACGCTGGTGCAGGATGCGCTCGGCTGCGACGGCGCGGCGGCATTCGACGTCGCCGCCGTGTGCTCGGGCTTCCTTTACGCGCTGGCGACGGCGGATTCGATGATCAAGACCGGCATGGCGAAGTGCGCGCTGGTGATCGGCGCCGAGACCTTCAGCCGCATCCTCGACTGGGAAGACCGGGCGACCTGCGTGCTGTTCGGCGACGGCGCCGGCGCGGTGGTGCTCAGCGCCGAAGACGTGGCCGAGGACGGCCCCGGCGTGCTCGCCAGCCGCCTCCACGCCGCCGGCGAGCATGGCGACCTGCTCTACGTCGACGGCGGCCCCTCGACCACCGGCACCGTCGGCAAGGTGCGGATGATGGGCCGCGAGGTGTTCCGCCACGCGGTCGTCAACCTCGCCGAAGTGCTCGAGGAAGTGCTCACCGCGACCGGCTACACCGCCGCCGACATCGACTGGGTCGTGCCGCACCAGGCCAATCGGCGGATTCTCGACGCCACCGCCAGGAAGTTGGGCCTTCCCATCGACAAGGTCATCGTCACTGTCGACCGTCACGCGAACACCTCGGCGGCCTCGGTCCCGCTGGCGTTCGACGAGGCACGCCGCGACGGTCGGCTCAAACAGGGCGACCTCGTCATGCTCGAAGCCATGGGCGGCGGGTTCACCTGGGGCGCCAGCCTCATAAGGCTGTGAAAAACGCCGGAATCTGACCAAAGCCCGGCTTGCCAAGCCCCGCAATCTTGCTAAATGTTAGTCACGGTCGCTAAGTGGGGAGTCACTGCACCGATGATGCGATCCGTGGGCACGCTAACGCGGGCAGACCTGGCCGAAACAATCAACCGCAAGATGGGCTTCTCGCGCGCCGAGAGCCTGGCGCTCGTCGAGGCGATTCTCGCCAAGATGTGCGACGCGCTGGCTGACGGCGAGAACGTCAAGATTTCCGGGTTCGGCAGCTTCATCCTGCGCGACAAGCGCGAGCGCATCGGGCGCAACCCGAAGACCGGCGTCGAAGTGCCGATCACCCCTCGGCGGGTGCTGACTTTTCGCGCCAGCCAGAAGCTGAAAGCCCGGATCGGCGAAGGATGAGCGAGGGCGGGCTTGGTCAGCTGCGTTTCGACGACGGCAAGGATGCCCAGGCCCTGCGCACGATCGGCGAGGTGGCGAAGGCCCTCGACCTGCGCCAGCACGTGCTGCGCTATTGGGAGCAGCAGTTCCCGATGCTCCAGCCGCTGAAGCGCAGCGGAGGCCGCCGCTACTACCGGCCCGAGGACGTCGCGCTGGTCCAGACGATCGACCGGCTGGTCAACCGCGAGGGCTACACTCTGAAGGGCGCTCGCCAGGCGCTGGCGGGCGGGGCGGTGCAGCCGGCGCAGGCGCCGTCGATCGAGGTGACCGACATCCTCCCGCACTTGCGCGCCATCCGCGCGCGGCTGGCCCAGGCGCTCGAAGCGGCTTAATTCTCGATCGGATAGATTTCGAGATCCGGACGCAACACGGCGCCGTAATCCTTCTCGGGCGGCGTCTGGCGGACGTGCATGAAGGGTACCCAGATGTCGCCGTACTCGGCCTTCTGGTACCACACGTCGAGCACGTCGTACGACGCCCACTGCCCATTCGGCTCGAGCAGGCGAATGCCTTCGCCGATCCGCGGCACGACCACGAATTTCATCCGGATCTCGGATTGGTGGGTCTCGTTCTGGACTTCGATCTCGATCAAGGGTCTCGCCTCTCTGCGAGGCCGCTTTTGCCGCAGAGTGATTGCCGAATTGCAAACACGGATAAGATTTTATTAGCCGTGTTGCCCTGAGGGGCGCGAAAACCTTTGCCGAAGATGCTGCAACAATCGGCCTCAATTCGTTCAAATAGCTAATTTACCCGACCCGCTCTGGCCCCAGCTCTGGATCCAGGTCGCGGGGGCGCGCGAAATGAACCAGCGTGCCGCAACCCGGCGCCAGGTCGGCCCACTTGTCGATTCGCAGCTCGAGCAAAGCGAAGCTCGCGGTCGGAAATTTTTCCGCCGCGCGGGCGAACAGCGCGGTTTCGTGGTCCGGGTCGACCAGCCGGAACAGCAGCTCGTGCAAACCCGGGTTGTGCCCGGCGACGAGTACGCTGACGGGATCGCCCTCGACCTGGCGCAACAGCTCGATCAGCGTAGGCGCGTCGGCGAGGTAGGCGCGCTCCTCGAATTGCGGCGCCACCGCAAGGCCGCTCGCCTCGAGCGTGCGCCTGACGCGGGCCGCGGGGCTAGCGATCACTGCCTCCCAGGCGATCCCGAGCCCGGCAATGTGCTGCCCGATCAGCGCCGCGCCGCGCCGGCCGCGGTCGTTGAGGCCGCGGTCGAAATCGCGCGGGGCGGCGTCGTCCATGTCGGACTTGGCATGACGCAGCAGCCCGAGCCGTTTCACCGCATTTCCTCTTCCCGCGAAGCGATTCCCGCCCGGTCGGATGAAAGCCGCGCGCCGAGCCGCTGTAAAGCCTCGTCGAGCGTGCAGCGGACGATCGGCGTGCCCTTGGGGAAGGCCCCGAGCAGCCGGCTGGGAAAGGCCGGCGAAAGCACCACGAAGTGCCCACGGTCGTCCTTGCTGCGGATCAGCCGCCCGAACGCCTGCGCAAGGCGCGCGCGGATGATCGCGTCGTCGTGCGCGCTGCCGCCGTTGGCGGCGCGGCGGGCACGGTGGAGGATCGAGGGCTTGGGCCACGGGACTTGCTCCATCACCACGCAGCGCAAGCTCTCGCCGGGAACGTCGACGCCGTCGCGAAGGGCGTCCGTGCCGAGAAGGCTCGAGCGCGGGTCGTCGCGGAAGATGTCGACCAGCGTGCCGGTGTCGATCGGGTCGACGTGCTGGGCGTAGAGCGGCAACCCGTTGCGGGCGAGCCGGTCGGCGATGCGGCCATGCACCGCGCGCAGCCGGCGGATCGCGGTGAACAGCCCGAGCACGCCGCCGCCGCAGGCCTCGATGATCCGCGCGTAGGCTCCGGCAAGGCCGGCGAGGTCGCCTTTCTTCACGTCAGTGACGATCAGCACTTCGGCGTTGCCGGCGTAGTCGAACGGGCTCTCGGCGCTCGCGAGCAGCGGCTGGGTTTCGAGATGCCGCGCTCCCGAGCGCCTGATCGCCGCCTCCCAATCGTCGCCGTCGCGCAGCGTCGCGCTGGTCAGCATGACGCCGTGCGCCGGTTCGAGAACGACTTGCGCGAAGGGTTTCATCGGGTCGACGAAGCGGCGGTGGATGCCGACGTCGAACTCGCGCGCGTCGGAGCGCTCGACGGCCAGCCAGTCGACGAAATCGGGATCGGCCGCGCCGCCGAGCCGGTCGAGCAGCGCTTCCCAGGCCTGCAAGGTGTCGGCGCGCCAGCTGAGCGAGTGGCGCGCGCCTTCGATCCGCGCGCGGCCTTGCCCGTCGAGCCAGTCGGGCGCGTCCTCGACCAGCGCCTCGAGCCGGACGCCCAGCTTGATCAGCGGGCGGCGGATCTCGGCCAGCGCGCTCGCCGCCTGCTGGGAGAGCTCGACGAAGTTGCCGTCGAGTTGCGCGGCTTCGGTCTCGATGCCGTAGCCGGCCTCCTGCCCGCCGCTTTCGTCGCGGGCGTAAGTCACCGCACGCACAGCGGCGAGCAGCGCCTCGATCGGCCCCGACGGCATGCCGTCGGCCAGGCGCTGGAGCCAGCCGTCCTGCGGCAGCGCCTCGGCCGCCTCGCGCGCGGCGGCGATCGCCTTGCCGCCGTCCTCGTCGTAGCTGGCGACATCGGCGAGGCGCGCGGCGAGGCCGCGGCGCCGCCCCTTCGAGCCGCGCTCGGGTCCGGTGACCCAGCGCTTGAGCTCGACCGTTTCCTGCCCGGTCAGCGCGGCGGCGAAGGTGCTGTCGGCGGCGTCGAACACGTGATGGCCTTCGTCGAACACGATCCGCGTCGGCCGCTGCGCGTGATCGCGCCCGCGCGCGGCGTTGACCATCACCAGCGCGTGGTTGGCGATCACCAGGTCGGCCTGCGCGCTGGCCCGCGCGGCGCGTTCGATGAAGCACTTCCGGTAATGCGGGCACCCGGCGTAGACGCATTCGCCGCGCTGGTCGGTCAGGCTGCGGATCGCGCGGTTGCGGAACAGCGTGCCGAGCCAGCCGGGCAAGTCGCCGCCGATCATGTCGCCGTCCTGCGAATAGGCCGCCCAGCGCGCGACGAGATGGGCGAGAATGGCCGCTCGCCCGCCGAAGCCCCCCTGCAGCGCGTCCTCGAGATTGAGCAGGCAGAGATAGTTCTCGCGCCCCTTGCGCACCACGACCGGCTTGCTGCCGTCGGCGCGAGCCTCGGGCCAGGCCCGCTTGCTCTCGCGGCGCAGCTGGCGCTGGAGGTTCTTGGTGAAGGTGCTGACCCACACCGTGCCTTGCGACTTCTCGGTCCACAGCGATGCGGGGGCGAGGTAGCCCAATGTCTTGCCGATGCCGGTGCCGGCCTGGGCGAGCAGGATATGCGGCGCGCGGCGCTTCTCGCGCGGGGCGAATACCCGGCCGGCCTCGCGGGCATAGCTGCGCTGGCCTTCGCGGCGCTCGGCGCCGTCTCCGGTTAGCCGCTCGAGCCTGGCCTCGACTTCGGCCTCGTCGAGCGCGACTTGCGCCGGCTGCGGCCGCTCGGGGGCTTCCTCCCATTCCGGCAGGCGCGAGAACAGCCACTTCTCGGCCTTGTCGGGCTGGCGCACGTGCGGCGCAAGCACGCCCGCCCACGGCCAGCGTAGCTTGGCAAGCGACTGCAGCGCCGACCACGCGCCCTCACGTTCGGGCCAGTCCTCGCGTGCGCAATCCGCCAGCAGCGCGGCGGCGGCACGCTGGAGCAGCGCGGGAACGGCGTCGTCGCTCGCCGGCTCGTCGAGGCCGAGCGCGTGGGCGAGGCCCTTGGGAGTCGGCACGACGAAGCGCGCCGGGTGCACGAAGGCGAACAGCTCGAGCAGGTCGAGGCCCGAGAGGTCGGGATAGCCGAGCCGGCTGGCGACCAGCGGGGCGTTGAGCAGCAGCAGCGGCGTGTCCGCCGCGGCCATGATCGCGTCGCCCTTGGATACCGTCCGCGTGGTGCCCTCCGGCCCGCGAAGCCAGCTGCCGGCGTGGCTGGCGTGAAGCGCGGGAAGGGCGAGCGAGTCCATCGCCGCGACGATGCTGTGGGGAGAACGAAAAGTAAACGCCGGGGCGGCTCCGCTCGCCGCTTTTTGAGTCGGTCAATGTCCGAGTCGCGCCATGTGGCGCGGCTCCGTTGGCCGTAAACCAAACCCGACCCGCCGTCGCTTGGCTAAGACAAAAGCAATCTAAATCAACGATTAGAGGCAGTCTTGAAAGATTCGGGAAGGGAACAGCGCATCAGCGTGGCCCGTTTTGTGCTTGCTATGAAACATCAAAATCACACCTCATGGAGTGCTACCGCCGCGATTGCCGCAGCGCTTGCGCTATCCGCAACCCCGCTCGCGGCGCAGGACGCCGCCGCCCCCGTAACCGAGCCGTCGCCGGTTCAGCCGGTCGATCCGGTACCGACAGTCGCCGCCAGCCCGGCGCCGACGGTCGTCATCCCCGACATCACCGCTCAGGCGGCTTCCGGCGCGGGCGATACAGAGCCAGCGTCCGAGCCTTCAGCGACCGTCACGAAGACCACCACCAAGACCACTATTGCTCCGTCCGCACGCAAGACAACTCACACCACCGTTAGCCGCACGACGGCGCCGGCCGGTGTCGCACCCCTCGCCGCGGTTCCCCCGCCGGCCAACGACGTCGCGCCGCTGCCTGCCGAAACGGTCGATACGGCGCCGGTCGACGCCGCACCGGTTCCCGCCGCCGAGCCGGCTCCCGCACAGACCGAGAACGTGACCGGCACGCTTGGCCTGATCCTTCTCGGCTTGCTCGCGCTGGCGATCCTGACCGTGGGGCTGATGTTCTTCCGTCGCCGCAATCCGGTCATCAGCGAAACCATCGAGGACCCGCTGGTGAGACGCCCGGTCGCCGAAACGGCGATTGCCGAACCGGTCGTTGCCACGCCTTTGGCGGCGCCGACGATGCTTCGCCGCCGCGACCCGAGCCCTGTCGCCGGTGCGCTGCCGAGCGACGGCGCCGCGGTCGACCTGCCGGCGACGCTGCCCGAGGGCTACGAGGAACGGAATGCGCTGTTCGAACGCATGGCCAACGCGCGGCCGGACAGGGCCAACCCGTTCACCGACCGTCGCCAGCGGATGAAGCGCGCGCGCCTGATCATGCAGTCGCTCGGCGTGACCTTCGACCGCGAGCCGCGCATCGACCTCAGCCAGTATCCGAACAACTGGCCCGAGCTGCGCCGTCAGTATCACAAGGCGGCGTAACCTCCCCCTCGCACGCGGCAAAGCTGAAAGGGTGGCCCGTCCGGCCACCCTTTCTTTGTGCGCTTAGCCGCGCTCGCCCGGCCCCGAGACCTTGCCGGCGCCGGCACGCGCCACGCAGCGCCAGCTTGAGGGATCGTTCGGATCGCCGACGCCGGCGTAGTGCGCGACCTTGGGCCAGGCACAGTCGAGCCGGGTGAGCGACTTGTCGCGCTTGGTGGCGATCAGGCTCTCGGGCGCGGTGCCCGTGTGGACCCAGCTGTCGATCGCTTGCGCCACCGGCAGCACGTCCGCGCCGGGGCCGCCGCCACAGTGGCCGACACCGGGGGCGAGGAAGGTGCGGAACTGCTGCGCCGCACGCGGATTCTGCGCCATGACCTGCCGGGCGTAGTCGAGCGTGCCCGTGGGCGCGGGGCCGGGGTCGCTCTCGCCGTGCCAGACGAGCAGCTTGCCGCCGCGGGCGAAGAACTTCGACAGGTTGGGGTCCTTGGCCTCGTACATTTTCGCGAAGGCGCTGTTGCGGACCTGCGGCGCGTCGGTCGCCGCCGAGAAATGCGCCCAGTCGATGTCGCGATTGGGGAACACCAGCGGCTTGAGGCCGAGCAGCCCGCCGCCGCCGGTGGTGTCGGGCTTGCCGCTGGTGCCGATGAAGAAGCTCCACCCGGTCTCGCCGCCGCGGCTGATCGGCCACATCGCCCATTGCCCGTCGGGCGACTTGATCCCGTCGTAGAGCGACCTCAGCGCGGTGACTTGCGGCGCGGCAAGGCAGCTGGCGGTCTTGGCGCCCGAGCACTCGATCGTCGCCGGGTCCCAGTGGCAAGCGCGTGGATCGTTGATCAGCCCGTCCTTGAGCCCGTCGTCGGCGTCGCACTGGGCGAGGGCGGAATCCTGGGCCAGCTTGAGGTCGTCGGCGCTGAACGCCGCGCCGCGCGCGCCGAACGCATTAGTGCGCATCAGCCCGGTGGTCTGAGTCTGCAGCGTGTAGACCGGCGCGCCGGCGACGATGGCGTCGTAGTCGTCGGGGAAGCGCTGCGCCTCCATCAATCCCATGCGCCCGCCGGTCGAGCAGCCGACGTAGTAGGCGTTGTCGAACTTGCGGCCGTAATAAGCGGTGGCGAGCTCCTTTCCGGCGACCGTCATCTCGTGGATCGCGCGGTAGCTGAAGTCCTTCGCGGTTTCGGGGTTCTGCGCCCAGGCATTGTCCCACACCCCGGTGCCGGGATGGCCGCCGTCGGTCTGCATCGTCGCATACCCGGCCTGCAGCGCTTCGGTGGCCGCCTGCAGCGTCACGTTGCCCGCCCAGCCGCCGCCGCCGATGCCGTAGACCTTGCCGTTCCAGTTGTCGGGCAGGCGATAGACCACGCCGATGTTCGATCCGGCGACCGGGTGCAGGGTGCCCTTGATGTCGCAATTGGCCGGCAGGCCCTTGGCCGCGTCGGCCGGGAAGTAGGTTGCCGTGGCGTCGGCGAGGCCGAGCCTGGAGGCGTCGAACGCCGTGCATGCGGCTGAGCCCGCGGTTGAACCCGCACCGGTGGCGGTGCCACCGCTCGAAGTGGTCGTGGTGCAGCCGCAAGCCAGCAGCGCCAGTCCGGCGATCAGTGCGTAACGCATGGTACTCTCCCTGTTGCGACCTCAGGCAAGCCGGGCGCGGGCGATGGCCCAGCCGTGCTTGCCCTTTTCATATTCGACGACCAGCTCGCGCGATTCCTCATGGCTGTGCTGTCCCTGGCCTTGCAGCCGGTGCATCTGCTCGAGAGTCGAGTGGCCGGTGAATTCGGTGCGGAAGCTCGCCGTGCAGGCACGGCGGCAGCGCGCGCTGCGGCCGTCCTCGGCGAAGGCGATCTGCAACTCGTCCGCGGGATCAACTGCGAGGGCGGTGAGGCCCTCGGCGAGCTTGTGCTCGCCGCCGTTCACCTCGCGCACGAGGTCGCGGTGGAGCGCCTGGATCGCTTTCTCGTCCTCGAGCCGCACGAGCCTCGCCTTACTGCCGTCGTCGGCGGCAAACGCGGCCGCCGGCGCCATCACGGCGAGAGGCGCGGCGACGATGGCTCCGCTCTTGATGAAGCTCCGGCGATCGGTGGCGGTAGCGGTCTTTTCCATGGTCAGTTCCCTTTCCGCACCGGGAAGAAACGCTCGACGTCGAACTTGCCGGCGTGGCGGCTGGGCGCGCCCACGGCGCTCATGCTCAGGCCCCCTTGCTTGCCGCAGTGATAGCCGATCCCGGCATCGTGCATGGTGCGCATGTTGATCAGCACGGTGCCGAGCGTGCCGTTGCAGGCCTCCTCCTGCCAGCGGCCGAAATAGAGCTGGTCGCGGATCTTCACGAAGTCGCCGCTGCCGCTCCATTCGGTGGCGAAGTGGCCGTCCGGGGTCGGGATGATCCACGAGGTGGTCCACGGCGTCGAATAGAGGTGCATCGAGTTGAGCCCGGGCGAATATTCCCAGGTGAACGCCCGCCCGAGCATGTCGCGCGTGCGCTCGTGCCGTTTGCGGCCGGGATCGGGAATGCCCTGGCCGACGACCTTGCCGAACAGCGTCTCGCAACCCGCCTCGTTGGCGAAGTAAGGCGTGTTGAGATAGCCGTGGTAGTTCGTCGCCATGCCGGTCGAGAGGTCGACGACGACGATGTGCCCGTCGTGGTTCGGCTGGCCTTCGAGCAAGTGGCCGAAGATGAACGCGCCGGGCATCATTTCCCACGCGTTGTAGCGCGCCGGCACGACGTCCCCGCCGTTCATCGACCACTGCAGCGTGTCGGGACCGGTGAAGCGGTATTCCATCCGCTGCCCGCCGTCGTATTCGATGGCGAAGACCTTGCCGGCGAGCGCGCCGCTGGCCGCCGTGCCGTTGCCGGCCATCGGGCTCGGCCTGTCGAACACGTGGACGCCCTTGGCGACCACTGCGTCGACTTCGGCGCGGGTCATCTTGTCCATCGTCGCCAGCGGGCGATAGACGCGTCGTTCGCCTTTCTTGCCATTCGGAATCGGCAACGGGTCGGCCGAGAAATCGCCGAGCTTCTCGAACCGGGCGATCTGGCCGAGCCATTCGCCAGTGCCGCGGAACATGTAGAACTCGAGCGCGTCGGCGCCATTGAAGCCCAGGCGCACGCCGACCTGCTGCAGCCGGTTGACGTCCGCAATGTAGAGCTGGAGGAGGCCCGAGAATTCCGCCTCGATGCGCGCGACGGCGTAGACGTCCTCGGTCAGCTGGACGTAGTCGGTCGGCGCCGAATAGCCGCGGTAATCCTTCAACCGGTCGAGTTCGACCCAGTGGCTGTAAGTCGAGCTCGGGTAGTACTCGATCGTGCGGTTGCCGGTGTCTTCCTGCCACATGAACGCGCGGCCCTCGACCCGCAGCGTGCGGCCGTGTTTCTCCTTCGCATCGATCGCACCGGCCATGCGACCGAAATAGACTTCGCGATTGAGCTCGCGCGCCCGCGGCGCCGGGCCGCCGCCGAACCACAGCTCGAACACCGTCGCCGCGCCCGTCTGGCGGTCCCAGGCGACCGCGTAGCCGGTGGTCGTGCCGGGCACAAGATGGGCGAACAGCGTCAGGTGATCGAGATCGAGGGAGCCGTAGCCGGCCTGCTTGCCGGCGAAAGTCACCCGATTGCCGCTGCCGAAAGTCCACGAGAGCTTGTTGCCCCCGTCGCCGGTGAAGCTCAGCACCTTGCCGGAGAGGTTGTTGTCGAGCGGCCCCTTGCCCGCCGGCCCGACCCGTCCCGGCGCGGCCAGCGCGGCGGCGATCTGCGCTTCGCCGAGATCGGTATACGGATACCGGAACAGCGGCACGTCCGGATAGGCCTGCAGGGCCATGGCTCCCCCTCTCCCTTATCGTTGACTTTATCCTGCCACAGCGAGGGGCGAGCGCAAGCGGGGAATCGGCTTGGAAGCGCAGAGACGGTTTGGAAGAGCTAGGTCGCCCCTCGAATCCATAAGTCTGCCTTATGGGGCACGCATGATCTTCAATTGGCATCGAAGACTCCAAGCGAACTAACGGGACCGCGAAACGGGTCGCGCTAGCTCAGGAAAGGTGAACTCAAATGTCTACGAAGGACCCCCTGCTTTCCGCTGCCCTGGTCCTCTCCGGAGCGGCGTGCTGCCTGCTCTATGTTCTCGCGCTTGTCTGGCCTTCGGGCTGGGCCTGGCATGAGGGCTCACCCGCTTCGAACGACTACTACATGATGATCGTCGGGGTGTACGCCACGCTCGGCGTATTTCTGATCCGCGCGGCGAGGGACCCGATGGCGAACGCTTCGCTTGTCTGGTTCACCGTCTGGTCGAGCGTGGTCCATGCGGCCGTCATGGCCTGGCAGGGCGCGACGCAGGCGATGCACCGCGGCCACCTTGTCGGCGACGTGCCGGCGCTGCTGATCATCGCTCTCGCGCTGGGCTCGCTGATGCGCCGGGCGAAGCATGTCCGGCACGTCGCCGAGGCCTGACAGGTTCGCTCGGCCTTCCGCCAGTATCCACTGGCGGACGGTGCTGATGCGTCAGACCAGTCGCTCCAGCACCAGGCCGAGCGCTGCCGAAACCGCCAGCGTGGTGATGATGCCACGCCGGAAGGCGAAGATCAGCCCCGCCGCCACGACCGAAATCACCCCGGCCCGCCAATCGAAGCTGGCGAGATCCGGCGCCTGCAGGTGTACCGGTCCGAAGGCGAAATCCCTGATCCTCACGAACAGGACATGAAGCGAAAACCACAGCGCGAGATTGGCGATCACGCCGACGACGGATGCCGTCACCCCCGCCAGCCCGCCCTTGAGCGCGGGCGCGCGCTGGAGGCGCTCCATCCACGGCGCGAAGGCGAAGATCCACAGGAAGCATGGCGCGAAGGTCACCCAGGTGGTTAGCACCGCGCCGAGTACGCCAGCGAAGATCGGTCCGAACGGCGCGGGCGAGCGGAAGGCGGCGAGGAAGCCGACGAACTGGGTGACCATGATCAGCGGGCCGGGCGTAGTTTCGGCCAGGCCCAGGCCGTCGGCCATCTCGCCCGCGCCGAGCCAGCCGAAGCCGCTGACGGCCTGCTGCGCCATGTATGCGAGCACCGCGTAGGCGCCGCCGAACGTCACCACCGCAAGCTGCGAGAAGAACACGCCGATGTGCCATAGAACGTGGTCGCGGCCGAGCAGGACCAGCACCAGGACCATCGGCGCCGCCCAGATCGTGCCCCACACGAGCGCGGCGGCGATGGTCGCGCGCCACGGAGCGCGTCCGCGGCCAGTCAAGGGCTCCACCGGTTTGAGGGCGAGCAGGTCGGGCCGCCTCGCCCCGGCCCACAGGCCGATCGCCAGTGCGCCGAGAACCACCAGCGGAAACGGCGCCTGGAACGCGAACAGCGCGGCGAATGCTGCCAGCGCCATGGCCCACTGCAGCCGGGTCTTGAGCGCGCGCCCGGCGATCCGCGCCAAGGCCTGGGCGATGATCGCCAGCACCGCCGCCTTGATGCCGAGGAACAGCGCGGCGAACCAGGCGAGGTCGGCGGCGAGCGCGTAGAGGATCGACAGGCCGAGCATGACGAACGCGCCGGGGAAGACGAATAACCCGCCGGCGATCACGCCGCCCTTCCAGCCGTGGAGCTTCCAGCCGATCCACGTGGCCAGCTGCTGCGCCTCGGGTCCGGGGAGGAGGTGGCACAAGTTGAGCGCCTGGAGGTATTCGTCCTCGTCCAGCCAGCGTCGCTCATCGACCAGCTCGCGGTGCATCAGGGCGATCTGGCCGGCCGGTCCGCCGAAGCTGAGAAAGCCGATCCGCGCCGAGACGCGCGTCAGCTCTGAGAAGGTGGGATGGTGAAGGGGACCGCTGGCCATTCGCAATACCTCCATGCCCGCCGCGGCGGAAGTGAAGGCAACGCTTGGGCGCCGAGCCTATCCGGGAGGTTGCTTTGCCCCGGTGGTGGAAAGGTCTACCGGCGAGCTCTCGACCACGCAAGGACGCCAGTCCGCGCTTGCGCGCAGGCGCTGCATCCGCAAGAGCGCGCGGGATGATTGACGAGACGCTGATCGAAGCCGCCCGCGTGTCCAAGGCCTGGCCGTTCCAGGAGGCGATGAAGCTCGTCAAACGCTATCCCAACGGAAAACCGGGCGGGGCGCCCGTGTTGTTTGAGACAGGCTATGGCCCATCGGGCCTGCCGCACATCGGCACCTTCCAGGAAGTGCTGCGCACCACGCTGGTGCGGCGCGCTTACGAGATCGTCTCGGGCGGCGCTCCCACCAGGCTCGTCGCTTTCAGCGACGACATGGACGGCTTGCGCAAGGTGCCCGACAACGTGCCCAACCACGCGCTGCTCGCCGCCAACCTCGGCAAGCCGCTGACGCGCATTCCCGACCCGTTCAACGCCGGGTTCGAAAGCTTTGCGCACCATAACAACGCCAGGCTGCGCAGTTTCCTCGACCAGTTCGGCTTCGACTACGAGTTCGTCTCGGCATCCGATCAGTACAATTCGGGCGCGTTCGACGACGCCTTGCGCAACGTCCTCACGCACTTTCACTCGATCATGGACATCATGCTGCCGACCCTGCGCGAAGAGCGGCGACGGACTTATTCGCCGGTCCTGCCGGTGAGCCCCGACAGCGGCGTCGTGCTGCAGGTGCCGGTCGAGGTGATCGATCCCGCCGCGGGAATTATACGGTTCGAGGACGAGGACGGGACGGTGGTCGAGCAGTCGGCGCTCGGCGGCATGTCCAAGCTGCAGTGGAAGGTCGACTGGGCGATGCGATGGTTCGCGCTCGGCGTCGACTACGAGATGTGCGGCAAGGACCTGACCGACAGCGTCACCCAGTCGGGGCGGATCGTGAAGGTGCTCGGCGGTCAGCGGCCCGAAGGCCTGATCTACGAGCTGTTCCTCGACGAAAAGGGCGAGAAGATCTCAAAGTCGAAAGGCAACGGCCTGACGATCGAGGAATGGCTGACTTACGGCACGGAGGAAAGCCTCGGCTTCTACATCTATCGCGAGCCGAAAAGCGCCAAGAGCCTGCACATCGGGGTCATTCCGAAAGCGGTCGACGAATACTGGCAGTTTCGCGCCAAGATCCCCGAGCAGCCGCTCGAGCAGCGGCTCGGCAACCCGGCTTGGCACTTGCTGCGCACCAACGGTTACCACGGCGGCGACGGCGACACGCTGCCGGTGACCTTCGGCCTGCTGCTCAACCTCGTCGGCGTGCTCGGCACCCATGCGACGCACGAGCAGGTGTGGACCTATCTCGGCAACTACATCGCCGAACTCGACCCGCGGCATCATCCCGCGCTCGAGGCGTTGGTCGACCGCGCCCTGGCCTACAATCGCGACTTCGTCGCGCCGACGCTGGTCAGGCGCGCACCGGAACCGAACGAGGCGAAAGCGCTTATGGCTCTCGACGCCATGCTCGCCGAAGCCCCCGACGATACACCCGCCGAAGAGCTGCAGACGGCGATCTACGAGATCGGCAAGGACGAGACCTACGCCTTCGAAAGCCTGCGCGACTGGTTTCGGGCGCTTTACGAGACGCTTCTCGGCAGCTCGCAAGGCCCGCGCATGGGCAGCTTCATCGCGCTTTACGGAGTGGCCAACACTCGCCAGCTGATCGCCGAGGCGCTCGCGCGATGATCCGCCCGTCGGATCCGGACAGCCTCGCGCGCGAATTGCTCGGGCGCGAACTCTGCGATCTCGAGGAGGAAGAGCAAAGCGTGCTCGAGCGCGTCGCGGCGGGCAACTACATCGGCGTCGACGCCAACGAGGCGGCGCAGCTCAACATGAGCTTCGGCGACCGCCTGGCCGACCGGGTGGCGGCGGTCGGCGGCAGCTGGGGCTTCATCATCGCCTTCGGCGTGGTGCTGTTCGGGTGGATGATCCTCAACAGCGGCGTGCTGCAGGAGATGGGGGCCAAGCCGTTCGACGCCTATCCCTTCATCTTCCTCAACTTGATGCTGTCGATGCTCGCCGCGATCCAGGCGCCGGTGATCATGATGAGCCAGAACCGTCAAGCGAAGAAGGATCGCATCGCCGCGCGGCACGATTACGAGGTCAATCTGCGGACCCAGCTGGAAATTCTGCGCCTTTCTCGCCGCGTTGATCGTTTCACCCACATGATGCTGCGCGCCGCCCGGAAATCCGAGGATGACGAACGGCTGGTCGACGACATCCAGTCGCTGATCCACGAGCTGGGCGATTAGGCGCGGTGAAAGGTCGCGCGGACAAGGACGGCTCGGATACGCTGCGCGAGCGCCTGCGCCGGATCATCGGCCCAGGGTTGATCACCGGCGCCTCCGACGACGACCCGAGCGGAATCGCCACTTATAGCCAGGCCGGTGCGGCGTTCGGCTACGCCCTCGGCTGGACCCTGCTGCTGACTTATCCGCTGATGGCCGCCGTACAGATGATCAGCGCGCGGATCGGCCGCACGACCGGGCACGGCATCGCCGGCAACTTGCGGCGGTACTATCCGCGCCCGCTGCTCAACGCCGTGGTCGCCCTGCTGCTGGTCGCCAACACGATCAACATCGGCGCCGACCTCGGCGCGATGGCCGACGCGACGCGCCTGGTGCTGGGCGGGCCCGACGCCGCCTACCTGGTCGGCTTCGCCGCGTTCTGCGCGGTAACCCAGGTGGTCATGAGCTATCAGCGCTACGTCGCGGTGCTCAAATGGCTGAGCCTGACCCTGCTGGCCTACGTCGTGACGCTGGTGCTGGTGAAAGTGGACTGGGGCGAGGCGCTGCTTCGGCTCGTGGTCCCCGATTTCGCCTGGAGCACCGGCTACCTGACCACGATCGTCGCCGTGTTCGGCACGACGATCAGCCCGTACCTGTTCTTCTGGCAGGCATCGGAAGAAGCCCAAGACGTTGCCGAGAACCCCGACCGCCAGGCGCTGACCAGGGATCCGGAGCAGGGCGAGGCCGAGCTGGAGCGGATCGAATACGACACGCTCGGCGGAATGGCCGCCTCGAACCTCGTGGCGCTGGCCATCGTGTTCGCCACCGCCGCCACACTGCACGGCGCCGGGATCACCGACATCCAGACGTCGGCCCAGGCGGCCGAGGCGCTACGGCCGATCGCGGGTTCCGGCGCGACGATCATCTTCGCGCTGGGTATCGTCGGCACCGGGCTGCTGGCGGTGCCGGTGCTTGCCGGATCGGCTGCCTATGCCCTCGGCGAGGCGGGCGGGTGGCCGGTCGGACTGGCGCGCAAGCCGCTGCAGGCGAAGGCCTTTTACGGCGCCATCGTGTTCGCCACGGCCGTGGGAATGGTCATCAACTTCACCCCGATCAACCCGATCAAGGCGCTCTACTGGACCGCGGTGATCAACGGCGTGGTCGCGGTGCCGGTGATGGCGATCATGATGCTGCTCACCGCGCGCGCCGACGTGATGGGCCGGTTCACCGTGCGCGGTCCGCTGCGGTGGCTCGGGTGGTTGGCCACCGCGGTGATGGCGGCGGCGGTGGTCGCGATGGCGCTGACTTCCCTCTAGCCGGTCAGTTCCATTTCCGGGTGCGATACCACTTGGTGATGATGTACTTGACCCCGGCGGTGACTTGCGTGCCCGAATGCAGGGTCCAGCGGTTGGGCTCGCCCTCCGCGTCGGCGTTGTTCCACATGAGGATCGCGCCGGGCTTGGGCTCGATCGACAGGCCGATCTGGGTGAAGTCGGTCGATCCGCCGGCTTCGACCGGATTGAGGTAGACCATCGCCGTCCAGCTGCGCTGCCCTCCGCGGGCGGACTCCTTGGGCCAGTACCCGGCCTCGGTGTAGAACCAGTCGCAGTGCGGGCTGAAGTGCTGGCCGGGCAGGTAGCGCTGGCCCTGGACCGTCTCGCCCCATGCGGATTCGAGTCCGAGCAGGTCGTCGATCCGACGGCTGATCTTCTTGACGAACGGATCGTGAGGATCGACGTCGCCGGAGTACGAAGTGCGATAATCGGCGCCGTATTCGACGTCGAACACCGAGCTCGGCCGCGCGACCTGGTCGATCATCGCGATCATCCTTGCGCATTCGTCAGGGCTCATGAAATCACCCATCGCGAAGATCTCGGCCTTCTCGGTCGGCAAGCGGTAGATCGCCTTGTTCGCCGCCAGCCGCTTGCGGACCTGCTCGCCGACGTGCTTGAGCGCCGTCTGGTCGGCAATTTCGGGCTTTTTGTTGCGGATCATGAAACGGGCCATGAGTCTGGCATATCCATTCCCGAGCAGCCGATGCAAGAGGCGCTCTTGCCCGCTGCAGCTTGGCCGCTAGGTTGCAGGGCGAAAGGAAAGGACATGCCGACGAACCGCTACTCCATCGGAGCGATGACGCTCCACTGGCTGATCGCCATTGCCGTTATCGTCGATTGGCGCCTGGCCGACGCTGCGGAGCACGCGCCGCGCGGCCAGCACTTCGCCGTGCTCCAGCCGCATTTTGCGCTCGGTATGGCGATCCTCGTCCTCACGGTGCTGCGTCTGGTATGGCGCCTGACCCACCGCGCGCCGCCGTTCTCGAGCGACCTTGCGGCGTGGGAGCGCGTCCTTGCGCGCACGGTGCACTTCGTCTTCTACGTCCTGCTCGTCGGCCTGCCGCTGATGGCGTGGATCGGCACCTCGATGTGGAACCAGCCGACCGACTTCTTCGGGCTGTTCACGATCCCCAACCTGCCTTTCGGCGAGAACCGCGGGCTCGGCCATGAGCTGCAGGAACTCCACGGCACTCTCGGCGAGGTCATGCTCTACCTGATCGTGCTGCACGTGCTCGGCGCGCTTAAGCACCACTTCTGGGACAAGGATGGCAACCTCTACCGGATGCTGCCGTTCGGTACACCGAAGCCCTGAGGCGCTAAGACGCAGAAACCCCCGGCCTTTCGGCCGGGGGCTTCGCTTGTGCCGGTCCACTCAATCCGGCAGCAAGCCGGCCGAGCGGCTTACCAGAAGAAGTCGTAGATCACGTCGACGACTTCGCCGCTGTAGATGTCGACCAGCAGCGCGTCGTCGTAGTAGCGGACCCAGCGATAGGGGCCGTAGACGTCGGGCAGGCGGTACTGCCACGGATCGTTGATCCAGTAGCGGTCCGAGTAGAACAGCGAGTTCAGCGAGAACCCGATGCCCAGGCGGCGGTAGCTGTAGTTGCGGTACGGCGCGTAGTAGCGGCCGATGTGGTAGGCGTTGCGGTTGGTTGTGCGGTACCGCTGCCAGTCGTAGCGGCTGCTGCTGCGCCAGTTACGGTCCCAGCGTTGGCCGTCACGATCGCCGTCACGCCAGTTGCGATCGCTGCCGTTGCGGTTGTCGCGCCAGTTGCTGTCGTCGCCGCGGCGGTTGTCGCGCCAGTTGCCGTCGCTGCCGCTCCGGCGGTCGCGCCAATTGCTGCCATTGGTGCCGTATGTCGTGGTCCGCTCGCGGTCGACGTAGGTGCGGTTGCGTTCGGCTCGCTGATCGTTTCCGGCCCACCGCTGCGTCTGCTGCGCTTGCGCCTGCTGCCGCTGTTGCGCGGGATCGCTCCAGGTGCCCCGCTGTGCCCAGCCCCGTTGCTGCTGCCGTTGCACCTGCTGCGGAGCCTCCTGGCGGGTCCGGGTGCGCCGTTGCTGCGGCTGTTGCTCGCGCGCCTGCGGCGTCCAGTCGCGCTGGCGCTGCGCCTGGGGCGCGGCCCGATCCGGCCGGGCCGTGGGCTGATCCCGCCCGCCCCAGCGCTGGGTCTGCTGGCCGTTATCGGTCGTCTCCTGCTGGTGCCTGCCGCGGTCGTCATGGCGGTCAGCCTCGCGGGCCGAGGCCGGAACGGCGGTGAGGGCAAGGGTCGCGGCCACTGCGGCCAATGCCCCGCCGGTGAAGAACTTGAATTGCATTGCGGCATCTCCTGGTCTGCCGCGAGTGGGAGCGGCGCGTGATGAGAGGATGACTAAGCCAGTCGTCCTGTCCGATATCTGAACTGTCCGTGTGGCCTATTGTTCATGTTTGTCTCCGCCAACCTGAACGTATTTCGCCGGGTGGATTTCGCCATCCTGCGCCGTTAGGGCCGGGTCGATGAAGCCTTACTCCGCCGTCTTTCAGCGCCTCGCCGCGATGGTCCCCCAGGACCTGATCGAATTGGATGAATGGCGCCGGCGGCTGGCGATGCTTACGTCGGCGCTGCTGATCGGCGTGCTAGCCACGCTGTTCGCCTGGGCCGCCGATTTCGCGCAGCGGAATTTCGCCGGTCTGGTGCGCGAGGAACCCTACGCCCCGCTATTGCTCACACCGTTGCTGTTTGTGGTCATCGCCGCGCTGACTCGTTCGCTGGCTCCCGCTTCGCGAGGCTCGGGCATTCCGCAAGTGATCGCCGCGAGCCGCAATCCCGACGGCGAGACCACTGCCGGACTGCTTTCGGCGCGCACCGCCTTCGCCAAGCTGGCGCTGTCGATCGCTGCACTGTTCGGCGGCGCTTCGGTCGGCCGCGAGGGGCCGACAGTGCAAGTGGCCGCCGCGGCGATGACCCAGGTACATCGACTGTTCCGCGTTCGCGTCACGCCGGGCGTGCTGATCGCCGGAGGAGCAGCGGGTGTCGCGGGCGCGTTCAACACGCCGCTTGCGGGCATCGCTTTCGCCATCGAGGAATTGGCGGTTGCTTACGAGCAGCGAGTCGCAGTGCTGGTGATGGGCGCAGTGATGATCTCGGGGCTGACCAGCCAGGGCATCGCGGGCGATTACGTCTACTTCGGCCACATGGCGTCCGCTCTGCCGCTGCATGTCGTGCTGATCGCAGCCCCGTTGTGCGGGCTCGCGGGCGGTATCGCCGGCGGATTGTTTTCCCGCGCGTTCCTGATGCTGCGCGGACCGGGGGGCCGCTGGCGCGACCTGCTCGGCAGGCGACCGTTGCTCGCCGCGCTAGGCTGCGGCGTCATCGTCGCCGCGATCGGCGTGTTCGGCGGCGGCACGACGTGGGGCACCGGTTACGTTCCGACCAGGGCGCTGCTGGAAGGTGCGCAAGGCAGCTACTGGTTCGGGCCGGCAAAGTTCCTCACGGTTCTGGCGACCAGCGTCAGCGGCATGCCGGGCGGCATCTTCTCGCCTTCGCTCGCGGTCGGCGCGGGCGTCGGCAACCTGCTGACGCCGCTGTTTCCGTCCGACCAGAGCGGCGCGATCGTGCTGCTCGGCATGGCCGGCTATTTCGTCGGCGTGGTCCGCGCGCCGCTGACCGCGGTGATCATCCTCAGCGAAACCACCGGCACGACCTCGGCGATCCTGCCTCTGTTCGCCACCTGCCTGATCGGCGACTGGGCCGGCGCTCTGGTCTGCCGCGAGCGGCTCTACCACGCGTTGGCGCGCGATTTCATGCCGGCACCGACATCCCCTCCTCCGGTGATCGAGGAAGAGAGCCGCTACACCTGAGCGACGCGTTACACGGGGCCGCAGCCCGCCTTGAGAGAATATTCAGCTTCATCGAATAGAGAATTTTGAAGGTTATCGGATAGAGTTTACGCTCTGGTCATGGATGGATTTCGGTCATGAACGCCCGTGCACGATTCCTGCTTCTGTTCGACAACAACGGCAATGAGTATGTGTCCCGGATCAAGGAAGGAGCGAGCCGCTTCGGCCAATCCTCCGGGTTCCCGGTGCAAGCCGAGAACCTGTTCGGCACTGGCAAATCGGTAGCCGACTTTCTCGAGTCCGATCCCCCGGCGGGGATCGTCCTGACGCCGCCGTTGTCGGACGATCGCCATGTGCTGAACCTGATCGAGGAGCGCGGGCTGCCGTACGTGCGGATCGCCCCTCTTCTCGATACGGATCGCGGAAACACCGTGGTCATGGACGAGTACGACGCGGCCCGGGCGATAACCGACCTCCTGCTCCAGAAGGGTCATCGGCGCATCGGCTTCGTGCGCGGCCCGAACGTTCACCTGGTCAGCATGCGACGCTACAACGGCTACGCCAACGCCTTGGGCGGGAAGGGCTTGCGTATCGACCCTGCCTTGATCGTGCAGGGCGACTTCTCACGCCAGTCCGGCCGAGAGCAGGCGGCGAAGCTGTTTGCCGCCAAGCCGACGGCGATCTTCGCCAGCAACGACGAAATGGCGGTCGGCGTGATCGAGGCTGCCAATTCGGCCGGGATCAACATCCCCGGCGACATCTCGCTGGCCGGCTTCGACGACAACGCCATCGCCAGGACGGTGCGGCCGCGCCTCAGCTCGGTGCGTCAGCCGCTCGAGGAGATGGGTGAGGTCGCCTGCCAGATACTGGTCGACCGGCTTCGCAACCCCGCGCGCGCCAACCAGCACAAGCAGGTGCCGTTCGAGATCATGGCACGCGAATCGGTCATCGAATGCGCCGCCTGAGCGAGCGAGCCCGTCGCGCCCTCAGCGAGTGAGTTTCTTGTAGGCCAGCCGCGTCGGCCGGTCGGCTGCATCGCCCAGCCGGCGCCGCTTGTCTTCCTCGTAGCTTTCGAAGTTGCCTTCGAACCATTCGACGTGGCTGTCGCCTTCGAAGGCGAGGATGTGCGTCGCCAGGCGGTCGAGGAAGAAGCGGTCGTGGCTGATGACCACCGCGCAGCCGGCGAAGTTCTCGATCGCGTCTTCGAGCGCGGCGAGGGTTTCGACGTCGAGATCGTTGGTCGGCTCGTCCAATAGCAGCACGTTGCCGCCGGTCTTGAGCATCTTGGCCATGTGCACGCGGTTGCGTTCGCCGCCCGACAGCTTGCCGACGTTCTTCTGCTGGTCCTGGCCCTTGAAGTTGAACGCGCCGACATAAGCTCGCGTGCTCATGTCCATGCCGTTGACCTTCATGTAATCGAGGCCGTCGGAAATTTCCTCCCACACGTTGTGCTTGGGATCGAGGTGATCGCGGCTCTGATCGACGAAGCCGAGGCGCACGGTCGGGCCGATGTCGATCGAGCCGCTGTCGGGCGTTTCCTTGCCGGTGATCAGCTTGAACAGCGTCGACTTGCCGGCGCCGTTGGGGCCGATGACGCCGACGATGCCGCCCGGGGGCAGGGTGAAACTCAGGTCCTCGAACAGCAGCTTGTCGCCATAGGCCTTGGAGAGGTTCTTGACCTCGATGACCTTGCCGCCGAGCCGCTCGGGCACCTGGATGACGATCTGCGCCTTGCCCGGTTTGCGGTTGTTCTGCGCTTCCTGCAGCTGCTCGAACTTGCGGATGCGCGCCTTGCTTTTGGTCTGGCGCGCGGCCGGGGTCTGGCGGATCCACTCGAGTTCTTCGCGCAGGGCCTTCGAGCGGCCGCTTTCCTCGCGCTCTTCCTGGGCGAGGCGCTTGGCCTTCTTCTCGAGGTAGGTCGAGTAGTTGCCCTCGTAAGGGAAGTACTTGCCGCGATCGAGCTCGAGAATCCAGTCGACCACGTGATCGAGGAAGTAGCGGTCGTGGGTGATCATCAGCACCGCGCCGGCATATTCCTTGAGGTGGTTCTCGAGCCATTCGACACTTTCGGCATCGAGATGGTTGGTCGGTTCGTCGAGCAGGAGAATGCCCGGCTTCTGGATCAGCAGCCGGGTGAGGGCGACGCGGCGCTTCTCGCCGCCTGAGAGGTTGTCTACCGCGGAATCGCCGGGCGGGCAGCGCAGGGCCTCCATGGCGATCTCGAGCTGGTTATCGAGGGTCCAGCCGTCGACCGCGTCGATCTTCTCCTGCAACTCGCCCATCTCCGCCCCGAGCGCGTCGAAGTCGGCGCCATCCTCGCCCATCTCCATGCCGATCTGGTTGAACCGCTCGACCATGTCGGCGATCTCGCGCGCGCCGTCCTTGACGTTCTCGAGCACGGTCTTGGACGGGTCGAGCTCGGGTTCCTGCGCGAGGTAGCCCACAGTGATGTACTCGCCCGGCCAGGCCTCCCCGGTGTATTCGGTGTCGATGCCCGCCATGATCTTCATCAGCGTCGACTTGCCGACGCCGTTGGGGCCGACGATGCCGATCTTGGCGCCCTGGTAGAACTGCAGGTTGATATTCGACAGCACCGGCTTCTGCGCGCCGGGGAAGGTCTTCGTCATGTTCTTCATGACGTATGCGTACTGGGCGGCCATCGGAGGTCCTTGGGTAATCGGGTGGTGTCAGGAGTTGGCGCGCAGATAGGGGTTGCGGCCGCCCGGAGCAAGCACGCGCTGGCCGCGCTCAAGAAGCATCTGGAGACGGCGCAATCGCTGCAGAAGTGAGCGGGCGCGCCGGCGCTGTTTACGCCGATGCTTAGCTGATAGGGAAGGCGACCGCCGCGATCCTGAAAGGATCTTGCCCATGCAGTCGTCTCCCCCGTCCAACATCTACTCGATCGTCATCCCGATCCTGGTGATCGGTGTGGTGCTGTTTTTCCGCGTCCGGCGGATGAAAGTGCAGCGGCCGTTAAAGCTCGGCACGCTGTGGGTCGTGCCGGCGATCTTCCTCGTCGTCAGTGGGCTCACCCTGGCGCAGTTCCCGCCGCACGGACTGGACTGGGCCTGGCTCGCGCTCGCCCTGCTTCTCGGCGCGGCGCTCGGCTGGCAACGCGGACGGCTGATGAAGATCTGGGTCGATCCCGAAAGCGGCGGCCTGATGACCCAGGGATCGGGCTGGGCGCTGGTGTTTCTGGTGGTGCTGCTCGTCCTGCGCATGGCGCTGCGTGAGGGCCTGGTCATGGAAGCCGATGCCGGCGCCATCGACATCGGGCTGATCAACAGCGCCTTCGTGGTCTTCGCGTTCGGCCTGTTCGGCACCCAGCGCGGCGAAATGGCGCTGCGCGCGACGCGCCTGACGAAGGCCCACCTGGAAGCGGGGGAAACTGCCTAAGCTTCGCGGGGCGATATTTCCCAGACGCCCGTGCCGCTCGGAAAGCCGTGGCGGAACCGGCCGAGGCTGCGGCTGCCTTCCCGCAGCTCGATGGTGCGGCGGCCGATGGCGCTGCGGGACTTTTCCAAGGCCAGCCATGCATTGGGCGCGACGCAGTCGATCTGCTGCGCCGGTTCGTTGCCCTTAGGGGTGAACAGCAGCGTGTACTTCGGCATCGGCCGGGCTCCTCTCGCGACTCGCCCCCCTCTCGCCGCGAGCATACACTTGCGGCAGCGGTCGTTCATTAATTCATGTGAACCGGGCCCGTGGACCGCCTTGCACGCAAGGGCTCGGGTCGCGCTAAAACGCCTTCGCGGCAGCGACTACGAGCCATGCCGCCGGGAGAAACAATGCCTGCGCGAGAACCGTCCCGGCGACCCGGCTAAGCGAGAGCCAGACGATCGTGCGCCGGAATACCGGCTCGCTGACCTGGCCCGCGACGACGTCGTCGGTCATCACCGAGAGCTGCGGATCGATCAGGATGAACAGCATGAGCGTCGCCATTCCGTTGACGATCGCCGAAAGCTGGGAGGCCGTGACGCGGTATTCTGGAAAGAGGTAACCGGCGTAAAGCGACGCGACCACGCCGACGGTCAGCAAAGCTTGCGCGACGACATTGAGCAGGATGACCTTGAGCGACACGCCGCGCGGTTTCCCGAGGTCTTTGAAGTGCGTCAGCTTGGGCGGCGTGGTCGTTTGCTTGAGGTATCCGATGCCTCCCCTGGCGAAGGCGTGAAGCAGCAGGCGCGCGATTGAACGATGTTGCTGGAAATCGCCGATGGCGGTGGAGAACCAGCGTTGCACAGTCGGCACCATGATCGTGCCAACTATCGTAGCCAGCGTCGCGGAAAGAAGCACCAACCGGAAGTCGCCGAGCAGATGGTCGCCCGTTCCCGCGGCGAGCGCCTTCTCGATGCGGCTGGCTAGGAAAGGCCCAAGGAAACCGTTCGACAGCCGCGAAAGCAGGACCAGCACGTTGAACAGTGCGAACGACATCGCGATCCGTCCGGTGCGAACGCCGGCGATCCGTGCCGCGTATGCCAGGGCGCCGATCAGCTGGATGCCGAAGGTGAGGCCGCAAATGACTGCCAGTTGCACGTCCATAATTCGGCCCTCTTTAAACCCTAGTGGATCACTAGGCTTTACTGGCGAACTCTGCTTTGTGCCATTGCCTTCGCGCGAACAGATGACGAGAATCCGCAGCTGACCGGCAGGATGACGCAAACCTGATGACATTCGCGCAAGCGGCCATTGTCGCGATTCTGCTAGGCATGCTCGTTGCCTATGCGACCGAGCGATTTCGCGTCGAACTCGTCGCTCTGTGTGGGCTTGCGGCCGGCTTCGTCACCGGCATTGTTCCTGTTCAGAACGTCTTCGCCGGCTTCGCCAGCTCGGCGGTGATCACCGTGGTCGAGGTTCTGCTGGTGGTCGCGGCGCTTTCGCGCACGCGGGTGATCGACAGCTTCGCGCGAAGAATCGTTTATCACTTTCAGACCGAGCGAACGGTGCTGGCGATTGTCTGCCTGACCGGTGCGGCGGTGTCGGTATTCATGAACAATATCGGCGCGCTGGCGCTCATGTTCCCGGTCACGATGTCTGTCTGCCAGCGGCTGGATATTTCGCCGGCACGGATGCTGATGCCGCTAAGCTTCGCGACGCTGCTCGGCGGAATGTGCTCGCTCACCGGCACGCCGGCCAATCTGGTGGTGAACCAGTGGTTGATCGGCGAGATCGGCAGGGGCTTCGGCTACTTCGAACTCGCGATGCTGGGAGGGCCGCTCACACTCGCCGGGCTTGTCTGGATTGTCGCCGCATCGCCGCGAACTTTCGCGCGCTTTACCGAAAGCTCGACCGTTTCCGATCCCTCGCCGGTGAACTTCCTCGCCGAGCGGCGCGTCCCCGAGGGGTCTCCATTGATCGGTCTGCGCTTGCCGCAGGTCGAGGAGGAACTGGGGCTGTTCGTCCATGGCGTGATGCGGGAAGGTGCCCATGTCTTTGCCCGTCGGTCGGACATTGCGCTGGCCGCGGGCGACACGATCGTCGTTGAGGCAGACCTGGTCACGCTTGACGAGTTCGAGCAGTCGGAACGGCTGGTCCATCCTCTCGCGATTTCCGATACTGCCGAGCGGCAGGAATACGTCGTCATGCCGGAGAGCCTGCTGCTTGGATCGCGCATCGGCAGCGTCCCCTCATTCGCCGAACACTCGCTCTACGTCATTGGCATATCGATACGGCGCGGCAGGATCGAGGGGAGCTTCGACGATCTCCAGATCGGCATGGGCGACATGCTGGTGCTCTCGGGCGAGCGCGACGACCTGCGGCAGATAGCGGCAGAGTGCAGTCTTCTTCCGTTATCCTCGCGCCGGCCGAGCCGTTTCACCGGGCGGGCGTGGCTTAGCATTGGCATCTTCGCGCTTGGCATCCTGGTCACCGCATTCGACCTGGCGCCTACCGAGATCGCGTTCGGCGCGGTGGTGGTGGCGATGGCGATGGCCGGAAGCCTCAATCTGCGCACGGCGCTGCAGGACCTCAACTGGAGCATCGTGATCCTTCTCGCCTGCATGATTCCCTTGGGCCTGGCGGTAGAAGATACGGGAGCCGCGCGCCTGATCGCCAACGAGATCGCCACTTACTTGCCGTCGGCGCAGCCGCTGGTGGTGGGGAGCGCGATGCTGCTGCTGGCGGTGGCGATTACTCCCTTCATCGACAATGTTTCGACGGCGGCTGTGCTTAGTCCGATCGCAGCCGGCCTGGCGTCGCGCACGGGAACCCCGATCGAGCCCCTGCTGATGGCAGTCGCGGTCGGCGCCTCACTCGATTTCCTCACCCCCTTCGGGCATCACAATAATGCCGTGGTCATGGGCGCCGGCGGCTACCGCTTCATGGACTTCCCGCGCCTCGGGGTTCCCCTCACCATCCTCTGCTTCGCCTTGGCGGTGTTCGTGCTGTCGCTGATGCTGCCCGGCTGATCGCTTGCAAAATTTGCTTCACCGGTCTAAATGCCGACTTCGCGACTAGGGAATTGACCAGTGATCTCGAACAAAGCCAAATATGCGTTCAGGGCGCTTCTGGCGGTGGCCGCCGCGCCGGAAGGCGAGTCCCTGACCAGTGCCGAGATCGCTCGCCGATACAACATTCCGCACAAGTTCCTCGAACAGATCCTGCTCGACTTGAAGAAAGCCGGCATCCTCGACAGTCGCCGCGGGAAGAGCGGGGGCTATGTCATGCTTCGCCCGGCGGATACGATCAGCTTCGGCGAAGTTCTGCGGATTTTCGAGGGTCCTCTCGCGCCGTTGCCTTGCCTGTCACGGCAAAGCTATCGCCGCTGCGAGGATTGCGTCAGCGAAGCGACGTGCGAGATCCGGCGCGAGTTCGGTCGCGCCTATGATGCCAGCCGCCAAGTGCTTGATTCGCGCACGATCGGTGACGCGCTGGCAGATTCGCCCTACGGCGGCAACGCCGGCCAAGAACGCCGGCTCGTCGGCTAGGGCATCAAAAGTCCGCTTGCATATCCCTATTTAACAGGTAGAGATAAAGGGGATTAGAAACCCCGGCTCGAGGACGCGCGTTCGTCCGGCCTTTCTAGGGAGATTGCTGGATGAAATTCGCAACGCATTGGCGTTCGTTCGTCATGGCCTTGTCCGGCGCGGCCCTCCTCGCCGCCTGCTCGAACAAGACCGAATCGAAGGACAGCGAGGCGCCAGCGGCGTCGGCACCCGTTCAGCTGCTGAACGTGTCCTACGACCCTACGCGCGAGCTTTACGAGGCAATCAACCCGAAATTCGCTGCTTCGTGGAAGGCCGAGACCGGCCAGGACGTGAAGATCAACATGAGCCACGGCGGATCGGGCAAGCAGGCCCGCGCGGTGATCGACGGGCTCGATGCCGATGTTGCCACACTTGCGCTCGGCTATGACACCGACGAGATCGCGCAGCGGTCCAAGGCCCTGACGCCGGGCTGGCAAGCGCGCCTGCCGCACAACAGCGCGCCCTATACCTCGACGATCGTGTTCCTCGTGCGCAAGGGCAATCCCAAGGGCATCAAGGACTGGGGCGACCTGGTGAAGCCTGGGATCGCGGTCATTACGCCCAACCCCAAGACCAGCGGCGGGGCGCGCTGGAACTTCTTGGCCGCGTGGGCCTACGCCAAACAAGGGGGCGGCTCCGATGCCGCAGCGCAGGACTTCGTCAAGAAGCTCTTCGCCAACGTGCCGGTGCTCGACAGCGGCGCGCGCGGCTCGACCACCACATTCGTCGAACGGGGCATCGGCGATGTCCTGCTGGCGTGGGAGAACGAAGCGTTCCTAGCGCAGAAGGAACTCGGCGAAGGCAAATTCGAGGTCGTCGTTCCCTCGATCTCGGTGCTCGCCGAGCCGCAGGTCGCGGTGCTCGACGGCAACGCCACGCGCCACGGCACCGAGAAGGTCGCCGAAGCCTATCTCAAGTATCTCTACACGCCCGAGGCCCAGGAGATCATCGCGCAGAACTATTACCGTCCGATCGATCCGGCGGTGCAGGCGAAGCACGCCTCCGAATTCCCCAGGATCAACCTCGTGACGATCGATGGCGCGTTCGGCGGCTGGCAGGCCGCGCAAAAACGCTTTTTCGCCGACGGCGGCGTGTTCGACGCGATCTATTCGAGAGCCAAGAAGTAAGCCGCCATGGAGATCGCGTTGAGCAGTCAACTGCAGATGCAGGCCGTGATCGAACGCCCCCGAAGGCGCCGGCGCAGCCGCAAGTCGATCATCCCCGGCTTCGGGCTAACGATGGGCTTCACGCTCGCGTGGCTATCGCTGATCGTGCTGATCCCGTTAAGCGCGCTGTTCCTGCGGGCGGCGGGACTCGGTTGGTCGGAGTTCCTCGCCGTAGGGTTCTCCGAACGAGCCATGGCGGCCTACCGGATCAGCTTCGGAACGGTTCTAGCGGCGGCGGTGATCAATGGAGTGTTCGGTCTGCTCACCGCGTGGGTCTTCGTTCGCTACGAGTTTCCCGGCAAGCGTGTGCTCAACGCGATGGTCGATCTGCCGTTCGCGCTTCCTACGGCGGTCGCGGGCATTGCGCTGACCGCGCTTTATTCGCCTAACGGGTGGGTCGGGCGCTTCCTCGAGCCGCTCGGCATCAAGGTCGCCTACACGCCGATCGGCATCACCATTGCGCTGATCTTCATCGGATTGCCGTTCATCGTCCGCTCGGTCGAGCCGGTGCTGGCCGACGTGCGGGTCGACGTCGAGGACGCCGCACTCTCGCTCGGCGCGCGGCCGTGGCAGGTGTTCGCGCGGGTCATCCTGCCGGCCATCATGCCGGCATTGCTGACCGGCTTCGCGCTCGCGTTGGCAAGAGGGATTGGCGAATATGGCTCGGTAATCTTCATCGCCGGCAACATGCCGTTCAAGTCCGAGATCGCCCCGCTGCTGATCGTCACCCAGCTCGAGCAATACGACTACGCCGCGGCGACCGCGATCGCGACGGTCATGTTGCTCGCGTCATTCGCGATGCTGTTGGTGATCAATGGGATCCAGGCGTGGACGCGCAGAAAGGTCGATCAATGAGCGCGCGCCTCCCCAACCATTCGCTCGCCGTCCGACGCCTCCTGATCCTCGGCGCGCTGGTCTTCATCGGATTCTTCCTTGTGCTGCCGCTCGTCGCCGTCTTCGCGGAGGCCCTGTCGAAAGGCTTCGCGACTTACGGCGCGGCGCTGGTCGAGCCCGACGCGATCTCTGCAATCAAGCTCACGCTGCTGGTTGCGGCGATAAGCGTGCCGCTCAATGTGGTCTTCGGTCTGTGCGCCGCCTGGGCGATCGCCAAGTTCGATTTCCGAGGCAAGAGCGTGCTGGTCACGCTGATCGACCTGCCGTTCTCGATCTCGCCGGTCGTTGCCGGCCTGGTCTACGTGCTCTTGTTCGGCGCGCAGGGCTGGGCGGGACCATGGCTGATCGACCACGGGGTGCGGATTATCTTCGCGGTGCCCAGCATCGTGCTGGCGACGGTCCTGGTCACCTTCCCCTTCGTCGCGCGCGAGCTGATCCCGCTGATGCAGGAGCAAGGCCGCAATGACGAGGAAGCCGCGCTCGCCCTTGGGGCGAGCGGTTTCAGGACGTTCCTGCGGGTGACGCTGCCAAATATTCGCTGGGGGCTGCTCTACGGCGTGCTGCTGTGCAACGCGAGGGCCATGGGGGAGTTCGGTGCTGTGTCAGTTGTCTCGGGTCACCTGCGCGGCCTGACCAACACGATGCCTTTGCACGTCGAGATTCTCTACAACGAATACAACTTCGTCGCCGCCTTCGCCGTCGCCTCGCTGCTGGCGCTGCTCGCGCTGGTGACGCTCGTCCTCAAGACCTCGCTCGAATGGAAGTTCGGCTATTCGCACCGGAGTGCCCGATGATCAGCCTGCACCATATTTCGAAGAGCTTCGGCGCGTTCGCCGCCCTCCACAATGTTGACCTGACGGTGCGTGACGGCGAATTCCTGGCGCTGCTCGGCCCCTCGGGCTCGGGCAAGACGACGTTGCTGCGGATCATCGCCGGCCTTGCGTTCCCGGACGAGGGATATGTCCGCTTCAATGGCGAGGACGTGACCGAGCTGCCTGTGGCAGAGCGCAAGGTCGGCTTCGTGTTCCAGCAATATGCGCTGTTCAAGCACATGACCGTGCTCGACAACGTCGGCTTCGGTCTTTCCGTCCGGTCGCGCGCGCAGCGCCCGTCGAGAGCAAAGATCCGCGCACGCGCTCGCGAACTTCTCGATCTCGTGCAGCTCGACGGCCTCGGCGACCGGTATCCGGCGCAGCTTTCCGGCGGCCAGCAACAGCGCGTCGCATTGGCACGCGCTCTCGCGGTCGAACCGCAATTGCTGCTGCTGGACGAACCGTTTGGCGCACTCGACGCTAAGGTCCGCAAGGAGCTGCGTCGCTGGCTGCGGCAGTTGCACGAGCAGATGGGCCTGACCTCGATCTTCGTCACCCACGACCAGGAGGAAGCACTCGAACTGGCCGACCGGGTCGTCGTCCTCGATCGCGGCGTAATCGAACAGATCGGCACACCCGAAGAAGTCTACATGGCGCCGCGCAGCGGCTTCGTCTCGGGATTCGTCGGCGACTGCAACAGCCTGCCGGTGACGGTGCGAGGCGGCCGCGCGCAGTTCGAGGACCAGGCGCTCGACGTCGCTGTGGACCGCCTGCGCGACGGCAACGCGCGCCTCGATTTTCGGCCCCATGACGTCGTCTTGAGCGAGAACGGCCACGGCCTGCCCCTCCACGTCAGCGGAGTTTATCGGCGCGGCGGGAGTTGGCGCGTCGAAGGCACCGTGAACAGCTCGGGCCAGATCGTCGAGATCGATCTCGATGCCGACCAGCCGGCGCCACAGCTCGGCAGCCAATTGGCATTCTCCATCACCCGCGCACGTGTGTTCGCCGTGGAGCGCGCCCATTGACGATCCATGTCCGCCCCGACAAACGACAGCACATCGACGAAAGCCTCGCCGACGTGCGCGAAGCGCTGCTTGCGCTGCGCTACGGCTCGGTCGCGATCACCATCCACGAGGACCGCGTGGTGCAGATCGATGTAACCGAGAAGAAACGGCTCAAGTCTTCCTGACCACCAATGCTGACCGGACCACCGGAGGCGTCAAGATCCCTCTCGAAAGGATGAATCATGATTGCTCGCCTGGTGACCGGCTCCGGCTTGCTCGCGCTCGCCCTCACCGCCAGCTCGGCATCCGCCGACGATAAACCCTGGACGCTCGAAGAGGCGCTCGGCAACCCCGAGGGTCTCAAGATTTCCGCCACGGTCAGGGCGCGCTACGAGGCCCTGCACAATCAATTCCGCCCCGGTCTCGACAAGAACGACGACCTATTCACCTTCCAGACCGACATCGCGGCGGAATACGACAGCGGCCCAGTCCGCATTGGTGGTGAGTTGGTCGATGCTCGCGCATACGACGCCGACACCGGGAGTTCGGTCGGCACCGGCGACGTCAATGCGCTCGAGCCAGTGCAGGCTTACGTCGCGGCGGACTTTGGGCCGGTCTTTGGCAAAGGGACCAGCGCCAGCCTCGAGGCGGGCCGCTTTACCCTCAATCTGGGCTCGCGCCGGCTGGTGGGTCGAAACAATTTCCGCAACACCACGAATGCATTCACCGGCGTGAAATTCGAATGGCACGGCAAGGACAAGGGCCAGCTAACGCTATTCTATACGTATCCGCAGCAGCGCCTGCCAGACGACAAGGCAAGCATCCTCGATAACAAGGTTGAATGGGACCACGAAGGCGATGATCTGGTCTTCTGGGGCGGGTTCTTCAACAAGCCGAAAATCGTCGGCGCGGCCAATCTCGACCTCTACTTCTATGCGCTCGACGAAGGCGACACGCCAACGCATAACACCCGCGACAGGCACTTGCTCACACCGGGCGTGCGGCTGTTCGGCAGTCCGGCGCCGGGCAAGCTCGATTACGAATTCGAATACGCCTACCAGTTCGGCCATGTTAGCACGAGCACCGCGCTTGGAGCGCCGCAGCAGCACGTCTCGGCTCACACGCTCCACGCGGAACTCGGCTATCAATTCAAAGGTCCGTGGCAACCGCGGCTCGCCGTCGACTTCGACTTGGCAACTGGCGACAAACCCGGTGGCAATTACAGCCGTTTCGACAGTCTCTTCGGTCCGCGCCGATCGGATTGGGGGCCAACCGGCATTTATGGTCCGCTTGGCCGCAGCAATATCAATTCGCCCGGTGCCCGCCTGGAGGTAAAACCATCGAAGCGCCTCGATGCCTTTATCGCCTATCGGTCCGCATGGCTTAATAGCGCCACAGACAGCTTCGCGTCGACAGGGGTGAAGGACACCGGCGGCACCTCGGGCAAGTTCGCGGGACATCAGATCGAAGCTCGAGCGCGCTATTGGATCATCCCTAAGATGCTACGGTTCGAAACCGGTGGCGCCGTGCTATTCGATGGTCGCTTCCTCAAGAATGCGCCGAGCGCGAACGACTTTGGGGACACGGTCTACGGCTATGCGGACGTGACGCTCACCATCTGACGGTATCGACATGCCGCTCGGCGTTGGGACGCGGCGCGTTAAGTTGCCTGAAAACGCGGGACCCAAGGCGGGACATCGAGCCAAAGATAGATCGATGTCTGGCAAGAGCGGACAAGAATCAATTACAAACTTGCATTAAAGTTGCTGTCTACGACCCTGCCTCAAAGGCGCGGGAAACGTGGAAAAATTGGGGTTGGTCAGCTTCCCGTTCGGCGCTCGGCTCGATGAGCGCGCGCTTGCAAAGCGCAGGCTGGCTCCACCACTCTCCGCCACTGCGACCGATTCTGCGATCCCGGCGCTGTCAAGGGAATCTGTCAATTAGACTGTCAAGAAGCTGGATCGAAAGTATCTTAAATATCTGAATTATAACACTAAAATGAAACTGGTCGGGGAGACAGGATTCGAACCTGCGACCTGATGCTCCCAAAGCACCTGCGCTACCGGGCTGCGCTACTCCCCGACCCTCGATCGATACGCTGCGTTGGTGGGCCCGCCAGGATTCGAACCTGGGACCTAGCCGTTATGAGCGGCCAGCTCTAACCGCTGAGCTACAGGCCCTTCGCCGCATGCGCGGGCCGCGCGGTAGCTCCGGGGCCAGGCGATAGCAAGCTATCGCTCCACCGATCGCATGATCTCGCCGACGCTGGTGGGCTTGATGTCACGCATGTCGCAATACGTGAGCACCCGCCGCCACCAGTCGTAGAGCGCATCGAGATCGTTCTCGTTGCGCACGTAAGGCGTGTGCCCTGGTTGCAGCGACGGGCTGTGGAACGAGAAGACCAGCACCGCCAGTCCGTCGTCGATGGCTATGTCGATGCCGCGGATCGCTTCGTCGACGCTGACCCCTTCGGGCGTTAGCGGAATGCGTTCGAGCAATCCGAGGTAGGCCAGGAGCCCGCGTGCCTTGGGCAGACGTGCCAGAGCTGGATAGAGCCATTCGCCCTGGCGCCGCAGCATGCCCCAGAACACCGTCGTCAACGGCAGCTCGAGCAAATGGCGATCGTCGTCGAGCCAGTACGGTTCGAGGGGATGGTGGCGGTAGTCGGGCCCGCCGCCGCCGGAATAGTCGAACTTTGCGCGGACCGAGGTGTCGATCGCCAGACCGCATTCGGTCAACAGTTGGGCCGTGTTGGGGCCAGTGCCGTAGCGCCCCGCGCGGTAGATTAGCGGGGCGACGCCGAACTTGTCCTCGATCGTCTCGCGCAAGTTGCGGAACTTGGCCGCTTCGAGGTCCGCCGGGAGATTGCCGGCGAATGAATTGGGGGGCGTGACTTCCTCGTCGAAGGGTGGGTTGACCCACGGGTGCAACTGGACGCCGACCTCGGCGCGGCCGGCGGCAAGCGCCGGGCTCAGGATATCGGCAGCGAGAGACGAGGTCGCCACGGGCCAGTCGACGAGGTAGATCGGCACGACGCCGTGCCCCTCGCAGAACTCCTGGAACTTCGTCAGCTGCAGCAGGTGGTCGAGCCCGTGTCCGTGGCGGGCAAGCGGCTTAGACCAGTCGAACTCCTCCTCGGTGTCGACGGTCACGATGAAGCGGCAGCCGAACCCAGGCGCGAAGCGCGCCTTGCGGCCGGGCGGCGGCAGATCCGGAATTGCCGTCATTGCCGCTCCCCAGGGACCTACTCAGTGATCGCTACGCGGCCGCCGAGGCGCCGCCGTTCGCACCTTGGCTATGGTCGGGCGCCGCGCCGGTCAAGCCGGGGAGCGATAGCACGAGCGTTTCTCCGTGGAGCGCCAGCGAGCCGCCGGCTGCTTCCGCCTCGACGCGCGCCAGCCGCAGGGTGAATCCGGTGCCGAACATCCCCGCGCTGACCGCAGCGCCTTCGCTGCGCGCGCCGGCGGCAAAAAGGTCCCCCTCGCCGGCGAGGGCGACCGGCAGCTCTGTTTCGAGCTCGATCCCGCGCTCGCCGCCGCGCAGCGTCAGCTCGACCACCTCGCCTGCCGCGAGCGAGCCGGCAAGCGTAGCCAGCAAGCGCCAGGCCAGCAGCGCGCCGTCGTCCTGGCCGAGACCGATCGAGAATATTTCGCCCGAAGTCAGCAGCCGCAAGTGCGCGCTGCGCGGGCGGGTCACACCCTCGAGTCGGCGCAGCGTAGCCTCGACCACGAGACGGAAGTTGCAGCCGTCCGTGGACAGCGAAAGCGCCGCGCTCTCGAGCCGGGCCAGTCTGTCGATCTCGTCGAATCCGGCGAGTAGCCGCGCGGCGTCCACCCCGACCGCTCCCGCGAGCGCCCGGTAGGTGTTGGGCGCCGGGCCGAACAGCTGCTGCTGGATGATCTCGGCAAAGCCCTGGATCGCGTTAACCGGCGTGCGCAGCTCGTGCAGCACCTGGCGCATTCGCTCGCCCGGGTTATCCGCGGGTGCTTCGCCGGCGGTTGCCAACGGACGCCGCATGCGCCCGACGTAGCCCCGGAAGATGCCGGTCTCGCCGTCGAACCGCGGCACCGCGTCGAGCCGCCAGGTGCCGGCCACGGACGCGGCACCGGGCAGCTCGACGCGGCCGGAGTGGACGATGCCGCGGCGGCGCAAGCTGAGGCCGGTGGATGGATCGCAAAGCTGGCCGGCCGTTCCGCCGCCGGCGAGCCGAAGCCCGACAAGCAACGGGGCGACGTGCGAATTGGCCCAGTCGATCCGACCGCCCGGGTCGGTCGAGAAATCTAACGCCTCGGGCTGCGCGCTCTCCGCCATCAGCTCGCCGATGTCGAGCGGCAGGCGCGGTGCGATCGCTGCGCTGCCGCGGCGGGCCTGCTGGAAGGCTTCTATCCGGCGCACCAATGCGCCGATGCCGCCGTTGGTGTCGCTCTCGGCTGCGCGCAGTGCGGGCGTTTCGTTCGGGGATGCCGACAGAGCCTCAGCCTGCGACGGCGTAAGGTCGCGGACGCCGAGCCGGGAAAGCAAGCGGCGCACGGTATCGGGCAGGTCGCGGCGATGGCGCAGGAATCCCCGGGCGGTCACCGGCAAGTCGGGGATCAGCTCAAGCCAGTTATTCTCGCTCAGCCGCGCCGAGGCCATGGCAGCGGCGGCGACTTGCGGATCACCGTTCGCGAGGTGGGAGACCAGCCGCGGGTTGCGCAGCCTGAGACCGGGTTCCCGCAGGATCCGCGACTGCTCGGTCGCCGGCAGCTCGTCGAAGATCTCGGTAAGGCGCCCGTAAGCCGCTTCCAGCAGAGGACTGGCGGCCGCGGTCGGCGCGCTGCCGAGCAGATCGAGCAGCTGGCGAAACTGCGTGCGTGCGGCGCGCTCGCCCGCAGCGCCGGAGCGCAGCACTGTAGCTAGGCGGTCGTCAAACTGCATCGGGTCTCCGGCACACGCGCGAACGGGCGCAGGGATAGGCGCGCGAACCTGCCGTTTAGCGAGATCGCCGAGTGGCGGAATTGGAAGCTGGGTACCGTTGCAAACCGGGACAATTGCTTCCATAGATAATAATGTTACCGTGAGGGGTCTCATTTTGTCGCTTAGTTACGATCGCGGCGTTGACGAGGGGGCTTGCGAGGAAGAATGGCATCGCTGGATTCGATCGATCGGCGGCTTCTGGCCGAACTTCAGGCCGAGGGCCGGGTCACCAACGTCGAACTGGCGCAACGCGTCGGCCTCACCGCGCCGCCGTGCCTGAGAAGGGTCCGTGCGCTCGAAGAAGCCGGCGTTATCAAGGGCTACCACGCCGAGCTCGACGCCTCGAAGCTGGGCTTCGCGATCACCGTGTTCGCCATGGTCAGCCTCAAGAGCCAGGCCGAGGAAGACCTGCGCGCCTTCGAAAATCACGTGCAAACGCTGCCGGAAGTCCGCGAGTGTCACATGCTCAACGGCGAGATCGACTTCATCCTCAAGATCGTCAGCCAGGACCTGCAGAGCTTCCAGGAGCTGCTCACCAGCAAGCTCACCCCGGCGCCGAACGTGGCGAGCGTGAAGACCTCGCTGACGATCAGGACGTCGAAAAACGAACCGGGCGTGCCGCTCGAATAGGCCGAGAGGTTCAGCCCTCCCGCTTCGCCATCCAGTCCTCAAGCCACTTGATCGAATAATCGCCGTTTAAGACGTCGACCTCCTCGAGCAGCGCGCAGTGCAGCGGGATCGAGGTCTTCACGCCGTCGACGACCATTTCCTCGAGCGCGCGCCTGAGGCGCATGATGCAGCCTTCGCGGGTGCGGCCGTAGACGATCAGCTTGGCGATCATCGAATCGTAGTACGGCGGGATGCGGTAGCCGGCGTAGAGACCGCTATCGACACGCACATGCATGCCCCCGGGCGCATGGTAGGCGGTGACGAGGCCGGGGCTGGGCGCAAACGTCCACGGATCCTCGGCGTTGATGCGGCACTCGATCGCGTGGCCCTTGAACTCGATTTCGTCCTGCTTGACCGAGAGCGGCTTGCCGTCGGCGATGCGGATCTGCTCGCGGACCAGGTCGACGCCGGTGATCATCTCGGTCACCGGATGCTCGACCTGCAGCCGCGTGTTCATCTCGATGAAGTAGAACTCGCCGTTCTCCCACAGGAACTCGATCGTTCCCGCGCCGCGATAAGCCATGTCGGCCATCGCGTTCGCGCAGACACCGCCCATCCGCGCGCGATCTTCCGGCGTAATGACCGGGGAGGGGGCTTCCTCGAGCACCTTCTGGTGCCGGCGCTGCAGCGAGCAGTCGCGCTCGCCGAGGTGGATCGCCGCGCCGTTGCCGTCGCCGAAAACCTGGAACTCGATGTGTCGCGGATTGCCGAGATACTTCTCGATGTACACGGTGTCGTCGCCGAACGCGGCCTTGGCCTCGTTGCCGGCCTGCTTCATCAGCGTTTCGAGCTGCTCGGGCTCGTTGCAGACTTTCATCCCGCGGCCACCGCCGCCCGAGGCGGCCTTGATGATCACTGGATAGCCGATCTCGTCGGCGATCTTGGCCGCTTCCTTCGGGTCGGACACCGCGCCGGCCGAACCGGGTACCAGCGGCAGGCCGAGCGCCCCGGCGGTGCGCTTGGCCTCGACCTTGTCGCCCATCGTGCGGATGTGCTCGGGCTTGGGGCCGATCCAGATGATGTCGTGTGCCTCGACGATCTCGGCGAACTGGGCGTTCTCGGAGAGGAAGCCGTACCCCGGGTGGATCGCGTCGGCGTGGCTGATCTCGGCCGCCGAGATGATCGCGGCGACGTTGAGGTAGCTGTCCTTGGCGGGGGGCGGGCCGATGCAGATCGCGTGGTCGGCCAACCGCACGTGCATCGCGTCGGCGTCGGCGGTCGAATGCACGGCGACGGTTTCGATCCCCATTTCGTGCGCGGCGCGGTGGATGCGCAGCGCGATCTCGCCGCGGTTGGCTATCAGGATGCGCGAAATCGCCATGGGGTCAGGCGATGACGAGCAAAGGCTGGTCGAACTCGATCGGCTGGCCGTTCTCGACCAGGATCGCCTGGACGGTGCCGGCGCTGGTGGCGGTGATCGGGTTCATCACTTTCATCGCCTCGACGATGAGCACGGTGTCGCCCGCTTTCACCGCGTCACCGACTTTGACGAAGTCGGCGGCACCCGGCTCGGGGGCGAGATAGACGGTGCCGACCATCGGCGACTTGAGCGCGTTGGCGGCAGGCGCTTCGGGCGCCGGAGCGGGGGTTGGAGCGGGTTGTGCCGGAGCAGGGGCGGGAGCAGCCGTCACGGCAGCGACGGGTGCGGCCGCCGGCACGGCGCGCGACACGCGGACGCGCTTCTCGCCTTCCTGTATCTCGATTTCGGTGAGTCTGGTCTCGGCCAGAATATCGGCCAACTGGCGCACCAGCTTGTCATCGATCGTCATCGCCGGGCCGCGCCCGGGAGTTGCCTTCGGTTGGGCCATTGGCGCCTCATGTCAGTTCAGGCGCCCGCCTATGCGCAAGCGGGGGCGGGCTGGCAAGGGGTTGGACCTAATCTAGAGCGCCGCCGCCTTCTCCAGCGCCACGACATAGCCGCGCGCGCCCATGCCCTTGACGGTCGCCACCGCTCCCATCTCCACGTACGAGATATGCCGGAAGGGTTCGCGCATGACAGGATCTGAGATGTGCACCTCGATTACCGGCACCTTGATGGACTTGATGGCGTCGAGGATGGCCACGCTGGTGTGTGTATAAGCCGCGGCGTTGAGCAGCACGGCCTTAGCCTGCGCGAAATGCGCTTCGTGCAGCCAGTCAACCAGATGTCCCTCGTGGTTCGACTGGCGCATGTCGATCTCCAGCCCCAGGTCGCGCGCGCGGTCCTCGAGCATCCCGGCGATGTCGTCGAGCGTGTCATTGCCGTAGATCGTCGGTTCGCGAAACCCGAGCAGGTTGAGATTGGGGCCGTTGAGGACGAAGACGACGTTGGACATCGCTGCGCCTTAGCGGGTGTCGGCGCAGTGGGGAAGCCAGCGAGCAATTGCGGGCACTTCGCCGTCGCGGCATCGTGGAGCCTCAGGGGGGGTACCGGAATGATCAAGGCCGTCGGAGTGCTGTGTGCTGCGCTGTTGCTGGCGCCCCTTCCAGCTTCTGGCGCATCGACTTCGGTCTATCGCACCCAACCTGACGATCCTCGGGCGGCAACCGTTCATGGCGTCGGCGACGGACGCGCCGACGACAGCGAGGCGATCCAGCAAGCAATCGATGCCGCCGCTGTCGGCGGGCACGGGGGGGTCGTCTTCCTGCCTGCGGGCCGTTACCGGATCAGCAAGACGATCTTCCTGCGTTCGGCCGTGCGCGTGTTCGGCGTTGGCGCCACCCGCCCGGTCATTGTCCTCGGCGACGACACCCCGGGTTTCGCTTCCGGCGTGGCGGCGATGGTCAGCTTCACCGGCGAGGACCAGTATCGCCTTGGCCGGGTCGCGGTGCCGCCGCCGACGAGCGTGCCCGCCAATCCCGGCATTTTCGACGCCAGCTCGAGCACGTTCTATTCGGCTCTGTCGAATGTGGATTTCGAGATCGGCCTTGGCAACGCCGGGGCCGTTGCCGTGCGCCAGCGCGTGGCGCAGCACGGCTTCCTGCGGCATATCGACTTCCACCTCGGATCGGGCCTCGCCGGCATCTACCAGGCCGGCAACGAGTGCGAGGACTTGCGCTTCTATGGCGGCCGCTACGGCATCCTGACCGAGAAGACCTCGCCCGCCTGGCAGTTCACCCTGATCGATTCGGAGTTCGAGGGGCAGCGCGACGCCGCAATCCGCGAGCACGAGGTCGACCTGACGCTGGTCAACGTCGCCATCCGCGATGTACCGGTCGGGATCGAGATCGACCGGGGTTATTCGGATTCCTTGTGGGGCAAGGACGTCCGCTTCGAGAACGTCAGCCAGGCCGCTGTGGTGATCTCGAACGAGAACAGCGTCTTTACCCAGGTCGGCTTCGACAACGCGGTGGCGCGCGATACCCCGGTATTCGCCCGCTTCAGTGAGAGCGGCAAGGTCGTGGCCGGCCAGGGCAGGCAGTACCGCGTGAGCGACTTCTCGCATGGCCTCAAGCTCGCCGCGCTGGGCGAAATGGGCCAGTTTGCGACCGACGTGACCATGGTCCCGCTCGCCCGCGTGCCCGCCCGGCGGGCGCCGGCGATCCGCGCGCTGCCGCCGGTCGGCGAGTGGGTCAACGTTCGCGAACTCGGCGTCAAGGGCGACGACGAGACCGACGACACCGCAGCGCTCCAGCGCGCGATCGATACCCACCGCGTCCTCTATCTGCCGATGGGGCGCTACCGCGTCAGTGACACACTCAAGCTGCGGTCTGACAGCGTGCTGGTCGCGCTGCATCCCAGCCTGACCCATGTCTACCTGGCTGACGAGAGCCCGGCCTTCATGGGCGTCGGAGTTGCCAGGGCATTGATCGAGAGCGCGCGCGGTGGCGATGCCATTGTATCCGGACTCGGTCTGTGGACCGGCGGGGTCAATCCGCGCGCCACCGCCTTGCTGTGGCGTGCGGGCGAGGCCTCGCTGGTCAACGACGTCAAGATTCAGGGCGGCGGCGGCACCGTGCTGACCAAGGGCAGCCCGATCGGGTTCGATAGTCCCAAAGCGCGCTTCGACGGCCAGCATCCGAGCATCTGGGTCACCGACGGCGGCGGTGGCACTTTCGCGGCGATCTGGTCGCCCAATACGCTGGCCTCGTCGGGGTTCTATGTTTCGGACACCAAGACGCCGGGCCACGTTTACGAATTGTCCGCCGAGCATCATTACCGGGTCGAGATCGTGCTCGACCACGTCGAGAACTGGGAGTTCCTCGCCCCGCAGACCGAGCAGGAAGTGCGCGACGGCGTCAATGCGATCTCGACCGAGATGCGCAATTCGCGCAACATCCTGTTCGCCAACTATCATGGCTACCGGGTCACCCGCTCGATGAAGCCGATGGAAACGGCGGTGCGGCTGTACGATTCCGGCGATATCCGTTTCCGCAACGTGCACGTGAATGCCGAAAGCGGGTTTGCCAGCTGCGACGACAAGGGCTGCGGTACTTACACCCGCGCGAGCAAGTACCCGTTCGAAAACGCGATCACCGACATGGCGAGCGGCCGTGAGGTGCGCGAGCGCGAGTTCGCCCGACTCGACGTGCCGGCTAATGCTAAGTCAACTCCGACCATGGCTGCCGCGTCACCGGGCGTCGAGAAGATAGCCGAGGGTTTCTATTCGATCGCCGGCGGCGCGGTGGACAGCTCAGGCAAGCTCTACTTCATCGATCGCTTCTTCCAGCGCATCCATGGCTGGTCGCCCGAGGAAGGCCTGTCGATCGTCGCTGAGGCGCCGCTCGATCCGGTCAACCTGGCGATCGACCGCTCAGGCCGACTGTTGGTCCTCTCTTCGGCGGGGCACGACGCCACCGTCTACAGCATCGATCCGGCTAGACCGGCCGACGTGAGGGTAATCGCCGCCACGCCCGCCGTTTCGCACGAGGGCGCGGGGATGGCGCTCCCGGGCAACGTGTGGGCCAACGGCGAATTCGCTGACCGCATCGACCCGGTCACTTACGCCTACCCGCCGCTGAGCGAATTCTTCACCCGCGCGCTGGCCGCGCCCAAGGCGAAGGAATACGTCTCGCCCGACGGCTCGCTGGTCCTCCCCGCCTTCCGCGTGTGGAACCAGGGGCCGGATGATCACCAGGGCTGGCGCTGGTCCGACACGCTGGACGCCTATGGGCTCGTCACTGCGCAACCCGGCGAGCGGGTGTTCCTGACCAACAGCTCCGAGAACCTCACCTACAGCGGGCTGGTAGGCGCCGTAGGCAGCGTGACCGACTTGCGCGTGGTCGCCGACCGTGGTGGCGAGAGCGTGGTGCGCGACGCGGGCGGCAACCTCTACGTCGCGAACGGGCAGGTGTTCGTCTACACTACCGATGGAAAGCTGCTCCGCCGCATCGACGTGCCGGCGCGCCCGTTGCAGCTGGTGATCGGCGGGCCCGGTGGGAACACGCTGTTCATCCTGACCCATCACGCGCTCTACTCGGCTTCGATCAGCCCTACTGCTCCACGCCCTTGACCTTGCCCTACTGGCGCATCGCGGTGTAGCCGAGATAGCCGGTGCCGAAGAGCGCGTAGAGCGGCTCGGGAAGTCCGTTCAGGTAGGCGTTCATACCGGCGGCGATGTCGCGCGCGGTGTCCGGCCGGAAGGCCGCAAGCACACCCATCGGCAAGGCCCAGAGGATCATCACGTACATCACGTAGAGGAAACTCGGCCGGGCGCGGCTGGTCCACGGATCGCGCGAATTGGCTTCTGCGACGATCGCCGAGAGCTGCGTCTGGATTTGCTGCAGCTCCTGCGTTCCTTGCAACGCGAGCAGCTCGAGCTTGGCCTTGTCGCGCGCGGCCTTGTCGGGAAGGACCTTGTCGATGATCGAGGCGATGGGGGCGATGAGAGATTCGAGAAGGGGCATGGTGGCTCCGTTGGTTCTCAGTAGCCTATTATTTGAACCATATAGGTTCATGTAGGAAAGCAAAATCTGCTGCCGGAATCCAACAATCGGCATTGCGCTCGCCGCCGAGCGAGGACAGAGATACCTGCATGAAGATTGCCCGCTTCGAAGCCGGCGGACGGATCGAACTCGGCGTGGTTCGCGATGGCGGCCTGATCGCGCTCGATAGCGTTGGGTTCGGCTATTTCGACATGCTGGCGCTGATCGCCGCCGGCGCCGAGGTGCTCGACGAGATCCGCCAGCGCACCGCCTCCGCGGCTCCGCACCGCCGGATCGAGGACGTCCGCCTGCTCGCACCGCTGCGGCCGGGCAAGTACCTCGCCATCGGCATGAACTACGCCAAGCACGTCGCCGAGATGGGGCACGCCGAACGGCCCAGGCATCAGTATTGGTTCAACAAGCAGACCACCTGCATCAACGGTCCGTTCGACGCGATCGACCCGGGCGTCACCGAGATGCTCGATTACGAAGTCGAGTTGGGGGTGGTCATCGGCCGCGCCGCCAAGGGTGTGAAGGCGGCCGACGCGCTCGATCACGTGTTCGGCTATCTCGTCGCCAACGACGTCTCGGCGCGCGACTGGCAGCGCCATTCGCCGACCTTCACGATGGGCAAGAGCTTTGATACCCACGGACCGATCGGCCCGTGGATCGTCACTGCCAACGAGATTCCCGACCCGCAGGCGCTGGCCTTGCGTTGCCTGGTCAACGGCGAGGTTCGCCAGCAAAGCAGCACCGCCGACATGAGCTTCAGCGTCGCCGAGCAGATCGAGTACCTGTCGACCGCCTTCACCCTGGAGCCGGGCGACCTGCTCGCCACCGGCACGCCCGAAGGCGTCGGCGCGGCGATGGACCCGCCCGGGTTCCTCCATCCGGGCGACGTCGTGCGCTGCGAGATCGACGGCATCGGCGCCCTCGAGAACCGGGTTGGGGACCGGCCGCGGTGAATCTCCGGGACTTCTATCCGCTCTATCTCAACAACAAGCCCGAGCAGCCCAATACCGACCTCGCGGTGACCGACAAGTTCACCGGCGAGGTCGCCTTCCGCACGGCGCAAGCCACCCCTGAGATCATCGACCAGGCGATCGCCGGGGCGGTACGCGCGGCCGAGCCGATGGCCAGGTTGGCAAGCTACGAGAAGCGCGACGTGCTCGACCATTGCGCCGCGCGCTTCCGCGACCGCTTCGACGAGCTCGCCTATGCGCTGTGCGTCGAGGCCGGCAAGCCGATCGGCGATTCCGAGGGCGAGGTCACCCGGCTGATCGACACCTTCCGCATCGCCGCCGAGGAATCGACGCGCAATTACGGCGAGGTCCAGCCGCTCGACATCAGTCCCCGCGCCAAGGGCTATCTCGGCATCTGGAAGCGCGTGCCGATCGGACCGTGCAGCTTCATCAGCCCGTTCAACTTCCCCCTCAATCTCGCCGCGCACAAGATCGCCCCGGCGATCGCGATGGGTTGCCCGTTCGTGATGAAGCCGGCGAGTCTGACCCCGCTCGGCGCGCTGATCATCGGCGAGGTGCTGGCCGAAACCGAGTTGCCGGAGGGCGCGTTCTCGATCCTCCCTGCGCACCGCGAAGGCGCCGACCTGTTTACCACCGACGAGCGGTTCAAGCTGCTCAGCTTCACCGGCTCGGCCGAGGTCGGCTGGGCGCTCAAGGCAAAGGCGGGCAAGAAGAAGGTCACCCTCGAGCTGGGCGGCAACGCGGCGGTGATCGTCGACCAGGACGCCGACCTCGATCACGCGCTCGAGCGGATCGTGTTCGGGGCGTTCTATCAGTCGGGGCAAAGCTGTATCGGCGTGCAGCGGATCCTCATTCACGAGGCGATCTACGATCGTTTCAAGGAGATGCTCGTCGCGAAGACCAAGACCCTCGTCGCCGGCAACCCGCACGACCGCAAGACCTTCATCGGCCCGATGATCTCGGAGAAGGAGGCGCAGCGCCTCAAGGGCTGGATCGACGAGGCCGTCGCGGCCGGCGCGACGCTGCTGTGCGGCGGCAAGCTCGATGGTGCGATGATGGAGGCGACCCTGCTCGAAAACGTGCCCGCGGGCTGCGACGCGAACAAGGAGGAGGCGTTCGGACCGCTCGCCAACCTGGCGAGGTTCTCCGACTGGAAGCAGGCGCTCGCGCAGGTCAACGCCTCGCGCTACGGGCTCCAGGCCGGCATTTTCACCGCCGACATCCACAAGGTGCTCGAGGCGTGGGACACGCTCGAGGTCGGCGGGGTGGTGGTCAACGACATCTCGTCGTACCGGGTCGACAACATGCCCTACGGCGGAGTGAAGGACTCCGGCCTCGGCCGCGAGGGCATTCGCTTCGCGATGGAGGACATGAGCGAGATCAGGAACCTGATCATACGCCGCAAGGTCTGAAATCCACTGGTCGGGACGACAGGATTCGAACCTGCGACCCCCACACCCCCAGTGTGATGCGCTACCAGGCTGCGCTACGTCCCGAGCCAGTGGAGCGGCGCCTATAAGCGCGAGGGCAGGGCAAGGCAAGCGGGGCAAGGCGGGGCTTCCAATTGCCAGCCCAGACCTTTGCTGCTAGTCGCCGCCGGCTTGAGGGAGGGGCCGGACCCGGCCCCTTGAACCGCCGCTGGAAAAGACGATCTCACACCTGATGGGCCATCACCACCATGCTTGAAATGCTTTCCGCCGCCGCTGCTCAGGGAGCCGCGCCGGGCTGGACCGGATTCCTGCCGATCATCGGTATGGTCGCGATCTTCTGGTTCCTGCTGATCCGCCCGCAGATGCGCCAGCAGAAGCAGCACCGCGAGAAGGTCGCGGGAGTCAAGAAGGGCGACCAGGTGGTCACCGCCGGCGGCCTCGTAGGCAAAGTCACCCGGGTCGACGACGCCTATGTCGAGATCGAGATCGCCCAGGGCGTCAAGGTCAAGGCCGTGAAGAGCACGATCGGCGACATCATCCCGCCCGGCGGCACGCCGGCAAACGACTGACGGACGCACCGAACCGATGCTAGATTTTCCCGTCTGGAAGCGAATCTGGGTGTGGGCGCTGACCCTGATCGTCGCCGCCTGCTCGCTGCCGACGCTGGTTACCCAGCTCGGCGGGACCTGGCCCAGCCAGTTGCCCAGCCCGCAAGTCAACCTCGGCCTCGACCTTGCCGGCGGCAGCCAGCTGCTGCTCGAGGCACAACCCTCGGACGTCGCCAAGCAACGCCTGGAGACGATGAACGAGACCGTTCGCACCAGGATGCGCGACGCCAAGCCGCGCATCCAGATCGGCGACGTCTCCACGGCCAACGGCCGGCTCAGCTTTCTGCTTGAGGACCCGTCACAGCTCGACGCCGCGCGCGAGGCCCTTCTTCCCGCGCTCAACGGCACCGGCTCCGTGCGCGAATGGGACCTGCAGGTGGTCGATGGCAGCCGCTTCGTGCTGAGCCAGACGCAGCAAGGGCTCGATCAGGCGGTCACCCAGGCGATGGACAGCGCGACCGAGGTGGTCCGCAAGCGCATCGACGCGCTCGGTACGCGCGAGCCGACCATCGTGCGCGAAGGCGCCAAGCGCATCATGGTCCAGGTACCGGGCCTGCAGAACCCGCAGCAGCTGAAGGACCTTCTCGGCAAGACCGCCGAGCTCGAATTCAAGCTGGTCGACACTACCGCGCTGCAGTCGGACATCGCGCAGGGGATCGTCCCGCCGGGCGACGAGATCGTTCCCTATGCGCCGGGCACGCCGGGCGCCGGAACCTCGATCGCGGTCAAGCGGCTTGGCGGCATTCGCGGCGACACGCTGACCAATGCCCAGCAGACCAATGAGCCGCAAACCAACGAGCCGGTGGTCAGCATCCAGTTCAACGGCCAGGGTGCGGACAAGTTCGGCCGCCTGACCACCGAGAACGTCAACAAGCCCTTCGCCATCATTCTCGACGGCCAGGTGCTTTCGGCGCCGAACATCAACGAGCCGATCCTCGGCGGCAGCGCGATCATCTCCGGCAGCTTCACGACCCAGAGCGCCAACGAGCTGGCCATCCAGCTGCGTTCGGGCGCCTTGCCGGTCAAACTGACGGTCGTCGACGAAAGCACCGTAAGCGCCGAGCTTGGCGCGGATTCGATTCACAAGGGCGCGATCGCGATGCTCGTCGGCACGGTCATCATCGTGCTGCTGATCGCCGCCGCCTATGGCCGCTTCGGGATCTATGCCGATCTCGCAGTAATCATCAACGTGCTGATGATCCTCGGCGTCATGGCGGTGTTCGACACCACGCTGACCTTGCCCGGCATCGCCGGCTTCGTGCTCACCATCGGCACCGCGGTGGACGCCAACGTCTTGATCAACGAGCGCATCCGCGAGGAGCGCCGGCGAGGCCGCAAGCCGTTCCAGGCGGTCGATCTCGGCTACAAGGAAGCCAGCCGGACGATCTTCGACGCCAACATCACCCACGTGATCGCGGCAACGCTGATGTTCATGTTCGGCTCCGGGCCGATCAAGGGCTTCGCGGTGGTGCTGATGATCGGCATCGTCACCTCGGTGTTCACCGCCGTTTACCTCACCCGCATGTGGGTGGCGCTGTGGCTGCGCAGGGCGCGCCCGGCGGATATCAACATCTAGAGGCCTGCAACCATGCGCCTGCTCAAGCTCGTCCCCGACAACACCAATGTCCACTTTCTCAAGTGGCAGTGGCCGACGACGATTGTCAGCGTGCTGCTGATGATCGCCAGCTGGACGCTCGTGTTCACCGAAGGACTCAACTACGGCGTGGACTTCGTCGGCGGGCAGATGATCCGCGTGACCTTCACCCAAAGCGCCAACGCGCCGGTCGCGGCGCTGCGCGGCGAGATCGAAAAGCTTGGTTACGGCGAGCCGGTGATCCAGCGAGTCGGCAACCCCAATGAGGTGTCGATCCGCATGCGCCTGCCGCACGGGGCGGAATCGAATCCGGGCCTTTCGGACCAAATGGTCAAGGTCATCCGGGCCGATCTGAAGTCGCACCACCCGGATGCCCGCGTGGATGGGGTGGACTCGGTTTCGGGCAAGGTGTCGGGTGAACTCAAATGGACCGCTTTCAAGGCGCTTGGCTTCGCCGCGCTCGCCATCTCGATCTACATCTGGTTCCGCTTCGAATGGCAGTTCGGCGTCGGCGCCCTCGTCAGCCTGGTGCACGACGTCTCGCTGACAATGGGGCTGTTCGCGGTCACCCAGATGGAGTTCGACCTGACGATCGTCGCCGCGATCCTGACCATCCTCGGCTATTCGCTCAACGACACCATCGTCGTCTACGACCGAATACGCGAGAACCTGAAGAAGTACCGCCGCATGCCGATGAACGAGCTGCTCGACTTGTCGGTCAACGAGACGCTCGCGCGCACTATCATGGTGGCGGCGACGATGCTGATCACCCTGACCGCGTTGCTGGTGCTCGGGCCGAAGGTGATCTTCGGCTTCTCGGCGGCGCTGATCGTTGGCATCGTCGTCGCTACCTACAGCTCGATCTACGCGGCTGCGCCGATGCTAACCTGGCTCGGCGTGACCGGGCAGAGCTTCGTCGCCACCGAGACCGCGGTGGACCGCCAGGAAAAGCTCGCCCGCGGCGAGAGCTAAGCGATTACTGGCGAATAGATCCGGTCGAGGGTCTCGGCGTGCGCCGGCCAGCTGAACCGCTCCACCGCCGCGGCGACGGCTTCGCGGTCGGGTGCGTCCGACAATAGCGCCTGCACCGCGGCAGCGATGGCGGCCGGCTCGCGCGCCACGATCCGGCCCGCCTCGGGCGCTGTCAGCAGTTCGCGCGCGCCGCCGGCGTCGCTGATCACCAACGGGCAGCCGCAGGCGAGCGCTTCGACCCAGGCGTTGGCCAGCCCTTCGCTCTCCGAGGGCAGTACCATCGCATCGGCGGCCGAGAGCACCACCGGCAGCAGCGTGTGGTCGAGCGAGCCGAGGAAATGCACCCGTTCGGCCACGCCGAGGTCGAACGCCAGCTCGTGCAGCTTGTCGCGATCCGGCCCGGTGCCGACGAGAAGCAGCTGCGCCGCGCGAAGCAAGGGCAGGGCGCGGATGACGAGTTCCTGCCCCTTGCGCGGGATCAGCGCGCCGACGGTGACCAGCAGCGCGGCGCCGGCCGGCAGCTCGAAGCCGAAATGCGCGGCGGCGCGCCGGCGGCACTCGATCCGGTCGAGCGGGCGGAACAAGTCGCGGTCAAGACCGGTCGTGTGGATGCGGATCTTGTCGCGCGGCAGGCCAAGCGCCGCCATGTCGTCGGCCAGCGCCTGCGATACCGCGAGCAGCACGGCGGCCCGGCCGGCGGCCTCGCGCATTTGCCGCAAGGCATAGCCGCGCGTGCCCCAATACGAGATATCAGCACCGCGGGCCTTGATCGCCAGCGGCAGACCGAGCGCCTCGGCGATCCGTGCTGCTGCCGGCCCGTCGGGATAGAAAAACTGTGCGTCGACCAGGTCGAAAGGCTCATCGGCGTGGAGCCGGTGCGCGAGAGGCAGCACCGCGCGGGCGATCAGGCGCGGATTGAACGCCGCGCCGTAGCGCGGGATCAGCGGGAACGTCGGGCGATGCACGTCGACCCGGTGCTCGATGCCTTCAACCGCCGCTTCGGCAAGTGCGCGGTAGCGGCCGAAGCGCACCGGCGGCACGCCGATCGGGTTGATTACCGTGACCCGCCAGTCGCCGCGCGCCGCCAGCGCCTCAAGGCTGCGCGCGACGAAGGTGCCGAAGCGCGGGGTCGAGGCGTTGGGATAGAGCGTCGCGAGCGACAGCAGGCGCTTCACAGTTTGCGGACCAGCATTTCCGCCACCGCCAGCCAGCCGGGGTTGTCGATCACCTGCTGGCGTTGCCCGGCGCCCGGCGGGAGAAGGCCGACCAGAGTGCCCTTGCGATCGATCAGCCGGCCGAAGGCGAAGCGACCGCCGCTGCGCGGCACGAGGACATCGCGGTTGATCATCCTTGGCGCCTCGTCGGGCGGAAGCTGGCGCAGCCACAATTGGTCGCCCGCGCGATATTCGCCTTGCGCAGCGTCGACGGTCAGACAAACGAGCGCCGCACCCGCGTCGAGGTCGGTCGGCAGGATCGCATCCCGCGGTGCGGTCAGCGGCTCGGGCCCGGCTTCGGTCAGCCGAGCGACGATCTGCGGTTGCGCCGCTTCGCTGCCCTTGAGCAGCATCTCTGGCTCGACCCCGAGCGCGGCGGCGATCTTGTTCATCCAGCCGAGGGAGAGATTGCGCATCCCGGTTTCGAGCCGGCCGATGGTCTGCGCGGTGGTCGGCGGGACGCATGCGGCAGCCACATCGGCCAGCGTCATGCCCTTCTCTTTGCGCACGTCGCGGATGCGGTTGATCACGGACGATCTCCTATAACCAATCAGGTTATTTCTCTTTCCTACATGAACCGAGTTTGTCAAGGCTGTGCTCAACTTGAGTCACAGGAGGAGATTCGCATGAAGCAACATCTCGTCGAACGCGAACTGACCAGCGAGGGGCCCCGGACGCGTGACGGCGTGGCGCCACGGCGTCGGAGCGTCACGGTCAACCTCGCCGAATCGCCACTCACCTGGCTGCACGCCCGCGGCCATCTCGACGACCGGCTGTTCGCCGCCGGCGAGTGCCTCCGCGCAGATTACGAACGCGCCCAGTTGGGCCCAAGCGTCACCATGCGGTGGGAAGCGGTTCGCATCCGCGGCACAAACGGCAACGGGCTGGCGCCGGGCGAGCGGCAATTCGCAGCCCGCCAGCGTTTCGACGGCGCTATCGCCGCCGCGGGCAAGGGGCTGGAGGACATCCTCTGGCGAGTGGTATGCGCGTGCGAGACCGTTAGCTCAGCGGAGAAGGCGCTCGAATGGCCCGCGCGCAGCGGCAAGCTGTTGCTCAGGATCGCGCTCGAGCGGGTCGCCGACTTCTACCGGATCGGGTGAGCTGACGCGTCCGCCTTGGACCGTGTCAACGTGTCAACTTCGCCGGCTGTCCTGCGCCGAAAGCAGGCGCCCGGTGCGCCAGGTCTGGGTGAGGAAGATCGCCAGCAGGATCGCGGAAAAGCCGCCGACGAACAGGTCGAAGCCGCTGAAGCCCGGCAGTACGTTGGCGTCCGGCCCAGCAATGAACATCGTGATCGTCAGCACGACCAGGACCAGGCGCAGCTCGGTAGGTCCGCCCCCGAGGTGCGACAGGGGAAAATCGCCCATGACCTTGGCGATGAGGAAGGTGTTCACGGCCAGCAGCAGGTAGCTGGTGAGCGAGAACAGCGCGATGTCGACCCGCACGTAGGGACTCGCCCCCATCCCGCCGAGGATCAGCAGAATCGCCAGCCCGTCGCAGCTGTGGTCGATGAAATAGCCGTAGCGCGGCCGTTCGATCCGCCTGAACCGCGCCAGGCTGCCGTCGAGCGAATCGCCGAACCAGTGGACGAAATAGCCCGTCACGGCGAGCCACAGCCACGCCGGGTTGGCGTTGCTCATTGCATAGGCGACGAAGATCACCGCCGCGGCGACGAGCGCCAGCGAGGTCAGCATGTCGGGCGTGACCCAGCGCGGCAACCGTGCGCACAGCCAGTTCAGCAAGTGTCGCTCGGCGCGGGAAAGCACGGTCTGCTGAATGCGATTGAGTTGCGGGGCCATTGCCTGGGGGTGGCTCATGCGCGGACCCTCGGCGCATCGCGGCCACGCCGCAAGCGAATTGTTACAAAACGATTTCAGCCTTCGAGCAGTTCGGCGAGGGCGAGCCAGCGTTCTTCCGCCGTGGCTTTCTCCGCGCGCGCGGCGTCGAGCGCCTTGAGAACCTGCTCGAACCGTGCGGGATTGCGTGTGAACAGTTCCGCGTCGGAGAGTGCCGCCTCGCCGCGGGCGATTTCCGCCTCAAGCTGCTCGATCCGCGCTGGCAGGAGATCGTAGTCGCGCTGGTCCTTGTAGGAGAGCTTGGCGGGCTTGGGGGATGGCGGAGACGCAGGTGGCGGCGGCGCGGTTTCGGCCTTATGCGGCTTCTTCGCCGGAGCGGCGAGTGTCATTCGCTTGGCCTCCCAGTCCTCGTACCCGCCCGCGACGATGTCGACCGTGCCCGAGCCGTCGAGGCCGAGCGTCACCGTCACCGTCCGGTCGAGGAAATCGCGGTCGTGGCTGACGATCAACACGGTGCCTTCGTAGTCGGCGATCACTTCCTGCAGCAGGTCGAGCGTCTCGAGGTCGAGGTCGTTGGTCGGCTCGTCGAGCACCAGCAGGTTGCTGGCCTTGGCGAATTCGCGCGCCAGGAGCAGGCGAGAGCGCTCGCCGCCGGAGAGCACGCCGACTTTCATGTCGACGATTGCCGGATCGAACAGAAATTCCTTGAGGTAGCCCTGCACGTGCTTGCGGTGCCCACGCACGTCGATCCAGTCGCCACCCTCGGCGAGGATCTGGCGCACCGTCCGCTCGGGCTGCATCAGGGCGCGCTGCTGGTCGATCATCACGCCCTTGAGCGTCTTCGCCAGCGTGACCTCGCCCTCGTCGGGGGCCAGTTCCCCGGTGAGCAGCTTGAGCAACGTGGTCTTGCCTGCGCCGTTGGCGCCGACGAGGCCGATCCGGTCGCCACGCTGGATGCGCAAGGTGAAGTCGCGGATGATCGTGCGGTCGCCATAGCGCTTGGTCACGTGTTCGGCGTTGATGACCGTCTTCGAGCGCGATTCGTCGTCGGTCGCCAGCGCCAGTTTGGCGGCGCCTTGCGGATTGAGCATTGCCGCCCGCTGGGTGCGCATCTTGTGGAGCTGCTCGAGACGACCCTGGTTGCGCTTGCGCCGCGCGGTCACGCCGCGCTCGAGCCAGTGCGCCTCAATCTTGAGCCGGGCGTCCAGCTTTTCGGCCGCGCGCGCTTCCTCCGCATAGACCTGCTCTTCCCATGCCTCGTAGCCGCCAAAGCCGACCTCCTTGCGCCGCAGGCTGCCGCGATCGAGCCACAGCGTCGCTCGCGTCAGCCGCTTGAGGAAGGTGCGGTCGTGGCTGATGACGATGAACGCGCCCTTGTGGCGCGAGAGCCAGGCTTCAAGCCATTCGATGGCCGACAAGTCGAGGTGGTTGGTCGGCTCGTCGAGCAGCAGCAGGTTGGGCGCCTGCGCCAGCGCGCGGGCCAGCGCTGCCCGGCGTCGCTCGCCGCCGCTGGCAGTGGCCGCCTCGCGGTCCAAGTCGATGCCGAGCTGGCCGGCGATCGCTTCGACTTCGTGCCGCTGCGGCGCGTCGTCGCCTTTCAGCGCAAAGTCCATCAGCGTGGCGTTGCCGGCGAAGTCGGGATCCTGCTCGAGCAGCACGATGCGCGTGCCGGGCTTGATCTTGCGAGTCCCCCGGTCGGCTTCGATGCGGTTCGAGATCAGTCGCAGCAGAGTGGTCTTGCCGACGCCGTTGCGCCCGATCAGCGCCAGCCGGTCGCGCGGCCCGACGTGCAGGTCGAGGCTCTCGAACAGCCAGCGCCCGCCTTGCTGCAGACCGAGGCCTTCCCAGGAGAGGATCGGGGGTTCCGCCATTGAGCGGCGCGCCTAGCGGCTGCAGAAGGGCGGAACAACCCGGTTCACCGCTGCGTAATCACTGCGAGGGCAGCTGCTGCTGCAAAGGAGAGATCGATGATCCGTTATGCCATTCCCCTGCTTGCGATGAGCGCGCTTGCCGCGCCCGCCGCGGCCGCCGAAGTGCAAATCCAGGCCCAGGCCCCGGTGGTCGAACTGTCGGTCAGCGAAACGGTCAATTCGGCGCCCGACATCGCCCAGGTCGGCACCGGCGTGACGACCCGCGCGCGGACCGCCAAGGACGCCGTCCGCCTCAACGCCGCCGCGATGCAGAAGGTTGTCGACCGGCTCAAGGCGCTCGGCATCGCCGCCAAGGACATCCAGACGTCGAACTTCAACCTCAACGCGCAGTTCAATTATCCGAACGGCGGCGGCACGCCGGTATTCGCCGGTTACGAGGCGAGCAACCAGGTTTCGGCGAAAGTGCGCCAGGTCGACAAAGTCGGTGACGTCCTCGATGCGCTGGTCGCCGCCGGCGCCAACAACATCAGCGGCCCGACCTTCATGCTCGACGACGATGGCGCCCCGCAGCAGGCGGCGCGCAACAAGGCCTTCCAGCGTGGTAGTTCGATGGCACAGGACTATGCGCGGATGGCGGGCTACACCGGCGTGCGGCTGCTCGAAGTCTCGGAAAACGTACAGAGCCGCGGCCCGCTTCCGCCCATGCCTTATGCCGTGCGCGCCGAGGCGGCCGACGCGAAGACCCCGATCGAGGCAGGCGAGGTCGGCACCACGGTCAGCCTCACCTTGAAGTACGAAATGACCCGGTGAGCAGAGCGCTCAGCCTGAACGCACCCCGCAATTGACATTCACAACTTGTTCAAAGCGGTACCGCTAGGCACAAGCGCATGATGCGCAGGCTGTTGACCCTTGCTGTGACCGGTGCGCTGCTGGCGGGCGGATTTTCCGCCACGCCCGCGCTCGCCCAGCAGAAGCGCGGTGACCAGGAAAGCGCGCGCAAGGAAATGCGCGCCGGCAACCTGCTCACCTTGCGCGAGATCGAACGCATGGTCGTGCCGCAGATCGAAAACCGCGGCAGCATCGAATACCTGACGCCCGAATTCATCGAAGCGGCTCGCGCCTATCGCCTGAAGTTCATCGATAACGCGAGGGGCCAGGTCATCTGGGTCGACGTCGACGGCCGGACCGGCCGGATTCTCAGGATCTCGAAATAACGTTTGCGAAACGGACCGCCTGTTGACGCGTTCATGTTTCGGCCCCATTTCGAGGCCGCGACACTACAGGGGACCGGTGAATGCGCATCCTAATCGTTGAGGACGAGCCGACCCTGGGCCAACAGCTCAAGAGCACGCTCGAACAGAACGGCTATGCGGTGGACTTGTCCACCGACGGCGAAGACGGCCATTTTCTCGGCTCGACCGAAGACTACGACGCGGCGATTCTCGACCTCGGCCTGCCCGAGATCGACGGTCTCACCGTGCTCGGCATGTGGCGCAAGGAGGGGCGCAACTTCCCCGTCCTGGTGCTCACAGCGCGCGACAGCTGGTCGGACAAGGTCGCCGGACTAGATGCCGGGGCCGACGATTACCTCGCCAAGCCGTTCCAGACCGAGGAGCTGATCGCCCGCCTGCGCGCGCTGATCCGCCGGGCCGCGGGCAACGCCAGTTCCGAACTCACCGCGGGGGACGTGCGGCTGGATACCCGTTCGGGCCGGGTGACCCGTGCCGGCGAGCCGGTCAAGCTGACGGCGCAGGAATACAAGCTGCTGAGCTACCTGATGCACCACAAGGGCAAGGTGGTCAGCCGCACCGAACTGATCGAGCACATCTACGATCAGGATTTCGACCGCGATTCGAACACGATCGAGGTCTTCGTCACCCGGATTCGCAAGAAGCTGGGCGCCAATGTCATCACCACCATCCGTGGACTCGGTTATAGCCTCGACGATCCCGACGAACCGCCGCGCGAATAGCGCCGCTCCCGCGGGCGAAGCGCCGGCGAAAGCGTCCGGCGCGCCAGCGGAGGCGGCGTCGGCGGGCGCTCCTGCTGCCGTGCCCCACACCGGCAGCCTGTCGCGGCGGATGATCCTGATCGCGGCAGGGTGGATAACCATCCTGTTGCTGCTCGGCGGCCTTGCCCTGAACCGCACGCTTACCAACCTCCTCAATCGCCAGTTCGACGAGCAGCTCGGCTATGTCCTGACCGCGATGATCGGCTCGGCCGAGCTCTATCCGGATGGCGATGTCTATTTTACCCGACCGCTCGGCGATCAGCGCTTCCTCGAGCCGAACAGCGGCGTCTACTGGCAGATCACCGGCGAGGGACACGAGCCGTTCCCGTCGCAATCGCTGTGGGATCGCACCCTCAAGAGCCCCGTCAAGGGCTTCGTCAAGGAACCGCTCTACTACGATTCGTACCAGTTCGCGGGCGAACCGCTGCGGGTCGTCGAACGCTCGGTCATGCTCCCCGGGAGCAAGACACATTGGCGGTTCATGGTAGCGAGCGCGCGAAGCGAGGTCGATCAGCAGATCGCCAACGTCCGGGCGATCCTCGCCTGGTCGTTCGCGGTGCTCGGCATCGGGCTGTTCCTGATGGCGATGCTGCAGACATGGTACGGCCTCAGCCCGCTGCGCCGCGTGCGCCAGGCGATCGCCCATATTCGCACGACGGGCACCAACCGCGTGACCGATCCGCTGCCGCTGGAAGTGCAGCCGATGGTCGAGGAGCTCAACGCCTTGCTGGCGCATTCCGAGCAGCAGGCCGAGGAAGCGCGCACCCACGCCGGCAACCTCGCCCATGCGCTGAAGACGCCGCTGACCGTGTTGACCAACGCCGCCAGTGCGCACTCGCCCGACCTCGACTGTACCGTGCTGCGCGAGGCGACGGTGATGCGTCGCCAGGTGGACCACCACTTGGCGCGCGCCCGCGCGGTGGGCCGCCGCGCGACCGGGCTCGCGCGGGCCAACGTGATGCAGAGCGCCGCAGGGGTCGAAGGCGCCGTCGCCCGGCTTTATCCCGCCGTGCGCTTTGACATCGATGGCTCGAAAACCGCGGAAGTTGCGCTCGAGCGGCAGGACCTTGACGAAATCCTCGGCAACCTGATCGAGAACGCCGCCAAGTACGGGGGCGGCAGCGTCTTCGTCACCGTCGACCCCGAGCCCGACGAGGCGCTCTGCTCGGTCTGGATCGAGGACGATGGGATCGGCATTCCGCAGGAGCAGCGCGGTGACCTGTTCAGGCGCGGCGCACGGCTCGACACCAACAAGCCGGGCACCGGCCTCGGCCTCGCGATCGTTCGCGACGTGGCCAAGATCTACGGCGGCACCGTCGACCTCGACGAGAGCGAGGACCTCGGCGGGCTGCTTGTGAGGCTACGTTTGCCGCGCGCACCGGCGGTCCGCTGAAGACCTGGGTTCAGGCCCGATACAACCGGCCTCTCCTACTCTTGGCGCACAACGACGATCAGGAGAGGTCCCATGAAAAGCTCCATCCTGCGCTTCGCGCTCATCGGCGGCGCGGCGCTTGCCGTCGGCGGGTGCACCACCGACGGCTATGGCGGCTACGGCTACACCGGCCTGTCGTACGGCTACGCAAGTCCGTACTATGGATGGTACGACGACTACTATTACCCTGGCACCGGCTATTACGTGTACGAGCGCTCGGGCGCGCGGCATCGCTGGAGCGACAGCCAGCGGCACTATTGGCAGTCGCGCCGGGGCGGCGGCGATCATCATGAAAATTGGAACGGCTATCACCGAGATGGCGGCCAGGACTCGAGCGGAGGGAATCGCAGCCATCGTGACGGCGATCACAACCGCGGCGGTGACCACCACTCCGGCGATCACGAGCGCCACGGCTCGAGGGGCGGACACCACCCCGGCCATGATCGAAATGGCTCAAACGATCCTGGCTCCGGCGACAGCGGGCGTCATCACCACCACTAGACAGCGCGCGGGTTAGCCTCGCTGCGCGCGCTGGTGGTGGCGGATCACTTCGTCGATCACGAAGCGGATGAACTTCTCGCTGAATTCAGGGTCGAGGTCGGCTTCCTCGGCCAGGCTGCGCAAGCGCTTGATCTGCTGCTCCTCGCGTCCGGGGTCGGCCGGGGCCATGCCGGTGCGCGCCTTGTAGGCACCGACTTCCTTGGTGATGCGGAAGCGCTCGGCGAGCATATGGATCAGCGCGGCATCGATGTTGTCGATGCTCTTGCGGAAGCCCGCGAGCACTTCGTCGGGTTTCTGGTCGTTCGCCTGGGCAGCCATAGGCCGGCGACGCTAGCAGCGATTCCGCGCTTGCCAAGCGCCCGTTGCAGCGCCAAGTGCGCCCCATGAGCGCCGAGGTCGTCCCGCTTCCCCGCAAAGAGCCGACGCTGGCGCCGATCCTTAACTTGACCGCCACGGCGATGAACGCGGTCAATGCGACCATCCTCGACCGGATGCAGAGCGAGATCCCGCTGATCCCCGCGCTCGCCGGCCACCTGATCGCGGGCGGCGGCAAGCGCATGCGGCCGATGCTCACGCTCGCCGGGGCGGAGCTGGTCGGCTACAACGGCACGCGCCACCACAAGCTCGCCGCGGCGGTCGAATTCATTCACACCGCCACCCTCCTGCACGACGACGTCGTCGACGGTTCGGAGCAGCGCCGCGGCAAGTCGGCGGCGAACATCGTCTTCGGCAACCCGGCGACGGTGCTGGTCGGCGACTTCCTGTTCTCCCGCGCGTTCGAACTGATGGTCGAGGACGGCAGCCTCAAGGTGCTCAAGATTCTCAGCGGCGCGAGCGCGATCATTGCCCAGGGCGAGGTCGACCAGCTCACCGCCCAGCGCAAGATCGAGACCAGCGAAGAGCGCTACCTGCACATCATCGGCGCCAAGACCGCCGCGCTGTTCGCCGCCGCCAGCCGCATCGCCGCGGTCGTCGCCGAATGCGGCGCGGCCGAGGAGCAGGCGCTCGACGATTACGGCCGCAATCTCGGCATCGCCTTCCAGCTGGTCGACGACGCGATCGATTACGACACCGGCACCGCCGACATGGGCAAGGACCGCGGCGACGACTTCCGCGAAGGCAAGATGACCTTGCCGGTAATCCTCGCCTACGCCCGCGGTGCGGACGAGGAACGGCGCTTCTGGGAAGACGCGATTGCCGGCTTCCGCACCGAGGACGAGGACTTCGCCCACGCGGTCGACCTGATCCGCCGCCACGACGCGATCGCTGCCACCCGCGAGCGCGCGCGGCACTTCGCTCAGCGCGCCTGCGACGCGCTGTCGATCTTCCGTGACGGCCGTGCGAGGGCAGCGATGATCGAGGCGGCGCAGTTCGCGGTTAGCCGGGGTTACTGACGCCCGCCATTTCGATAAGGCAGGACTGGTGACAGACCTGCCGATCCACGCCATCCTGCCGGACCTGCTCGCCTCCTTGCGCGATGGTGCCGGCGCGGTGCTGGTCGCGCCACCTGGCGCCGGCAAGACTACCGCCGTCGCGCCCGCGCTGCTTGGTGAGGCCTGGTGCACGGGGCAAGTTATCCTCCTCAGCCCCCGGCGGCTGGCAGCGCGCGCGGCGGCCGAGCGCATGGCCGAACTGCTCGGTGAACCGGTCGGCCAGCGCGTGGGATACCTGACCCGGCTCGACAGCAAACAATCGGCGGCCACCCGCATCCTCGTCGTGACCGAGGCAATCTTCGTCAACCGCATCCTCGGCGATCAGGAACTGGCCGGCGTGTCGGCGGTCCTGTTCGACGAAGCGCACGAGCGACACCTCGACAGCGATCTCGGTCTAGCGCTGGCAATCGAAAGCCAGTCGGTCCTGCGCGAGGACCTGCGGATCGTGGTGATGTCGGCTACTATCGACGGAGCGCGATTTGCTCGCCTGCTGCACGGCGCGCCAGTGATCCGAAGCGAAGGCCGGGCATACCCGCTGCGTATCGAGTGGCTCGGCAGCCGGCCCGAGCTGCGCACCGACGAAGCGATGGCTAGCGCGGTGTTGCAGGCATGGCGCGATGAGAAGGGAGACGTCCTCGCCTTCCTCCCCGGAGTCGGCGAGATCGAACGCACGCGCGAGCGTCTGGCCAAGCGCTTGCCCGACGTGCCGATCCTGCCGCTCCACGGCCAGGTCGAACCCGCGGCCCAACGTGCGACGATCCGGCGTGATCAGCAAGGCCGTCGCCGCATCGTGCTTGCCACCGCGATCGCCGAAACCTCGATCACCCTCGACGGCGTCTCGGTGGTGGTCGATGCCGGCCTCTCGCGCCGCGCCGAGTTCGATCTAGCCGCCGGCGTGACCCACCTGGTCACCCACCGCGCCAGCCAGGCCGCGGCGGCCCAGCGGGCGGGCCGAGCGGCGCGGCAGGGGCCCGGCGTGGCCTATCGCCTGTGGGAGGAAGCCGCGCACCCCGGCCGCGCGCCGTTCGATCCGCCCGAGATGCTCACAAGCGACCTCGCGCCGCTGCTGTTGGCATTGGCGCATTGGGGTGTGGCCGACCCGGCCTCGCTGCCGTGGCTCGATCCGCCGCCGTTGCCGGCGCTCAGCGCGGCGCGCGGGCGCCTGGAGGCGCTCGCTGCGCTCGACGGGGCAGGGCAAATCACCGATCGCGGACGCCAGATCGCTTCGTTGCCGATCGCCCCGTGGCAAGCGGCCATGCTGCTCTACGGCGCCGAGCACGGGGCGGCCGAGCAGGCGGCCAAGCTCGCGCTCCTGCTACAGGAACGCGGCCTCGGCGGGCGCAGCGAAGACCTGGCGCAGCGGCTGGCGCGGTGGGACGGCGATCGCTCAACACGGGCGGATGCAAGCCGGAAGCTGGCGCAGGGCTGGGCCAGGAGGGCAAGCGCTGTCGTCGGCAAATTGGAAGGCGAAGGCGCGCCGCTCGGCATTCTTCTGGCGATGGCGCTGCCGGATAATCTGGCGCGCCGCCGGGATAATTCGGGGGAAAGCTGGCTCTCGGCTGGTGGGCGCGGTTACGTCCTCGATTCCACTTCGCCGCTAGCCTCCGCCGAGTGGCTCGCCATCGGCGACGCGCAGGGTCAGGCCAAAGGCGCGAGGATCACAGCCGCGCTTCCGCTGACCACCGCGGAAGTCGAGCAGTGGCTTGGGGAGCGCGTGGAACGTCGCAGCCTGCTCAGGTGGACCGGCGAGCGCGCCGAAGCGCGGCTCGAACGGCGGCTCGGTGCGATAACGCTGGCGAGCGGGCCGGATCCCACGCCCGATGCGGAGGCGGTCACCGCGCTGCTGGTGGCGAAGGCTCTGGAAAACCTTGCGGATATCCTACCGAAAGACTTACTCGCCCGCGCGCGGTTCGCCGGCATCGATGCGCTTTCGCCGGAAACTTTGGCCGCCAGCGCCGAGGACTGGCTCGCTCCCTTGCTACAGGGGCGGCGCGATCTTGCCATCCCTCAAGGAAAGCTGATCGACGCGCTGCTCGCCCCGCTCGACTGGGACGCGCGCCAGCGGCTCGATCGCGTGGCCCCGCGCGAGTTTGCCACGCCGGCCGGGTCGAGCCACGCGATCGACTACTCCGGTCCCGATGCCCCCGCGGTCGAGGTACGCGTCCAGGCGCTGTTTGGGCTTGAGGCTCACCCCATGATCGGCAGCACACCGTTGCTGCTCAAACTCACCAGCCCTGCTGGGCGGCCGATCCAGGCGACGCGCGACTTGCCGGGCTTCTGGCGGGGCAGCTGGAAGGACGTCGCGAAGGAAATGAAAGGCCGCTATCCGAAGCATCGCTGGCCCGAGGAACCGTGGGCGGAGAAACCCAGCTTGAAGACCAAGAACGCCTTCCAAAACAGTCGCGGCTGACATAGAGGACCCGCATGCAAGCCCGTATCTACCAGCGCCCGAAGAATGCCATGCAGTCGGGCAAGGCGCTAACCGACCAGTGGATTCTCGAGTTCGCTCCGCTCGAGGCGAAGAAGCCCGATCCGCTGATGGGCTGGGCCGGCAGCGGCGACACCCGCGAGCAGGTGCGGCTCAAGTTCGACACTTGCGAGGCGGCACAGGCCTACGCGACGAAGTGCGGTATTTCCGCGATCGTCCACCAGACGCCGCCGAGGAAGCTCAAGCTGCAGGCCTACGCCGACAACTTCCGCTAACTTGCAAATCGCCGCCACTCCCGCCATATGCCCGCCCGGGAGTCGGGTGGGCGTTCGCGTCCGCCAACCTGGTCAGGTCCGGAAGGAAGCAGCCACAACGGATGGCAGCGGGTCGCCCGGCTCCTTTTTCACCGCATGACATTCTCCGCCCCAATCCCTAACCTGCCGGCATGACCGATTCCGGCGACATCTTCGGCGACGATCCGCCGCCGGACGGGGAGGGCGAGAGCAAGCCTAGCGCGGCGGAGCTCGAATCCGCCGGCCAGGCGGCGATGTTCGGCGAAACCGCCCCGGAGGCTCCGAAGGCGGCGCCCGCACCGGCGGCGACTCCCTACCGCGTGCTCGCCCGCAAGTACCGGCCGCAGACCTTTTCCGAGCTCATCGGGCAGGACGCGATGGTCAAGACGCTGGCCAACGCGATCACTCGCGACCGGCTGGCGCACGCCTTCCTGATGACCGGCGTGCGGGGGGTCGGCAAGACGAGCACCGCCCGGCTGATTGCCAAGGCGCTCAACTGCGTCGGCCCCGACGGGCAGGGCGGGCCGACGATCGATCCCTGCGGCGTGTGCGAACCGTGCCTCGCAATCGCCGAGGGCCGCCACATCGACGTAATTGAGATGGATGCCGCCAGCCACACCGGCGTCGACGACGTGCGCGAGATCATCGAGGCGGTGCGCTACGCCGCGGTCAGCGCGCGCTACAAGATCTACATCATCGACGAAGTCCACATGCTTTCGCGCAACGCGTTCAACGCCTTGCTCAAGACGCTCGAGGAACCGCCGCCGCACGTGAAGTTCCTCTTCGCCACCACCGAGGTCGAGAAGCTGCCGGTGACGGTGCTCAGCCGCTGCCAGCGCTTCGACCTCAAGCGCATCCCCAAGCCTCTTCTCGAGCAGCAGTTCGCCTCGATCTGCCGCCAGGAAGGCGTCGAGGCCGAGCCCGAGGGGCTGGCGATCATCGCCTCGGCGGCCGAGGGGTCGAGCCGCGACGGCTTGTCGATCCTCGACCAGGCGATCGCCCATGCCGACCTCGAAGGCGGCGGCAAGATCACCGCCGAACGCGTTCAGGACATGCTCGGCCTCGCCGACAAGGGCGCGCGGCGGCGGCTGTTTGCGGCCCTGCTCGAAGGCGATCCGCAGGCGCTGCTCGCCGAGGTCGACCGGCAATACGCGCTCGGCGTCGAACCACTCGCGCTGATGCGGGCGATGATGGAGCTCGCCCACGGCATCACCGTCGCCCAGATTGGCAGCAACGCGGCCGACGCGGCGACGCAGGAGGAGCGCGAGGATCTCGAACGGTGGGCCGGGTCGCTCTCGCCGGGGCAGCTCCACCGGCTGTGGCAGTTGCTGCTCAAGGGTCATGACGAAGTGCGCAAGGCGCCCGACCCGCTGGTCGCTGCGCAGATGGCGCTGCTGCGCGTGCTTCACGCCGCCGAGATGCCCGATCCGGGCACGCTGGCAAAAGCGCTCGAGACGATGGCCGCCAACGGCGTTGCCGACGCTCCCGCTGCGCCGCAAGGAAGCAATGGTGCGTCTGCGTCAGCCCCGCTGTCGCTCGAAAGCTGGCAACGGCTGGTCGAGCGGGTCGAACAGTCGGGCGCGATCAGGGTTGCGCAAGTCATGCGCGACTGGTTGCGGGTCATCGAACTGGCGCCCGGGAGGCTGGTTTACGAGGTCGCGCCGGGACTTGGCGAAGACCCCGCGCCGGAAGTGCGCGATGCCTTGCTCAAGGCGACCGGCGAACGCTGGCAGGTCGCTGCGGGAACGGGCCTTTCGTTGCCCACATTGCGCGAGCAGGCGGAGACGGTGAAGGCCGCCGAGGACGCTCGGATCCGCAGCGCGCCGCTGGTCGAGGCGGCGTTCGCGGCGTTCCCCGGCGCCGAGCTGGTCGACGAGGCGGAAGGCGCGCAAGGCAACCGCAACTGGAACAAGAGAGCCTAGGATCAAGCGATGGACATGGAAGAGATGCTCAAGGCCGCGCAAGCCGCCGCCGAGAAGATCCAGCAGCAGATGAGTGACGTCCAGGCGACGCTCGATTCGCTCGAGGTTGAAGGTTCCGCGGGTGGTGGGCTGGTCAAGATCCGCGCTACCGCCAAGGGCCGCATCCTGTCGGTGTCGATCGACGACAGCCTGATCGTGCCCGAGGACAAGCAAATGCTCGAGGATCTGGTGACTGCCGCGTTCAACGATGCTCGCACCAAGGCCGATCTCGCGGCCGAACTCGAGATGCACAAGGCGCAATCGGGAATGGGCCTGCCGCCCGGTTTCAAGCTGCCGGGGATGGGCTGACTAGGGTTCGTCGCCGCCTCTGACCAGGACCGCGCGTAGCGAGCTGCGCTTTCCTGGCGCAATCCGGCCAAGCTCGGCCGGGGGCTCCACGGGGCCGACGGCCGGTGCGTACTTCTCGACGATGTGGCGGGCTATCGGCGGCTCGAATACGAGGCCGCAGGTGTCCGGCTTGGTCCAGACGACGCGGCAGATCGAATCATGCCCCTCCCATTCAAGAAGCGCCGTGGTGCCCTCCCTCGGCGGATCGACGGTGTGGAAGCGGGTTCCCGTGACCGACAGGTCCGACAGCGAACCGGTCCTGTCGCCAAAGCAGGTTCGCAATCGGGCGGGGCAATTCAGCGGAGTGCGCGGTTCGGCCCTTCGTTCGGCAATATCGCGGGCGGTTGCGCGGCCAAAGGACATTCTCGGGGAATGAAGGGACATCCCTAAATTCGCGTAAACGGCAGGAGCGCGCCTCCATCCACAGCGAATCCGCTATCGCCGTTGCGGGCGTGCGCGGCGCTTCCCATATTCAGGGCCAAGACGCGCGCTGGAGCGCTTTCTGCCGCGCGGTGTTATATTGGACGGATGAATATCTTCATGAATCAGTTTCCCCTGCTTCCCTTGCGCGACTTGGTCGTGTTCCCCGGCCAGGTAGTCCCGCTGTTCGTCGGGCGCGACAAGTCGGTGACGGCGCTCGAGGCGGCGATGGCCGGCGACAAGGATATCCTCCTCGTCGCCCAGCTCGATCAGGGCTGCGACAATCCCGAACGCGACGATCTCTACGACATCGGTACGGTCGCTCAGGTGCTGCAACTCCTGAAGTTGCCCGACGGCACCGTGCGCGTTCTCGTCGAGGGCCAGCAGCGCGCTAGGCTGACCAATCTGGAGGAGCGCGACGACTACGTGCTCGCCACGACCGAGCTGATCGAAGAGGAAGAGCTCGGCGGCACGCAAGTTTCCGCGCTGATGCGCAGCGCGCTCGAGCAGTTCGGCGATTACGCCAAGCACAACAAGAAGCTGCCCGACGACATCGAGACCGAGCTCGCCGAAATCGACGATGCTGGCCGCCTCGCTGACGCGATCGCCGGGGCGCTGACCAGCAAGGTCGCCACCAAGCAGTCGTTGCTGACCGAGACGGACGCGCTGAAGCGGCTCGAGATGGTCTTCTCGCTGATGGAAAGCGAGCTCTCGGTGCTGCAGGTGGAACGCAAGATCCGCGGCCGGGTGAAGCGGCAGATGGAGAAGACCCAGCGGGAATATTACCTCAACGAGCAGCTCAAGGCGATCCAGAGCGAGCTTGGCGGCGGGGAGGAGGGCGAGGTCGACGAACTCGCCGAGCTGCAGCAGAAGATCGAGACCCTCAAGCTCTCGAAGGAGGCCAAGGCGAAGGCCGGCGCCGAGCTCAAGAAGCTGCGCACGATGCAGCCGATGAGCGCCGAGGCGACGGTGATCCGCAACTATCTCGACGTGCTGCTCGGCCTGCCGTGGGGTAAGAAGAGCCGGCTCAAGAAGGACATCGCCAAGGCCCAGGCGGTCCTCGACGAGGATCACTACGCCCTGTCGAAGGTCAAGGACCGCATTATCGAGTACCTGGCTGTCCAGGCGCGCACCAACAAGCTCAAGGGCCCGATCCTGTGCCTCGTCGGCCCTCCCGGCGTCGGCAAGACCAGCCTCGGCAAGTCGATTGCCCGTGCGACGGGCCGCGAGTTCATTCGCCAGTCGCTCGGCGGCGTGCGCGACGAGGCCGAGATCCGTGGCCACCGGCGTACCTACATTGGCTCCCTGCCAGGCAAGATCGTCACCAACCTCCGCAAGGCCGGAACCAGCAATCCGCTGTTCCTGCTCGACGAAATCGACAAGCTCGGCCAGGACTTCCGCGGCGACCCCGCGAGCGCGCTGCTCGAGGTGCTCGACCCCGAGCAGAACTCGAAGTTCCAGGATCACTATCTCGAGCTCGACATCGACCTTTCCGACATCATGTTCGTGACCACCGCGAACACTCTCAACCTGCCGCAGCCGCTGCTCGACCGGATGGAGATCATCCGTCTCGAAGGCTACACCGAGGACGAAAAGGTCGAGATCGCTCAGCGCCATCTGATCAAGAAGCAGGTCGAGGCGCACGGCCTCAAGCAGGGCGAGTTCGAGCTGACCGAAGACGGCCTGCGCGACCTGATCCGCTACTACACCCGGGAAGCCGGCGTGCGCACGCTCGAGCGGGAGATCGCCCGGCTGGCGCGCAAGACGCTGCGGCAAATCCTCGAGAAGAAGGTCGAGCGCGTGATTATCACGCCGGACAACCTCGGTGAATTCGCGGGGGTTCGCAAATACAAGCACGGGATGTCGGAGGACGAGGCGCAGGTCGGCGCGGTTACCGGCCTGGCGTGGACCGAAGTCGGCGGCGAACTGCTGACGATCGAAAGCGTCACCGTGCCCGGCAAGGGCGAGGTCAAGACCACCGGCAAGCTCGGCGAAGTGATGACCGAAAGCGTCGCCGCGGCGTTCAGTTTCGTCAAGGCGCGCGCCCCGGCCTATGGCATCAAGCCTTCGATCTTTCAGCGCAAGAACATCCACATCCACTTGCCTGAAGGGGCGGTGCCGAAGGACGGGCCGAGCGCCGGGGTCGGCATGGTCACCTCCATCGTCTCGACCCTGACGGGGGTGCCGGTGCGCCCGGACGTGGCGATGACCGGCGAGGTCACGCTGCGCGGCCGGGTACTGGCTATCGGCGGGCTGAAGGAGAAGCTGCTCGCCGCGCTTCGCGGCGGAATCAAGACCGTCCTGATTCCAGAAGACAACGTGAAGGACCTTGCCGAGATTCCGGCCAATGTGATCGAAGGGCTCGAGATCATCCCGGTGGCACACGTCGACCAGGTGCTCGAAGTCGCGTTGACGGCGGTGCCGGCAGCGATTGAATGGACCGAGGCGGACGATCTCGCCAGTCAGCCTGGCCAGTTGGGCAGCCCACCGGCTACTGCCACGACCGCTCACTGAGCGCGCGCAGCAGGAGCGCTGCAGCGCAGCGAATCGGTGGCCGCCGTCCTACCCTTAGCGCGCTGTTAAGCACGCTCTGTTTCCGCGCGGGACGCTCCCGGCGTCAAATGTCGGCCAATTCGCCGCCCAGGCGCGGAATTTGGCGGCTTTGGCTTTGACAGGGCATGGAAAAGACGCTCAACTCCCGCGCCATCGCGACGCGATTCCAAATTCGATCCGACAACACAAATGAGGGGGGTTTCTCCGACCATGAACAAGAACGAACTGATCGGTGCAGTCGCCGACGCCAGCGGACTGTCGCGCAGCGATGCCACGAAAGCGGTCGAGGGTGTGTTCGACACGATTACGCGCACGCTGTCGAAGGGCGACGAAGTGCGGCTGGTCGGGTTCGGCACGTTCTCGGTGGCCAAGCGCAAGGCTTCGACGGGTCGCAATCCACGCACCGGCGCGCCAATGACGATCAAGGCGTCGACCCAGCCCAAGTTCAAGGCGGGCAAGGGCCTGAAGGATTCAGTGAACTGATTTTGCACGGCCCGGCGGGGGAGCCGGGCTTGTTGCGATGGAAAGGCCGCTCCGCTGGAGCGGCCTTTCGTTTGCCAGCTACGGCACCAGTCGAACCAGGGCCAGCGGCATCACTTGGGTCCGCTTGGTAATGCGCCACTGCAGGACCTTGCCCCCGGTGCCCGCCCGCGGCCCTTCGTCGGTGTTGTTGGCGAGGATTTCGCCGTCGGTGACGAGGCGAAACGTGCCGTCGATCTCGGGCACGTTCGGCACCGCGGCCGCGCCGGCATCCGAGTTTGCGGTGGGATCGCTCATCCCGGTGCCCAAGGCTCCTGACATCATTGCCTGCAGCGGATTGGTGGCGCTCTGGGCGGTGAAGCCCGGCGCGTCGATCCGTACCGTGCCGTCCGCGCGCCGATTGGCCATGACGAAGGCATTGGCCATCGGGAAGCGCTCGATGGTGGGAAAGGCGAAGTCGTGCGTCAGCTTGCTCGAAAGCGCGAAGTCGACCTCGAACAATCCGTCACCGACGTAAGTCACCGAACGCCAACCGGCCTGGTGGCGCAAACGCTCGGCCAGTTCCCTGGCCGCTTCCGGATCGGCCGGGTCGATCCCGCCGAGCATGGCGCGCATCATCTCGGCGTTCTTCTGGTCCTCCAGTTTCTTCTTTTCTCTGCCCTCTTCCCAGGCGCGCTTCTGCTCGGTGAGTTCCTCGGCCGTGCAGGTCCGCTCGTCGAAATTGTCGTCGTGGCAGGCTTCGGCGACGAACTGGTCGCCGGCAGTCTCTGCCTTGCCGGCCATGTCGGCCATCTTGCTCAGGGCGAGCAGGTAGATCTGGCCCTTGTAGGCGAAGGTGAAAGACCCATCCTTGCGTAAGTCGAGCGTCGAATCGAACTTCCCCGGCTGCAGGAAGCAGCCGCTCAGCGCCAGGCATGCGAGCGCGGGCACCAGGGCCCGCCGGAACCACGTGAACATCGCCTACCCCCCGTCAGGCCCGACTAGCCGGGCCGTGTCGCCACCGCGTAGAGCGCGATCGCGGCGGCGTTCGATACGTTGAGGCTTTCCATCGCCTCGCCGATCGGTAGCCGTGCGAGCGCGTCGCAATGCGCGGCGATGTTATGCCGCAAGCCTTCGCCTTCCGCACCTAAAACCAGTGCTACCGGTCCAGCAGCCAGCGCCTGCGCGAATTCGGCGTCGGCATCGCCGGCCAGGCCGATGCGCCAGTAACCCGCCTCTGCGATCTCCTCGAGCGCGCGAGCGAGGTTGACCACTCGCACCCACGGTACGGACTCGAGCGCGCCGGAGGCCGCTTTGGCCAGCGCGCCGCTTTCGGGCGGAGCGTGGCGGTCCTGCGTCACCAGCGCCGCGGCGCCGAACGCGGCCGCCGAGCGGAGGATCGCGCCGACGTTGTGCGGATCGGTGACCTGGTCGAGCACGACGATCGGGCGATCGGCGTCGCCGCTGAGCACGTCGTCGAGATGGATGTCGTCGAGCGGCTCGCATTCGAGCACCAGGCCCTGGTGCGGCGCATCGTGCGAGACGAGCCGCGCGAGGTCGGCAACCTCGGCGTATTCGATCGGAAACCCGGCCGGCAGCTCGCCGTCGAGCGAGGCGACGCCTTCGCGCGTAGCCCACAGCTTGCGGTGCTGGCGCGCGGGATTCTTCAGCGCCGCCTCCACCGCGTGCCGGCCCCACAGGCGAACGTGGCCGTGCGTCGGCCGCCCCGAACCGCGCCCGCCCTGCATCCGTCCCGCGCGCCCGCGCAGCGCTTTCTTGTTTCCGCCTTTTGCCATCGGCCATCCCCTGCCAGCGCCGCCATTGACAGGCAAGCGCCGCTTCGCCATGGACCCCGGCACTCGGCCGGAGCCCCGCAGCGCGGGGCGCAATTCAGCGGGTTCGCCCGTCACCCGGCATCAGGGTGGACAGGTGGCCGAGTGGTTAAAGGCAGCAGACTGTAAATCTGCCCGCGCAAGCGTACGGTGGTTCGAATCCACCCCTGTCCACCAGCCGGTCTGCATATTTGCCGAGGAGATCTCTTCCGGCCTGAAATGGCGCCGCACGGAGGAGATTTGCTCCGTAGGTTTCCCGATACAGGATCGCCCGGGCCGGCGCCTACCTCTTTCAGCACCAGCCACCCGATGGCATTGGAATTGCGAGGAAGGTGGCTCATGCCGACGATCAAACGGGTGCCGGTCGACACCTTTCCCGAGAATACGGTCTTCCTGCTGCGCGATGGCGAAGGTTACTCGCCTGAGCAGTTCCAGGCTTTGCGCAAGATTCGTGTCTCGGTCGGTTGCCACGAAATCCTCGCCACCTTGAATATCGTGGACGACGAAAGCCTGGTCGGTCACGGCCAGATCGGCCTCGGCGAACAAGCCTTTCGTCGCCTCGGCTGTGCCGAGGGAACGGAGGTTGCCATCGAGCAGGCACGCCAACCGGCCAGCCTCGAGTCCGTTCGTCGCAAGATTGACGGCGATACGCTTTCCGACAGCGAGATCGCGATGATTGTTCACGACATCGCCGACCATCTCTATTCGCCAATGGAGATCGGCGCCTTCCTCGTTGCCTGCGCCGGCTTTATGAGTACGCAGGAGACGCTTTCTCTGACCCGCTCGATGGTGGAAGCCGGCAACCGCTTGCACTGGGACGCTCCGCTGGTCGTCGACAAGCACTGTATCGGGGGAATTCCGGGAAACCGCACGTCGATGATCGTGGTCCCGATCGTCGCTGCCCACGGATTGATCTGCCCGAAGACCTCTTCGCGTGCGATTACATCGCCGTCAGGTACTGCCGACACGATGGAGGTACTCGCCAACGTCGATCTCACGGAAGAGCGGATGGCGGAGATCATTGCCTCCGAGAAGGCGTTTCTGGCCTGGGGCGGACGCGTTGACCTTTCGCCGGCCGACGACGTTCTGATTTCGGTGGAGCGTCCGCTCAGGCTCGACACCTTCGAGCAGATGGTCGCCTCAATTCTGTCCAAGAAGGTCGCTGCCGGATCTACTCATCTGGTAATCGATATTCCAGTCGGCCCAACGGCAAAGGTCCGTAACCAAAGCGATGCCGTTCGGCTGCGCAAGCTGTTCGAATACGTCGCCCGTCACCTTGGCCTGGTGACGACGATTGTCCTCAGTGACGGTTCGCAGCCGGTAGGTCGCGGTGTCGGCCCGGTCCTCGAAGCACGCGACGTCATGGCGGTGCTGCGGAACGAAGACGACGCGCCCGCCGACCTGCGCGAGCACGCGGTCGTGCTCGCCGGACACATGCTCGAATTCGATCCTGCGCTGGAAGGAGGCCGCGGCTATGCCCGTGCGCTGGAACTGTTGGCTTCCGGTGCGGCGCTCGCGGCCATGGAGCGGATAATCGCGGCACAGGGTCGGCGCGCCGTGCAACCGCAGTTGGGCAGTAGGCATATTGATATTGTCGCCGCTGAAGCCGGCACGGTTCGACAGATCGACTGTGAGCGCATTGCCCGCATTGCGCGCCTCGCCGGGGCGCCGATGGACGAAGGTGCAGGGATCGACTTGTTTTGCAAGGTCGGCGCCCACGTCCGCAAGGGCGAGGCGCTCTATCGAATCTTCGCCAACTCGGAGACCGGACTCGGCTTCGCGCGCGACCTTGCCGCCGAAGACTCCGGCTACGAGGTTGGCTCATGAGTTGCACGGTGTTTGGCTTTGCCGCCCAGGCGGCCGCTTCGGAACGGTTGGCGCGCGCCCTCGGCGTTCCGCATCGCGCGGTTGCCTCGCGAAGTTTCCCGGACGGCGAAAGCCTCGTTCAGGTCGAGCCATCGTCCTCAACGGCACTGCTCTATTGTTCGCTCGATCACCCCAATGACAAGTTGATCGAAATCCTGCTGGCTGCCGCGGCATTGCGTGACAATGGTGCCGCGCAGGTCGTTTTGGTCGCCCCCTATCTGGCCTATATGCGGCAGGACACCGTGTTCCACGCCGGAGAAGCAGTAAGCCAACGTGTCATCGGCAAGGTGCTCGCAGAGCACTTCGATGGGTTGTTGACGCTCGATCCGCACCTTCACCGCACGCACTCGCTGGCCGCCATCATGCCCGGGATCGAAGCTGTCGCTGTTTCGGCGGCGCCTGTCCTGGCCGCCGCGCTCGACAAGCGCGACGATCCCTTGCTGGTTGGGCCCGACGGAGAAGCCCACCAATGGGTGGAGCGGATTGCCGGCCCACTGCAGCTCGAGTTCGTTCTGGGAACAAAGCGCCGCGCCGGCGATCGCAGCGTGGATGTTGCGATCCCCGACGCGGAGAGGGCAAAGGGCCGGCGCGTGGTCATAGTCGATGATCTGATTTCGAGCGGCGGCACTCTCCTTGCTGCCGCCCGCTTGATGCGCGAAGCCGGGGCGCGAAACATCGAGGTGCTCGCGACGCACTGCCTCGCTGCGGAAGCCGACCTGGCGGAGCTGCGCGAAGCCGGAATTACACCGATCCGTGCGACCGATAGCGTCGCCGGCCCTGTCGGAACATTGCCGATCGCCGGTCTTCTGGCTGAGGAAATCCGCCGCCGCCGATGGAGCTTGTAGTGACTGACGATGCGCTCAAGCTAACGTTTCATGGCGCCGCCGGCACGGTAACCGGTTCGTGCATGGAGTTCGTCTGCGGGGGCCGGCACGTCCTGGTCGATTGCGGGTTGTTCCAAGGTTCGCGCTCCCTCGAAGCGCTGAACCTGGGCGCGTTTGCCTTCGAACCGCGGCGCATTGAAGCCGTCGTTCTTACCCATGCCCACATCGACCACTGCGGTCTGCTGCCGAAACTGGCGGCGGAGGGTTTCAAAGGCGCAATCTGGTGCACCGAGCCAACACACGATCTACTCGAATTCATGCTCGCCGACGCCGGACGCATCCAGGAAATGGAAGCCGAGCGGCACAATCGCCGTCGGGATCGCGCCGGGAACGCGCCGTTCGCACCGCTCTACACTGAGCAGGACGCGCTAGCGGCCTGGCGGTTATGCAAGCCGGTTGAGCTCGGCAGCTGGTTCGAACCGGCACCGGGCTTCCGGGCACGCTTCTGGAATGCCGGCCATGTCCTCGGTTCGGCGTCGGTCGAACTCGAAGGCGGATCCGTACACGCAATGTGCTCGGGCGACATCGGCCCCGAGTTCAAGGCTTTCCTCGCCGACCCCGACGGCCCCTCTGGCTTCGACTACGTGGTGTGCGAAAGCACCTATGGTGGCCGCACCCGAGAGAAATTGACGATCGAACAGCGCCGAGAAATCTTGCGAGCCGAAGTCGTCGCGGCCATTGCCCGTGGAGGCAACCTGATCATCCCCGCATTCGCGCTCGAACGCACCCAGGAATTGCTTCTCGACCTCGCTTACCTGATGCAGGGCAACGACATTCCCAAAGCACCCGTGTTCATCGATTCCCCGCTTGCCCGGCAGATCACAGAGGTGTTCGCGAAATACGCCTCCGAGCTGGCTGACACCGGCGGGATAAATATATTTGCGGATCCCGGCTTTCACTTTGTCGGCGATGCTGCAGAGTCGATACGCCTGAATTCGATGTCGGGCGCGATCATCATCGCGGCCTCCGGAATGTGCGAGGGCGGCCGTATTCGCCACCATCTGCTGCATAATCTCCACCGGCGCGGATCGACGATCCTGTTCGTCGGCTATCAGGCCCAGGGCACCCTCGGCCGAGTGCTTGTCGACGGCGCGCACGCGGTGCGGATTTCCGGAACCGACGTGCAGGTCCGTGCGCAGATCAGGCGGATCGATAACTACTCGGCTCATGCGGACCAGAGCGAGCTTCTCGACTGGATCGTGCATCGCGCTCCGATTTCGGGGACGCTCTTTCTTGATCACGGCGAGTCCGAAGGTCTCGAAGCGATGCGAAGGGAACTGCAACAACGCGAACCGGATCTCAACGTCCGGCTGCCGAAAATCGGCGAAAGCTATGCTCTTTCTGTGAGGCAAAAAGCGCGACGCCTGACGACAGGTCTTCCCGGCGCACAGCGCGCGGTCGGGCAAGACTGGCAGAATGCCTATGCCGACCTCGTCACCGGACTGAAGTCGGATCTGGGACGAATTCCCGAGGATCACCGGCAGGAAGCCATCGAGCGGCTTCGTCAGGTCTTGCGGTCCTATACCCATTTTCGCGACAACCGCCGCGACTAGCTCAGGGGCTAAGCCTCACGCCAGCGCTCGAGGGACATCGAACTCGGCACTCGCCCGCCGCTGTTAGCCGCGCCGGGTGAACAGAAGTCCAATTGCGCAATCAGGCGATGGCCGGCTCTGACCTCGGCGCCGCGGCGGTGCTGCGCTGCCGGTCCCACCAGGCGAACACCCGCTTAGATGACCACCAGAGCGCCGCAGTGACGATGATCGAGACAATGCCGTCGACCGCGTAATGATAGGCCAGGTGGACCGAGGCGACGAAGATCAGGGCCAGGAACACGAGGACGAACGATCCCGCCCGCTTCGATACATGGCGCATCGCCAGGTAATACAGGAACGCCATGGAAATGTGCATCGAGGGCATGGCGGTGATGCCGCTGCCGAGGCCGCGCGAATCTGCGTGAAACCAGTCGAGCAGCAATTGCTGCACGGTCAGCGTCATCACCGGGATATGGCCGTCGGCTGCGTTGAGGTAGGCCATCTGCGCGGCGAAATGCGGATCGCCGAGCAGCGGCTGGAGGAAACAGGGGCCGACCGAGGCGAAGGCCGTGGCGAGGGCGCCCCCGATCACCGTCCAGCTCAGGACGAAGCAAAGGAAGAACCTGCGGCGGGTGAGATCGTCGACACCGAAAAAGCAGAAGAACAGGCAGCCCGGGTAAAGCAGCAGGAACCACACCTGATACAGCAGCGCCAGGAATGCCGTGATCGGTGGATACCCGACGAAGGGCTGCAGCACCTGCCAGGCGTCATGTCCGAAGAACAGGGCGCGGTCCCAGCCGATGAAGGTCTGGTCCCAGGTATAGGCGTTGAACAGCGGGATCATTGCCTTCATCTTGGAAAAGAACGGCATGAAGCAGATGAACACGGCCAGCATCGGCAGCCCGGCCAGCAGCCGCGAAAGGCGGTCCGGCTGTAGATAACGGTCCCTGAGAAAGGCGGCCGGACTGGCGACGCGGTGCCGCCACAGCTGCCATCCGGCGTCCATGGCAATCATGAGCATCGCGCTGATCGCGAAGACCTGTGCATTCACTGCGATCAGGTCCGGACCGAAGTAGATGCCCTTCATCGCCATCAGCACCAGGCAGAGGGCAAACAGGAACACGGCAATGACGTAAGTGGGGGCGTCGGCCGCGAGCCACGTCCGGCACTCGCCCGCATTCACCGGGCCGCGCAGCCCAATTGTGCCTCCGCTCGTCATGCCGGGTGCGATACCCGCGAATTCTAAGGAATCTGCTAAGGGCGGATCGGCCGCCAGCGGCTTCTTTGCTTGTAGCCGCGGGGCGGACATTCTAGATGCCCGCCATGGCCGGTGACCTGTTAGACAACCGGGGCCGGGGCGACGCCGAATGGGGCTGGCCTCCGATCCATCCCGAAGGGCGCAAATTCGGACTCGCCGCGGTTGGCGTTTCGCTGATCGTCCTGTTGATCCTGCATTGGCAGATTCTCGGCTGGCCCTTGCTGCTCGGCTCGCTCGGCGTGTTCGCCTTCTTCCGCGATCCGGAGCGTGTCGTGCCGCAAGGCGCGGACCTGATCGTTTCGCCCGCCGACGGGCTCATCACGCTGATCCAGCAAGTGCCGCCGCCGGCCGAGTTGCAGGTGCCCGACGGGCAAGCTGGCGACGCGCTGACGGCCGAGCCGGTCACCCGCATCTCGATCTTCATGTCGGTGTTCGATGTGCACATCAACCGCGCCCCGATCGGCGGCACGGTCGCCCGGGTGATCTACATTCCGGGCAAGTTCGTGAACGCCGACCTCGACAAGGCGAGCGAGGAGAACGAGCGCCAGCACGTGCTGATCGAGCGCGCCGACGGCGTGCGGGTGGCGTTCACCCAGATCGCCGGGCTGGTGGCGCGGCGCATCGTACCGTTCATCAAGCCGGGCGACATCGTCGCCGCCGGGCAGCGCGTGGGGCTGATCCGTTTCGGCAGCCGGGTCGACGTCTACTTGCCGCGCGGCACCGAATCGAAGGTGCTGCTCGGGCAAAAGGTGATCGGCGGGGAGACCGTGCTTGCGGAGATCGGCAAGCAGGGGCTGATCGAAGGCGTCAGCCAATGAGCGGCCCCGAGTTCGACGACGAAAGGCCGATCGATCCAGGGCCGGCCTGGCTCGGCCCGAAGGCGAGCGAGGACGACATTCCGGTCACGCGGCGCTTCGGGGGCGGGCTGACGGTGCGCGCGGTGCTGCCGAATGCGATCACGGCAGCGGCGCTTTGTTCGGGCCTTACCGGCATTCGCTTTGCAATCTCGGCGGCTTACGGGCACCCGGACGATTGGCAGAAAGCGCTGCTGGCGATCGTCTTTGCCGGCGTGCTCGACGGAATCGACGGGCGGATAGCCCGCCTGCTCAAGGCGCAGTCGCGCTTCGGGGCGGAGCTCGACAGCCTGGCGGATTCACTGAGCTTCGGGATGGCGCCGGCGCTGGTGCTGTTCCTGTGGTCTTTGCAGGAGCTGCCGCGCTTCGGCTGGTTCGCCAGCCTCGCATTCGCGATCTGCTGCGCGCTGCGGCTCGCCCGCTTCAACGCGCGGATCGACGAGGACGACCAGCCGCACAAGTCCGCCGGGTTCCTCACCGGCGTTCCCGCCCCGGTCGGCGCAGGCCTGGCGTTCCTGCCGATGTACTTGTGGATCGCCACCGGTGAGCCGGTGTTCCGCAATCCCTGGCTGGTGGCAGCGTGGGTCGCGGCGATGGCCTTCCTGATGATTTCCAACATCGCCACGATGAGCTGGAAATCGATCCGGCCGAGGCGCTCGATCAGGCTCGAAGCGATCGCTCTCGTGGGGCTGGTATTCGCCGCGCTGCTGGTGGAACCCTTCTGGACGCTGACGGGAATCTGCGTCGTCTACCTGGCGTTGATGCCGCTGGGGATCGCCAAGTACGCGAAGGTCAGGCGGCTGCGCGCCGGCGCGATTGAAGCGCAGGCATCGGGGCCGGCCGAACCGCTCGACGTGACGTCCGCGCCATAACCACCGGGCAGGCGCGGCCACGCTCGTGCCGCACCGTCACCGTCCGCGTGTCGCTGCAAAGGGCGAGCTGCTGCCGAACCATCGTGGCAGCAGCAAAGCCCTTCGCGAGAGACGCGGCAATCACCGCGACGGCCAGGGCCGCGGCGGCGACGAAGGCGAGGGTCAAGAGCGTAGCGAACATATCCGTGAACCTTGCTTGCCCGTGCCGGGAAACGGCCGCGGGAGATTTGCGGTAGAAGTGTCCAGGCGATCGTTCCGTTCCCGGTCTGTCCGCCTGATTCGGTATATGTTCATGGTTTGTTCTAACGTCAAGCCCCAATTTGCGGCAAGGTGAATCGGCAGCACGGCGAATTGCGCTGGATTTGCCCGGCGTTCGCCGTTAAGGGCCGGCCCCGCCGGATGGTCCGCTTGTCGGTCCGAACGGCAAATTCACATGGAAGGCACACAGTCCGGTGCCCCAGCGGGACGCTCCGCCAGGGTTCCAGCGCCTTCCAGAGGCATAACCGGAAAGGAATTCCTTATGGCGGCTCCGACCGTCACCATGCAGCAATTGATCGAGGCCGGGGCCCACTTCGGCCACCAGACCCACCGCTGGAACCCGCGGATGAAGCCGTACATCTTCGGCGCCCGCAACGGGGTTCACATCATCGACCTGTCGCAGACCGTGCCGCTGTTCGCGCGCGCGCTCGACTTCATCCAGGATACCGTCCGCGCCGGCGGCAAGGTGCTGTTCGTCGGCACCAAGCGCCAGGCGCAGGATCCGATCGCCGAAGCGGCCCGCCGCAGCGGCCAGCACTTCGTCAACCACCGCTGGCTCGGCGGCATGCTGACCAACTGGAAGACCATTTCCGGTTCGATCAAGCGGCTCAAGAGCCTTGAGGAGCAGCTCGCGGGTGACACCTCGGGCCTGACCAAGAAGGAAGTGCTGCAGCTGACCCGCGAGCTCGAGAAGCTCGAGATGTCGCTCGGCGGCATCCGCGACATGGGCGGCATTCCCGCGGTGATGTTCGTGATCGACGCCAACAAGGAAGAGCTGGCGATCAAGGAAGCCAACGTGCTCGGCATCCCGGTCGTGGCGATCCTCGATTCGAACGTCGATCCGAGCGGCATCGCCTTCCCGATCCCGGGCAACGACGATGCCAGCCGCGCGGTGCGCCTGTACTGCGACGCGGTGGCCCAGGCGGCGATGAGCGGCCGCGGCGAAGGCGTGGTCGATTCGGGCGCCGACTTCGGCGCGATGGCCGAACCGCCGGCGGAAGCCGTTGCCGAGGAACCCGCCGCCGCCGAACCGGCTGCCGAAGAGGCACCCGCCGAAGCCTGAGCCCCCGGCTCGCACTAGCGATCCGCGCGCCGGGCCCCCATTTAGCGAGGCCCGGCGCCCGGTCCCGTTCAATTCAAGAGGTACAAGACCATGGCTTACACAGCCGCTGACGTGAAGAACCTGCGCGAGCGCACCGGCGCCGGCATGATGGACTGCAAGAAAGCGCTCGACGAGAGCGGCGGCGACTTCGAGTCCGCGGTCGACTCGCTGAAGGCCCGCGGCCTCGCCGCCGCTGCCAAGAAGTCGAGCCGCACCGCGGCCGAAGGGCTGGTCGGCGTGGCCGTCAACGGCACCACCGGTGTCGCGGTCGAGGTCAATTCCGAGACCGACTTCGTGGCCAAGAACGACCAGTTCCAGGACTTCGTCCGCAAGACCACCGAGGTCGCGCTCGGTCTCGGCACCGACGACGTCGAGGCGCTCAAGGCGGCCGCTTATCCCGGCGGCGGCACGGTGGCCGACAAGCTGACCGACAACGTCGCGACAATCGGCGAGAACCAGCAGGTCCGCCGGATGAAGCACGTCAGCGTCGGCCAGGGCGTGGTCGTGCCTTACATGCACAACGCGCAAGGCCCGAACCTCGGCAAGATCGGCGTGCTCGTCGCGCTCGAGAGCGCCGCCGGCGCCGACGTGCTCGAGCCGCTCGGCAAGCAGCTGGCGATGCACATCGCCGCGGCGTTTCCGCAGGCGCTCAACGCCGACGGCCTCGACCCCGAGGTGATCGAGCGCGAGCGCAAGGTCGCCCGCGAGAAGGCGGCCGAGAGCGGCAAGCCGGCCGAGGTCCAGGAAAAGATGGTCGACGGCGCGATCAAGAAGTTCGCCAAGGAGAACGCTCTCCTCAGCCAGCTCTCGGTGTTCGACAACAAGACCCCGATCGCCGACTTCGTGGCGCAGGCGGGCAAGGCCGCCGGCAGCGAGATCGTGCTCAAGGACTACGTCCGCTTCCAGCTCGGCGAAGGCATCGAGAAGGAAGCCAGCGACTTCGCGGCGGAGGTTGCCGCGGCCGTCGCCGGCTGAGCTTGCCAACCGAACGCAAGAGGCCGCCGGACGCGAGTTCGGCGGCCTTTTCCGTGCGCCGCGGCCAGGCTGCCGAATCGGGTGACACTTTACGGACCCTGTCACCCACCTGTCGCCCGGCAAACCCGCGCAAACCCGGGCTTTTCGGTCCCGGCGACAGGGTGACACTTCTCCTACCGAAAACACCTTGAGGCACCTGTGAAGCAGACTCCGTCGCCTGCCCTGCTACTCGTCGGGGCTTCCCGCGTATCCAACATTCGCGCGGGCCGATCCAACATTCGAACGAGCGCGTGGCTGGCCGGCGCGGCCGCGCGATGCGGGAAAATCGCGCCCTTGGCACCGGACGGACGCGCTCTATAAGGGCGGCGAACTGTCCCGGAAGGTCCCGCCGCGCCATGCCCATGCCGCCTGTCAAACGCGTCCTGCTCAAGCTGTCGGGCGAAGTGCTGATGGGCGATCAGTCGTTCGGGCTCGACCCCAAGGTGGTCGGCGAGCTGGCGCGCGAGGTGAAGGCGGCGAAAGACAGCGGCCTGCAGATCTGCCTGGTCATCGGCGGCGGCAACATCTTCAGAGGCATGGCCGGGGCGGCTGCGGGGATGGACCGCGCGCAGGCCGACTACATGGGCATGCTGGCGACGGTGATGAACGCGCTGGCGATGCAGAACGCGCTCGAGCAGATCGGCGTCCATACCCGCGTGCAGTCGGCGATCCAGATGGACCAGGTGTGCGAGCCGGTGATCCGCCGCCGCGCCGAGCGCCATCTCGAGAAGGGCCGGGTGGTGATCTTCGCCGCCGGCGTCGGCAGCCCCTACTTCACCACAGACAGCGGCGCCGCGCTGCGCGCCGCCGAGATGAAGTGCGACGCGCTGCTCAAGGGCACCAGCGTCGACGGAATCTATGATTCCGATCCCAAGAAGAATCCCAAGGCCAAGCGCTTTGAAACAGTCACTTACGACAGGGTTCTGGCAGACAACCTGAAGGTAATGGATGCCTCCGCCGTGGCCCTGTGCCGCGATAACGCGATCCCGATCGTTGTGTTCTCGATCCGCGAGAACGGCAATCTCGCGCGGGTGCTGGCGGGCAAGGGCGTGCAGACGATAGTGCAAGGAGAGGCCTGAGATGGCGAAATTCGACAAAGCCGACATCGAACGGCGGATGCAGGGCGCGGTCGAGGCGCTCAAGCACGACTTGTCCGGCCTGCGCACCGGCCGCGCCAACATCGCGCTGCTCGAGCCGGTGCATGTCGAGGTCTACGGCGCGATGATGCCGCTCAATCAGGTGGCGACGATCTCGGCGCCGGAAGCGCGCATGCTCAGCGTGCAGGTGTGGGACAAGGCCAACGTGATCCCGGTCGAAAAGGGCATCGCCAAGGCCAACCTCGGCCTCAACCCGATGATCGATGGCCAGACGATCCGCCTGCCGCTGCCCGACCTCACCGAGGAACGCCGCAAGGAGCTTGCCAAGCTGTGCGGCAAGTATGCCGAGAATGCCAAGATCGCCATCCGCAATGTCCGCCGCGACGGGATGGAAGCGCTCAAGGAAGACGAGAAGCGCAAGGACATCTCCGAGGACGACCGCAAGCGGCTCGAGGACGAGGTGCAGAAGTCGACCGACAAGTTCGTCGCCGAGGCGGATGCCGCCGCCACGGCGAAGGAAAAGGAAATCATGACGCAGTGAGACGTTTCGACCTCACCGTTCTCTCATGACCGACCTTCCGCAGCAGCGCGCCCGCCACGTCGCGATCATCATGGATGGCAACGGGCGCTGGGCGAAGCGCCACCACCTGCCGCGGGCCATGGGCCACCAGAAAGGCGTCGAGGCTGTGCGCCGGCTGGTTCGCGCGCTGGAGAGCACCGGCCTCGAATGCCTGACGCTCTACGCGTTCTCGAGCGAGAACTGGAAGCGGCCCGAAGAGGAGATCCGTGACCTGATGGGGCTGATGCGGCGGTTCATCAAGTCGGACTTGCCGGAGTTCGTCGAAAACGGCGTCAGGCTAAAGATAATCGGGGATTACACGGCTTTAGACGCCGATATTGTCGAAATGCTCGAAGATGCCCTGGCGCGCACCGCCGGGGGCGGGCGCACGCTGGCGGTGGCGCTGAACTACGGCTCGCAGCAGGAAATCGCCCGCGCCGCCGCGGAAGCCGCTGCCGGCGGCGAAGTGACCACCGAAACCATCGCCGCCCACCTCGACACAGCCGACTTGCCCCCGCTCGACCTGCTGATCCGCACCAGCGGTGAGCACCGCCTGTCGAACTTCCTGCTGTGGCAGTCGGCCTATGCCGAGTTCTGGTTTACCGAGGAACTGTGGCCCGACTTCACCCCCGAGCACCTCAGCCAGGCGCTCGACGACTTTGCCCGGCGGGAGCGGCGTTATGGTGGACGATAAGGCCGTCGAGGTGCCGGTGAAGGCGAAGTCCTCGGACCTGCCCAAGCGGGCGCTCTCGGCGGTCGTCATGCTCGCCGTGGCCGGCGCCGCGCTGTGGATGGGCGGCGCGGTGCTCGCGGGCTTCATCTGGCTGGTCGCGCTGGTCGGTTTCGGCGAGTTCGTCTTGCTGGCCCTCAAGGCGACCGCGAGTCCTGTTTGGCGCATAGTCGGCATTCTCGCCGGCGCGGCCTATTTCGGCATCGCCGGGTGGGTCATGGCCTCGCTCGACAATTACTACCTGCTCGCCGCGATCGGGGTGGTGATCTTCACCGACACCGGCGCCTATTTCACGGGGCGCGCGATCGGCGGGCCCAAGATCGCCCCGCGGATCAGCCCGTCGAAAACCTGGGCCGGGCTGTTCGGAGGCATGGCCTTCGCCGCCCTGTGGCTGACGCTGGTGGCCGGCGTGTTCTTCTACACGGCCGGCTATCACACCTGGGCGGAACTGGTCGACGTGGCGTGGGACGACGTGACCGCCGCCGCGCTCGTCGGCGCCGTGCTCGCGGTGGTCGCCCAGGCGGGCGACTTCTTCCAGAGCTGGCTCAAGCGGCGGGCGGGGGTGAAGGACAGCTCGAAGCTGATCCCCGGCCACGGCGGCGTGTTCGACCGCATCGACGGGATGCTCGCGGTAGCGCTGGTCGTCGGCGTGCTGCAGGGCTTCGCCTGAGCGATGCGCTCGATCTCCATCCTCGGGGCCACCGGCTCGGTCGGCGCGTCGACGCTCGATCTCGTGCGGCGCAATCGCGCGGAATGGCGCGTCGAAGCGCTGACCGCGAATTGCCAGGCCGTCGAGCTGGCCGCGCTCGCGCGCGAGTTCGGGGCGAAGCTGGCGGTGGTGGCGGATGACAGCTGCTTGCCGGCGCTGCGCGAGGCGCTGGCCGGATCGCAGGTCGAGGCGGCGGGCGGACCTGCCGCGCTGTGCGAGGCGGCGGCGCGCGGGGCGGACGTCACCGTCGCGGCGATCGTCGGCTGTGCCGGGCTCGGGCCGACGATGGCGGCGATCGAGCAGGGCGGGGTGGTCGCGCTGGCCAACAAGGAAGCGCTGGTCTCGGCCGGCGCGGTGATGACCGCGGCGGTGGCCCGGCACGGCGCGACGCTGCTGCCGGTCGATTCCGAGCACAACGCGATCTTCCAGTGCCTCCACGGCGAAGAGCTGGCCGACGTGCGCTGGATCACGCTCACAGCCAGCGGGGGGCCGCTGCGCACATGGACCCCCGAGCAGCTCGCCAGCGCCACGCCGGCGCAGGCGGTGGCGCATCCCAACTGGGACATGGGCGCCAAGATCAGCGTCGATTCGGCCACGATGATGAACAAGGGCCTCGAGGTGATCGAGGCGAACCATCTGTTCCCGGTCGGGCTCGAGCGCATCCGCGTCGTCGTCCATCCGCAAAGCGTGATCCATTCGCTGGTCGAGTACCACGACGGCTCGACCCTCGCTCAGCTCGGCCCGAGCGACATGCGCGTGCCGATCGCCTCGTGTCTCGCCTGGCCACGGCGTATGAAGACCGAACTGCAACCGCTTGATCTGCCGACAATCGGTACCCTGAGTTTCTTCGCCCCGGACGAGGAACGTTTCCCGGCCACCCGGCTGGCGCGCGAGGCGGCTCAGGCCGGCGGCGCGGCTCCGGCGGTGCTCAACGCGGCGAACGAGGTGGCGGTGGCCGCCTTCCTCGCCGGTCAGATCGCGTTCACCGATATTTGTGCATTGGTGGCGCAGACGCTTTCCGGCACACTATCGGGCGCGCCCGGGACCCTCGACGAGGTGCTCGCCGTTGACCGGGAAGCGCGCATCCGCGCAGCCGAAGCCTTGGAGCACGTATAAGCTTGTTTCAGTCCGCCCCCATCTGGATGTGGCTCGTCGGATTCCTGCTGGTTCTCGGCCCGCTGGTGACCCTGCACGAGCTCGGCCATTATCTCGTCGGACGCATTTTCGGCGTGAAGGCGGATTCGTTTTCCGTCGGCTTCGGCCAGGAGATCGCCGGCTTCACCGACAGGCGCGGCACCCGCTGGAAGCTCTCGGCGCTGCCGCTCGGCGGCTACGTCCAGTTCGCCGGCGACATGAACCCGGCGAGCCAGCCGAGCGACGAATGGCTCAGCCTGCCGCCCGAGGAGCGTGAGAAGACCTTCCAGGCCAAGTCCTTGTGGCAGCGCGCGCTGATCGTCGCGGCGGGGCCGCTGACCAATTTCCTCATCGCCATCGCCATCCTCGCCGCGTTCAACTTCGCTTACGGCAAGCTGGTGATTCCGCCGGTCGTTTCGGCCGTCCAGGCCGGCAGCGCCGCCGACAAGCTGGGCATTCGCCCCGGCGACCGCTTCCTCGAGGTCGACGGACAGCCGATCGGGAGCTTCGACCAGTTGCGCGACATCGTGGCGCCCAATCCCGGCGCCCGGCTGCGTCTGCTGATGCAGCATGGGGGCGAACGTCGGACACTGACCTTCGTCGTCCCAGGCGTGGTCGAGCACGATCGTTTCGGCAACACCTTCCGCATCGGCCAGCTCGGCGTCAATTCGACCGCCGGCGAGATCGTGCAGGTGGGCCCGGCCGAGGCGGTTGTGCTGGGCGTCGAACAGACCGGCGATACCATGCGGCTGATGGTCCAGGGCGTGTGGCAGATCGTCACCGGCCGTCGCTCGGTCGAGGAACTCGGCGGGCCGATCAAGATCGCCAAGTATTCGGGTGAGCAACTGAGCCTCGGCTGGCGCAATTTTGTCGGCTTCGCGGCGCTGATCTCGATTAACTTGGCATTCATTAACTTGTTGCCAATCCCGGCGCTCGACGGCGGGCATCTGGCTTTCTACGCGGCAGAGGCAATCCGCCGGAAGCCGGCCAGTCCGCGCAGTCAGGAATGGGCGTTCAGGACCGGCATAGCCTTTGTGCTCGCGCTGATGCTGTTCGTCACGATCAACGATATCGTTTCGCTGCCGATCTTTGGCAGCTAGGCGGGGAAAAGGAACTTTCGGCGCTGCAGTTCGCGGCATGATCGCTTGATTGGCCAAGCCGGTTCGGGCAATGGCGCGTGCACCGCGCTGGTGCCGGGGCCGGAACCCGCTCGAAAAGGGCTGGTGCCCAGTTTCCGCGACACGGGATTCGCGAGAGTATCGAACAAATGGACGGGTGGAATGAGCCGTAGGGCCAAGACGATCGCAGCTTCGCACTTCGCCGTGGCCCTGATGGCCGGCACAATGCTGGCCGGAGTTCCTGCGGCCGCGTCGGCCCAGGATGCGCCTGCGCAAGGCTCCGCGCAGCCTGCTGCGGCACCCGCACCCGCGCCCGCACCGGTCGAAAACCAGGTCATCCGCTCGATTTCGGTCCTCGGCGCGCAGCGTCTCGAACCCAACACGATCCTCAGCTACATCCAGCTCCGCCCGGGCCAGGTTTACACCGCGGCCGCCGCCGACCAGGCGCTCAAGGACCTCGCCGCGACCGAGCTGTTCTCCGACGTCCGGATCCAGAACAACAACGGCGACGTGGTCATTACCATCGCCGAGAACCCGGTGATCAACCGCGTTATCCTCGAGGGCAACAAGCGCATCAAGGACGACAAGATCAGCAAGGAGATCAAGCTCGCGCCGCGCCAGATCTTCACACGTTCCAAGGTGCGCGCCGACGTCGCCCGGATCATCGAGCTGTACAAGCGCCAGGGCCGCTTCGCCGCCAATGTCGAACCGAAGATGGTGCAGCTGTCGCAGAACCGCGTCGACATCGTGTTCGAGATTACCGAGGGGCCGAAGTCGAAGATCCGCGCGATCAACATCATCGGCAACGAGCATTTCTCCGATACCAAGCTCAAGGGCGAGATGCTGACCAAGGAGGCGACTCTCACCCGCTTCTTCAGCGGCGGCACCAGCTACGATCCCGACAAGATGGCGTACGATCAGCAGAAACTGCGCCAGTTCTACCTGACGCAGGGCTATGCCGACTTCCGCGTGGTGTCCGCCGTCGCCGAGCTGACGCCGGACAAGAAGGACTTCATCATCACTTACGTGGTCGAGGAAGGGAAGCGCTACAAGTTCGGCGACGCGAAGGTGCAGAGCCAGATCCGCGACTTCGACAGCAAGGCGATGACCAGCCGCCTGCCGATGCACACCGGCGACTGGTACGACGCCAAGCTGGTCGAAGACACCATCGACGGCCTGACCGAGACCGCGGGCACCTTCGGCTATGCCTTCGCCGACGTGAAGCCGCAGTACCATCGGAATCCCGATGACCTGACGATGGACGTCACTTTCGTCATCGGAGAATCGCCGCGCACTTACGTCGAGCGGATCGACGTCAACGGAAACACGCTGACCCAGGACAAGGTGGTCCGGCGCGAGTTCCGCGTGGCCGAGGGCGATGCGTTCAACTCGCTGGCGGTCAAGCGCACGACCAACCGGATCAACTCGCTGGGCTATTTCCAGGAGAACTTCGAGACCACCCAGGTCGACGGCAGCACGCCCGACCGGATCATCCTCGAAGCCAACGTGCAGGAGCAGGCCACCGGCCAGCTGACGCTCTCGGCCGGCTTCTCGAGCCTCGAGAGCTTCATCTTCCAGGGCTCGATCCAGCAGCGCAACTTTCGTGGGCGCGGCCAGACGGTCGGCCTGTCGGCGAACTATTCCAAGTACGACCGCTCGGGCTCGATCAGCTTCGCCGAGCCGTACCTGTTCGACAAGAACATCTCGGCCGGCGTCCAGATCTATCGCCGCGACTACAACAACGGCTATTTCAGCAAGGCAACCGCCACCTACAAGCAGGCGACGACGGGCGCGCAACTTCGCCTTGGCGTGCCGCTGAGCGAGTACACCTCGCTGATCGGCACCTACACCTTCAATTACGACGACGTTTCGCTCGACAAGGCATCGTACTACACGACCGACACGACCGGCGCGCAGAGCTGCAACCCGTTGCTCGCCGGCCGGTATTTGTGCGAAGCGGTGGGCAGCCGGATCTCCTCGATCCTCGGCACCTCGCTGATCTATCAGAACCTCGATAGTGCGGTCCGCCCGACCCGTGGTCGCGCGGCGAGCGCGACGCTCGAGGTGGCCGGCCTCGGCGGCAACAAGCACTACGTCCGACTGCGGAGCAATGCGGCCCAATACTGGCCGCTGGGTGGCGGCTTCGTCTTCTCCATCCGCGCCGAAAGCGGGGTCATCAAGGGCTTTGGCCACAACGCCACCGGCAGCGATCAGGTCCTGCTGACCGACCGCTTCTTCCTTGGCCAGCCGGAAATCCGCGGCTTCGACTATCGCGGCATCGGCCCACGGGTCGTGCGCCGTTTCTACCTCCCTGACGACGACAACAATCCGGCGACGCCGAATCCGTTGACTGGGATTCAGGCGAAGAACACCGGCGACGATTCGCTCGGCGGTGAGGGCTACTACCTCGGCAAGTTCGAGCTCGAGATCCCGCTCGGTTCGGGCGCGCACGAGCTTGGCTTGCGGCCGTCGATCTTCATGGACGTTGGCTCGGTCTTCGGCATCAAGCCGCCGGTAGTGAACGATTTCCCGAACGGGAGCTTCATTCCGACCCGCAACGCCAGCGGACAGGCGCTCTATACCCAGGTCGACACGGCGACGACCAATACCGACGGCACCTGCAACATCACCGCGGTCTCGACAGTCACGAGCGCGATCAATCCCAATCCTCCCGCCTGCCTCGGCAGCCCCAACAACACGGCAATCGGCCGTTCGCTGCCGGCCTTCAAGGAGGAATTCTACGGCAATTCGGTCATGCCGCGCCTCTCGATCGGCGCCGGCGTCAACTGGAATTCGCCGTTCGGCCCCCTGCGCATCGATTTCGCTTATCCCTTGCTCAAGAAAAAGGGCGACCAAACCAAGCTCTTCTCCTTCAATGTAGGAACCCAATTCTGATGAAACGCCTTCTCTCAACGGCCGCAGCGCTTGCGCTTGCCACTACCCTCGCCACCCCCGCATCAGCTCAGGTCAGCGGCATCGGCGTCGCCGAACCGGCGGTCATCGTCGCCGGCTCGCAAGCGCTGTCGGGCGCCTATACGCAGATCTCGACGATGTATGCGGCGCAGCGCACGCAGCTCAACCAGCTCGACCAGCAGCGGGTCGCACTGATCAAGAAGTTCGACACCAACAACGACGGTCAGTTGGATCAGGCCGAGCAGAAAGCCGCCCAAGTCGAGACCAACCCGACCCGCAAGCAGCTCGAAACCCTCGATCAGCAGATCAGTACGGTTCAGCAGCCGATCAACCTCGCCGCGGCCTATGCCGTGTCGCAGATCGCCCAGCAACTCGGTGCCGCAGTGCAGCAGGTTGTTTCGGCCGGCGGCGTGCAGCTGATCCTGCCGTCGAACGACGTGCTCTATGCGGCCGACGCCGCCAATCTCAACCAGAAGATCGTTACGGCGCTCAACACCCGTCTCCCGCAGGTATCGATCACTCCGCCGGCCGGCTGGCAGCCCGACCAGTCGACCATCCAGCTGTTCCAGGACGTCCAGCAGGTCCGCCTCGCCGCGGCGCAGCAGATGGCGGCGCAACAGCAGCAGGCAGGCGCTGCCAAGCCCGCTGCGCAGGCTCCGGCAACCACCGCGCCGGTCAAGGGCCGCTGAGCGAGGGCAGGGCGTGAGCGACGCGAAATCCCTGGATATCGCGGGCATTCTCAAGGCCCTGCCGCACCGCTACCCGCTGCTGCTCGTCGACCGCGTGGTCAACATCGATCTCGGTGAGCGGATTCACGCGGTCAAGGCGGTGACCTTCAACGAGCAGTTCTTCCAGGGTCACTTTCCCAGCCGCCCGATCATGCCTGGGGTGCTGCAAGTCGAAGCGATGGCCCAGGCCGCGGCGATTCTCGGCATCGAGACGCTCGAGCTCGCCGGAACCGGCAAGCTGGTCTATTTCATGGGTATCGACGGGGCCAAGTTCCGCGCTCCGGTGGAGCCGGGCTGCCTGCTCGACCTGCGCGTGGAGTTTATCCAGAAGCGCAGCCGCGTTTACAAGTTCGGCGGGAGCGCGAGCGTCGAGGGCAAGACCACTTGCGAGTGCGAGTTCACCGCGATGATTGCCGACCCGCCGGCTTGAGCGGAGGGAGCTTGTAATCGCACGCGCTTCCCGTTAAGGGCGCGCCTTTCCCAACACAGCTGGATCGGTCGGAACCGCTCCGAAGCTTTGGAGACACGCCATGAAGGCCGAAACGCATCCCGATTATCACACGATCAAGGTCAAGATGACCGACGGCACCGAGTTCGAGACTCGCTCCACCTGGGGCAAGGAAGGCGACACGATGACGCTCGAGATCGACCCGACCAGCCACCCCGCCTGGACCGGCGGCAAGCAGCAGCTCCAGGAGGGCGGCCGCGTTGCCCAGTTCAACAAGCGTTTCGGCGGGCTTTCGCTCAAGAAGAGCTGAGCGGTCCGACAGCGAACAAGCGAAGGGCGGTCCCGTCGGGCCGCCCTTTTCGTTCAGTCTTCGGTGGGTTCGAACCGCAGTCGACCGGCAAGGCGCAGCCTGCCGCCGTTGTCGAGCGAGTGGTTCATTCCGTCGAGCACCGGCACGTCAGGGAAGTCGTGTAGCGGGTGAAGCCCGAGGCAGGCGACGTTGACGCCGTAGGTCATGGGATCCGCACGGCGCTGGTGGTGGGTATATGATCCGCAAACCGAGCAGAACCAGTGCTTCGCCACGCCGGTGTTGAAGCGGTAGCAGGTCAGCTTGTCCGCCCCTTCGGTAATCTCGAGCGCCGCGAGCGGTGCGCCGACGGCTACCGCACCCTTCATGCTGCAAATCGAGCAGTCGCAGCGCGCCGCCCGCGGTTCGGGCGGGAGTTCGACCTTGAAGCGCACAGCGCCGCAATGGCATGAACCGGCATGGGAGGTCGTCTCGCTCACCATCCCCAAGGCCTCTCCCGATACCACTTGGTTATCACGTACTTGAGCCCTTTGCGCACTTTCATAGCGTGGTGCAGCGTGGCGGGATTGAGCGTGCCGTCGGAGCGATGATTGTTCCACCCGACGAGCATCCCGCGGCGCGGCTGGAAGGTCTTGTCGATCAGCCTGAAACGGGTCGCGCCGCCGGCGTCGACGTCGTTGAGATAGGCCATGAAGGTCCAGGTCCGTTGCCCGGCTACCGAGCAGAACCGCGTGAAGTCCTGTCCGTCGGGTTCGAAATAGTCGGTGTGGGCCTTGAATTCCTGGCCCGCCTCGTAGCGCTGGCCCTGGATCGGTTCTCCGTGCGCCGGATCGATTCCGGTGAGTGCGAAGAGCCGCGCCTCGACGTCGCGCACGGCGGGCTCGTTCGGATCGAGGTCGCACGTCTCGCTGGTCCGGAAGTAGGCATCCCCGTTAGGGTCGGCGATCGTCGATGGTCGGCGGTTGGTGTCGATCAGCTGCATCAGGTGGTCGCACAGCGCGTCGGGAAGGAAACCGGGGACGGTGAACAGCTCGACCTTGGGAGTGGGCACCCGGCGCACGCCGGGCCGCGCCAGCAGGTGGGCAGCCGATGTTTCGCCCGGATTCGCCATGGCACGGTGATACCGCCCCCGAAAGACGGGGCAAGGGCCGAATGGGCGCGTAATTTTATTGCGCAGACAGCCTTGCGAGGCACATTTCACTTTGCATTTTCGGGCCGCTGTGCAACAGGCGCGCCCTCGCGCATTCGCCGCTTGACCGGTGAATGCAACGGCCTAACTCCGCGCTCGCGGCACGGGCTTGTGGCGATTGTAGCTCAGTTGGTTAGAGCGCCGGTTTGTGGTACCGGAGGTCGGGGGTTCGAGACCCCTCAATCGCCCCATTTCCCCTAAATTCCGCCGCTTAATCAAGTAGTTGAACAGGCGGACATAATGGCGTTCTGGACTGAGCCGGATTTTGACGAGCACGAGCTTGTGCAGTTGGTTCACGACAGCGCTTCGGGCCTCACCGCGATCATCGCCATTCATTCGACCCACCTCGGCCCCGGCGCCGGAGGCACGCGTTTCTGGCATTATGACAAGCCGGAAGGAGCGATGCGCGATGCGCTGCGCCTGAGCCGCGGGATGAGCTACAAGAATGCCATGGCCGGCCTGCCGATGGGCGGCGGAAAGGCGGTCGTGCTGCTCGGGCCGGGAGCTGAGAAAACGCCCGAGTTGCTTGCTGCTTTCGGTGACGCCGTGAACGCCCTTGGCGGACGTTACGTCACCGCGGAGGATGTCGGTGCGACCGAAGCCGACATGGTGGCGATCTCAAAGCGCACGCCGCACGTTTGCGGCCTGCCCGCCGACGACGGCTCGATCGGGGGCGATCCGGGCCCCTTCACCGCGATGGGCATCTACCACGGTATCCGGGCCGCAGTGGCGCACAAGCTGGGCAAGGACAGCGTCAGGGGCGTGCATGTGGCCGTGCAGGGCTGCGGCAGTGTCGGCGGCGGCGTCGCGCGCCTGCTTGCGCGCGATGGCGCGACGCTCACCCTGTCCGACATCGACGCCAAACGGGCCAAGGCGCTCGCCACGGAACTTGGCAGTCAGGTCGTCGCCAGCGACCGGGTCATGGGCGTTACTTGCGATGTGTTCAGCCCGAACGCGCTGGGCGCGGTGCTCGACGAGGAAGGCATCGCCCGGCTCGACTGCCAAATCGTCGCCGGCGGCGCGAACAACCAGCTGGCGCGGCCCGAACACGGCGCCCAGCTGGCCGAGCGGGGCATTCTTTACGCGCCCGATTACGTGATCAACGCCGGCGGGATCATCAACGTCGGCCTCGAGTACCTCTGCCGCCAGCACGGCAGCCCGTGCGACATCAACGAGGTTCGCCGGCGGATTGCGCAAATCCCCGAGCGGCTCGAGGCGATCTGGCGCGAGAGCGAGGCCACCGGCCAGTCATCGGACGTCGTGGCCGACGCGATGGCGCGTCGGCTGATCGGCCGAGGCTGAGACAACTTGGAGAGGCGCGATTGCGGCAGGCCTAGCCCGCTGCTAAGCGCCGCCGCGATGCGCAAGAGTCGCACACAGGGGCGCCCGTTTCGATGAGCGCGGTCCAGGTCGGCGAAGACCGCCGTACGGCGAAGCTCAAGCTTGCCGTCGGCGCGATCGGCATCGTCTTCGGCGATATCGGCACGAGCCCGATTTATGCCTTCCGCGAAACCTTCGTCGGGCCGCATCCGCTGGCCATCGACGATCTGCACATCCTGGGCGTCGTCAGCCTGATCTTCTGGTCGATGACCGTCGTCGTCTCGCTGCAGTACGTCACGATCCTGCTGCGCGCCGACAACAAGGGCGAGGGCGGCACGCTCGCGTTGGTGGCGATGCTGGGTCGCTATATCGGCGACTCGAAATGGAACTGGCTGACGGTGTTGCTGGCGGTGGCGGCGACCTCGCTGTTCTACGGCGACAGCATGATCACGCCCGCGATCTCGGTGCTCTCGGCCGTGGAAGGCTTGACCACCGTCGAGGCAGGCCTGTCGAAATGGGTCGTGCCCATCGCCCTGGTACTGCTGATCGGTCTGTTCGTGCTGCAAAAGCGCGGCACCACGAAGGTCGGCACGCTGTTCGCGCCGATCATGCTGCTGTATTTCACCACGCTCGCGGTGCTCGGGGTCTGGCACATTTTCGACTATCCGGCGATCCTGGTCGCGTTGAACCCGTGGTACGCGGTCCAGTTCTTCATGATCGACAAGACGCTGGCGTTCCTCGCGCTCGGTTCGGTGGTGCTCGCTGTGACCGGTGCCGAGGCGCTTTATTCGGACATGGGCCACTTCGGACGCGGGCCGATGCGCGTGTCGTGGTTCGGTTTCGTGATGCCATGCCTGCTGCTCAATTACTTCGGGCAGGGCGCGATGATCATCGGGCTGGGTGACGCCTCGGCGGCACAGGCGATCGAGAATCCGTTCTTTTTCATGGCGCCCGAGGTGCTGCGGCTGCCGCTGGTCCTGCTCGCCACGGCGGCTACGTTCATCGCCAGCCAGGCGGTGATCTCGGGCGCATTTTCGGTCACCCATCAGGCGGTCCAGCTCGGTTTCATCCCGCGGCTGTCGATCCTCCACACCAGCGACGAGCATCACGGGCAGATATACATTCCGCTGGTCAACTGGACGCTGATGGTCGCGGTGATCCTGCTGGTGCTGTTCTTCCGCACCTCGTCGAACCTCGCCTCGGCCTATGGCATCGCGGTGACCGGGGCGATGCTGATCGACACCTGCCTGATGGGCGTGCTGCTGATGGCGGTGTGGAAGTGGAAGTGGTGGTACGCGGTGCCGACGATGTCGGTGTTCTTCCTGGTCGACGGGGCTTATTTCAGCTCGAACATGACCAAGGTGCCCGACGGCGGCTGGTTCCCGCTGCTGATCGCCGCGTTCGCCTTCAGCTTGCTGACCACCTGGGCCAAGGGCCGCCGGCTGATGAAGGCGCGCATGGCCGAGGTCGGCCTGCCACTCGACATCTTCGCCAAGTCGGGCCGCAACAGTACCGCCAAGGTGCCCGGAACGGCGATCTTCATGAACTCGGGTTCGAGCGGCACCCCCTCGGCACTGCTGCACAACATCAAGCACAACAAGGTACTGCACGACCGGGTGGTGGTGCTGACCGTGGCGATCGCCGACGTGCCCTATGTCGACGAAGTCGATCGCACGGAGGTGCTCTCGCTCGGAGACGGATTCTACCGCGTGGTCGTGCGCTACGGCTTCATGGAAGAAACCGATGTGCCGGGCGCCCTCAAGCGGCTCGACAACATGTGCGGCGGCCCTTTCGAGATCATGCAGACGAGCTTCTTCCTCTCGCGCCAGACGCTCCTGCCGTCCGAGCACCCCGGTATGGCGCTGTGGCGCGAAAAGCTGTTCGCGTGGATGATGCGCAACGCGGCGACGCCGATGGAGTTCTTCCGCCTGCCGACCAACCGCGTGGTCGAGCTGGGGAGCCAGGTCGAAATCTAGACCTTATGGGGCCGGACCCTAGTGGTCGTTGGGCGAACGGCCGTTCAGGCCGTACGCCAGCTCGGTGATCTGCTGCGCGGCAAGCTGGGCGTTGCGGATATAGCCGCGCAACTGCTCGTCCTCGACCTTAGCGGCGAGCAGCTCAAGATTGCCGTTCACCACCTGAAGCAGGTTGTTGAGCGTGTGAGCCAGCGATTGCCCGAACTCGGCGGGCCGTTCGGCGCCGCGCCTGGCATGCTGCTCCGGAATCATCGCGACCTCCCGCTGCGTGGCGCAGCCCAGCACGCACTAACTTGTATTAGTGCGAAGCCAAAGAACAGGAAAACTGCGACAAGCAAAAGGTTCCGGCGTTAACGATGAATACTTGGGCAGATACCGTGAGGCGCCCTATTCTGGCGGCGGATTCTCGATCACTTCGTCTTCGGCCGTCGCCGCAAGGCCGTGGCGCAGGAGCATCGGCAGCTGGGTGAAGGTGAACAGAAAGCTGAGCGGCATGAACACCCACAGCTTGGCCGTCAGCCAGTCGCCGAACGAGAGCACGTGGCGCAGGGTTTCGTTGAGCGCGGCGAAGAACAGGAAAAAATAGCCCCAATTGCGGCTAAGCTTGAGCCAGCCTTCATCGCTCAGGCCCTCGAACGCGGCCTCCAGCAGCCACTGCAGAAGCGCCTTGCCGCGCAGCCAGCCGGCCAGCAGAACGGCGCCGAAGAACAAGTACAGCACCGTCGGCTTGACCTGCACGTAGAAGGGATCGCGCAGGATCACCGTGAGCCCGCCGAAGCCGACGATCAGGATCGTCGACAACATCAGCATGCGCGAAATCTTGCCCAGAACGAGCTTCGAAGCGGCGAGCGCAATTAGCGCGGCGACGATGAACGCGCCGGTGCTGCGCACGACGGCGAGGATCACGCCCAGGCTGTCGCTCTTGTCCGCCGGCGCGAACAGCCAGTAGACGGCAAAGAAGATGGCCAGCGGGCCGTAATCGATCAGCAGGTTGAGCCAGCCCGCGGCGGCTTTCTTGGCTTCGCTCATCACGCCACTCCCGCGATTACCCGCGCGACCAGGTCGGGGTCGAACGGACGCAGGTCGTCGAGTTTCTCGCCGACGCCGATCGCGTGGATCGGCAGGCCGTACTGCTCGGCGGCGGCGACGAGAACGCCGCCGCGCGCGGTGCCGTCGAGTTTGGTCATGATCAGCCCCGTCACTCCGGCGAGTTCCTTGAAAACGTCGATCTGGTTAAGCGCGTTCTGCCCGTTGGTGGCATCGAGCACCAGCACCACGTCGTGCGGCGCTTCCGGATTGAGCCGCCCGAGCACACGGCGGATCTTGGCCAGTTCGTCCATCAGCTCGCGCTTGTTCTGCAGCCGACCGGCGGTGTCGACGATCAGCGCGTCGATACCCGTGGAAGTGGCCTGCTTGACCGCGTCGAACACTACGCTCGCCGGATCTCCGCCCTCAGGGCCAGTGACGATCGCCACGCCGATGCGGTCGGCCCAGACCTTGAGCTGGCCGATCGCGGCGGCGCGAAATGTGTCGCCGGCCGCGAGCAGGACGCCGTAGTCCTGCTCCTGAAAGAGGTGCGCCAGCTTGGCGATCGTCGTGGTCTTGCCGCTGCCATTGACGCCGATCACCAGAATCACTTGGGGGCGCGGGAAGGCGGTGATCTCGAGCGGCTTGGCCACCGGCCGCAGGATCGCCGCGATTTCCTCGGCGACAGCTTCCTTGAGCTCGCGCTCGGTCATGACCAGCCCGAAGCGCTTCTCCGAGAGCCTAGCGCAGATCCGCGCGGCGGCGCCGGGGCCCAGATCGGAGAGAATCAGCGCGTCCTCGACCTCGTCGAGCGTGGCCTGGTCGAGCTTGGCCGAGGCCACGGCCGCGGTGAGGTTCTCGCTCAGGCGTTCGGTGGTCTTGCGAAAGCCCCCGAACAGCCGCTCGCGCCAACTGGGTTCGCTCACCGCAGCAAGCCTTCCTGGAGCGTGGTCGGAGTGACCGTGAGGACAGTGCTGCGCGCGGTTTGCGCCGGCAGGGCGACACGGGCGAAGTTCTCCGCATGGCCGGTCCCGTCGGCCTCCGCGACGACCGACAAGGACTGGCCGATCAGCGACCGCAGCCACCTTTCGCGCACCTCGGCCGCAGTCGCGCGCAGTTCGGCGGCGCGGCGCCTGATCGTCGCCTTATCGATCTGTGGCATTCGCGCGGCCGGAGTGCGCGGGCGCGGTGAATATGGGAACACGTGGCCGTGGACCACGCCGAGCTCGCGAATAATCGAGCGATTGGCCTCGTGCATCGTCTCGTCCTCGGTGGGGAATCCGGCGATGAGGTCCGCGCCGACGGCGATTTCGGGCCGTCGAGCCCGCAAGCGATCGACCAGCGAGGCCGCGTCGGCGCGCGAGTGGCGGCGCTTCATTCGCTTCAGAATCAGATTATCGCCGTGCTGCAGCGAAAGGTGGATATGCGGCATTACCCGCGGCTCGGCGGCGAACAATTCGAACAGCTCGTCGTCGACCTCGACGCCGTCGAGCGAAGACATGCGCAGCCGTTGCAGCCGCGGGAAAGCGTCGAGCACCGCGCGCACCAGCGCGCCGAGGCGCGGTCCACCAGGCAGATCGTGCCCCCAGCTGGTAACGTCGACCCCGGTCAGCACGAGCTCAGCCGCACCGCGGTCGAGGTGTCGTTCGACCTCGCCTAGCACCTGGGCTGGCAACAACGAGCGGCTCGGGCCGCGACCTTGCGGGATCACGCAAAAGGTGCAGGCGTGGTCGCAGCCGTTCTGCACCGCCACAAACGCCCGCGTATGGCTGGAAGGGAGGGGGGCCGGCCGGTCGGTGACGTTCCAGGCGCGGGCGTCGAGCTTGGCGGCGTTCGGCACCAGCCCGTCGACCTCGGGCATCGCCGCGAGCTGCTCACGCTCGATATCGGCGGCGCACCCGGTGACGAGCAAGCGGGCATCGGGTCGCGCCTTGCGCATCCGGCGGATCGTCTGACGCGTCTGACGGACCGCCTCGGCGGTGACTGCACAGCTGTTCACCACCACCACGTCGGGCGTGGCACCGAGCAAGGCGCGGATGCGCTCGCTCTCGGCCAGATTGAGCCGGCAGCCGAGCGAGACGACCTCGGCAGCACTCACGCGTATTCGCCCCAGTCGAAGCTGCCGCGAAAGCTTTCGCTGGCCGGACCGGTCATGATCACCCGGTTATCCTCACCCCAGCCGATCAGCAGCTTGCCGCCGGGGAGGGTGACGGTGACCTCGCGATCGACCAGCTTGCGGCGCATGGCGGCAACGGCCGTGGCGCAAGCGCCGGTGCCGCAGGCGCGAGTGAGTCCGGCGCCGCGCTCCCACACGCGCAGGCGGATATCACGGCGGTTCTCGACGGTGGCGACGTTGACGTTGACGCCTTCCGGGAACAGCGGGTCGGTCTCGATCGCCGGGCCCAGGCGCTGGAGCGGCACCTGGTCGCAATCGCGGACGAAGAACACCACGTGCGGGTTGCCGACGTTGACCGCGCTCGGCCGCTCGAGATCGTCCCACGCGACCGGCATGTCGAGCGTGTCCATCGCGTCCGAAAGCGGGATTGCGTCCCATTCGAAACGCGGCTCGCCCATGTCGACGGACACCCCGCCTTCGTCGGGCCGCACTTCGAGGATTCCGCCAGCGGTCTCGATGCGCGCCGGCCTTCCGTGCAGCAGGGCGACCGCGCGGGTGGCGTTGCCGCAGGCTTCGACCTCACCACCATCCGAGTTGCGGATGCGCATACGGAAGTCGGCGACGTCGGAGGGCTCGAGCACGATCAACTGGTCGCAGCCGATGCCGGTGCGCCGGTCGGCGAGCGCGCGAGCGACCGTGGCGCCGACCGGAGGCAACGGCTCGCTGCGCCCGTCGAGCACGACGAAGTCGTTTCCCAGGCCATGCATCTTGATGAAAGGAACGCGCATCGCCTCGCACCTAGGGACGCGCGTGGATTACTGCAATGCCGGTCAGCCGGCGGCGCGCTTGCTCTCCGGCAGCGAATGATTGGCGGGCGAAATCTCGCGCGCCGCCTGCGCCATCAGGCGCTCGAGCGTGGCCTCGGCATCCTCGGGCTTGCCGTAGAGAAATCCCTGGCCCTTGATGTCACCGAGTTTGCGCAGAGCGGCGAGGGCTTCGTCGTTCTCGATACCCTCGGCGACGATCGGGAGGCCGAGCCCCCGGCCGAGAGCGACGATCGCCGCGACGAGCTCCGAGTTGGCCCCTTCGTTGGCCAGTTCGGTAACAAAGCTGCGGTCGATCTTGAGCCGGTCGAACGGCAGCGCGCGCAGTTGCGCCAGGCTCGAGAACCCGGTGCCGAAATCGTCGAGGCTGACCTTCACGCCCTGGTTTTTCAGGCTGGTGAGGATCGAGCGAACGACAGCGATGTTCTCGTGCAGGCAGCTTTCGGTAATCTCGATCTCGAAACGCTGCGGCGGGAAGCCGCATTCGGTCAGCAGCCGCAGCAGTTTTTGCGCGAACCAGGGATCGCGCAGTTGCAGCGGCGAGATGTTGACCGCCAGCGTCAACTCGGGATTCCAGCCCTTGGCATCTTCAAGCGCCGCGCGGATCAGGCTTTCGGACAACTTGTCGATTACGCCGAGGTCTTCCGCCAGCGGAATGAACATGTCGGGACTGACGATGCCGAACTCGGGCGACTTCCACCGCGCGAGCATTTCGAACCCAACCAGCTTGCCCGTCTGGATGTCGATCTGCTGCTGGTAGTACGGCACGAATTCACCCGCGCCGATCCCTCGCCGCAATCCGCTCTCGAGCGCGTTGCGAAAGCGGATTTCGCTCTCCATCTGCGGCTCGAACCAGGCATGGCGATCGCGGCCGCTCTTCTTCGCGTGGTACATCGCGATGTCGGACCAATGGATCAGCATCTCGGCGTCCGGCTGCGAATTGCCGTTGCCCGGCTGGCGGCTGGCCGCGAGGCCGACCGAAACCGTTACGTCGATCGTCAGGTCGGCAACGGTGACGGGCGTGGAGATCGCGCCGACGATATCGGCGGCAAGGCGGTCGGCGCGAGCGCGGTCGCCCTCGTCGAAAGTGAAGGCGCAGGCGAATTCGTCACCGCCCATGCGAGCGCAGATTCCGTCGGCCGGCAGCAACCGCTCGATACGCATCGCCGTTTCTACCAGCACCGCGTCGCCGGCCTTGTGGCCGCAGCGGTCATTGATCGTCTTGAAGTTGTCGAGGTCGATCAGGAGCAGCGCCACCTCCTGCTGTTGCTCGTGCGCGACGCGCAGCATCTCGTCGATCGCCGGGGTGATGCCGCGGCGGTTGCGGCAGCCGGTGAGCGGATCGCTTTCGGCGAGCGCGCGCGCCTTTTCCTCGGCTATCCGGCGCACTCCGACTTCACGGCGAAGCTCTTCGTAGCGGCGCCAGCCGAAGATCAGCAGGGCCACGTTGAGCAACAAGGCATTGGTGAGCAACATGTCCGGCGGCTGTTGCATGCCGAGCCAGCTACGCAGGATCTGCGGCATGACGCGCCCGCCGATACCGACGAACAGGATCAACGCCGCTATCGCAATTCCCAGGGCGACAACGTCACGCTGCGCGCGCTCGAGCGGCTCGCCGGATTCGTGCGTGTTTGCGGCAGGCGGCAAGGGAACTCCCATGGGGGTTTTCGTAAGCGATTATCCTTCCCATTCGGTTAATTGCCACGTGCGACCGGCGCGGTTAGAGGCAGGGGCATGAGCAAACGCTATTGGCTGATGAAGAGCGAGCCCGCCGCTTACGGCTGGGACCGGCTGGCGAGGGATGGCGGGACCGTGTGGGACGGGGTGCGCAATCACACCGCGAAACTGAACCTGCAGGCGATGAAAGTCGGCGATCAGGCGTTCTTCTATCATTCGGTCACTGGCAAGGAGATCGTCGGCGTGGTCGAAATTACGCGCGCCGGGATGGCCGACCCGAAGGACGATACCGGGATCTGGGCGGCGGTCGAAATCAAGCCTGTCAGGACGCTCGAGCGGCCGGTGACGCTGGCCGAGATCAAGGCTGATCCCGCGCTCAAGGACATCGAACTGGTCCGCCAATCGCGGCTGTCCGTGGCCGAAATACGCCCGAAAGAGTGGGATAGAATCCTTTCAATGGCAAAGGCTTAGTTCGGGAACGTACAGCCCGCATTGGCCGTTCTTCAAGCGACGGTGGAGCGATCTGCTCCGCCACCAGCGATAGGAGAACTCCCATGGGTGAACTCAAGGACAAGACCAAAGGGATCGCCAACGAGGCGGCAGGCAACGTGAAGCAACAGTCGGGTGACCCCGACACCCGCGCCGAGGGTGAAGCGCAGGAACGCAAAGGCGAAGCTCAGAACCTCAAGGGCGAAGTCGAAGGTGCGCTCGGCAACAAGGTCTGAGCGCCGCAAAGCCAAGCAATGTTCGAGGGTCGTCCCGCGTGGGGCGGCCCTTTTTGTATAGATTTCAGTCTTTTGCGCGCAAACCGCCGACGGTGGCTCCCGCGGCGTTGAGTCGCTCGATGTCGCTTACGCAATGGAGCAGGCGGATTCCGCTTCGCCCGAGGGCCTCGTCGAGCGCCGCACCGAATTCGTCCGCCGTCTCAATGCGCGCGGCCCAGCCGCCGAAGGCGCGAGCGAGGGCGGCGAAATCGGGATTGGCAAGCTCGGTCGCGCTCACCCGGCCAGGGAATTCGCGCTCCTGGTGCATGCGGATGGTACCGTACGAACCGTTGTCGACCACGATGACGATGAGGTCCAGGGCGTACTGCGCGGCTGTCGCCAACTCCTGACCATTCATCAGGAAGTCGCCGTCGCCGGCGACCGCCACGACGCACCGGTCCGGCAGGCGCAGTTTGGCGGCAATCGCCGCGGGCACGCCGTAGCCCATCGCGCCGCAAGTCGGCGCGAGCTGCGAGGGCGACCCGGCGTAGGGCCAGTAGCGGTGCCACCAGCCCGAGAAATTGCCCGCCCCGTTGCAGATCACGCTGTCGGACGGGAGCTTGTCGCGGGCGGCGGCGAGGCAGCGGGCGAGATCGAGCCTGGTACCGTCGCGGCCCGGGGTCGACCATTCGAGCCATTCGCGGTGCGCTTCGCCTCCTGCGTCGAAGCCGATTACCGAACCGTCGTCCCACATCAGCGCGCTCTCGGCGAACTCGCCGGTATCGGCGCAGATCGCCAGGTCGGCGCGGTAGACACGGTTGAGCTCGCCGGGATCGGGATGGACGTGGACCAGCAGCTGGCCGGGATGGTCCGGCGTCACCAGCGTGTAGCCGTCGGTCGTCGCTTCGCCGAGTCGCGCCCCGACCGCAAGCACCAGGTCGGCGGCCTTGATCCGCTCGACAAGCATCGGGTTCGGCCCGTAGCCGAGATTGCCTGCGTAGACCGGCGAGGAGGGATCGATCGCGTCTTGCCGGCGAAACGCAGTTGCAACCGGCAGGCCGAGCCGCTCGGCAAACATCTGGAAATAGGTTCGCGCCTTGGCATCCCATCCGGCGCCGCCGACGATCGCCACCGGCGCCGCCGCATCGGCCAGCATCGCCCGCAGGGTCGTCAGGGCGTCGGGGCAGGGCGCTTGCGCAGGGCGATGGACGAACGGACGCGGGGCGGCACCGCCCGCCGGATCGGACAGCATGTCTTCGGGCAGCGCGAGCACCACCGGGCCGGGGCGGCCGGAGATCGCGGTGGCATAGGCTCGGGCGATGAACTCCGGAATGCGCGCCGCGTCGCCGATCCGCGCGGCCCACTTGGCAATGGGGCCGAAGAACGCCTCGAAGTCGATCTCCTGGAAGCCCTCGCGCCCGCGCATGCCGCGCGCGACGTCGCCGACGAACAGGATCAGCGGTTGCGAATCCTGGAACGCGACGTGGACGCCGATGCTGGCGTTGGTCGCACCCGGGCCGCGCGTAACGAAGGCGACCCCGGGGCGACCCGTGATCGCGCCATCGGCGCAGGCCATGAACGCGGCGCCGCCTTCCTGGCGGCAAGTGATCGTCTCGATGCTCGGATGGCCGTGGAGGGCGTCGAGCACCGGAAGGAAGCTTTCGCCCGGCACCGTGAAGACGCGGCCGCAATCCTGCTCGGCGAGCGATGCGACCAGAAGCTCGGCGGCGCTCGGGGTAGTCATGGCCGCGCGGTAGGCTGAGCGCCGATCTAAGGCAATGGGACGGTTAATGTCCCTGCGGTGGACATCCCCCACATGCGGGGTGCCGAATGGTAACTCGTGCGTTAACTTGTGACTATGAGACGCTACCTAGTCCTCACCGACGAGAGCCGCCGGCATCCTTTCCTGGCGAGCCTTCCCCCCCACATTCGCCGGACGGGGCGCAATGCGCCGCCGAACCGGCCCACGCTCCTGGCGCCTCCGATCGGCGCCGAGGACGTGCGCCTGTTCCTGATGGCCTATTGCGCCTGCCTGCTGGCGGTCGCGACTTTTATCTTCTGATCATTCGGCGGCTGCGGCCGCCGCTTCGCGCTCGGCCCGGTGGAGCATCCACCCGAGCCAGGCCGAAATCAGGCACATCGCGGCGCTGAGCAGCACTTGTTCGACCAGCGGGACGCCGGCCCAGCTGAGCCCGCCGGCGAACAGCGCGCCGATCACCATGGCGCCCGAATTGACGATATTGTTCGCCGCCACGGTCCGCGCGGCCTGCCCGGGATCGACCTTGGTCGTGAGGAAGGCATAGAGCGGCACAACGAACATGCCGCCGGCGATGGCGATGAAGAGCAGCGAAACCAGCACCGGTATGGCCAGCGGCTGGGCCAGGAACTCCGGCACGTTCATCAGCGCGCCGCCGACGTGGACGCTCCACACCCGGCACACGAGGTAGAAGCAAGCCACGGACAATCCCATCGCCAGCACCGACGCGGGCGCGTGGCGCGCCGAGACGTCGCCTTTGAGCAGCGCGTTGACCGCCACCGACCCGATCGCGACACCGATCGAGAAGACCACGAGGAACAGACTGGCCACTTCCTTGCTTGCCAGCAGCACGTTCTTGGCCAGCGGCGGGAACTGGATGAACAGCACCGTGCCGATGGTCCAGAAGAAGCTGATTGCCAGAATCGCGTAGAAGACTTCGCGGTCGTGCATCGTATTGCGCACGAGCGCGATCGAGGCGCGGATCACGTGGCGGTCGATCGGTTGCTCGGGCACCAGCGGCGGAGCCGGAGGCACGCTCAGGCTGGTCAGATAACCGAGCAGTGCGGTGACCACCACCCCGCCGGCGGCGACCTCGACCGGAATCCACCCCGCAAGGATCGTCCCGGCAAGGATCGCGACGTAGGTGCCCGCCTCGACCAGGCCGGTCCCGGCGAGCACTTCGTCCTTGTGCAGGTGCTGCGGCAGGATCGCGTACTTGATCGGCCCCATGAAGGTCGAGTGGACGCCCATTGCCAGCAGCGCGAGCATCATGAGCGGAATCGCGACGGTGCTGATCAGATGCCCGCTCCAGGCGATCATCAGCCCGGCGCCGCCGACCATCATGATGCCGATCTCCGCCAGCTTGATCCAGCGGATGATCATCGACTTGTCGCGCATGTCGGCGAGCTGGCCGGAAAGCGCCGAGAGGATGAAGAACGGCAGGATGAACAAGCCCGAGGCGACCGCCGAGAACTGTCCTTCCGCCTGCTCGGAGTTGTACACCCCATAGACCACGAACAGGACCATCGCATTCTTGTACAGGTTGTCGTTGAACGCGTTGAACAGCTGGGTGGCGAACAGCGGCAGAAAACGGCGTTGGCGCAACAAGTAGGTCGATGTCAGCATGCGTGGCGCTTCGCGGCCTCTTCCCGAGATTTCGCGCGACCCTAGCGTGCCGTTCGGGGGCCGCAAGGGTGAAGCGGGTTTTGCCCGGCGCGGTTCCACGCTACGGCGGATCCAGATGCTCACCTTGCCGAACATCCTGACCCTCTCGCGCATTCTCACCGTGCCGCTGCTGGCGTTCCTGCTGTGGTGGCCCGAGTGGCAGCTGGGCTATGCGCTTGCCTTCGTGCTCTACTGCCTGATGGGAATCACCGATTACTTCGACGGCTACGTCGCCCGCTCGAGCGGCGCGGTGTCACGGCTCGGCGTGTTCCTCGATCCGATCGCCGACAAGATCATGGTTGCCGCCGTGATTCTGGTGCTGACCGCGCAAGGATATCTGCGCGGGCCCTACGTCGGCGATGCTCACGTCATCGCCGGGCTTATCATCCTGATGCGCGAAATCGCCGTCTCGGGCCTGCGCGAGTTCCTTGGCGGAATTCAGGTCTCGATGCCGGTCACCCGCCTGGCCAAGTGGAAGACCACGTTCCAACTGGTGTCGCTCGGCGCGCTGATCTTCGGCGGGGCGGTCGAAGGTGTGCCGTGCCATTCGCGGCTCGAATACTGCGGCACGCTCGCCCACCAGTGGATCCACCTGGTCGGCCTGACCACCCTGTGGGCCGCGGCTATCCTGACGCTGATCACCGGCTGGGACTATCTGCGGGTCGGCCTCAAGCACATGGACTAGGCCGTCGCGAACCGTGCTTGCCGTTCGCGCCGCATCCACAGCAGCACCAGCGGCAGCAGCGCGAGGCAGGCGAGCAGCGACATCCCGGCGTCTGTCGTCAGCGCTCCAGCCAGCCCGGCGCGGCCATAACCCTGTCCGTCGAGCGCCTGCATATAAGTGATCGGAAACGCGGTGGCGGCCTGCAGCAAGCCGAACTGGGTCGAGGCGAGCGGGTTGTCCTCGCCGATGGTGCGGAAGATGATCGTCGCCTCGACGACGAAAGCGGCCGACTGGAACACGTTCTCGCCGACCATGGCGAGCGCGAATACAGCCGGTACGCGCGGCAGGACGAGCAGCGACAGCGTGAACAGCGCGCCCGCGCTGCCGATCAGGAGGTAGAGAACAAGCGGCGGCATGCGCTTGACCAGCGCCGGCACGAACAGCGCTCCGCACACTGCCGCGGCGGTGACGCCGGTTCCGGCGAGCACGGCGACGAAGCGCTCCGAGGCGGCGAAGTCATGGCCAAGCCCGCCGAGCGAGTTGGTGAGGGCGAAGGACGAGGCCGGCAGACAGAACAGCAGCAAAGTTCGCAGCACCACGCGGCTGCGGAGCAATTGGCCGAGATCGCGCAGGAGCGTGCCAAAACTTTCCCGCGCGCTGCGCCGCTCCGCGCTCGAGACCGGCACGACGACCAGCAGCAGCAACGGGCAGGCTATCGCCAGTGCCACCGCCGGCGGTCCCCAGCCGTCCGGCAGGCCGCGCAGCAAGCTGATGAACAGGATTGCGCCGAGACCGAAGCCGGCGACGTTGCCGATGGTGAAAGTCGCGCCGAGGCGTCCTTCGTCGCCTTCAGGCACCAGATTGCCGAGCCATCCGCCAAGCGCGTTGTAGAACAGATTGGAGAACAGGAATCCGAGAACCAGGCTTGCGGTAAGGATGCCGGGGGAATCCAGCTGGAGGAGGGCGAACCATCCGGTGAGCGCGGATAGCGCGCCGAAAACCAGAGCGTAGCTCCGCCGGCTGAAGCGCACGTCGAGGATCGGCGCGAGCAGGAAGCCGCAGAAGGTCGGAATCATGGCCGCCGCCGTGATCGAAGCGATGATTGGCTGTGGAACGTGCAGCGCCGCGAGCAACTGCGGCACGGTGATCAGCACGAGAGCGCCGTACATCCCGAACGGCAGATTCGCGAGGCCCATCCAGGCGATCGGGATTGATAATCGAAGCGTGTTCATGCGGTTGACCCCCCCGGGCCGTCAGCCAGCGGTGAGCATGCCCGGCGCGACGCGGCAGGGTAGCACATGTGCCGCGGCAAGTCGCTCGGCTTCGCATTCCGCACGCCGCACGAAAAAGGGGACGGATGCTGCGCACCCGTCCCCCTTTCTTGTCGCTTGAAGCGGCTTTAGGCGTCCTTGAGATCGACCGCGCTGGTCTTGCCGCGCTGATCGTTCTGCAGCTCGTAGGACAGGCGCTGGTCCTTCTCGAGGGTGCTCATCCCGGCCGCCTGGACGGCCGTCATGTGCACGAAAGCATCGCTGCCGCCGGCTTCGTTGGTGATGAAGCCGTAGCCCTTGCCGTTGTCGAAAAATTTCACTGTGCCGATAGGCATATCTAATTCCTTCTTGGGTTGGAGACCGAAGACCGGCCTCCTTGCGCTAGGAGAAGCGGAGAGAAGGAAGAAGGAGCCGCAAAGCGCCGAAGACCGTCAATTTGCGACTGTAGCGAGCGGTATATGGGGGGCGGATGGCCGAATATAAGCCCTAGCGCATCAACCCGCCCGCAATTCCGTCGCCAGCAACCTGAATTCCTCGGCCCGCGGCGAGTTCTTGCGCCAGATGAGGGCGATCTCGCGGTTGGCGTGCGGGGCCTTGAGCGGGCGGGCGACGACGTGGGTCTCGTGAAGGATTCCGGCGTCTATGGCCATCTTCGGCAACATCGTCACACCCAGGCCGTTGTCGACCATCTGTACCAGGGTGTGCAGGCTGGTGCCGATCATCGTCGCACTGGGGCGCAGCTCGGGACGGTTGCACGCGGCCAGCGCGTGTTCCTTGAGGCAGTGCCCGTCCTCGAGCAGCAGCAGACGGCCTTCGTCGATCATCGCCGGAGTGACTTCAGCGGGTGGATTGCGCGGCTCGTCTTGCGGGAAGGCCACGTAGAGCTGGTCGATGGCGATGGTCTCCTTGTCGACTTCGCCGGTCGGGAAGGGGAGCGCGAGCAGGACGCAATCGGCACGGCCGTGGTGGAGCGATTCGAGCGCGGCATCGCTGGTCTCCTCCCGGAGGAACAGCTTGAGCTGTGGGCGCTCCTTGCGCAGGCGCGGAAGCATTCGCGGAAGCAGGAACGGGGCGATCGTCGGGATCACGCTCATCCTGAGTTCGCCGGCGAGCGGCTTGCCGCTGGCCTGGACGAGGTCGCTAAGCTCCTCCGCCTCGCGCAGCAGCTTGTGCGCCTTGTCGACGACGCTGTTGCCGAGCGGAGTGAAACGAACCACGCGGCGGCTGCGCTCGACCAGCGTAACCCCGAGCAGCGATTCGAGTTCGCGAATGCCGGCCGAGAGCGTCGATTGCGACACGAAGCACGATTCCGCCGCGCGTCCGAAATGCCCGTGCTCGTGCAGCGCCACGAGATATTGCAACTGCTTGATTGTCGGAAGGTAGGTGGTCACTCCGCCGCGTTCTCGCGAAGCTCCGCGCTCTCGATCACGACGTCATCGATGTGAGTCATCTTCAATCGCCCATTCTCGACTGCGAAGGCGAGCTTGCCCTCGACCAGCTCGAGCGCGTCGCGGCCGAAGATCTCGTAGCGCCAGCCTTGCAGCACCGGCAGGTCGCGCACGCCAGCCGCCAGCAATTCGAGCTCGTCGGACCGGGTGAGCAGGCGGCTGGCGACGTCGATCTCGCGCGTGCGGATCTTGAGCAGCAGCTTGAGCAGGTCGGCGACGAGCGCGCCTTCCTTGCCGAGCGGGGCGCCGCGCTTGGGCTTGTCGGGCAGTTCCTCGCCCGGCAGCGGTTCGGCCTTGGCGAGGACCTTCATCAGCCGCTTGCCGATGTCGTTGTCCTTCCACGCCTGGCTCAGCCCGCGGACCTTGGCCAGTTCGGCCTGCGTCTTGGGCGGATGGCTGGCGAGGTCGGCGAGGGTTTCGTCGCGCATGATCCGGCCGCGCGGGATATCTTTCGCCTGCGCTTCGCTCTCGCGCCACGCCGCGAGCGCCTTGAGCCGGCCGAGCACGATCGGGCTGCGGCTCGGCGGGCGGATGCGGTGCCAGGCGGTTTCGAGGTCGTTGGCGTAGTTCGCCGGGTCGGCGAGCTTCTCCATCTCCGCGTCGAGCCAGCTGCCGCGCCCGGTCTTGATCAGCTTCTTGAGCAGGCGCGGGAAGATCTTGGCGAGGTAGGTCACGTCGCCGATCGCGTATTCGATCTGCCGCTCGGTCAGCGGGCGGCGGCTCCAGTCGGTGAAGCGCGCGCCCTTGTCGATCGTCTTGCCCATCCAGCTTTCGACCAGGTTGGCATAGCCGATCTGCTCGGACTGGCTGACCGCCATCATCGCGATCTGGGTGTCGAAGATCGGGTGCGGGGTGCGCCCGGTGAGGTTGTAGATGATCTCGACGTCCTGCCCGCCGGCGTGGAAGACCTTGAGCACGTCCTCGTTGTTGCAGAACAGCTCGAGCATCGGCGTGAGGTCGATGCCGTCGGCGAGCGGGTCGATGGCCGCCGCTTCCTCTTCGTTACCGAGCTGCACCAGGCACAGCAGCGGGTAGAAGGTGTTCTCGCGCATGAATTCGGTGTCGACGCAGACGAAGTCGCCTTGCGCCAGCCGCTCGCAGAGTTCGGCCAGTTCCTCGGTTTTGGTAATCAGCGGGTGTATTTTCATCGTCGGTTTTCTATAGGGCGCGCAGACCGGCGCCCATGTGCATGCAGGTCGGCTTGACAAGCGAAAGGCCATCGCCTGTTAGCGCCGGCTCCCTAGCGCCATAAACCGCTCAAACGAAAGAGTCTCGATGCACGCCTACCGTTCCCACAACTGTGCCGCGCTTCGCGAAAGCGACGTTGGCGAGACCGTGCGTGTTTCCGGGTGGGTGCACCGCAAGCGCGACCATGGCGGGATTCTCTTCGTCGACCTGCGCGACCACTACGGCATGACGCAGATCGTCGCGGACACGGATTCGCCGGCGCTCGAACTACTCGAGGGGCTGCGTCTGGAATCGGTCGTAACGATCGACGGCGAGGTCAAGGCGCGCACGCCCGAGACGGTCAATCCGAACCTGCCGACCGGCGCGGTCGAGATCTATGCCCGCGCCGCCACCGTGCAGAGCCGGGCTGAAGAGCTGCCGATGCCGGTGGCCGGCGAGCAGGAATATCCCGAGGACATCCGCCTCAAGTACCGCTTCCTCGACCTGCGGCGCGAGTCGATGCACCGCAACGTCATGCTCCGCAGCCAGGTCATCGCGTCGCTGCGCCGGCGGATGCACGAACAGGGCTTCATGGAGTTCCAGACGCCGATCCTCAGCGCCTCGAGCCCCGAGGGCGCGCGCGACTTCCTAGTGCCGAGCCGGCTGCATCCCGGCACGTTCTACGCGCTTCCGCAGGCGCCGCAGATGTTCAAGCAGCTGCTGATGGTCGCCGGCTTCGACCGCTATTTCCAGATCGCCCCGTGCTTCCGCGACGAGGACTTGCGCGCCGACCGTTCGGCCGAATTCTACCAGCTCGACTTCGAGATGAGCTTCGTGACGCAGGAAGATGTGTTCAACGCGCTCGAGCCGGTGCTTGCCGGCTGCTTCGAGGAATTCGCCGGCGGCAAAAGCGTGACTCCGGCGGGCACGTTCCCGCGCATTCCTTACGCCGAGGCGATGCTCAAGTACGGGACCGACAAGCCCGACCTGAGAAATCCGCTGGTTATCGCCGATGTCTCGCAGCATTTCGAGACAAGCGGCTTCGGCCTGTTCGAGAAAATCGTCGGCTCGGGCGGCGTGGTCCGCGCGGTTCCGGCGCCAGGCACCGCCGAGAAGAGCCGCAAGTTCTTCGACGACATGAACGAGTGGGCGCGCAAGGAAGGATTTGCCGGGCTCGGTTACGTCACCCGCAAGGGCGGGGAGTTCGGTGGCCTGATCGCCAAGAACCACGGCCCGGAGAACATGGAGCGGCTCTACGCCGAGCTCGGCCTCGGAGCCGACGACGGTCTCTTCTTCGCCGCCGGCAAGGCCAGCGAGGCGACCAAGCTCGCCGGCGCCGCGCGCACTCGCGTGGGCGAGGAGCTGGGCCTCATCGAACAGGGCTGTTTCAAGTTCTGCTGGATCGTCGATTTCCCGATGTACGAGTACGACGAGGACCTCAAGAAGATCGACTTCAGCCACAACCCCTTCTCGATGCCGCAAGGCGAGATGGACGCGCTCGAGAACCAGGATCCGCTGACGATCCTCGCCTGGCAGTACGACATCGTCTGCAACGGCTACGAGCTATCGTCGGGCGCGATCCGGAACCACCGGCCGGAGATCATGTACAAGGCGTTCGAGATCGCCGGCTACTCGCAGGCAGACGTCGACGCCAACTTCTCGGGCATGATCGAGGCGTTCAAGCTCGGCGCGCCGCCGCACGGAGGCTCGGCTCCGGGGATCGACCGCATCGTCATGCTGCTGGCCCACGAGCCCAACATCCGCGAGGTCATCGCTTTCCCGATGAACCAGCGCGCGCAGGACCTGATGATGGGCGCGCCGTCGCAAGTCGGCATCAAGCAGCTGCGCGAGCTGCATATCCGCACGGTCGAGCCGCCCAAGGCGGAGACCACCGGCTCGTAAGAGCTCCCTGTCCCCGCTGCGCAGGGACCGGGAGAATTGGATCACTTCGCCTGGGGTGCCGCCGCCGACGGGTCGTCGGGCAGTCCGCCGAACTGGTTGACCAGCTTGGTATAGGCGTCGAGGTAGGCGAGCACGATAACCTGGCCGATGTCGGTGTCGCTGTATCCCGTGGCGCCGGCCGCGGCGAAACCGCCCCACCAGCCGCCGCCACCGCCGCCGCCGAACGACACGTCCGACTTGCGGGCATAGCCCTGGATCAGCGCTTCTTCCTCCGTCGTGCGGGCGTTGACGAGCGATAGCGTCACGCTCGCTTCTTTCTTGTTGATGCTCACGTTGCCGGCGATCCCGCCGAGCAGGCCATGGCCGAGCAATCCGCCGGCGACTGCGCCGAGGCCGCCGCCGCCGCTATGAGCATTGCTGGTCACGATATCGGGCTGCAGGAAGTAGTCCGCAGCCTTGACCTGGCCCTTGCCGATGTTCGAGTTGTCCTGCAGCTCGCCGTTATCGGCCAGCGCGCGTTCCATCGCCCGGCTTTGCATCGAGCGGCCGCGGTTGACGATCGAGAAGCAGCCCGATTCCTGGACGAAGACCTTGATCACCGCCTCAGGGCTGCCGAGGTTGTACTGGCGCCACCACTGGTCGTCGGGTTCGACGATGGCCACCGTGCCGATCTTGTGGGTGCAATGCGGAATTTGCGCCTGCCCTTTTTTCTGCGCCTTCTGCCCTGACGACTCGCCCTTGGCGCTCGCAACGGTTGCTCCGGCGAGGAAACAGATCGCCGTCGCCGCACCCAAAATAGTCCGTAATTTCATGAACAAGCTCCCCCGATCCGTCTCGTCACGACAAGGCTGGCGATGGTACCGCCCCTCCGACGTGACCCTGCGATCGTGTAGCAAGATCGCGAGCGAATTGCACCACCGACGAGGCGTCGGGGGCAAATTCCATGGCACTTGCCACCGCGCGCGGCGTTCATTAGGGCAAAACCCAAATCCAACATCCCATTTTCGAGAAGGGCATCACATGAGCGACACCGCCGACCGCGTTAAGAAGATCGTCGTCGAGCATCTCGGCGTCGAGGAAGACAAGGTCACGCCGGACGCGAGCTTCATCGACGATCTGGGCGCCGACAGCCTCGACATCGTCGAGCTGGTGATGGCCTTCGAAGAGGAATTCGGCGTCGAGATTCCCGACGATGCTGCGGAAAAGATCAACACCGTCGGCGATGCCAACAAGTACATCGAAGAGCACAAGGGCTAAGACCCGCTCGCCCGCGCGGACGGTCCCGCCGGTCGCGGACGGGTAAGGAAGGCTCAGCCCACGGCTGGGCCTTCGTGTTTCGGAGAAAGAACATGCGCCGTGTCGTGGTAACCGGACTGGGCCTGGTAACGCCGCTGGGAAGCGACGTCGAAACGACCTGGGCGAATATCCTCGCCGGGAAGAGCGGCGCGGGACCGATCACCCATTTCGATGCGAGCGAGTACAAGTGCCGCATTGCCTGCGAGGTCAAGCCCGCCGATCACGAATACGGCTTCGATCCCGACAAGCGCATCGACCACAAGGTGCAGCGCCAGGTCGACCCTTTCATCATCTTCGGGCTCGACGCCGCCGGACAGGCAATCGAGGATGCCGGCCTGCTCGAGATGGACGAGGCCACACGGCTGCGCGCCGGCTGCTCGATCGGCTCAGGCATCGGCGGGCTGCCGGGGATCGAGAAGGAATCGATCGTCCTTTACGAGAAGGGTCCGGGGCGGGTTTCGCCGCACTTCGTCCACGGACGCCTGATCAACCTGATCAGCGGCCAGGTCTCCATCAAGTACGGGTTGATGGGCCCCAACCACGCGGTGGTCACCGCCTGTTCGACCGGTGCGCATTCGATCGGCGACGCGGCCCGGATGATCAAGGACGGTGACGCCGACATCATGCTGGCCGGCGGGGCGGAAGCCACCATCTGCCCGATCGGCATCGCCGGGTTCGCCCAGGCGCGCGCGCTGAGCACCAATTTCAACGACGAGCCGACCCGCGCCAGCCGCCCGTATGATGAAGCGCGCGACGGATTCGTGATGGGCGAGGGCGCGGGCGTTCTCGTGCTCGAGGAATACGAGCACGCCAAGGCGCGCGGCGCGAAGATCTATGCCGAAGTGGTCGGTTACGGCCTTTCCGGCGATGCCTACCACGTCACGGCCCCGCACCCGGAGGGCTCAGGCGCGTATCGCTCGATGGAAATGGCCTTGCGCAAGGCGGGCATCAGCCCGTCCGAGATCGACTACATCAACGCCCACGGGACGTCGACGCCGCTTGGCGACGAGCTCGAACTAGGCGCGGTACGGCGGTTGTTCGGCGATGCCATCCAGACGGTGTCCATGAGCAGCACCAAGTCGGCGATCGGTCATCTGCTCGGCGGCGCGGGTGCGGTCGAGAGCATCTTCTGCATCCTCGCGATGCGCGACCAGATCGCTCCGCCGACGCTCAACCTCGACAATCCCTCGGCGGGCTGCGAGGGCGTCGACCTCGTGCCGCACAAGGCCAAGCCGCGGCCGATCAAGGCGGTGCTCAACAACAGCTTCGGCTTCGGCGGTACCAACGCCAGCCTGGTGATGAAGCAGGTCGATTAGGACCCTCACGTGAAACATCGCGGCCGCATCGCGGCCATCGTCATTGCCATCCTCGCGCTGGTCTTCATCGCCGGCTGGTGGGGCTCAGGCGTCGTCGACAAGGACGTCGACTTCGTCGTCCCGCGCGGCGCCACCCTGACCACGGTCGCCCAGAAACTCGAGAAGGAGCATGTGATCGGCTCGGCCGGCGGGTTCCTCTGGCGCGCCAAGCTGTTCGGCAGCTCCGATCCGATCAAGGCCGGCGAGTTCCGCTTGCCCAAGGGCTCGAGCCGGGCGGCGATCCTCGACATCCTCCAGCACGGCAAGCCGATCCGCCGCTTCGTCACGGTCCCGGAAGGGATGCCGGCGATCATGGTCTACGAGCGGCTGATCGGTCAGCCGCTGCTGACCGGCCCGGTCGCGGTCCCGGCGGAAGGCTCGGTGCTGCCCGAAAGCTACGACTTCGAGCGCGGCGAGGCGCGCGCCGCGGTGCTCGCGCGCATGCAGGCCGCGATGGCGAGGACTCTCAAGGCGCTGTGGGCCAAGCGCACGCCCGGTTCGTGTCCGATCGACACGCCCCGCGAGGCCGTGACGCTCGCCTCGATCGTGGAGAAGGAAACGGCCAAGCCCGCCGAGCGGCCGATCGTCGCCGGCGTCTATTGCAACCGGCTGCGCATCGGCATGAAGCTCGATGCCGATCCGACGGTGATCTACCCGATCACCAAGGGCAAGCCGCTCGGCCGCCGGATCCTCAAGTCCGAGTTGAACGCGATCACCGGCTACAACACCTATCGCGAGGTCGGCCTGCCCGCCGGCCCGATCACCAACCCCGGCCGGGCGAGCCTCGCCGCGGTGCTCAACCCGAAGCCGAGCGATTACCTCTACTTCGTGGCCGACGGCCGCGGCGGGCATGTCTTCGCCCGGACGCTCGCCGAGCAGGAGGACAACAAGGCCAAGTGGTTCGCGATCCGCCGCGCGCGCGGTGAGATGTGACCACCCGCGAGTGATTCGGCTACTTGGCGGGCGCGGCGCAGGCGCTCTTGTCCCCGGCCTTGCAGGCGGCCACCTTGCGCTCCCATTCAGCCATCGCGGCGCGATAGCGTTCATCGTTCTCACGGATCGTCCGCTGACGCTCGGCCTCGGCCGCGGCGTTCTCGCGGATGATCCGCTCGCGCTCGGCGAGGGCGGCCTCATAGGCCGCCTTGTCGGCCGCCGCCTTGCGGATCGAGGCTTCGTTCGCGGCCACCTGCCTCGCCGCAAAATCGGCCATTTCCTTGTTCGCCTTCGTGCGCTCCTCGACTGCCTGGCGTTCCGCCTCCGGCGTCTCGGCCTTGGCCTGTTCCCGACCGACCGCTTCCGCCCCGGCGCGTTCCGCTGTCTTGTCGGTGGCACTGGGCGCCGGCGCGGCCTCGACGGCGGGCTGCCTGGCTGAGGGCACGGCGACCGGAGCCTTTGGCGGCTTGGCGGTAGCTGCGCGCGGCGATGCCGTCGTGAGCGGAACCGGACCCTGGTCCTGGCTGCTGCCCGTCAACTCGCTCGAATAGGGATCGCGAATGAGGCGCACCGAAAGGCCGTCGTACGCGCTTCGCGTTCCCCCGGCCACGGCCTCGTCGCCGCTCTTGTACGCCGAAACCCGCATGAACAGGAGGTATTCGCCCTGCGTCCCGGTCGCCCACAAGGCAGCATAGCTGCGCTCGGGATGATCCTTCTTCCATTCTTCGCTGAAGCTGGCCCCGGCCGGAAGGATGTCCATTCCGCTGGGGTCGTTCACCGGAATCGACCAGTCGGCCCACACTCCGGGCTTGCGCAGCCGCCGCCCCGCCGCGGCGGCCCCTCCCAGCCCGTCGATGAGCCTTTGCCATTCGGCGACGCTGGGAATGTGCCAGCCGGCCGGCGCCAGCCCGCGCGGATCCTGGATGGCGGCGCCGTTGTAGAAGAGCCCGTTGCGCGCGCACCACTCGGCGCTGGGGCAGAGGTAGGCCGGGCTCTTGTCCGCAACGAACGACTTGAAGTCGGTCGCCGCGCGGAGAGGATCGCCGTTGCGGAAGCGGGTAACGGAGAGATTGTCGCGCGACCACTCGATCCCGGCCAGCTTGACCGTGCGCATGTTGCTGTCGCGGTAAATGGTCGCGAGCGGCTTGGCCGCCTTCTCGTTGCAGGCCCATCCGTAGTTGCTGGCAACTTTGGTGCCGCTGTACTTGGCCGCCTCGCGCTGGGCGATGGCATCGGCCTGCTCGCGCGTTTTCGCGACGCCCCAGCCATAGGCGTTGCCGTCGCCTTCAGGCAGGCTGCGATAGGCACCGCAGCCGTTGCCCGACCAGACCAGGACGATCGTCGGCTCGCCGCCTCGGTCGACGACTTCCTTCCGCGCCCGCTCTTCGGCTTCGGCGCGGGTCGCAAAGTCGTGAGCGAAGCCGTAGATGTACCCTTTGCTGCGGTCGATGGCCAAGGCGCCGATCTGCTGCGCGCTCGCCGCGGCCGGAATTGTCGCGAGCACAAGCGCGGCCGCCGCGAACAGCCAATTCGTGCATTTCATGTGACTGAGCCCCATCCAATGGTCGGGAAAATGCAATGGAGCTAGCGGATTGGCAAGAAGAGTCGTGAGCGGTCGCGCGCCGCAGATCGTCACCGCCGAGCTGCCGGCCGATCTTCGAGCCTTGGCCGAGCGGCTGCGGCAGGCTCATTATCCGGCGGACCGCAACCAGGTCGCGGCGCACGTCACGCTGTTCCGGGCGGTGCCGCCATCGTGCGAGGAGGAATTGCATGATGCCCTGGGCGCCGCCGCGCGCCAGCATGCTCCGATCGCGGCGCATCTCGTGGGGGCGATGTCGCTCGGGACGGGAACCGCGCTCAGGATCGACAGCCCGGCGATGCTGGCGCTGCGCGCGGAGCTCGCCGGGCGGTTCCACGGCCTCCTGACACCCCAGGAACTGTCCGAACCCCGCCTCCACGTCACGGTGCAGAACAAGATGCCCGAAAAGGAAGCGAAGGCGCTCCAGGAAGAGCTCGCGCGCACGCTCGAGCCGCGCGATTTCCGCTTCGCTGGCCTCGCGCTGCATCGCTATCTTGACGGGCCGTGGGAGACGATCAATCGCTGGAGCTTTCGCGGTTGACCGGGCAAGGGGTGCATCTTACATGCCCGCCCTGCCTCATGGGGCGGAGTAGCTCAGCCGGTTAGAGCAGCGGAATCATAATCCGCGTGTCGGGGGTTCGAGTCCCTCCTCCGCTACCAACCTCCAGCAAGATCAGGCGAGCGAACGCAGGCGCGGCGCGGCATCGCCGTTGCCGACGACCAGTGGCTCGTCGCGCTCGCCCAGCGCGCGTTTGCCGTGGGCATCGAGTGCATGATCGACCTTCCACGCGAGGAAGCCTGGGTCGAACGGCTTGCGGATGTCGTCGAGCACGGCATGGCCGACGTCGCCAGGGGCGACCGCGGAATCGGTAGTCAGCAGGATTATCGGCAGCTCGGCCACGCCGGTAATGCGTCGCAGCTTGTGTGGCAGGGTGCCGCCGTCGGCGCCGGGGATCGCCTGGTCGAGCAGGATCAGTTCGGGGACGCGCCAGCGCAGCAGCGCGATCGCCTCTTCGGCACTCGCCACGCAGCCGCAGGCATGCCCTGCGGCGGTGAGCACGTCGGACGCGCGGGTGGCGTACGCCTGGCTGGCGTCGACGATCAGGATGAATGCCACCGTCAGGTCCCTCCGCGGCGATTGCGATCGGACCCGCGATAGCGCTGCCGGGCTGCCGCCGGCTAAACCCCCGCTAGGGAAATGCCCCTAGAACACGGCAATCGCCGCGTGGATGACGAGGGCGATCAGCACCAGGCTCGACAAGACGAACACGATGAATCGCGCCATCACCTTGTTGATCGTCGCCTGCACCAGCGAGTGGACAATCCGCAGCGCCAAGTAGGCCCAGCCGAGCTGTGCATTGAGTCCGTCGCCCTGGCCGGTGATCGCCAGGACGAGGGCCACGGCGTAGAACACCGTCGGCGCTTCGTGCAGGTGGTTGTAATTGTGCGCTTTCCACTGGACTTGCGGCGGCAGGAGCTTGTCGAGCCGGGCATCCGGATCGCGCGCGAGGCTGTCGGGATCGACCTTGGCCGCGTTCATCGCCGGGATGCGGGTGGCGTACATCCACAGCCACATCACCATCGTCCACGCCGCGAGCGCGACGACCGGCTGCAGGATATCCATTCCGACCATGCTCGTTTTCCTCCCCCCGAAGACCCGGCGGGGAGACTGCGCAGCGAGGGTTAGATTGTCAATTGAAACCTAATTGTCGGATGCGAGCACCTTGGCGAAGGTCGCCGGGTCCACGTTGCCGCCGCTGAGGATGATCGCAGTACGTCCGTCGAGGGCAACCTTTCCCGCGAGCGCCGCCGCCAGCGCCGCGGCTCCCCCGGGCTCGATGACGAGGCGCAGGCGTGAAAAGGCGAACCGCTGCGCGGCGCGGACTTCGGCTTCCGACACCGCGAGTCCCTTGGGCACGCGCGCCTTGAGCACTGCGAAGTTGACCGGCCGTGTCGCCAGCGTCTGCAGCGCGTCGCAGGCGGTCGGTGGGGGGTTGGGTTCGACCGCGACGATTTCGCCGGCCTCGAGGCTGCGACGAACGTCGTCCCAGCCCTCGGGCTCGACCGGCACGATTTCCGCGTCGGGGCAGGCGAGGGCGAGCCCGGCGGTCAGCCCGCCGCCGCCGCAGGGGCAGACGATCCGCGTCGGCGCGCCGCCGGCGCGCTCGGCCACCTGCGCGGCAATCTCGATCCCGCTGCTGCCCTGGCCTTCGATCACCCAAGGGTCGGCATAAGCATGGACCAGCGTCGCGCCGCTCTCCTCGACGAGCGCCGCGGCGACGGCGTCGCGGTCCTCGCCGGCACGATCGTAGAGCACGATGTCGGCACCGAGCTCGCGCGTCCGGTCGAGCTTCACCGCCGGCGCATCGCTCGGCATGACGATGGTCGCTGCGATCCCCAGCTCGCGGGCCGCCCACGCGACGCCTTGCGCATGATTGCCGCTCGAAACGCCGACCACGCCGCGCGCGCGCTCCTCGTCCGAAAAGTCGGTCAGCCGGTGCCAGGCGCCGCGGATCTTGAACGCGCCGACCGGCTGCAGGCTCTCGGCCTTGGCCCACACCGTCACCCCGCCGATCTCGACCCGCAGCAGCGGCGTCGGCGGCAGGATGGCGGCGACTTTCTCCGCCGCGCGCAGCACGCCCTCGCGCGTCGGCGCTCGCATCGCTATGGGGTCCGTCATGGCCGCGCCACGTGGCATATTTACGCGCGGCCCTCCAGCGTCTAACCGCCGCGCCCTTCACGGGAACCCGCGCGCGAAAGCGCCCGTTGCCCGATCGAGCCGAAGGATTCCGAGATGAACGACACCAAGATCAACGACACGCGCAAGGCCGAGCTGCTTTCGACCACCGTCGAGCACATCGACATTCGCCAGTTCGACGCGCGCCCGCTGATCGACGCGATGGGCAAGATGAGCTTCACCAGCCGCGACCTTGCCCGCGCCACGCGCATCTACAACCAGATGCTCGAGGACAAGGATTGCACGATCTTCTTGGTGATCGCCGGCTCGACCAGCGCAGCGGGCTGCATGGATCTCTATGCCGAGCTGATTCGCTCCAACATGGTCGATTGCGTGGTCGCCACCGGGGCGACGATCGTCGACATGGATTTCTTCGAAGGTCTTGGCCACAAACACTACCAAGCGCTTGAAATCCCTGACGACGACACGCTGCGCTCGCTCTACATCGACCGCATCTACGACACCTATATCGATGAGGAGCAGCTGCAGGACTGCGACTTCACGATCAACAAGATCGCCAACGAGCTCGAGCCCAAGGCCTACTCCAGCCGCGCGTTCATCCGCGAGATGGGCAGGTTCCTCGTCGAGCACGGCAAGAAGGACAATTCCCTCGTCAAGCTTGCCTACGAGCATGACGTGCCGATCTTCTGCCCGGCGTTCGTCGACAGCTCGGCCGGGTTCGGGCTGGTCAAGCACCAGGTCGACCGGATGAAGGAAGGCAAGCCCTACCTGATGATCGACGCCGTGGCCGATTTCCGCGAGCTGACCCAGATCAAGATCGAGAGCGGCGATTCGGGCCTGCTGATGGTCGGCGGCGGGGTGCCCAAGAACTTCATCCAGGACACGGTGGTGTGTGCCGAGATCCTCGGCCACGAGGACGTCGCGGTGCACAAGTACGCGGTGCAGATCACCGTCGCCGACGTGCGCGACGGCGCCTGCTCGTCCTCGACGCTGCAGGAGGCCGCCAGCTGGGGCAAGGTCAACACCGGCATCGAGCAGATGGTCTTCGCCGAGGCCGGCAGCGTGATGCCGCTCCTCGCCAGCGACGCCTACCACCGCGAGGCGTGGAAGACGCGCACGCCGAGGCGCTGGGCGAAGCTGTTCGAGTGAGGCTTGGGCCCCAACTCGACTTACCCACAGCCACGCCCGTTTCGCGCGTTTTCACTTGCAGTTCAGGGGAAGCGGAATATATGCGCCGTCCGCTGCCCCATGGGGACTTCCAAACCGCAAGGCAGCTTATCGCTAACGACTGTTTTGGGGGTCCCTTGAGTTGCACAGCTATCCCGACGCATCGACTGTAGCCCGCGCCTTCGCGCCGGATCAGCCGGTTATCCTCAATCGCCCGCACGCCGCTGCGCGCGCCGCCCGATTCTTCGCCGAGAAGTTTCCGGGCAAGTCGATGTATGCGGTGAAGGCGAATCCCTCGCCTGACCTGCTGCAGGTGCTGTGGGATTCCGGGATTACCCACTTCGACGTCGCATCGATCGCCGAGGTGCGGCTGGTGCGCTCGCTGCTGGCGGACGCCACCCTGTGCTTCATGCATCCGGTCAAGACCCGCAACGCGGTCGCCGAAGCCTATCACCAGCACGGTGTGCGCACGTTCAGCCTCGATTCGCACGAGGAACTCGCCAAGATCGTCGAGGCCACCGCGGCTGAAGACGGCACGCCCGCGAGCGACCTCAACCTCCTCGTGCGGCTGCGCGTTTCGTCGGAATATTCCGAGTATTCGCTTGCCTCGAAGTTCGGCGTCGATCTCGCCGATGCCGCCCCGTTGCTGCAGGCCACTCGCCAGCATTGCGACGCGCTCGGCATTGCCTTCCACGTCGGCAGCCAGGCGATGACCCCGTTCGCTTACGTCCAGGCGCTCGAACGCGTCCGCGCGGCGATCGCCGAGGCGGCGGTGACGGTCGACATCGTCGACGTCGGTGGTGGATTCCCGAGCAGCTACCCCGGCATGGAGCCGCCGCCGCTGGAGGACTTCTTCGCCCTGATCGCCCGCCATTTCGAAGCGCTGCCGATCTCGTACTCGGCCGAGCTGTGGTGCGAGCCCGGCCGGGCGCTGTGCGCCGAATACAGCAGCCTGATCGTCAAGGTCGAGAAGCGGCGCGGCGACGAACTCTACATCAACGACGGCTCGTACGGCTCGCTGTTCGACGCCGCGCACATCGATTGGCGTTTCCCGGTCATGGCCCTCGAGGACGACCTCACCCAGCCGCTCGCCGAGTTCTCGTTCTACGGCCCGACTTGCGACGACGGCGACTTCATGAAGGGCCCCTTCATGCTGCCGGCGGACATCCAGGCGGGCGACTATATCGAGATCGGCATGATCGGCGCTTACGGCGCGGCCATGAAGACCGGCTTCAACGGCTTCGGCGAAGCGATCGCGGTGACAGTGGAGGACGAGCCGATGGCCAGCCTCTACACCGGCCGCGCCGACCACCGCGTCAGCGACAACGTCGTCACGCTGCGGTAACGGCCGCCGCCTCAACGGCGACCAGACCCATCAGGGTCGCCACGTCCGCTTTCCCCCGGCCGAGGTCGGCGTGCAGAAGTTTCGGCTCTACCGGTACTGAGTTCTCTCCGCGCCGCGAGACTTCACGGTCAGGACGATTGTTGGAAATCCAGCGCGATTTCCGCTTTCCTACAAGGCTCCGGGCACGCCATGCTGGCCGCCGTTCTTTCCAATCGTCGATTCTTGTCGAACGTGCCAATGGCCGCGCGGGGTTCGCGTGCGGACAGATGCCCAGCTTTCGTGCGGTTCAAATAGGAAAAGTGTCACCCTGCGCAGGCGACGAAAATATTATTAAATACAATGCTTTGATCGATTCCAGCAGGGTGACACTTTGCCGATGTGTCACCCTGTTGGAAACTCCGGCTAGGCCGCGATCACCTCCGCGCGGTCGCTGTCGTCGAACCGGTGCGACAGGAACAGCTTGAACAGCACGAAGGCGACCAGCCCGACCACCGCCGCGCCGACGTGGACCAGCCAGAACTGCGGGGTGGGCATCGTCGAGTACCAGCCGCCGACCTCGCCGACGACCTTGTTGGCGATGAAGAATGCCAGGTAGTAGATGCCGACCGAGGTCGCCGTCAGCTTGCGCGGGGCGATCTTGGTCACCAGCGCCAGGCTCACCGGCAGCACGTGGCCGAAGCCCATCGAGTTGAAGAAGTGAAAGAGGACCGGCCAGAACAGGCCGATCTTGCCCCCGCCTTGCGTGATCGCCGCCATGTACAGGCACAGGGCGCCGACGATGGTGAACAGGCTGCCGATGATCAGCTTGCCGAGCTCGTCCGGCTCCCACCGGCCGGTGTCGCCCCAATATTTCCAGAACCAGGTGATGCCGACGAGGGTGACGAAGCTGAACGCCGAATCGAGCGTGATCATCCAGCTCGTCGGCACTTTCATGCCTGCGAAGGTGAGGTCGAACTGCTGGTCGGCCCAAACGAGGTAGGCGTTGAAGATCTCCTGGTTGGGCAGCAGCGAGACGGCGAGTGCGGGGACGAGTAGCACCAGCGCGGCGATCCGCGCGCCGTCGCCCTTTTCGAAACTGCTGACCCTGTCCGCCTTGGCCACGACCGGCAGGTCGCGCTTGTCCGCCGGCAGGTAGGGTCTGGCCTTGAGGTAGATCAGCAGGCCGATCACCATGACCACCCCGGCGCAGCCGAAGCCGTAGTGCCAGCCGACATTCTCGCCGAGCGTGCCGGAAATCAGCGGAGCGACGATCACGCTGACCTGGATGGCGATATAGAAGATCTGGAAGGCCATCGCCCGGCGCAAGTCGTTGGGGCCGTAAAGCTCGCCCACCTGGCTGGCGATGTTGCCCTTGAACAGGCCGACGCCGACGATCAGGCAGACCAGGGCGAACAGGAACGCCGGCTGGATTGCCATCAGGAAGTGGCCCAGCGACATGATAAGTGCGCCCGCGACCAGCGCCCCGCGCCGCCCGAGCCACTTGTCGGCGATGATCCCGCCAAGGATCGGGGTGAGGTAGACCAGCGAGGTGTAATTGCCGAAGATGTCCGAAGCGAGCGGCTGGCCGGTCTTGCCGCCGGCGAGGTGCTGCTGGACCCAGCCGAGACCCCAGACCGAGCTGAAATGCTCGGGCAGAAGCAGGTAGTTGACCATGTAGAGGGTCAGCAAAGTCTGCATCGAGTAGTAGCTGAAGCGCTCGCAGCCTTCGACGACGGCTAGATAGCCGAGGCCCTTGGGCTGGCCGAGGAAGGCGCGGTCGTGCGGGTCCGTGATGACGTTGAGTTGCTCGGGCTCGGCTTCGGCTACGGTCATTCGGCGGTCCTCTCCATTAGTTTCCCGCGCAACGATTAACGCGCAAGGAAAGCGGAGTCTCGCCTAAACTCAGTGGGGTGAGAGCGAGTTAGAACAGCTCTTCAATTTTGGTGTCGTAGCTGAATGTCCAGGCCGCCCAACCATCGGGCAGCTTTGCTGCGATGAAAGTCCAGCGCGTAAGCGCCTTCTGATGCTGGCAAAGGTAGGTTCGCTTGGCGACCAGTTGATCCCGTTCTTCTTCCTTGAGCAGATCGCAACGAACAGCCGGCCCATACTTGGCCAGGCCCTCGTCGACCTTTTCCGCCAAAGCCTTGATTGTGGCGTCGTCGAAGGCCCCCAATTTGTTGGTCTTCAGATATGTGGCCACCGCCGCGCCCGTCGAGTTTCCTTTCAGGCTTGCGATGACGGGGCTGATCAACGCGTCGACCGCCTGTTCGTCAGCCGCTTGCAATCCTGCTGTTTGCGCCGCCGCTGGCATTGCGAATGCAACGACGAGCGGAATGGAAATAGCCCCGACCAATCTTTTCACGCCAAGCCCCCTTAAGGCACTCAATCTTCAATGTGCACGCAGTTCCTCATCAAGGAACGTCGCAATGTCGTCGAGCGCAACCTCCTTGTCGAGGAAAGCCTGGCCGATCGCCGCGAGGAGCACGAACGGCAGCGTGCCCGCGTCCATCTTCTTGTCGTGCAGCATGTGCCCGGCAAGCTTGCGGCCGTCAGCTTCGATGCCGAGCGCGGCGATCTCGCTCGGCAGCCCGGCGGCGTCGAGCGCGGCGGTCACCCGCTCGGCATGCTCGTCGGAAATGTACCCGCGCCGCGCCGAGTAGCGCGCCGCCAGCGCCATGCCCAGCGCCACCGCCTCGCCGTGCAGCAGGCGGTCGGAAAAGCCGGTCTCGGCCTCGAGGGCATGGCCGAAGGTGTGGCCGAGGTTGAGCAGGGCGCGGGCGCCGGTCGTCTCGCGCTCGTCCTCGGCGACGATCCGCGCCTTGGCCTTGACGCTCTCGGTGACGGCGTACTCCTGCACGGTCCGATCGCCGGCGAGGACCGCGGGACCGTTGCGCTCGCACCACTCGAAAAACGCCGCATCGCCGAGAATGCCGTACTTGATCACCTCGGCGTATCCGGCGCGCATCTCGCGTGGGGGCAAGGTGGTGAGGGTGTCGAGATCGGCGAGCACGAGCGAGGGCTGGTGGAACGCGCCAATCAGGTTCTTGCCGGCGCCGGTGTTGATCGCGGTCTTGCCGCCGACCGAGCTGTCGACCTGGGCGAGCAGGGTCGTCGGCAGCTGGATGAAACCGCAGCCGCGCTTGAGGATCGCCGCGGCAAAGCCGGTCAGGTCGCCGATCACGCCGCCGCCGAGTGCGATGACGTGGTCGCCGCGCTCGACTTCCTCGGCCAGTAGCCAGTCCGTGACGTGCGCCAGGCCCTGCCAGCTCTTCGCGCCTTCGCCGGGGTCGAGCACCAGCCAGCGCGGTTCCTTGCCGGCGGCGAGCAATGCCGCTTCGACCGGCTCGCGCCAGTGCCGCGCGACGTTGGCGTCGGTGACGATCGGCACGCGCTCCTTGCGCAGCAGCTTGCCGGCTTGCGCCGGAAGGTCCGCCAGCAAGCCGCTGCCGACGCGCACCTGATAGGAGCGCCCGGCGAGTTCGACGGGGATTACAGCCATTTGTCGAGCTCCTGCACGATCCGGGTCACCGTGTCGCCATGCGGGCCGCCACTGCTCGAGACGTGGATCGGCGCCTTGGCATAAGCCGATTCGCGCTCGGCCTTGAGGCGCGTAACGATCTCACGCGGATCGCCATCGCGCAGCAGCGGCCGGGTGTCCTTGCGCCTGACCCGGTCGAGCAACGTGTCGACGTCGGCGTCGAGCCACACGGCGACGCCGCGCTCGAGGATCAGCTCGCGCGTGTCGTCCTGCACGAACGCGCCGCCGCCAGTAGCGATAACCGCTGGGCCGCCGTCGATCAGCCGGGCGATCACCCGCCGCTCGCCGTCGCGGAAATAGGGTTCGCCGAAGCGTTCGAAGATCTCGCTCACGGTCATCTGCGCGGCCTCCTCGATCGCATCGTCGGCGTCGCAGAAGTTGAGATGCAGCAATGCTGCCAGCTTGCGGCCGACGGTGCTCTTGCCGACGCCCATCATTCCGACCAGCACGATCGGCCGGTCGAGCCGCTCGACCAGCCGCCGAATTTCGGCGTCGCTCAGGCTCGGTGCATCGATGGTCATTGCCGCCAGCGCTATAGTTGGGCTACGCGACCGCGCAAGGATTGCCGGATGGGACGCAAACGGATCTTGACCGTACTCGCCGTTTTGATCGTGGCCGTGCTCGCCTTCGCGTGGATCGACGGCGGGCGCGAGCAGCAGCGGATGATCGAGCAGCCGGTGCCGCTGCCGGAGGGCGCCCGGTGAAGCGCCAATGGTGGCTGGCCGGGACCGTGCTGGCGGTCAGCTCGACGCTGGCGCTGGCGGCGCCCGAATCGTTGCTCCCGCCGGGGTTCGACAATCCGACGCCGACGCCGACACCGCGCGCCACCGCCGCGCCCGCGTCGTCGGCCGCGCCCGGGCCGTCCGCGCAGCCGTTGCCGGGTGCGCCCGCGGCACCGGGAAGCCCCGAGGCCGCGTTGCCGGCCAATCTGCCGCCGGTCGAAGTTCTCGAGAAAATGGACCCGGACCAGCTCGACGAGCTGTTCGGGCTCAAGCCGAAGTACGACATCCCGCCCGGGGCCCAGCGCTCGCTGGAAAAGGTCGGCGTGATCGGTCTTGCCGAAGGCGGCTTCCCGAGCCGCGCTCTGGCCGGGCAGCCCGCATCGCTGATCTACGCCGCGCTCGCCGGCACCAAGGGACCGCTCGTCTCGCGCTGGGGACACATTCTGCTGCGCCGCGCCCTCGCCAGCCGGCTGGACGCGCCGCAGGGGATGGACCCCGTGCGGTTCGCCGCGCTGCGCGCTCAGGTGCTCGATCGGATCGGCGAAGGCGCCGCGGCGCGCGCGCTGGTGCAGGACGTCGATTCGGCGAACTACGATCCGGCGCTCGCGGCGGCGGCGTTCGACGCTTATCTCCAGACCGGCGATATCGTCGGCATCTGCCCAGTCGCGCAATTGAAGGGCGACCTGCTCGCCACGCCCGAATGGCAGATGACGCGATCGATCTGCGCGGCGTTCGGCGGCGAATCGCGGCGCGCCGAGCAGGAGCTCGACCGCGCCCTGTCGCGCGGTATCGCCCCCCGGATCGACGTCTTGCTCGCGCAGCGCTTCGCCGGTGCCGCGGGCGAGGGCCGGCAGGCGGTGACAATCGAGTGGAACGACGTCAACGAAATGACCCCGTGGCGGCTCGCGCTGACCCGAGCGCTCGGCATCGAGATACCCGACCGTCTGCACGGCGACCCTGGGTCGGTGCTGTTCCGCAGCGACGTGTTCTATCCCGCGGCGCCGCTCGCCCGACGCGCCGCCGCGGCCGACCGCGCCGCGCGCGACGGCGTGCTGTCTTCGGCGGCCATGGTCGACCTCTACTCGCAGCTGTGGGCCGATACGGACGTCGCCGACGACGACAAGGACCAGGCCGGGCAACTTCGGGAAGCCTATGTCGCCAACGATCCGCAGGCCCGCCTCTCCGCGATGCAGTCGCTGTGGGGCGGAACGCCCGACTATGGGCGCCAGGTGCTTACCGCTTATGCCGCCGCGCGGCTTCCGGTCGACAAGAAGCTGGCGAACGATGCCGCGTCGATCATCGCCTCGATGCTCGCCGCCGGGCTCGACCGCAATGCGGTGCCCTGGAGCCGGGTAGTCGACGAAGGCAGCCTCGCTTGGGCGCTGTTGGCTGTTGCACAGCCGCAGCGGCAGGGCGCGGTGCCTGGTAGCGCGGTCGAGAGCTTCATCGGCGACGACAACAGCCCGGAACAACGCAAGTCGCGCTTCCTGCTGGCCGGGCTCGCCGGCCTGGGACGGCTCGACCGAGGAGACCTGAACGGCCTCGCGGGGCGGCTCGGCATCAACTTCAACGGGCAGACGAAGTGGACTCAGGCGATCGACCTCGCCGGTCAGTATCGCAACCCCGCGCTCGTCTCGCTCCTCGCCGGGCTCGGCATGCAGGGCAGCGGATGGGATAAGATGACCGCGCGGCATCTGTTCCATATCGTTCGTGCGCTCGATCAGGCCGGGCTCAACGCCGAGGCTCGCATGATCGCCGCCGAAGCGGTGGCGCGGGGCTGATCCGATCAGCGCGGCGGTCGACGCCTTCCTCGCCATGCTTGCCGCCGAGCGAGGCGCTGCAGCGAATACGTTGATGGCTTACCGGCGCGACCTGGAAGGCGCCGAGGAGACGCTTGGAGAGCTGGCGACGGCAAGCCGGGAAAGCCTGGCGAGGCTGGGCAACCGTTGGGCGGACCTCGCGCCCTCGACCGTTGCACGGAAGGCATCCGCCTTGCGGCAGTTCTACGGTTTTTTGCTCGACGAGGGACAACGGCAGGACGACCCTTCGTCGGCGTTGCCGCGGCCGGCGACCCGGCGTCCATTGCCGAAGATCCTCTCGCACGCGGATGTCGAAGCGCTGTTCGCCCGCGCCGAGCTCGAGGCGGATAGCGAGCGCCCCTCGGCGCTGCGGCTGCTGGCGCTGCTCGAGCTGCTCTACGGCTCGGGCTTGCGGGCCACCGAGCTTGTTTCGCTCCCCCTCTCCGCCGTGCCGCGTGATGCGCCTTTCCTGACGATCACCGGCAAGGGCGGGCAGCAGCGCATGGTCCCGGTTTCGGGCCGGGCGCGGCAGGCGCTCTCGCGTTGGCTCGAGCTTCGGCCCGCGGGCGGCAAGTTCCTGTTCCCGTCGCGCGACAAGTATCTTAGCCGCGTACGCCTGTTCCAGCTCCTGAAGGAACTCGCCGCGCGCGCCGGGCTCGATCCGGCGAAACTCAGCCCGCACGTATTGCGCCACGCTTTCGCCACGCACCTGCTCGAAGGCGGCGCCGACTTGCGCGTGCTGCAGACGCTGCTCGGTCACGCCGACATCGCCACCACGCAAATTTACACGCACGTCGACGCGGCGCGACTGGTCGCGCTTGTCAACGAGCGCCATCCCCTTGCCGAACGGCGTCGGTCGGACTAGCGCCGCGCGATGATTTCCTATCTCGAATTCGAGAAGCCGGTCGCGGCGCTCGAAGCGCGCATCGCCGAACTCAAGGCGGCTTCGGGTGGCGGCGAAGTCGACATTTCCGCCGAGCTCAAGCGACTCGAAGCCAAGAGCGCCGATCTTCTCGCCAGCACTTACGCCGCGCTCACCCCGTGGCAGAAGACCCAAGTCGCGCGCCACCCGATGCGGCCGCACTTCACCGACTATGTCGAGTTGATGTTCGACGAGTTCGTGCCGCTCGGGGGTGACCGGCTGTTCGGCGAGGATGAAGCGATTCTCGGCGGATTCGCTACCTTCCGCGGACGCAAGATCATGCTGATCGGACACGAGAAGGGCAACGACACGCAAAGCCGCATCAAGCACAACTTCGGGATGGGCAAGCCGGAGGGCTATCGCAAGGCGATCCGGTTGATGGAAATGGCCGGGCGTTTTGGCCTGCCGGTGGTGACGCTGGTCGACACCTCGGGCGCATTCCCCGGCGTCGAGGCGGAGGAGCGCGGCCAGGCCGAAGCAATTGCCCGATCGACCGAAGCTTGCCTGGCCCTTCCGACGCCAATGGTCGCCACGATCGTCGGCGAGGGCGGCTCGGGCGGCGCGGTGGCGCTGGCGAGCGCTGAACGCGTGCTGATGCTCGAGCACGCGATCTATTCGGTGATTTCGCCAGAAGGCTGTGCCTCGATTCTCTGGCGTACGGCCGAGAAGGCCCCGCAAGCGGCCGAGGCGATGAAGGTCACCGCGCAGGATCTTGCGGAGCTCGGGGTGATCGACCGTATCGTCAAGGAACCCGTCGGCGGGGCCCATCGCGATCCGGCTGCCGCGGCCAGGGCGCTAGGCGATGCCTTGGCCGACGAGCTGGATTCACTGTCCGGCAAGACGGCCAAGCAGCTGCGGCGCTTGCGCGAGGATCACTTCCTTGGGGTCGGCGATCGGCGGCGCACGAGAGGAAAGCGTCGCACGTAGAAGGTTTCGAACGATCGGAACAGGTTAGCCGAGCGAACAAAGAAAAAGGGCGGCGAATTGCTTCGCCGCCCTCCTTGCAACTTTTGCGGCAGCTTAGGCTGCGGCGTTGGCGCTCGACAGCTGGCCCGAGACCGTGCTGAAGGTCGTCGAGAGCTGAGTGCCCAGACCCTGCATGGCGGTGATCGCGGCAACGGCGATCAGGGCGGCAATCAGGCCGTATTCGATGGCGGTGGCGCCAGCTTCGTCACGAAGCAGGTTTTTGAAAAACTTCATGGTCAGTCTCCTGGTTTCATCTTCGGTACCCGGCTCGACCCCCTGTCTTCGTCGGATCAAGCTATTACGGGACTAGAACGGATGTGTTGAAAATTCCCTAACTCGCCTGGCTTGGGTTTCCCCGTAGTCGAAGGCTCAGGCGCCAGCCATCGCCGTCACCGAGGTGCTCGAAACGCGGTTCATCATTTGGGTGACTTCGAGGCCGAATACCTGAACGGCTCCAATTATGGCGAGGAACACCAGCGCCAGGATGAGCCCGTATTCAATCGCGGTTGCGCCGCGAACATCGGCCGCCAATTCTCGAAAGATCATCATCAATTTCATGGCTTCCGATCCCCCGATCTTGGTGCCAGTGAACCGATCTGACAGCGCAGCGTTAAGAAATCGTTCAAAGGCGGGGACGGCTTGGAAAGGAATCCGACACGATTGCTGGTGGTTGCCGGGCTCATACGTGACCGGCGCGCACGGCTGCTGTTGCAACAGGCACTCCCGGGCAAGCCGCACGCGGGGCAATGGGAATTCCCCGGAGGAAAGGTGGAAAGCGACGAAAATCCGCGCTTTGCGCTACGCCGCGAAATTGCCGAGGAGCTTGGATTGACGCTTTACGAAGGCGCAATGATTCCAGCGGGCTTTGCCGATACAAGCGGGGGACGAAACGGACCGGCGATTGTTCTGGTTCTTTACGATTGCCCCGAATGGAGCGGCGAGCCGCAATCGCGTGAAGGCCAGGCGTGGGGGTGGTTCATGCCGGATGAAGCCGCCGCGCTGCCGCTGGCGGATATCGACCGGACGCTGCTCGAAGGGATTGCCAAGCTCCGGACGTCCCCCTATGTGGCGCCCTCCTAGCGCCCGTAGCTCAGCTGGATAGAGCACCAGACTACGAATCTGGGGGCCGGAGGTTCGAATCCTTCCGGGCGCGCCATTACACGACATGGATGCCTACGCGGCAGCGGGCTCCGCGCTCGCCGGACCAGCGGCCATCGCGCCAAATCGCGAACCTCCCGTCACCCATCGCGCCAGCGGCTTGGCCAACATCCACAGCGACAGAGTGGCGATGGCCGCCATATAGCCGTCGACCGCATAATGCGCGGCGAGGTGCACCGTGGCGACTTGGATCGTCGCAAAAAAGGCAAAGCCGCCGATTCTCGCAAGCTTCGACACGGGCGCGATGGCGAGCGCGAACAGCAGCGCCATTGCGACATGCATCGATGGCATCGCCGAAATCCCGGCGCCGAGACCGTGATCGGCATGGATCTGGGCGTTGAGAATGAAGCTTTCCGCTTTCAGGATCAGGACAGGGTAATGCTCATTCGCCGCATTGAGGTAAGCCATCTGGGCGTCGAAGGTGTGTATGCCCATCAGCGGGCCGACGAAGCACGGGCCGACCGAGGCGAACGCGATCGCCAGGCACACGCCGCAGACCGTCCAGGTGGCGAAGTAGCTGATGAAATATCGCGCGCGCCGCTCGGCGTCGCGGGACAGGAAGCAGAAGTAGATGCTTCCCGAGTAGATCAGGAAGAACCACAAGACATAAGCCACCGACAGCAAAGATGTGACGATCGGATAGCCGAGCAACGGTTGCAGGAGCCGCCACGCGTCGGTTCCATGGATGACCCTGTCGAGCGCGATCCACGTTGGATCCCAGGAATACGACGTAAAGCGTGCGATCGCGCTCTTGAGCGCGGAGAATGCAGGCATGAAGACGATCAGCGCCGTCAGCATCGGCAACCCGCGAGCAAAGCGGCGTGCCCACCCGCCGCTTGCCACCAGCGAGGCGATGAAGCGGATCGGGCTGTCGGGCCGGACGCGATAGAGCATTGTGCCGACGACCCACAGCGCCATCAGCGCAAGCCCAAGCAGGTAAAGCAGCAGGTTGGCGGCGTATGACGACACTTGCAGTCCGTCGACGCCTTTTGCGGCGAGCATCAGGACGAGAGCGGACCATACGCCGCCGGCGCCGGCCAGAATCGGCCAGTCGATGGCAATCCCTTCGCGAATTCCGGATAGAAACGCTCGCACCGCAAGATCCCCTGGCCGGTCCGGCGATCGGCTCCGACGCCACGGAGCTAACTGCAAAATCCTAAGAATCTTGAAAGTCACACAGCGGAGCCGCGTAGTGCGTTTGTGGTTCGCTCTAGAAGTCCTCGCCGTCCTCGAGCCGATGCATCGTCTCATCGGTGAACCCGAAATGATGTCCGATTTCGTGGACCACAACGTGAGTGATCAGTTCGGCGAGCTGCTCGCCGGTCGTGCGCCACTCGTGCAGAAGCGGCTGACGGAACAACGTGACGATAGCCGGCATCTCGGCGGCGTCCCAGATCGATCGTTCCGACAACGGGCGGCCTTCGTAGAGACCGCTGAGCTCCCATTTGTCATCGAGACCGACCGCGGAGAGCTGTTCGGACGTGGCGAACTCTTCGACCCGCACGACGACATCGGCCAGATGACCGCGGAAGCGAGGTGGGAGCGCGTTCAGCGCCGCGCGGGCCATTGCCTCCATCTCTCCGCTCTCGGGCATAGCGTCACGCGATCCTGTCATGTCGACGATATGGGCCTTTGCCCGCGCCCCGCCAACATCCGAGCGGCGGAACCGCGGCGTTGTTCGCCTGTTCAAGTCATGAAAGCGCGAACAGGAGCACGACATGACATCCAGTCTCGACATCTTCGGGCGGCTCATCATGGATCATGAACTTCATCGTGACCTGCTCGACGCGCTTGGCGAAACCCAGGGCGAGAGCGAGGAACGCGCCGAATTGTTCGAGCGGCTCACCAGAGAGATCAAGAGCCACGCCGCGGCCGAGGAGCAGGCGCTCTATTCGACGATGATGCGCAAGCCCGAGACTACCGACGAGACACGTCATTCGGTCGCCGAGCACCAGGAAATCCAGGAGCTGCTCAACGATCTCGCGGCTACACCGATGTCCTCGGGCGCGTGGATGACCAAGTTCAGGGCGCTGCGTGATCGTTATCTCCATCACATCGACGAGGAGGAGAGCGAGAATTTCCACGATTACGCGCGCTATCTCACCGAGGAAGACGAGCAGCACATGCGGGCGGTGTTCGACCGCCGCAAACAGGCGGAGCGCGCTGAGGCGGAGGTCACGCCGGAACGGCTCGAGGAAGCGAAAGCCTAGCATCGCGCCCGGGCGTGGTCTTTTCCGTTTTGCCAGCCTATTAGCCCGCGCGAGAGCGCGATGGCAGACGAAACGGAAATGCGCCGATGAGCAGCCTGGTAGGTCCCGACGAAGACGATCCGCGCGGCAAGCCGCCGGTACCCGACGAAGTGCAGGAGGCGATCCGCACCCTGATCCGCTGGGCGGGCGATGATCCGACTCGCGAAGGCCTGGTCGACACGCCCTCGCGCGTGGCGCGCGCGTGGAAGGAATACTGCCTCGGTTACACCGAAGACCCGGCAATCCACCTCAGCCGTGTGTTCGAGGAAGTCGGCGGATACGACGAGATCGTGCTGCTCAAGGACATCCCGTTCCAGAGCCATTGCGAACACCACATGGCGCCGATCATCGGCAAGGCGGCGATCGCCTACCTGCCGACCGACCATGTCGTCGGAATTTCGAAGCTCGCCCGCGTACTCCACGGCTATGCCAGGCGGCTGCAGATCCAAGAAAAGCTCACGGCGGAGGTTGCCCAATGCATCTGGGACAACCTCAAGCCGCGTGGGGTTGCGGTGGTGATCGACGCGAGCCATGCATGCATGACGGCGCGAGGCGTGCGCACGCCGGGCGTTACGATGATCACCAGCCGGGTCATGGGCATCTTCCGCAGCGACCAGCGCAGCCGTGAGGAAGTGCTGAAGTTGATGGGTTACTGAGGGACATTCGGGACATGACGATATGAGTTCGCTGCTGGTGCGCGGCGGCCGTCCGCTGACGGGACAAATCGAGCCGTCGGCGAACAAGAACGCGGTGCTGCCGGTGCTGTGCGCCACGCTGCTGACCGACGCTCCGGTCCGGCTGCGCAACGTGCCCGAGATCACCGACGTCGAGCGGATCGTGCGCTTCTTCGGCGAGCTCGGCTCGACGGTCGACTGGGACCGCGCTGACAAGGTCCTGACGATCGACCATTCGACGATTCCCCCCGGCGCGCGGGCGACGCTGCCGCAGGCCATGCGCGCGTCGATCATGATGATTCCGGGGCTGCTCGAGCGTCTCGGCGAGGCGCGGCTCGAGCACGAGGTCAAGGGCTGTACCCTCGGCGCCCGCGAGATCGACCCCCACGTCGAGGTGTTCCGCGCGTTCGGCGCCGAAGTCAGCCAGTCGGGCCACGAGATCGTCTTCCGCGTCACCGGCAAGGGCCAGGCCGCGAGGATGTGGCTCGAATACGCCTCGGTCACGACGACCGAGAATTTCATCCTCAGCGCGCTGACCGTCAAGGGAACCTCGCAGATCGTCAACGCCGCGTGCGAGCCGCACGTGCAGGAGATGTGCGACTTTCTGCAGGCGTGCGGTGCGACGATCATCGGCAAGGGCACCTCGATGGTCTCGATCGAGGGCGGGACCAAGCTCGGCGGCACCGACTACACCTTCAACGACGATTTCCATGAGATCGCGACGTTCCTCGCGCTATCAGCGGTCACCGGCGGCGACATTTCGGTGCGCAACGGCTGTCCCGAGCACTTCGACCTGATCGACCGCACCTTCGGCAAGTTCGGCGCCGACGTCGAGCATGCGAACGGCTGGTCGCGCCTGGCCGCGCCTGAACGGCTCAAGGTGCGTGAGAACTTCACCTCCCACCTGATCACCAAGGTCGAGGCCGCCCCCTGGCCTTACATTCCGGCCGACTTGCTGCCGATCTTCATCGCTCTTGGCGTCAAGGCCGAGGGCCAGACGATGTTCTGGAACAAGGTCTACGAGGGCGGCCTGACCTGGCACACCGAACTGAGCCTGTTCGGCGGCCATACCCTGCTGTGCGATCCGCACCGCCTGATCACCTTCGGCGGCGAGGAACTGGCGCCGGCGACGGTCACCAGCCCGTACATCATCCGCGTGGCGATCGCGCTGCTGATGGTCGCGAGCTCGATCGAAGGCGAATCGACCATCCTCGACGCCGATCCGATCCGCCGCGCGCACCCCAATTTCGTCGACAATTTCGTCGCGCTGGGCGCCGACGTGCAATGGATGGACTGAGCCTGCGCGCCTAGGCCCGTCCACGGTGCGGCTGGTCGGGTTGACGGCCAACCGACGGAACGGGACAAGGGCTGGCGCGCTTGGTGGACACATTCCATCAAGGAGGCCATTCATGGACAATTCGCACGACACCACTGTTCTCAATACGCTTATCGCCACCACGCTCGACAGCATGAAGGGTTATCGGGAGTCGGCGGAAGCCAGCGAAAACTCCACGCACCAGCAGTTCTTCAACCAGATGGCGGAGGAGCGCAGCCAGGTCGCAGCCGACCTGCAGGCGCATGTCCGTTCGCTGGGCGGGGACCCCGAAACCGAAAGCTCGACCGCCGGCGCCGCCCATCGCGGCTGGGTCAATCTCAAGTCGGCGATCACCGGGCGCGACGAGCAGGCGATCGTCAACGAAGTCGAGCGCGGCGAGGATTACATCAAGGAGAAGTTCGAGGCCGCGATGAAGGACGACGAGCTGTCGCCGGAGAGCCGTGGCTTGCTCGAGAAGTCGTTCGCCTCGATCCGCAAGGGGCACGACCGCGCGAGCCAGATGAAACACGGCATGGCGCACGCCGACTAAGCCGCCGATCCCACATGAAACGGGGCCGTCTCCCGGGAGACGGCCCCTACGCGCGTGACGAACGCGTCTCGTGCATCGTGTCTAAACAACGGCTTGCCGCGGTGCGCGGTTCCCGCCGGCCGCGTCGAAACGGACGGCCCATGCGACGATTGCGAATCGGAACGAAGGGGAACATAAAGCGAACATAGGAGTCGATTCGCTGTCATGGACCTGTCCGCTTTCATCAAGGCCGGAGAGCTTGCCCCGCTGGGCGAGCGGGCCCTGAAACACTCTGGGCGCTGGCGCCCGGGGCTTGGCGGTGCGCGGCACAGCGAGGTCTTCGCGTCGGCGCGCGAGGCGAGCGGGGCAGCCGCGGCGCTGGCGCTGGCGATGGACGGGCTGGAGCTGGGCCAGCGCTCGGTGCTGTGGGTGCAGGACACTGCCGCGCTGCGCCTCGGCGGGCGGCCCTATCGCCCCGGCTTACCGGAGCCGCTGCGCCACCGGCTGATCCACGTCGCCGCCAGGACGCCCGAGGACCTGCTGTTCGCGCTCGAGGAAGGGGTGCGCTGCCGCGACCTGGCGTTCGTGATCGGCGAGCTGGCGGGCAACCCCAAGGCGCTCGACTTCACCGCCTCGCGCCGGCTCAGCCTTGCGGCCGAGAAGCACGGCGTGCCGCTGGTGCTGGTGCGGCTCGACGCGGCGCGCGACCTGGGCTCGGCGCGGATGCGCTGGCAGGTGCGCTCGGCGCCATCGCTTGGCCCGCGCTGGAACCCCTTCGCGCCGGGCCCGCCGCGCTGGCAGGCCGAGCTGTTCCGCGCCCGCGGCCATACCCCTGGAGAATGGATCCTGCGCGATGACGGACACGTCCTCGCCGCCGATCGCATTGCCCCCGCGCCGGATCATGGCGATCTGGCTTTTGCGGCTGGCGATCGATCGCTGGCGGCTGGCTGAAGGCTGCACGGCGGGGGAGGGCGCCGACGCCGAACCCTGGGTGCTCACCGCCGAGACCGCGCACGGGCCGCGGATCGAAGCGGCGAACCAGGCCGGGCTTGCGGCGGGAGCGCGGCCGGGCATGCGGCTCGCCGATGCGCGGGCGCTGTGCCCCGGGCTGAAGGTCGCGCCGAGCGATCCGGCGGGCGACCTTGCGTTCCTTGCAAGCCTCGCCCTGTGGGCGCAGCGTTGGGGGCCGTGGAGCGCGCTCGATGCGCCCGACGCCCTGCTGGTCGACGTCAGCGCGGTCGGGCACTTGTTCGGCGGCGAGACGCCGCTTCTCGCCGATGCGCAGGCGGCGTTCGCCAAGCGCGGCCTGGCCGCACGCCTCGCCATCGCCCCGACCGCGGGCGCCGCCTGGGCGCTGGCGCACTTCGGGCCGGGGAGGGCGATTCTTGCCAATCCTCCCCGGGACGGGGAGGGGGACCGTGCGCAGCGCGGTGGAGGGGGTTCGCCGCACGCACCGCCGCTCGAGGACGAGAACCCCCTCCGTCAGCCCTGCGGGCTGCCACCTCCCCGTCCCGGGGAGGATATGCTCGCCAACCTCCCCGTCGCCGCGCTCAGGCTCGACGACGACGTGCTCACCGTGCTGCGCCGCCTCGGGCTCAAGCGGCTTGGCCAGCTCCACACGATCGGCCGCGACGCGCTGCACCGGCGTTTCCGCAGCCGCTCGCCCGAAGCCAATCCGCTGCTCCGGCTCGACCAGCTGCTCGGCCGTGCGCCCGAGCCGCTGCTGCCGGTCGTCGCCACGCCCGATCCGCTGGTCCAGCGGCGGCTGATGGAACCGATCCGCCACCGTGCGCTGCTCGACCGGGTGCTCGGCGACCTTGCCGCCGACATGGCGCGCGAGCTCGAAGGCAAGGCGCAAGGAGCGCGGCGGCTCGAGCTGGGCCTCTGGCGGGTCGACGGCGAGGTCATCGTCCGCCGCCTCGAATTCGCCGCCGCGACGCGCGACCCGGCGCATATCGCCCGGCTGTTCGCCGGCAAGCTCGACGACGTCGACGCCGGCTTCGGCATCGAGTTGCTGCGCCTCAGGGCCAGCTGGACCGAGGCTCTGCCGCTGGCGCAAGCCGACTTCGAGGCCGCCGCCGAAGCGCACGGCACCAGCCTCGCCGAATGCGTCGACCGGCTGACCGTGCGGCTCGGCGAGAGGGCCGTGCGCCGCCCGGTCGCTTACCCCAGCCATATCCCCGAGCGCGCCCAGCGCTGGCAGCCCCCGCTCGCGCCCGAACCGGCGAGCCAGGGGCAACTCGCTTTCCACCAGCGTCCCTTGAAGCTGCTCGACCGCGCGGAGGCGATCGCGGTGCTCTACGCGACCCCCGACGGTTTCCCGCAGCGCTTCCGCTGGCGCGGGCAGGTCCACGAAGTCGCCCGCGTCGAGGGCCCCGAGCGCATCGCGCCCGAATGGTGGCGCGAGAAATCGACCGTGCGGCTGCGCGACTATTACCGGATCGAGGACGGCGAGGGCCGCCGCTACTGGATCTATCGCCACGGTCTCGTGGGCGACGGGCGCGGCGGGCCGCCCGAATGGTTCCTGCAGGGGCTGTGCGCCTGACAGGGTGACACTTTACGGACCCTGTCACCCTGTTAGAAAACAGTTATACGTTGAAAATCAATATGTAACGTGAGTTCGACAGGGTGACACTCTTCCAACCGAAAACACCTCGCGGGACTCGAGAAAACCGAAAAACCGACGATTCGAAAGAGCAGGCCGACCATGTCACAGGTTGCCCGCTGTAGGAAAGCAATTTAGAACATATCAGGAACAATTCGAGTCGCTCGAACCTCTCCTTGCGCCCGCGCGTTGGAAGATCGGGCGCAATTACACGAGACCCAGGATGGCCAAGGACCTGCCCGACGCCGGAAAACCGCCCGCCACGCTGGCGGGGATCGAGAAGGCGATCCACGAATGCCGCCGCTGCCCGATCGGCTTCCTCGAAAACCAGGCGGTGATGGGCGAGGGGCTGAAGAAATCGGCGCTGATGGTCGTCGGCGAGCAGCCGGGCGAGCAGGAAGACCTCGCCGGCAAGCCGTTCGTCGGCCCCTCGGGGCAATTGCTCGATCGCTACCTGGTCGAGGCCGGGATCGACCGGCGGCAGGTCTACGTCACCAACGCGGTCAAGCACTTCAAGTTCGTCTGGCGCGGCAAGCGGCGGCTGCACCAGTCGCCCACCGGCAAGGAGATCGACATCTGCCGCTTCTGGCTCGACGGCGAGCTGGCGATCGTCCAGCCGAAAATCGTGCTCGCGCTCGGCGGCAGCGCCGCACGCGGGGTCCTCGGCAAGTCGGTGACGATCTCGAAAACGCGCGGCCACCCCTTGCCGCAGGAGCACGGCCCCGAGGTGTGGGTCACTGCGCACCCTTCGTACCTCCTGCGCCTCAAGGACGAGATGAAGGAACAGCAGGAACGCCTGTTCCGCGCCGACCTCGCCGCCGTGGCCGAGCGGCTGGGGGAGCTGGCGGAGTGAGATGCCCGAAACCCCGCTCACTCCCGACAAGCGCCGGATCAAGATCGATCCCGACACGATAGCCGCGCCGCCGCGCGCAGCGTTCGTCGAGCTCGGGCTGGTCAGCTGCTTCACGTTCCTGCGCGGCGCGTCGGATGCGGTCGATCTGGCGCTGACCGCGCGCGAGCTCGGCTACGATGCGATCGGCATTGCCGATGCCAACTCGATGGCCGGAGTGGTTCGCATTCACACCGAGGCCAAGACGCTGAAATTGCGCCCGCTGATCGGCTGCCGGATCGAGACCGTCGAGGGCTTTGCTTTCCTTGCCTACCCGACCGACCGCGCGGCTTATGGGCGGCTGTGCCGGCTGATCTCGGCCGGGCGGATGGGCACGCTCGACGGCGGGTGGCAGGCAAAGGGGGTATGCGAGATTTCGCTCCGCATGCTGGCGGAGCATGCCGAGGGTGTGCAGCTGGTGCTGCTGCCGCCGGCGGACCTCGATGCGGAATTCACGATCGAGGTGGAAAGCAACGTCATTCCGTTTCCTCACCGCGGTCAGCTCCTTCGAGACGCCACTTCGACAAGCTCAGTGGCTCCTCAGGATGAGCGGCCTTTTTCCCCATTCGCTCATCCTGAGGAGAGGCTGAGCGAAGCGCCGCAGGCGCGCAGTCGAAGTGGCGTCTCGAAGGACGCTGAACTGGCCGCGGCGTTCGCCGACATCCTGCCGCATCTAACGCAGCAGCTCCCCACGCTGCGCCACCTCGCCGCATCGTATCTTTATGCCGGCGACGACACCGCCCGGATCGACCGGCTCGACGCCCTCGCCCAGGCGAACGGGCTCGTGCTGCTCGCCACCAACGACGTGCATTATCATGCGCCCGAGCGGCGGCCGTTGCAGGACGTGATGACCGCGATCCGCCACAAGACCACCGTCGCGGCGGCCGGGCACTTGCTGCACGCCAATGCCGAGCGGCACCTCAAGTCTCCGCAAAAGATGCAGCGGCTGTTCGCCCGCTGGCCGCACGCCATCGAGGCTTCTCGCGCGGTGGCCGACGCGTGCGCCTTCAGCCTCGACGAGCTGAAATACGAGTACCCGCAAAAGGGCTACCCCGAAGGGCTGACGGCGGATCAGTACCTCGCGCAGAAGACCTGGGAAGGGGCGGAATGGCGCTATCCCGAAGGCGTCCGCGCCGACGTGAAGGCGACGCTCAGGCGCGAGCTGGCGCTGATCGGCAAGCTGAACATCGCGCCGTACTTCCTGACCATCAAGGAGATCGTCGACTTCGCCCGCGCGCAGGAGCCGCCGATCCTGTGCCAGGGGCGCGGCAGCGCGGCCAATTCAGCAGTGTGCTTCTGCCTCGGCATCACCGAGGTCGACCCGGCCGAGCACCAGCTGCTGTTCGACCGCTTCATTTCCGAGGAGCGCAGCGAGCCGCCCGACATCGACGTCGATTTCGAGCACGAACGGCGCGAGGAGGTGATCCAGCACATCTACCAAGAATACGGCCGCGACCGCGCCGGCCTGTGCGCCACGGTGATTCACTACCGCCCGCGCATGGCGATCCGCGAGGTCGGCAAGGCGATGGGGCTCAGCGAGGACGTGACCGCGATGCTTGCCCGCACCGTGTGGGGCGGCCACGGCGATGCCATCGACGAGGACTACGTCCGCCGCGAAACCGGCCTCGACCTCAGCGATCCGCACTTGCGCCGCGTGCTCAAGCTGACCGAGCAGATGATCGGCATGCCGCGGCACCTCAGCCAGCATGTCGGCGGCTTCATCCTGACCGACAAGCTGCTGACCGAAACGGTGCCGATCGGCAACGGGGCGATGCCCGAGCGCAGCTTCATCGAGTGGGACAAGGACGACATCGACGATCTCGGCATCTTCAAGGTCGACGTGCTCGCGCTGGGCATGCTTACCTGCATCAGGAAGGCGCTCGACCTGCTCGAGAAACACCACGGCCGGGCGCTGACCCTGGCGACCGTGCCCCAGGAGGACCCGGCGGTCTACGACATGCTCTGCAAGGGCGATTCGGTCGGCGTGTTCCAGGTCGAGAGCCGGGCGCAGATGAACATGCTGCCGCGCCTGCGTCCCCGCGAGTTCTACGACCTGGTGGTCGAGGTGGCGATCGTCCGCCCCGGGCCGATCCAGGGCGACATGGTCCATCCCTACCTCAAGGCGCGCAAGGCGCAGCGCGAAGGCAAGGCGCAGCTCGCGCTGCCCGGGCCGTCGCCCGAACATGGCCCACCCGACGAGCTGTCGTCGATCCTCGGGCGCACGTACGGCGTGCCGATCTTCCAGGAGCAGGCGATGAAGATCGCCCTCGACGCGGCCCAGTTCACCCCGACCGAGGCCAACCGGCTGCGCAAGGCGATGGCAACCTTCCGCAGCCGCGGGATGGTCCACGAGCACGAGGAGCGGATGGTCGGGCGGATGGTCGAGCGCGGCTACGATCCCGAGTTCGCCGCGCGCTGCTTCAACCAGATCAAGGGTTTCGGCGAATACGGCTTCCCGGAAAGCCACGCGGCCAGCTTCGCGCACCTGGTCTACGTTTCGAGCTGGCTCAAATGCCATTACCCGGCCGCCTTCGCCGCCGCGCTGCTCAATTCCCAGCCGATGGGGTTCTACGCCCCGGCGCAAATCGTCCGCGACGCGGCCGAGCATGGGGTGACGGTGCTGCCGGCGGACGTGAATTTCTCGGAGTGGGATTGCACTCTGGAGGAGGGGGAAGGGGGCGTCGCCTTGCGCCTCGGGCTGCGCCAGGTTGATGGACTGCCCGAGCACGTCGCCGCGCAACTGGTCGCGGCGCGGCAGGCGGGCGGGCTTTATCGCGATGTCGTCGAGTTGCGCGACCGGGCGCGACTGCCGCCCTCGCACATCGAGCGCCTCGCCGCGGCCGACTGCTTCTCCTCGCTGCCGCTGCGCCGCCGCCAGGCGCTATGGGACGCGCGTACCTTGCTGGGCGCGCCCGAGTTGCCGCTGTTCGCCGCCGCGCGTGAGCGCGACGAGGGTGCCGAGCCGGCGCTCACGAAGCTGCCGGTGATGCCGCTGTCGGAGGAAGTCATCGCCGACTACCAGACCCAGCGCCTGAGCCTGAAGGCCCATCCGATGAGCTTCCTGCGCGCCTCGCTGGCTGAGCGCGGCTTTGTCTGCGCGGCCGATCTCCAGCGCCGCAAGCACCGTTCGATGATCAACCTCGCCGGGGTAGTGCTGATCCGCCAGCGCCCGGGGTCGGCCAAGGGCGTGGTGTTCATCACCCTCGAGGACGAGACCGGCGTCGCCAACCTGGTGATCTGGCCCGACACGATGGAGAAGTATCGCCGGGTCGTGATGGGCGCGCGGCTGATCGAAGTGCGCGGGCGGGTCGAGGCCGACGAAGGGGTGATCCACGTGATCGCCGCGCACCTGGTCGACGCGACCGGGGAGCTCAACCGGCTTTCCGACGACCTGCTGCAACCGGCGCTGGCGCACGGCGATCATGCAGGGCCGCACGGTCCGCCGGTTCCCGAGCGCTGGCAACCACCCGGCCCGGAAGAGCGCCAGACCTTCCACCACGGCCACCCGCGTGACGTGCGGATCATTCCCAAGTCGCGCGATTTCCACTAGCGGCGCCGGGCCAGGGAGGGACGATGATCGACGCCGAAAAGCTTGCCGCCTTCGCGCTGGTATCGGGGATGACCAGCGTGGTCCCCGGCCCGTCGATGCTGTTCGTCATGGGTCAGGCGATGTGGCGCGGCACCCGCTCCGGGGCGACGGCGCTGGCCGGGGTGCAGATTGGCTACATCGGATGGTGGATCCTCGCCGCGCTCGGGCTCGGCACGCTCGCGGCGGCGTTCCCGCTGGCGTTTCGCGCGCTGGCGATCGGCGGCGCGCTCTATCTCGGCTGGCTCGGCGCGCAGGCCCTGCGCCACGCCGGAGCGGGCGCCGGGGAGGGCCGCGAACCCGCGCGCAAGCCCTCGCCCCACGCCTTCCGCGACGGCGTGTTCGTCGCGCTGAGCAATCCCAAGGCGCTGATCTACATCGTCGCGCTGCTGCCGCCGTTCGTCGACCGACATGAGCCCATCGTGCCGCAACTCGTGCTGCTCGCGGCCGTGGCGATAGCGATCGACGTGGCGCTCGGCGCGCTCTACGTCGGCGCCGGGAGCCGTCTCTCGGCAGCGATGGCGCGCCCGCGGACCCGCATGTGGCTGGACCGCGCGGTGGGCACGATTTTCGTCGTCATCGGCCTGGCCATTCTCGGCGAACTGGTCCTCACAACCTGAGCCCCCGCGCAGGCCTGTGCACGGCCTTTCGCGTATGGTTGCGTCGAGGTCGCAGATCGGCCATCGGCGATTGTGACAGGGGGATGTCAGGAGGCTCGTGTGCTCGACTGGTTTCGTCGCATGATTCCGCAATCGGGCGATTTCTTCACGCTGTTCGAACGACACTCGGCGGCGTGCGTCGCCGCGGCCACGGCGCTCGCCAAGCTGACCAAGGGTGAAGGCGATACCGAACAGCTCTGCGCCGAGATCCAGGATCGCGAGCACGACGCCGATAACATTATCCGCCACGTGCTCAGCGAGGTCCGCAAGACCTTCCTCACGCCGTTCGATCGCGGCGCGATCATCGCGCTGATCGGCGCGATGGACGACACCATCGACGAGATCCACGCCTGCGCCTCGGCGATCTCGCTGTACGATTTTTCCGACTTCGAGCCCGAAATGAAGGAAATGGCCGAGAGGGTGCTCGTCGCGGTGCGAATGATCGACCAGGGCCTGCCGCTGCTGCGCGACGTCACCCGCAACGGCGACGAGCTGCATGAGCTGACCTCGCAAGTCGTCCGCATCGAGGGCGAGGTCGACGTGATCCACGACCGCGGCCTGAAGTCCAATTACGCGCGCGCCAAGGCCAGCGGCGACACCCTGCGGTTCATGGTCGGGCGCGAGATCTACAAGCACCTCGAGCGCATTTCCGACGAGTTCGAGGACGTCGCCAACCAGATCGACGGCATCGTCGTCGATCACGCCTGAGGGCGCGTGCACGAAATCGCCTTTCCGCTGCTGGTCGCGCTGGTGGCGCTGGCGCTGGCGTTCGACTTCCTCAACGGCCTGCACGACGCCGCCAACTCGATCGCCACGGTGGTGTCCACCCAGCTGCTTTCGCCGGTCGTGGCGGTGGCTTTCGCCGCGGTCGGCAATTTCCTCGCCTACTGGATCGTCGGGCTGCACGTCGCCAGGACGGTCGGCTCGGGCATCATCGACAAGGACGTGGTGACCCCCGCGGTCGTCTTCGGGGCGCTCGGCGGGGCGATGGTGTGGAACGTGCTGACCTGGATCAAGGGGCTGCCGTCGTCGTCCAGCCACGCTCTGATCGGAGGACTGCTGGGCGCCGGCATCGCGCACAGCGGCTTCAGCGCGGTCGAGAGCGCGGGCACGAGCAAGACGATGATCGCCATCGTGCTTTCGCCGATGATCGGTTTCGCGATCGCCATGCTGCTTATGCTGCTTACCAGCGTCCTGTTCCAGCGCACGCCCCCCGCGCGGGCAAACAGCGCTTTCAAGGCATTGCATCTCGTCTCCTCGGCCGCCCAATCGATCAGCCACGGAGGCAACGACGCGCAGAAGACGATGGGCGTGATCGCCGTGCTGCTTTACTCGACCGGGCATCTCCAAGGCGAGTTCCATGTACCCGAGTGGGTCGTGCTGAGCTGCTATGCGGCGATGTCGCTCGGCACGCTGTCGGGAGGTTGGCGAATCATTCGCACGATGGGCACGCGGCTGACGCGGCTCAACCACCACTCGGGCTTCTGCGCCTCCACGGCCAGCTCGATCGTGCTGTTCGGGGCCAGCGCGTTCGGCATTCCGGTGTCGACGACGCACGCGATCACCGGCAGCGTGGTCGGGACCGGGGCGGCGCGCCGGTCGAGCGCGGTGCGCTGGAGCGTGGCCAGCCGGGTGGTCATCGCCTGGTTCGTAACCATTCCGGCAAGCGGCGCGGTCGCCGCGCTGTTTTACCTGCTGACCACGCTGTTTTGACGCGTTCGGCTCAGGTGACCGGCTCGAGCGCGTAGCCGGCCGAGCGAACCGTACGGATCGGATCGCGCGCGGCCTCGGCCTCGATCGCCTTGCGCAGCCGGCGGATGTGCACGTCGACCGTACGCTCCTCGACCTCGCTACCGTTGCCCCATACCGCGTCGAGCAACTGCGCGCGCGAGAACACCCGCCTCGGGTGCTCCATGAAGAACACCAGCAAGCGATACTCGGTCGGCCCGAGCTTGAGCATGTGCCCGGCGCGCTCGACGCGGTGTGCCACCGGGTCGAGCCGCAAGTCGCCGACCTCGATCGTTTCGCCGGCGAGCGCCGGGCGCACCCGGCGCAGCACCGCGGAAACGCGGGCGAGCAACTCGCGCGGGGAGAACGGCTTGGTGATGTAGTCGTCGGCGCCGGTGTCGAGCCCGCGGATACGGTCGTCCTCGGCCTCGCGGGCGGTCAGCATGATGATCGGCACGTGCTCGGTGCCCTTGCCCCGGCGCAGGCGGCGCAGCACCTCGATCCCGCTGGTGCCCTCGATCATCCAGTCGAGGATCACGACGTCGGGTGCATCTTCTAGTGCCATTTCGAGCGCTTCGTCGCCGTCGCCCGTCATGCGAACGTCGTATCCGGCCTGGAGGAAGCGATATTCGAGCAGCTCGGCGAGCGAGCTGTCGTCCTCGACAAGCAGAAGCTTGGGATTGCTCATGCGCCGCCTATGCGCGCGGGATTGTTGCAGCAGCGTGACAAGCGAATGTCAGCGAGGCGTTCATTCCTCGTCGTCGCCGTGTTCGGGCGGCAGCGTGCCCGTTGCCGCGTAGTGGACCATCTCGGCCACGTTGGTCGCGTGGTCACCGATGCGTTCGATGTTGCGGGCAATGAACAGCAATTGCGCCGCGCTGCTGATCGTTGCCGGGTTCTCGACCATGTGGCTGACGAGGTTGCGGAAGATGCTGTCGTAGAACGCGTCGACCTTGTCGTCGCGCTCGATGACTTCGCGCGCCAGCACCGGATCGCGCGCGGCGTAGGCGGTCAGCACGTCGTGGACCATCTCTACCGCGACGTCGGCCATAGCCGGGATCAGCGTCAGCGGTTCGAACCGCTTACGGCCCTCGATGCGGTTGGCGCGCTTCGCGATGTTCTTGGCGTAATCGCCGATCCGCTCGACCACGCCGGCGATCTTGAGCGCGGCAATCACCTCGCGCAGGTCGTCGGCCATCGGCGCGCGCAAGGCAATCACCCGGACCGCCAGCTCGTCGACTTCCTTCTCGAGCCGGTCGAGCTTCTTGTCGCGCTCGACCACCTGGCGGGCGAGGTCCTCGTCGCCGCTGACGAGCGCCTGCATCGCTTCCTGAACTGCCACTTCGGCCAGCCCGCCCATCTCGGCGATCAGGCCGCGCAAGTGGGTGATGTCCTCGTCGAACGCTTTGACCGTGTGTTCCGCCATCATCCGTACCTGCCTGTGATGTAATCCTTGGTGCGTTCCTCGCGCGGGTTGGTGAAGATCTGCGGGGTTTCCCCATACTCCACAATCTTGCCGAGGTGGAAGAACGCCGTCCGCTGCGACACGCGCGCGGCCTGCTGCATCGAGTGGGTGACGATGACGATCGCGTAGCGGGTGCGCAGCTCGTCGATCAGCTCCTCGATCCGCGCGGTGGCGATCGGGTCGAGCGCAGAGCACGGCTCGTCCATCAGGATGACCTCGGGCTGCACGGCGATCGCGCGGGCTATGCACAGCCGCTGCTGTTGCCCGCCCGAGAGCGCGGTTCCGGAGTCCGCCAGGCGGTCCTTGACCTCGTCCCACAGCCCCGCGCGGCGGAGCGACTTTTCGACGACCGCGTCGAGGTCGGCCTTGTTTTCGGCCAGGCCGTGGATGCGCGGGCCGTAAGCGATGTTCTCGTAGATCGACTTCGGAAAGGGGTTCGGCTTCTGGAACACCATCCCGACCCGCGCGCGCAGCTGCACCACGTCCATCTTCGAGCGGTAGATGTCCTCGCCGTCGAGCTCGATCATGCCCTCGACCCGGGCCGAGGGAATCGTGTCGTTCATCCGGTTGAGCGCGCGCAGGAAAGTCGACTTGCCGCAGCCCGAAGGGCCGATGAAAGCGGTGACGAGCTCGATCGGAACGTCGATCGAGACGTTGTCGATCGCCTGCTTGTCGCCGTAATAGACGGAGACGTCGCGGGCGCGGATCTTCACGGTGGGGGAGGTCGGTTCGGTCACCATCTCTTCTCGAAGCGGTTGCGCAGGATGATGGCAAGGCCGTTCATCACCAGCAGGAATACCAAAAGCACGATGATCGCCGCGCTCGTGCGCTCGACGAACCCGCGGTCGATCTCGTCGGACCACAGGAAGATCTGCACCGGCAGGACGGTGGCCGGATCGGTGAAGCCGCCCGGCGGCGTCGCTACGAAGGCGCGCATGCCGATCATCAGCAGCGGCGCCGTTTCGCCCAGCGCGCGGGCCATTCCGATGATCGTGCCGGTAAGGATGCCGGGCAGGGCGAGCGGCAGGACATGGTGGAAGACGACTTGCACCCGCGAAGCCCCGATCGCCAGCGCGCCTTCGCGAATGCTCGGCGGGACGGCTTTCACCGCATTCCGTCCGGCGATGACGATCACCGGCATCGTCATCAGCGCCAGTGTCATACCGCCGATCAGCGGCGCCGAGCGCAAGTTGGGGAACACGCCGAGGAACAGCGCGAGGCCGAGCAGGCCGAAGATGATCGATGGCACGGCGGCGAGGTTGTTGATCGAGACTTCGATGAGGTCGGTCCAGCGGTTCCGCGGCGCGTACTCCTCGAGATAGAGCGCCGCGAACACACCGATCGGGAATGCGATAAGGAGGGTCACCAGCATGGTCAGCATCGAGCCCTTGAGCGCGCCCCAGATGCCCGTCAGTTGCGGGTCGGTGGCGTCGGAGCGGGCCAGGAAACCGGCATCGAAACGATTGGCGAGCTTGCCTTGCGCCGAGAGGCGAGCGGCGAGCGGCTGCAAGTCGGCCTGGCCGGCGTGTGCGTAGGCGTTGGCGAGGTCGTCGCTCGCCGGCAGCCACAAGGTTGCCGTGCCGCCCAGGATCGAGGGGTGGGCGACGATCTTCCTCGCCGCGTCGCGCCAGCCGTTCGCGCCGAGTTGCTGGGCGCCGTCCTGGCCCAGCGCGGCCCGCGCGGCGAGGTCGATCGCCGACGGGAGCCCTTGCGCCTCGAGCGCCTGGGCCTTCTCCGTGTCGGTCTCGAGCGTGGGGTCCAGCGTGAGTCCGGCCTTGGCGAAATCGACCGGCACCGCCAGTTCGACCCTGGAGAAGCCGCTCACGCCGTTCCACGTCATCGTCACCAGCAGGAACAGCAGCACAGCGATCGAGAACAGGATCGCGCCGAGGCCGAGCGCCTTGAACCGCCGCTCGGCCGCGTAGCGCTTCCTGAGCCGTTTCTCGAATGCCGGCGATCGAGTGGGGTGCAGCTCACTCATAGGCTTCGCGGAACCGCTTCACGACGCGCAGGGCGACGATGTTGAGACCGAGGGTGATCAGGAACAGCACGAAACCCAGCGCGAACGCGGACAGCGTGGCCGGATGGTCGAAGCTGCCTTCGCCGGTGAGCATGGCGACGATCTGGTAGGTGACGGTGGTCATCGTCTTAAGCGGATTCGCGGTGAGGTTGGCGGTCGCCCCGGCGGCCATCACCACGATCATCGTCTCGCCGATCGCCCGGCTGATCGCCAGCATCACTCCTGCTACGATGCCCGGCAGCGCGGCCGGGACGAGGACCTTGCGGATCGTCTCGTTGGTCGTCGCGCCCATCGCCAGGCTGCCGTCGCGCATCGCCTGCGGCACCGCGGCGATGCTATCGTCGGCCATCGAGGAAACGAACGGGATGATCATCACACCCATCACCAGCCCGGCAGCGAGCGCGCTTTCACTCGAGGCGTTGGCGATGCCCAGCGCCGCCGCGGCGTCGCGGATCGCCGGAGCGACGGTGAGCGCGGCGAAATAGCCGTAAACCACCGTCGGCACCCCGGCGAGAATCTCGAGCGCGGGCTTGAGCCATTTGCGCCAGCGCGGGCCGGCATATTGCGTGAGGTAGATCGCGCTCATCAGCCCGAGCGGAATGGCGACGATCATGGCGATCACCGCGCCGATGTAGATCGTGCCCCAGAACAGCGGGATCGAGCCGTAGCGGCTCGGGTCGGCGGCGTCGCTCATCGGGTCGGGCGCCCAGTGGGTGCCGAACAGGAAATCGACCGGGTTGATCATGCCGAAGAAGCGCACGGTTTCGAACACCAGGCTGAAGAAGATCCCGAGGGTGGTCAGGATCGCCGCGAGCGAGGCGAGCAGCAGGCCCGCCATCACCGCGCGCTCGACCCGCGTGCGAGCCGCGAAGTCGGGCTTCAGGCGCAGGAACGCCCAGGCGCCGGAGAGCAGCGCCATGGCGAGCGTGACGAGAATGCCGATCAGGCGGTAGCGGCCGATCGCCTCGCGGAATGGTTCGACCAGCCCGGCCGCCTCAGGCGTGAACACGCCTCGCGCAGCGCCGAGCGCCACCGCGCGCGCCTCGCCCAGCATCATGTCGCGCTTCATGCCGAAGGGCGGCAGGTCGGCCGCCGCGGGGCTCGCCAGCACCGACTGCAGGGTCAACTGCGGCGCGATCGTGTTCCAGGCCACGACGAACAGCAGCACGGGAACGGCGATCCACAGCGCGACGTACCAGCCGTGGTAGGTCGGCAACGCGGCGATTCGCCCACCCGGCGCGGCGCGCTTGAAGCTCCACGCCCGCGCGCGCGCCGACAGCCAGCCGGCCAGGGCCAGGCCGAGCGCGAGCAGGAGCAGCGTGGCGCTGGACATGGTTCAGCGGGTTCCAGCCGGTCGGGGCGCGAATTTCGTCATGCTCGCGGTGCGGTGCAGGCCGAATATGACAGTTTCATGACAAACTCTCCGCGTCGGCGACAACGATAGGCAAGCGGACGGTGACGGTGGTGCCTTCGCCTTGTCTGCTGGCAATGTCGAGCCGTCCGCGATGGCGCTCGACGATGTGCTTGACGATCGCCAGGCCGAGCCCCGTTCCGCCTGCCGCACGGCTGCGTCCGGGGTCGGTGCGATAGAACCGGCGAGTGAGATGAGGCAAGTGCTCGGCGGCGATTCCCTCGCCGTGATCGCGAACCTCGATCGCCGCCATGTCGCGCTCGCCGCGCGCCAGGCCGACCTCGACTGATTGCTTCGGATCGCCATATTTGAAGGCGTTGTCGACGAGATTGCGGACCACCTGTTCGAGCTGCTCGCTGTCGCCGCGGACGGTGATCGGCGCGCTATCTCTGGCGATGACGAGGCGCTCAATCCGCTCGGGCCCCGCACCATCGCGCGCGGCGCGTTCGACCAGCGCGCCCAGCTCGACCGTCTCTCGCGGCTGGTCATGCTTCTCCGCCTCGACGCGCGAGAGCGACATCAGGTCGCTGACGAGGCTTTGCAGCCGTTTCGCCTCGCGCAGCACGGTGTCGAGAAACCTTGCCGCCATTTGCGGGTCGGCCTTGTCGCCTTCCTCGGCCAGCGTTTCGACATAGCCGATGATCGAGGCCAGCGGCGTGCGCAGCTCGTGGCTGGCGTTGGCGACGAAGTCGGTGTGCGCGCGGCTGATATCGGCCTCGGCGGTGCGGTTGATCAGCTCGACCAGCCAATATCGCCCGTCGATCGGCTGGCGGGTCATCTGCCACGAACTGCGCGGGCCGGTGAGGCCTTGCACGGTGACGCTGCCTCCTTCCCGTCGGCCGAGGAGGTCGACCGCCGCCGGATGGCGGAAGGCGACCCGGGCATCCTGCCCGAGGATGTGCTTTCCGAGCACCTCGCGCGCTTCGGCATTGGCGATGACGATGCGGCTGTCGTCGAGCAGCAGCAGCGGCATCCCGGAATGCTCGATGAGCTCGCGCATGCCGTCACGGGTGAGTTGCATGCCGTCGACCTGCGGAGCGGCGGTTTGCGGCGCCGGCCTGAACAGGAGGATCGAGCCGATCCAGATCGCCGTGACCGCGAAGGCAATCCAGAAGTCGGTTCCGGCGATGAGCATGAAGAGGCCGGCGGCCAGCGCCAGGCCTATTGCTGGCCAGCGTATCGCTCGGCTCCCGTCCATCTCCCAGCGGATTAAACCGCGCGGGGAGGCCGCGCCACCCCGGCTGTAACCGAACTGTCATATTCGGGACGTTTTCTGGTGACCCCTACGGGAATCGAACCCGTGTTTCAGCCGTGAGAGGGCCGCGTCCTAACCGCTAGACGAAGGGGCCATGCCGAAAAGCATAGCGCACCACCGATGGTGACCCCAACGGGAATCGAACCCGTGTTTCAGCCGTGAAAGGGCCGCGTCCTAACCGCTAGACGATGGGGCCGCACCGATGGCGTGGCGGCGCACTTACGGGGGCCGGCGCGGGTGGTCAAGCCCGCCCGGCGCGAGGGGCAGGGATCAGTCGGCCCAGGCGGCGTCCTCAAGATGAAGCTCGGCTTGCGGACGGCTGCCCCAGTCGTCGATCTTGGCCCGTCCGGCGAGCCACAAACGGCGGCCGGAGGCGCCGTGAAGCAGCGCCTGACCCATCGGAGTCTCGGCCGCGCGAAAGGCGATCGCCTTGAAGCTGGCGCCGTCCTGGCCGCTGGCGATCAGGCGCACATGGTCGCTGCCGACCAGCTCGGCGCGTACCAGGCGCACCGGCCCGACGGCGACGCGCGGCGCCGGCCAGCCGACGCCAAACGGACCGGCGCTGTCGAGCAATTCGACCAGGCCGGGTGTAAGGCCGCCGGGGGCGAGCGACAGATCAAGCGAGACGACCCGCTCGGCCGAGGCGCGAGCGACCGCCGGCGCCAGCTGGGCATCGAGCCAGCTGGCGAATTCATCGAGCTTCGCCTCGTCGACCGTCAATCCAGCGGCCATCGCGTGCCCGCCACCAGCCACGAGCAGGCCCTTGTCCTTGGCTCCGATGATCGCCGCGCCAAGATCGACGCCGCTGATCGAACGGCCCGAGCCCTTGCCCTGGCCGCTTTCGCGATCGAGCGCGATGACCACGGCGGGCTTGCCGGTCTTCTCCTTGAGTCGGCCGGCGACGATGCCGATCACGCCGGGATGCCAGCCGTGCCCGGCTATCGTCAGCACCGCGCGGTTGTGCTGCGCGTCGACCTGCTCCTCGGCGGCCTGCTGCACCGCCGCTTCGATCGCCCGGCGCTCGTCGTTGAGTGTCGATAGCTGCTCGGCGATCGCCCGTGCCTCGTCGGGATCGTCGGTGGTGAGCAGGCGCACGCCGAGGCTTGCTTCGCCGACGCGGCCGCCGGCGTTGATCCGCGGCCCCAGCGCAAAGCCGCAGTCGCTGCAGCTCGGCGGCCGGGTGAGGCGGCTGGCGTCGATCAGCGCCGCCATGCCGACGTTCCGGCGCTGTGCCATGATCTTGAGCCCCTGGGCGACGAAGGCGCGGTTGAGCCCGCGGATCGCGGCGACGTCGGCGACGGTGCCGAGCGCGACGAGGTCGAGCAAGCCGAACAGGTCGGGCTCCGGCCGCTGGTCGAAGTACCCCTGCCGCCGCAGCGTGCGCACCACAGCCACGGCCAGGACGAACGCAACGCCCACGGCCGCCAGGTGGCCATGACCGGCAGCCTCGTCGCTTTCGTCGAGCCGGTTCGGGTTGACCAGAGCAAAGGCTCGCGGGAGTTCGGCGGCGCACTTGTGGTGATCGACGACGATCACGTCGATGCCGGCCTCATGGGCGGCGGCGAGGGCCTCGAACGCCATCGCACCGCAATCGACAGTGACGACCAGGCTCGAACCTTCGGTTCCCAGCCGCACGAGCGCTTCGCCGCTTGGGCCGTAGCCTTCGAGCAGGCGGTCCGGGATGTAAGCCCCGGCGTCGTGCCCGAGGGCGCGCAACAGCCGTATCAGCAGCGCCGCGCTGGTGGCGCCGTCCACGTCATAGTCGCCGAACACGGTGACCTGCTCGCCCGCGAGGATTGCCTGCGCGATGCGGTCGGCGGCCGAGTCCATGTCGCTGAAGATCGAGGGATCGGGCAGGAAACTCCGCAGGCTCGGCGCGCGATGAAGCGCCAGCTCCTCGCGAGGGATGCCACGACCGAGCAACAATTGGTCGACAATGTCATGCTCGAGCCCGCTCGTGCCGCCTCCGAGCGCCATGTTGCCGCCGCGCCAGCGCCAGGCCTTGCCTGACAGCGAATTGTCGACGCCGAACACCGCGTGGCTGGTTTCCATCAGCGGGAACTACCGCAAGCGGTTGATCGGCAAAAGAGTTCGGCGCCCGCTTTCGACAGATGCACGTGAGCAAGTGGCGCAACCTCCCAAAAAAAGACGCGTCCGATTCAGACACATCGCTTGGCCAAAGACTCGACCTAGGTCCAATTTGGTTCCACAGATTGGCCGGGAGTTTCAAAGGGCTTGGTCATTTCGCAGGGGCGGGAAATCGGTGCGGAAAATACGGGATCGGCGGTCTCGCTGCTGTTCGCGGCGGGGCGTCGGCCCGAAGCGGCCGCTATTCGCGATTTCGCCCAGAGGCACGGTGGATTCGCGATCAGTTTCGACCCATCGGTAGACCGCGCCACTGCCACCGCCCCAATCGATGACCAAGGTCAGGACTGGCTGGAGTTGCTGGCCAGCGGGCTGACATTCGACCTGGTCGGTCTGCGTCCCGGCCCGCCGTCCGAGCCGCCGCCGTGCGTGCATGCCTATGCACTTGCGGCCAATGCCGAGGCCGCCGGTCTGGAAGCGATCACCATGCGTCCGGGTCCGCACCTGGCCGGCGGTCACACGATGCTTCCGGTGGTTCGCTCACTGGCCTGGCTGGCCGCCACGCTCTCGGAGATCGAAGGGGTTGAGGCGGTCGCCTGGCAACCGGCGCGCAGCTGGTCCGGGCCCGCCTATTTTCGCGGCGGTGTCCTGCGCTGGATCGAAGGCGGGGTCTTCCCGGGACTCGGGCTGACGGCGCTGGCGGTCACGCCCGACGGGGGGATGCAGAGCGAAGGCTTGTCGCTGTTCGCCGGGCAGGACTTGCGGATCGAGCCCGAGCTGATGCTCGACAAGGCCGAGGGGGCGAAGATCGGCGTCCGGCTGATCGACTTCCTGGTCGAGGCGGGTCCGATCGACGCGCCCCAACGTGTGACGGGTCCCGACGGCCAGGCGCTGCGGCTCGAGCCTTCGGCCAATGGCCGCTTCATCCGGGTGTGGCGCGGTTAAGGCGGTCCGCAAAGATGCGTGAGGCTGGCGAAGTTCGTTGCCGCCTGCCTTTCCGCACGATCAACCGCGCGGCCGATCCTGGCTATCAGCCCGGCATGCAGCGCCATCACCTGCTGCCGCGGCAACTGCTCTCGGCACGCTGTTTCGGCAGCCTGTTCGATCGCCTTGGGCGCGACCGGGTGGGCTTCGACGACTTTCGCCGCAACGGCTTGTTGCTGCCGTGCACCGACCGCGCGGCGATAGGTGTGGGGCTGCCGCTGCATCGCGGGCCGCACGGCCATTACAATGGCATGGTGTTCGAGCGAGTCGGACAGATCGAAGGCACCTGGGCCCAGCGGCGGCGGCACAGCCCCACCGACGCGCTCGAGGAAGCGCTGATGCGCCTGGCGTTGCTGCAGCGGGCCTTGCGTCGGCGACTCCTCGCCGAGCGCCGCCGGCTACGTCTCAACCGTGCCGACCCACTTGGCTCGGGTCGCGATTTCGCGGAGCTCGACGCGATGGCCGAACTGCTCTGGCGAGAAACGGAGCAGAGCTGAACCATGGATGGGCAGGTCATCGCCGTCGCGCGCGACGATCGGCATCGCTTCGCGAAGCAGATACGCGCTTCGATCTGCCTCATCGCAGGGTTGGGCGTGGAAGGCGATGCCCACGCCGGGGAAACCGTGCAGCATCGCTCGCGTCTCGAAAGGACACCTGGTGCGGCGAACCTGCGCCAGGTCCACCTGATTCATGTCGAACTGCTGGGCGAGCTTGCGGCAAAGGGCTTTGAGGTCTCGCCCGGTGAGCTGGGCGAAAACATAACGACCGCCGGACTCGACCTGCTGTCGCTGCCGCGCGGCGCACGTTTGCGGCTCGGGGCCGAAGCCATCCTCGAGGTGACCGGCCTGCGCAATCCATGCCGCCAAATCGATGACAATCTCGGTGACGGCGCGAGGGCGGCCACGCTTGAGCGCGGACCCAAGGGCGCGCTGGTGCGCAAGGCAGGGGTGATGGCCATCGTTCTTCAAAGCGGTGAGGTGAAACCCGGCGACATGATTACCGTCGACTGGCCCGCCACCGAACAACCGCTCGAGCCCGTCTGATTGCGGCGATCAACCGTTGATGCGCAACTCGTCGTAAGCCGGATCGTAGCGAACGTTGAGGCCGAGCGCCCGCAGCTGGTCGAAGCTGACATAGGCGTCGGCCGCGGCGGAGGTGCGCAGGCGGGCAAACTCGGCGGCGTCGTAATGGCCGGCGAGCAGGTCGAGCAGGCCCGAGAGCTTGACGTCGATAGTACGCGCGTCGGTCATACGGAAATCGACCTTGCCGAGCGCCGAGTTGCCGATCCGCAGCGTCAAACGAGTCGGCGCTTCGGCGAGCAGCACGGTGCGGTCGGACTCGCGCAGGCGCGGGGCCGGCAGCGGGGTAACCTGCATGGCCGCGATCCGGGCGGAGAGAGTCGGCTCGCCGTCCGCGGCAAGGTCGGGTTCGTTGAGTTGCGGCACAGGCATCGCGCGGACCTCGTTGTCGGCGATCTGCACGACGTCGACCGGGCGAAGCGCCACGGCCGGCGGCTCGCTCACTGCGCCCCCCTGCGAAGGTCCGGGCTCCTCAGCCGCCGAAAGGCGGGGCGTGACGTCGGGCACGTCAACCAGAGGCGGGGGCGAAGCGGAGGGTGCGATGACGAGCTTCGCAATGTTCGTGGTGGAAGCGAGTTCGGTTGCCTGCGCTTCCGGAGGCACGACCGGTTCGCGCACCGGTGCCATCGCCGGTGCGGCAGGCGCCGGAATTGTCAGCTTGAGCGGCTCGGCCGGCAATCTCGCCAGCGCCGGAGCGGCAAGGTCCACCGCGGCCACTTGCACGGCTCGTTTGGGGCGAACGGGCGGTTGCCGCGCGTCGCGCGGCGCCGTCGGCAGCGAGGCCATCGGCAGGACAGCGACGCAGCAGCCCGCGAGCAGCGCGGCGAGCCTGGTGCGCCATCTCCGTGGAGCGGGCGCCAGAGTTGCCGCGGGCGCGCCAAAGCGCACCGTCACGCCGTCCTCAACTCTGCCGCGAAAAGTCCCGTGCATTCAACCCCCTAGCCCGATCATAGGGCGAAGGAGGGTGATTGCAACCGTTCCGCCGAACTGTCCTGTTGCGGGAAAAAATCAAGCTGCCTGGCGCACCGCCGAATTGGCCGCGCTGAGGATCGCGCGGACGCTGGCGGTGGCGACGTCCTCGTCGATGCCGACGCCCCACACGGTACGCCCGTCGGATGTCGAGCATTCGAGGTAAGTCGCCGCGCGGGCGTCGGTGCCGGCGCCGAGCGCGTGCTCCGTGTAATCGAGCACTTCGAGCTCGAGGCCGAAGGTCTGCCGGAGCGTTGTGAGCACCGACGATATCAAGCCCTTGCCGCGTCCGGACACGCTTTGCGGCTTGCCGTCGACTTCGATCGTCCCGGCGAACAGCCGCGTGCCGTCGTTGGCCCGCGTCTCCTCGAAATCGACCAGGCGGAAGCGGCGCTTGTCAACCTTGACGTAGTAGGTGTCGCGAAAGACCTGCCAGATGTCGGCGGCGTTAAGTTCGCGCCCCAGCTCGTCGGCGAGGCGCTGCACGTGGCGCGAGAAGTCGGCCTGCAGCTTCTTCGGCAGCTTGAGTCCCTGGTCCTGCTCGAGCACCCAGGCGAAGCCGCCCTTGCCGCTCTGGGAGTTGACGCGGATCACCGCTTCGTAATTGCGGCCGAGGTCGGCGGGATCGATCGGCAGATAAGGCACGCGCCACAGCTCGTCGTTGCGCTGGGCCTGCGCCTCGAAACCCTTCTTGATCGCATCCTGGTGGCTGCCCGAGAAGGCGGTGAAGACCAGATCGCCGCCATAGGGGTGCCGCTCGTGCACCGGGATCTGGTTGCAGTACTCGACGGTCTCGATGACCCGGTCGATGTCCGAAAAGTCGAGGCCCGGGTCGATGCCTTGCGTGTACATGTTGAGCGCCAGCGTCACGAGACAGCAATTGCCGGTGCGCTCGCCGTTGCCGAACAGGCAGCCCTCGATGCGGTCGGCCCCGGCCATCAGCCCGAGCTCGGCGGCGGCGACGCCGGTGCCGCGGTCGTTGTGGGTGTGCAGGCTGATCACCGCGCGGTCGCGGTTCGGCAAGTTGCGGCAGAAGTATTCGATCTGGTCGGCGTAGACGTTGGGCGTCGCCGCCTCGACGGTTGCCGGAAGGTTGAGGATAATCGGCCGCTCAATAGTCGGCTGGAGGACATCCATCACCGCCTCGCAGACCGAGATCGAGAAATCGAGCTCGGCGGTAGAGAAGGTCTCCGGCGAATATTGGAAATGCCACTCGGTATCGGGGCGCTTGGCGGCCTCGTCGCGCATCACCTTTGCGCCGTTGACCGCGACCTGGCGCACTTCGTCGGGCGTCATCCTGAAGACGATTTCGCGCCAGGCGGGGCTGACCGCGTTATAGAGGTGGACGATCGCCGCGCGTGCGCCCGCGAGACTGGCGAACGACGTGCGGATCAGATCCTCGCGTGACTGGGTGAGAACCTGGACGGTCACGTCATCGGGAATCTTGCCCGATTGGACGAGACCGGAGATGAAGTCGAATTCGGTCTGCCCGGCGGCGGGGAAGCCGATCTCGATCTCCTTGACGCCGATCTCGACCAAAAGATCAAAGAAGCGGTTCTTCTTCACCGCATCCATCGGGTCGACGATCGCCTGGTTGCCGTCGCGCAAGTCGGTCGAGAGCCACCGCGGGGGCCGGGTGATCGTGCGGCCGGGCCACTGCCTGTCGGGCAGCGGCACCTGTGGGAAGGGCCGGTATTTTCGGCTCGGGTCGCTGAGCATCGCCATTTCGGATAAGCCTTATCGCACGCGGCCCGCGCGGCAAGCCCGGCGCGGGCAATTTCGACTTTGAGAGATGTGAGCCCTTAGGCGGGCTGCCTGCGCGGCGCGCAGGCCAGTGTACGCGCCTAAGGGCGCGTAAGTCGAAGCAGCGATAGGAGCTCGCGGCGGTCCATGCAGGCTAGATAGGCGATGACGGTTAAGAAATCCAGCGGTTAGGGCGGCGCCGGAAGCGCCGCCCCGCAATTCCCGCTTACTGCTTTTCGAACGCCGCAGTGATCGTCAGGTCGACCTTGTTGGCGACCATCGGAACGGCCGTGCCCAAACCGAAATCGGCGCGATTGACGGTCGCCGTACCGCTGAAGGCAATCGTTTCCTTCTTCGACATCGGATTGGTACCGGCGGCGGCGAACTTCGCGTTGATCGTCGCCGGCTTGGTGACGCCGTGGATCGTCAGGTTGCCATTGATCGTCGCGCTTTCGCCCTTGGCGACGACGCTGGTCGATTCGAAGTGGGCGTTGGGGAACTTGGCGGCGTCGAAGAACATCGGCCCGACAAGCTCGCTGTCGAGCGCGGCGATCGACGTATGGATCGTGTTCACTGGCACATCGATCGACAGCTTGGCGTTGTTCGGCGCCTTCGGATCGAGCGTCAGCGTGCCGTTGGCCCCCGACAGCAGGCCCATGTTGCTGGTCAGGCCAAGGTGGCCATAGGTGTAGAGAACCTGCGTGTGGTTGGGATCGGCCTTGTAAGTCCCGGCAGCGACTTTCGAGGCATCGTGAGTGCCAAGTGCCGGCGGTGGGCCACCCTGCTGCGCATGCAAGGCGCCGAAGGTGAGCGCCGCGGCGCCGGCCGCCGTGAAGGCGAGGATCGATTTACGCATGACTGCTATCTCCCGTGGAATTGGTCGGGAGCAGTTTGACGGGTTCAATTGACAATGTCCACCGCGAACAGGCGCTTATTTGGCGGCGGCAATCCAGCAGTCAAGGAGTGCCTTGGCGAGACCCTTGTCGAGCGCCTCGGCGGCTTCCTCGATCCCGTCGGTCCAGCTCTGTACTTCGCCCGCCACCATCAGCGCACCGGCCGCATTGAACAGCACGGCGTCGCGATAGGGGCCGGGAGCGCCCATCAGCAGGGCGCGCAGGGCCGCGGCGTTGTGCTCGGCGTCGCCGCCGCGGATCGCCTCGATCGGTGCGTGCGCCAGCCCGGCCTGCGCGGCATCGATCCGGTGCATCTCGAAATCGTGCCCGACAACTTCGGCCAGTTCGTTGCCGCCGGCGAGGCTTAGCTCGTCGAGTCCCTCGTCGCCCGAGACGATGAATGACCGGCGGGTACCGAGCCGGGCCATCGCCTCGGCGTAGATCGGCACGTAGGCCGGGCGGGCGATACCGATCAGCTGGTTCTGCACGCGCGCCGGGTTGGACAACGGGCCCATCAGGTTGAAGATTGTGCGCGTGCCGATGCGCTTGCGGATCGGCTGGATGCGCCGCATCGCCGGATGGTGATTGGCCGCGAACAGGAAGCAGATGCCGATCTCGCGCAAGGTCATCTCGGCGGTGCGGCCGGCCGCTTCCATGTCGAGCCCGAGCGCCTCGAGCGTATCGGCGGCGCCGGCCTTCGAGCTCGCCGCGCGGTTGCCGTGCTTGGCCACCGGCACCCCGCACGCGGCGACGACCAGGCTGACCGCGGTGGAGACGTTGAGGGTGTGGTGCCCATCGCCTCCCGTGCCGCACACATCGATGGCATTGTCAGGCGCTTCGATCGGGATCAGCCTGGCGCGCAGCGCGCGCGCCGCGCCGGTAATCTCCGCCGCGGTCTCGCCGCGTTCGGAGAGTGCAATCAGGAACCGGGCGATGTCGTCGTCGCTGACCTTGCCGTCGAGCATCAGGCCGAAGATTTCCTCGGCCATCTCCTCGGTGAGGTGCGGTTCGACCTCGGGAAGGGAGATCATGCGGCCTGTTTCGCCTCGACGCCGCAAAGCCGAAGGAAATTGGCCAGCAGCTCGTGTCCATGCTCGGTGGCGATGCTTTCGGGATGAAACTGCACGCCGTGGATCGGCAGCAATTCGTGGCGGAAGCCCATCACCGCGGTGCCGTCGAGACCCGGGGTCTCGCTCGTGGCGTTGATCACCAGGCTCGCGGGAATGTCCTCGACGATCAGCGAGTGATAGCGCGTCGCGGTGAACGGGCTCGGCAGCCCGGCAAACACGCCTGTGCCGTCGTGATCGACCGGCGAGGTCTTGCCATGCATTAAACCGCCGCGGACGACGTGGCCGCCGAAGTGCTGCCCGATCGCCTGATGGCCAAGGCATACGCCGAGCAGCGGCCGCCCGGCATCGGCGCAGGCGGCGACCAGGTCGAGGCTGACGCCGGCTTCGTTGGGGGTGCATGGGCCGGGCGAGATCAGGAACCCGGCGGCGTTACTGGCGATCGCTTCGGCAGCAGTAAGCTCATCATTGCGCACGACTTTGACCTCGGCGCCCAGTTCCATCAAGTAATGGACCAGGTTGAAGGTGAAGCTGTCGTAGTTGTCGATGACCAGGATCATGGCTCGCCGCTTAGAAGCGTGTGGCGCCCAAGGCAATCGGGAGGAGCGAGGGGCATGGATGTGCTGATCAGCGGGGCGGGGATCGCTGGGCCGACTCTGGCCTGGTGGCTGCTGCACGACGGGCACCGCGTGACGATCGTCGAGAAGGCGCCGGCGTTCCGCGCCGGCGGCTACGTCATCGACTTTTGGGGCAAGGGTTTTGACCTCGCCGAGCGCATGGGCCTGATGCCGCGGCTCGAACGGGTCGGCTACCACGTGAACGAAGTGCGGTTCATCGACCGGGAAGGGCGGCGAATGGGCGGTTTCGACGTCAGCGTGTTGGATCGGGTAACTGGCGGCCGCTTCATCAGCCTGCCGCGCGGAGAGTTAGCACGCGCACTGTTCGAAGCGGTCGAGGACCGCGTCGAAGCGATCTTCGGCGATGAGATAGCCTCGCTGGAAGAGGACCGCGACGGCGCGAAGGTGTGGCTCGCGAGCGGGCAGGAGCGGTTCTTCGATCTGGTCGTCGGCGCCGAGGGAATTCACTCGCGCACCCGCGAGCTAGTGTTCGGCCCGGAGAGGCGTTTCGAGTGCTTCCTCGGCTATAACTTCGCCGCGTTCACAATCGACGGCTATCCGCGGCGCGATCCCGACGTGTACCTTATGTACGGCGAGCCGGGTCGACAGGCGGCGCGCTTCACCCTCTACGGCGACTCTTCGCTGGTGTTGCTGATCTGGCGCGATCCTGAAGGCGGGCCGATCCCGCATGACCTGGCTGGACAGCGGGCGCTCATCCGGAGCCGCTATGCCGGGGCAGGCTGGGAAGTGGCCGATTTCCTCGCCGGCCTCGATGCGGCGGACGATCTATACCTCGACCGGGTCAGCCAGATTCGCATGGACCGCTGGCACGACGGACCCGTCGCGTTGCTTGGCGACGCGGCCTACGCCCCCTCGTTCCTCGCCGGACAAGGGAGCGCGCTGGCGATGATCGGCGGCTACGTGCTCGCCGGAGAACTGAAACGCGCGGGCGACGACATTCCGCTCGCGCTTGCCAATTACCAGCGACGGCTGTTCCATCTCATGCGCTCGAAGCAAAATGGGGCGATGGGCATGGCATCCACCTTCGTGCCGAAGACCGACTTCGGCCTGCGAGTCCGCGCGACGGCGGCGAAGCTTCTCGGCATCGGATGGTTCGCCGACCTGGTGATCGGCCGAAGCATCCGCGACCAGATCGACCTGCCGGACTACTTCTGACTAGCGCCGGGGCACGCCGTGGCTTTCGAGCGCGGTCCGCAAGGCGGTGATGTGGGCTTCGTCGACCTGATCCTTGGGTACCGCGTGGAATAGCTGGTCGGCAAGATAGACAAGCAGCACGCGATCGTCTTCCCGCCAGCGGCGCAGGGCGTCCCAAGGGAATTCCGACCGGGTGAAGCGCGTGGCGATGCGCAGCGTGCCGTCGTCGAACGACCATGCAACCGGCGTCGCCAGATCGCGCCGTTGCGCAAGTGTACGGCGCGCCATCGAACGCAGGATCGGCTTGCGCACGAACAGCACCAGCGCGAGCAGGAACGCCGCGAGGAACACCGCGCCGAGCAGCATCAGCGTCAAGGCATTGCAGATCAGCGAATAGCGCGCGGCGGGCGAGCTCAGAAGGAGCACCACCAACAGCATCAGCACAACCAGCGCCGCCAGCATGACCGGCCGCGCGTTGCGGTTGGTCGCGTTGAGCAGGAACCCTCGGTAGAGATCCTCTTCGCGCATGGTGACGGTGAACTCGCCCATGCGGCTGGTTTAGCGCCACAGGGCAAATCCGAGGTTAACGGTTCACTGGCCGAATCCGGGCTCGCCCGCAACGCGCACAGCCTCTCTTGCCGCCGCGATCAAGGCCCCGGCCTTCGCCTCGCATTCGCGCTGTTCATAGGCAGGGTCGCTGTCAGCGACGATGCCGGCGCCAGCCTGGACGTGCATCGTACCGTCCTTCACTACAGCGGTGCGCAGCACGATGCAGCTGTCGACCGAACCATCGGGCGCGAAGTAGCCGACGCCGCCGGCGTAGGGTCCGCGGGTCTCGGGCTCCAGCTCGGCGATGATCTGGCAGGCGCGGACCTTCGGCGCCCCGGAGACGGTGCCCGCCGGGAAGCCCGCGAACAGGGCGTCGAGCGCATCCTTCGAGGGGTCGAGCTTGCCGATGACGTTGCTGACGATGTGCATCACGTGGCTGTAGCGTTCGACGGTGAAGCTGGCCGTGACTTTCACGCTGTCGGCCGCGGCGACCCGGCCGACGTCGTTGCGTCCCAGATCGAGCAGCATCAGGTGCTCGGCGCACTCCTTGGGATCGGAGAGCAGGCTCTTTTCGGCTGCCTCGTCCTCCTCGCGCGTCGCGCCTCGCGGACGAGTGCCGGCGATCGGGCGGATCGTCACCTCGCCCTCGCGCACGCGGACGAGAATTTCGGGGCTCGAGCCTACCACCGCAAAGCCGGGAAGGTCGAGGAAATAGAGAAATGGCGAGGGATTCACCCGTCTGAGCGCGCGGTAAAGCGCGAACGGCGGCAGCGGGAACGGGCAGGTGAAGCGTTGCGCCAGCACGACCTGGAACACGTCGCCCGCGGTGATGTAGTCCTTCGCCTTGAGGACCATCTCGCGGTATTGCCCCTCGCGCATCACCGGCGTCAGCCCCAGCTCGGGCAGCTCGGCCGATCGCTGGCCCACCGGCACGGCGCCGCCGAGCGCCCGCAGCGCACCGTCGATGCGCTCGCCGGCTGCCTCGATCGCGCGGTCGGGATCGACACCGTCGGCCCATAGCGGAGCGATGCAGAACAGCTCGTCGGACAGGTTGTCGAACACCAGGATCGTCGTCGGCCGCACGAACAGCATGTCGGGCAAGGCCAGCTCGCTTTGCGGTGCGCGCGGAAGCTTTTCGACCAGCCCGACAGTCTCATAGCCGAAATAGCCGACCAGACAGGCAATCGGCGGCAGGTTGTCGGGCACGTCGATCCGGCACGCCTCGACCAATGCGCGCAGTTCGGCAAGCGCGTCGCCTGGCAAAGCGGCGAACGCAGCGCTGTCGTGGCTCCATTGGCGGTTGACCTCGCAAGTCCGACCCGTGGCGCGGAACACGAGGTCGGGCGCGAGCCCGAGCAGGCTGTAGCGGCCGCGAACTTCGCCGCCTTCGACCGATTCGAGGAGAAAGTCGCCGCGCCCCGGCTCGATCAGCTTGAGCGCCGCGCCGACCGGAGTCTCGGTGTCGGAAACCAGCCGCCGCCAGACGATCGCCGGACGGCCGCCCGTGAGCTGCCGGCGCGCGGCATCCGCATTCTCGGGAAGGGCGCCGGCCAAGGGCCTGTCCGCTTCTATTCGCTGCGGCCGGTGAGCTGCTTCCTCACCGCGTCGATGGCCGGCTGGTTCTTCGTGACGCCGACGGCACGTTGCGCGGCGTGGACCAGTTCCTCGGAATATTCGTCGCCGAAGACGCTGACGAGTTGCTGCTGGGTCGCGCCGATCAACGGGTCGTTCTTGTCGATCGGAGGCAGGGCGACGTCGTCGAGCTTGACTACGAACCAGCCGTTGTTCTGCGGCGCTTCGAGCCGTTTCACGGTTCCCTTGGCCATGCTGAACATGAGCGCCATGACCGGCGGGACCTGGCCCTGTTTGGCGAGCTCGTCGCGGCTCAGATCGATCCGGTTGGGCGGCGGCAGAGAGATCTTTTCGGCCGCCAGCGCAGCCGCGATGTCCTGCCCACCGGAGAGGCGCTGCATCACGCGCTGCGCCGCGGCTTTCGCCGCCTTGGCGCCTTCCGTCTTGCGCCAGTCGAGCACGACTTCATCCCTGATTTCGGCGAGCGGGGCGGCCGACGAAGGCGTAATGCCGGTCGTTTCGAAAACGAGATAGGTCTTGCCAGGGTCGACCTCGGCGAGCTGCGGCTGGCCTTCCTCCATCTCGAACGCCGTCTTCAGCGCCCGGGCGAGGACCGGCGGGGCGGTTTCCTGCTTGCCGTAGACGCGACCGTCGGCCGTGATGGGCTCGGTGGTCTCGATTTCCAGCTTGAGCCGCTTGGCGACGTCGGCGAGACTTCCGCCGTTGTCGAGCTGGTCCTCGACATTGGCAGCGAGGTCCGCGAACGCGGCTTTCCGTTGTTCCTCCGCCAGGGCCTTGGCGATCTCGTCGCGAACCTGGGCCAGGCTTCGCGCCGGGGTATTCTCGACTGCGTCGACACGCAGCAGGTACCAGCCGAGGCCGCCTCGCGTTGGCGCGATCATTGTGCCCTGGCTCTCCGCGAACGCCGCGTTGGCGACCGCCTGCGATGATTGCGCAGCCAATTCGCCTTGCGTGACCGGTCCGACCTTGGTCGTGGCGAGGCTCTTGCTCGCCGCCGCAGCAGCCAGCGACGTGCCGCCGGCAACCTCGGCCGCGACGGCTTTGGCGGCGGCTTCCGTCGGCAAGACCAGCTGGGTGAAGGTACGCGTCTGCTTGGCCTGGTACTGGGCCGCATCGCGCTGGTAACGCGCCGCGATCTGCGCGTCCGTCGGCGGCGGCACGGTGGCGAGCGCTTCCTCGCCGAAAGTGGCGTAGCGGATCACTCGCCGCTCGGGCCGCAGGTAATCGGTGCGGTGGGCGCTGTAGAAGGCATTGAGCTGGGCCGCTGCCGGATCGCCCTTCGGCGCGTAAGCGCCGCTCGGGAGGATGGCGATTGCGCCCTTGCGGCGTTCCTTGAGCAACATTGCGTACTGCTGGGCCAGGCTCCGCGGGATCGCGGAGGAATAGCTCGCCGGAATGAGCATCTGCCGCGCATAAAGGCCGGCGGCGACGTCGTTGCGCACCAGTTCCTCGCTCAGGCCGCGCTGGCGCAAAGCGGTAAGGAATGCATTGCGGTCGAACTTGCCGTCGATCCCCTGGAAGGCCTGGATCTGCACCAGTTCGCTGTCGACCAGGCGCTTGCCGGCGCGAAGACCCTGCTTGTGCGCATACTCGGCTAGGGCGGTGCGCTGGAGGATCTGGTCGAGTACGCGGTCCATCCCTCCGCCGGCGATGAAACCCTCCATGGTCAGCGTGGGATTCTGCTGCTTCTCGTTTTCGAGCGCGGTGGTCATCGCCTGCGAAAGATCCGAGGCGCTGATCTTCTTGTCGCCGACCACGGCCACGCGGTCTCCCCCGGCGATGCCGCCGCCCGACTGATTGCTGGCGATGTCGCCGACGCCGAAGGCGATCGCGATCACGATCAGGAACGCGATCGTGAAGATCACCCCGAACTTGGACTTGAAGAAGTTGCGAAAGAACTGGAGCATCGAGGGCCTTCTTGCAGCGGCGGCCCCGCGCCATATCCCTGCTGCGGCGCGCCCGCAACAGTTCGCCGCTGCTTTCCCCGAGACGGTAAATGCCGCTTTGACAACTGCCGCGGCGCCGATTAGCGCGCCGTCGACACCCGCCTGTCCCTCAGGCTCTCACCCAGGTCTGTTTTTACGAAGGCACTCGATGTTCGAACGCCCTTACATCGTCGGTAACTGGAAGATGCACGGCACCCGCGCGATGCTGTCCGAAGCGCGCGCGATCGACCGCGGGGCCGAGCGGCTGATGAAGGTCGAGGTCGCGCTCGCTCCGCCGTTCACTCTGATCCATGCGACCCGCAAGGAAGCCGGGCTGATCGGCGTCGGCGCGCAGGACTGCCACCCCGCCGAAGGCGGCGCGCACACGGGCGACATTTCGGCGGCGATGCTCAAGGATTCGGGCGCCGGCTTCGTGATCGTCGGCCACAGCGAACGCCGCGCGGATCATGGCGAGACCGATGCCGATGTGAAGGCCAAGGCCGAGGCCGCGCTGGCGGTGGGCCTGAACGCGATCGTCTGCGTCGGCGAGACCGAGGCCGACCGCGATGCGGGCAAGGCCGAGGCGGTCGTCGCCCGCCAGCTCGATGGTTCGTTGCCCCAAGGCGAAAGTGCGGCGGCGAAAGTGACGGTGGCTTATGAACCGGTGTGGGCGATCGGCACGGGGCGCACGCCGACGGTCGAGGACATCGGCGCGATGCACTGCGCGATCCGCCAACGGCTCAATGCCATCTATGGCGAGGACGGTGCCGCCATCCGCATCCTCTACGGCGGTTCGGTGAAACCCGAGAACGCCGCCGAACTGCTGGGAGCCGATGAAGTCGGCGGAGCGCTGGTCGGCGGGGCAAGCCTGACGGCCGAGAGCTTCCTCGGCATCGTCGCCGCGGCGCACGAGGCACTGGAAGCCTAAGTTGTAAACTCCCGCGCCGCTCGCTATCTGCGGCGGCGAACGCCGATTGACCGAGACCCGCCCATGAGCCTGTTCCTGTTCCTCACTGTCCTCCAGGCGATTGTCGCCGCCGCGCTTGTCGGCATCGTGCTGATCCAGCGCTCGGAAGGCGGCGGCCTCGGCGTCGGCGGCGGTGGCGGCAGCCCCGGCGGTTTGATGAGCGCGCGCGGCGCGGCCGATTTCCTCACCCGCACGACGAAGTGGCTGGCGGTGATATTCGTGGTGCTGGCGATCGTCATGGCCGCCGTTGCGGTGAAGGCAACCTCGGGAGCCGAGGTCGACGACACGCTCAAGCGCACCGCGGTACCCGCGGGCGGCGAGCAACCCCTTCCCCAGGCACCCGCACCCGCGCAGCCGGCCGACAACGACCCGCTCAAGAACGTCGCGCAGTAAGCTCGGCCTGACCCGTATCGCTGTGTAAATCGCGCAAGCAATGCTTGCGCCGAATCCGAAGCCGTGCGTAAGGCTCAACTCCCATGGCGCGGTTCATTTTCATTACCGGCGGCGTGGTCTCTTCGCTTGGCAAGGGCCTGATGGCGGCAAGCCTCGCGGCGCTGCTTCAGGCGCGCGGCTACAAGGTCCGCATCCGCAAGTTCGACCCCTACCTCAACGTCGACCCGGGGACGATGAGTCCCTACCAGCATGGCGAGGTTTACGTCACCGACGACGGGGCCGAAACCGATCTCGACCTCGGCCACTACGAGCGCTTCACCGGCGTTTCAGCGCGGCAGAGCGACAACGTCACCTCTGGCCGCATCTACCAGCAGATTATCGCCCGCGAGCGGCGCGGCGACTACCTCGGGGCGACGGTGCAGGTGATCCCGCACGTGACCGACGCGATCAAGGAATTCGCGCTGGCCGACACCGACGGGCATGATTTCATCCTGTGCGAGATCGGGGGCACGGTCGGCGACATCGAAAGCCTGCCTTTCATGGAGGCGATCCGCCAGCTGCGGAATGAACTGGAGCCCGGGCAGACGCTCTCGGTCCACGTCACCCTAGTCCCGTACATTGCCGCTGCCGGCGAGCTGAAGACCAAGCCGACGCAGCACTCGGTGCGCGAGTTGGCGGCGCTCGGCATCCAGCCCGACGTCCTGCTGTGCCGCACCGAGCATCCGCTGCCCGAGAGCGACCGGCGCAAGATCGCCCAATTCTGCAACGTGCGCCCCGAGGCGGTCATCCCTGCGCTCGACGCGCCGTCGATCTATTCGGTGCCGCTGCAATACCACGCGGAAGGGCTCGATACGCAGGTCCTGCGCTGCTTCGGCATCGACGATGCGCCGGCCCCCGATCTGGCGCGCTGGCATGACGTAACCGAACGCTACTTCAATCCCGAGGGCGAGGTGACGATCGCGGTGGTCGGCAAGTACGTCGGCCTGCCCGATGCCTACAAGTCGCTCAACGAGGCGTTGGTGCACGGCGGCATGGCCAACCGGGTGAAGGTCAACATTCGCTGGATCGACGCCGAGATCTTCGAACTCGACGAATCCGACGTAGCCGCCCAGCTGGAGCCGATGCACGCCATCCTGGTGCCAGGCGGGTTCGGCGAACGGGGCTCGGAGGGTAAGATTGCCGCGGTCCGCTTCGCTCGCGAACGCAAGGTGCCGTTCCTGGGCATTTGCCTGGGCATGCAGATGGCCTGCATCGAGGGCGCCCGCGCAGCAGGTTGCGACGATGCCTCGTCGACCGAGTTCGGCCCGACCGATGAGCCGGTGGTCGGCATCATCACCGAATGGATGAGCAAGGAAGGCTTGCAGCAGCGCTCGGCCGAAGGCGATCTCGGCGGAACGATGCGCCTGGGTGCGTATGACGCAGTGCTTGCGGGGAACAGCCACGTTTCGACGATCTACGGTGGCAAAACGCTGATCTCCGAACGGCACCGCCACCGCTACGAAGTCAACTCGGCCTACCGGGAGACCCTCGAGGGCCAGGGGCTGATCTTTTCCGGCATGTCGCCCGACGGCCTGCTGCCTGAAATCATCGAGCGGCCCGACCATCCGTGGTTCGTCGGGGTACAGTTTCACCCCGAGCTCAAGAGCAAGCCGTTCGACCCTCACCCGCTGTTTTCGGGCTTCATATCGGCCGCGGTGCATCAGTCCCGGCTTGTCTGATTTGGGGGACGATCTCCCCAAATTAGAGGAAATCACTTGCCAGAGCGGCCTCGGCGGACGTAGCCCTGTATTCGGGTCGCGGGAATTTCCTCATGTCGAGTTCAGGGAGGCATGGGGAGGGGCGCTCGCATTTGACATTCGAGAACCCTGATACGGTTCGCCGCTTGGACCTGGCCGTCTTCTGCGACCCGGGCGGTCTATTTAAGGGGCGAATCGGCGCCAAAAGCGTCGAGGGGGCGGAACCCATCCCGGTTCCGCCCCCAATTTGTATCAAATTGTATCGGTAATTCCGAAAGTTCGTCGCTCAGGCGGCGTCGGCCTGCGGCTCCGCCTGCTCGACCACTTCGAGCTTGCGCTGACCGGCGAGGGCGATCTTCTTCGGCTTCATGGCCTCCGGAATTTCGCGCACCAGGTCGATCACCAGCAACCCATCGGCAAGCTCGGCGTTGTCGACGCGAACGTAATCGGCGAGCTCGAATCGGCGTTCGAATCCGCGATTCGCGATGCCGACGTGGAGCATTTCGCTTCCCGATTCATCCTCGCGCTTGCGGCCCTGAATCGCCAGGAGGTTCTGCTGCGCGGTAATGTCGATGTCGTCGGGCCGGAAACCGGCGACGGCGAGGGTGATACGGTACGAGTCTTCGCCGCGGCGTTCGATGTTGAACGGCGGATAGTTTTCGCCCGTGTTGTTGCGCGCGTGGTTCTCGAGCAGGTCGAACAGGCGGTCGAAGCCGACGGTCGAACGGCGATAGGGGGTAAAGTCGAAACGGTTCATCGAAACAAATCCTCTAACTGAGCAATTTGGACATCGCGGGACCCGCTAAACGGCATCCCGCACGAGCAAGATATGTTGGCGTCCGGAGCGTTCAAGAGGTAGCAGAACGCCGGCGAAGAAGGACCAGAGACGGTGGCAGCGAAAGTCGAAATCTACACCAAGATGTTCTGCGGTTACTGCCACCGGGCGAAGCGGCTGCTCGATTCCAAAGGGGTGGATTACGTCGAGTACGACATCACCATGGACGGCAAGAAACGCGACGAGATGCGCACCCGGGCGCCGGGAGCGATGACGGTCCCGCAGATCTTCATCGACGGTGTGGCCGTGGGCGGCAGCGACGATCTCGCGGCCCTCGAACGCGAGGGCAAGCTCGACGGCCTGCTGGGTCACTGAATGACCCGCATAGCCCTATTGCAGACGACCACCGGCATCGATCCGGCGGTCAATGCCGAAACGTTGGTGCGCGCCGTCGAAGACGCCGCGGCTGGCGGGGCCGCGATGCTGTTCACGCCGGAGATGTCGGGATTGCTGGACCGCGACCGCCAGCGGGCCGCCGGCAAGATCGTCGCCGAAGCGGACAGCGCGGTACTGCGCGCGCTGCGCAGCGCCGCTGCAAAGTCGGGTTTGTGGGTTGCGCTCGGTTCCCTGGCGATCAGGCGCGAGGACGACGGATACGCCAATCGCTCGTTCGTGATCGACGAGAGCGGTGAAATTCGCGCTCGCTATGACAAGATCCACATGTTCGATGTCTCGCTGGCAAGCGGCGAGAGCTGGCGCGAATCCGCCGCCTATGCCCCGGGTGAGGCGGTCGTGACGGTCGAGAATACGCCCGTCGGAAAGCTCGGGCTCACGGTGTGTTACGACCTTCGTTTTCCGGCTCTTTTTGAAGAGCTTGGCAAAAGAAGTTGCGACGTCATCGCAATCCCGGCGTCCTTCACCGTGCCGACCGGCAAGGCGCACTGGCACGTGCTCCAGCGGGCGCGGGCGATCGAGGCGAGCGCCTATGTCGCCGCCGCCGCGCAAGTCGGCGAACACGAAGACGGGCGGCGGACCTTCGGGCACTCGCTGGTGGTCGATCCGTGGGGCGAAGTGCTGCTCGACATGGGCGGCGACACGCCCGGATTGGCTTTCGCCGAGATCGATCCCGCGCGGATCGCCGAGGTGCGCGCGCAATTGCCGAGCCTTGCCAACAAGCGCCCAATCCCTAGATCGTAAGTTGCCATGATCGTTTACGACCTCAGCTGCGCTGCCGGCCACCGGTTCGAAGGCTGGTTCGGCTCGTCCGCCGACTATGCCTCTCAGCGCGAGCGTGGGCTGGTGGCGTGCCCCCAATGTGGCTCGGCCGCGATCGACAAGGCGCCGATGGCTCCGGCGGTGCCGATGAAGGGCAATCGGCAGATCGAGACCAGGCAGCACGTCGCCGGCGGCGCGCTTCCGCCCGAGGCGGCGGAGATGCTGCGCAAGCTGGCCGAAGTGCAGGCCGAAGCGCTCAAGAGCTCGACCTGGGTAGGCGAGGCGTTCGCCGAACAATCGCGCGCGATCCATTACGGCGAGCGCGAAGGCACGGCGATCCACGGCCAGGCTACGGCCGACGAGGCGAGGGCGCTTCTCGACGAGGGGATCACGGTCATGCCGCTGCTGTTCCCTGTCGCCGCGCCCGACGAACTCAACTGATTGCCAGCCGAGCCTGCTGTCCGTAAACCGCACCGGGGGCGCCCGTAGCTCAGCAGGATAGAGCACCAGATTCCTAATCTGGGGGCCACAGGTTCGAATCCTGTCGGGCGCACCAAATTACCATGTAATATCAATCAGATATGAGAATTAGGTGAACATTATGTTACCCCGGCTCACCAGTGGGGTAACGATTGGGGTAACGCCGCGAGATTCCTGGCTTGTCTAGGATTTGGTGCGGGTGCGAATCCTGTCTCCCGACCAATCTCCACCAGCCGCAGATTTCTGCGGTTTCTTTGATGGCTACTGTGACACATTGCGTGACAGATCGTTTGGCGTGAGGGCAAACGGCGAGGGCCAAGAAGTCCAAAATTTTGAACATCGTCACATGCTCGCCACCGAGGGGATGAGCGGCGAGACGTTCAATCGTTGAACTTGGCAGCGTCCTTTGCCTCGGCCGAGAATGGCTCAATTCCGCCAAAAACCCCGATCCTCCGTGTAGGGCAGGCGCAAACCGCCCGTAATTCATGAACAAACGTAGGAGAACTTTGAACTTGGGATCGTTCAGACCGGCCCCCAGTATCTAGGTCTACCGCCACACTCGAAGCACTTCAGGCGAGGGATCAGGAGCTGCATCTGCCGTGAGCTGTTCTTGCGCCTACCTAACGCCACCATCAGGTCGCCTGGCTCGATCACCCTCACTCGCCCGCACGTGCATTCGATGCGCAGCTTGAACCCATGGCGCCGATAGTCGGCAATCGAATTGAGGTGCTTGGTGCTCACGGCTTCCGTCTCACGGACCACACCAAGCTCGAGAGCGCAGTTATGAGGGCAGCGATCGCCAAGACCGCCGCGGGATCGAGGATGAACATGGATGCCTCCGAGTCGTGAAGGCGGCTATATGTTCACATAATGTTCTCTGTAGGAAAGTCCTTTTTTCGACGCCTAGTTGAGCGGCCCCGGTGGTCGGTCGAGCAACTGATTGATGCGCAGGATGATCGCCTGATAATTCCTGGCCCCCTCATGATCGCCGGAGTCGAGAAGCTCGTCGCAGCGCATGGCGGCAATGACCGCCGCATCCTCCCCGTGCTCGGTGATGTAGTGGTTGGCGCAAGCCCAGAGCTCCCAATTGGAGATCACCAATGCGCTTTGGACCGGCGGTAGCCCGCCGATTGCGCTTGCGCCTCGGAGCAGAACATCTCTTCGGCGCGAGTCTGATCGTAGTGGGGCATCCCGGGTAAGTGATAGATCCACTCACCGCGCCGGTTGCGGTTCCCCTTGATCGTGCAGCCGCTGGTGTTCGTCGGCGCCGCTATCCTTGCCGGTGCTCCCGCCGCTCGCGTGGTCCCGGCTTGACGCTCTTCGGCGCGGTAGTCCCCTGGTGCCTCGAAGCTCGACGACCAAAGGCCAAGCTTGCCGGCTCGAGCGCGGGTCTCGTCGGCCGAATAAGCCTCGCTGTAGCGCCGGAAGGCGGTCGCCCAGCCGTCAGCGACCATCATCTGGTTCAGGTCGACGCCCGCGACCGTGCAGATCGCAAGGAGACGGCCGTATTGATCGACCTCATTGCCGTTGCAGACGACCTTATCGCCACCGACCAGGCTGCGCAGGCGATCTGCCGAGGCCAGACCACAAGCCCACGCTTGTCCCTCTCGATCGCACGTTTGCGATGCTTCGGGCGCGTCGATTCCGAACAACCGAATGCGTTGGCCGGCGACCTCGAGGCTATCACCGTCAACGACGGTCGCGGTGCCAGTCAAGGTTCTTGCCGCGGCTGGCGACCCTAGCAGGACACATGCCAAGATCAGGATAAGTCTCATAGCCGAAGTTTCCGCGACCTGTTGCCGACACTGACTAGCTAAGCGATGCCAGCCCAACTGCTGGGCCCATTCGTAGCCCTGCTTCGTCTCCGCCACCTTAACGATTTCCCCTACACCGTGCCCATGCTTCCGATAGGCGCGGCTGATGAGAGACTATTAGCGGCGAACCCAAGGGTCTGCCGTGCGCTCCACGGCCATCACATCAGGATAGGGACGGCACAGCAGCCCTGCGGCGTCTGGCGGACCATCCAACCAATCATTCCAATCTTCGTGTCGCAAGATGACCGGCATGCGGTCGTGCACCCCGGCGACGTGTTGACAAGCCTCGGTCATAACCATCGTGTAGGCCGGGCCCCATTCGGGCGTGTCGCGCCACAGGCCGGCGACTGCGAACACATCCTCGCCCGGTAGCGTGAACCAGGTGCGCGTCTTGGCGCCTTTTTCGCCCTCGGCCTCGGCGAAGGCGCTGACCGGGATCAGGCAGCGCCGCTCCTGAAACGAATAGCGCCACATGAAGCCGTCGAGCTTGTCGGCGCGGGCGTTGTTGATCGGCTTGGGCTTGAGCGGCTGGCCGTTCTTACCCTTGAGCACCAGCGGGAAGCCCCAGACCATTGAGCGCAACTCGCCGCCCTCCTGCTTACCGCCTCCGGCTTTGGCGACCACAAGGCCGGGGTAGCCGGGATAGACCTCGGTGGCGAAGTTGCCGACGCTACCGGCGGTGGCGTTAAACAGGTTGGCGACCTCCGCGGTCGCCTTGGTCATGCGATAGAGGTTGCACATCGGGCAAGGCTGGATTCACCAGCCGAACCTGTCAACGTTTAGAACGCTCGGCTCCCTCCAACGCCGACGGCCGTGGAACAGTCGACCAAGCACCTGCCTCCGAATTGGAAGGTGCTCGTGGGGCTCCATCCCATCCGGACGACAAAGACCCGCCATTATATCGTCAAAATTCAACAGCTTTGGCGATCTCGGCGGACGCCGATGAAGCCAATGCGTTCGCGGGCCTGATCGCAAGCCTTCGCAACAGTGCGCTCCATCTTATCCTTGTTTGCTCCTTGGTAACGGAGCGTCGTGAGCCCGGCGAGGTCGGAGGCAAGCTTCACACCCGAGTCCGCCTCCACCAGAAGGAACGAGCGTTCCCGCCCAAGACGACCCACTGAGATTCCATATTCAAGGTGGACATTGTCGCGCGGCACATGGTGATTTTCATCGCGCGACACGAGCACGTCGTCGGCTCGAGCCACGGCGATCGTGAAGTCGGCGCGTTCGATTGCATCCTCAAGCGAACTGATCGGATAGTCGGAGACGCCGAACGTGCCGTGATCCCACAGATATACGGGCATGTCATCGGCGTCGAGGTTCTGCCGGACTTGGCGCGCCACCGGAAGACCCTCCTTCGAAGAGATGACGAAGATGCGGGGATGCTCGTTGACGTCGCCAATCTCCTGATTTCGGTGGTCGAGCTGGTCAGCCACGGCATCCGCGGTCGCCTTCCAGAACTCGACGTCGGAGCCGACGATTTGCTCCACATCGGCGAGAGCGACCGTCAGCACCAAACTCGGCATCGTGGCCCTTAGACTTGCGGTCCGCGCGCGGGCCCGGTTCAACCCCGCGAGCTCGCCAACCGACTCCCCGGCGACGCGGGTCTGCTTGTGCTGCCCGTTGATGGCGACGTCAAACTCACCCGCAAGAATGAAATGCAGATCATTGTCCCAACCGCCTTGCTCCACGAGGAGGTCGCCCGCCGCATACTCGGACGTGCTACCCGCGTCGGCGAACTTCTCCGCGAGTTCCTTGTCGCTGCGGATGAGCCGTTGTTGCAGCAGCGCCTCAATGATCCCTGCCCGGTCGAATCTGTTCTTCAAACTCGTCATCGTCTTTCTCCGAACCTTTTGAGGTGCGATTAGGCTGCCGCCCCAGTCTGTGGGACCAGTGTAGAGGTGGCTGCCAACGGGCATCCGTCCATGGTCCCGCAGCAAGGTGTTCCACTTGCCGCCTTCCAGAAGAGCTTCTCCTCCTCCACCACTCCATGAAGTTCGAGCGCGAGGGTCGCTGCCGCGTCGGCGTGATCTCCGCAGGCCCGAAGAACGGTCGGTCGGCGGCGAGCACCGGCAGGACATAGGCACGGCCGCCTTAAGTTTACGACGCGCCTTTTGCGCATCCACACCGCATAGAGTCGCCGGCCATCTTGCAGCACCCGCACTGCCGGTCCCTCTGGGCCGTCGCCCTTCACCAAGACGGTCAATCGACGATCCGCCAGATATGCCGAAAATCTATCGCCGAGCCTCTCCGCCGCCAGCTCCGCCCGAAGCTGATGGGTTGCGGCTGCTGCGCCATGAGCGCGCCCAAATCCATCTGGCCAATGCCGCCGACGTGCAGCGCGCGTCTGAAGTTGCAGGAAGCGAAGGAGCGTCTCCCACCATGCTCTCGCGGCTTCTGGGCCATCGATGACGATGTCGTCGACGTAGCGCCAATAAAGGCAGAAACTTCCGTCGCGGTTGATGTGGCGCTCGGGGCAAAAAGCCGGAAGGAGCGAGGGCGTAGTCTCCCGCGCGGACGCGGACGCTCCCGCGAACGATATGGTGAGGCCATAGACCGGCTTGCGGCCGTCGCTATGCGGCACGGGCAGCGAGATTTGCAGCTCCTCGAACCCGCGCCGAATCTCGAGGGCTCCAAAATCGGCCATGCACCCCGCGATCAGCGAGAAGGCATTTGGTGTCAGTGCCCCGCTCACTTGTTCTCTGCAAAAGGTCGAACCGTGCGATCTGAAGCAGCCGCGATCGCGGGCGCCGCGAGCTCGAACGCTGCACGCTTGGTCGCTCGCGCTGTTTCGTCGCCCTTTTGCGACAAGGCTTCGACGGCCTCGTTGTAGTCGAGGCCCTTGACCTTTCGCCCCGTGCCGAAAAGGTCTCGCACTGCTTGAGTGGCGGCGTCGTAGGCGATGCGGCCGATTGCCGTTTCGTCGCCGGTGCATCGGGCCTGCTCCGCTTCCGAAGTAAGGACGCCGCGGCTTACGGAACAGCGAATGCGATCACCTTGCATGCCCAGGCGGGTCACCGTCATAGGCCCGAGTTCGAGGCCAATGGCGAGGCCCAGACCTGCGACGTCGATTGCTTCCTCTTCGAGCTTGTCCAACGAAAGTTCAAAGCTAGAGCGGAGTGCGCCGGCGCATAGGGTCGCCGTGCTGACGGTCTCGGGCTCGTCGGTGATCTGGGCGGTTCCTTCGCAGAGTAGACCGTGCAGACAGTCGCCGATGAACCTGATGCGGCGACCGTCAAAGTCGCAGGTGAGCACGCGGTCGAGCTCAGCTCGGATGACGTGGAAGACGCGCACCACATCCTCGGCCGAATCCTCGATGTGGCGAGCGACGTAAGCGGTGAACCCGTCGATGTCCGCGTAGACCGATACCGCCTCTTGCCGTCTCGTGTTGGCCGGTGTGAGGGTGGTGATGTCCAGCGACCGTAGCGGCGGCGTGTGGCGCGAGAAGCCGAATGAGCCGATGGGATTCTTCTCGAGATCCTCCCGCCATTCCTTGACGATCGTGTCCTTCGAGACGCCGAGGGCGGCCTTGTCCTGGCAGTCTTGGATTTCTGCTGGAGTTAGAGCGCTGTCGCTCGGCACGTCGACAACGGCGAGCCCGACCGCGTTGCGGGCGTTGTTCGTCAGGTAGATGCCGGACTTGGTTCCTCCGCTGGATAGCTTGGCCGCCCTGTTGGCGGGATCGCCCAGGAACAAAGGCTCGCGTCCCCCGCGGCGGCCATTGTTTACGCCAAGCGCTACGCCCGAATCGATGCCGACGCGGATCTTGGCGTTCGGAATATGCTCATCCGCGTCATCGGTCTCCTGAAGGACGTCGATGATAAGCTGCGCAATGGCCACCGCGCGGCAAATTCGCTTCGCCTCGGCACCATCCTCACTGTTGTAAGGGTTCGCCACCACAGCATGAAGACGCTGGTTATGGAAGTCGACGCGGCGAGCGTCGCAGCGGCTCAGCACGCGATGCACGGCACGCTGATGCAGATTCAGGAAGCGGAGCGTCCGGCGATGGCATGTCACTCCCTCTTCGTCCGTGACATGCAGCATGTCATCCAGATTGAGGATGTCAGCGTAAAGGTGAACGCCGTCGACGCGATATGCCTTGTTGGCGGGAATGCCCTCCAATGACATGTCGCGCCGATATTCGACTATAGTGACGTTCTCGACGTCGTTGAGCTTCTTTTCGATGTGATCCGAGGCCCGGTCGTAATTCCAGCTCTTCGCCATTTGTCGAACTCCACTTCGGATCGATTCTACCGCGGGCTTGCCAGCGGCTCGGAAACCCTTTCCAACTATGCATGCGGACGCGGGCGCGGATTCGGACAATGGTAATTCGGTGTCCGAGATCGCGGGCTCGTCCGCATATCTCGGCAGGAGGTATCAGGCCGCGTGCTGGAAACGGCGGAGATTGCTGAGGGCGTCGAGACCGACCACCTGTCGGTCGACGAGGTGCGGACGATGCTCCGTGGCCTCGATCGCAGCAGTGCGGCCAAGATCTACAAAATTGCCAAGTGGTTCGCGCCTAGGTGCCGGATGCCTGAAGATGACCTGACGCAGGAGGCGTTCAAGCGGATGATCGAAGGCGGGCGACGAATGCCCCGTAACGTGGACCTCATCCCGTTCGCCGCCGGGGTGATAAAGAGCATCGCTTCCCAGGAGCTCGACGCGATCCGGCGGGGGCTTCGGGAGGTCCGGCCTACGCCCGACGGAACGAACGGGCCCGACACACCGGATCCGTCCCCATCGCCTGAGCGGCTTCTGCAGTCGGCCCACGACGAGCGAGAAATTCTGGCGGCAATCGACCGCCTCATCGAGGATGACGAGCAGCTCCAGCTGCTGGTCGAGGGGATCTGTGACGGCATGCGTGGTGACGATCTGGAAAAGCTGCTTGGCGTGGACGAGAAGGGCCTCGCCGCCGTTCGCAAGCGGCTGAGGCGCAAATTGCAAAGCGCCTTTCCCAAAGGACCTGAGCTATGAGCGACATCAACAGTAACGACGCGAATAGACTTTCGTTGCTTGACGATTTTCTGATCGAGGAGATCCTATTTGATGACAGCGACGACGCGGATGATGGGGCGCTCGAAAGAATGCTGACGAGCCTCGATCGTGCGGAACTCGCATTGCGGAAAGGTCGGATAACCGAGATCCGCGCGCAGATCGACCGGGAGCGGGCTGGTACGACAGTTATCGCCTTCGACGCGGACCGAATGCGCGCGAAGTTAAAGGCTGCGGCGAACGATCCCCAAATCAAAATGACGCTCGCGGCGCGCGGTGGCGTGTCAGACGGTGATGGGGACTTGGAGGGCCTGCTCGAAGATTTGGCCGAATTGGAGCGCGACGCGCTGGACGATTCGAAGGAATGAATTTGCGCGCGTCCGCCGCGGAGTTGGCGCTGCAGGCGCTCGGCATTACGGAGCCAGCAGAGATTGACGTGGAGGTGATCGCGCGCTCTTTAGGCGCAAAAGTGAAATACCGGCCGCTCAAGTCGTGCGAGGCGCGGATCGTTGGAGAAAATGGTCGCGCCATTATCACAGTAGATTCCGCCACCCGCGTTCAGAGGAAGCGATTCTCTGTGGCACATGAACTCGGCCACTGGCACCGCCACCGCGGGATCTGCCTCACCTGTCGCAGCGCCGACATCGACCGCCCACTTAGCGACGGACGGCGGGAGCGCCACGCCAGCGATCCCGAACTTCAAGCGGACGCTTACGCCTCGGACCTTCTGCTTCCGGGATACATCTTCAGACCGCTAGCGAACGACATTAATCGGTTGACGCTAGAGACTGTGAGGGAACTCGCCGGCATGTTTCAGACCAGCCTGACGGCGACCGCCATTCGGGCGCTCGCGACGAACAGGTTCCCCAATATGCTGGTCTGTCATTCGCAAGCGGGCATGCGCTGGTTCCGGCGGCCGCCCATCGTTCCCGAGCGTTGGTTCCCGCGCAGGGACCTGCTGCCGGACAGCCCCACCTTCGCGCTTCTCTTCCAAGGGGGAGCGGAGAGAAGGCAGCCCGCCACGGTCAAAGCGTCGTGTTGGTTCGACAACCCGCTCGCTGAGCGTTTCACGGTGACCGAGCAATCGTTTGTCTTGCCAAACGGCCGAGTGGCCACCCTGGTCCGTCTCAGCGATCCAATGATGCTGGTTGCATAGCCTCTCGCGAGAAAAGGCTAGACTGCCACGCCGACACGGCTCTCAAGACCGAACTCGGTTTTCCTCTGGCCAGGACATCGAGTGGATCGCAGAACCTTCGGCTGTTTCCGCCAAGCCAGCCGCCCAAGCATTGTGGCCATTACGCTAGTGGATGGGATACCCTGCCGCTCCCCGACTGATAGGCAGCACCCGGGTGAGACTGGCGCGCCAATCCTTGGACTTCGTCCTTTACAGCACTCGTTCTGCTGCGGAGGCGCGACTCAACCGCTCAGTGCGCGATAAACGCTGGCACGACCGATACCGAGCTGGTTGGCGATCTCGCTTCCTCCCAGCCCTTGTTCGCGAAGCGCTCGCACCGCGGCGACGTCCACCGAAGGCTTGCGCCCCTTGTAGATACCAGCCGCCTTCGCGCGGTCGATACCTTCACGTTGTCGCTCGCGACGAATGTCGGCTTCGAACTCGGCGATCGATGCCAGCACGCCTAGCAGAAGCTTCCCGGTCGACGTCGATGTCTCGATCGAGGACTGCTGAATGCACTGGAACGCAACTCCCTTGTCGGTGAGTTTCTTGACCACGCTGTGGAGGTCGTTCGCTGACCGTGCGAGACGGTCGAGGCGCGTCACCACAAGGACGTCGCCTTCGCGCACGAACGACAAGGCATCGGCCAGTTCGGACCGACCTGCGGTGGTCGTCCCCGAGCGCTTTTCGGCAAAGACCTTCTCACAACCAGCCGCGTTCAGCGCTTCCAGCTGGACCTCTAAGGACTGACCTACTGAACTTACGCGAGCATAACCGACCAGCATCTGTGTCCCCTGTCTCATTAGCTTCTAAACCCCGACACCTTCGTGTCCCAAAATACCGAAGTCAACCCTAATGAGACGAGACGGCGGGGCTGCTTGTGTCTCGCCTCTAGCCTCGTGGGGGTATACGCATGTGAGGCTTCAAGTTGGATTGTTGCCAGCGGCTTAGCGCTGTGCTGTTCTCCAACTCGATGGGGGAGAAAGCAGACATCGAAAGCTTCATCGCTCACTGGCGATCGACTGGCGGGTCAGAGCTGGCGAATACCCAGAGCTTCATCAACGGCCTCTGCCACCTGATCGGAGTCCCGCCGCCCGACGGTAGCCGCACCAGCGATGCGCATAACGACTACGTCTTCGAACGCCGCGTCTTCCAGGACAACGGCGACGGCAGCCAAAGCTTCGGTCGGATCGACTGCTACAAGCGCGACAGCTTCATCCTCGAGGCCAAGCAGGGCAGCGAGGCTGACCGGGCCGCCGCCGAACGCGGTGAGGACGATCTCGACCTTTTCGGCCAGACCGCATCGACCCGCCTGAAGCGCGGCACCGCGCGGCGTGGCACGCCGGGATGGACGCGGGCGATGCTCCAAGCGAAAGGCCAGGCCGAACGCTACGCCAAGGCGTTGCCGGTCGATCACGACTGGCCGCCGTTCCTGCTTGTCGCCGACATCGGCTACTGCATCGAGGTCTGGGCAGACTTCACCGGCACCGGCAAGGCATACGCCCAATTCCCAGATCGTGCGCGCTACCGGATCATGCTGGAGGACCTGCGCGACGAAGAGGTGCGTGATCGCCTGCACGCCATCTGGATCGATCCGAAGCGCCTCGATCCCGCGATCGAGTCCGCGAAGGTCACCCGCCAAGTCGCCGACCTCCTTGCCACCGTATCCAAGAGGCTGGAGGCGCGCGGCTATAACGCCGAGAGTGTCAGCGGCTTCCTGATGAGGGTGCTGTTCACGATGTTCGCTGAGGACACCGAGGTGCTGCTGCCGAAGGACAGCTTCAAGGAGCTGCTCAAGGCTCACGAGCATAACCTGGACAATCTGCCGCGCTCGCTCTCCTCGCTTTGGGAGGCCATGGACGCCGGCGAGTTCGCCCCCGCGCTGGCGGTCCAGGTGCGCAAGTTTAACGGCTATCTGTTCAAGAAAACCGAGGCGCTGCCGCTTGATGCCGACGAGCTGAAGGTGCTGGTCGAGGCAGCCTCAAAAGTGTGGACCGATGTCGAGCCGGCGATCTTCGGCACTCTGCTGGAACGCGCGCTGAACCCGAAGGAGCGGGCCAAGCTAGGGGCGCACTACACCCCGCGAGCTTATGTCGAGCGGCTAGTCGGACCGACGATCATGGAGCCGCTGCGCGCCGATTGGAATGGGGTGCAGGCGGCCGCCGCCGCCCTGGTCGATGAAGGCAAAACCGATGAGGCCCGCGCCCATGTCGAGGCGTTCCATGCCCGGCTCGCCCAGACTAAAGTGCTCGATCCGGCCTGCGGCACCGGCAACTTCCTCTACGTCGCCATGGCGCGCATGAAGGAGCTGGAAGGTGAGGTGCTCGACCTGCTCGTCGGCCTCGGCGACGACCAGTATGTCGCGGAGATTACGGGGCACACGATCACGCCCGAGAACTTCCTTGGCATCGAGCTGAATCCGCGTGCCGCGGAGATCGCACAGCTGGTGCTGTGGATCGGCTACCTACAGTGGCATTTCCGCGTGAACGGCAAGGACCGCGCCCCGCCGGAGCCGATCCTCAAGGACATCCGCACCATTGAGAACCGCGACGCGCTGATCGATTACGACGAGCGTATCCTTGAGCGTGACGAAGCCGGAGCGCCGCTCACGATCTGGGATGGACTGAGCTTCAAGACCCACCCCGTGACCGGCAAACTGGTGCCTGACGACACGGGCCGCATCGAGGTCTACCGCTATGTAAGGCCGCGTGCGGCCCAATGGCCGAGGGCTGACTTCACCATCGGCAACCCACCTTTCATCGGCAACAAGCGGATGCGGGAAAGGCTGGGAGATGGTTACACCGACGCGGTTCGTGTTGCGTATCCGAGGGTCAGCGATTCCGTCGACTTCGTAATGTATTGGTGGGCCACGGCGGCGACAACGGTGGGCGCAACGAGCCGCTTCGGCTTCATCACGACTAACTCGATAACCCAGACCTTCAATCGCACCGTCATTGAGGCTGCGAAGTGCCGCTTGCTCTACGCGATTCCTGACCACCCTTGGGTCGATGGCACCGACGGTGCAGACGTGCGCATCGCAATGACCTGCGCTGGCGCCTCACCAGGACCCGCCGTCCTTGAACTTGTCGAGGACGAGGGCATTCTTCCTGAGGGCTATGGCGAGCGCTGGGTTCAGCTGCACGCGACCAGTGCTGATCGGATCAATGCTGACCTCACTGTCGGCGTCGATGTCGAAGATGCAAAGTCGCTTCGCGCCAACGATGGACTAGCGGTTCAAGGGATGAATCCGCTTGGGCTGGGCTTCCGACTGGAGACGAGCGATCTCGAACGCCTCCAGATCGACCCGAATGCGCTACCCTCTCGGCTAAGACCATATCTAATCGGGCGTGACCTCGTGCAGCGGCACCAGCCGAAGTGGGTCGTCGACTTCTACGGGTTGTCGGAACAACAGGCGAAGGCGGAGGCGCCGACGCTCTACCAGCACATCTTCAACACGGTGAAGCCTGAGCGAGATCAAAACCGCAGAGAGACCCGACGTCTCAACTGGTGGCTTTTTGGCGAGAATGCACCGACGTTGCGCCTTGCCTCGCGCGAGCTTGACCGCGTGATCGCAACCTGTCGAACCGCGAAGCATCGCATATTTACTTTCGTGACCACCGATCACATTCTCGATGCAAAGATCATTGGCATCGCACTGGACGATGCTTGGCTACTTGGAGTGCTTTGCAGCCGCATGCACCTGGTTTGGGCACTCCGCACCGGGGCATTCTTGGAGGATCGACCGAATTACAACCACTCCGATTGCTTCGGGAAGTTCCCCTTCCCCGCTGACGTCCCCGCGCCACTCAAAGACCGTATCCGCGCCGAGGCCGAGGCCCTCGACGCCCTGCGCAAGCGCGTGCTCGACGAGCACGAGAACCTGACCCTCACGAAGCTCTACAACGTGCTCGAAGCGCTGCGAGAGGGCCGGGCGCTAACCGAGGTCGAGCGCGACATCCATGACCACGGTCTGGTCACCTTGATCCGCCGCCATCACGAAGCGATCGACGCTATGGTCGCCGAAGCCTACGGCTGGCCGGCGCATCTGTCCGACGAGGAGATCCTCACCCGCCTCGTCGCGCTCAACAAGGAACGCGCCGCCGAAGAAGGCAAGGGGCTGATCCGCTGGCTACGCCCCGAATACCAGGCGCCCGACTACGACGCACCTGTCACCCAGTCGCTCGACCTCGGCCAGACCGCCGCGACGGCGCCCGACAATGTCATCCCGTGGCCCGACAGCCTCCCCGAGCAGGTGAGCGCGGTCCAGTCCGTTCTCGCCTCCGTTGGCGTTCCACTCGCACCCCAAGACGTTGCTCGCGCCTTCAAGGGCAAACGAGCCGCTACCATCCGCCCCGTCCTGGATGCCCTGGCGGGGGTCGGGATGGCACGCCGACTAAAAGACGGGAGGTATGCTGCTTAAAGACGAACAGCTTGGAACGGGTGCCACCATTATTCCGAGCCGACCGTAAGCAGCGGTTTGACGAGCAAGATCGGGACATGCGACCACGTCGAGATCGGCATAGATTGTCAGATAAGCAGGGGGCAATTTTGGCCTACGAGGAACTGGAACTCGACGATCTACGAGTTAATCAGGCTAATGATCGCCACGGCGAGGTCGGTAGCGAGGATCTCGCAATCGCCGAGCTATTCCGGTTGCACGAAGCCCAAATGCGCAACTTGGCCGCCGATATTGCGGCCGTTGGAGCGGTCTACGATCCACCGCTCGTGATGCGCTCCGAGGACATCTACGTCGTCTTCGACGGCAATCGCCGGGTAACCTGTCTTAAGCTCCTTCGGGACCCCGCTCGGTCACCGACAGCCCATCTACGAGGATATTTCGAGGGTCTTGCAGACGGGGTCGTCATTCCCGACCGGTTGACGTGTCAGGTTGAGGACGACCGCATCCTTATCGACAACATCCTATTCCGCCGCCACACTGGATCCCAGCGCGGTGTCGGACAGCTCGACTGGAACGACCGGGCAAAACTCAACTTCGTCGAACGGACGGGCCAAGGTGGCGGCATCAATGTCGCGGCAGAGGTGGAGCGCCTCTTGGCTGAGGCAGATCGGCTTCCCGAGGGCAACATCCCCTGGTCTACCTTGACGCGCCTTCTGTCGTCCGAGGAGTTTCGCAATCGGGCGGGTGTCAGCACGGCCGGTCGACGGTTTCGGCTAACCCACGATCATGGTGCGGTGACGGAGGCGCTCCAACGCATCACCAACGATCTTGCCAACCAGGTCGTCACACTGGGCCACCTTTGGAACAATGAGGGTAAGCGAGCCTATCTCAATCGACTCGAAGCGGAAGGAATTCTGCCTCGTGAAAACGAGCGTCTAGAAGAGCCCGTTGAAGGTCCTGGCGTTCCTCGCAACCCCCGGCCGCGTCAACCCGCGCCTCGCCCTCCTCAGACCACTTTTATCCCGGCGGACGCGCCGCATATTCAATGGATCGCGACCCAGCAGCGCGTCCGGGCCATCTGGGAAGAGCTGCAATCGCTATCATTGGGTGAACATCCGAACGCTGTTTCTGCCCTCATGCGCATTTTGGTCGAATTGTCGGTCGAAAGCTATGTGGCCGAACATGGCCTCCAGGTGCCGGACAATCTGTCCAGAAAGGTAGGTGCAGTGAGCGCTCACCTCTTCCGTCGCCAGATAATCGATCGGGCATACTACGACGAGCTGGAGCGCATGCGGCTCAACGATCAACTCATTTCGGTCGCAAGCATGCAGCGATACATTCACTCGCCAGACTTCGCCCCGATGGAGAATGAATTGCGCGCTTATTGGAACCGCCTTGGCCGCTTCCTGATTTCGGCCCTCAACCGATAACTCATCCCGTCGAACTCTTCCTCTGGTCCGGCCGGGGAACGAATACTTTGCGCACCGCGACCCGCAGCGAAGCACTCCGATCGAACCGATGCGGCTGCGACCAACTCATTGAGCGTTAGCACGATCGGGGGCGCTGCCCTAGGTCTTCGCAGTAGCGCCGAGAACCTTGACGAAGTCGATCTCCGGGTGGCGCTGTTCAAGCACGGCCAGGAGAAACTTCGCCGTGTCCATGCCGAGCAGTCGCGCGAACTGGAGTGCGCGGTCGATCGGGATGGGCACTCGACCCAAGGCCATGTGACTCAGCACCACGGAGGCCCTGTAGTTGAGCATCTTGGCGATGGTGCGCTGAGACCAACCCTTGTCCTCGGCAGCGTGTTCCAGACCTGCCGCGAGCATGCGGGTCGCCTCTGAATTTGCCAGAGGGTAGTCGCCATGTGGGTCCAAGTTGACCACCTTGTTATTTGCCTTAGCCATAAATCCGCTCTTTCCTGTTCGGAACCGACGACAATGGCCGTCGGTGCGTTTGATATTGTGCCGAGACTGTAGAGGCGGGCGCACGGCCACCTCATCAACGGCGGAGGGATCACCAGGTTCGGTGCGGGTCCGAGCGGATGACTTCCCATCCATCTTCAACGAAGTGTGCGAGCCCGCCGGCGTGCTCTTCGGCAACCTTCTTGAGGATGTCCGGCGCCATGTCGCATGGGGGCTCCCAAGGGCCGATCGAGTATGACACTCCGGGCCAATGCCTGAGCCCTTCGTAGAGCGCGAAGAGGAGCGAGTGGCTCGCGTGGTGAATGTCGTCGGCGACGATCGGGATGGGGTTGATGCGCAGCTCGGTAGCTCGAAAGATCTTCATGTGAACCTCACTAGTTGCTGTTGGTGAGGTCACTATGAGAGCGTTGAACGCGGGTGTCGGGTGGGCAATGAATTCGACGTTGGGGACTGCGCCGAAGGGTGTCAGTGGTCCGTTCGACGAACCATTAGTCTGCCTCCTCGATGGGCCGCAGGAGGTCCATCGGCATGGCGCCTAGAGGGTCGGTCAACTCGAACAGCGTTACCACAGTCGGATTGCGCCGCCCTGCCTCAAGAGAGCTCAGATACTGCTGAGAAATGCCGGTGAGTTCGGATACCCTCTCCTGCGTCAGTCCCTTGGCAGCGCGAAGCTTGCGAAAGTTCAGCCCGACCAGAAGGCGCATGTCCATGCCGCGGACAGTGCCGCAGGTGATGATTGCGGGTTATCAACTATAGTGTGTATTGAACCAGCTCAAGGCAGAGCTGCCGCGTCGGTTTCCGAACCGCCACGAGATCGACGCACCATCCCGACGGAAGGATCAAAAATGGACTATAAAGAGATTCGAAAAGCATCCATTTGCCGAGCCGACATGGTCTTGCTAGTTATCGCCGGCTTCGTGGCGCTGGGGTTATTGATAACGTATTTCGAAACTCGGCTTCCCGCTAGCAGCCCCTACAAGAAGTGCCAAACCGGCATCTTCATTGACCAGAAGTGCAAGCTCAAGGTCTCGGTCGATAGGTTGATGCGCGGCGGCTACTAAACCCAAGGTCCAGGAGCTGGAGGAGCATTGGCCGGGAGCCCCATAGAAGTGTTCGTCTAGGGGCTCCCGGCAGTCGCATCACTCCGGCGGGCGAACATGCCAGCCAAACAGCGGATCGTAATCAGCGATGCCCCAGATGCCCGCGTTCAGCATGTCATCGAGGCCGATCCGCATGTCCGGCGGCAGCTGCCGATAGAAGCGCTCCGTCGAGAACTCCTGATGCGGACGACCGGACGCGGTATCCCAAGTTACGAAGATCTCCGCACAGTGAGGCTCGTTGCGCGCAGCGATGAACATCACTGGGTCATTGCCAGGCTCGATCCTGAAAAACTGTAAACGCATGATCATGTCTCCCTGTGTTGGTTTGTGTTGGTTGGTGCGTGCAGCTTAGGTGTCGCGCTCGATGGACGCGCGTGGGTTCGTGATGGGTTTGCTGGGGTAGCGGCGAAGGTAAGCGCGGACGCCCGAGCGACTCGCTAGTCAGTGCAGTCATGTCATCCGAGGGACCGCCGAGTTAGCCCTCGTCCACCGCCCTGACGTGTCGCAACGCGCGTGGGCGCGGCGCGCCGGGAATGGCTGCTGGCTGGTGCCTCGAACTTTGGGCACGCCGGATGAGTGATGTTTGAGAGACACTCCGCAGCGTCCCCGCTTTTGCGGGACCTGCGTGAATAATCTTTAGATTATTCTCATTCGAGCAGGACGCCGTTTGTAGCCGGCGAACCCCGCGGAGTTCCTCATGTTTGGCTTCGAGCAGTTCGGACGCGCGACTGCTTACGCTTGGCCACTAGGTAGGGAGCAATCCCCATTGGCTGGCGGCGTTAGGCCGCCATAGCTTTGTAGTGGGTCAGCTGCTCAGAATCACGTAGTGCTTGCTTCAGATCGAACCGCGGCCACACAGATGTGTTGTGCCCCGGCACACAATAGCGTTCCAGCAAGTCCACTCGCAGCAGGTCATTCTCCACTCTCTGCCGGAGCGCATTGTGGTTCCTATAGCTAGTGGGTCGGTGTCTCATCATCTCGGACGCGACACTTGAATGATTCACGGGTGCGCGGCGGAGCGTGAGGACCAAGCGGGCAAGCCAAGCATCCGCAGTGAGTCGGGCCGATTTTAGTGGCAGCCTCGCGATGCGCGCCGGTAATTCGGACTTTCGAAGGACCAGTCTAAGTTGAGCTTCGCGCCACAGCCTATGGTCTTCCAAGAGGGCGAGCATTTCGTCGTCGAGGTCACCGCGCCTAGCCGCCTTGAGTCGCGCTACGCGCTTCCTCTTTGCGGCGAGCTGGCGAGCTTCGTCCCTTGCGCTCTCGTAGTGCGCCACCACGACTGCGTCGTTGCAGCTGGTAAACCCGCCATGTCTTACGAGTGCGTGAACTAGCGCATCGAACTGTCGCTGTGCCGTGGGACAGTCTGACGGATTCCCGAGTCCATAAGTGCCACCAGCCCTATCGAAAGCACGAAAAGCATCCTGGACATTCGTCGTAACCCGAAGCCTCTTCTTCGCCACGTTTTCGCAGGCGTCTTTCGCCGAACACCGCATGCACCGAGACGGCAATAGTCCGCGCACTGGGTGCAGGATTGGTTGGGGGCCGCCATGTCTTGCAAAGGCGGTAGGTTGACCGAAGCAAGGCTTCCCCACGAGCAGCGGCATTCTGATGATGTTCCATCCGTCATCCATAAGGACGTCGTTTGGACCCACGACAGTCTGCTGACTTACTCTGATCCCGCGCCATGGCGCTACCGTGGACCAGTGGAGAATCTTCGCGGTGGGACTCTTTCGTTCGAGAGCTTCGTGGCGCTCGCTATGCATCACGCCGCCCCCTGCTGATCGAGGGGAGAGGCGATGAACGTCGCGCGCCCATCCGGTGTGAACAGGCCAAGCCCTACTTTGAATGGCAGCCCAAGTTCACGGCCAAGGTCGTTCAAGGTCTTGGTGGCGAACGCCGCAGCACCGCGGCTGGGGTCGACCGTAGCGTAAACCAACCCGGAAGACTCGTAGAAGGTAGTCTTGCCATCGGCGGTCAGTTCAACAGCCAACGCGGGCTTCTTGAGCATGTGCTTACCGAGTATTTTCTTGACCAGAAACCGGCACACATTGTTTGGGTGATTCTTATAGCCGTTCATTATGCCGCCTCCCTCTGATCGCGCTCTGCGACGCGATGGCCCAGCCACGCGATCAAGTCGCTCTCGCGCCACGCCACGGCGCGGGTGCCGATGCGGATGGGGCGGGGAAAGAGGCCGGCGTTCATGTCGGCATAGATGCGTGAGGTGGAGCGCCGGGTAAGTTTCCTGACGTCGGCGATCCTTAGCAGGGGGTCGGTAGGTTCGTATTGCATGTCGTCTCGCTTTCTTGCTTGAGACGACAGGGCGCCGCCTCTTTCTAGACGACCCTGCTGATACTCATGGATTCCCGCGCGTCAGCAAGAAGCGAGTCTAATTAATTAGCCTTTTCAGAAGCCCTTGCAGGCCAACCGCCGCAAAGGCTTCCTCTTGATCCACATCCTCGCCGAGGCGCAGCGCGAACATCATGGCGACCGTTTCCGACAAGTCGATATGCTTGAACACCTGGGCGCGGCTGATGCCGAAATGATCGACAGCCGCTTGCACAGCCGCTTCAAGCTTCCATCCGGCGCCTATGCGTTCGTCTAGGAACGTCCACACCTGCCACGCCTCGATGCCGATTGCTTCTGCGGGTTTCTCCGGTCGTCCCCGCCGTTTCACTCGGCGCTCCGCATCGGGACCACGTTTCCACGCTCCTGGCCCCTCGCGATGCGGGCAACTTCCGCTGCCCACAGGTCCAGCGCATGGCGCTTTTCCTCTGCGAAATCGTGACGCTGATACACGCCGACGATGCCGGCCCGCGTCCCGGAGACGTGGTTTAGCACTGCTTCAGTGACCTCTAGGCGCACCCCAAGGCGCTGCATGCCCGTGGCGACGGTGCGACGAATGTCGTGCCATGTCCAATCACCCGGTAGGCCAGTTTCTTCCGCTACCTTGTCCCGCATACGCGCCGCTGCCTTGCTGTAGCCGCTCGCATGGCCTTCACCGCCACGCGAGGCCGGGAACAGCTTGGGGCTTTCCCCGATTACGGGGACCGACTTGAGCACTTCGACTGCCGCGCCAGACAGATGCAATAGGTGCGCGTTCCTGTTCTTCGCGCGCTCGGCGGGGATGGTCCAAAGCGCCCCTTTCAAGTCAAATTCGGCACGGTCGGCGGCAAAGGCTTCTTCCCGGCGAACGCCCGTCAGGATGAGGAGCTTGATCGCAGCGCGCCATGGGAACGGCTCGGCGTCGGAAGCCTTCCACAGCGCCGCCAGTTCGGCATCGCACAGAATGCGTTCGCGGGCTTTGAACTTCGGGGGTCGGCCGGCGTCTCGAGCCGGGTTCGCCGGTAGGTTGTCGAGCCGGGGCATGGCCCAAGTATAGAAAGCGCTGATTTGCGCATGCGCACCTCGCGCCGCGCCGGGCGCATCGATCCCATCGATTAGGCGGGTTACGTCCCCGCGCGTGACCGTATCTGCGAGTCTGTCGCCGATCACCGGCAGGACGTGCTTCTTGAATATTCGCTCACTTTCCTGCCACGCCCGGTTCTTCTTTCCGTCACGTATATAAACAAGGTAGTCGTCAAACATGGTCCGCACCGTCGGGGCCTTGGATGCCTTGGTGAGTGCCTTCGCTTTCGCTAGTGCATCGCCGCTGGTCTCTAGGTCACTTGTCAGGCTCCGCGCTTTCTTGCGGGCGTCCGCCAAGGTGAACGCCGTGGGATGCCATCTTCCCACTGTGAGGTTAACCGGCTTGCCTCCCACGCGCTTGCGAAGCATGAAAGTCTTTGACCCGCCGGACCCTACCCGGACCCGCAACCCCAGAACCTTGTCGTCTGCCAGCTCAACGCGCTCCCCGGCGCGCGCCTTGGCTTCCCTGATCGTGGTCTCTGTCAGCCCCGCCACGTCTTGTGCCCTTCCTCGTCCGAAAATGCCGTTACCCAAACTCGGGTAACGGGGTAACGAATCTGCCGCTACTCATAGGAAGTTGCGGTAACAAATTCGAAGGTCAAGGCAAGTCTTTCGAGAGGCAAGGGGCCTTATGGGAACGGCTGGGTAACGCCGGATTCATATTCCTAATCTGGGGGCCACAGGTTCGAATCCTGTCGGGCGCACCAAAATGGAAGGGGGCTACGGAAAGCCGAGCCCCCTTCTTTTGGCTACGACCCGGGCGACTCAAGCCCCGGTTATAGCTTGACCCGCACCCCGGCGCGCCAAGTGCGCCCGTAAGTGTCGAAGTAGACCGGGTTGGTCGGGTAGCCGTTGCCGCCCGGCGCGACCACCGGATCGGTGTCGAACAAGTTGTTCATCGAGCCGAACACCTGGATATTGGGCGTGATCTCGTACGATGCCGATAAGTTGACATACGCGGCATCGTTCACGTGATTGTTGCTGATGCTGTTGGGGTCGGTCGTGCTGTAGTTCGGATCGCTCGGATCGATCGCCAGCCCGCCGCTGCCGGTCACGGTCATGAACCGGCCCGCTCCGATATAGCGTACTTGCACCGTGCCGCTGAACGGACCCTCGGTATAGGTGGCGAAGGCGTTGCCCTGCCATTTCGGCGCGGTGTTGAAGCTGCCGAACGCGGCCGTCGGGCCCGATTGACCGGCGTAGTTGCGGGTCGGGGCGCCGGTTCCGGGCGCGAATAGCTGATCGTACAAATACGACGCCAGCACTCTGAGGCTGAACGTGCCGTCGCCCATGGGCGCAGTGTAAGCGGCTTCGAAATCGATGCCGCGGGTGGTGAACCCCTGCAGATTGGCGGCCTTGTTGTTGACCGAACCGAGGTCAGATCTCGGGTCCGCAGTGGGATCCAACGGCGTGTTAAACGTGATCCGATCGCAGAAGGGCCCGGTTAGCGGCCCCGTCTGGCCGGCGGCCTGATAGCATTGAGCGACAATGTTCTGGGCCCCGAGGCCGAACGGCGGGCCAACGATCGCGTCCTCTATGGTGATCTGGTACCAGTCGGCCGAGAAGCGGAAGTGCGAGAGGAACCCGTCCTTCGGCGAGAGAACCACGCCGAGCGTGAGCGTGTCGGCTCTTTCCGGTTTGAGGTTCACATCGCCGCCGGTGGTTGACAAGACCGGATCGGTGATCCCGTGGTTCCACGGGTTGTTGACCGAGCCGAACGGTCCGCCGGCGGTGACCGCATAGGACTGGAACAGCTCGCGGAATTGCGCCGCACGAACGTCGCGCGAGCGGGTAGCGCGCAGGCGCAGCCAGTCGTTGATGTCCCAGATCGCGCTCGCCTTCCAGGTGATGAAGCTGTGCGATTTCGACAGGCCGTCGTTGGCCCCGGCGGTGCCGGTGCTCTTGTTGTGCGTGCCGCGCACTGCGCCGTCGAGCTCGAGATACTTGCCGAGCGCCCAATCCTGGAACACCGGCACGTTGAGCTCGGCGTAGCCCTCCATCACGTCGATGGTGCCGCCGTAATCGAGACCGTAACTGAGCGTGTAATCGGTGTACCACGGCTGGTTGGCGAGATCGTGGGTCACATTGCCGTGCTCCCGTCGCCATTCGCCGCCGGCCGCCAGCTTGACGGGTCCAGCGCCCCAGCCATCGAACAGATTGCCGCGCAGGTTGAAAGCGGCGACGTCCTGCTTGTAGGTCGAGAACTCCTCGAGCGTGCGGAACGCGTATTCGACCGCGGCCGGATCGGTGTTGCCGATGCCGAACAGGTTGAGCGGCGTGCACGGGCCGGCCGCCGCCGCTTTGGCCACGTCCGTGGCGGAGTACGGCAATCCCGTGCGTGGATTGATCCGGCCGGGAATGGTGACGCCACAGACGATGCCACCTGGAGTCCGCACGGCGTCCAGCGCGTAGCCGAGCAGTGTGCTGACGACATTGTGATAGAGGTGCTGGTTATTCTTGTTGACGCCATGCTCGTAGTACGCGTCCCACTGCCAACTGCCGCCGATGTCGCCGTTGAGTCCGGCGACGACGCGCCATGTCGAATTGTTTGTCTCGTTTCGCGCGGTCTGCACGTTGACCATGTTGCGGCCGAACTGGGCGCCGTTCGGGCCGATCGCGGCGGCTACGGCAGGCGTCAGGAAGGCGTTATCGGGCGCGATGTGGTAGCCGACGTAGGTGAAGTCGGCGACCTCGAGCGCGTAAGGCCCGATCGCGCCGTTGGCGACCGGATTGACCGCTTCGCTGCGCGCATAAGACCCTTCGAGCGTGGCGGTCACCGCCGGGCTGAATTCGTAGGTCAGGTGGGCGAGGGTGCTCCAGCGCTTGACGCTCGGGCGCATCGTCGTGGTGTCATAGGCACCGACCGCATACTGGTCGCCGCCTTGGCGGAAACCGAAGAATCCGGCGCCGCTGGAATAAAGTCCGCGGTCGAACGGGATGACCCCTGTGCCGGCCTCGTTGAGTTGCACCGGGGGCCCGCTTACCGGCACGACGTCGACGCACACGCCGGGACCCGCCACGAACACGGTGCAAGGGGCCAGGACGCCGGTGAGGCTGGTGTTCGCCGAAGTGGCATTTGGCCCGATGATGTAGTGCGGCTGGCCGTTGGTGGTGTAGCCGGGGTTGGTGAAGAAGCCGTAGTTCTGGCCGCACCAGCCGCGCTCGGCCGAGCAGATCCCGATCGCATCGGTCTTCTGGTACTCGCCGCCGACGACGAAGTGGCCGCGGTCGTCGGAAAAGGCGGTGCCGTAAGCGGCCGAGGCGTGCAATTGGTCGCCGTCGCCGTGGTGCGTCGTCTGGCTGAAGTCCGCCTGTGCCTTGAATCCCTGCAGTTTGGTGTCGAGGATGATATTGACCACGCCCGCGACGGCATCCGAACCGTAGACCGCCGAGGCGCCGCCGGTGACGGTTTCGGTGCGTGCCACCAGCATCGAGGGAATCAGGGTGATATCGACACCGCCGCCGGTGGTCGTCGGGACCACGCGCTTGGTATCGACCAGGGTCAGAGTGCGCGTGCCGAAGAATGGGTTGAGGCCGCGCAGGTTGACCAGTTGCGCGCCGACGTTGAAGTTGCCGAGGCCGACATTGTTCGCGGCAAAGAAGTTGGAGTTGGACGGCAGTTGCGCGACGACTTCGGCGACGTTGTTGAGGTTGAGTTTCTCGATATCCTCGGCGTTGAGGACAGTCACGGGGCTGGGCGTTTCGAAGGTGCTGCGGGCGACGCGCGAACCGGTGACGATGATCTGCCCGTTACTGTCCTTCGTCGCTTCGCCGTTTGCCTGGACGTCAGTGTTCTGCGGGGTGCCCGGTGGAGCGGCGTCCTGGGCGAAGGCGGTGCCGCCGGCCAGCAGGCCCGCCGCCAACGCCGCGGTGCTGAGGCCAAGACGCACGAATTGCTTACGGAAAACAATGCCGCTCATCGATTCTCTCCCTGCAAAGTGGGGCCAGCCGGCCTCCTTGTCTTGTTGTGCCGACAGGTTCTGCCTTGCTTTTGTAAAAGTCAAACGTTCTGCGACAATTTGCCCGCAAGTTCGACCGTGGCCTTCAAACCGCTCAGGAATGTTCCCGAGCACACAGCTTCCGCGCTTGAGCGCGCCCGGCTGCTGCTCTAACGCGGCGCCAGCCCCCAGATCATGCACGCCTTTGCCAATCCCACCCGCTTTTTGCGCATCGCCCGGCCGCTGACGCCGGCGCTGCTGCTGTCGGGCCTAGCGATCACGGCCGCGGCGCTGATCTACGGGCTGTTCTACGCGCCTGCCGAGCAGCTCCAGGGCGAGACCGTGCGTATCCTGTTCATCCATGTCCCTGCGGCCTGGCTCGGGATGGCCGGTTGGAGCGCGATTGCCGTGGCCAGCCTGGTCGAGCTGGTCTGGCGCCATCCGCTTGCCGCCCTCGCCGCTCGTGGAAGTGCCGTGCCCGGGGCGGTGTTCGCGGCACTCTGCCTCGCCAGCGGTTCGTTGTGGGGCCGCCCGGCTTGGGGCACGTACTGGGTGTGGGACGGCCGGCTGACCAGCATGCTGGTGCTCCTGTTCCTCTACCTCGGCTACATCGCGCTCGCCGGCGCGGTGCAACGCGAAGGCGGGTCGAGCCGGATTCCGGCGATCTTCGGCCTTGTCGGTGCGATCAACATCCCGATCATCCATTACTCGGTGATCTGGTGGAACAGCCTGCATCAGCCGCCGAGCCTCGGCTGGGGCGGCTCGAGCATGGCGGGCCCGTTTCTGTGGGGGCTGGTCGCCGCCTCGCTCGGCTTTACGCTGATCTTCGCCGGGGTCGTGCTGGCGCGCATGCGAGCGCTGCTTGCCGGCATCCAGGCAGATGCCCGGCTTCGCCGCAAAGCGATGGAAGCCTGATGCGCGAGGCGCTCGATCCGTGGCCCTTTGTGATCGCCGCCTACGCGGTCGGCATCGGCGCGACGCTGGCGCTCGTCGCCTGGAGCTGGCTCGCCATGCGCCGGGCGGAGAAGCGTCGCGAGGAGACACGGGCAAAATGACAGCGGCCTTCAAGCCCAAACATCAACGGCTCGTCCTGGTCGTGCTGGCGCTGGCGGCGATCCTCGCCGCGGGCGCGCTGGCCGCGTGGGCGCTCAAGAACCAGGCGAGCTACTTTTACATTCCGAGCGAAATCGTCGCAAATCCCCCAGCGGCGGATCGCGCCGTGCGACTGGGTGGGATGGTCAGGGCCGGCACGCTAAAGACCTCGCCCGACGGCGTGACGATGCATTTCGTGGTCGACGACGGCCACGGCCAGGTGCCGGTGACTTTTGCCGGCATTGCGCCCGACTTGTTCAAGGAAGGCTCGGGTGTGGTCGCCGAAGGACACATGATCGACGGCACGTTCGTCGCCGACAACTTGCTCGCCAAGCACGACGAGAACTACGTGCCCCGCGAGTTGCAGGACATGAGCAAGCAGCAGGCGCGCCAAACGGTCGCCGAGACGAAATGATCGCCGAATTCGGCCTCGCCTGCTTGTGGCTCGCCGCTTCCCTGGCGGCGCTGCAACTGGTCGCCGCGTCGCTAGGCCAACGCGCGGGTGGCGAGACACTGGCGAGCGTGGTGCGGCCGGCCGCCGTCGTCCAGGCGCTGCTGTGCGGTGTCGCCTTCCTGATGCTGCTGTGGGTCTTCGCGCGGACCGATCTGTCGGTGCTGCTCGTGGCCGAGAACTCGCACTCCGAAAAGCCGATGATTTACAAGATCGCCGGCGCATGGGGGAACCACGAAGGCTCGATGCTGCTGTGGGTCACGATCATGGCGCTGGCCGGCGGGCTGATCGCGCTCATCGAGCACCGGCTGCCTGAACGGACGATGCTCGCGACGCTTGGCGCGCAGGCATTCGTCGGTCTCGGCTTTTACGCCTTCCTGCTGTTCGCCTCGAACCCCTTTGCACGGATTTCTCCGGCTCCGGCCGAGGGCAACGGGCTCAACCCGCTGCTGCAGGATATTGGCCTCGCGATGCATCCGCCGACTCTCTACATGGGCTATGTCGGTCTTTCGATCGCGTTCAGCTTCGCGGTCGGCGCGTTGCTGACGCGCAACGTGACGCCCGATTTCGCCAAGGTGATGCGCCCGTGGATTCTCGGCGCCTGGATTTTCCTCACCCTCGGCATCACCGCCGGCAGCTACTGGGCCTATTACGAGCTTGGCTGGGGTGGCTGGTGGTTCTGGGATCCGGTCGAGAACGCGTCGCTGATGCCGTGGCTCGCGGCGACCGCGCTGCTCCACTCGGCGAGCGTGCTCGCCTCGCGTGACGCCTTGCGTACCTGGACCATCATGCTCGGCGTGATCGCCTTCTCGATGAGCATGATCGGGACCTTCCTGGTGCGCTCCGGGATTCTCACCAGTGTGCACGCATTCGCCGTCGATCCGACACGCGGCACCTTCATTCTCGCGCTGCTGGCGATCAACATCGGCGGCGCGCTGGTGCTCTTTGCCGCCCGGGCGAACACGATTGCCGAGGGGGAGCGCTTTGCACCCCTGAGTCGCGAAGGGGCACTGGTAATCAACAACGTCGCTTTGTCGGCGGTGCTGGGCATCGTGCTGCTCGGCACGCTTTACCCCCTGGTCACCGAGGCTTTCGGCGTGCGAGTCTCGGTGGGACCGCCGTACTTCAATCCGGTGAGCGCGGCGTTTGTCTTCCCGATGCTGCTGGTGCTTGCGGTCGGTCCGCTCTTGCGCTGGCGGCGCGATCGGTTCGCCCGCGTCAAGCCGGCTGTGATCGCGATCGCTGCTGCCGGGCTGGTCGTGCTGTTGGCGATGTGGCTGATCGCGGGGCTTGCGCTGTTTCCGCTGCTCGGCGTTTCGCTCGCAGCCGTCGTCGCCGTGGCCGCTTTCCTGCCTTTGCAGGGACGATCGCTAAAGCGCCTTCCGTTACCGGTCTGGGGCATGGCGATCGCCCATTTCGGCGTCGCCGTGGCGCTATTCGGAATGTCGGTCGATACGGCCTTCACGGTCGAGAAGCTGAGCGCGGCAGGCGTCGGCGATATGGTCGAGGTCGGCCCGTGGCAGGTCCGCCTGACCGCGGTCGAGCCGGTCGCGGGGCCGAACTGGACCGCGCTCGAAGGCCGCCTCTCGGCCAGCTATAAGGGCGGGGCGGGGCACATGCTCGCGCCGCAGTCGCGGACGTTCTGGGCGCCGCCCCAGACGACCAGCGAATCCGCGCTGCTGACCCGCTGGAATGGCCAGCTTTACACCGTCGTCGGCGGGGCCACGCAGGACGGGCGCTGGCAGCTCAGGTTGTGGTGGAAGCCGTTCGTCACCTTTATCTGGTTCGGCGGGCTGCTGATCGGCCTTGGCGGCTTGCTGGCGCTGATCGGGCGGGTGTCGGTCGACGTGCGCCGCCGCGTGGCCACGCGCCGGATCGCCGCCCGCCGCGCGGAGACGGCGCGATGAAGGGCGTGCGCTGGAGCCTTTGGGTGCTGGCCGCGTTCGCCGCGTTGCTCGGCCTGTTCGCGCTGCAGCTCTCGCGGCCGAAGAACGACACCGTCGAGAGCGCGATGATCGGCCAGCCGATGCCGCAATTCGCGCTGCCGCCCGCGATCGAGCAGCGCCCGGGCCTCTCCAGCGCCGATCTCGCCGACGGAACCCCGCATCTGGTCAACGTCTTCGCCAGCTGGTGCGTGCCGTGCGCGGCCGAGGCGCCGCAGCTCGCTGAGCTCGAGCGCCGGGGCGCGCCGATCGTCGCCGTCGCCGTCCGCGACCGGCCGGAAGACCTTGCCGCTTTTTTCAACCGCTATGGCAACCCGTTCAGCCGGATCGGGGCGGACAACGTGCGCACCGTGCAACTGCTGATAGGCTCGTCGGGCGTGCCCGAGACCTTCGTCGTCGACGGCAAGGGAGTGATCCGCCACCAGCATATCGGCGAGATTCGTCCCGAAGACGTGCCGGATCTTTTGGCCCGGCTGCGGGATGCCAAGCGATGAAGTGGCTGTTCGCCCTCCTGGTAATCGCGCTCGCCGCCCCGGCGGCCGCGCAGGATTCGCTGCCGCCGGCTCCTTACGCCTACCGCCAACTCGACGATCCCAGGCTCGAAGCCAAGGCGCAGGCGCTGATGGAGACCTTGCGCTGCCTGACCTGCCAGAGCCAGTCGATCGCCGATAGCGATGCCTCGATGGCCGGCGACATGCGCAGCGAGATCCGCACCCGTATCGCCGCCGGCGAAAGCCCGGGGCACATCCGCCGATGGCTTATCGGCCGCTACGGCGATTACATCAGCTACGAGCCGCGCGTCACCCGTGTGACCTGGCCGCTGTTCGCGATCCCGGCGGCGCTGCTGCTGCTGGGTCTGTTGATAGTGCGGCGCCGGTTGGGGGAGCGGGCATGATCTGGGCGCTGGTTCTGGGGCTGGCGGCGGTAGCGTTCGCGACGATGGCGCTACTGTTCCGGCTGCCGCGCCCAGCCTGGACGACCGCGCTGACCGCGCTGGCCCTGGGCCTCGCCGGCTACGCCGCGCAAGGCTCTCCCGAAGTGCCCGGGGCACCCAAGGTCGCCGCGCCGCTTGTCGAGGGAGAAGGGGCCAATCTCGTCGAGCTGCGCCGGGCCGTGCTGCCCAGCGAGCAATGGAGCCATCACAACGCTGTGATCATCGCCGATGGCCTGGCCCGTCGTGACAAATTCGCCGATGCCGCGACTTTCCTTCTCGGCGCGGTGCGCGACGATGCAAAGGACGGCGAGGCATGGCTGGCGCTCGGCAACAATCTCGTCGCGCAGGCCGACGGCGCGATGACGCCGGCGGCGCAATTTGCCTATCGCCGCGCGGAGGCGGCCGCGCCGCAAAGCCCGGGAGTGCCGTTCTTCGTCGGCGTCTACCAGCTCGAGGCCGGCAACTTCCTCGACGCGCGCGGCCTATGGGCGGAAGCCGCCCATCGCGCCCCCGAAGGCAGCGAGGCGAGGCTGACCATCGAAAGCCGCATCGCTCGGCTGGACGCGGTGATGCAGCAAATGCTCAAGATGCAGCAGTCCCGGCAGCCGGGCGCCGCGACCAAGTAGACGGCCTCTCGGTCAGAACGTCACGACGACTTTGCCGATCTGGTCGTTCGATTCGAGGAACTCGTTCGCTTCGCGCAGCGCTTCGAGGCCCGAGAATTGCCGTGCGATCACCGGCTTGAGCTCACCCCCCGCAAGGCCGGCAAGGATGGTATCCTTCGCACGGTCGAAGCGGTGCGGGTGGTTCCAGATCTCGCTCGCGACCCAGCCGCGCATCGACAGGCCTTTGAAGGCGCACTGCCAATGGGGGTAGGGCGTCGGCTGCTCGCTCAGGCCGCCGTAGACAAACAGGATGCCGCGCGGGCGCAGCGCGGTCGCCAGAGTTTCGACATAGGGCCCGCCGACGGGGTCGAACGCCACGTAGGCGCCCTTGCCGTTGGTGATGCCCATAACGCGCTCGACCAGGTCTTCCTCCTCGGTCGCGACCACATGCGCGGCGCCCTGCGCCAGCAACGCGTCGGCCTTGGCACTGGTGCGGGTGGCGGCGATCGACACCGCGCCCGCCCAGTTGGCGAGCTGTATCGCGGCGATCCCGACGCTCGATGACGCGGCGCGGACGATCACGCCGTCGTCGAGGCCGACATCGGCGACCTCGATCAGCGCGAAGGCGGTCATGTACTGCATCCAGATCGACGCCGCTTCGGCCGCCGACAGTCCGGGCGGGGCGGGGAGCAGGATGCGCGCCGGGACGATCGCCTGTTCGGCCCAGATGCCGTATTGGCCCTGCTGGATCATCGGCAGCACGCAGACCCGGTCGCCTTGCTTGTAATCGGTCACGCCGGCGCCGATCACCTCGATCGTGCCGACCCCTTCGTAGCCGATCAGGCTCGGCAAGCGGGGCGTAACCGGATAGCGGCCCGCCCGGTACATCGCCTCGGAACGGTTGAGGCCCACGGCCTCGACCCTGATGCGCACTTCGCCGGGCCCAGGATCGCCGACCGCCATGTCCTCGATGTGCAGGACTTCGGGGCCGCCCAGCTGGTGGACGCGGATTACCTTGGCCATTTTCAAATCTCCCAGAAGTCAGGTCGGTGGGTGCCGGCGCAGCTTGGTCAGGCGAAGGGGCTTTGTCCAGATTACTCCAGCCTCGCGGAGGCCAAAGAAAAAGGGCCCCTCCCGAAGGAGGAGCCCCGAATGGTTTTGGCTTTCGCCTTCTTTCAGATCAGAACTTGGCGTTCGCCCCGATGTAGAAGGTGCGGCCGAGCGTGTCGTAGAAGCTGCCGTTGTAGCTGCCGCCACGGAGCGTCTGAAGGCCCTGGGTCGCGCCGGTGTTGTCGTAGTTCGTCTGGTAGTTGACCAACGGCGGAGCCCGGTTGAACAGGTTATCGATACCGCCGCGGATGGTGAAGTTGTCGGTGACTTCGAAGCTGCCGTTGAGCGCGAACAGGTCATACGGATGCTCGTCGCCCGTGGCGTTCGGCGTCGGCTGGCTGGCCTGGCCGCTGTCCTCGACCGAGGGCAGATGCCGCCACTGGAGCCCGAGCGAGGCCGGTCCGACCTTGTAGCCGACGTTGGTCAGCAAGCGCCATTCGTAGGCACCGGTCTGCAGCCCCAGCGCGCTCGTTCCGAACGTGCCGGTGTAGTCGACCATCGGGTTGTGAGCGAGCTCCTTCACCTTGTAGTGGATGTAGTAGCTGCCCACCACGTTGAGCGAGAGCGTGCCCGGACCGATATCCGCGCCCCAGTCGAGCTGGGCATCGATACCTTCGATGTTCGCCTTGCCTTCGTTGGTGTAGCTGGCCGTGACACGGCCCAGGCCCAGGCCCGGCGCCGGATCGTAGGTCAGCGCCGTGGTCGGACCAGCGCAGGAGTTGGACGTCGCCGCGGCGACGGCCTGCGCCGGGCTGCCAGCGGCACCGGTGACCAGGGGGTTGTAGAACGGATCGAAGCAGCGCTGGATGGTCGCGGCCGGTGAGACGCCGATCGCGTTGCGCAGCTTGATCTGGTACCAGTCCACCGTCAGCCGGAGCCGCGAAAGCAGCGGAGTGCTGAACGGCGAGCTGAGTGCCACACCGAAGGTGTAGGTGTCCGCGATTTCCGGCTTGAGGTTCGGGTTGCCCTGGATGGTCGGGAACGAGAACCCGCCGCCCGCCGCAGGTTGGGTCCTGCCCGGGGCGTAGTAGGCCGTCGAAGTGCCGGGCCCGCCGGTGTTGTCCATCACCGCCTTACAGACCGCCAGGATGTCGGCCGCCTGCCCGGCGTTGTTGCCCGGTGCATTGGGATTGGTCGAGATGAAGTAGTTCGAGTTCGTCGAGCAGATGTCACCAATGGCGTTGAACGCGAAGGTCTGCTGCGGGGTCAGGAACAGTTCCGAGATGTTCGGCGAACGCTCGGCCCGGTTGTACCCGCCACGGAAGCGCAGCCAGTCGGTGATCGCCAGGTTGGCGAGCGCCTTGTAGGTGTAGCTGGTGCCCGTGGTACTGTAATCCGAGATACGGCCACCGAGTTCGAGGCTCAGTTCCTTGATGAAGCTGTCCTTGAGGATCGGAACCGCCAACTCGCCGTAGACTTCCTTGACGTTGATCTGCGCGGCGAAGTCGATGCTCGGGTAGATGCCGATCGACTGGTCGAGGAACGAAGCATCCTGCGTCGTGAGCGTGTCATTGATGAACTCGTAGTCCGTCTCACGATAGCTGGCGCCGAGAGCCGCCTGCAGCGGGCCGGCCGGAAGCTCGAACAGGGTGCCGGTAGTGTTGGCTTCCCAGATGTTCTGCTGGATCTTCGAGCGGTTCTTGAGGTCCGCCTTCAACGCTTCCTTGCAGTTGTCGGAGATTCCGCTCCAACCGTTGAAGACATTGAAGCCGCTGTCGCAAGTGGCGATGTTCGCACCGAAGCCGTACGGAACCCCGTTGACGACGTTCTGGCGGATGCTCGCCGTGTTGCTGTTGTTGACGTAGTCGAGACCGAAACCAGGAGCCTGGATGAGGCTGCGGGCGCGGGTCAGCGAATACGTGCCGGTCTGGCGGGCGAAGGTGTACGATTCACCGAACGTGGCGAACGCTTCCCAGGTCCAGTCGGTGCCCGGGATCGAACCCTCGAGGCCAGCGGTCAGGTTATAGGTGGTGACGTCGGTCAACACCGTGCGTGGCTCGGGGATACCGAAGACCACCTGAGCGGGTGCATTCGGATTCGGGCGACTGTTGAGAGCCGCCTGGATCGCGGCCGGCATGAACTGCCCGATCGCCTGCTGGTTGGTACAACCGCCGACCGCTGCGTTGGCGCACGCCGCCAGTGTCGAGTTGGGGCTGGTACCGTAAAGCGTCGTGAACGCCGGGTTGGTCGGGTTGTCGGCTAGGTTGCCCGGCGTCGGGTCGACGTAGGTTCCCCCACCATAGACCATCCCGTTGAGGACGACCGAGCTCGGGTTGCCGTAGCCGTTGACGTTGATGTCCCGGCCACCGGTGTGGACGTTGGTCGGCAGAGCGCTGCCGGTATAGACGCCGCTGCCGTAGGGAACGAAGACGTCCCAGCCGCCGACGAGTGCGCCGCCCTGGTTGAGGTTCTGCGTGTGGGTCTGGGTAAACATCGCCTGGCCGAACACGCCGATCCAGTCGTTGACCTCGTAGTTGCCGCGCGCGAACATGTTGTAGCGCTTGAGCGGCAGGGTGAGGTAGTATTGCCCGAAGTTGGCCGCGGCGCCGCCGTCGGCGGTGCGTTTGTAGCGGATCGGATCTTCCTGGAAGCCGGTGAAGTTCACCAGGCCGCCTTGCTGGTAGCGGTTGAAGAAGCCCCAGGTGAACGGTGCGTTGTTATTCTCCGGCTGGACATAGATGTTCGGCGCGAAAATACCGAACAGTGTCGAAATGGCGTTCGGCGCGGTGCTGATGACCGTCGGGTTCGAGCCGGGGAAGAGCGTCTGCAGCGCGGCATTGCTGGGCATGCCGCCCCAGTCGTTGCCGAAGGCCACGCCCGGATACTCGATGAAGAACTGGTCGCCGCCGACTTGCGGGTCGGTCCACAGGTCGCGGTACCACTTGCGATCGACCTGGTAGCTGGCATCGCGCTTGTTCATCGACATGGCGATGCTGACGTTGCCACGGCCGTCGTCGAAGTCGGCGCCCATGATGCCGGAGACCTGGAACTCCATGCCGTCGCCGTGCTCGCTGAGGCCGAGGCGGCCGTCGAGCTCGAGGCCCTGGAAGTTCTTCTTCAGGATGAAGTTGGTGACGCCGGCGATGGCGTCCGCACCGTAAGTCGCCGAGGCGCCGCCGGTGATGACCTCGACGCGCTCAACGGCGGCCGAAGGAATGGTGTTGATGTCGACCGAGCCCGAAGCGTTGCCGGGAGTCGCGCGGCGACCGTCGATCAGGACGAGGTTGCGGTTGATGCCGAGGCCGCGCAGCGACACCGTCGCAGCACCCGGGGTGTTGGTGGCGGTCGGCTGGATGTCGCCGCCCGCGGTCGGGGTCTGCGCCGGGACGAACTGCGGCAGCTTGTTCAGCTGCTGCTCGAGCGCCGCGGTGGAGGAATTCTGCAGCAGGCCCTGGTCGATGGTGACCATCGGGCTGTTGGACTCGAAGTCCTTCTTCACGATGCGCGAACCGGTAACGACGATGCCCGGCTGGTTGGTCGTGTCGGTGACCGTGCTGCCCTCTGGCTGGTCGGGCGAGGTTGCGACTGGTTCGTTGGTCTGAACCGGCTGGCCAGCTTGCGCGTACGCGGGCTGGGCCAAAGCAATAATGCCGGCGCCGCCGGCCAGCAGAGCGGCCTTGAACGCCGCATTGCGGGTTGTCTGCAAACTCCTCACTTCGAGCTCCCTTCACGATGTAGGTCAACGGCCGTGCGGCCGGTGCCGGTTTTGTGCGTTAATATGCCGGAAGCGGTGAGCCGCCCCGGGAACAATCCAGTTAGTGGAGAATGACGGCCATCGAGCCCCGTCGCGGGCGCTCCGACTGCGCGGACTTGCGCTATGGCCATTAATCCTCCCCTACGGTCCCACTCGTTGAGTCGGCGGGTTCCGTCAGGAAAAGCTCATATGGCGCGGCGTTGACAGTGTCTAGTGCCAGGGCATGTCCAAACACGCGGAATCGTCCCCGTTTGCGCAATTTTCGCAAAAGTTCGCGCTCATGATTGCCACTCCGTTACCTGCTGCAACAGCCTCCGTAAGAGCGGAAGCACTAGGATTTGCTCGCTTTTTCAGTTGTCTCGCGGGGGGCGGGGCGGGCACTGTTGCCAAGGTGCATCGGTTCGGCGATTCTTCGTTCCGGGTGCGGTTGATAAAGTCCGGCCTGCTCGACCGGCTGTTAATTGTCGCAAAATGTAATTAGGCATGACACACGGCCGTGCTGGACCGGGAGAAACAATTGCAGATGGCCAAGCGCGCCGCCGCCGCATCGAAGGCGGGAGATAGAACGACAGCGGCAGACGACATTCGCCAGGACGGCTGGCGCGGCGCCTTGCGCGAGCAGGCGTTGGCTTTGTGGCGCGAGGCAGCGGGCGGCTCAGCCGCCGGGATGCCGGACCGTCGTTCGCTCGCGCCGCTCGGGTCGATCGCCGACGAGGCGCTCGAACTGGTCGAAACATTCACCCTCGGTGCGTTGGCGCAGGCCCGCCGCAACGGTGCGCTGCCGGCCGAGGCGCCAGACGATTTCGTCGCCCGGCTGGGGCTTATCCTCAAGGGCTTGCAGCCGCCGCGCGCCGGCGGTGACGATTCGGGCAAGCAGACGGCGCCGATCATCTTTCAGAGCGAGTTGTGGCAGTTTCTTCACAAGACGCGTGAGAGTGCCGAGCTGTCGTATGCGCGTGAACTCGACCTGGTCGAACTCGATCGCCGAATCCTGTTCCTGCTGCGGACGAAACGAGCGCTCGTTCCGGCCGAGCTGTCGAGCTCGGTGGGTGTCGACAAGGCCCAGGTCAGCCGCTCGGTAAAGCGGCTGCTCGAGCTGCGAATGGTCGAGCGCGAGCAAATCCGTTCACCGGTGACGCTGACCCGCAAGGGCGAAAGCCAGGCCGACCGCCTGCTGCGCCTGGCTGACTTGCGGAACCGCGAGTTGACCTTCGACATCGACGATGAGGAGCTGGCCGACTTCTTCGCCGCCATCGAGCTGCTGCTCGACCGCTCGGTCGCGCTCTACGAGCAGGAGCGCGCGCGCACCGCGACGTTCGATCGCGGCGATGCGGAGGTCGAGGACATCGTCCGCGCCGAGCGGCGCAGCAACGAGCCGGTGCTGATCGATCGCGCACGGATCGTTTCGCCCTTGCTCACGCTAAGCGCCTATTTCGGCCGCAGCGGAGCCCTGATGTTCAAGCGCCGGACGGGCTTGTCGCAATTCGAGGCCTGGGTGCTCAACGAGATCGGCATGCGGGCGCCGATCGACTGGCCGACGTTGACCGCGCAGCTGCAGCGCGACCACAGCCAGGCCGGCCGCACCGTGGGCGCGCTGATCGACAGGGGCCTGGTCGCCCGCGAGGGCCGCCCCGGGCGCCGTCACGGTCGATTTTCCCCGACCACCGAGGGCTGGCGGCTATACGACATCATCCAGGAGACCAGCGTCGAACGCAGCAGCTTCCTGATGGCTCCGCTCGGCGAAGAGGAACGCAAGCGTTTCCTCGGCACGTTCGACAAGCTGCGCCGCAACGCGGTTGCCCAGCTCGAACGCGAGCGGGCATTCGAGGAGCTTGACCGCGCGGGTTGAGCGCGCCGCCGCTTTACTTGATGCGGGTGACCTTAACGCCGGCCTGTTTGCCGACCATCATCAGATAGCTGCCAAGCGCGCCACGCTCGATCCGCACGCTGTCGCCTCTACGCGGCGGCCGGTATGTCTGGCTGACGCCTTCGGAGAACAGCCATTGCGCGCCGCTGGAGAGCGTGACGAGGTACACGCCCGGCTGGCGCTCGCGCGCGTCGGCGACGGTCGTGGAGATTTCCTTCGCACCGTTGCGGGTGGGATTGAAGCGTTCCTGCGACTGAGTGCGCAGATCGTCGGCCCCGAAGCCGCTCGGCGCGTTCGGATTGGCCACCGCGCCGCCGCCGCTCGGGCGAGGCATCTGTCCGGGAATGGCGCCGACCGCGCCACCCGCGCGAACATTGTTGTCGTAGCAGGCGAGCCGGGCGGTCGGGTCGTCGATCTTGGCGCATTCGCGCATGATGTTGAGGACGATGCCCGGATCCACCTGGGCCGCGCTCGGGGTCGCGGAGAGCGCCAGGGCGGCGCCGGTAAGCAGGACAATTGCGCGCTGCGCCGTGATCATTGAAAAGAACTCCCTCTCGTCCGTGACGCTAGTGGCGTTTCGGCCGGTTTCGCGCAAGAGCCTTGCGCGGGCCTGAACGCCATGCGTCAGCGCGTGCTCTTGCCGTAACGCTCGGCGTCCATGGCCCTGCGCGCCTCGATGTAGTTTGTCATCGCCTCGTTCCGCTTCGCCTGCCCTTCGGGATCGCTTTCGGGTGGCGGGAGGGCGTCGAGTACCTGCTGGAACTTCGCCTCGAGCAGGCCGCGCGCCTCCGGGTAGGGGATGATGTAGAAGCGGTTTTCCTCGATCGCCGCCTTGACGTGACCGGCGAGTTCCTCGGGCTCCATCCCGTGAGAGTAGATCTCGCGTAGTGCGGCGATCTCGCGCTCGTCGACCGCAAAACCGCTCGCGGCATATTTTTCTGGCCGCGTCTTCACGCTCTCGGCGATATTGGTCTTGATGTTCGCCGGGCACAGCACGGAAACGCCGATGCCGTAATCCTTGAGCGCGTCGCGCATGGCCATGGTGATGCCGTGGACGGCGAACTTCGAGGCCGAGTAGATGCCGGCGCCGCTGTTGGCGAAGAACGCGCCCATCGAGGCCGTGTTGACGATGTGGCCGCCTTGTCCGTGGGCGATCATCCTTGGCACGAACGTCTGCATCAGATTGACCACGCCGCCGAAATTGACGTCGAAGATCCAGTCGTAGTCGGCGTAGCTGGCCTTCTCCAGCGGGCCGAATATCGACACCCCGGCAGTGCCGAACAGCATTGTGACCGGGCCAAGCACCCCTTCGGCTTCGTCGGCGGCGCGCGCGAACGCCTCTCGGTCGGTGATGTCGAGCGCGATGCCGTGAGATTCGATTCCTTCGCCGCGCAATTCGCCAAGCGCCTGCTCCACCGCGTCGGCGCGGATGTCGGCAATGCACACCTTGCACCCGGCGCGGCCGAACACCTTGGCCTGGCCGAAGCCGGCCCCGCTTGCCCCGCCGGTGATGAACGCCGTGCGCCCAGCGAAGTCGAATGCCATCGAATCTCTCCTCTTTCGCCGCCGGAGCCGCGGGCGCGGGTGACACCTTGCAACTTTTCGCGCCGGGCGACTTCAACGGAATTCGCGGATTTGCGCGGGTTCGCGCCGAAATTCCGCGATCGCCCGTGTGACCTTTGGCGAACCCGCTGTCACCCTGGCTTCGTTGCTTTGCACGTGGCCCACGCCGAACTCGTGCCTGTATTCAGGCTACGCTGGCAAAATCGACGCGTGTAGGACAGCGAAATCTGCAGGTCGGCAATGTCGCCTCAAGCGTCCTTCACTTGAACGCGTCGAGACCCGCTTGCGAAATCACGGTGTCGCCGTCGGCACCGCCGCCGCCGCTGGTGGCGATCGCGCCGATCGTCTCGCCGCCGAGCTTGACCGGCAGGCCGCCGGCCAGGGGCATGACGCGGTCCATCGCCAGCAGGCCGGTGCGGCCCGCGGCGAGCGCGTCCTGCATGCCCTTGCTCGGGCTGCCCCAGTCTGCCGAAGTCACCGCCTTGCGCCGCGCCAGCTCGTAGACGAACGCCTTGGCGCCATCCATCCGCAGCGAAGCGACCACGTCGCCATGGTCGTCCACCACCACGATCGCCACCTGGTCCTTGCGTTCTTGCGCCTTGGCGTAGGCCGCATGAAGCATCGTTTGCGCCTGCTCGACGCTGAGCGAATGGCGGGTGACCGATTGCTGAGCCGAGACAGGAGCGGCGAGCGCAACAATGGCGAGTGCGGCGCAAACGGCGCGAAGCATGGCGGTTCTCTCCCTCGGAACTTGTCGGGCGAACTTAACACCGTGCCCGGACGCGCGCCATGTCTTGCTCGTTCGTCAGTCCTCGGCCGGTTCTTCCACCTTCAGCGCGCCGCGGCGAAGCTGATCGGCCTCCATCGACTTGAACAGCGCGGTGAAGTTGCCTTCGCCGAAGCCTTCGTCCTTCTTGCGCTGGATGAACTCGAAAAAGACCGGCCCGATCTGGGTCTGGCTGAAGATCTGCAGCAGCAGCCGCGGGTCGCCGTCTTCGGTCGAGCCATCGAGGAGGATGCCGCGCTTCTGCAGCTCGTCGACCGGCTCGCCATGGCCCGGGAGCCGCTCTTCGAGCATCTCGTAATAGGTCGCCGGCGGGGGCGGAGCGAAGGGCGTGCCGAGAGCCTTCAGCCGGTCCCACACTTCATAGAGATTCGAGCTCGACATCGCGATGTGCTGGATTCCCTCACCGTTGAACTCGCGCAGGTATTCCTCGATTTGCCCGCCGCCCTTCTGGCCTTCCTCGTTCAGGGGAATGCGAATCTTCCCGTCGGGGGCGGTCATCGCCTTGCTGGTGAGGCCGGTGTATTCGCCCTTGATGTCGAAATAGCGGATCTCGCGGAAGTTGAAGATGCGCTCGTAGAACCCTGCCCAGTGAGCCATGCGGCCGCGGTAGACGTTGTGCGTCAGGTGATCGATGATCTCGAGCCCGGCGCCGACCGGATGCTTGGCGACACCGGCTTCCCACACGAAGTCGATGTCCCAGATCGACAGGGCGCCGTTGTCGTCCACTTCATAGCGGTCGACCAGGTAGATCAGCGAATGGCCGATCCCGCGGATCGCCGGGATGTTGAGTTCCATCGGTCCGGTGCGCACGTCCACCGGTTCGGCCCCGCGCCGCAGCGCCTCGGCATAGGCCGCGCCGGCGTCCCGCACGCGAAAGCCCATGCCGCAGGCCGAAGGACCGTGCTCGGCGGCGAAATAGGCGGCCGGGCTCCTGGGTTCGTAATTGGCGACGAAGTTGATCTGGCCCTGGCGCCACAGCTGCACGTCCTTGCTGCGATGGCGCGCGACGAGCGTGAAGCCCATCGCTGTGAACGACGCTTCCAGCGTGCCTTTCTCGGGCGCTGAAAACTCGAGGAATTCGAAGCCGTCGAGGCCAAGCGGATTGTCGAACAGGTCGGTCATGGTTTCAAATGTAACCTTTTCCGGCCCGAGCGACAAGCGGCGATGCAGACAGGCCGTTCGAAAATACGGTGAGTTCCCCGCGAAACCGCTTGAATCGGGTCGTTAACTGTGATTCTCTCCGGTCATGAATCGTCCCGCTGCCGTCCCGTTGCTCGATCGTGAAAAGGTGAGGCAGTTCGGCGCGCTCGGTTACCTCCTCCTGCTCGGCGGACTGGCGCTCGCTGGTCCCTACGGTTTCATCGCCTGGGGCGAGAACTTGTCGTTGCTCGACAAGCGCGAGGCGCAGATCAAGCAGCTCGAGCATGAGCGGGCCGACCTCAAGAACCGTGTCGCGCTGCTCGATCCCAACCATGTCGATCCCGACATGGCAGGTGAGCTGATCCGCGGCGATCTCAACGTCGTCCATCCGGACGAATACATCTACCAGCTCAACGACAAGTAAGGCGTTGGCGTGCCGGTGACCCGTTGCATCGTGGCGGGCGTTGCAAGCGCGCGGGTTGTGCGCTTATAGCGCCCGGCAACCGCCGGTCCCGCACCGCTCGAAAGACAGGGAAGTTCGCCTTGGCCAAAGCCGCCAGTTCCGCTCCTAAGAAGCCGGCCAAGGCCGCCGCCAAACCCGCCGCGGAAGACGCGGCGTTCGCACTGCACAGCCTGCAGGAAGCCTTCGAGAAGGACCGCCGCTTCAAGGCGAGCAAGGAACAGCTGCTGCACCTTTACGAGCAGATGCTGCTGATCCGTCGGTTCGAGGAGCGTGCAGGGCAGCTCTACGGCCTCGGCCTGATCGGCGGGTTCTGCCATCTCTACATCGGCCAGGAAGCCGTCGCAGTCGGGCTGCAGTCGGCGCTCGAGGAGGGCAAGGACAGCGTCATCACCGGTTATCGCGACCACGGCCACATGCTCGCCTACGGGATCGATCCGAAGCTGATCATGGCCGAGCTCACCGGGCGTGAGGCGGGCATCTCGAAAGGCAAAGGCGGTTCGATGCACATGTTCTCGACCGACCATGCCTTCTACGGAGGCCACGGCATCGTCGGGGCGCAAGTGCCGCTCGGCGCGGGCCTTGCCTTTGCGCACAAGTACCGTGACGACGGCGGGCTGTGCCTCGCCTATTTCGGCGACGGCGCGGCCAACCAGGGCCAGGTCTACGAGACGTTCAACATGGCCAGCCTCTGGGGCCTGCCGATCGTGTTCGCGGTCGAGAACAATCAGTATGCGATGGGCACCTCGGTCAAGCGCAGCAGCGCCGAAACGCATTTCTATCGTCGCGGCACCGCGTTTCGCATTCCCGGGATGAAGGTCAACGGGATGGACGTGCTGGAAGTGCACCAGGCGGGGAAGGTCGCTTTCGACCACGTTCGCGCCGGCAAGGGCCCGGTGCTGCTCGAGCTCGAGACTTATCGCTACCGCGGGCACTCGATGTCCGATCCGGCGAAGTACCGCACGCGCGAGGAAGTGCAGGACGTGCGCGAGCACAACGACCCGATCGAGCGCGCCAAGCACGACCTGGATGGCATGGGTGTCTCCGAGGACCAGTTGAAGGATATCGAGAAGGCGATCCGCGCCAAGGTCGCCGAGGCGGCCGACTTCGCCGAGAATTCGCCCGAGCCGCCTCCAGCCGAGCTCTACACCGACGTCCTGGTGGGGGCATACTGATGGGTATCGAGCTGAAGATGCCCGCGCTGTCGCCGACGATGGAAGAGGGCACGCTGGCCAAGTGGCTGGTCAAGGAAGGCGACAAGATCTCCGCCGGTGACGTGCTCGCCGAGATCGAGACCGACAAGGCGACGATGGAATTCGAATCGATCGACGAAGGCACCGTCGGCAAGATCCTCGTGCCCGAAGGCACCGAAGGCGTGAAGGTCGGCACGGTGATCGCGGTGATCGCCGGCGAGGGCGAGGACGCCTCCGCCATTTCGGCCCCTACACCCGCACCCGCCACCCCGGCCGAAGCGCCGGGCGAGGGCGAGAAGATTGGTCAGGCGCCCGACGAAGCCGAGATCACCCGTCCGCAATCGTCCCCGCGACCGGCCGATCCGGACATCCCCGCCGGTACCAACATGGTCACCGTCACCCTGCGCGAAGCGCTGCGCGATGCGATGGCGGAGGAAATGCGCCGCGACGACCGCGTATTCGTGATGGGTGAAGAAGTCGCCGAGTACCAGGGTGCCTACAAGGTCACCCAGGGCCTGCTTGAGGAGTTCGGGCCCAGGCGGGTGATCGACACGCCGATCACCGAATACGGCTTCGCCGGCATCGGCACCGGCGCGGCGATGGGCGGCCTGCGCCCGGTGGTCGAGTTCATGACCTTCAACTTCGCGATGCAGGCGATCGACCACATCGTGAATTCGGCGGCCAAGACCAACTACATGTCCGGCGGGCAGATGCGCTGCCCGGTGGTGTTCCGCGGCCCCAACGGCGCCGCCAGTCGCGTCGCCGCGCAGCACAGCCAGAACTACGCGCCGTGGTACGCCGCCGTGCCCGGCCTGATCGTGATCGCTCCCTACGATGCCTCCGACGCCAAGGGTCTTCTCAAGGCGGCGATCCGCTGCGACGATCCGGTGGTATTCCTCGAGAACGAGCTGCTCTACGGCCGCAACTTCGAGCTCGCCCAGCTCGACGACCACGTGCTGCCGATCGGCAAGGCGCGGATCATTCGCGAGGGCGCGGACGTGACGATAGTGAGCTATTCGATCGGCGTCGGCCTCGCGCTCGAAGCGGCCGAGACGCTGGCCGGGGAGGGGATCGACGCCGAAGTGATCGACTTGCGCACGCTGCGCCCGCTCGACACCGAGACGATCCTTGCCAGCCTCAGGAAGACCAACCGCCTGGTCGTCGCCGAAGAAGGCTGGCCGACCTGCTCGATCGCTTCCGAAGTGATCGCCTTGTGCATGGAGCAGGGCTTCGACGACCTCGACGCGCCGGTGCTGCGGGTGTGCAACGAGGACGTACCGTTGCCCTATGCGGCGAACCTCGAGAAGCTCGCCTTGATCGACAGCGCGCGCATTGCCGAGGCGGTGCGCAAAGTCTCCTACAAGGCCTAAGTCTCGACCGTCGGGTCGGTGTAGGTGCTGCAGCTTGCCACCGGATCGGGGGCGGCGGGATTTCGCTGGTAGATCTGCGTCAGGTCGCGATCGTCGCGCACCGTGAAAGACGCGGTGGAGACGATTTCGCCACCCATCCCGAAGTGCGGCCCGACCAGCGACCGGTAATCGTAGGCGACTTCGACAAATATCACTGCTTCGTCCGGGAAAGCCCAGACCTCTTTTCCCGCCGGGCCCATGCCGGCCAACTCTCCGTTGAGGCCGTCGCCTTCGAGCCCGTAGCTCGACAAGTGGTGCTTGGTTCCGGCGCAGCGCTGCCAGTGAATGTACTGGCGATCGTCGCTTCCTGGGACCACCTCGAGGCTGCTGATGATCACCCTTCCGTGGCCGAACAGGTCCAGACGGCCGCCCCCTTGTACCGCCGCGCCGCGCAGCAGGTCGTCGATGTCGTTCTCATAAATCTTGCGGTCCTGCAGCGTTGAGGTGTCGCCGATGCGCGAGGCGTTGTCGGCGATCTGCGCCGCCAGCTGGGCCACCTGGGTTTGGATGATCGCCCGATTGGCCACTTCGAGGCCCATCAGCCCGGCGCCGAGCAGGAATGGCAGGCACAGCGCGAACTCGGTCGCCGCCACGCCGGTGCGGCTGGAGGCGAGGCGCGAAAGCAGGCGGCGCCTCACGAACATTGCGCCACACTGACCGCCTGGCTTTGCGTGCCATACGGCTGATTGCGGAGCACGGTCCGAACTTGTGAGGTGACCGTGTCAGGGAGCCCGAGCAGGTGCATCAGCGGGAAGGCCCGCGGATAGCTGACGGTGACGGTGTAGAGCACGGCGTCGCGCGCGCCGCCCATCGTGTCGGTGCCGCGATCGGAATCCCAAATCCCGTTACCGTTGATATCCTTGAACGGTTCGTTGTTGTCGCAGGCGCCGTCGTTGTCGACGTCGGTGTAGTCCTCCGGGCGGCGGATGTCGGAATAGTCGCGGTACGCGCGCCGATCGAAGGTGACGTCGGCGCTCGGGACGACATTGTGCACCGCCGCGGTGACCCTGTCGTCGATCGCCAGCCCTTTGGTCTCGGCGCCTTCGATGGTCGAATCGCGCGCCGCCTTTTGCGCCGCGCCGTCGAGCACCGATGCGGCGTAGAGATTGTACCCCGCATCGAAGACGCCGAGCAGCACCATCAGCAGCGCAGGAGCGATCATCGCGAATTCGACCGCGGTGACGCCCCGCTTGTCGGCAGCGAGTGATGCGGCAAGCCCGGCCGCGCTCATCGGGTCACCCGCAGTTCGCCCATTCGCTTGGCGATAGTGGCGAAGGTCTGGTTGAGCGCTGCCGTGTCGGCGGCGACGAAATAGCGGTCGGCTCCGGCGCAGTCCTGCATCACCGGATTGGCGCCGGTGCCGAACGAGATCACCCACACCGAGATATTCTTCCTCTTCACTTCGTTGCAGGCGGCGGTGAAGCGTTTTTCGACGGTCTGCGTGAGGGTGTACTTAGAGCCCGGCTTCCATCGCCGGCGATCGAGCGGTTCGACCCCGTATGAGGAGTACGAGATGTCGAGCGGCGCGGTTTCGCCGTCGGTCAGGAAGATCAGGTGCCGCGTGCTCGGCCGGGTCGAGCTGATGTCGGCATTCTCGCTGGCGAAGAGACCGGTCGGAGAGAGCAGCCGCCCGCCCCAGATCATGCCGATGTCATGGTAGGTCGAGCCGTTCGGCGTCAGGGTGGAGAGGTAGGCGTCGAGCTGCGAGGCGGTGATCGGCGCCAGCTTGCGCGCGGCCGGCGGGCATGCAGCGGTGCCGAGCGTACCGGGGTTCATGTACTCGTCCGTGGTGACCTTCTGGCCGGTGCTGAACGAGCCCGACCCGTCGTATTTCATCGCGCGCTCGTAGATCACGCCGGGATACATCGGCGACCACCTGGTCGCAGGATCGGATGTCGGGACCAGGTCGATGTCGAGATCGAGCGCCCTGGCCAGGTCGATATGGTCGTAGTCGTCGATCTCGTAAGTGCCGCGTTCCTCGACGCAGCCGTTGCCTTCGGTGCGCCAATTGCTGACATCCTTTTCCAGCTGGTCGTAGCGCCACTTGTCGACGGTCGTCTGATAGGGGTCGGTGACTCGCTCATAAGTGCGGACGTAAATGTTGTACGTTTGCGCATAGACGCTGCACGTTGCGCCCGAGCGGCTCGTCCACTTGTTGGTTCCGTTCTCGGTACGCTGGTAGCGGTCGATCTTGCGCGTACCACTGGGCGGCCCGGCGAAAGGCTCGGTCGCGGTGCTGAGCTTCTGGTCCTGCGCGGTGTAACTGCCCGCCGGGGTCGCCTGGTCGCAAGTGTAATACGCCGCCTTCGGGGGGACCGTCACGACCTTCTCGTTGGCGTCGACGTAAGTGTAGCCGGCCGAGCCCGGATGATAGGTGGCGGCGTAGCTCGACAGCACGCTGGCGGCGCCGACCGAACCGCTCTTATAGATCCAGTTGCGGACATAGGTCGTCGTCGTCAGCGGACCGAGCTCCTTGAACCGCTCGCGCGACTGGTACTTCCAAGTGGTGTTGACCCAGTCGTCCCTGAGCAAGGCGCCGACGTTGACGTTGGTCGAGTAGGGCACGAAGCCGAAGCGCAGCCGGGTGGTGCTCGGTGCGGCTGCCGACAGTTGCGCGTAGAAGCCGCGGACTGTCGATTTGAGCGCTTCGATCTTGCTGGTGCTGTCGCCGGGATTGGTCTCCGCCATTGACCCGGTCACGTCCAGCACCATCATCACGTCGGTGTTGGCCATGTTGAGCTGGGCCTGGCACTCGACGTGAATCGGGATGTCACCGAAACCGAAGATCGCCATCAGCGTCGTCGGCACGGCAACGCTCGCGTCGCCGGAGATCGAGAAGTCCTCATCGAGGGACATCGCGAACCTGCGGTCTCTGGATCCGTAGTCGCCTTCCTCGAAGTTCACATTGAAGAAGCGCTCGCCGGCGAGCTCGGCGTCGTCGGGAATCGTGCCGCTGATCGCGGCTTCGGTGCCGAGCCGCTTGCGCGCGGCCAGCACCCCGGCGTCGCACGCCTGCTGCAGTCGCGTTTCGGAAAGGTAGGCGCGCCCCATGTCGACCCCGCTGCCGATCATCGCCGCCAGCGGCAACAGTGCCGCGGCGACGATCATCAGCGTGTTGCCGGCGGTGTCGTGCGCGAGGTGAGCGAAGATGCCGTGCCGGACGGCAATCGGGGCGAAACGCGGATGCACGGCGCCGTCTTAGGCGGAGCGCCGTAAGTGCATGCCCAATGTATCTGGTTAATTTGTTGATTATTCAGCTAAAGGTGCCGCAGCGTCGATACGGGCCCTAGGCGGCACGAACAGCGGAAGACCCGATTGGAATGCTGAGGATCGACGTGCCTTTGCCCCTGGGGGCGATCACCTCGGACCGTGATCTCAAGATGCGACGTAGATCGGGCGGGTGATTGTAAGCGTCGGCGCGCTCACGCCGATGAAGTCGAGAACGCTTATCGGGTCGTATACCATGGTGATGGTGAATTTCGTCATGCCGGCGATGTCGCTGGCGGGATTCTGGACGTCGGGGTAAGTCAGGCGATTGGTGTCGAATTCATAAGGAGCATTGACGGCTATGGCGAGGGCCTTGCTCGCGATCTGGTCGGTCGTGATCTCGTTCTGCTTCTGATATTCGACCATGGTGTAGCGCCCAGCATCGGCGGCGATCGAACGAAGCGAATTGTAACACCACATCTGTATGCCGACCTGGACAACGCCGAAGATCATGGCGAACAGCGTGGGGGCGAGTATCGCGAATTCCACGATCGCGGCGCCGCGGCGGTCCTGCTTCAGGCGACGGATAAAGCGCAACATCGTCAGGCGACCTGTTCCGACGAAACCTGAACAAGCCGTTCGACGTGATAGTTGACCGCGTGACCCACGCCGAAGTTGGTCCATAGCGGTGTGTAAGTGTCGAGAAAAACCACTTGCACGTAAGTCGATTGCGACGAGCCCGAACCGCAGGGCGTCGAGCTTGTGTTGGCGTCGGTTCCGCATCGATAGACCTTGCTGACCTGGATGTGGTCGCTGTCGTTCGGAATGTTCAGCGTGTTGGCAAGAACGGATTGCATCGTCGTCGTATCGGTGGCGGCTCCCGTCGCGGCTGCCAGAATGATCTGTTCGGCGTCCGCCGCGCCGGACTGAAGCTCGTGCTGGCGCGCGACCATACGGCTCACGTCGAATCCCCCCAATGCCAGGGAAACCAGGACCGGGGCGACAATCGCCGTCTCGATCACCGCAGTGCCGCGAACATCGCGGGACAGGCGCAAGAATCGGCGAACTAGGGCAAGCCGAGCCATCACGCGACGAGCCTGACGTCTGCTGCGGCGCTGCCGGCGCTGTTCGTCTGCGACGAGGGACAGCGCGTCTCGAGCGTCGCGTTGCCCAGCACGGTGATCGTCTGAGCGGTCAGCTGCAAACAGCTGCTGTTGATGTCGGCGGTACCGTTCACCCGGACGTTGCTGGAAGGCAGGTATATCGTGCCCTGGATGAGCGAATTCGAGTTCCCGTTGATGATGTGCGACTGCGAAGGGTTATTGTCGCGGTCTTCGAAGATCAGCATGTTGGCATAGCGGTTGGCTAGCGTGGCCGAATAACCCAGAGCCGTGAAGTCCGAAGCTTGCATCGGTGTGAGCGTGAGAGTGTTGCCGTTGCCGCTCCCGCCGAGTTTCAGCGTTGCGCCGTTTTTCAGAACGAACATGATGTTCGTGCCCGACACGTTGTAATTTCCGGTCAAGTCCAGGGTGCCGCCGTCGATGACATAGATACCGGCGCCCAAAATGGTCCTGCAGGATACCGTCAATCCGTGATAGGTTCCCGCGAGCGGAGACGCTTGGGCTGATTGGCCGTGGCCCGTGCAGGAGTACGTGCGCGGGGTATTGTTCGTAGGCGGTTCGAGGTCTGCAAACGCGTCGCTCAAGCCCTCTACGTTCTCTGTCACCACCCCTTGGTTGGCGGTCGGCACGCTGGCCGTGCCGCACGTTGCGATCGAGTCGGTCACCACGGTAGCGGAACCGTCGATCACAACCGCGTCGTCCGAGCAGGAAAGCGCAGCCATGCCGCAGTGGGCCGTGACGGTGGCGCTACCCCCAACGGAAAGCGTGGTGCCAGAGGTGCCGGTGGCGATCAGGCATGCCGAATAGTTGGCGCCCGCCGCAAAGCTTGCCTGCGAATAGGCCTCGACGGTCACCGGCGTGCTCAGAAAGAGGCTGCTGAAGGCGAGCTCTTTGGTCGCGGTCGCCGTAACGACAACGCTGTTGTTCGATCCGTTAGAATAGTTCGCGAGCATGACGGTCGGCGAGCTGGCGAAGTCGGAAGTGACAGCCAAGTTCTTGTAGTAGTCCTGAGTGGCGCGGTCCGCGTAGGTGCTTTGCGTGTTCGAATTCGTCTGCGCCCATGCACCGGCCATGGCCGCCTGATCGGTAGCCAGCTGCAACTCGTGTTTCCAGACGTACCATTGAGACATGTCAACAGCGAGCCCGGCGCTGCCGATAAGCAGCGGCGCGCCGAGCGCCACCAGCATCATCGCGTTGCCGCTGGTGTTGCGTGCCAGCCGCCCAACGAATCGCTTCAGGAAAGGGTATCCAATTGCGCGCATATTCCCATGCCTCATGACGGAATCCGACCTATCTATCGGTAGGTATTACGCGGGCATGCTAACCGGGACGTGAAACATCAGGGTTAACAGAACTTTGACCATCTCTTACGGGATTGCGCGCGCCGGTCCTTGACCCGCGTGACGCCACCATCGATGGCCGTTCGCATGGACCGAATGCTTCTCGAGGAGTTGCCGGCGCCGCAGCGGCTGGCGCTTAGCTATGCGCCGTCTGCCTCGCGCGCGGCGACGCTGGCGTTGCTGGCGCTCGACGCCCGGCTCGGCGCGGCGCTGCGGCAAGGGGGAGAACCTGTTCTCGTGCAGATGCGCCTCGCGTGGTGGCGCGACACGCTCGCTGCAGGGCCCGGTGGCTGGCCTGCAGGCGAAGCGGTGTTGGAGGCGCTGCAAGTGTGGCGAAATCCGGGCGCATTGGTTGCGCTGGTCGATGGCTGGGAAGCGCTGCTCGGCGAAACGCTCGATGCCGAGGCGATCGAGGGTTTTGCGGCAGGGCGCGGCGACGCGTTCGCGCAGTTGGCAATCGAACTCGGCAACGATCCGCAGGCAGCCGGCGCAGGCGCCCGCCTATGGGCACTCGGCGACCTGGCGGCGAATCTGTCAGATACGGCCGAACGGGCAAGGGTGCTCGAAGCGGCCGGGGGTTTGCCATGCCCCCCGCTGCCGCGTGCGTTGCGCCCGCTCGCCGTGCTCTCCGGCCTCGCGCGCCGCTCGCTCGCGCGCGGAGGCTTCCCGCTGCTCGATGGCCCGGGCGCGATGCTGCTCGCAGTCCGGCTTGGCATCGCCGGTCGCTAGGCTATTGTAAGCGCGATGAGGGGTCGCTCCTGATGAATCGCATTGTCCTCGGGGCACTCGCCGCGCTGGTGCTCGTCGGCATAGGGCTGTTCTGGCTGCAGGGCCGCGCGCAGGTGGAGAAGGGCGCGCCGCCCCCGGTCGTGCCGACGGCGACGCCCACGGGCCTGCCCAGCGGCGATCTCGCCGGGCTCAGCGGGCCGGGGCTTCCCCGGGTGAGCGAACTGACTCGCGAGCAGCAGCGCTTCTTCCGCTACGACCGCAACCGAGACCTCAAGATCACCCGCAACGAGATGCTCTCGACCCGGGTCGACGATTTCCGCAAGCTCGACGCCGACGGCAACAACCTGCTCACGTTCGAGGAATGGGCGGTCGCCACCTCGGACCGCTTTGCCGGCGCCGACGCCAACCACGACGGCATCCTCAGCCAGGCCGAGTTCGCCACGACGGCGCCGAAGGCGAAACCGAAACCGAAGTGCGCTTGCGCGAAGTAGCTCAGGCCGGGACCAGCTCCAGTTCTGCCAACCAGCCGCCGAAGTCGGCCTTTGCCCTTTCGGTGTACGCTTCCTTGCGCTGCTTCTTCTTCACCTCGGGCAGCGGGGGAAACAATCCGAAGTTGACGTTCATCGGCTGGTAGCTCTCGGCTTCGGCATCGCCGGTGATGTGGGCGAGCAGGGCGCCCATCGCGCTGGTGCGCGGGGGTGACGACCATTCGCCGCCGGTCAGTTCCGCCGCTGTCATCAACCCGGCGAGCAGGCCCACGGCCGAACTCTCGACGTATCCCTCGCAGCCGGTGATCTGCCCGGCGAAGCGGACATGCGGCGCGCTGTTCAGCCGCAGCTGCCGGTCGAGCAACATCGGTGAATTGAGGAAGGTATTGCGGTGCAAGCCTCCGAGCCGGGCGAACTCGGCGTTCTCGAGGCCGGGGATGGTGCGGAACAGGCGGACCTGCTCGGCGTGCTTGAGCTTGGTCTGGAAGCCGACCATGTTCCACAGCGTTCCGAGCTTGTTGTCCTGCCGTAGCTGGACGACGGCATAGGGCCAGCGCCCTGTCGGATGCTCGGCGGTGGCCCAATGCGGATTGTCGAGCCCGACGGGCTTCATCGGTCCGAAGCGCAGCGTTTCGGGGCCGCGCGCGGCCATCACCTCGATCGGCATGCAGCCGTCGAAATAGGGCGTGTTCGCTTCCCATCCGCGGAATTCGGTCTTCTCGCCGTCGAGCAGCCCCTGCACGAAAGTCTCGTACTGTTCGCGGGTCATCGGGCAATTGATGTAGTCCTTCCCGCCCTTGTCCCACCGCGCGGCCATCCAGCACACCGACATGTCGATGCTCTCGTGGTGGACGATCGGGGCGATGGCATCGAAGAACGCCAGGCTCTCGCGCCCCGTGGCTGCGCCGATGCTGGCGGCGAGCGAAGCTGCCGTGAGGGGCCCGGTGGCGACGATGGTCAGGCCGCTCTCCGGGAGGATGTCGACGCGCTCGCGGACGATCTCGACGTTGGGCAGCGAGCGCAATTCGCGCTCGACTTCGGCGGAGAACACGGCGCGGTCGACCGCCATCGCCGAACCGGCGGGCACTCGCGCCTTTTCCCCCGCACGCATGATGAGCGAATCCAGGCGGCGCATCTCGTGATGCAGCAGGCCGACGGCGTTGCGCTCGTCGTCGTCGGAGCGGAAGCTGTTCGAGCAGACCAGCTCGGCGAGCCCCTCGCCTTGGTGGGCAGGCGTCGAATCCCCTCCGCCGCGCATCTCCGAGAGACGCACGCGCACTCCGCGCCGGCCGAGCTGCCAGGCCGCCTCGCTGCCGGCGAGTCCGCCGCCGACGATATGGACATCGTAAGACATTGCTAACCCGCCTAGTGCTTGCGTGCACTCCACATCAAGGGCAACTCACGCGAAAGGCGAAGGGGAGGGCGATGCCGAGGCGCGCGTTGATCGAGAAACGGCCGTGGCTGGTGGCGAGCATTGTCGCGGCCGTCGCGTATTATGCGCTGCGCGTTTCGACGATGCCGGAACTCTTCCTCATCCCCGTCAAAGGCGCGGGGTGCGCTCTGCTGGCGCTGTACGCCTTTGTCCATGGCGGGCGGGAGAGCCGCTGGCTCGCTGGAATGATGGCCATCGCCGCGCTCGGGGACATGGTGCTCGAAATCGACGTCGGCTCCGGCGCGCTGTTGTTCTTCACGTATCACGTGATCGCGATCTCGCTGTACCTGCGCCACCCGCGCGAGCACGCCACGCCGACGCAGAAAGCGGCCGCGGTGGCGATGTTGTTGCTGACGCCGCTGCTGGCATGGCTGCTCCCGGCCGACCGGGCGACGGCCTGGTCGACCGGGCTTTACGGCCTCGCGCTCGGGGCCATGGCCGCGTGCGCGTGGATGAGCGCTTTCCCGCGCTACCGCGTCGGTGTCGGCGCCGCGCTCTTCCTCGCCTCCGACCTGCTGCTCATCGCGGGGGAGGGACCGTTGATGGGGCAGGGCCAAGCCGACGCGCTGGTCTGGCCGCTGTACTATGTCGGCCAGTTCCTGATCGCCGTCGGTGTGGTGCAGCGCCTGCACTCGCGTCAGCCGGACAGTCGCGCTGCGTAAGCCTTCATCGCTGCCGCCAGCCATTCGGCGAAACCCTCGCGCTGCTTCTCGAACATGGCCCGGAAGTCCGGGTTCTCGAGGTAAAGGTCGGACAGCCCGGCATAGGCCTGCGGCGGGCAGGCCCGATCCCACATCCCGGCAATCCAGCCATGGTGACGAGCGAGCAGCGGGTCGTTGGACGGATCGTCAGGTTTCGCCCCGGCTTTGAATGCGTCCGCCAGCGCGCGCGATGCGGCCTCCCCTTCGGCCAGCCGTGCCTTCAGCCCTTCTTCGCTGAGCGAGGCGAGCTTCGCCTTGCTTGCTTCGATCCGGTCGCGCATGTCGCCGCCGTAGCGCTTGACGAGCCACTCTTCGTACTCGGCCTGCTTTTCGGGCGCGAAGCCCTTGTAGATGTCCTTGTCGTTCATGGTGCCTTCTCCGTTCAATTCGGCGATCGTGCGGTCGATCGTCCGCAGGAGTTGGCGAGAGCGCTTGATCCTCTGGTCGAGCCAGTTGCGATGCTCGCTGAGCACGGCCGCCCGGTCGCGGCCTTGGAGATCGAGCAGCTTGCCGATCTCCTGCAGCGGAACGCCGAGCTCGCGATGGAACAGGATGTCCTGCAGGCGCAGGAGCTCCTCGCGGCCGTAGTAGCGATAGCGGTTCTCGCCGGTGAACGCCGGTTTGAGCAGCCCGATCTCGTCGTAGTGATGCAGCGTGCGCACGGAGACTCCGGAGAGCCGTGCGAGCTGCTTGACGGTGTAGGTGCCCATGTCGATCGTCCTTCCGCGAGGACGGCTGATAGTCCCTCACGCCGCGTGAGGGTCAAGGGGCAATTCGAGGCGGAGCGTTACTCCGCCTCGTCCTCATCTGCGATATCGTCGCGCGCCTGCTCGGTGTCGGGCACCGTGTCCTCGCTCTCGCGGCCGAGCATTTCCTCGACGATGGCTTCCTCGGCCTCGTTCTCGGGCTCTTCCTGCTCGTCGAGCCTGACCGCGCTGACCACCTGTTCCTTGTCGGCCACGTCGAACAGCTTCACGCCGGCCGAGTTGCGGCCGATGACGCGCAGGGAATCGAGCCCGATGCGGATCAGCTTGGCCTGGTCGGTCACCAGCATGAGCTGGTGCTCCTTGGTTGCGGTGAAGCTCGCCACCACCGGGCCGTTGCGGGCGATGTTGTCGATGTTGAGGATGCCCTGGCCGCCGCGGCCGGTACGCCGGTATTCGTAGGCGGACGACAGCTTGCCGTAGCCATTGGCGCAGACGGTGAGGATGAACTGCTCCTTCTCCGCCAGCTCGGCGAAGCGCTCCGCCGACATTTGCGGCTCGCTCTCCTTGTCCGGCTTCCACGGCGCGTGACGCAGGTAATCGTCCCGCTCATCCTGGTCCTTCACTCCGACCTTGTGCAGGATCGACAGCGAGACGACCTCATCGTCAGGCTTGAGGCTCATCGCTCGCACACCCGTCGAGGTGCGGCTCTGGAATTCGCGGATGTCGTCGCCGGAGAAGCGGATCGCCTTGCCCTGCCGGCTGGCGAGCAGGACATCGTCGCCCGGATCGAGCAGCGCGACGCCGATCAGGCGGTCGTCGCTGTCCTCGTCGAAGCGCATGGCGAACTTGCCGCCGCGCGGGATGTTGGCGAACGCGTCCATCGAGTTGCGCCGCGCACGCCCCTTGGCGGTGGCGAACACCACGTTGAGCGCGCCCCAGCTTTCCTCGTCCTCCGGCAGCGGCAGCACGGTGGCGATCGTCTCACCCGGATCGAGCGCCGGCAGCAGGTTGACGATCGGCCGCCCGCGGGTGGTCGGCCCGCCTTCGGGCAGGCGCCAGACCTTGAGGCGATAGACCTTGCCGGCGGTCGAGAAGAACAGCACCGGGTTGTGCGTCGAGGTGACGAACATCTCGGAGATCGCGTCTTCGTCCTTGGTCGCCATCCCGGCGCGGCCCTTGCCGCCACGGTTCTGGGCGCGGAAGGTCGAGAGCGGGGTGCGCTTGATGTAACCGTCGAGGGTGACCGTCACGACCATCTCGTCGCGCTCGATCAGGTCCTCGTCCTCGAGGCCGTCCCACGCCGGAGCGATCTCGGAGAGGCGCGGGGTGGCATAGGCCTCGCGGATTTCCTCGAGCTCCTGGCGCATCACCGCGTAGAGCCTGGCCCGGTCGGCGAGGATCGCGAGGTATTCCTCGATCGCCACGGCGAGTTTCCGCAGTTCGTCGCCGATTTCGTCGCGGCCGAGCGCCGTGAGACGGTGCAGGCGCAGATCGAGGATCGCCTTCACTTGCGCTTCGGACAGCAGGTAGGACCCTTCCGCCGCGCCGAGATCGGGTTCGACCGCCTCGACCAGCGTCAGGTAGGGCGCGATCTCACCGATCGGCCATTCCTTGGCGAGCAGGCGCGCGCGCGCTTCGGCCGGATTCGGCGCGCTGCGGATCATGGCCACGACCTCGTCGAGGTTCGACACCGCGACCACGAGGCCGAGCAGGATGTGCGCCCGGTCGCGCGCCTTGTTGAGCTCGAACTTGGTGCGGCGGGTGATGACCTGCTCGCGGAAGACGACGAAGCTCTGGATGAAATCGCGCAGCGTCAGAGTCTCGGGCCGGCCGCCGCGGATCGCCAGCATGTTGGCCGGGAAATTGGCTTGCGCCGGGCTGTGCCGCCACAGCTGGTTGAGCACCACTTCAGGCGTCGCGTCGCGCTTCAATTCGATCACCACGCGCACGCCCTGGCGGTTGGATTCATCGCGGATGTCGGAAATGCCCTCGATGCGCTTTTCCTTGGCGCCTTCGGCGATCTTCTCGACCAGGCCGGCCTTGCCGACCTGGTAGGGAATGGAGGTGAACACGATCGAACGGCGGTCGCCGCGGCCTTCCTCGATCGTGTGGCGGGCGCGCATGATGATCGAGCCGCGGCCGGTGGTGTAAGCCGCTCGGCTGCCGGCGCTGCCGAGGATCAGCGGCGCGGTCGGGAAGTCGGGGCCGGGGATGAACTCGATCAGTTCTTCAGTGGTGATTCCGGGGTTGTCGATGAACGCCAGGCAGCCGTCGATCACTTCGCCGAGGTTGTGCGGCGGGATGTTGGTCGCCATGCCGACAGCGATGCCGCCCGCGCCGTTGACCAGCAGGTTGGGGAACCGCGCCGGGAGAACCGAGGGTTCCTGCCGGCTGCCGTCGTAGTTGTCGACGAAATCGACGGTGTCCTGGCCGATGTCCTCGAGCAGCGAGGTCGCCACCTTGGCCAGCCGCGCTTCGGTGTAGCGTTCGGCGGCCGGCGGATCGGGGTCCATCGAGCCGAAGTTGCCCTGGCCGTCGATCAGCGGCACGCGCATCGACCACCACTGTGCCATGCGCGCGAGCGCGTCGTAGATCGCCTGGTTGCCGTGCGGGTGGTAGTTGCCCATCGTGTCGCCGGTGATCTTGGCGCACTTGCGATAGGGCCGGCCGGGTACGAAGCCGCCCTCGTAACAGCTCCACAGGATGCGGCGGTGGACCGGTTTGAGGCCGTCGCGCACGTCGGGCAGCGCGCGGCTGACGATCACGCTCATCGCGTAATCGAGGTAGCTGGTCTTCATCTCATCGACGATGTCGATGCGTTCGTAGCCGCCGGGCTCGGCGGGGGGATCGAGTGTGTCGGTGGTGTCGCTCACCTGCGAAATCGGCCTGTTCTGTTATAGGGTAAGTGGCGTGGCGCGGACCCTAGGGCAAAGGGTGCGGCGGTGCCAGCTTGCGGGGGGTGTGTAGGCCCATATGGGCCTCGTTTTCCACACTTCCAGCCCGGTTCCGGGGCCCCTGGCCGTTTCGTCGCAACAACGAGGTGTTCAATCGCTATTCAGCGCACCGGAGCTAGCTTGGCATTTGCAAATTGCTGCGCGACGCGGCAGGAGCGCGCGCAGAATTTTCAGCGGCCGGCGCGGCCGACGGTTTCCTCAGGAGAGACGAATTTATGTACCGCAAGTCCACTCATCACGTCGCTGGCTCGCGCAAGCGCTTCGCTCCTCGTGCGGTGCTCGCCGCCGCGCTGGCGAGCGGAATGGCGCTCGGCGGCGTCGCCGTGTCGGCCCCCGCGTTCGCCAAGGACAAGAAGGAAGCGCCGAAAGCGGAAGGCAACTCGGCGGCCTTTGCCGCCGCCTATGCGCCGTTTCAGACGATCGTCAACAATCCGGCCGGCGACTTCGCCGCCGCCAAGGCCATGGTGCCGACGATCCAGGCAGCGATCCAGAACAGCACCGACAAGAACACCTTCGGCCTCGCGCTGATTTCCCTCGGCGGCAAGCTCAAGGACATCCCGCTGGAAAAGCAGGGCATCGAGCTGGCGCTGGATGGCGGCAAGATCAGCAACGCGCAGGCCGGCCTGTTCCACTTCTTCCTCGGCAAGTTCGCTTACGACGAGAAGAACTACGCCGAGGCGCGCACGCAATTCCAGGCGGCCCAGCAGGCCGGTTACACCGATAACGACGCCCGTCCGGCGATCGCCGAGACTTATTTCGGCTCGAACCAGGCGGTCGAAGGCCTCAAGTACCTGTCCGACGTCATCAAGCAGGAGGAAGCGGCCGGGCGCAAGGCGCCCAACGACTGGATGCTGCGCGGGCTTCAGGTGGCCTACCAGGCCAGGCTCGCCCCTCAAGCAGCCGAGTTCTCGGAGATGCTGGTGCACGACTATCCGAGCCAGAAATCCTGGCTCAGCTCGTTGCAGGTGATCCGCGCGGTCAGCCCGTTCGACCCGCAAGGCCAGCTCGACATGCTTCGGCTGATGCGCGCGACCGGCACGCTGAAGGAGCGGAACGAATACGTCGAGTATATCCAGGCGGCCGACCCGCGGCTGATGGCCGGCGAAGTGCTCGCGGTGCTCGACGAGGGCGTCAAGGCGGGCGCACTCACGACAAGCGATCCGATCTACACCGAAGCCAAGACCACCGCGACCACCCGCGTCGCACTCGATCGCAAGGATGCGCCCGCTCTGGCCGCCGATGCAAAGAGCGCGGCCAACGGCTCGACCGCGCAAGGCGCGGGCGACGCGTTCTTCTCGCTCGGTGATTACGCCCAGGCGGCGGCGATGTACCAGCTGGCGCTCGACAAGGGCGTGAAAGACCGCGACATGATCCTGACGCGTCTCGGCATCTCCCAGCTCAACGCGGGGCAGCCCGACCAGGCGAAGGCCACCCTGCAACGGGTCGGCGGCACGCGGGCGACCATCGCCAGGATGTGGCAGGCCTACATCGACAGCAAGAATGCGCCGCCGGCTCCGCCGGCTCCGCCCGCTCCGCCAGCGGCCTGACACCGGACCAATCGAACAAGGGGCGCGGCAGCTTCGGCTTCCGCGCCCTTTTTCGTGGCCCGCTCAGACGTTGAACTTGAACAGCATCACGTCGCCGTCCTGCACGAGGTATTCCTTGCCTTCCTGGCGCAGCTTGCCGGCTTCGCGGGCGCCGGCCTCGCCGCCGAACTTGACGTAGTCGTCGAAGGCGATCGTCTCGGCGCGGATGAAGCCGCGCTCGAAGTCGGTGTGGATTTCGCCCGCCGCCTGCGGCGCCTTGGCGCCCTTGTGAAAGGTCCAGGCGCGCGCTTCCTTGGGCCCGACGGTGAAGAAGGTGTTGAGGCCGAGCAGCTTGTAACCGGCGCGGATCACGCGGCTGAGGCCGCTTTCGGTGAGCCCGAGGTCGGCGAGATATTCCGCCCGTTCGTCCGGCTCCATCGCCACCAGCTCGCTTTCGATCGCGGCGGATACGACAACGGCCTCGGCCCCCTCGCTCTTGGCCTTGGCGAAGACCTGCTCGGACATGGCGTTGCCGTTGGCGGCGTCCTCCTCGGCGACGTTGCAGACGTAGAGCACCGGCTTGGCGGTCAGCAGCTGAGCCTGGGCGAACACGCGCGCCTCGTCGTCGCCGTTCGGCTCGGTCAACCGCGCCGGCTTGCCCTCGCGCAAGAGCTCGAGCGCCTGGCCGAGCACGCTGGCCATCACCTTCGCCTCCTTGTCGCCGCCGGTCGCCTTCTTGGCGGCCGCTGGGACGCGTTTCTCGAGGCTTTCGAGATCCGCCAGCATCAGCTCGGTCTCAACCACTTCGGCGTCGCTGAGCGGGTCGACCTTGTTGGCGACATGCTGGATGTCGTCGTCCTCGAAGCAACGCAGCACGTGGACGATCGCGTCGACCTCGCGGATGTTGCCGAGGAACTGGTTGCCCAGGCCTTCGCCCTTGCTCGCGCCTTTGACCAAGCCGGCGATGTCGACGAAGCCGAGCTGGGTCGGAATGGTCTTGGCGCTGCCGCCGATCTTCGCCAGCTGATCAAGTCGATCGTCCGGCACCGACACCTGGCCGACGTTCGGCTCGATCGTGCAGAACGGATAGTTCGCCGCCTGCGCCGCCTGCGTCTCGGTCAGCGCGTTGAACAAGGTGGACTTGCCGACATTCGGCAGCCCGACGATTCCGCAACGAAAACCCATTTCGATCCTTCGGTAGAAAATGTGGCGCGCGCTTAGCGCGCTCCTCGCCTCTTGGCTATCGCGCCTTCTTGTCGCTGGCGATCGTCGCGCACGCCGGATCGCTGAGCGATTTCGGCTGGAATTGCTCGCGCGGCAGACCGGCGACCGTCGTCAGCCGCTCCGTCGGAAGTTTCACCACCTGCCCCGAATGCTCGAGCCGGTTGTCGTCGACCGCGCCGACCAGCCCGGCCATCGCCGTACCGCAGACGGGCACGCCCATCGCGTCGAAGCCGATCGCCATGCCTTCGCCCATGCTCCCGGTCCAGCGATCCGCCAGGACCGTCGCCGGGCCGGAGTGATGCTTGCCCGCGCGCGGGATGACGTATTCGACCCACATCCGGGGAACGCCGGTGGCGCGCTCTTCCTCGGGGCTCGAATGGACCTGATAGGGACGCGGGCGGTCGATGAACCAGCCGATCACCGCCCGGGCGATCGACGAATTGCCGCCGCTGGCGGTGTCGGTCAGGTCGAGGATGACCGGCGCGGCGTCGGGTATTTGTGCCATCGCCGCGTCGAACGCGGGAATCGTCGCGTCATCGCCGATGCTGTCGTTGAAGCGCACTCGCCACGCGGGACCGTCGTGGGTAACCGTGACCGGGGGCCGGTCGTTCTTGCGCACGGCATAGAGGCTCGGCAGGGTCAGCGGCAGCTGCTTGGCCCCGCGCTGGACCGTGAAGGCGCGTTCGCGGTCGCGTCGTCCGGCGAGCAGAACGCGGGCGGCATAGGCGCGGTGAACGGCATCCGGAGCGTCGAGCCCGAGGTCGTGCCAGAACGCGGTGACGGCCTGGGCCATCGGAACGCCGGCGACCTGAATCAGCTTGTCTCCCGGTTTGACGACGCCTTCGGCCGGGGAGGCCGAGCGAATCGACGTAATCGTGTAAGTCCCGTCCTTCTCCTCGACCCACATGTCCGAATAGCTCGGCACGATCGCCCAGCTGTCGTTGAACGAGCTGCCGGTAATGGCGTGGTGGTCGGCGAGCAGCGCCACGCCGCGTTCGAGGAACTTCAGCAGCGACTTGTCGTCGTGAACCGCCTCGGCCTCGTGCTGGAGCGCCGGCGGCAGGTCGAAATGCCCGCCCAGTCGGTCGAGATAGGCGTAACGTTCGTTGACCAGCGGCGCGAACGACAGGGCGTCGGCGCGGTAATCGGCCGCCTTGTCGGTTGGCTCCTGGGCGGCGGAGGCAGTGCCGAGGACCGTAAGCGCGCCGCACATGAGGGCCAGGGAAACGCGCTTGCTCATCGTTCGGTCTCCTGCTGTCTCAACGCCACGTCGCTCATGAACCGCGCGTCCTCGCCCTTCGCGAGCCATTCCGCCTCGCCGGCCAGGGCCGCGAGCATGTCGGTCAGGTCGTCCATCTCCCCCATGGCGTAATTGCCGAGGACGTAGCCGGTGACGCGGTCCTTGTGCCCCGGATGGCCGATGCCGAGGCGCACGCGGCGGAAATCGGGGCCGAGGTGCTGGTCGATGCTCCTGAGGCCGTTGTGCCCGGCGGTGCCGCCGCCGCGCTTCACCTTGACCTTGAACGGGGCGAGGTCGAGCTCGTCGTGGAACACCGTCAGGTCTTCGATGCCGAGCTTGTAGAAGCGCAGCGCCTCACCGACCGAGCGACCGCTTTCGTTCATGAAGGTCGCCGGCTTGAGGAGGAGGATCTTCTCGCCGCCGATGCGGCCTTCCTGCAGCCACCCCTGGAACTTCTTCTGCACCGGGCCGAAACGGTGCATCTCGGCGATCACGTCGGCCGCCATGAAGCCGACGTTGTGCCGCTCCATCGCGTGCTTAGGTCCGGGATTGCCGAGGCCCACCCACAGTTGCATCGCGGCGTCCTATTCTGCGCGGGCGCGAAAAGCAAAGCGCCGGCCCCTTGCGGAGCCGGCGCCTGCTTGTCCGGTCCGGGAAGAGCGAGGATTACTGCTCGGTCGCTTCCGCTTCGCCTTCGCTGGCTTCGGTTTCCTCGCCGGCAGCTTCGGCCGGTGCGGCGGCGCCGGCGGCGGCTTCCTCGGCTTCTTCCTCATCGGTCCGCTTCATCGCCGACGGGGCGACGACCGTGGCGATGGTGAAGTCGCGGTCGGTGATCGCGCTGACCGAGCCTTCGGGCAGCGTGACATGGCTGATGTGGATCGAATCGCCGATGTCGAGGCCGGTGACGTCGAGCTTGATCTCGTCGGGGATCTTGTCGGATTCGCAAACCAGCTCGAGCTCGTGGCGCACGACGTTGAGCACGCCGCCCTTCTTGAGGCCGGGCGATTCCTCTTCGTTGACGAACACCACCGGCACGGCGACCTGGATCTTCGCATCCTTCGACAGCCGCAGGAAATCGACGTGCAGCGGCCGGTCGGTGACCGGGTGCAGGGCGACGTCTTTGGGCAGGGTGCGAACCATCTTGCCGCCGACGTCGATCATCACGATCGAGTTCATGAAGTGGCCCGAGCCGAGCTGGCGGACCAGCTCCTTCGCCTCGAGGTGGATCGGGGTGGGTTCTTCCTTGCCGCCGTAAATCACGGCGGGAACACGGCCTTGACGGCGCAACTCGCGGGAGGCTCCCTTGCCAGCCCGTTCGCGCGCCTCGGCCGGCAGGGTGAGAGCGTCGCTCATGTCACGTGCCTTTCGAATTGCATTGGGTTACCGCCACGCCTCCAGGGATGACCATGACGGAGGCGCGCCCCTAGGGGAAAGCGACGCGCGGTGCAAGTCTTGCCTCAAGCAGCGCAGCCGCGGGCAAGCAAGGAAGGCCTTACTGCACGCGGCGGACGGTGTAACCGCGCGCCTCGAGCAGTTCGGGTAAGTTCTGCTCGCCGAACATGTGCGCTTCGCCCACGGCAACGAAAGGCTGCTCCCGGCCAGCGAGCAACCGGGCGATCCGTTCCGCCCAGCGCCGGTTGCGGGCGACTTGCAGTGCCTCGCGCAACTGGGGGTCGGCGAGGACGCCGGCGGAGGAATCGCTCTCGAGGCCGGCAAGGTCCCCGGTCAGCCACGCCTCGACCTGCCGCGCGTCGGACGTGTCGTCGGCCTCGCGGGCCAGCGCCAGCAACAGGTCGGCTTGTTCGGCCGGCGGGAGCGCATCGAAGGCGCGGTACTGCTGCTCGAACGTCTCCAGCCCCTCGACGCGTTTCGCTCCGGCGATCAGCGCGCGGTCGACCCCGGTCCCGGGATCGCGCCCGCGCGCCCGGTTGGCGAGGACGATCGCGGCGGCCCAGGTCTCGGTATGCGGGAAGGCGTCGTCGGCGAGACCGGCGCGCCCGAGAAACGCGGCGAGGGCGGGGCGCTCCTTCGCCGGAACGCGCTGCGACAGCGGCGGTAGCCCGGGTGTCGTGGCCAGCCGGTCGAAAGCCTCTTTTGCCGCCGCCGCATCGCCAAGGTTGGCGATCTCCACCACCAGCACGCCTGAATCGGCCAGCGCCTGGTCGACCGCTTTGGTGCGCCAGTGGGCGCCCTCGGGCAGCGAATGGATCGTGCCGAACAGCCAGCCGTGCGCGCCGCCCGGGCCAGTCACCTCCCACAGCGCCGGCGAAGGGGCGGGCCAGTCGCGCGCCGGCTCGCCGCATCCGGCGAGCGCCAGCGCGAGCGCCAGCGCCGCGAGCGCGCGCATTACTCCCAGACGCGGCGGGCCTTGATGCCGCGCTTCCTGAGTTGCGCCTGCACGCTGTCCCGCCCCGCGAGGTGCCCGGCGCCGACGGCGACGAAGACCGTGCCCGGTTGCTTCATCCGCTGGTCGATCCATTGCGCCCAGTGCGTGTTGCGGTCGGTCAGCAGTCGCTTGTAGAGCACCGGGTCGTCGAGCTCGTCGTTGAGCAGCATGGCGAGCGCGTCGGCATCGCCCTTCATCCACTCGGCGACCATCGCATCGAGCGTCGTCGTTGCCTTGGAAATCGAATCCACCGTCTCCTTGAGGAACGAAAGCTGGGCCTCGACCGGCAATCCGTCGAACAGGTCGATCTGCTGCTGGACCGTCTCCAGGGCCGCCTTGCGCTTGCCCTCGGCTTCGGCGGTCAGCTTGGTTTCGGCGCCGGTCTGCGGATCGTAGCCCGATTTGATCACCGGCAGCAGTGACAGGGTCATCGCCGCGTACCACGGTTCGAAGCGGTCCATCGCCTCGATCGGCAGGCCGAGGCCGACGAGCGCCTCCTCGAACTTCATGCGATCGTCCGGGGCCATCATGGCGCGCAGCGACTGGCCCTTGGCCAGCAAGGCGCGCGCGGCAATCGCCTGGGCGTCGCCGCTCGCATCCATGGGAATTTCGGTGACCAGTTCGTCCGACGCCTTGTAGGCGCGTTCGACCGGCCCGGAGAACCACTTGGTGTCCTTGGGCAACGCGTGGACGGTGCCGAACAGGTAGATCGTGGTGTCCTTGTCGGCGACCTTCCAGATCGCCGGGCCCTGGTAGGCCGCGGCCGCGTGCGCCGGGCGTGCGTCGACCGGCGCGCACGCCGGCATGGCGAGCGCGACCAGCGCGGCAATGAATCGGCGAAACGGCGGCATCGGTGAAAGTGACCCTGTTTAAGCCCGGTGCCTATTTAGGCGCTTTCCACGCCGACTTACAGGGGCGTTTTGCAGCGCGGCATTGACGCTGTTTCGGCCATCCTGCAAAGCGCCGCGCCATGAGCGGGACCGGCGCCAAGAGCTTCCAGGACATGATCCTCGCGCTCCACGATTACTGGAGCGCGCAGGGCTGCCTGATCCTGCAGCCGTACGACATGCGCATGGGCGCGGGCACGTTCCACCCCGCGACGACCTTGCGCGCGCTCGGGCCGGAGCCGTGGAAGGCCGCCTACGTCCAGCCGAGCCGCCGGCCCACGGACGGTCGCTACGGCGAAAACCCCAACCGCCTGCAGCACTATTATCAGTACCAGGTGATCCTCAAGCCCAACCCGCCGGACTTGCAGGAGCTCTACCTCAAGAGCCTCGAGGCCATCGGCATCGATCCCTTGAAGCACGACATCCGCTTCGTCGAGGACGACTGGGAAAGCCCGACGCTCGGCGCCTGGGGCCTCGGCTGGGAAGTCTGGTGCGACGGAATGGAAGTGACCCAATTCACGTATTTCCAGCAGATCGGCGGCTACGACTGCAAGCCGGTCGCCGGCGAGCTGACTTACGGGCTCGAACGGCTGGCGATGTACCTCCAGGGCGTCGACCGGGTCTACGATCTCGCGTTCAATTCCGACGGCGTGACCTACGGCCAGGTGTTCCTCGAAAACGAGCGCGAGCACTCGAAATACAACTTCGAAGTCGCCGACACCGAACAACTGTTCGCCGGCTTCCGCAACGCCGAAGCCGAATGCCAACGCTGCATCGAGGCACAGATCCCGCTCGCCGCCTACGACCAGGCGATCGAGGCGAGCCATTTGTTCAACCTGCTCCAGGCGCGCGGCGTGATCAGCGTCCAGGAACGCGCCAGCTATATTGGCCGCGTCCGCGATCTTGCCAAGGGCAGCTGCGAGGCGTGGATCGAGAAGAATTCGCCCGAATGGGAAGCGAAGTTCCCCGGGTGGTCCGCGTGACCGACTTCCTCCTTGAGCTGCGTTCCGAGGAAATCCCCGCGCGGATGCAGGCCGGCGCGCGGGCGGACCTCGAGAAGCTGTTCCGCGGCGAGATGCAGGCGGCGGGCGTGGCGGTCGGTGAAATCACCGTGTGGTCGACCCCGCGGCGGCTGGCGCTGATCGCGCGCGGGCTGCCCGAAGCCACCGAGGCGGTGCGTGAGGAGACGAAGGGCCCGCGCACCAGCGCGCCGCCGCAGGCGCTCGAAGGGTTCCTGCGCAAGTCGGGGCTCACGCAGGAGCAGCTCGAGGATCGCGACGGGGTCTACTTCGCGGTGATCGAGAGGCCCGGCCGCGCGGTCCGGGAAGTGCTCGCCAAGGCGATCCCGGCGATTGTCCGCGCATTCCCCTGGCCCAAGTCGATGCGCTGGGGCGCGGCTTCGCTGAGCACCGAGAGCCTGCGATGGGTGCGGCCTTTGTCGGGGATCGTTGCGATTTTCGGCGAGAAACTGGTCGAATGCACCGTGGGGGATGTCGCCAGCGGCTACATGACGCTCGGCCACCGCTTCCATTGTCCCGGCCCGATCACCATCGGCTCGGCCGCGGACTATGCCCAGAAGCTGCGCGCCTGCCACGTCATTGTCGACCAGGCCGAGCGCGAGGACCTGATCCGGCGGGGCGCCATCCACGCCGCCCACCAGGCCGGGCTGGTGCTCGTCGAGGACGAGGGGCTGGTGGTCGAGAACGCCGGGCTCACCGAATGGCCGGTCCCCTTGCTGGGACATTTCGATGAGGCGTTTCTCGACGTGCCGCCGGAAGTCATCCAGCTGACCGCGCGTACCAACCAGAAATATTTCATCTGCCGCACCAAGAAGGGCAAGCTCGCCAACGCCTTCGTCTGCACGGCGAACATCGTCGCGACCGACGAGGGCGCGGCGATCGTCGACGGCAACCGCAAGGTCCTCGCCGCGCGCCTTTCCGACGCGCGCTTCTTCTGGGAGCAGGACCGCAAGGTGCCGCTGGCCGAGCAGGCCAGGAAGCTCGAACGGATCACCTTCCACGAGAAGCTCGGCACCGTCGCCGACAAGGTGGAGCGCGTGGCCAGGCTGGCGCGGTGGCTGGTGGAACAGCAAGTTGTAAAGCCTGCACTCAATCACCAGCAGCCTGAGACTATGCTGTTTAATTGGACGCAGGACGCTGCCCGGCTCTGCAAGGCAGATCTCGTCACCGAGATGGTCGGTGAGTTCCCCGAGCTTCAAGGTCTTATGGGTGGCTACTACGCTCGCGCTGAAGGTTTGCCGGTTGAAGTCGCCGACGCAATCCGCGATCATTACAAACCGACCGGCCAAGGCGATCAAGTTCCAACCGCTCCTATAACCGTAGCTGTCAGTTTGGCCGACAAGCTCGATAGCTTAGCCGGATTCTTCGTGATCGGTGAGCGTCCGACTGGCTCAAAGGACCCTTTCGCTCTTCGGAGAGCCAGCATCGGAGCGATTCAACTCATTCTGACCAACTCACTTCGCGTCTCTCTGCATCAGCTTGCTCGCAAGGCGACTGGTGCGCACCTTCCGTACGATCCAAAGGACGATCGGCTGCGAGATGCTGCGGAAAGGTTAGCGCTGATTTCTCAAGAATATGGTCGCCCATTCGAAATGGATGACAAATTCATCACTGACATCCTTGCGAACGCCGAAGCTCAACATCTCGAAGGGTCCAAGGCCGTGTTCGCACGCCGAGATGCAGCGGCCGATGAACTCCTCGACTTCTTCGCCGACCGCCTAAAAGTCCAGCAGCGCGAAGCCGGCGTTCGCCACGACCTGATCGACGCGGTGTTCGCGCTCGGGAACGAAGACGACCTCGTTCGCCTTCTTTCTCGTGTGAACACGCTGCAGGCCTTCATCAAGACCGAGGACGGCGCCAACCTGCTCGCCGCCTACAAGCGCGCGGCCAATATCCTCAAGAAGGAGGACTGGAAGGGCGCCGAAGGGGAGATCGCACGCACCGGCGAGGAGGACCCGTTGGCGCTGGTCGACGATCCCGACCTCAAGCCGGTGATTGCGGCCAAAATGGCCGAGAACAGGAAGAAAACACTTTCCTACACGCCCGAACCTGCGGAAAAGGACCTGATCGAGGCGTTGGATTCGGCCGAGCCGAAAGCCGCCGCCGCGGTCCAGGCGGAGGATTTCGAGGCGGCGATGGCCGCGCTGGCGTCCTTGCGCGGCCCGATAGACCGGTTCTTTGACACGGTGACGGTGAATGACGACGATCCCGCGAGGCGCGAGGCCCGGTTGAGCCTGCTTGCACGCTTCCGTGCTGCAGTGCACAAAGTGGCCGATTTCTCGAGGATAGAGGGCTGACCGCGCGGTTTCCTGTAGGAAGAGTGTCACCCGCCGGTTTCTGAATTATCTAAGTTAAAACAGCAGTTTAGAAAATCCTGCAGGGTGACAGGGTCCGTAAAGTGTCACCCTGTTTTCGAAAGGTTGTCCATGCAGACTGTCTACACCTTCGGCGGCCATGCGGCGCATGACGATCCGCGCGCGAAGGACAAGACCGTCACCGGCGGCAAAGGCGCGAACCTGGCGGAGATGGCGAGCATCGGCCTGCCGGTCCCGCCGGGCTTTACCATCACCACCGAGGAATGCGTGCGCTACCTCAAGGAAGGCGCCGACTTTTCGGACGACTTGCGAAGCGAGGTCGGCAAGGCGCTGAACCATATCGAAAAGGCCGTCGGCAAGCGCTTCGGCGATGCGGCCGACCCACTGCTCGTCTCCGTCCGCTCGGGCGCCCGGGTGTCGATGCCCGGAATGATGGACACCGTCCTCAACCTCGGCCTCAACGACGAGACCGTGAAGGGCCTCGCTGCCGTATCGGGCGACGAGCGCTTCGCGTGGGACAGCTACCGCCGGTTCATCCAGATGTACTCCGACGTGGTGCTCGGGCTCGATCACGGGCTGTTCGAAGAAGCGCTCGAGATCGCCAAGGAAGATCGCGGCTACCAGGCCGACACCGAGATGACCGCCGCCGACTGGAAGGACCTGGTTGGCCAGTACCAGGCGATCGTCGCCCGCGAGCACGACGCGCCGTTCCCGCAGGACGTCGGCGAGCAATTGTGGGGCGCGATCGCCGCGGTGTTCGACAGCTGGGATTCGGACCGCGCCAAGGTCTACCGCCGCCTCAACGACATCCCCGGCGACTGGGGCACCGCGGTCAACGTCCAGGCGATGGTCTTCGGCAACATGGGCGAGACCAGCGCCACCGGCGTCGCCTTCACCCGCGACCCCTCGACCGGCGAGAAGGCCTATTACGGCGAATGGCTGGTCAACGCGCAGGGCGAGGATGTCGTCGCCGGGATCAGGACGCCGCAGTACCTGACCAGGGCCGCGCGAGAACGGGCCGGGGCCAGGGCCCCGTCGATGGAAGAGGAGATGCCCGCCGCTTACGCCGAGCTCGCCCAGGTGTTCGACCTGCTCGAGCGGCACTACAAGGACATGCAGGACATCGAGTTCACCGTCGAGCGCGGCAAGCTGTGGATGCTCCAGACCCGCAGCGGCAAGCGCACCGCCAAGGCGGCGCTCAAGATGGCGGTCGAGATGGTCGGCGAAGGCCTGATCGACGAGCGCACCGCGATCCTGCGCATCGACCCGATGGCGCTCGACCAGTTGCTCCACCCGACGCTCGACCCGGATGCGAAGCGTAACGTCCTGACCAAGGGGCTTCCCGCCAGCCCCGGCGCCGCCTCGGGCAAGATCGTGCTCGACGCCGATACCGCCGAGAAGTGGGTGGCGCGAGGCGAAAAGGTGATCCTCGTGCGGGTCGAGACCAGCCCCGAGGACATCCACGGGATGCACGCCGCGCAGGGCATCCTCACCGCGCGGGGCGGGATGACCAGCCACGCGGCGGTGGTCGCCCGGGGAATGGGCCGGCCGTGCGTCTCGGGCGCGTCGCAAGTCCGCATCGACCTTGCCGCGCGCACTGCCGTGATCGGCACCGCGCTCCTTGACGAAGGCGACACGATCACCATCGACGGCGCGACGGGCGAAGTCATGGACGGCGAAGTGCCGACGATCGAGCCCGTGCTCGCCGGCGCCTTCGCCACGCTGATGGAATGGGCCGACCGGCACCGGCGGATGAAGGTGCGCACCAACGCCGAGACTCCGGCCGACTGCCGCACGGCGCGCAAGTTCGGCGCCGAAGGCATCGGCCTGTGCCGGACCGAGCACATGTTCTTCGACGACAGGCGTATCGCCGCGGTGCGCGAGATGATCCTGGCGGACGACGAGAAGGGGCGCCGCAAGGCGCTCGCCAAGCTGCTGCCCGAGCAGCGCGGCGACTTCGCGCAGATCTTCGAGGCGATGGCCGGCCTGCCGTGCACGATCCGCCTGCTCGATCCGCCGTTGCACGAGTTCCTGCCGCACGGCGATGCCGACTTCGAGGCGCTGGCCGAGGCGAGCGGGGTGTCCGCCGCGCACCTCAAGCGCCGCGCCGCCGAGCTGCACGAGGCCAACCCGATGCTGGGCCACCGCGGCTGCCGCCTTGGCATCACTTTCCCCGAAATCTACGAAATGCAGGCGCGGGCGATCTTCGAGGCGGCCTGCGAGGTCAGCGCCAAGGGCGGCGATCCGGTGGTGCCCGAGATCATGATCCCGCTCGTCGCTACCCGGCGCGAGCTGGAAATCCTCCGCAAGCTGGTGGGCGAGACGGCGGCGCAGGTTTTCGCCGAGCGCGGCCAGCGGGTCGGATACCTCGTCGGCACGATGATCGAGCTGCCGCGCGCCGCGCTGACCGCGGGCGACATCGCCGAGGCGGCGCAGTTCTTTTCCTTCGGCACCAACGACCTCACCCAGACGACGCTCGGCCTCAGCCGCGACGACGCGGGCAGCTTCCTGCCCACTTACGTCGAGAAGGGGATCTTCGCCCGCGATCCCTTCGTCAGCCTCGATATCGAGGGCGTGGGACAGCTGGTCTCGCTGGCTGCCGAGCGGGGCCGGGCGACGAAGCCCGACCTCAAGCTCGGCATCTGCGGCGAGCATGGCGGCGACCCGGCGAGCATCGCCTTCTGCGAACAGGTCGGCCTCGACTACGTCAGCGCTTCGCCTTTCCGCGTGCCGATCGCGCGGCTGGCGGCGGCGCAGGCGGCCCTACGATCCGCGTAAGGAGCGACGGCCGCTAAGGGTCATGATCTCGAGGCTCTCGACCACGCGTCCGCCGGCGTCGGCGCCTTCGAGGAACGCTGCTCGGGCTCGTTCCAGCGCCGCCTTGCCGAGCGGGGCCGCCGCCGAGGCGAGGACATTGCCGAGACCCTGGTCGCGCAAGTCCGCGACGAGCCGGTCGAGCGAGCGGTATGAAACGCGAATGGTCCGGCTGTCGGCCACCGGTTCGGCCCATCCGGCACGCTGCAGGAGCGCGGCGGCGGCGCGGATGTCGACCATCGGATGCAGCCGCGCAGCGGGCCGCTCGCCGTCCGCGGTCAGCATCGCGCGGCGCAGGTTGGCGAGGCTTCCGGCGCCGACGAACGAGGCGATCGCGCGTCCGCCGGGCGCCAGCGCCTCGCGGATATGGATCATTGCCCCCGGCAGGTCGTTGACCGTGTCGAGCGTACCGAGGCTGACGATCAGATCGAGCCCGGAGACGGGGAAGGGCTGCTCTTCGTCGAGCGTAAACGCATCAGCGCTCGTCACCGTGCCGCCCCGCCGTTCGAGCTCCGCGGCCAGCACTCCGGTCCAGTCGCCGATTACAAGCGCCTTGCCGGGCTCATGCCGCAGGAACGTGAGCCGCTCGAGGACATCCTCGACCAAGTCTTCGAGCACGAACCGCGCCGCGCCCGGCCGCGCTTGTCGCGCCGCGATGCGCTGGCGAGCCGCTCGGCGGCGCTCGGGTGCGAAGATGCGAGGCGGGGCGGTCACGCCCGGTCCCTGCCGCGCCTGCCCAGGATGCGCAAGCGCTTGCCCGACGCGCCTGACCGAGGCAGCATGGTTCGGTGAAGTTGCTCGAGCCGGTCGCCCCGCTGATCGATCTGATCTACCCGCCCCGTTGCCCGCTGTGCGGCGAGGGCCTCGCCGCGCAGGGCGGGCTGTGCTCGGCGTGCTGGCAGGAGCTGGCGATTCCGGGCGACCCGGCGTGCGCGCTGTGTCAGCGGCCATTCGGCGATACCCAGCGCGAAGGCACGGTCTGCGCTCCATGTCTCGCCGATGCACCGCGACACGACGGGATCGCCGCGGGGACCCTTTACAACGATGCCTCGCGCAGGCTGGTGCTCGCCTTCAAACACGGCCGCCGCATTGCGCTCGCCCCGCTCCTCGCTCGGTTGATCGCGGCGCGGCTGCCACAACTCGACGGCGAGTGGCTGGCGGTGCCGGTTCCGCTGCACCGGCTGCGGCTGTGGCGGCGCGGGTTCAACCAGTCGGCGCTGCTGGCCCGGGAGATTGCGCGCCTGGCGGGGGCGGAAGTGGTTGTCGACGGGCTTGTCCGGCGCAAGGCGACCCCGGTGCTCGGCGGGCTTGGCCGCAAGGCGCGAGCCCGCGCGCTGTCCGGGGCGATCGCTGTCAACCCGCGCCGCGCCGGCGGACTCAAGGGCGCGCAGGTGTTGTTGGTCGACGATGTGATGACCAGCGGCGCGACCAGCGACGCCTGTGTTTCCGCGCTCAAGCGTGCGGGGGCAGGGAAGGTGGTCGTCGCTTGCTTCTCGCGGGTACTCGAAGAAGCGCTCGCGCATGCCACCTAAGCAAAACGCCCGGGGGTTACCCCGGGCGTTCGCGTGACGAAAATCGCTGGACCGAGGCATCGCCCCCAGTGGATGCCGCCGATCCAAACCCTCATGTTTCGGCCCGTCCTTGCAAGTCCGGTACCGAGACCCCCCATCCCTTGGCGCGTGGCGCGTCCGGTCTGGACTGGCGGCTACGTCAAAGCCGCGCACCTATTCATTTCACCGAAAGGTTGCCGAAAAAAGCACCTTCGCGTGGGCCGATGGATTTTGGCCTGCATCTGTGGTTATCGTGCAACAAGCTGGCACCCGCGCGGGCCTTCTTGGCAAGAGTCTGAAAGGAAACGGCCATCTCCGGCAATGAAACTGAACGCGGGGACCGGGAAAGGGGCGGCAACTTCGATCCCAAATTCGACTCGGCGGGTCTGCTGACGGCGGTCGTCCAGCACGCCGACACCGGCGAGGTGCTGATGGTTGCCTTCATGGACCGTGAAGCGGTCGACAAGACGCGCGAGACAGGGCTCGCCCACTTCCACTCGCGCAGCCGTGGGCGGTTATGGATAAAGGGGGAGAGTTCCGGCCACGTACTGCGGGTCCGGCAGATCCTCGTCGATTGCGACCAGGACGCGCTGCTGGTCAAAGCCTTGCCCGAAGGCCCAGCATGTCACACCGGAGCGCGCAGCTGCTTCTACCGCGCCCTGGAAGGCGACGAACTCCAGCGCATCGGCTGATCGAGACCATGCCAAGCTACACTCCGCCAGCGCGCGACACGCGCTTCGTGCTCACCGACCTGCTCGGGATCACCGATTATCCGCAGCTGGCCATCGATGCCGACCTGGTCGACACGATCGTCCGCGAGGCCGGACGCTTCGCCGCCGAGGTGATCGCCCCGCTTAACCGTGTGGCCGACACGCAAGGCTGCACGCGTCACGCTGACGGCTCGGTCAGTACCCCGGGCGGCTTTCCGGAAGCCTACCGGGCCTACGTCGATTCTGCGTGGGGCACGCTGGGGTTGCCCGAGGAGCATGGCGGACAGGGCTTGCCGCATGTGCTGGCTACGGTGATCGAGGAGTATCTCGACTCGGCTTGTCATGCCTTCAACATGTATCCCGGCCTGACCCACGGCGCGGTCGCCGTGCTGCTCGCCAAGGGAAGCGACGACCTCAAGACACGCTACCTCCCCAAGCTCGTCTCCGGGGAATGGCTGGGAACGATGGCGTTGACGGAGGCCCAGGCCGGTACCGATCTCGGCCTTATCCGCACCCGCGCCGAACCGCAGGCGGACGGCACTTACCGCATCGCCGGGGAGAAGATCTTCTGCTCGGGCGGCGAACAGGACCTGACCGACAACATCGTCCATCTCGTGCTGGCGAAGCTCCCGGACGCGCCGGAGGGATCGCGGGGAATATCGCTGTTCCTCGTTCCGAAAATCCTGCCCGACGGGACCCGCAACGCGGCCACTTGCGGGGCGATCGAGCACAAGATGGGTGTGCACGGCAGTGCGACTTGCGTGATGAACTTCGACGGCGCGACCGGCTGGATGGTCGGCGAGCCGAACGCCGGCCTGGCGGCGATGTTCATCATGATGAACGCCGCGCGGCTCAGCTGCGGCAACCAGGGTCTCGCCCAGGCCGAGCTCGCCTACCAGAACGCCGTCGCTTACGTTTCTGAGCGCAAGCAGGGCAGAGCGCCGGGAAGCTCTGCCGCCGCCGATCCGCTGATCGTCCAGCCGGACATTCGCCGCCTGCTGATGGACGCCCGTGCGTTCACCGAGGGCATGCGCGCGCTGGTGCTGTGGACCGCCTTGCAAATCGACTTGGCGCACCGTGCCGACAGCGTCGAGGAGCGGGAGGCGGCCGACGCGCTGGTCGGGCTGCTCACACCGGTGATCAAGGGTTTCGGCACCGACAAGGGCTTCGAGACCGCGGTGGCGATGCAGCAATGCTTTGGCGGGCACGGCTACATCGCCGAATGGGGCATGGAGCAGATCGTCCGCGATGCCCGCGTCGCAATGCTCTACGAGGGTGCCAACGGAGTGCAGGCGCTCGACCTCGCCAGACGCAAGCTGGCGCGCGACAACGGCCAGGTGGCCGAGCGCTTCCTGGCGCTGGTCGAGGGCGCTTGCGAGGAGGCGAGCCCTTCGACACGTTTCATCGCCCTGCCATTGCGCGAGGCGGTGCACGAAGCGCGCGAAGCGGCGCGGTTTCTTATCGACCAGGCCAGGCTCGATTCCGACGCGCTCGGCGCCGGCTCATACGCATTCATGGAACTCATGGGCACGCTGGCAATCGGGTGGATGTGGTTGCGCATGGCGCAGGTTGCAGCGGGACACGAGAGCGACCCGTTCCATGCCGCCAAGTTGGTCACCGCGCGCTACTACGCCGAGCGCTGGTTGCCGGACTGCGCCGCGCTGACGCGCCAGATCGAGGCCGGGGCGCAAGCGATGATGGCGCTCGACCCCGAAGCGTTCCCGCGGAGCTAAGGCCAGACGGCGAACAGGCCGTCCGGATCGTAGCGGCGGCGAAGCGCGTCGAGCCGCGCGAGCGCGTCGGGCGTGAAGCACTCGGCCCGGCGCCCCGGTTCGAGCGTCAAGTCCGCCTCGCCCACATAGCGCCCGGTGCGGTAGGGGGCGAGCGCTTCGTCCACCCGGCGAACCCATGCGCGGTTGACCTCGTCGTCGGCGGGATCGTCCCACAAGCCGTAGATGCCGACACCCGTCCCGCCGCTGACCGTGAGCGCGGCGTCGCGCGGCACCGCGACGGGCGTGTGGCCGCCGAACGCGACGATGTCGACCGTCGAATCCGCGCTCGGCGCGGGCAGGTCATGCACCGCCATCAGCAAATCGCCGACCGCCGCGTCGCTCCACGCGTGGTCGGCGGCGACCCGTTTGCCAGACGGCATGGGGGACAGTTTGAACAGTTCGGTGAACGGCAGCGCTTCGCCCTTAGCGTCGCCGATTTTCCGCGCTACCGGCGGCGGTGAGACGAACGGTGCAACTTTGTCGCGCGCCTCGGCTTCACTGTCACCACAAGCCGACACGCGCAGCACGATCGCGTGCTCGCCGGTGTCCCAATGCGCGAACAGGAAGCAGCCGACCTCGGTTCCGGCGGGAGCGGCGGCGGTGGCGGCTGTGAGCCAGTCGGCCAACGCCGGCGCGCTCGACGCCGCGAACGCGGCTCGCCAGGCGTAAGCGGTAGCCGGCAGAGGATGGAGCTTGAGATGGAAGGCCGTCGCGGCGGCGAAGAAGCCCGGCCCGGCACCGCGGGCGGCCCAGAAGAGCTCGGCATGACGGTCGGCGCTCGCCAGCACGATCTCGCCGGCCGCGGTGACCATTTCGATGGCCTCGACATTGGCGCAGGCGGCGCCCCATTCGCCGGAGTTCCAGCCGAAACCGCCGTTGATCAAATACCCGCTCAGCGCGACGTCGACGCAGTGACCCACGGGAAAGGCCAAGCCCGCTGCCGCCAGCTGTTCGCTGAGCGGATGGCCCTGGATGCCGACCCCGACCCTCGCGGTCAGCGCGCCGCGATCTATTTCGACGGTATTGAGCGCCCCCAGATTGAGGAGAATCCCGCCGTCCCGCAGTGCGGAAGCCTGGTAGTTGTGCCCGCCGCCGCGGGGTGAAACCTTGAAACCGTTGGCGGCGGCGAAACGAATGGTTGCAGCGACTTCTTCCGCGGAATGCACCGCGACCACTGCATCGGGTGCCCGCGACAGTGCCAGACGCTTGTTCCAGGTGACCCGGTCGCGTTCGCCGTCGAATTCCGCTTCACCGGCGGAGATCGCCCGCGCGACCAGCGGTTCGAGAGCTTTGAAGGTATCACGGGCCATGCGGTTGCTGGAACAAGCGCGCGGCCCGGCGAAGCGTTCCGGCGTGGCGGATCAGCTCTGCAAGACGCAGCGCAAGCGGCCAGGCGTACCGTCGGCCTGACGTTCGCGCAGGAACCCCGGGCGGACGACGAGGTAGGCTTCCCCTTTCCGCGGACCGCTGGTCATGTCCAGCCGCACGCCGCGCCGCAAGTAAGTGCCCGCGCCTTGCGGTGCGGTATAGCGCGACGAGCTCTCGATCGTGAAACTGCGGTCGGGCTGCGGAATTCCCGCCCGACCGGCGGCGTCGCCCGGCAATTCGCAGACGTAGGGTCCGCGCAGGACCGTATCGATCGGTCCTTGCGCGAAGGCGGTGGAGGAGATCGCGCCAAGCAGCGCCGCGAATGAGAGCGAGCGGGTCATGCCTGCCGCCATAGCACGCCCGCGTTGCGCTTGCATGAATTGAGGGTAGCGCCTAGGGCGCGGCGCAATCTCCCGAACAGCTCCATCAAGGCAGGCAGCGATGAAGATCAGCGGCGTGGACATTCGTCCCGGCAACATTCTCGAATACGAACGCGGCATCTGGAAGGTCGCCAAGATCCAGCACACCCAGCCTGGTAAGGGCGGGGCCTACATGCAGGTCGAGATGAAGAACCTGCAGGACGGGCGCAAGACCAACGTCCGCTTCCGCAGCGCCGACACGGTCGAGCGCGTTCGGCTCGACACCAAGGACTTCCAGTTCCTCTACCATGACGGCGAAATGCTCGTGTTCATGGACAAGGACGATTACGAGCAGATCAACCTGCCGGCGGATCTCGTGGGCGAGGCCGCCGCGTTCCTCCAGGACGGCATGGATGTGACGCTCGAGATGTGGGACGAAAAGCCGATCAGCGTGGCGCTGCCCGACCAGGTCGAAGCGACGATCGTCGAGGCAGACGCGGTGGTCAAGGGACAGACAGCTTCGTCCAGCTACAAGCCGGCGCTGCTCGACAACGGCGTTCGGGTCATGGTGCCGCCGCACATCGAAAGCGGCACCCGGATCGTCGTCGACGTGTACGAGCGGACATACGTCGGAAAGGCCAATTGATTATGAAGAAGATCGCAATCGCCGCGACCGTGCTGCTGCTTTCTGCTCCTGCTTTCGCGCAGGCAACCGCGAGCGCCCCGATCAACGCCGCGCAGCAGGAGCATGCGGTGCAGAATTTCGCCGTCCTGGCGAGCGCCATGCAATCGGACAAGGTGCCCGAGGATGTGAAGGCGTCGTTGATGGGGTGTATCTATTCGAACAAGCTCGAGACGATCAGCACCGCAATCGACAAGCTTATCGAGGCGAATCCGGGCAAGGTCGACCGCGCCAAGCCGGACGATTTGCTCAGCGCAATGGTGGCCGTGTGCGGTTACAAGCCGTCTGCTAGCGCAGCGGCGGCCAAGCCGCCGGCCGGGGCGCCGCAAGGGCGATAATAGTCGATGGCGATGATCACCGGCCTCATTCGCGTGATGGAGCGCGCCGCCCGCAAGGCGGGCAGCCGCTTGCGGCGCGACTTCGGCGAGGTCGAACACTTGCAGGTCAGCCGCAAGGGACCGGCGGATTTCGTCTCCAAGGCCGACCAGGCCGCCGAGCGCACGCTGTGGGACGAATTGCGCGCCGCGCGACCCGATTGGGGCTTCCTGATGGAAGAGGGCGGGGAGATTCCTGGCGAGGCCGGCAAGCCGCGATTCATCATCGATCCGCTCGACGGGACCAGCAACTTCCTCCACGGCATCCCCCATTTCGCCATCTCGATCGCCGCGCAGGAGCCGGCGCTCGACGGCAAGGGCCCGGACGGGTCGGGCTGGGGCGACGTGGTTGCCGGAGTGGTCTACCAGCCGATCACCGACCAGACCTTCTGGGCCGAGAAGAACCGCGGCGCCTGGTTGCAGGACGCACGGCTGCGCGTTTCCGGCCGCCGGCAGTTGTCGGAGGCGCTGATCGCCACGGGAATTCCCTATCACGGCCACGGTGATTTCGAGGAGTGGGGCAAGATCCTCAACGCCGTCGGCCCGCAAGTGGCGGGAATTCGCCGCTTCGGCTCGGCCGCGCTCGACCTCGCATGGATCGCCGCGGGCCGCTACGACGGGTTCTGGGAAAGCGACCTCGCCCCATGGGACACCGCCGCGGGGTGCCTGCTTGTGCGCGAGGCGGGCGGTTTCGTCAGCGATTACCGCGGCCGCTCATTGCCGATCTGCGACAAGCAGGTCATCGCCGGCAACGATCCGCTGCACTCGCGGCTGCACAAGATCGTGGTGGGCGCGCTCAAAGGCTAGTCACGCCCCGTTGTGCACCAGCCGCGCCTTCGCTAAGCGGCCCAGCGCACGGGAAGCCCCTGTGGCGGAATTGGTAGACGCGCTCGACTCAAAATCGAGTTTCTTCGGAAGTGCCCGTTCGAGTCGGGCCAGGGGCACCAACCACCAGAGAAATCGAGCGCCTATTCGCGCCCGCTCACCGGATTGCGGTAGTGGTATGGCGGGCAGAAGTAGTCCGGGAACACCGGATAGGCTTCGATCGGCTCGTCGGGCGGAAAGTCGCCGAATTCGCTCAGCAGTGGGCTCGCTTCCACCGCCCAACCCTTGTCGTACGGGGTGTAGAGCACCTGCCAGGCCTTTAGCCGGGCGATCTTCCACACGCCGTCTTCCTTGAGATAGTCGTTCTCGTAGATCGCCTCGCCCCACATGGCGTGGTCGCCCATCTGGCCGACCATCATCAGGGCGCGAACCCTGGCGTGGGCGTGAACTCCATCCGGCTCGACATGAATGACCGGCTGCAGCTGCATATGGTTCATCAGCAGCCCGCGCTTCGGCGGGCCGAAGTGACGCATGTACTCGCGAATCCGCTCGTGCCCGATGAAGCGGCCGCGGCCGTTGATTTCGAGGACCGCGTCGCGCGCGAAAAGGTCGGCGACGTGCTCCCACTGGCTCTTGTCGACGTAATATCCGTAAGCGCGCTGCAGATTGGCGATTGCCAGGTGATCCTCGGCCGCTTGGGTGCGGGCTTCGAGCGAATCGAGCCGTTGGCGCAATGCGGCCAGCTCTGCGGCGAGATCGGGCGATGAGTCAGACATGCCAACGCCATGACAGATGCCGTGGCTCAGGGACAAGACGGAATTGGGCTTGGGCTAGTCGATTCCGCGAGCGCCGCTGCGCAGGCGTGAGGCAGCAGTGGCCGCGGCGATTTGCGACGGGGTAGGTGCGTCAGTTACCGCCTCGCCTTGCTCTTCGTCGCCGCCCTCACCGTCCAGTAGCGACGAGCTGATCACAGCGCCGCCGCCTCTGCCCGCCCCGACGAGGTTGGATTGCTGCTGACCCATGTCATCGCCCTCATCATCATCCCAACTGCCCGCGTGCGCGTCAGGGGGGATTTCGAGCCGCGGCTTCTCAACCGCCGGCTGACGCGTGGCCGGCCGTCCGGCGGCGCTGGCGGCCGCGACGGCCTCTTGGTTCTCGCCATTGGCGAAAAAGGCCAGCAGCGCCGCGATCGCCACCGTCGCCGCGGCGAACCTGCGGTACAGTTGCGGTGTGATCGGTGGAGTCGGATTGCGGCGCATTGCCAAAGGCTTAGATCCTGCCGGTTAAGCGCCGGGCGCGGAATGTGGTTAAAGGGCGCCTGTCGCCGTGCCCGGGGCCGGCCTCGGGGGAACTCGCCGGGCGCGTGGGGCGTTTCGCCGCCAACCTCAACCAAGGGGAATGGAACAATGGTCGAAGAACGCGTCACCGAAGTCCAGTCGCCGGACGGCGATACCCATACCCACACAACCGTGATTTCCGACGGCGGACGTTCGGGTGGCGGCGGGCTATTCCTTATCGCACTGCTGATCATCGTCGCGCTGGTCATCGGCGTCTGGGCCTTCAACAAGTGGGGAGGGGCCGAGGCGAACAAGGACAACGCGATCGCCAACGCCGCCAACCAGGTGGGCGATGCCGCGCAGAATGTCGGCGACGCGGCCAAGGACGCGGCGAACAACACCACTCACTAAAACGCGGAACGCCAACAATTTCCGAACTTTGTGAGCAGTTGTAAAATTTACCGACATTTCATCTATCCCGCCTAATCCGGGCGCGTCCGCAAAGGGGAGCGGACGCCGCCGGTGGGAGCGATGATCCGACTGTTCAAGCACTACGTCCCGCATGCGGTGCTGCTGCTCGGGCTGTTCGATTTCACGCTGCTACTGGTGGCAGGCGATCTTGCGTGGGTACTGCGCGCGGACCAGATCGGCATGGCATCCGGATCGCTGGCGGCGCGGTTGCCGATATTGCTGGCGTTTGCGGTCGTTACCCATAGCGCGATGATCGCCGTCGGCGTGTTCGGGGCCGACGCCCTGCGCTCGATGCGCTTTGCAGGCGCCCGGCTGCTCGTCGGCGTCAGCCTTGCGGTGCTCCTGTTCGCTTTCATCGCCTTCGTTCTGCAGGGACACACGTTCTGGCGCTCGACGCTGCTCTACGCGATGGTGTTGGCGATCGCGTTGCTGATGGCCAACCGGCTGGTGGTTGGCGGGGTCCTCGGCGCCGCGGCGTTCCGCCGGCGGGTGCTGGTGCTTGGTGCCGGAAGCCGCGCCCGACGGATCGGTCGCCTCGCCGAACGGCCGGCAAGCGGCTTCGTCATCGCCGGTTACGTCGCGATGAATCCCGGTCAGCAAGTGATCGCGGAGGCCGTGCCGCGCGAGGCAATCGCCGACTTGTCGCGGCACGTGCAGAACCTCGGCGCCAGCGAAGTGGTGCTGGCGCTCGAAGAACGGCGCAATTCGCTGCCTCTGAAGGACTTGCTGCGGGTCAAGACCGCCGGCGTCTACGTCAACGATTTCTCGAGCTTCATGGAGCGCGAGACCGGGTGCGTGGACCTCGACACGCTCAATCCCAGCTGGCTGATATTCTCGGACGGATTCTCCTCGGGAAGGATGCTCTCGAGCCTCGCCAAGCGCGCTTTCGACATCGCAGCGAGCTCGGCATTGCTGCTGTTCACCTTTCCGGTAATCGCGCTTTTCGCGGTGCTGGTGAAGCTCGACAGCCGGGGCCCGGCCTTCTTCCGCCAGCGCCGCGTCGGCCTCTACGGCGAGCCGTTCGAGCTCATCAAGCTACGCTCGATGCGCACCGACGCCGAAAAGGACGGGGCAAAGTGGGCGCAGAAGGACGATCCGCGCGTGACGCGGCTCGGCAGGCTGATCCGCAAGCTGCGCATCGACGAATTGCCGCAGACATGGAGTGTGCTCACCGGGCGGATGAGCTTTGTCGGCCCGCGCCCCGAAGTGCCCACGTTCGTCGAGGACCTCGAGGACAAGCTGCCGTTCTATGCCGAGCGGCACATGGTCAAACCGGGGATCACCGGCTGGGCGCAGATCAACTATCCCTATGGTGCCTCGATCGAGGACGCGCGGGCCAAGCTCGAATACGATCTCTACTACGCCAAGAACTACACGCCCTTCCTCGACTTGCTGATCATGCTGCAGACCTTGCGGGTGATCCTCTGGCCGGAGGGCGCGCGATGAGCGGTTTGGCATTCTCGGGCTACCTCCTGTCGGCAATCGGAGCGCTTGTGCTCGGCGGCTGGCTGGCGACGCATCGGGCACGGCTTGGCATGGCTTCCGGCACCGCGGCGGTGGCGTTGGGGCTGACTGCCCTGTGGTCGGTCTCGGTCATCGCGTACGGCGATTCCGCCGTCACCGGGCGACTCCTTTACAGCCTCGCCAGTCTTGCCTGGCTGTGGATGCTTTACCGGTTGTTCGTCCAGGACGGCCGTCATGCGAGCGTCGCGCCGATCCGCCCGGTGGTCGCCGCGCTCGCCTTTGTCGAGTTGCTGCAGATCGCTGTCGCGCTCGCCGTGCCCGGCCTGAACGACGCGGCTGCGGCCGATCCGCTGCAGCACGTCGCCAACGCACTTCGTCTGCTGTTCTGCTCCGGGGCGCTCGTCCTGGTGCACAATCTTTATGTCGGCGCATCCTCGCCGAACCGGACGAGCATGCGCTGGCCGGCCGCTGCGCTCGCCCTTCTGTGGGCCTACGATCTCAATTACTACACAGTGGCCTATCTCGGTGGCGAAATCCCGGAGGCGCTCGACGGATTGCGGGGCTTCGTGCCACTTGCGATGCTCGGCCTGCTCGTGCTGGGCGCCATGGCCAAAGACGGGCAGCAGGTGTTCCGGCCATCGCGCTCGTTCGCGTTTCAGTCGTTCTCGTTGCTGCTCATCGGCGCTTACTTCCTGGTGATGGTCGTCGCGTACGAGGGACTGGCGGCGATCGGCGGCGACTTCGTGCGGCTGGTGCAGATCGCGTTCGTGGCGGCCGCCAGCGCGGTCGCGCTGATAGTCTTGCCGTCGCGCCGGCTGCGCAGGTGGCTGCGCGTAACGACGATCAAGCATCTGTTCCAGCATCGTTACGATTACCGCGAGGAATGGCTGCGCTTTACCCGTACGATGGGTCGCGCCGGACCGGGCGCCTCGCCGCTGCCGGAACGCGTGGTGCAGGCAGTCGCCGACATCACGGACAGTCCGGGCGGCCTGCTGCTCACGCCCGCGGAGGATGCCGGCCTGACGCTCGAAGCACGCTGGCAATGGCCAGCGCCGCACGTCCCGGCGCCAGCACTTGGCGAGGCGGCGGCGCGGTTCTTTGCCGAGGCCGAATTCATTCTCGACCTCGACCAGTGGCGCGCCGGGAAGGCGGAGGGCGTGCCCGAAGGAGCGATCCCCGGCTGGATTGCGGATGAGCCGGACGCATGGGCGATGGTGCCCTTGCTGCACTACGAGCGACTCCTCGGAGTCGTCGCGCTGGCGCGCCCGCCCCATGCGCGCAAGCTCGACTGGGAGGACTTCGACCTGCTCCGCGTGGTCGGCCGGCAGCTTGCCAGCTACCTGGCCGAGCAAGCGAGCCAGGACGCACTCGGCGAGGCGCAGAGGTTCGATGAGTTCAATCGCCGCATCGCCTTTGTGATGCACGATATCAAGAACCTTGCCAGCCAACTCGCCCTGCTCGCTCGCAACGCCGAGAAGCATGCCGAGAACCCGGAGTTCCGCGCCGATATGCTGGTCACGCTGAAGAACAGCAGCGAAAAGCTCAACGCCCTTCTTACCCGGCTTGGGCGATATGGGGCACAAGGGCACGAGCCGGTTCATCCCGTCGAGATTGCGCCGCTGCTTCGCCGAATTGCCGAGCGCTACCGGGCGCAGCACGAGGTGACCGTTCTCGAGGCGGTTCACTGTTCGGTGCAGGCCCAGCCGGAGGCGCTCGAGCAGGCGCTGGTGCACCTGGTGCAAAACGCGGTCGAGGCGAGCGGCGAGAACCAGCCGGTCATGCTGCAGGCGACCCGCGATGGAAACGAGGTCGTGATCGGAGTGACCGATTCCGGACCCGGCATGACGCCCGAGTTCGTCCGCTCGCGGCTCTTCAAGCCGTTTCATTCGTCGAAGGTGGGCGGATTCGGCATTGGCGCATTCGAGGCGCGCGAGATCGTCCGGGCGATGGGCGGCCGGCTCGAGGTCGAGAGTCACGAAGGACTGGGAAGCCGCTTCGCGATTCACCTGCCGCTGGCCGAGGCGGCCGAGTTGATTCGGACGATGCAGAAAACAACGGAAAAGGTGGCGTGATGGCCGAGATGAAACCCAAGCTGCTCATCGTCGAGGACGACGAAGGCCTGCAGGCGCAGCTCAAATGGGCCTATGACGATTTTGACGTGGTCATCGTCGGCGACCGGGCGAGTGCGATCGCCGCGCTGCGGGCGGAAGAACCGCCGGTGGTGACGCTCGACCTCGGCCTGCCGCCCGATCCCGACGGGACCAGCGAAGGGTTCGCCGTGCTTGACGAGATCATGCGGCTGAAACCCGACACCAAGGTCATCGTCGCCAGCGGCCATGGCGCGCGCGAGAGCGCACTGACCGCCATCGAGCGCGGTGCCTACGACTTCTATCAGAAGCCGGTCGACATCGAGCAGCTCGGCCTGATCGTCCGCCGCGCGTTCAACCTCCACCGGATCGAAGCCGAGAACCGGCAGCTCGCCAGCAAGGCGGGCGAGGGCAACCGGGTGCTCGGCTCCCTGATCACCGCGGCTCCCGAAATGATCCGCGTCGCCCGCACGATCGAGCGCGTCGCCAACACCAACGTCTCGGTGATGCTCCTCGGCGCGAGCGGCACCGGCAAGGAACTGCTGGCGCGTGGGTTGCACGAGGCGAGCGGCCGACGGGGCGGCAACTTCGTGGCCATCAACTGCGCGGCGATCCCCGAGAACCTGCTCGAGAGCGAGCTGTTCGGGCACGAGAAGGGTGCCTTCACCGGCGCGGTCAAGACCACCGAAGGCAAGATCGAGCTGGCCGACGGCGGCACGCTGTTCCTCGACGAAGTCGGCGACATTCCACTGCCGCTGCAGGTCAAGCTGCTGCGCTTCCTGCAGGAGCGGACGATCGAGCGGATCGGCGGGCGCCAGCACATCGCGGTCGATACGCGGATCGTCTGCGCGACGCACCAGGACCTCGAGGCGATGATCGCCCAGGGAAGTTTCCGCGAGGACCTGTTCTACCGCCTCGCCGAGATAGTCGTGAAGATTCCCAGCCTGGCCGAACGGCCCGGCGACGCGACGCTGCTGGCCAAGGCCTTTCTCAACCGCTTTGCCGCCGAGATGAACCCGCAGGTCAAGGGCTTCGCGCCCGACGCGCTGGCGGCGATCGACGGCTGGCCGTGGCCGGGCAACGTGCGCGAGCTGGAGAACCGGGTGAAGCGCGCGGTAATCATGGCAGACGGCAAGATGGTCGGCGCCGAGGATCTCGATCTCGACGATGCCGAAGGCAGCGAGGCCGAGGCGCTCAACCTCAAGAGCGCGCGCGAGCAGGCCGACCGCAAGATGATCCGCCACGCGCTGGCGCGCAGCGAGGGGAACATCTCGAACACCGCCAAGTTGCTCGGGATCAGCCGGCCGACGCTGTACGACCTGCTCAAGCAATATGACTTGCAGGCCTGACAAGGCCTTCCTGGCGGTCCTGCTTGTCCTGCTGGCGCTCCCCGCGCTGGCCGGCGGGCGCGACGATCCGCTGGCCGATGCGGCGACGGCCATCGACCGGGGAGACGGGGTAGCCGCCGAAGTCGCGGCGCGCCGCGCGCTCGACGCTGGCGAACCCCATGCGGCGGTCGATGCCTACCTCGGCGAAGCGGCACTGTTGCGGGGGGACTTCGACGAGGCGCGGAAGCGGCTCGCGGCCGGCGGGTTCGACCCGGCGAGCGCGCAGCGCGGCTACCATGCGCTCGGCAAGCTCGAGCTGGCGGCGGGGCATTTCGCGCCGGCGGCGGTGGCTTTCGACCGCGCGCTGCAGGCCGGCAAGCCGGACGCGCGGCTGTGGGTCGATATCGGCCGGTTGCGCTATCAGGCGGGTGAGCAGCATCTCGCCGCCGACGCCGTCAACCGCGCGCTGGCGATCGATCCCGGCGAGCCGCGGGCGCTCAAGTTCCAGGCCGAGCTGGTGCGCGACGCGCAAGGCCTCGCCGCGGCGCAGCCGTGGTTCGAGCGCGCGGCGCAGCGGGCGCCGAAGGACCTCGAAGTGCTCGGCGAGTACGCCGCGACGCTCGGCGACCTCGGACGCTACCGCGAGATGCTCGCCGTCGCCCGGACCATGGTCAAGATCGACCGCACCGATCCGCGCGCCTACTTCCTCCAGGCGGTGCTGGCGGCGCGGGCCGGGCAGGACGAGCTTGCCCGAAGGCTGCTGTGGAGCGCAAAGGGGGCTTACGACGAAAGCCCCGCTGGAATGGTGGTTGCCGGCCTGCTCGAATACCGTGCGGGGAGCACCGAGCTGGCGGTCGAGCGGTTCGACAAGCTGGCGGACTTGCAGCCCGACAATGAGACGGCCGCGCGACTGCTCGCCAGCGCGTTGCTGGCCGATGGCGATGCGAGCGAGGTCATCGCCCGCTTTGCCGGGCGCGCTGCGAGGTCCGATGCCTCGCCGTACCTGCTGACGCTGGTCGGACGGGCTTACGAGCAGATCGACCGGCGCGATCTCGCCGCGCCCTTTCTCGACCGTGCCGCCCGCGCTCCGGACGCGCAGGTCGGCCCGCTGGCTCCGTCCGAGGCGGGCGACCTGGCGATCTATCGCTGGGGCGCCGACCCGACCGCCGCCGATGTCGCCGTGCCGACGCTGCGCAAGCTGCTTTCGCAAGGGCGCACGGTGGAGGCGGCGGAGTACAGCCTCAAACTGCGCCAGCGTTATCCGAACTCGTCGGACATCGAGGTTCTCACGGGCGACGCGGCGTTGCTCGGCGGCGACTTTGCGGGCGCGTTGGCGCTTTATCGCTCGGCCAAGCGGGTGCGCTGGACTGCTTCGCTCGCGCAGCGCATCGCCGCGGCCGAGAGGGCGCTCGGGCAAGACGGCCTCGCCGAGGCCGAGCTCGCCGGGTACCTGGCCCAGCATCCACAGGACCGCGCAATGGCTGCGCTTGTCGGACGGGCGGCGGCTCGGGACGGTGACTGGCGGCGCGCCGCCATGCTGCTCGGCCATGCCGCCCGGCTGCCCGGCGGGGCGGGCGACCCGCGACTGATCGCCGACCTGGCGGACGCGCAGCTCCACCTCGGCGACCGCCGGCGGGCACTGGCCAACGCACGCCGCGCCTATGCGCTCGAGCGGGCGAGCCCCCGCGCGACGAGCGTGCTGGCGGCGGCGCTGGAGGCAAACGGCACGGAGACGAGCGGGGCCGATGTCCTGCTCGCCAAGGCCCGCGCGCTCGGCGGGGAGCCGGCGCTGGCCGTGCGCTGAGGCTGGACAGAGGTTCGCCGCGCAGGCACTCGCCGGGCCATGCCGCTCAGACGAATCGACCCGCTCGTGCGGCTGCTGCTGGTGGCGATCGTGCTCGCCTCGGTGCTGCCGGTCTCCGAGCGCTGGCGCGGGGTGGCGCAGGCGGTTTCGAACGCGGCGGTGTTCCTCCTCTTCCTCCTCAACGGCCTCAGGCTGCCGCGCGCGGAGGTGATCCGCGGGATCGGCAACGTGCGGTTCCTGCTGCCGCTGATCGCCTGGTGCTTCGGGGCGATGGCGCTCGCCGGATGGGGGCTGTCGCTGCTCGTCGCGCCGTGGCTGCCGCCGCTGGTCGCGCTCGGCTTCCTCTACCTCGGCACCTTGCCTTCCACGGTGCAGTCGGCGACCGCCTACTGCTCGCTCGCCGGCGGCAACGTCGCGCACTCGGTGGTCGCCGCGGCCTTGCTCAACATCCTCGGCGTCGTGGTCACCGCGCCGCTGTTTTCGCTGATGGCCGGGAGCCAGGCGGCGGCGTTCGACCTCGGCGGGCTCGAGAAGGTCGCGCTGATCCTGCTGCTGCCGTTCCTCCTCGGCCAGGCGGCGCAGAACCGCTTCGGCCATCTCGTCCGCGAGCATCGCGACCTTGCCACCTGGATGGATCGCGGCTCGATCGCCATCGCCGTCTACGTCGCCTTCTCCGGCGCGGTGCGGGAAGGGCTGTGGACGCTGATCGGGCCGGGCGAGTGGGCGGTGCTAATCGGCGCGGTTCTTCTTTTTCTCGCCTTTGCCTTCAGCGGCGCCTGGCTCGTCGGCGGGCTTGTCCGGCTCGAGCGCGGCGACCGCATCGCGCTGCTCTATTCCGGCGCGCAGAAGAGCATCGCGATGGGCGCCCCGCTCGCCAGCGTGCTGTTCGGTCCCGCCACCGCAGGCCTCGTGCTGTTGCCGGTGCTGGTCTACCACCTCTTCCAGCTGGTGCTCTCGGCTCCGCTGGCGACGCGGCTCAGCCGGACCTAGCGTCGCGGCGGTTGTGGCGCACCGACCACAGCAGCGAAAAGCCGATCAATACCGCGCCGATCAGCCCGGTGACCGTCTCGGGCACCTCGATCTTCGCCGACAGCAGCATGATCGCCGCCAGCGCGAGGATCGCCCAAAACGCCCCGTGCTCGAGGTAGCGATATTCGCCGAGCGTGCCCTTGCGCACCAGCATCACCGTCATCGAGCGGACGAACATCGCCCCGATCGACAGCCCGAGGGCGATCACCACCATGTTGTTCGACAGCGCGAAGGCCCCGATCACCGCGTCGAAGCTGAACGAAGCGTCGAGCACGTTGAGGTAGAGGAACCCGCCGAGCCCGGCGTTGACCAGCGCGCCGGCCTTGCGCTGGCGTTCCTCGCGCTTCTTCATCAGCGTGCCGAGCCCGTCGATGGCGATGAACACCACCACACCGAGGATGCCCGCGATCAGGAAACTATGGTCCGCGGGCGAGGGCAGCTGCGCCGAAACCGCCCACAGCGCCAGCAGCAGCACAGCGATCTCCGCAGCGCGGACCGTCGAGACGCCGGACAGGAAGCGCTCGACGGTGCGCACCCAGTGCACGTCCTTCTCCTCGTCGAAGAAGAACTTGAGGCCGACCATGCCGAGGAAGGCGCCGCCGAACCCGGCGATGCTGCCGTGCGCCGACGAGACGATCGCCTCGTAGCGCGCCGGTTCCTCGAGCGAGAGATGCGCCGCCTCGACCGGGCCGATCTGGGCCGCGACGGCGACGATCACCAGTGGGAAGAGGATGTACATCCCCCACACCGCGATCACCATGCCCCAGGTCAGGAAGCGCTTCTGCCAGACGGGGTCCATTTGCTTGAGCACGGTGGCGTTGACCACCGCGTTGTCGAAGCTGAGCGAGACTTCGAGCACCGACAGCACGAGCACGATCCACAGGGTCTCGATCGTGCCCGCCGCCGATTGGGTGTGCGACCAGCCGTACCACCCGGCCAGCGCGAAGGCGACGAGAGCGAAGAGGATCGACCCGCGGAACTGGCGCAGCATCAGGCGGCCCTTCCCAAACGCCGCGAAGTTGACACGCCCCTGACACCGTTGACGGGGTGCAATTGGCGGATGTCCCCCCCCGATTTGTGGCCCCCCGCCGGGCGAAGTTTACACTCGCTGGACAAGGCTGACACGGTCCAGGGTGACGAATCCAATGTCTTCCGTTCAGCTCGCCGGCCGGTTTGCTGACGAAGTTGACAGCGTTGACACAGTTCTGGGTGCGGCAAAGTCTCTCGATTATTTCCGAGGATTCCGCTCCCCGCAGGAGACAGCTTATGGGGGAATGTGAGCGCGCGGATCATCCAGCCGACGTGGCATGAATCGCATCGTGTAGGAAAGCGTTTTCACCTTCGATTTCCTACAATCCGGCGCGACTATACACGGCCCCACCGATCGCTAGAATTGGGGGCCAAGGGGAGAGAATCCATGAAAATCATCGCTGCGTTGTGCCTGATCCTTTCGTCGGCCGCCGTCGCCGCGCAGCCGCCCCGCGCGGCCGCCCACCCGGCGCCGACCTGCGACCGCGAGTGCCTGCGCGGCAAGGTTTCCGAGGTACTCTACGCCCTCGTCGATCACGACGTGAAGAAGCTGCCCGTCGCCGCGAGCCTGCGCGTGACCGAGGACGGCGTCGAGAAGCCGCTCGACAAGGTCGGCCTGGCGCGCTCGGTGACCAAGCTGCGCGGCTATCGCCAGGACATCATCGATACTCGCGCGGGCCAGGCGGTCGCCGGCGTGATGGTCGAGGAATCCGGCGCGCCGATCCTGCTCGTGGTGCGGGTCAAGATCGACGGCGATCAGAAGCTCAGCGAGCTCGAGCTGGTGACCACGCGCAGCCGCACCGACGGGATGATCTACAACATCGATGCCTACAGCGGCGCTCCGGCCGAGGGCATGGACCTGCCGCCGCGCCCGGACCAGCTTGCCAGCCGCGACGAAATGATCCGCATCGCCATGTTCTACCCGCGCGGGCTCAGCGAAGCGAAGACCTTCAACGCGATCGGCACGCCCTTCGCCCCCGAGGCGTTCCGGCTGGAGAACGGCGCGCTGATGGCCGGCCCGGGCTGCAAGTTCGCCCCCGGCTGCGAGGACATCGGCAACCAGTCGCTGGCGATATTCAAGCAGCTCGGCCGGGTGACGGTGCGCGACATCGTCGTCGACGAGCGCATGGGCATCGTGATCATGCGCCTGTCATGGAACCAGCGCGGCCCCGGCTCCGACCGGCTGACCGCGTGGGAGATGTTCAAGGTCTACGACGGGCAGATCCACATGGTGCAGGCCTGGATGCGGCTGTTTCCGCCGGCACTGGATTTGGGCGGGTGGCCGATCAGGGAGGGGATTGTGCAGCCTTGATGGGCTACTGCATGGCGCGAACGTCGGCTCGGCGGATGCACGACGCGGGCGCGATACGTCCATGCTCGACACTCCTGTGCGATATTCATCCAATTGGTAATTTCAGCGAACAGGCAAGGCGGGCGCCGAGCGCAGAAGCGAGGAAGTGTCGGCTGACCTCAGGCCGTGGCGGAGGAAAGCGCGTCTAAGCGCATGCTGGTATCCCCGATCCAATTCCAGTCGATGGCCGCCGCGCACCAAAAGATATCGCCCTTTGGGGTAAGCCGACGCGATGGCTCGTCCTATTGCGGGAGAGAACACAATGTCGTCCTTGCCCGCGATCACCAGGACCTCTCCCTGGTAGCGGCTTCGATCCAACCGCAAGTCTGGCAACGGGGCGCGCCGATCGAGGAAATTCGCGAGGATTTCTCGCGACCAGAGATAGAGCGGCAGATCGTAGCCATATGATTTCGATGCCTGCAGATCGGGCCCAAGGAGTTCGTACATCCGCACCTTCGCCGCGGTGGCGGCGGGCTGGTCCAGCAGGGCACGACTGAGGGGCCAGTTGAGGCTCGGATGGAGTTCGTACCAGGCATAGGGGAGTGGGTTGTGGTTGAGCTCCGCACGGACAACCTCGCGGACCTTCTTCATGCCGGCCGCACCCTCCCTGCCGAGTTGGAAAAGCATGTAGGCCAGATCGGCGTGATGGCCCTTTTCAAGGGCTGTCATCTTCGACAACAGTCTGCCTGTCTCCGGATCCATCTCGGCGAGGTTGCGGGCGTAGGTCCAGCCATGTTGGCGAGCCAGGTCCGGCGCGCCCGTCGACACCAGCAGCGCGCGGCTTACATGTTCGCCATACCGGTCGAGATATTGCTGGGCGAGCACCCCGGCGCCGGAGGCGCCGAAGATCAGGATGCGGCCGTCTGAAGGCAAGAGCTTCGCCGCGACCATGTCTTGTCGCACCCGTTCGATATCCTCGACACGCTGCCATGAGCCATAAAGAGTCGTTGCGCGGCCAAGGTCCAGCTTGCCGTTGGAATAGACCTCGGGGAACAGCGTCGGGCTATGGCCGCGATGCCCGATCAGTACGTAAGACATACCGGGAAGCTGCTCGTCGAAGAAGGCGAAGTCCGGCCGAGGGCCGACCAATTCCATTTGTCCATCGGTCAAGATGAAGACAACTGGCCCCTTCGGATCGAAGTTCGGGCTGAGTATGTAGAACCCACGATAAAGCCCGCCGCTTTTGTCGCCATAATCCATCGGAAGATTCAGGTACCGATGGTGACCGTCCGCAGGCATCTCGGGGTAGTGCGCGTTTAGCGCAAGCCGGGAGTGTGGCGGCTCCGTTGCTGCTTGCCACCTTGAGTAACCCCACGCGGCAGCCAGCGCAGCTGCCACGAGGGCGGCAAGGAGAAGCCGGCTCCGTCGAAGTGGCGACTTACCGGGTTGCGGCATCAGGGATCGTTGCTCCGGCAAAGCTGAGCCGCGGCTACTCAGCCGAATAAACCTGCTCCGCCCCCGGAAAACTCCGCTCGCGCACTTCCTTGGCGTAGAGTTCTGCGGCGGCGGAGATGGTCTCGGCGATGGTGCCGTAGCGCTTCACGAAGCGCGGCACGCGCTCGAACATGCCGAGCATGTCTTCGGTGACCAGCACCTGCCCGTCGCATTGCGCCGAAGCGCCGATGCCGATGGTGGGGATCTCGAGGCTCTGGGTGAGGGCCACGGCGATCGGCTCGACCACCCCTTCGATGACCACCGCGAACGCGCCGGCGTTCTGCACCGCCTGGCCGTCGGCGACGATCTTCTCGTGCTCGAGTTGCGTGCGCCCGCGCGCGCCGTAGCCGCCGAGGGCGTTGACCGCCTGCGGGGTCAGCCCGACGTGGCCCATCACCGGGATGCCGCGCTGGACGAGGAACGCGATGGTCTCGGCCATCGCCGCGCCGCCTTCGAGCTTGACCGCGGCGCAGCCGGTTTCGGCCATGACCCGCGCCGCCGAGGCATAGGCCTGCTGCGGGCTCTGCTCGTAGCTTCCGAACGGCATGTCGACGATCACCACGCTGTGATAGCTGCCGCGCACCACCGCGGCGCCGTGGGCGATCATCATGTCGAGCGTGACCTGCAACGTGGTGGGCAGGCCGTAGATCACCTGGCCGAGCGAATCCCCGACCAGCAGCATGTCGCAATGCGCGTCGAGCAATTGCGCCTGACGGGCGGTGTAGGCGGTCAGCATGACCAGCGGCTGCGCGGTCTTGCCGGCGGCCTTGCGGCGCTGGATTTCGGGCACCGTCAGCCGCCGCATCGGCTGCGGCGTGGGGTGGGCGCGGCTGGTCGAGGTGTCGAGCTGGAAGGTCGTGGACATGAACGGGGCTTTAGGCCTGCCGACAAACCGGGGGAAGCCCAAGCGTTTCAGGCTTGTCATGCCCCGTCAGGCCGCTAGCTTCCGCCGCCATGCACGAGGTGGGGGCCTTCTGCCGCCACCCGCACAGGGACTAGAGGGAAGCACCTCATGATTTTCAGTCGCGTCAAACCGCTCGACGCCATCCTTGCGACGGCCGAGAAGAAATCGCTCAAACGAACGCTCGGCTGGTTCCAGCTGACCTTGTTCGGCATCGGCTGCGTGATCGGCACCGGCATCTTCGTGCTGACCGCGGTCGGCGCGCAGAAGGCCGGACCGGGGCTGATGCTCGCCTTCGCCATCGCCGGCGCGGTCTGCATCGTCGCCGCGCTCTGCTATGCCGAGATCGCCTCGATGATTCCGGTCGCGGGCAGCGCCTATACGTATACCTATGCCACGGTGGGCGAGTTCTTCGCGTGGACGGTCGGTTGGGCCCTGATCATGGAATATGCGATCGCCGCCTCGGCGGTGTCGGTCGGCTGGTCGGGGTATTTCACGGGCACGTTCCTGAACGAATTCTTCGGCGTCCACTTACCGACCTGGCTGAGCGCCGGGCCGCTGTCGCTCGGCGGCGTCGAAGGCGGGTTCATCAACCTGCCGGCGCTGGTCATCGCCCTGCTGGTTACCTGGCTGCTGGTCATCGGCACCAGCGAGAGCGCCAAGGTCAACGCCGTCCTGGTGATGATCAAGGTGGTGGCGCTGACCGGTTTCGTCGCGATAACCCTCACGAGTTCGCAGTTCGAGCCCGGCCGGTTCAATCCGTTCCTCCCGGCCGGCGTGTTCGGCGGTTTCGGCACCGGCGTCGGCGCGGTCGGCGCGGCGGCGACGATGTTCTTCGCCTATGTCGGCTTCGACGCGGTCTCGACCGCCGCCGAGGAGACCAAGAACCCGCAGCGCAACGTGCCGATCGGCTTGGTCGGCTCGCTGCTGTTCTGCACCGTGTTCTACATCCTCGTCGCCGCGGGGGCGATCGGCACGGTCGGCGGTAACCCGATCATGGGTGCGGACGGCCCGCTGGTGACCGGATCGTCCGAGCTCGCCCAGCAATGCGCGATGGCTCAGTATGCGGATGCTTTGGTCTGCTCGAAAGAGCCGCTGGCGCACGTCCTGCGGGTGCTCGGCTTCTCCTGGGCCGGCAACCTGATCGGGGTCGCCGCGTTCCTTGCCTTGCCCTCGGTCATCCTCGTGCTGATCTTCGGCCAGACCCGCATCTTCTTCGTGATGAGCCGCGACGGCCTGCTGCCGGCCGGGCTCAGCAAGGTCCATCCGAAGTACCGCACCCCGCACGTGGTGACGATGATCACCGGCGTCGGCGTGGCGATCGCCGCCGCGTTCTTCCCGGTCGGCAGTCTGGCCGACATCTCCAATGCGGGGACGCTTTATGCCTTCCTGATGGTGGCGGTGGCGGTGATCGTGCTGCGCAAGACCGACCCGGCGCGCGCGCGCAGCTTCCGCGTCCCGGCCGTGTGGCTGATCGGTGGGCTGACGATCCTCGGCTGCGTGTTCCTGTTCCTCAACCTGCCGAGCGCGGCGATGCTGTTCCTGCCCGGCTGGAGCGTGCTCGGGCTGTTCGTTTACTTCTTCTACAGCCGCGGCAAGAGCCATCTCGGCCGCGGGATCGTCGAGGTTGTGGACGAGATCGGTGGCGAGGACACGATGGTTCCGATCCACCCGCCGAAGGATTGAGCCTGGGCCAAGAAAAAGGGGCGCCGGTCTCGCGACCGGCGCCCCTTTTCGTTGCCTGGCCGAGCCTCAGAGCTGGCCGAGCATGTGCTCCGCGCTCGAGACGTTGAAGTCGCCCGGCGCCTCGACGTTCAATTCCTCGACCACGCCGTCGTTGACGATCATCGAGAAGCGCTGGCCGCGCTTGCCGAGGCCGAAACCGCTGCCGTCCATCGTCAACCCGAGCGCCTCGGCGAAATCGCCGTTGCCGTCGGCCAGCATGGTGATGTCGTCCGAGCCGTTGGCCTTGTTCCACGCCTGCAGCACGAACGCGTCGTTGACCGCGGTGCCGACGATCTCGTCGACGCCCTTGGCCTTGAGGTCCTGCGCTTTCTCGACGAAGCCCGGCAGGTGCTTGGCCGAGCAAGTCGGGGTGAAGGCGCCCGGCACCGAGAACAGCGCGACCTTCTTGCCCTTGAAGTATTCGCCCGACTGGACCTTCTGCGGCCCCTCGGCGGTCGCCTTGACCAGCGTTACGTCGGGCAGCTTGTCGCCCTTGGCTATCGTCATCTGAAATGTTCCTTCCTGCTCCGTCCAGCGCGTAGATAGAGCTTCGCTAGCGCCATGCAACTGGCGGCTTGGGGTTGCCGCCGCGCACGAGCAGCGTATATGAGCGCCCGAACTGGCGACGCATGGAGCCCCGGCGCGCCCTCATCCGCATCTTGCAGGAGACAAGCCAGTGGCTACCGCCGTTGCCGAGCACGACTACATCGTCAAGGACATCACCCTCGCCCAGTACGGGCGCGACGAAATCGCCATCGCCGAAACCGAGATGCCGGGCCTGATGGCCACGCGCGAGGAATTCGGCGCGTCGAAGCCGTTGAAGGGCGCGAAGATCACCGGATCGCTGCACATGACGATCCAGACCGCGGTGTTGATGGAGACGCTCCAGGCGCTCGGCGCGGAGCTGCGCTGGGCGACCTGCAACATCTTCTCGACCCAGGATCACGCCGCCGCGGCGATGGCCGCCGCCGGCATCCCGACCTTCGCGATCAAGGGCGAGAGCCTGGCCGATTACTGGGACTACGTCGGCAAGATCTTCGACTGGGGCGAGGACGAGACCTGCAACATGATCCTCGACGATGGCGGCGACGCGACGATGTTCGCGCTGTGGGGCGCCCGGGTCGAGGCCGGCGAGGAGCTGTTCCAGCCCTCCAATGCCGAGGAGCTCGAGTTCGTCCGCGCGCTCAAGGATTTCCTCAAGCGCAAGCCCGGCTACCTCACGCAGACGGTGAAGAACATCAAGGGCGTCTCGGAAGAGACCACCACCGGCGTCCACCGCCTCTACAGCCTCGCCAAGCAGGGCAAGCTGCCGTTCCCGGCGATCAACGTGAACGACAGCGTGACCAAGTCGAAGTTCGACAACCTCTACGGCTGCAAGGAATCGCTCGTCGACGCGATCCGCCGCGCGACCGACGTGATGCTGGCCGGCAAGGTCGCCTGCGTCGCCGGGTTCGGGGATGTCGGCAAGGGCAGCGCCGATTCGCTGCGCAACGGCGGCGCGCGCGTGCTGGTGACCGAGATCGACCCGATCTGCGCGCTGCAGGCGGCGATGCAGGGCTACGAGGTCGTGACGATGGAAGAGGCGGTCAAGCGCGCCGACATCTTCGTCACCGCCACCGGCAACGAGGACGTGATCACCGCCGAGCACATGAAGGCGATGAAGAACATGGCCATCGTCTGCAACATCGGCCACTTCGACAGCGAGATCCAGATCGCCGCGCTCGACAATTACGACTGGAAAGAGGTCAAGGCCGGCACCGACGTGGTCACTTTCCCCGACGGCAAGCAGATCATCGTGCTCGCCAAGGGCCGGCTGGTGAACTTGGGGTGCGCCACCGGCCACCCGAGCTTCGTGATGAGCTGCAGCTTTACCAACCAGGTCCTCGCCCAGATCGAGCTGTTCACCAAGGGCGGCGAGTACGACAACGACGTCTACGTGCTGCCCAAGCACCTCGACGAAAAGGTTGCCGCGCTGCACCTCGGCAAGCTCGGTGTGCACCTGACCCAGCTCAGCAAGCGCCAGGCCGACTACATCGGCGTGCCGGTCGAGGGGCCGTTCAAGCCGGACCATTATCGCTACTGATCCTTCGAGACGCGGCTTCGAGACGCTCGCTGCGCGAGCTCCTCGGCCGCTCCTCCGGATGAGCGGGTCGGGAAAATCCACCGCTCATCCTGAGGAGCGAGGCCGCAGGCCGAGCGTCTCGAAGGACATTGCATCGCACCCTTCGCCCGAATAGCTGAGGCGGATGGATCTTTCCCCCACCGCGCTGCCGCTGCTCGGGCTGCTGCTTGCCGGCTGGACGTTCGCCGCCGCATGGCTCGCGCTCGTCGCGCGCCGGCAGGCGCGGCAGGCGAAGGCCTCGCGGGTCACCGCGCGCCGCCTGACGCGGATGATCGACGATTCGCCGGCGGTGCCGATGCTCGTAAAGTCCGACGGCAAGATCGAGGCGCCCGAGCGGATCGCCGCCTGGCTAGGGCTCGAGCGCATGCCCGGTTACCTCAGCGAGCTCGCCGGCGAGGATGAGGGGCTGTTCGCCGGCGAGCTGGCCGAGCTCACCGAAGCGGTGCGCCGGACCCAGAAGACCGCTTCGCCCTTCCGCATGGTCGTCACCCCGATCGGCTCGGGCCGCAGCCTGGCGGTGCGCGGGCAGCTCGCCGATCCGGCGATCTCGCCGACCGGCGCGGCGCTGCTGTGGTGGTTCGACTTCTCCGAAAGCCAGGGCGAGCTGACCCGGCTGCGGGCCGAGACGATGCGCGCGCAGGGCGATTTCGCCGCGCTCGTCGGCCTGATCGAAGCGGCACCGATCCCCATGTGGTTCCGCGGGCCGGACATGAAGCTGCGCCTGGTCAACAGTGCCTACGTCAGCGCCGTCGAAGCGGCCGATGCGGAGACGGTGGTCAAGAAGCAGGTCGAGCTGATCGAACGGGTCGACGGCCTGACCCCGGCGCAGATCGCCAAGCAGGCGCGCGACAAGGACTTGCCGGTCGAACGCATCGTCCAGGCGACCGTCGGCACCCAGCGCCGCACCCTGCGGGTCAGCGACCTGCCGCTCGGTGGCGAGGGTGTCGCCGGCTATGCGATCGATATCGAGGAGATGGAGGAGCAGGGGCGCGAATTCCGCGCCTTCCGCGAAGCCCAGCGCTCGATGCTCGACCAGCTCTCGATCGGCGTCGCCCAGTTCGACGGCGATCACACCCTGGCGTTCTCCAACCAGCCGTTCCAGCGCATCTTCGCGCTCGGCGCCGCGTGCCACATCGACCCGCCGAGCTTCGACCGCTTCCTCGACATGGCGCGCGACGCGGGCCGGCTGCCGGAAGTGCGCGACTTCCCGGCGTGGCGCCGGGAACTCGCCGAATGGTTCAGCGCCGATGCCGCGCAGGAAGAAGCCTGGACGCTCAGCGACGGCACTCACTTGCGCATCGTCGCCCAGCCGATGCCCGACGGCGGCCTGGTACTGATCGCCGAGGACCGCACCGAATCGCTCGCCCTCTCGGCCACTCGCGACACGCTGCTGCGCACCCGCGCGGCGACCTTCGACAGCCTGTTCGAATCGCTCGCTGTGTTCGCTCCCGACGGGCGGCTGCAGCTGTGGAACCGCCGGTTCGGCAACATCTGGGGACTACCCGAGGAATTCCTCGACGCCCATCCGCGGATCGACGCGGTGCTCGAGCGGATCGGCCCGCGTCTCGCCCGTCCGGGCCAGCGCGCCGCGATCGGCGAGATCGTTCGCGCCGCCACGCTCGACCGCCAGCAGCGAGGCGGGCAAGTCCAGTTGTCCGACGGGCGCACGCTCGAGTTCGCCGGGGTGCCGCTGCCCGACGGCAACGGCCTGCTCACGGTGCTCGACGTTACCGACTCGAAAAAGGCGGAGGACGTGCTGCGCGAGCGGGCCTCGGCGCTCGAGGAAGCCGACGCGGTCAAGACCCGCTTCCTCGCCAACATGAGCTACGAGTTCCGCACCCCGCTGACCTCGATCGGCGGCTTCGCCGAACTGCTGCAGGGCGGGATCGCCGGCGAGTTGAGCCCGCAGGCGCAGGACTATGTCGCGGCGATCCTCTCCGCTGTCGACAGGTTGCGGGCGCAGATCGAAAGCGTGCTCGACCTGACGCAGAGCGAAGCCGGCCTGCTGCCGATCGCCACCGAGGAGGTGGACCTGCTGTCGTTCGTCACCAACGTGGTGCGCGAGCGCGAAGAAGCGATCGAGGCAAGCGACCTCGCGCTCGACTTGCGCGGCGACAAGGGGGCGGGCGTCATCCAGGCCGACAAGCGCCAGCTCGGGCGGGCGATCGGCAACCTGCTCGACAACGCGATCACCGCCACGCCCAAGGGCGGGAAGATCCTCGTCGCCCTGTCGCGTCAGAAGAAGGGCGCGAGGATCGTCATTTCGGACAACGGTCCCGGCATGAAGCCGAGTGAGCTCGCCCGCGCGCTCGACGGCACCCGGATCAGCAAGGACGGCTTGCCCGATACCCGCCGAAGCGGACTCGGCCTGCCGCTCGCGCGCCAGTTGATCGAGGCGCATGGCGGGCGCCTCGAGCTGCAGAGCGAACCCGGCGTGGGTACCACTGCGACGATCTGGCTGCCGTGATTCTCGATTTGCCGGACTTGGCGGCCGTGCAGGCGCTGGGCGCGCGGATCGCCGTTCACTTGCGCGCCGGCGACGTCGTCGCGCTCTCCGGCCCGCTCGGCAGCGGCAAGACTACGCTGGCGCGGGCGATCATTGCCGCGCTGGGGCATCGAGGCGAGGTGCCGTCGCCGACGTTCACCATCGTCGAAACCTACGATCTCGAGCCGCCGCTGGTGCACGCCGACTTCTACCGGCTCGAGCGGCCGCGCGAGGCCGAGGAACTCGGGCTGGACGATTATCGAGAGGGCGCGGCGCTGATTGCCGAGTGGCCGGAGAAGGCCGGCGGCTTCGCGCATGAGCCGGGCTGCCTTTCGATCGCGCTGGAAATTGCGGGAAGCGGGCGCAAGGCGATTGTCGAACCCGGTGCGGATTGGCATGGGCGCTGGCCATGAATGACAAGCTCCCTGAAGGGCTCGACGAATTTCTCGACAGCGCGGGATGGGGCGGGGCCCGGGTGGAGCCGCTCGTCGGCGACGCCAGCTTTCGCCGCTATTTCCGCGTGCGTGACGGTGGACGCAGCGCGATGCTGATGGACGCGCCGCCGCCTCACGAGGACCCGGGGCCGTTCCTCGATGTCGGCAAATGGCTCACCGCGCACGGCCACCGCGCTCCGGAGATCCACGCCGAGGACCGTTCGCGCGGTCTGGTGCTGATCGAGGACTTCGGCGAGGACCGCATGCGCGACTGGCTCGACGACAACGCGCACGCCGAGGAGGAGGTCTACGAGCGCGCGATCGACGCGCTGGTTCGCCTGCACCAATCGCCGCCGGGGCCGTTCGCGCCGTACGATCTCGACACCTACCAGCGCGAGGCGGGGCTGTTCACCGAATGGTATTGCCCGGCAATGCGGCTCGCTGTCGACGAAGAGGGTTATCGCCGGGCGTTCGAGGAAGTCCTGCTGCCGATGCTGCCGCGCCAGGATCCCGGCGTGACGGTCCTGCGCGATTACCACGCCGAGAACATCATGCTGCTGGGTGGCGGTCACCAGGGCCTGATCGACTTCCAGGACGCCCTGGTCGGCCATCCGGCCTATGACCTCGTCTCGCTGCTGCAGGACGCGCGGCGCGACGTATCGCCCGCGCTCGAGCGGCGAATGCTCGACCGCTACCTGGCGCGGGTCGACGCGGGCGAGCATTTCGAAGCCGACTATGCCCGCCTCGGCGCGCAGCGGAACGCCAAGATCGTCGGCATCTTCAGCCGCCTGTGGAAGCGCGACGACAAGCCGCGCTACCTCGCCTTCATACCGCGCGTGTGGGAAGCGCTGGAACGCGACCTCAAGCATCCCGCGCTGGCGCCGGTCGCCGATTGGTTCGCCCGCAACATCCCGCAGGAAGTGCGCGACACCGGCGGCGGCGAGCTTCAGTGAGCGAGCTCGCCTCCGACACCGCGATGGTGCTCGCCGCGGGGCTGGGCAAGCGGATGCGGCCGCTCACCGCCAGCCAGCCCAAGCCGCTCGTGCGGGTCGCCGGCAAGCCGCTGATCGACCACGCGCTCGACCGGGTAGCCGAGGCGGGGATCGCCAAGGCGGTGGTCAACGTCCATTACCTCGCCGACGCGCTCGAAGCCCATGTGACGGCCCGAGCCGCGCCGATGGTCGCCGTGTCGGACGAACGCGAGCAATTGCTCGAAACCGGCGGCGGGATGGTTCGGGCATTGCCGCTGCTCCCCGACCCGTTCTTCTGCATCAACAGCGACAACATCTGGCTCGACGGTCCGAAAGACGTGTTCCACGACTTGTCCGACGCCTGGGATGCGGCGCGAATGGACGCACTGCTGGCGCTGGTGCCGCACCGCGGGGCGCACAATTTCCGCGGCAAGGGCGATTTCAAACTCGATGCCACCGGCCATGTCACCCGCCGCCGCTCCGGGCGCATCGCGCCGTTCATCTACACCGGCATCCAGCTCGTCAGCCACCGCCTGCTGCGCGATGCGCCCGAAGGTCCGTTCTCGACCAACGTGCTGTGGGATCGCGCCATCGAGGAAGGCCGGCTCTACGGCATTGCCTTCACCGGACAGTGGTTCGAGGTCGGGACGCCGGCGGCGATACCTGCTACCGAAGCGGCGCTGAGGGAGGGCTGAAGACGCACTGATGGGGGGTCGCAAACCGCAGGTCTATTCGATTGCCGCGCACCGGGGCTTCGCCGATGCGCTCGTGGCCGGGTTGCTGCCGCGATACTCCGAACCCGAGGTCGGCCTTGCCCGGCTGACCCTGCTGCTGCCGAGCACGCGCACGGTGCGGACGGTCAGCGAGGCCTTCATCCGCCTGTCGGGGGCGGGCCTGCTGATGCCGCGGATGGCGGTGGTCGGCGATCTCGACCTGGACGAGACTCTGGGCCCGCTGCTCGACCCGCTTGGCGCCGGCTCGGCGATCCCGCCCGCGGCCGATCCGACCCGGCGGCTGTTCAAGCTGGCGGAGTTCCTCCCTGCCGCGATGACGGCGCTGAAGCGCGAGCCGCCGCGCGGCGCGGCGCTGCTGCGGATGGCGCAGGAAATCGCCCGGGCGATCGACCGGCTGCTGGTCGAGGATATCGACCCCGAAGCCCTGTTCGGCGAACGCGTGCGGCAAGTGCTCGCCGAGATGTCCGAACACTGGCTGGCCAACACCAAGCTGTTCGCCGCCGTCCACGCGATGTGGCGCGACGAACTTCGCGCGCGCGGCGAGATCGACGCGGCGGCGCGGCGCAACCGGTTGTTTGCTCGCGCGGCCGAGAAGTGGCGCGCCGAGCCGCCGGCGACGCCGATCGTCGCCGCCGGCGTGACCAGCGCCGCGCCCGCGCTGGCCGAGCTGCTGCGGGTCGTTTCCGAGCTGCCGAACGGCGCGGTGATCCTGCCGGACCTCGACTTGTCGATGCCTTCCGACGTGTGGGAGGAACTCGGAGAAGCCGGAGCGTCGGATAGCGATCCGCCGTTCGCGCGGGGCGACGCGGTGACGCATCCGCAGTACCATCTCAAGCTGCTGCTCAACCGCATGGGCGTGGCTCGCGGCGAGGTCGACCAGTGGCATCGCGCCGGCCTCGGCGTTGGACCGCCCGAGCGCAGCCACGCGATCTCCAACCTGTTCCTGCCGCCCGAGGCGAGCAAGGCGTGGGTCTCGCTGCCGGCGGACAGGCGGCGGCTTTCGGGCGTGCGGCTGCTCGAAACCGCCAATCCCGAGGAGGAGGCCCAGGCGATCGCCCTGCTGGTGCGCGAGGCGCTCGAGGACCCTGAGAAGCGGGCCGCCGTGGTCACTCCCGATCGCGGCCTCGCGCGGCGCGTGGTCCACCACTTGCGCAGATGGAACATCGAGGCGGACGATTCCGCCGGACGCCCGCTGTCGCAGACCGCCGCCGGTCGGCTCCTGCTGCTGCTCGCCGAAACGGCCGCCGAGGAAGCCGCGCCGGTGCCGCTCATGGCGTTGCTCGAGCACCCGTTGGTGCGCTCCGGCGACGGGCGGGGCGGATGGCTCGACAATGTCCGGGCCCTTGAGCTCAAGCTGCGCGGCCCGCGCCCCGCGCCGGGGCTGGCCCCGCTGAAGGCAATCGCCGCGAGGGCGGGTGTCGAGCACTGGTGGGCCGGCGTCGCCGCCATTCTCGAACCGCTGATGAGTCAGGAGCGTCGGCCGCTGGCGGAGATTCTCGACAAGCTCGTGGTCGCTGCTGAGAAGTTGTGCGGCGACGGCGCCTGGGCGCGCGAGGACGGCCGCGCGCTGTCCGCCCTAATCGAGGACTTGCGCCTCCACGCCGCCGAGACCGGCTTCGCCATCGACCCCAGCGAACTGCCCGCCGCGCTGCGCGACGCGATGGAGCGGGTCGCCGTGCGCCCGCCCTATGGCGGCCATCCGCGGGTGGCGATCTACGGCTTGCTCGAAGCGCGCATGACCCGCGCCGAGCTGGTGATCTGCGCCGGGCTCAACGAGGGCACCTGGCCGGCCACTCCCTCGCTCGACCCGCTGCTGCCGCCAGGGGTGCTGCGCGCGCTCGGGGTGCCGGCGGCCGACTTCCGCATCGGGCTCTCGGCGCACGACCTCGCCGGCCTGCTTGGCACACCCGAGGTGGTGCTGAGCCGATCCCAACGCGACGTTCAGGGGCCGGCGATCCCCTCGCGCTTCCTCCTGCGCGTCAAGGCGCTGCTTGGCCGCGACCTCGGCGAGCGCCATGAGGAACGCGAGATCGCCGCGCTTGCTCGCGCGCTCGACGATGGCGAGCCGGCGAACCTGTACCCGCGCCCGGAGCCGAGGCCGAGCGCCGAGCAGCGGCGGGTGCGGGTCAGCGTGACCGGTCTCGACCGGCTGCGCTCCGATCCGTACCAGTTCTACGCCTCCGAGATCCTCCAGCTTGGTGAGCTCGATCCGCTCGACGTCGAGCCGACGCCGCAATGGCGCGGCACCGCGGCGCACAAGGTGCTGGAGACCTGGCACAACACCGGCCGGCCGATGCACGAGATCGCCGACGAAGTGCTCGCCGAGATGAACCACCACCCGCTGATGCGCGCCCTGTGGCGGCCGCGGTTGATGAAGGCGCTCGAATGGGTTGAAGGCGAGATCGCCGCCAACCCCGGGCGCGTGCCGACGTTGATCGAGAAGAAGGGTGAGTGGACGTACCGCGGGGTGCTGATCCGCGGCAAGGCCGACCGGATCGACCGGTTGCCCGACGGCACGCTGGCGGTGGCCGACTACAAGACCGGCCAGCCGCCCAGCGGGAAGCAGGTCGAGAACGGTTACGCGCTGCAGCTCGGCACCACGGGATTGATGGTGCGCCACGGCGCGTTTGCCGACCTTCAAGGCGAAACGACGGTCTTCGAGTACTGGTCGCTCGCCAAGTCGCGCAAGGAAAAGGACAAGTTCGGCTTCGTCGCCACGCCGCTGCTGGTCGACGGCAAGCGCACGGGGATCGCGCCGGGCGATTTCCTGCCCGAAGCGCAGCGTTACCTCGACGACGCCCTCGACCGCTGGATTCTCGGCGACCAGCCTTTCACCGCGCGGCTCAACCCCGATGCGCCGGGCTACTCGAGCTTCGACCAGCTGATGCGGCTCGACGAATGGCTGGGGCGCGGCGCATGAGCGGGGAGGTCCATCCGCTCAAGGACGAGCAGGCCCAGGCCGTCGATCCGCGCGACAGCGTCTGGCTCTCGGCTTCGGCCGGCACGGGCAAGACGCAAGTGCTCTCGGCGCGGGTGTTGCGGCTGCTGCTGCGCGAGGGCGTCGAGCCCGGGCAGATCCTCTGCCTGACCTTCACCAAGGCCGGCGCCGCTGAGATGGCGACCCGGGTCAACGAAGTGCTGGCAAGCTGGGTGCGGCTCGAATCGACCGAGCTGGCCAAGGCGCTGACCAACATCGGCGAGAAGGCAACGCCCGAAACCATCGCTCGCGCGCGCTCCCTGTTCGCGCAAGTGCTCGATTGCCCCGGCGGGGGCCTGCGGATCGACACGATCCACGCCTTCTCGCAATGGCTGCTCGCGGCTTTCCCGGAGGAAGCGGGGCTGATCCCGGGCACCAAGCCGATGGAGGATCGCGACCGCGAGATCCTCGCCATGCGCGTGCTCGCCGACTTGCTGGTCGAGTGGGAGGAGCGCGGCGAGCGCGCGCTGCTCGACGGTCTCGAAATGCTCAGCGTGCGCATGGGCCCCGACGGCGCGCGCAAGTGGCTGATGCGTTGCGCCGAGGCACGCGATGCCTGGCTCGGCCCCGGCGGGTGGCAGGAGCCGCTGGGCGATCGCGTGCGTCAATTGATCGGACTGCCGCTCGATGCCGGGCCGGACAGCCTCGCTGCGCTGTGCTGCGACGATGTGTTCGACCGCGCGGCGCTCGTTCGCTGCGTCGAAATCAACGCCGCGTGGGGCACGGCGACGGCGCAGAAGTGCATCGAGGCGATCGGCGAATGGCTTGCCGCCGATCCCGCGGCGCGTGCAACGGACTGCGAACTGCTGGCAAAGGCGCTGTTCACCAACGAGGGCAGCGTGCGCTCGCTGCGCTACCTCGAAAGACTCGATGCCAATTATGCCGGCATGGCCGAACGGGTGCGCCAATGCCTCGATGCCGTCCGCGAGCAGGCCGCGCTGCTGGCGCTGGCCGACCTGCTCACCCCGGCGCTCACCGTCGGCCGCCGCTTCGCCCTCGCGTGGGACGAGGCCAAGACGCGCGAGGGGCTGATCGATTTCGACGACCAGATCCGCCAGGCCGCGGCGTTGCTCCAGAACCGCGACCTCGGTGACTGGATTCGCTACAAGCTCGATCGCCAGTTCGACCACATCCTGATCGACGAGGCGCAGGACACCAACGCCGCGCAGTGGTCGATAATCTACGCCCTGACCGAGGAGTTCTTTGCCGGCGAGGGCCAGCGCGACAACAAGCTGCGCACCGTCTTCGCGGTCGGCGACTACAAACAGGCGATCTTCCGCTTCCAGGGCACCAGCCCGGAGAACTTCGAGAATGCCCGCAGGCGCTTCGAGAAGGCGATGGCCGATGCCGCGCTCGACAATCTCGACGCGCGCGGGCTGCAAAATCTCGGCCTCGGCCGCTCGTACCGCACCGCGCAACCGGTGCTCGATTTCGTCGACGAGGCGATCGGCGCCATCGGCCACGAGGCGTTCGGGCTGGACCGTCCGCCGGATCCGCATGTCGGTGACAAGCGCCCCGGTCTCGTCGGGCTGTGGCACCCCGTCGGCGGCGAGAGCGAGGAAGAGGCCGAGGAGCCCGAGGCGGCCGACAGCTGGCTGCCGGGCCCCGAGCGCGCGATGGCCGACAATATCGCCGCGCAAGTCAAGGCGTGGCTGCGCCCGGAAAGCGAAGGTGGGGGCTTCCCGCTCGTCAAAGGCCGGGCGCGCAACGCCGGACCGGGCGACATCATGGTGCTGGTGCGCAAGCGCCGCGAGCTGGCCGGGCTGATCGTCGCGCGATTGCACGCCGCGGGGGTGCCGGTGGCGGGCGTCGACCGCCTGCGCCTCGGCGCGCCGCTCGCGGTGAAGGACCTGATGGCTGCGCTGCGCTTCGCCGCCCAGCCGCTCGACGATCTCAGCCTTGCCTGCCTGCTGGTCTCGCCGCTGATCGGCTGGAGTCAGGACGAACTGCTCGAGCACGGCTACCGCGACAAAGGTGTGGCGCTATGGGACCACCTGCGACGCAGCCGTTCGCCCGAGGCGATGCGCGTCGCCGACGAGCTGCGGCAATTGCTCGCCCGCGCCGACTTCGAACCGCCGCAAGCGCTGCTCCACTGGATGCTGGTTGGCCCGTGGCAGGGGCGGCGCAAGCTGGTCTCGCGGCTCGGGCGTGAGGCCAATGACCCCATCGACGAGCTGCTCAACGCCGCACTGGCTCACTCGGCTTCGCACACGCCGAGCCTGGCCGGGTTTATCCAGTGGTTCGATGCGGGCGAGGGCGAGCTGAAGCGCGAGACCGGCGCCAGCGAAGGGCTGGTGCGGGTGATGACAGTCCACGGCTCGAAAGGCCTGCAGGCGCCGATCGTGATTCTCGCCGACGCCACCGGCAATCCCGACCGCTCGCCGACGCGCGGGCTTACGCTCAAGGAAGACCTGCCGGGCGGCGGCGGGCGCACGATTCCGCTGCCCGACTTGTCGAAGGAGGAGAAGGTCGGCCGCATTGCCGCCGCCGAAGGCGAAGCCGCGGCGGCCGACCGGCAGGAGCACTGGCGCCTGCTCTACGTCGCCATGACCCGCGCCGAGGAAGCGCTGTTCATCGGCGGCGCGCTGCTGAGCGGCGAGAAAGAGCCGGCGCCCGACAGCTGGTATGCCCGGCTGGCGCCGTTGTTCGGCGATGAGCCGGTCGTCGACCCGATCTGGGGCGCGCGGCAGGTGCGCGGCGAGCGGGCAGCGGCGATCGTCGCCAAGGCGGGCAGCACGACCACCGCGCGCGCCGTGCTTCCTTCCTGGGCCACGACACCGATCGGCCCCGAGCCGCGACCTCCGAGGCCTTTGGCGCCATCCTCGGCGGGACAGGACGAAGGCGCCGATCCGCCGCTGCCGCCCGGCGCCGACAGCTTCGCCGCGCGCCGCGGGGTGCTGATCCACAAGCTGCTCGAGCGCCTGCCCGAGCTCGCGCCCGAGGAGCGGCTGGGCAGGGCACGCGAATGGCTCGCGCGCCAGGCCGCCGACGTCGCCGAAGCCGAGCGCGAGGCGATTCTGCAATCGGTGCTGGTGGTCCTCGAAGCGCCGGGCTGGGCGGAGATATTTTCACCTTCCGCGCTTGCCGAAGTCCCGCTGGCTGCCACCGTCGCCGGGCAAGTGATCGCCGGTACCGCCGATCGCCTGCTGGTCGAGCCCGGCCGCGTACTGGTGGTCGATTTCAAGACCGCGCGCCGGCCACCGGCCAGCCTGTCCGAGATCCCGCCGGCGACACTCAGGCAGATGGCCGCCTACACGGCGGCGCTCGAGGCGATCTATCCCGGCCGCAAGGTGGAGTCGGCGGTGCTCTACACCCAGACGCCGCTGATCGTGCCGATCCCTGCCGCCTTGCTCGCCGAGCACAAGGCCCGATTGGTGGGGATTGAGGAAAGCTTTCCCGGGTGAGCCGTTGCAACCCCACGCGAGAGCCCTAGATTGGCGAGAACACCCGAAGGAGCCTCTCCGATGCCCACCAAAGCCGTCACCGATGCCAGCTTCCAGACCGACGTGCTCGAGTCGTCGACGCCCGTGCTGGTCGATTTCTGGGCCGACTGGTGCGGGCCGTGCAAGATGATCGCCCCGGCGCTCGAGGAAATCGCCGAGGAGCTTGCCGGGCAGGTGACCATCGCCAAGATGGACATCATGGAGAACCCCGAAATTCCGGGGAAGATCGGCGTCCAGTCGATCCCGCTGATGGTCCTGTTCAAGGACGGCAAGCCGGTCGCGCAAAAGCTCGGCGCGGCGCCGAAGAGCCAGCTCAAGGGCTGGATCGAGAGCGTAATCTAGGCGGCCAGCGCCGCAAGCCGCTCGGCCATCTCGTCCCATAGCCGGGGTGAGGAGGCGCAGATCAGGCCAGGTTTGTCCCATTCGTCGACGCGGTAGGCCGAGCCGTCGTGCCGCGCTGCCTTGCCGCCCGCTTCGTTGAGGAACAGCGCGCCTGCCGCATGATCCCACGCGAGCGTGCGCTCGACCAGCGAGAGGTCGTTCTGCCCGAGCACCAGGTGCGGATACTGCTCGGCCGAGCAGCGCGGAATGTCGACCAAGGTGTAATGCGGCGCGATGTGCTCGCGGATCGCCTCGCGGCGCGAGGGGTCGACGAAGATCAGCGAAATGGCGGCCACCGGCGGCTCGGTGCCGGTGGCTCGCGCGACGATCTTCTCGCCGTTGATGAAGGCCCCCTTGCCGCGATGGGCGATGCACAGGCGATCGCTGAGCGGATCGTAAATCCAGCCGGTGTGCGCCACACCCGCCTCGGCCATCGCCACGATGATGCCGAAGGGTTGCCGCCCGTGAGCGAAATTGTGGGTGCCGTCGATCGGGTCGACGATCCAGCATGGGCCGGACAAGCGCTCGAGAACTGTGGGATCGGCGAAGGCCGCTTCCTCGCCGACGACGGGCAGCCCGGGGATGATCTTGCCGAACCCTTCGGTCAAAAGCTCTTCGGACAGCTTGTCGGCCACGGTGACGAAATCGTCGGCGGCCTTTTCCTCGATCTGGTGGGCCGCCAGCGATTGAAAATGCGGCAGGATCGCCTTCTGCGAGACCTCGCGCAGGAGATCATGCACGGCCTGGTGGAAGGCCATGATGTCGGTCACGAGCGGTAGTCGGCGTTGATGGCGATGTAGCCGTGGGTCAGATCGCAGGTCCACACCGTCGCGCGTCCCTCACCGAGACCGAGATCGATCTCGACCTGGATTTCGCGGCCCCTGAGGTGCGCGGCGACGGGGGCTTCGTCGTAATCGGCGAGCGGCTGCCCGTCGCGCGCCGCCCAGGTGCCGCCGAAACCGATCGAGAGCTTGTCGCGGTCGGCCGGCTCGCCCGCCTTGCCGACGGCCATCACCACGCGGCCCCAGTTCGCGTCCTCCCCGGCGATGGCGGTCTTGACCAGCGGCGAGTTGGCCACCGCGAGGCCGATCCGGCGCGCGCTGTCGTCGCTGGTCGCGCCGGTGACCCGCACCTCGATGAACTTCTGCGCGCCTTCGCCGTCGCGGACGACAAGCTGGGCGAGCTGCCGGCAGACGTCGTGCAGGGCGGAGGCGAAGGCGTCTGCGCCCGGGTCGTCGAAGGAGGCTAGGGGAGCGTTGCCCGGGGCGCCGGTGGCGAAGGCGAGCACGGTGTCGCTGGTCGAAGTATCGCTGTCGACGGTGATGCAGTTGAAGGTATCGGCCGCCGCAGCGCTGAGCAGGCGCTGGAGGAATGCGGATTCGACGGCCGCGTCGGTGAACACGTAGCCGAGCATCGTCGCCATGTCGGGCGCGATCATCCCGCTGCCCTTGATGATCCCGGCGATCGTGACGGTGCGCCCGTCGACCACCGCGGTCGCCAGTGCGCCCTTGCGAAATGTATCTGTCGTGCCGATGGTTGCGGCGGCTTCTTCCCATGAACACTGAGGTGCCGCGAACACCGCGGCGACGCCTTCGCGCGCCTTGTCCTTTGGCAGCGGCACACCGATCACCCCCGTCGAGGAGACGAACACATCGCTCGGCTCGCAGCCGAGGTGCTGGGCGACTTGCGCCATGATCTGCTCGACCGCCTCGCGTCCGCGAAAACCGGTGAACGCGTTGGCATTGCCGGCGTTCACAACCAGTGCGCGCGCGCGGCCGAGCCGCACTTGCTCGCGCCCCATTTCGACCTCGGACGAGCAGCAAACGTTCTGCGTGAACACCCCGGCGACAGCGGTGCCTTCGGCGAGTTCGACGTATGTCAGGTCGCAGCGGTCCCAATCCTTGTAGTGTGCGCGGGCGACGCGCGGCGTCACGCCGGCGATCGGCGGGATGGCGGGAAACGGCAGGGCAAGTGGCGAGCGTTCGAGGTCCATGGCGGGTCAGCGCATAGGCAATCGCGGACGGCGCGACAATCGGCTGCGCCATCGGGCTGCCGTTCCGGCTGAAAACCGGGGCGCTTTTCATGGACAAATCAGACCGCATTGCTATCTATCCGGAGACATGCTGCGCCGATTGCTCACCATCCTTGCGATCCTCACCGGACTGGCCGCCGCCGGCGCTCCGGCGCAGGCGGCGCAGGTGAGCGACGTCGCCAGCGTGCGACTGGTCGCCAGTGCCGAGTTCGTCAGCAAGTGCACGCTGCCGAGCAGCGGCCCCGCGCTCACACCGCCGGCACCGCAGAAGGACGCCGGCAAGGCGCCTTGTCCCAAGCCGCGGCCGCCGGTCGTGCTGCCACCGGTGATGCTCCGCGCCGACCGCGCGCTCGAATAGCCTGACGCTTCCGCCAGTCGTTTAGCTACGGCCGCGCCGAGCCGCGCGGCCGCCTGTTTCGTTTCAACACCAGGAATTCGTCATGCTCGGCACCATTGCCAAAGCCATTTTCGGGTCGGCCAACGACCGCTACGTCCGTTCGCTCGACCGGACGATCGCCACCATCAACGCGCTCGAGCCGCAAATCCAGGCGCTCAGCGATGCCGAGCTGCAGGCGCAGACGCAGAAATTCCGCGAGCAGCTCGCCGACGGCAAGACGCTCGACGACATCCTCCCGGAGGCCTTCGCCACCGTTCGCGAAGCTTCGGTTCGCGTGCTCGGGATGCGCCACTTCGATGTCCAGCTGGTCGGCGGCATCGTGCTCCACCGCGGCGAGATCGCCGAGATGAAGACCGGCGAGGGCAAGACCCTCGTCGCCACGCTGGCGACCTATCTCAACGCCATCGAGGGCAAGGGCGTCCACGTCGTCACGGTCAACGACTACCTGGCCAAGCGCGACGCCGAATGGATGGGCCGCATTCACAAGTTCCTCGGGCTCACCGTCGGCGTGATCGTGCCCAACCTCTCGGAGCCGGAACGGCGCGAGGCCTATGCCGCCGACGTCACCTACGGCACCAACAACGAGTTCGGCTTCGATTACCTGCGCGACAACATGAAGCACGAGCGCGAGCAGCAAGTGCAGCGGCCGTTCAATTTCTCGATCGTCGACGAAGTCGATTCGATCCTCATCGACGAGGCCCGCACGCCGCTGATCATCTCCGGCCCGACCGAGGACAAGGCCGATCTCTACATCCAGCTCGACGAGGTCGTGAAGACGTTCGAGGCGGAATACTACGAGGTCGACGAGAAGGCCCGCAACGTCAGCCTGACCGAGGAAGGCAACGAGGAGATCGAGCGGCGCCTCGCCGAAGCCGGGCTGCTTTCGACCGACAACCTCTACGACGTCGAGAACACCCAGGTCGTCCACCACCTCGACCAGGCGCTGAAGGCCAACATCATCTTCAAGCGCGACATCGATTACATCGTCAAGGACGGCAAGGTCGTCATCATCGACGAGTTCACCGGGCGCATGATGGAAGGGCGCCGCTGGTCGAACGGCCTGCACCAGGCGGTCGAGGCCAAGGAAGGGGTGCAGATCGAGCCCGAGAACCAGACGATGGCGACGATCACCTTCCAGAACTACTTCCGCATGTATCCCAAGCTTTCCGGCATGACCGGCACCGCCGCCACCGAGGCGGCCGAGTTCTGGGAAATCTACAAGCTCAACGTCGTCGAGATCCCGACCAACGAGCCGGTCGCGCGGATCGACGAGGAAGACGAATTCTACAAGAACACGGCGGACAAGTTCCTAGCGATCGCCAAGTCGATCCGGGAGAAGCAGCAGATCGGCCAGCCGGTGCTCGTCGGCACGGTGTCGATCGAAAAGTCGGAGCTGCTTTCCAGCTATCTCGAGAAGGAGGGGGTCAAGCACGCCGTGCTGAACGCGCGCTTCCACGAGCAGGAAGCGCACATCGTGGCCCAGGCCGGCCGGCTCGGCGCGGTGACCATCGCCACCAACATGGCCGGCCGCGGGACCGACATCCAGCTCGGCGGCAACGTCGAGTTCCGCATCGAGGACGAGCTCAAGGACCTCGAGGAAGGCCCCACGCGCGATGCGGCCATCGCCCAGATCAAGGCCGAGGTCGCCGCCGAGCGCGAGAAGGTGCTCGCCGCGGGCGGCCTGTTCGTGCTCGGCACCGAGCGCCACGAGAGCCGCCGCATCGACAATCAGCTGCGCGGCCGCTCGGGCCGTCAGGGCGATCCCGGCCTGTCACGCTTCTACCTCTGCCTCGAGGACGACCTCCTGCGCATCTTCGGCCCGGATACGCTGTTCGCGCGGATGATGAACTCGAACCTCGCCGACGGCGAGGCGATCGGCAGCAAGTGGCTGTCGAAGGCCATCGAGACCGCGCAGAAGAAGGTCGAAGCGCGCAACTACGAAGTTCGCAAGCAAGTCGTCGAGTACGACAACGTGATGAATGACCAGCGCAAGGTGGTCTACGAGCAGCGCAGCGAGATCATGGACAGCGAGCGCGTCGACGATGTGGTGGTCGACATGCGCCACGATGCCATCAACGCCATGGTCGGCACCGCCTGCCCGCCGGGATCGTACCCCGAGAATTGGGGCATCGAAGCCCTCGCCGCCAAGATCAAGGACGTCCTCGGCATCGAGCCGCCTCTCCAGGACTGGTTGCAGGAAAATGCGGTCGAGCCCGAGATGATCGAGGAACGGCTGGTCGCGATGACCGACAAGATCATGGCCGACAAGATCGCCGAGAACGACGGCGCGGTCTGGCGCCAGGTCGAAAAGCAGGTCCTGCTCGATCGGCTCGACTACCATTGGAAGGAGCACCTCGCGACGCTCGACGCGCTGCGTCAGGTGGTGTTCCTGCGCGCCTATGCCCAGAAACAGCCGATCAACGAATACAAGCAGGAAGCGTTCGGCCTGTTCGAGCTGATGCTCGAGACCATTCGCGAGGATGTGACACGCATTCTGCTGAACAGCCAGCTGCGTATCGCTCCGCAACAGGCGAGCCTGCCTGAGCTGCCCGATTTCCTCACCGGGCATATCGATCCGTTTACGGGCATGGACGATTCGGCCGACCGGGATGGGTCGGCGCGAATTCCGGAGATGTTCGGCGCGCTCGGGGCGACGACCTTCGCCGCCGCCGAAGCGGGCGGCGCTGACCGCGACAATCCCTACGCCGGGATGGACTTGAGCCGCAACGCGCCGTGCCCCTGCGGCTCGGGCCAGAAATACAAGCACTGCCACGGCGCCGCCGACTAAGCGGCAACCCCCTTGCCGCAATCGTAACGACTGTTAGGATTGCGGCGAGAGGAAGCGCCGCCAATGAAGATCAGCAAGCTCGACCTGCCGAAATGCAAGGTCGGCGAAGGGCCGGTGTGGGACGTCGCCGAGCAGGTACTGTACTACATCGACATCGTCGAAAAGGCCGTGTTCCGCTGGGACCCCGCTTCGCCCGATGTGAAGCGTTGGGGCGTCCCCGAGGTCATCGGTTCGATGGCGTTGCGCGAAGGCGGTGGAGCAATCGTCGCGCTCGGATCGGGGGTGCATTCGCTCGATTTTCGAACCGGTGCGGTCGAGCCGCTGGCGCTGCTCGATCCGCCGGATCCTGAGGTGCAGCTCGCTGACGGCAAGGTCGATCGCGCTGGCCGTTTCGTGTTCGGCACCAGCCACCGGGCGATGAAGGAGCCGAAGGGCGGGCTCTATTCGCTGGAGCGGGGGTTGCTCACCCAGCTCGACGGGGACATTCACCTCGGCAACGGCCCGTGCTGGTCGCCCGACAGCCGCACGCTCTACCACGCCGACAGCCTGCGCCACCTGATCTACGCGTACGACTACGACCTCGAGACCGGCGCCGCGACCAACCGGCGTCCGTTCTTCGACAGTTCGCCGTGGGGCCCGATCCCCGACGGTGCGACGGTCGATGCCGGCGGCAACCTGTGGACCGCGATATGCGAGGGCGGGGTGGTGCTGTGCGTCAGCCCGGCCGGCGAAGTGCTGCGCGAGATCGCCTTCCCGACGCGAATCCCCGCCAGCGTGATGTTCTTCGGGGCCGAGCTAGACCGCCTGTTCGTGCCCACTATCGACCCTTCGTTCATCCCCGGCCGCCAAGCCGCACCCGACGACGGTTGCTGCTTCGTGATCGACGGGCTGAACGTGCAGGGCCTGCCGGAGCCGCGCTATGCCGGGTGAGATCGACTACAAGCGGATGCTGCCGCTGATGTTCGCGGTGTTCGTCAACATCGCCGGCTTCAGCCTGATCCTGCCGCTGCTACCGTTTTACGGCCCCCTGTTCGGCGCCGGAGCCTTCGAGGTCGCCCTGCTGTTCGCCGCCTACAGCCTGGGCAACGTGTTCGGCGAGATCTTCTGGGGCCGCCAGTCCGACCGCTGGGGCCGCCGCGCGGTGCTGGTGGCGACCACCGCCGGCGCGGCGATCACTTATGTCGCGTTCGCCTATGCCCCGGGGCTTTGGATCGCCATCGCCATTCGCGTGGTCAACGGCTTCTTCGGCGGCACGCTGAGCGTCGCGCAAGGATTCCTCGCGGATGCGTCACCACCGGAGAAGCGGGCCAAGGCCATGGGCCTGTTCGGAGCGAGCTTCTCGCTCGGCTTTGCTTTCGGGCCGGTGATCGGCGGGCTGCTTGCCGGCGAGGGCGGAAGCCTGGCCGATTTCCATGCCCCGATCCTCGCCGCCGCTGCGCTGTCGGCGATCACCGCAGTCTGGTCGCTGCTGGTGCTGCGCGACGCGCGCGCGCCGCTCGGCCGGGCCGCCCCGTTGCCGCGTTATGGCGAGGCGGTGAGCTACGTGACCTCGCACACCCTGCTGCTGCGACTGTTCGTGATCTCGTTCCTGGGCATCGCTGCGTTCGCTTCGATGGAGGCGGTCTACGGCTTGTGGAGCGAGGCCAATTTCGGCTGGACCGCGAGGGACCTCGGCTTCGCCTTCATCGCCATCGGTGCAGGCGGGCTGATCGTGCAGCTGTTCTTCCTTCATCCGCTTGTCGTGCGCTTCGGCGAGGGGCGGGTGATCGCCGGCGGGATCGTCGTCCTCGCCGCATCGATGCTGCTGCAGCCGATCCTGCGCGAGCCTTACGTCGCCGTGCTGCTGATGGGCACGTTGATGATGGGTCACAGCCTGGCGTTTCCGACCTCGGGCGCGCTCACCAGCCGCACGGTCCCGCCGGAGCGGCAAGGCAGTGTGATGGGGCTGCTGATGGCTTCCAACGCATTCTCCCGCATCATCGCGCCGCCGACGTTCGGCCTGATCTACGAGTTCGGACACGACGCCCCATGGTACGCCGGCGCCGCAATGATCGCGCTGGCAGTGCCACTGGCGCTGCAGATCGCCGTGCAGGCGCGCAAGCCTGCTGCCGCACCCGGCTAACCCTTGCCTTGCCGCCCGATTGGCTTAGCATCGCGCGGCAGTCAGGAGGGTCACCAGATGACGCAAGGAAACGAGTCGGCGCGCGACCTCGAGCACGAGCTCGCCAATTCCGAAGCCAAGGTAAAAGCGGCGCAGCATCTGCTGAAGCGCGCGGCCGAAGAGATCGAGGATCTTGTCGAGGCCGATTGCGAGGATGAGCAGAAGAACATCGCGACGCAAGCGGCCGAACGCTTCCGCAAGGCCGCTTCGCTTTAAATCCAGGCTTCCAACAACGCCAGGACCGGGAGAGACATCGTGAGACTTGCCTTCGCCTTTACCGCTTCGCTAGCCCTCGCCACCTCGAGCCTCGCAGTGAGCGCGGCGGCGCAGAACGTTTCGCCGGCGATTTCCGCTGCCGTTGCGGACACCCAGCGCCCGGCCGCCGACACCGCGCGCGACGTCCATCGCAAACCGGCGCAGATCGTCGCCTTCGCCGGGGTCAAGCCGGGCGACAAGGTGGCCGAATTGATGCCGGGCGGCGGGTATTACACGCGCATCCTCGCCAGGACCGTCGGGCCCAAGGGCCACATTTATGCGCTGGTGCCGACAGGGTTTGCCAATCGCCCTGGCGGGCTCGACGCGCTCAACGCGCTCGCCGCGCAGTACGGCAACGTCACCGTGGTCCCCACCGACCTCGCCAATTTCAAGCTCGACACTCCGGTCGACGTCGTGTGGACGACCGAAAATTACCACGATTTCCACAACGGCCCGACCGCCAACATCCCCGGGCTCAATGCCGCGGCCTTCGCCGCGCTGAAGCCGGGCGGCGTCTATTTCATCGAGGATCACGCCGCGGCCGCCGGCGCGGGCACGACCACGACCTCGACGCTGCACCGGATCGACCCGGCGGCGGTGACTTCAGAGGTGCAGGCAGCCGGCTTCAAGCTCGATGCGCAATCGACCCTGCTTGCCAACCCGAAGGACACACACGAGCTCGGGGTGCGCGATCCCTCGATCCAAGGTGAGACCGACAAGCTGGCGCTGCGCTTCAAGAAGCCGGGCTGACCGCAGAGCGGGCCGGCGGCGTCAGCGACGGCGGAAAATTGGCTCCCCGAGTTGGATTCGAACCAACGACCAAGTGATTAACAGTCACCTACTCTACCGCTGAGCTATCGGGGAGCAGCCCGATGGGCAGGTCCGCGCCTATATGGGCGGCCTCGGGGTTTTGCAAGCCCGTCGAACGGGCAAGTTCGCCGGTGTCCAATCTGCCTCCGCCGGCGAGCATCCGTTCCGCATTTTTCCTTATATCTCTGTATCTTGCGAGATCTTCCGCCGCTCGGCTCGCCGCCTGGGAAAAACCCTTGATCGCATGACGCGGAACTCAGGTCCGCGCCGGGCGATGCTCCTGTGTGGATGTGCCACCCGGCGCACCACGGGTTGCAACACGGAGATCACCATGAAGCCGATGAAGAGCGCTCTTACCTGTCTGGCCGCAACCGGCCTTTTGCTGTCGCAGCCGGCTGCTGCCGCCAGCGCGGTTCGTGCCAGCTCGCCGACAGGGGACAGCGAAGAACTCGCCGGCGTACCTGGTGCCGCGCTTCCAGCATTGATCGCCATTCTGGCGGTCGCCATCGTCGCGGTGATTGCGTCCTCGAGCGACAACAACAACAAGCCGGTCAGCCCGTAGGCGACGATCTTCAGGCGACGAACTGCTCGCTGACAATTCTTTCGTCGAGGCTGTGGCCGGGGTCGAACAGCAGCGTCAATTCGCTGCCGTGATCGATCGCCAGCCGCACCTCGGCGATGTCGCGCACTTCCTTCTGGTCGGCGACGGCGGCGACCGGTCTCTTGGCAGGTTCCAGCACGCGTAACGTGACCGTGCTCTGATCGGGCAAGATCGCGCCGCGCCAGCGGCGCGGCCGAAACGGGCTGATCGGCGTCAGCGCGAGCATGTTGGAGGTGAGCGGGAGGATCGGCCCATTGGCTGACAGGTTGTAGGCGGTCGAGCCGGCCGGCGTCGCCAGCAGCACCCCGTCGCAAGCCAGCTCGGGGATGCGCACCTTGTCGTTGACGGTAACCTCGATCTTAGCCGTCTGGCGCGTTTCGCGCAGCAGCGAAACCTCGTTGATCGCGTTGTGCACGTGATGCGCGCCGTCCTGGGTGATCGCGGTCATGCGCAGCGGCGCGACTGCGATGTGCCGCGCCTTGGCGAGCCGGGCGGCGACGTTCCCGGAACGATGCGGGTTCATCAGAAAGCCGACGGTACCCAAATTGATCCCGTAAGCCGGGATCACGCGCCCCTCGTCGAGCATCTGGTGCAGCGTTTGCAGCATGAACCCGTCGCCGCCGAGCACGACCGCGGCGTCGGCCTCCTCCAGCGGCACCCAGTCGGCCGCGCCGGCAAGCTGGCGAGCGGTTTCCTGCGCCTTCTCCACGGGTGAGGCGAGCAGGGCGAGCCGTTCGAATTCCGTCTTCACGCCCATCGGCGGCCCCTCCTTGGCGGCGCGGCAGATACCTATGGACCCCCGTCCCGATTTGCAACGCGCACCGCGAAACGGCAGACGCGGGACGCGCAGTCAGCCAGAGCACGGCAATGTTCAGCGCCGACACCATTCCCGACCGCCGTGGGCTTGCCGACCGGCGCGGCGGCGGCAAGCGGTCGGAGGAACTGACCGCGGCGATCGAACTGGGCCAGGTCGAGATCCTCTTCCAGCCACAGTTCGCCAGCGCCGGAAACCGGCTTGTCGGCGCGGAAGCGCTGTCACGCTGGAATCATCCCCGGCTGGGCCGGATCGGCATCGAGGCACTGTTCGACATTGCGGAGCGCTGCGGCCGCGCGACCGAACTCACCAGCCACATTGCGATCCGCGCGCTCGCCGTCGCCAGCGCCTGGCCGGAGCATTTGCGGTTGTCGATCAATATCTCGGCAGCCGATCTCCTCGACGACAATTTTGGCACCACGATCCTGGCCGCCCTGACCGTCGCCGATTTCGGTCCCGAGCGCCTGACGATCGAGCTCACCGAACAGGCGCTCGTCTCCGAACTGGACCGTAGCGGTGTCCAACTCGACCGGTTGGCGCGCCGCGGTATTCGCATCGCGCTCGACGACTTCGGCGCCGGATTCTGCAATTTCCGCTATCTCAAGCACTTGCCGCTCGACGGGCTCAAGCTCGACCGCTCGATGATCGAGGGTATCGTCGACGACGAGCGCGACCGCGCGGTTTTGCGCGGGATTGTCGCGATGGCCTGGGCGCTCGGCCTGTGGGTCGTCGCCGAGGGGGTCGAAACCGAGGAACAGCGCCTCGCCATCGCCCGAGAAGGCTGCGAGAAATGGCAGGGCTTCCTAGGCGGCGCGCCGATGACGGCAAGGGCCTTCGCCGACTTCGCCGCCGGCTAAGCCGGCACTTTCTCGCGTTTCGCCGCGCGTTTCACGATGCCGCTGAGTCCCTTGGTCAACTGGACCAGACCGTTGAGCCGGGCTGCTGGGTCGCCCCAGGCGCGGTTGATCACCAGTTTCATGTCCGGGCGCAGCTTCGCGGTCCCCTGGAGCCGCTCGACGTAGGCGATCAGGCCGGCCGGATCAGGGAAATCGTCGTTGTGGAAGGTGACCAGCGTGCCGCGCGCGCCGACGTCGATCTTGGCGACGTTGGCGGCGATCGCCTGGTGCTTGATCTCGATCAGCTTTATCAGGTTGGCCGTGGGCTGCGGCAGCGGGCCGAAGCGGTCGATCATCTCGGCGGCGAGTGATTCGATGTCGCCCGGCTCGGCATCGTTGAGCCGGCGATAAAGCGCCATCCTCACCGCGAGATCGGGCACGTAGGTGTCGGGAATCATGATCGGGGCGTCGACGGTGATTTGCGGGCTGACGCTCTCGCGCTCGCGCTCGAGGCCCATTTCACCGGCCTTGGCGGCCAGGATCGCGTCCTCGAGCATCGACTGGTAGAGTTCGAAGCCGACCTCGCGGATGTGGCCCGACTGCTCGTCGCCGAGCAGGTTGCCGGCGCCGCGGATGTCGAGGTCGTGGCTGGCGAGCTGGAACCCGGCGCCGAGGCTGTCGAGGTCGCCGAGCACCTTGAGCCGCTTCTCGGCCACCTCCGACAGCTGCGTGTCCTTCCCCGTTGTCAGGTAGGCATAAGCGCGCAGCTTGGCCCGCCCCACGCGCCCGCGCAGCTGGTAGAGCTGGGCGAGCCCGAAGCGGTCGGCACGGTGGATGATGATGGTGTTGGCGCTCGGGATGTCGAGCCCGCTCTCGACGATGGTGGTCGAGAGCAGCACTTCGTACTTCTTCTCGTAGAACGCGCCCATCCGCTCCTCGACCTCGGTCGGGCTCATCTGACCGTGGGCGGTGACGAACTTCACTTCCGGGACGTGCTTGTGGAGCCAGTCGCTGACTGATTCCATGTCAGCAATGCGGGGGACGACGATGAAGCTCTGCCCGCCGCGATGATGCTCGCGCAGCAGCGCCTCGCGCATGACCATGTCGTCCCATTCCATGACGTAGGTGCGCACCGCGAGGCGGTCGACCGGCGGGGTCTGGATGGTCGACAATTCGCGCAGCCCGCTCATCGCCATCTGCAACGTGCGCGGGATCGGCGTGGCAGTGAGCGTGAGGACATGCACGTCGGCGCGAAGCTGCTTGAGCTTTTCCTTGTGGGTGACACCGAAGCGCTGTTCTTCATCAACGATTACAAGGCCCAAGCGCTTGAACCTGGTAGTTTTCGACAGGATCGCGTGGGTGCCGATGACGATGTCGATCGTGCCGTCGGTGAGGCCCTCGCGCGTTTCCTTGGTTTCCTTGGCCCCGACCAGGCGGCTCAGGCGGCCGACCTTGAGCGGGAAACCGGTGAAGCGATCGGAGAAGTTCTGGAAATGCTGGCGCGCGAGCAGGGTGGTTGGCGCAACCACCGCGACCTGCTCGCCGTTCATCGCCGCCACGAACGCGGCGCGCAGCGCGACCTCGGTCTTGCCGAAACCGACGTCGCCGCAGACGAGCCGGTCCATCGGCTTGCCTTCGGCGAGGTCGCCGAGCACGTCCTCGATCGCGCGTTCCTGGTCGTCGGTTTCGTCCCACGGGAAGCGGTCGACGAACTGGGCGAGGGCGCTCTCCTCGGCCACGAACACCGGCGCCTTGCGCAGCGCGCGGGCGGCGGCGGTGCGCAGCAGGTCGTTGGCTATCTCGCGGATGCGCTCCTTGAGCCGCGCCTTGCGGCGCTGCCAGCCTTCGCCGCCGAGCCGGTCGAGCGGGACCAGCTCCTCCGAGGAACCGTAGCGGCTGAGCACGTCGATGTTCTCGACCGGAATGAACAGCTTGTCGCCGCCGGCATACTCGAGCCGCACGCAGTCGTGCTGGCTCTGGCCGACCTGGATGGGCTCGAGGCCCAGGTACTTGCCGATGCCGTGATCCATGTGAACCACCAAGTCGCCCGCATTGAGCGCGGCCAGTTCGGCGAGGAAGGCGTCCGAATCCTTGCGCTTCTTGCGCCGGCGTACGAGCCGGTCGCCGAGCAGGTCCTGTTCGGTGAACAAGTCTATCGCGTCGTTCGAGAAGCCCGTGTCGAGCGGCAGGACCAGCGCCACCGGCCCCTTGGCGGCGAGACCGAGCGCTTCCTGCCAGCTATCGGCCAGTCGCGCCCTGGCGCCGGCTTCCTCGAGGATCGAGACGATGCGGCTGCGCGACCCGGTCGAATAGGCGGCGAACAGCGGCTTGCGGCCATCCTTGGCGACGGCCTTGAGGTGCGCGGCGGCCGCTTCGTAGACGTTGTCGCCGCGTGAGCGTTCGGGGGCGAAATCGCGCGCCGAGCGAAAGGCGAAGTCGAGCACCGAGGCGCTTTCGGGCTGGGCGAAGATGTCCGCGCGGTGGACCGGCCAACCCACCAGCTTCCCGGCGAATTCGTCGGGCGAGAGGTAAAGCGCGTCAGTGGCCAGCGGGCGGTAGCTCCCCGCTGCCTGCCCGGTGATCTCGCCGCGCTGGCGGTGATAGTCGTCGATGTCCTTGAAGCGCTCGTCCGCGGCCGCCAGCGCGGCGGAATCGATTACCATCAGGTCGTCGTGGCCAAGGTGATCGAACAACGTAGCCAGCTTGTCCTCGAACAGCGGCAGCCAGTGCTCCATCCCGGCGAGACGGCGGCCTTCGCTGACCGCCTGGTAGAGCGGGTCCTGCGTCGCATGCGCACCGAACTGCTCGCGATAGCGGGAGCGGAAGCGCTTGATGGATTCCTCGTCGAGCAGCGCTTCGCTCGCGGGCAGCAGCAAATGCCCGTCGATCACTTCGGTGGTGCGCTGGGTGCCGGGGTCGAACAGCCGCAGGCTTTCGAGCTCGTCGCCGAAGAAATCCAGGCGAAGCCCTTGCTCGAGACCGGACGGAAAGAGGTCGAAAATCGATCCGCGCACCGCGAACTCGCCGTTGTCGACCACGGTGTCGGTGCGCGAGTAGCCTTGCCGCTGTAGCAGCGCGCTGAGGCTCTCGTGCCCGATCGTTATGCCCGGCTTCAACTCGCGGACGGATTCGCGGATACGGAACGGCGTCAGCACGCGTTGCAGGAGCGCGTTGACCGTCGTCACCAGCAGTTGCTTGCCGCGCTCTCCCGATTGAAGCTGGTGCAGCGCCGAAAGCCGCCGCGCGCTGACCGACAACGCCGGGCTCGCGCGGTCGTAAGGCAGGCAGTCCCACGCGGGCAGCTCGATCACCTGCAACTCGGGCGCGAACCAGCGCGCGGCGTCGACCACCTCGCGCATCGCCTGCTCGTCGGGCGCTACGAACACCGCGCGGCCTTTTGAAGCGCGCGCGAGGTCGCCCATCACCAGTGGCTGTGCGCCGCGCGCCAGTGAGGCGAGGGTCAGGGGGCTGTCGGCGGAAAGAATTCGGCTCAGATCGGGCATGCGCTGGGTCGGAAAGTCCTGGTAGTCACGGGTTGCGGGCACGCGCGAATACCCGCCGGCGCGTTTTGAAACGGCGTCACCGGCGGGTATTTGTGCGTTGCGAGCCGCCTAGGCGGCCAGGCGCGCATCGCGCAAGCTATATGGTGACGTAATCGAGCTTTTTCAGCGCCTGCATGAGAGGACCAGCATAGCTTTCCGGCACCTCGGCGCTGCCGAGAGCCCAGGCCATGATCTCGACATCGTCTTCCTCGAGCAGCGCTTCGAACCATTCGAGGTCGGCCTGTGACCAGGCGGCGTGGTGCCGGTCGAAGAACCCGCCGATCATGTAATCGGCCTCGCGCGTGCCGCGATGCCAGGCCCGGAAGCGGGCGCGGGCCAGGCGAGGGGCGAGATCGGGGGCGGCAATCATGCCCGCCCCCTCTCCCTTCAGCCGGGGCGCGTCAAGCCGCTTGGGGCGTCACAACGGTCGGCTGAGCCGGCGGCAGGCCGCCACTTTCGACCTGCGCCAGCAGTTCTTCCCTTCGTGCCAGCATCTGGTCGCGCAGCTCGACGAGGTCGACGTCGGTGTCGCGCGCTTGCGAGAACATGCCTTCGCTCGGCGCTTCCTCTTCCTTGACGTGGTGTTCGATCTCCTCGCCCAGCACCTTGACCTTGGCGTCGTAGTAGTCGTCGTCCGGGCCGCCGGCCATGATGTCGTTGACCAGTACCTTGGCCCCGTCATGCTCGACATAGGCTTCGCTGAGGGTGTCTTCCTCGATCTTCCCTTCGAGCGCGGGATAGAAGATCTCTTCCTCGAGCATTGTGTGGATCTTGAGCTCGTTGCAGATCTGTTCGGCGAGCTGCTGCTTCCTGCCGTCGCCGCTGGCGTTCTCGAATTTCGAAAACAGCTCTTCGACCTTGCGATGGTCCGCTTTCAGCATCGCGATCGCGTCGGTAAACTCCTGTTGCGCCATGATTTGCTCCTGTGGTGGGGGCAGGGAGCGCCCTTGCTCGCCTAAAGCCTCAATCATGGCGAAGTTCCCCCAATTAACATATCTCAGCGCGGTGGCGGGTGACGACGCCGGGCGGGGCGATTAGACCGTGACCATGCGCCCCGACCGCCTCAACCCGCTGTTCGCCGAAGCCGACAGCCTCGAAGGCGTCGGCCCCAAGTTGAAGAAGCCGCTGGAGAAGCTCGGGCTGACCCGGGTGCGCGATGTGATCTATCACTTGCCCGACCGCTTCGTGCAGCGCCGTGCGGTGACCGATCTCGACGAGGCCGCCGAAGGCGAGCAGATCGTCGTCGCGCTGACTCCCGTCGAGCACCGCGCGCCGAGGAACAACCGCGGGCCGTACCGGGTGCTGGCGCAGGACGTGAAGGGCAACGTCCTCGCGCTGACCTATTTCGGCCGCGCCAGCTATACCGCCAAAAAGCAGTTGCCGGTCGGCGAGACGCGCTGGGTCGCCGGACGGCTCGATCGCTATGGCGACATGCTGCAGATCGTCCACCCGGACCATGTGGCCGAGAGCAGCGCCGGGCTGATGGGGCATCTCGTCGAGCCGGTCTATTCGCTGGCCGAGGGGCTGACTCAGCCGAGGGTCGCCGACCTCGTCGCGCAATCGCTCGATCGCACGCCCGAGCTGCCCGAATGGATCGAGCCCGGCCTGCTCGACAAGCACAAGTGGCCGGCCTGGCGCGACGCGCTGGCGCTCGCCCACCGCGCCGAGCATCCGGAGGCGCGCGACCGCCTGGCCTACGACGAGCTGCTGGCGAACAGCCTCGCGCTGTTGCTCGTCCGCGCGGACAATCGCCGCCGCAAGGGGCAGCCGCTGCAGGGCGATGGGCGGCTGCGGTCAAAGCTCCGACTACCCTATTCGCTGACCGGCGCGCAGCGGCGTTCGATCGGCGAGATCGAGGGCGACATGGCCCAGCCGCACCCGATGCTACGATTGCTGCAGGGCGACGTCGGCTCAGGTAAGACGGTGGTTGCGCTCGAGGCGATGCTGATCGCGGTCGAGGCCGGCGCGCAGGCGGCGCTGCTGGCGCCGACCGAGATCCTCGCCCGCCAGCACTACGACACGCTGCGCCAGCTCGCCGCGGCGACCGGCGTGCAAATCGCGCTGCTCACCGGCCGGGACAAGGGCCGCGCCCGCGAGAGCATCCTGATCGGCCTGATGGACGGCAGCATCCAGATCGTCGTCGGCACCCACGCGATCTTCCAGGAGACGGTCGGATACAAGAATCTGGGCCTGGTGGTGATCGACGAGCAGCACCGTTTCGGGGTCTCGCAGCGGCTGCTGCTGACACAGAAGGGCAAGCTGACGCCGCACACCCTGTCGATGACCGCGACCCCGATCCCGCGCACGCTGGTTTTGGCGCAATACGGCGAGATGGAGGTCAGCCAGCTCGACGAAATGCCCCCGGGACGGCAAGCGATCGATACCCGCGTGATCGCGGTCGAGCGGCTGCCGGAGGTGGTCGACGGAGTGGCCCGACATCTCGAAAGCGGTAGCCAAGCCTACTGGGTCTGCCCGATGGTCCGCGAGCACGAGAGCGAGGACATCGCCGCCGCCGAGGCCCGCTTTGCCGCCTTGCAGCACAGGTTCGGCGACCAGGTCGTGCTGGTCCACGGCCAGCTCAGGCCCGAGATCAAGGACGCCGCGATGGAGCGGTTCTCCTCCGGAGGCGCCAAGCTCCTCGTCGCGACCACGGTGATCGAGGTCGGCGTCGATGTGCCGAGCGCCACGCTGATGGTGATCGAGCAAGCCGAACGCTTCGGTCTTGCCCAGCTCCACCAGCTCCGCGGACGGGTCGGGCGGGGCAGCGCCAAGTCGGTCTGCCTCCTGTTGCGCAGCGCCGAGCTTAGCGAAACGGGCAAGCAGCGCCTCGCACTGATGCGCGAGACGCAGGACGGCTTCCGTCTCGCCGAGGAAGACCTCAAGCTGCGCGGCGGCGGCGAACTGCTCGGAACCCGGCAGAGCGGCGACACCCCCTTCCACATCGCCGACCTCGAGCAGATCCAGCGCCTGTTGCCCCTGGCGCATGACGACGCCCGATTGCTGGTCGAGCGCGACGGCGGGCTGACCGGCGAACGGGGTGAGGCGGCGCGGCTGTTGCTCTATTTGTTCGAGCGCGATTGGGGCGTGCAGTTGCTGCGCGGCGGGTAACCGTACGGGGATCGCAAGCCTGACTGGAACATTCAGTGAAGGTGCATGCCCTCGCTGTTAGGTCGCCACAGATGTATGCTTGGCACCCTCCTCGCGCGTTGTCGGCGGCATCGTCGGTGGCGATCGTCGCGCTGATGGCCGCGTTGCTCGTGCTCGGCCTGGGAGTCCGGCAGGCGGCGCGGCAATCCCTGTCGCTGGTCTCGGTGGCGCTCTCGTCGCCGCAACCCCAGCCGACCGAGCGGCCCAAGCCGCCCGAAGTGCGCCATGTCGACAAGCCGGCGCCGAAGCACCGGGCATCGCCGCGCAACTTGCGCAACCAGGCGACGCAGATCGTGGCGCCGCCGGTGCGCCCGCTCATCGTCCCGCCGCCGGTCGTGACCGCTTCTCAGGCGGGAATGGGCCCGGCCGCCAACACCGGCGCCTCCGCGCTGCCCGGGCCGGGGCAGGGCGCCGGCGGCGTCGGCGACGGCAACGGCGGCGGCGGCCTCGGCGGCGAGGGGAACGGTGCCGGCGACG